>CAWEQL010000008.1:0-114897 GCA_963811245.1 uncultured Acidimicrobiaceae bacterium
GGCCCCGCAGAATTCGTGACGTCTGCGTACCTACGCATTTGTCAGTCGTCGCAACGAAGCGGCACTCGAGCCGCGATCGCGCCCGTGTTATCGCGCCGGTTCGACCGAGGTGGGCGGCGATAGAAGCGGCACCAGATCCAAGTGAGACGGCTGTCGGTACGATTGAGCCATGAGCGAGACGAAGTTCCCGTCGTCGGTCGCCGAGCTGGCGCAACGTCTCGCTGGTGCTTCGGGTCCGACGACCGATGACCAGACACGCTCGGCCGACGGCGAGGTCCTGGACAACCGTGAAGCAGTCCAGCGCTTCCTCGATGACGTCGAGCGGTCACGTCACGCCAGCGGCGCCTGACACGCTCACCTATGGGGACGGACGAGCAACCCGAGCTCGACATCGGCCGCATCCTCGAGACCCTGGATCGCCACGGCGTCGAGTACCTGATCGTCGGCGGCATCGCCGCAACGATCCATGGAGCGACCAGGCAGACGACCGACTTCGACTGCATGCCGGCACGAGACACCTCGAATCTTCGACGGCTCGCCGGCGCGCTCACCGAACTCGACGCCCGTCTCCGCGTTGGCGGGATGACCGATGAGGAGTCCAAGGCGCTCGGCGTCGTCATCGACGACGTGATGCTCGGCCGAGCGCAGCAGACCACCTGGCGAACCGACGCCGGCGACCTGGACGTCTTGACGCAGGTCGCCCATCGCGAGGGCAGACAGTCCTACGACGATCTGATCGACCGGGCGGTGTCGTTGCGTCTCGACGACTACGAGCTCCGGTTGGTCAACCTCGACGATCTCATCGCGTCAAAGGAATCTGCCGATCGGGACAAGGACCACGAGGCGCTCCCGGAGCTCCGCCGGCTCCGAGACGAGCGCTGAGCCCCCGTCGCCTGTCGCACGCACCGATCTCTCGATCGCTGGAACACGCACACACCAAGGAACCGCGCGTACTTTCGGGATGCCGTCCGTCGGTCTTCGGGGATGGGCACCCCATCCCGAGACTGTCGCGAAGCCGGCGTTGGGTGACATCGGGCGGCGGCCTTACCAATGAGTCGCTCGTTCTGGCCACTCGATCGAACGCGAATCGCTGACGTACTCGCGCTTCGATAGTCGCACTCGAGCCTCGGGGCTACTCAGCGGCGCGGCTCCGACGCCACATCGGGAGGGCACGCCAGAGGCGGCCGACGGCGATCGTCCCGAGGAAGAGCAGCGCCCATGTCAGTGGGCGTGAACGCACCGCCGACGAAGCGGTGCGCTCCATCGGACACCGTGTAGGTCACATCGTCCTGCAGGTAGGCGATGCCAGCCCAGGTGAACGTGCCGTCGGCGCCGCGGTCGCCGGCGAGGATGCCGTCACCGAAGGCGTCCGCTGCGTCGAAGAACACCGACGTCAGCACCAGCGTGCTCGTGAACAGGAAGAGACCCGCCGCCGTCCAGGAGTGCCGTGGACCGGGACCGAGCTGGGCATCCAGGTACTCGGCGGCGAGGGAGCCGCTGCCCCCGATGTCGTCGAGCGCTGTCGTCGTGTCGGTGTCGCGAGCGGCAGCCAAGAGGTTGCTGCGCAGTTCGCGTCGCCTCTCGATGCGCACCTTCCGCGGGAGGTCGTAGAGACGTTGATCGAGGCTCCACACCACCCGCTCGATCCGGAGGCGGTCGAGGATGTTCAGGTCGTCGGGCATTCACTGGCCTTTCGTGGGCCGCCGGATGGGACGGGACAACTGGTTGGACACCAGCTCGGCGAGTGACGCCCACTGGGAAGCGCCTTCGGTGAGGGCGTCGTATCCGGCTGCGGTCGGCCGGTAGTACTTGCGGGCGGGCCCTTCGGAGGACGCCACAAGGCGTGCGCTCAGGCGTTGCTCGCGCTCGAGGCGCGACAGCGCCGGGTACACGGTGCCGGCGGCGATGTCGGAGAAGCCGATCTCGTGCAGGCGCTGCACGACCTCGTAGCCGTAGGACTCACGCTCCGCGAGCAGATGGAGCAGCAGAAGCGAGAGGACGCCCTTGAGGAGCTGGGCGTCATGACCGGACGGCATCCACCTGTACTACGCCTACTAGTGTGCAATGTCAAGTAGCGAGACGTTCCAGTCCGCTTGGTCCACTCCCGACAGTGAGCGTCCTCGACCGTGGTCGCTCCGAGGCTGCCAAGACTGTCCACAAGGTGCCGGTGGTGGGCGCACCTATCGACTGTCACCTAATCGCGTCCGGAACAGTGCTTGAGGTCCGCGCTATCGGCGCTTCTGTCAGCCGTCCTGGTTGGGATCGGTGACTTCCCGCACGAGCTTTCTTGGGGCGACGATCCGGTATCCGTCGAGGAGAAGCTCGCGAACCTCCTCCCAATCGACATCATCGATGTCGAGGTAGATCCCGATGTAGCCATGGCGTGCGACGTAGGGCGGCAGGAAGAACTTGTCTGGGTCTGCGAGGACCAGTTGCTCGTTCTCGCCTTTCTCGCCCCGGACGGCGAGCGTGACCCGACCATCGCCATGGTGGTCGACTGTGTGCCAGCCGATCGTCTTGCCTCGCACGGAGATCTTGTGATGCTGGTCCCCCTCGACCACACACTCGGGGAGCTCGGTGCAGATGACGCGGACCCGATCGATGCTCACGACGTCAATCTTCGCTCACCGCAGCAAGAGCGTGCTGGCGTCCGCACCGATCACCCCCGATATCAGCCCATCCCGACGACCCGGAGCCGCAACAGATCGCATCGCTTCAGGAGCGTCGTTCGCGGGTCTCGGGGCAGAGGCTCGGGGACGGTCTCGTCACCGGAAGCCACCGGCCGGGCCGGCGATCGGGGGCACGAGACCGGCGTCGCCCGCAGGGCCTCGCTTCTCAGCCCTCACCCGCGATGTAGCGCGTGGGTGTCGTGCCGACCTCGTTGCGGAACGCGGCGGCGAAGGCACTGGGCGTCGAGTATCCGGAAGCGAGTGCCGCCGTTGTCACGGATTCTCCTTGTGCCAGGAGCCGCGTTGCGTGGAGCAGGCGGGCGCGAATGCGCCAGCGCTGCGGGGTGAGCGAGGTCTCTGCGACGAACAGCCGCTCCAGTGTTCGGACGCTGGAGCCGGTGTCACTCGCAAGGTCGACGATGGTGCTCTCAGGTTTCGCGAGAACCTGTTCGGCGAAGGCCCTAGCCCGCTCGTCGCTCGGCCACGGCAGCCGCAGTGGCACCGGCGCCTCATGTTCGACCTGGTCGACCAGCACCCGAATGAGGTGCTCGCTGCGCTGGTCGTCCAACCACAGCGGAGCCGCCTCGACGACGTGCAGCACCAGCTCACGGAGCAATGGACCGACGTGCAGCGCCCGTACACACGTGTCCAACCCGCTCACGCCCGCCCGTAGGTACAACGTGCGTAGACGTACCCGTCCCGCCAATTCGATTCGGTGGCTGACGCCGTCTGGTACCCACACGGCACGCTGCGGCGTGACGACCCAATGAGCCGCGTCAGCCTGCACGGTCATCACGCCGCTGGATGCGTGCACAAGTTGATCCCAGCCGCTCGGCTGCGGCAACACGACCGTCCCTCGGGGGTGGGTCACGGCATAGCTGCGTACATCGGGTTCCGAGTGTCGCATCAGCGACATTCTTCGACAGATCATCGACAGCCCGCAATGCTGAACGATCGTACGGTTCAGGCATGAACCCAACCACCGGACATCTGGCCCACTTCGCCATCAACAGCGACGACCTCGACTCCAGCCGCCGCTTCTACGAAGAGATCTTCGGCTGGCGCTTCGAAGCATGGGGCCCTCCCGACTTCTTTCACATCCGAGACGCAAAGGGTGACCAGCCCGGCCCTATCGGTGCACTGCAGGCTCGGCGCAACCTCATCGGCGGTCGACGACCCACGACAGGATTCGAGTGCACGGTCGCGGTCGACGACGCTGACCGCGCTGCGGCCACCGCACTCGCTGCGGGCGGCGTCGTGCTGATGGAGAAAACCACCATCTCCGGCGTTGGCGACCTCGTCTTCGTCGCTGATCCCTCGGGACACCCCGTCGGCGCCATGCGCTACGACTCGAACGCCGAATAGCTCCAGCCAGGGTCGCGTCGGCCGACGAGCGTCGAAATCCCAGCATGCCCTCCGACACCGACTGCCCCATACGTGCCGGTCGATGACGCTCGGGGAAATGCCCCGGAACCTTCGTCAAGGACGGGCGCCACTCGCTTGGATCATCGCCAGTAGATCGTCGGTCGTCCGAACGTCACCGAATGACCGGTAGATCGTGTAGAGGGTGGCGTTGAGGTCTTGGTCGCAGCGGGCGGCGTTGGCATCGGCGACCATGATCGTGCGGTAGTCCAGCGTGCTCGCATCTCGAGCGGTCGACTCGCAGCAGACGTTGGCGAGCGTGCCGGTCACCATCACGGTGTCGATGATGCGGGATGTCAGGAGCTCGTGGAGCTGGCATCGCCCCGGGAAGAACGCGCTCGAGGCGGTCTTCTCCACGAACAGGTCGGCATCCTCGGTCGCCAGTTCGTGCCAGACCCGCTCCCTCGGGGTTCCGGACCCTCCGGAGTTTCGGTACATCTCCGCGATCCGAGGCCCCAGCAGTTCGTCCTTCATGGCCGATGGCTCCCAGGGTGCCGGCACGACCCACGCGATGGTGCCGCCGGCCCCTCGCAGCGCTGCGGCGAGACGGTTCACGTTGGGGACGATGCCCCGGGTGTAGTCGTTCTCGTCCATGAAGAACGCGACCAGGTCGACCACGACGAGGGCGGTGCGCTCAGGGTCGAGCTCGAGGAACGCGTGACGATGCCCCCGCCGTTCTTGTTGCCTGAGGTACTCCCGCTCCTCGATGGACCAGTCGTGTAACACGGATGCAGCGTTTCACATCGCTCGGCTGAAGCTCGGCGCGACGTCGAGACGGTCCCGAAACCGCCTCGCAGATGTCAGCGCGTGGCCATCCCCCATGTGCCGGTCGGCAACGCGGCGGGTTTCTTGTCCCCGAACATCGTCTCGAAGCGACACCTGTGCGGGAAGCGGCTCACCCATTGCATCCGTCGTGGGCATCGATCGGGATGCGAAGAGAATTCCCGTCGGGCAAGGTCACGGGATGACCGAACCCACCGTCGAGAGTGCCGACCCGAGTTCGGCGACAGCGCCGCTTCGACGTGGCGTGTATCTCCCGCCCTTCGGACCCTTCGGGGACCCCGAAGTTCTGGTCGACCTCGCGATCCGAGCCGAAGCCGCCGGCTGGGATGGGATCTTCCTGTGGGACCACGTCCTGAGCGACTTCCCTCCCGTCGTCGACTGCTGGACCTCACTCGCAGCGATGGCCACCTCGACCCGGTCCATCAAGATCGGGCCCACCGTCACGCCGCTCCCGCGTCGACGACCCTGGATCGTTGCGCGCCAAGCATCCACCGTCAGCCGACTCTCCCACGGCCGTCTCATCATGGGGGTCGGCCTCGGCTCGGACGAGTCCGGGGACTTCTCCCGGTTCGGCGAAGAAGTCTCACGACCGATCCGATCGAGGATGCTCGACGACGGGCTCGCCATCATGCGGTCGATGTGGGCGGGTGACGCCGCCACCCGTGGCAAAGGCGAGTACGAGGTCGGTCTGCCTGCTGGAGATCCTGAGCCTCACCGCATCCCAATCTGGGTGGCGAGCTCCACAAGACATCCGCGGGTCGTGTCCCGGGCGGTCCGCTGTGACGGCATCTTCCCGATCTCCGACCACACGCTCAAACCCGACGAGGTCGCCGGCATCGTCGACGCCCTGCACGCTGCAGGCCTGGACCAGAACCAGCCCTACGACGTGGTCGTGTCCGGGAACGCCAGTGCCGCGTGGAGAAGCCGAACCCCGACGGCGTCGACCTGGCCGCCATCGCCGACGCAGGCGCGAACTTGGTGGATGGAGTCACTCATCCACTTCGACCGCCTCGAACTCTCCGCCGAAGTCATCGACGCCGGACCACCATGAACCCGGTCCCCGCACCGCGTCCCGGTGATGCACGCCGCTGCGGTGCCCTGTAACGCGCTGCCGTATCGAGCTGGGACATGTCACCGAGGTGCCGGTGGTGGCGACCACGTCCACGTGCCCCAGAACGCCGTCCCCGACCGCCGACGGCAGATCCGCCAGACCATGTGCCGTGACGAATGGCTCGCACGGCGTCACCAAAACTCGGCATCTTCAGCCTCAGCCCGCAGGCCGACTGCCCGCAAACCCGGTAGCGCCGAGGAAGGCGAACACCGCCGCAAGGAATGCCCGCTGGGCGATTCCCTTGCTCGAGGAGTTCATCCTCGAGTGACGCCGGCGGTGATGAACGCCGCGATAGTCGGCGTCATCGCCCACCGAGCGTCCTTCGGTACCACGACGGCAAGTTGATGTCCCGAACAGCCACGATCGGCATCGTTGTCCAGAGCACGAACGTGGCGATGCTGCCTGCGCCGTGGCCGATGTCGGAGGGGGTTGCGTCGTGCGCGAGTGGTAACTAGCGGCAGCCAGGATCAACACCGCCTGCCGGATCTCGGCCGCCGCGAAGCGCATCAGCTGCGAGTCGGTGAACAAGCGGTCTGCGCAGTCGCCCATGCCCCTCGTCCCTCGGTCGTGGCTTCACTATCCGCCTTCGCGGGGCAGAACGGAAGAGCCGTGATGGCACCTTGCCTTGGCCGTGTTCGATGATCTCGCTGTTGTGGCACTCGGCGAGCGTCGGTCCGATCGGTTTGGCGCCGGCATTCCGCCGCTCGGTGTGTGCGCCCGGAGGTGCAAATCCGTTATGCCGCGGGTGGCCCGGTCGAGCGCGCCGTGACCGAAGCCATCGGTCGCCCGAGGTAGGCGAGGAGCCGCTGGTGGGGGAGTGAGTCGGCGCCGGTGTCGAGCTCGGTGCCGAAGGACGCGGGCATCCGGAACGCCTCGAAGCCGAGCATGTGCAGCGCCTCGAGGAGACCTGCGGCCAGGTCCTGATCGAGTAGATCCTCTTGGCCGGTGGCGACGGCCAGGTCGGCGCCGTGGACGACGAGCTCGGTGAGATGGACCCATGCGGCGATCTCGCCGGGTAGAGCCCCGATGCCGAGTTCGATGGTCGTGGTGAGCGCCTCGGGGCGTCGCCACGCGGCATGGTCTGCGGCGGCGGACACGTCCCATGCTTCCGTGGGCTGGTTGCCGAGCCAGTCGGTGTCGTGGTCGGCGGTGGGCTCGCGGCCGTCGAGTTGAGCGGCGAAGATGTGGGCGCCGCCCACGAGGTGGTTGAGGACGGCGTGGGCGTCCCAGGCGGCGCAGGGCGTGGAGGCTCCCCATTGGTCGGCCTCGATGCCGTGGACGATGGGGGTGACCGTCGCAAGGGCGAGGTCGATCTGGTGACGGACGTCGTTGGACATGGTCGAGGCTCCTTCTTGTTCGGTGGATGTCGTTTCGGTCGGCATGGGGGTCATGCGGCGGTGGCGAACTGGTGGCGCAGACGGTCGCGGTAGAGGGTCGTGAAGGCCAGGGGGACGGCGAAGCCGATGACTTCGGCGCTGACCCACAACCAGGTGGCATCCGGGGCGAGCGCGATCGCCGATGCGCACACGGTGGCGGTGACGAGGAAGCTCGCCGCCCACACCTCGGTGATCACGACGTTGGCTCGGTGGAACAGTTCGAGTCCCCACAGTTCGGCCGGGACGGAGCGCTTCGCGATCGTGAGGGTGAATGGCTCGTGCCGCACCAGCGACCACAGCGAGGCGCCGCCGAGCACCGCCAGTGAAAGGGCCGGGGCGTAGGCGTGCACGGCGGCGTTGGGGTCGGCGATGCTCAACACGGTGAGCGCGGCGAAGAACCACTTGGTGGTGATGGTGACGTCGTCGACGTCGCCGTAGACACTGCGGCTCTGCGCCACGGCCCGAGCGGCGACGAGGAACGCGATCGCGGCGCCGGCTCGCCAGTCGACGATTCCGGCGACGGCGGCGTAGGCGATCCAGGGGGTGAAGTTGCGCAGGGTCTGCAGTCGAGTGCTCCGTTCATGACCTTCCAATACTGATAGGTCAGAACGTAAGGCTCCTTGGCAGACATGTCAAGAGTGGAATATCATTCGGAGTATGAGTCTTCGCCACGGTCTTCTCGGCCTGCTCGCTGACCAGCCAGGCAGCGGGTGGGACCTCCTCAAGCGCTTCGAGACCTCGCTGGCCTTCGTGTGGCCCGCCACCCAGAGCCAGCTCTACACCGAGCTCGGTCGCATGGACGACGAAGGGCTGGTCGAGGTCACCGACGTCGGGGCCCGCAACCGCAAGGAGTACGACCTCACCATCGAGGGGAGAACTGAACTCGAGCGGTGGCTCACCGAGGTCGAGCCCGAGCGAGTCCGTCGCGACGATGCGATGCTGCGTGTCTTCTTCCTGTGGGCGATCGATCCGGAACAGGCACGTGGCTATCTCGAACGCGAGGCCGATCAACAGCGCCGCTTCCACGAGCTGCTCGAGGTGGTCGAGCAGACCATCGACTGGGACGAGAGCGGGTTCGATCGCTTCGGCCGTCTCGCCCTCGAGAACGGACTCCGCGTCGCCGAGGCCAACGAGGCGTGGGCACGCTGGGCCGCTGAGCAGGTCGGAACACGACCGGCCTCTCGTCCCAACTGAACTCGGGCCGATACCGCTGACCGCGGTGGACCCGGGGTCTTGTCAGTCGGGTCGACTTCGGTGTTAGCGACTGCTGCGCCATCCGTTCCCCGCCCGCCCCGTGGGGAGGCCGCGCAGCGAGTCCCTCGCCGTACAGACCACAAACAGACCACATTCAGACCACACCTGAGAGGTATGTGGGGGTACCAGCTGTCACGGGCGCTCGCGAAACGGGGCCTGACCTGCAAAACGCAGGTCAGCCGCATGTGGATAACCCGTGACCGCATGGTTCGGGACGCAGAGGTCGGGAGTTCAAATCTCCCCCACCCGACTCAGAAGAATGACCAGGTCACGGGCGGCTTTCGTCCGTGACCTGTTGGTTTTCCACAGGCCGGAAATCGGCCGCAGACCACACTCAGACCACAGCAACACGGGCAGATGACGCAGTATGCAATAGATCGTAGAGCGATCTGACTGAAGTGACTGAACGGTCCGGGGCGTACACGGCAGCCGTCACCCAGAACTCGAGCGAGTCGCCGAGCCCATCGTCGAGATCAGGGCCGAGCTCGAACCCCACCCTCGCGAAGCAAGAGCCGGTTCTGTTCCCCGCTGTCCCTCGTCGCTGAGCGAGCCGCGGGTGGCGCAGCCCGCGGTCGGTCGAGGTCTCAGCGGAAGTGGTCCTTGTGGCGGTGGGAGGCAAACGGGGCAAGGGCAAGGACGGCGGAGGAGATCCAAACGCCTGCTCCGATCTGGGCGTTGACGTTCATCCCGATGACCGGGCCGGCAATGAACGCGAGAGCGGCGAGCGCCCACACGGCGATTCGCAGCCGCTGGCTCCCGCGCTCGGGCCTGGGTGATCGGTCACGCTCGAGGTTTCGCTCACAGCAACCCGAGCTCGAGCTTGGTGGCGTCGGAGATCAGCGCCATGCTCCACGGAGGGTCGTAGACGAGGGTGACGTCGACTTCGTCGACGCCGGCTATCGCGGCGACCGCTCGGGCGGCGTCGTCGCGGAGGATGTCGCCCATGCCGCAGCCGGGTGCGGTCATGGTCATGTCGATCTCGATCCGACGCCGCCCGTCGTCGAGGTCGATCTCCTCGCAGCGGTAGACGAGCCCGAGGTCGACGATGCTGATGGGGATCTCGGGGTCGTAGACGCCTTGGAGCGCGTCGCTGGACCGATGCGATGTCGAACTCGGCGTTGTCGGCGGGGCGGCGGGCGACGGCAACGGCTGCTTCGGATGTGTCGAGTTCGATGCCGATGGCGTCGGCGTCGCTGCCGTCGATGCGGAGCAGTGTTCCCAGTCTCGGTCCGCACGGTGATGCTGGCACCGAGCTGTTGGACGATCTCGACCTCTCCGCCTGCGGTGAGGGCGACCCGCTCGCCGTGGGGGACGGTGACCGCGTCGCAGTCTCGTCGGAGCGAGATGGGACTCCAGGCCCGGGTCATCAGCTCGGTCCCGTCGTGATGGCGCGCTCTACCTGCATGCGAAGGGAGAGGGGCGTGATCTGGTCGGTGATCTCGCGCGCGAACGCTTCGACGAGCATGGATCGAGCCTGCGCCCGGGGGATGCCGCGGGATCGAAGGTAGAAGAGGGCGTCATCATCGAGGCGGCCGGTGGCCGAGCCGTGGTCGCAGCGGACGTCATCGGCGAAGATCTCGAGCCATGGTCGGCTGTTGATCTGCGCGGTGGGGGCCAGGAGGAGGTTGCGGTTGGTCTGGTGGGCGTCGGTGCCGACGGTGCCGGGGCGAACGATCACGTGCCCGAGGAAGGCCCCGCGGCCGTGGCCACCGACGAGACCCTTGAAACGCTGCGTGCTGGTGCAGTGTGAGGCGGCGTGGTCGACGGTGACGACGGTGTCGTGTCGCTGCTCGTCGGTTGGCAGGTACAGGCCGTCGAGGTCGCAGCGGGCGCCTTCGTCGATGAAGGTGACGTCGATGTCGAGCCGGGAGGTGACCGCGCCACGGGTGACCGACGTGGACCGGGCGCGCGAGCTGCCGTGCTGCTCGAAGCGGAGCCGCCCGATGTGGGTGGCGTCGGAGGCCTCGTGCTGGAGCCGGTGGTGGGTCAGCGTCGGCGCGGTCGGCGAGGCGGATCGTGGTCGAGGCGTTGGTGATCGCGCGGCCGGGGAGACCGACGTAGGACTCGACCAGGTGGAAGGTGCTGTCGACACCGGCCTCCACGATCACCCGAGGGTGGGACACGGTGCGGTTCTCTTCTGGCACCGAGACGTGGACGATGTGGATCGGGCTGTCGATGCGTGCTCCGGGTTCGATCTGCACGACGACGACATCGGACGCAGCTGATCGGTTGAGCGCATCGAACCCGTCGACCGGGTCGCGGATCGGTGTCGTCAGGTAGTCGATGACGCCTTCGGTCAGGGATGTCGACGACCCGTACCAGAGCCCAGGCGGCGGTTGGCCGGGGTCGGACAGGGCGGGAACGTGGGCGCCGTTGACGATGACGATCCGGGTCTGTCCGTGGCGGCCGGCGAGTTCGTCGATCGTCGGCCCGCTCACCGACGGGGTGGTGGCGGGATCGGCATCGGCCAGGTCTCGGGTGATCTCGGCGACCGGCGTGTGGAGCCATGCTTCCTCCTGGGCGCCGGGGAACCCGTGCTCGTCGAGCCACTGTCGAGCATGATCGGCGTCGCCAAGGGTTCGTGTCCGCTGACGCGAGGTTGCGGGTGCTGCGGTCATGACGATGTGCCTGCCGTCCCGTATCCCACGGTTTCGAGCTCGAGAGCCAGGGTGTGGTCGCCGGACCGGGTGATCCGCCCGCCGTCGAGGACGTGGACGCGGTCGGGTCGGACGAGTTCGAGCAGGCGGGGGTAGTGGGTGATGATCAGCATGGCCCGTTCCGGGCTGCGGAGGTCCTCGATGCCCTGGGCGACGACGCGGAGCGCGTCGATGTCGAGGCCGGAGTCGGTCTCGTCGAGGATGGCCAGTCGGGGTCGGAGCATGGACATCTGGAGGATCTCGTTGCGCTTCTTCTCGCCGCCGGAGAAGCCGTCGTTCACCGATCGGCTGAGGAACGCCGGGTCCATGTCCAGCCGGGCCATGTGCTCCTTGGCCTGGGCGAGGAAGTCGGTGGCGGCGATCTCGTCCAGGCCGCGAGCGAGGCGGAGCGCGTTGACCGAGGTGCGCAGGAAGTACATGTTCCCGACCCCAGGGATCTCGATCGGGTACTGGAAGGCGAGGAACACGCCGGCGGCGGCCCGGTCCTCGGGGTCGAGGGCGAGCAGGTCGATGCCGTCGAGGGTGACGGTGCCGGTGACGGTCGTAGCCGTCACGGCCGGTGAGCACGTTGGACAGGGTGCTCTTGCCGGCGCCGTTCGGTCCCATGATGGCGTGGACCTCGCCGGCGACCGATGTCGAGGTCGAGGCCGTCGAGGATCGTCTTGCCGGCGATGGAGGCGTGGAGGTTCTCGATGTGCAGCATCAGCCGACCGCCCCTTCCAGGGTGAGGCGCATGAGGGCCTGGGCCTCGACCGCGTACTCCATCGGGAGTTCGTCGAACACCTCGCGGCAGAACCCGTTGACGATCATCGACGTGGCGTCCTCCTCGCCGAGGCCGCGTTGGCGGCAGTAGAAGAGCTGGTCGTCGTCGATCTTCGAGGTCGACGCCTCGTGCTCGACCTGGGCGGTGTCGTTCTTCACCTCGATGTAGGGGAACGTGTGGGCGCCGCACTCGGAACCGATCAGCAGCGAGTCGCAGCGGGTGTGGTTGCGGGCCCCGGTCGCCGACCGCAGCACCTTCACCAGCCCGCGGTAGGTGTTCTGGGCGTGACCGGCGGAGATGCCCTTGGACAGGATCGTGCTGGTCGTGTTCTTGCCGATGTGGATCATCTTCGTGCCGGTGTCGGCCTGCTGATGACCGGTGGTCACGGCAACCGAGTAGAACTCGCCGACCGAGTCGTCGCCCTGGAGGATGACGCTCGGGTACTTCCAGGTGATGGCCGAGCCGGTCTCGACCTGGGTCCAGGAGATCTTGGCCCGGTTCCCGCACCGGCCGCGTTTGGTGACGAAGTTGTAGATGCCGCCGACGCCGTTCTCGTCGCCGGGGTACCAGTTCTGCACCGTCGAGTACTTCACGCTGGCGTCGTCGAGCGCGACGATCTCGACCACCGCAGCGTGGAGCTGGTTCTCGTCGCGCATCGGGGCCGTGCATCCCTCGAGGTAGCTGACGCTGGCCCCTTCTTCGGCGACGATCAGGGTGCGCTCGAACTGGCCGGTCTCGGCCGCGTTGATCCGGAAGTAGGTCGACAACTCCATCGGGCAACGCACGCCCTCGGGGACGAAGCAGAACGACCCGTCGGAGAACACCGCCGAGTTGAGCGTGGCGAAGAAGTTGTCGCGGAACGCCACGACCGAACCCAGGTAGCGGCGGACCAGGTCGGGGTGCTCGCGCACCGCCTCGGAGAACGAGCAGAAGATCACCCCGGCCTCGGCCAGCGTCGCCTTGAACGTGGTGGCGACCGAGACCGAGTCGATGATCGCGTCGACCGCCACGTGGTCACCCCGGCCAGGCGCTCCTGCTCGGCGAGGGAGATGCCGAGCTTGTCGAACGCGGCCCGGATCTCCGGGTCGACCTCATCGAGGCTCTCGGGCCCGGGCCCTTCGGCTTCGGCGCCGCCCAGTAGTGCATGTCCTGGTAGTCGATCGGCGGGTGGTGCACGTTCTGCCACGTCGGCGGCTCGAGCGTCAGGAAGTGGCGGAACGCGGCGAGACGCCACTCGAGCAGCCAGTCGGGTTCGTCGTTCTTGGCCGAGATGAGCCGAACGACGTCCTCGGTCAGCCCCTTCGGGGCCAGGTCGGTGTCGATGTCGCTGTGGAACCCGAAGGCGTACTCTCGCTCGACGAGCTCGTCGATGACGTCGGTCATGGTCGTCCTCTCCTGGTTGCAGATAAATCTAGCAGATGCTAGAACTAAGGCAACCGGCGTTCTGGAGGAACACCATGCGCGACACCCCACGACCGACACCGACTCGCGACCTCGACTCACCGGAGGAGATCGCCGAGATGGTCCGCCGCTTCTACGCCGACGTGGCCATGGACGACCTGCTCGGGCCGATGTTCAACGACGTCGCCCGGGTGGACTGGTCAGCGCACCTCCCCAAGCTCACCGCGTTCTGGTGCCGCGCCCTGCTCGGACAGCAGGGCTATGCCGGGAACCCGTTCCGGGCCCACGCCCACATCCATGAGCAGCGACCGTTCACGTCCGCCCACTTCGAACGGTGGCTCATGCTGTTCCACGAGACCCTCGAGCTCGGATGGACAGGCCCCAACGCGACCCGCGCACGGGCGCTCGCCGACAACGTCGCCCGCGTCCACCGCGAACAACTCCTCGGGGAGGAAGTCGCCGTCGCTGGCTCTCTCAACGTCAGCTCCCCCCGACGCCGCTAGGAGACAAGCAGTGGAACTCCCTTCTCATCTCGTCGAGGCCCGCCGAACCCCGTTGTTCGACTACGAGTCCCTCCCAGACGCGCTCGCGAAGACGCATCGGACCACCGTGTGGGGCACGCTCCACGTCCAGCAGGGGAGCGTCCAGTACACCGAATCGGAGGGCGAGTCTCCCCGGTCAGAACGCCTCGACCCCGGCGACCATGTGGCGATCCCCCCATTCATCGCTCACGAAGTCGATCCGTCGACGGACGCCATCTTCTTCGTGCAGTTCTACCGTGAGCCCGACGCAGACCTGGTTCCACTGCCCGAGGCGGCTCCGCCGACAGCGATCTACCGGGACGCCCCGTGGGAACACCGCGGAGTCGATCTCGACACGACCGAGGAGATCTTCGAGCTCGTCACGAGGCAGTACGCCGACATCGTGCAGGACGACGTGTTGGCGACGTACTTCACCTTCGGAACAGATGCGATGGATTGGCGCGCCCACATCCTGAGAGTCGCCGACTACTGGAACCATGTGCTGTTGTTCGCCCCGAGCTACGAGATCGACATCATCGGACGTCACCAAGCGATCCATGAAGACGGCGAGCCGTTCTCGGCTGATGCGTTCGATCGCTGGTTGCAGATCTTCCTCGATGCGGTCGACGGCGGCTGGACAGGGCCCAACGCGGAAATCGCGAAGAACGCGCCACGGGTATGGCATGGGCGATGGCTCAGCGGGTGCTCGGCAAAGGGGTCTGGCGGCCGTCCGTGCCATGACCTGCGTTCCGTGGTTCATCTCTGCATTCCAAGGGCGCATCAGAGCTCCGATCTGATGGGGTCGCGTGAAACTCGGGTGGCTGATGTCCAGGGCCAGACCGTGCCGATGCTCGTCATCGCGCTCGGCTTCACGGTGTCGGCACCGATCGCGGCGGTGGTTCCCCACGCCACAGGCGCTTGGCTGCCGCTCCATCTCTTCCTGGTCGGAGGGCTGTTCTCGGCGATCGCCGGTGCGACCCAGATGCTTGCGGTGACCTGGTCGGCCGCTCCCGCACCCGACGATCGGCTCGCAACGATCCATCGATCGCTGATCATCGTGGGAGTGGTTGCCGTTGCCGCTGGCCGAGAGGTCCACAACCGTGCGTTGGTGGGATTGGGTGGCGTCGCGATCGTGATCCTGACCACGATGCTGGTCGCGAGCCTGTCCCGGATCCGGAGCGCGGCCGCCACCGATCGCTTTCATCCTGCAATCGACGGGTACCTGATCGGCTTCGTGTGGGCACTCGTCGGGGTCATCGTGGGCGTCACCCTGGCCGCAGACCAGGCCGGTACCTGGTGGGGGCGTCTTCGAGACGCCCATGTCGCGATCAACGTCTTGGGCTTCGTCGGCATCGTCATCGCCGCCACGCTCCCGTACTTCGTTGCCACGCAGGCCCGCATGAAGATGTCGCACCGCGCCACTCCTGCGCGCCTCCGGGCGGTGCTGGTCTGGCTTGGCGTTGCCGTCGTCGTCATTGTGGCCGGCCATCTCGAGGCAATGCCCGCGCTCAGCGGCGTCGGCTACTTCGCGTACGCGATCGGGCTCTGCCTCATCGTCGCTCATCTCCCACCCGTGCGGGCCCGGCAGGTCCGTTGGGCGGGTCCACGACTGGTGCAGCTGGGAACCGGTATCGCGTGGTGGGTGACTGGCACCCTGATGTTGGCCTTCCATGAGTTCGGAGCGTCCGTTGACCGGCCAACCGCGCTGCGCGTCATCGCCGTCGGCGGATTCGCGCAGATCCTGGTCGCATCGTTGGCCTACTTCGGCCCGGTACTCCGCGGCGGAGGCCATCGACAGCTCACCGCTGGCTTCGCCGTCACCAGATCCTGGCCATCACTGACGGCCGGCAATGCCGCCGCGCTCAGCCTCCTACTCGATGTTCAGCCGGCTGCGACGGTGGCCCTGGCGGTCTGGGCCGTGGACACGGTCGTCAGGGCCATCCGGCTGTTCCGGACCCGTGTCGAACCCTCGGCCGAGCCGCAATCCGCTTAGGGCCGATCCGCATTTCGTGCCGGTCGAGCGAGGCGATCGGCTCGGTGGGAGGAGGAAGGTGGTCATCCACCACCCGGGGCATTCACGATGTTGCGGGGTCGACTCGCAGTTTCAGTCGACACTGTGCTCGACGAGGGTCCTTGGCGACGAGGCCGTCCACCTCGACCCGGCCGACGGTTTCGGCCATGCCCTCGGCCATCCCGAGGTGGAGTTGGCAGACGGTGTCGGGATCCTCCAGGGCGCCGGACTCGAACGGGCAGGTCCGCAACACGATGTCGGTGCCGTCGCGTCGGCGACGGATCTCGGGATCGAATCCTTCGCGCGCCATCGCATCGGCAATCGCCTCCACGGCGTCATCGGTTCCTTCGGACGCTCGGGTGCCCCTGATCGTTCCGGCCCGGCGACCGACCTCGACCGGCGCGTCGCCGGTCCGGATGATCTCGGTCAACAGCACGCTCAGCCGTTCGTAGGGGCCGGTGACCCCCCACCGGCTCTCCGCCGCCGGGTCGTCGCGATACACGAGTCGTGGCCTCCCCGGACCGGATGGCGCGGCCGTCGTCTCGATGACCAAGCCGCCGTCGACCAACTTGGCGAGGTGCTGGCGGATCGCGTTGTGGTTCAGCCCGAGATGGGCGGTGAGTTCGGCGACATCGACCGGGCGGTCCGCCGTGACGATGAATTCGAAGATCGCGTGGCGGGTCGGATCGCCGAGAGCCCGGGCTTGTTCCTGCAACGTTGGCATTCGCTTGGACCCCTCGGTCGACATCGTCACGCCATTCTGGATGGGACGTCGAGTAGGGCCTCGACACGGTTGATGAGGTCGGGCACCGTGACGGCCTCGAGCACGTCGAGTATGTCGGCTGACGTGAGGGTCTCGGCGTGCCGGTGTGTCTCAGCAGGCATGGTTCACTCGCTCTCTCGTCTGGCTTGCGTGATTTATCTAGTCTAGGCTAGATAAAGAGTGGATGCGAGGAGGGTGGCGATGAGCGGCAACGTGTCACACGTCGACCTCATGCGATTCGCCAGAGCGCTGCAGACCGTGACGCTCGGACGCGACCTCGATGCCGTCCACAGTGAGCTGTGCTCACTGCGCAACGCGCTCGTTCAGCACATCCGAGACGAGGAACGGCACCTCCGCGAGGTCTCGCCCGCGGTCGCCGACGCGGTGCGTCGCGGGCAGAAGGATCTCCTTCGCGATATCGACGCAGTACTCGACCACTCCGACGGGGCCGACGACGAGTGTCGGTGTGTCTCGAAGGCGACGCACCTGACGAGATCGATTGCTCGGCAGGCGCGGCTCGAGAGCCATATGACCACCTCCGCCGATCGCCGCCGCCGATAGCAGTGCGTGGCGATCCCGCGGACGAATCGCTCTCAGGCAGCTGCCTCCTGCGGGGCGCCGGTGTTGACCGGGGCGATGGCGTCGGGTGTGCCCGGCATGCCCACGGACGCCTCGGCTGCGGCGATGGCCGCCTCGGCGCGAACGGCGGCGAGGATCGCTCCCATCATGCCTCCGAAACCAGGACCGCCCCAGACGGCGGCGAAGAGGCCGACGCCGACAGCCGGGACCAACTGCGCCCCCGCGTACAGCATCACCACGGTGACGCCGACGGTCATCGCGACGGTAGCGATGATCGTGCCCGTGACCGCTCCTCGAATCGCCGCTCGCTCCACTGCGCCGTCACTTCGATCGATGTCCTGCATGGCTGTTCGCTCCTCGTCCACGAAATCGGTTTCTCTAGTGAACACTAGATGAACGGACGCCTGTCGACCAGGCTCGTCCAGCATTTCCACATTGGGGGCACGTGGACGCGGTCGCCACCACCGGCACAGTGAGGACGCGCGGCAGCTGCCGTTTTGGATGCGTGACAGGCTCACGTGGTGGAACCCGACGAGGAGGTGCTCCAGGGCGGCGTCGCCAACGCAGGAGCGGTCGTGCGAGTCGGAGCGGATGTGCTCAGGCCATCCAACGAGCATTCGCCTTCCATCTTCGAGTTCTTGTCCGAGCTCAGGTCGAACGGCTTCCGGCGAGCCCCTGAGCCGGTAGCGCTCGAGGCCGACGGTCGTGAACGCCTCCGGTTCATTCCCGGCGACGTCGCGCTCCCTCCGTATCCCGACTGGATCCAGACGGACGATTCCCTGACGTCGATGGCGGAGCTCATCCGGGCGCTGCATGACGCATCCGTCGGCGTCGCCACTGCCGGCATGACGTGGAGCTCAGAGATGGCCGACCCTCGAGGCGGTCCCGTGATCTGTCACAACGACGTGTGCGTGGAGAACGTCGTGTTCCACGACGGTCGGGCTGTCGCGCTCCTCGACTTCGATTTCGCCGCACCGGGCCGTCGCACGTTCGACCTCGCCGCCTTCGCCCGGATGTGCGTTCCCGTCGACGACGATGTGAATTCGGCCAAGCTCGGATGGCACCCGTCTGATCGCCCAGGCCGGGTGCGTCTCGCATGCGATGCCTACGGACTCGACCTGGAGGGCAGAGCGGAGGTCCTCCACTCCCTCGACAGGTCCATCGCTCGAGGTGGCGAGTTCGTCCGGCGACGCGCTGAAGCAGGGGAGCCCGGGTTCGTGCAGATGTGGACGGAGTTCGGCGGGATGGAACGCTTCGATCGACGCCGACGATGGTGGGTGAACACCCGGGCGCGGTTCGAGGCGGCACTTCTGTAGGCATCGGCCGGGGTGTGCTTCGGGGTCTCGACAGGCGAGCAGGTGGACGTCCAGCTACGAGCGGGGGCACTTGCGGGTTCGGTATCGATGCTTGACACTGGCGGTGTGGAGATCGAGAGGGGGTACGTCCCCGAGCAGGCTGTGACGACAGCCGACGAGCTCCACGCCATTCTCGGCGAGCAGTTCGACAGCCAGGTCAACAAGGTGATCGATCACGTCGACGACCACTGCCGGGCGTGGATCGAGCGCAGCCCGTTTGGCCGTGCCTGATCGCCCCGGAAACCACCGAGGTGACACGTTCCGCAACGTGTGGGAGCCGGATCTCTGGGGCCCCGTCGACGGGCTACCCAGCTACGCATGCGCCCTGGTCGATCATGCCGCGCTGGACACCCCGCTTGACGAGGTGGAGTGGATGATGAACTTCAACGAGGAGCACCGGCTCTACGACGATTGAGCCCAGTCGTGCCAACCGACCCGAGGCAGGTGCACGTCCTCGTTTTTTCGAGTCCGAGGCGAAGGCGCACGAGCGCGAGGACGATCCGCGCCGCCAGGATGCACTCGTCCCCGTCCGGGAGAAGATGGCCGAGATCTTCGAGGGTCCGCCCGCCTTCACCGACCTCACCGCCGTCGTCGAGCGGACGTACGGGCGATGACCACGATCCGTGACGAGGTGACGAGGGAGATCGCGGCGACACCGGAGACGGTGTGGTCGTTGGTGGCCGACGTGACCCGGATGACGGTGTCCGATTCCGGCGTTTCCGTCGTTGGCTACGGTCGCGTCGTGGACGACCCCGAGGCCACTCGCAACCGCCGGTGCGAACATCGGCGGGCCGAGAGATGAACGCACGCTTCCTGTTCCGGGCGCTGCCACAGATGCTCCTGGCGCCGCTGCGGGTGCGACGGAACCCACTGTCCGCCCCCCGGGGTCCCGAGCACTACGAGCCCACATCGCTGGCCGCGGACCTGGATGCCACCACGGTGAGGGCCGCCGACGTGCCCGTCGGCCACACCCGCACCATGCCGGCCGGTGAGTGGGCGCCGCCGGTGCTCGCCGGATGTGACGAGCCCTTGGCGCCCGGAGCCCCGGACCTTCGCGGGGTGTGGCAGGTGCACCGGGGTCCGATGAAGGGCCACGTCGAGCGCATCGAGCAAGCCGGGAACCGAGTGGTCATCACCGTTGGGGGTCTTGTCCACGACATGTTCGTCGACGGCACGCTGGCGGGCGGTGTGAACGACGTCGCCGCTGGTGGGGGTGGCGCCATCGCGGTGGCGGCCCGCTTCGAGCACGGTCGACTCAACCTGTATCCCGCTGACCGGGGCATCGTCGCCGTCACCCGCTACCGGGACGGCGATGAGATGGTGTGGAGGTGGGGCATCTGGCGCAACCGCCTGCGCCGGGTACCGCTCCCTGAGGCATAGGGGACAGGCTCTCTGCGGACCGGAGCGCACCGGTCCCTCGTGATGTGGGCCGCGGCCACGGACCGTCCGGGGGGAGGAGAGGACGTGCTCATGGACGTCTGGTCGTCCTGAGCACGAGGTCCTCGCCTGAAACGCGCCAACCGATGACTTCTGGCCCCTCGCTTCGTCCACCCGGTGATACCGAACGACGACGAGGAGTCCACCATGTCCCTGCACCCGTACCTGTTCTTCACCGGCACCTGCCGGGAGGCCATGACCCGCTATCAGGAGATCTTCGGCGGCGAGCTCTTCGTGATGTCGTTCGACGAGCTCCCGGACGGCAACGACCCGCCGGCGCCCGTGGACCCCGAGGCCGTGATGCACGCCGCACTCCAGTTCGGCGACGACCTCCTCATGGCGTCGGACGATCCGACCGGCGACGGGGGTGGGACCAAGGGCGTGGCGGTGAGCGTCCAGCTCGCCGACCCGGATGAGGCGACCCGGATCTTCTCCGCACTCGCCGGTGGCGGCGAGGTCCAGATGCCGCTGAGCGAGACGTTCTTCTCGCCCCTGTTCGGCACCTGCACGGACCGGTGGGGCGTGGCCTGGATGGTCAACGTGGTCCAGGACCAGGGCTGATGCCAGCCCCCGACCTCGGCGCGGTCGACGAGCTGTGCCGGCTCGCCCTCGTCGCGGAACGGCTGGGCTGTCGGATCCGGATCCTCGACGCCACCCCGGATGTCCGCGACCTGCTGGTGCTGGCCGGCGTCGACGAACTGCTCCTCGATCCACCCCGTCGGCATCCGGATCTACCATGTCCGCGGTGACCACCTCGGCGCCCGCCGTCACCGCCGCCGACTTCGAGCAGCACCGTCGCGAGCTCACCGGCTTCTGCTACCGGATGCTCGGCGCCGGATCGGAGGCCGAGGACGCCGTCCAGGAGACCTTCGTGAAGGCCTGGCAGGCCGCCGACCGCTTCGAGGGCCGCAGCTCGGTGCGGACGTGGCTGTTCCGCATCGCGTCGAACGTGTGCATCGACATGGGACGGAGCCCGCAGCGGCGGGCCCGGCCGGTCGATCTCGGACCGGTCCGTTCGCCCGAGCCACGACACCTCGCCGATGTGCTCCCGGAGGACCGTTGGATCACGCCGGTGGCCGACGACCGCGTCCTCGACCTCGACGGCGACCCAGCCGTGGTGGCGGCCGGTCGAGAGAGCATCCGCCTGGCCTTCGTTGCCGCTCTGCAACGCCTGCCACCTCGCCAGCGGGCCGCGCTCGTGCTGGCCGAGGTGCTGGCCTGGCCGGTCCGTGACATCGCCGAGCTCCTCGACGCCTCGGTGCCCGCGATCAACAGCGCGCTGCAACGGGCACGGGCCACGTTGGCGCAGGATCCAGTGGCACCAATTGGTCCGCTGACCCCGGCGCAGGAGGAGCTGCTGCGCCGGTACGTCGATGCGTTCGAGCGGTACGACATGGACGCCCTCGCCGCCCTGCTCCACGAAGACGCCATCCAGACCATGCCCCCGTACGCCATGTGGCTCCAGGGCCGAGACGACCTCATCACCTGGTACGCCGGCCCCGGCATCGAGTGCAAGGGCTCGCGGCTGCTGCGCGGGTGGGCCAACGGCTGCCCCGCCTTCGCCCAGTACCGGGTCGACCCGGGCGGCGGCCACGCCCCCTGGGCGCTCCAGGTGCTCGAGCTCCGCGACGACCGCATCGCTCAGGTCCACGCCTTCCTCGACACCGGGGACTGCTTCCCGCGTTTCGGCTTCCCCGACCACCTGCCGGCCTGAGTCGGCCTCGGCACCACCGGGATCCAGACGCATGCGACCGCTCCGCTATTCGATCAACGTCACGCTCGACGGGTGCTGCGACCACCGGGTGGGCATCCCCGACGAGGAGCTGCACCGCCACCACGCCGAGAACCTCGAGCGGGCCGATGCGCTCCTCTTCGGACGCGTGACCTACCAGATGATGGAGGAAGCCTGGCGCCGGACCGATGCGGGAACGTGGCCCGACTGGATGGCGGACTGGATGATCCCGTTCGCGCAGACGATCGACGAAGCGGAGAAGTACGTCGTGTCGAGCACGCTCGAGCAGGTCGACTGGAACGCGTCCCTGGTGACGGGCGACCTGCGGCGCGCGGTCGAGCGGCTCAAACAGGAACCCGGCTCCGGCATCGCCGTGGGAGGCGTCACGCTTCCGCTCGCCCTGGCGAACATGGGACTGATCGACGAGTATGAGTTCGTCGTGCTGCCGGTCGTCGCCGGCCACGGACCGAGCGTGCTCGCCGGTCTCAGCGAGCGGCTCGACCTCACGCTGATCGGGCGCAAGGAGCTCCGGTCGGGCGCGATCGCTCTGCGCTACCGGCCGGGTATGGCCCGTCCCGTCGGAGTCGACGGGACGAGCACACCCTCGGACGGTCGCCCTCAGCTGCCCGGCGGGCGGTAGGCCACCGAGCGCTCGATGGCCGAGTCGGCCTCCTCCAGCGTGAGGAGCTTGATGGTCCTGATCGTCGTGCTGCCGCTCGCCCCGACGGTGAACGCGGCAGCGGCAGCGGCATCGTCGTCGGGGAGGTCGACCACCACGTAGGCGTCGACGTCACCGAAGGCGAAGTGGAACGAGTCGAGGCTTCCGCCGAGCCCGGTCGCCATGTCGTTGACGGCCTTGGCACGGCTGGACGCACCGGCATCCTTCAGGCCGCGTACGCCCTCCGGGGTGTACTTCGCTTCGAACAGGTACTTGGGCATTTGTTGGTCCCTTCATGGGGTGGATTGATGGATGAGATCTCGGTCGACGCGACGGAGCAGGCGGTGTGCGGCGCTGCCGGCCAGGAACAATGGGCCGGCGTCGTCGATCCGCTCGAGGTAGGTGGCGTCGGCGTTGCGGGCGGCGGTCGATGCGTCGACGTCCTCCCAGGAATCGGCCAAGCTGATCCAGGTGAGGCTCCCCCCGGGGCCGTAGAGGCTGCGGACGAGGGCGCCATCGAGGCCGGTGATCTTGGAATGGCGACTCAGGATGTCGACGGCCCACGCCATCGCCTCCGCGATCCGGCCGGGGGCGCAGCGAGCGGTGGAGACCGAGGCCAGACAGCCGGTGCTTCCGCCGGATCCGGCCAGGTGGACGATCTCGCCGATGGCGTCCTCGACCGGGCCGGTGAAGACGACGCCGACGCTGGCGGAGATCCGTCGCTGGTACCCGGCATCGGCGGCCAACGTCGCCAGCGCGGCGGCCATCGCCGTCTGGGACTCCACCCGTGCGGAGTAGGAGACCGTGCCGACCGCGCCGCCGTACGCGGTGACCCACGGGACGATGTCGAGCCCCGTGGCGTCCGAGGCATGGCGGCTCATGTCGAGCGCGAAGGCGTGCGCCTCGCCGGCATGGGCGGGGTCGATCGTCCGGCTTCTCGTGAACAGGTGCATCGTGGAGGCCTCCCCCGGCCGCGTGCGGCCGACGTGGAGCATCCTCCGACCGATCGGTTACAGCGGCGCGTCACCTCGTCGGGCCTGGCGCACCTGGGCGGTGATCGTCGCCGATCCGCACTCCGTCGCGATGTCCTCGGCTCGGTCCAGCCAGGCCCGGCTCTGCGCATCGAGGGCGCCGTTGCGTCGCTGCTGTGACACGGCCATTGCCACGAGGGTCGTGGCCTCGTGGTAGCGCCATCCGAAGGTGAGGTTCACGTCGAGTGCCCGCCGCAGGTGGACGTCGGCGACGTCGTGGTGGCCGAGCAGGGATGCCAGCTTGCCGAGGTAGGCGCCGATGTGGCCCTGGCTGGTGGCGCCGTTGAAGGCGACCTGGCCTCCGAAGGGCTCGAGGATGGGGTACAGCTCGGCGGCGGCGTCGCGGTCGGCGAGCTCGATGGCCAGCACGGCGTAGCCGACGACGGCGGTCATCCATTGGTGGTCGCGAGGGATGTCGGCGAACCCGGCGGCGGCCCCCGCGGCGAGGACGGCCGTGGCCTCTGCCTCCCGTCCGATCACGGCGCAGCTGATGGCGTGGGCGAGCCGGAAGGGGACCGACGCCGGGTCGGCCGCGATGGCCTGCTCGAGCAGCGGCACCACGTCGTCGTAGCGTCCGGCGAACGACCGGTTCATGAACAACTGTCCGGCGTAGAGCATGAAGGCGACCGGCTCACCGATCTCCGTGCCGATGCCGAGCGCCCGTTCCGCTTCCCGCTCACCGTCGACGAACCGGGCCTCCATGACGTCCTCGAACGCCTGGAACACGGCCAGGTTCCACACCATTCGGGGTTCGCCGATCTCGGCCGCGAGTGCCTGCATCGTGCGTCGGCTCGCCTGGGCCGACTCGGCGTCTGCGGCGACGATGGCGACGAAGTACCGCGCCCGGTGCGCCGAGAACATCAGCGCCGGGTCGGCGGACGATGCGGCGAGCTCCACGGCCCGGGCGGTGAGCCGGCGTTGGAGGTCCAGGGTGTCGTGGCCCCACAGGGCAAAGACGAGCGCCGAGATCATGCCGGGCAGCAGCGTGGGATCGTCGCTGGTCTCGCTCAGGTCGATGGCTCGGTGCGCGGCGGCGAAGCGCTCGTCCTGGCGTGCGGTGGACCCGAGCTCCTGGGCGAGGCAGGCCAGGAGGCGCGCGTACGTGGCGTGGTCCGAGGGGTCGGCGGCGGCGAGGGCGGCTTCGAGCGCGGCGAGTTGCTCGTCGTCGGCCCCGCCGCTCGGCGTGAAGCCGCGGTCGTTGGCGAGGGTCGCCCGGATCAGCACGTCGTCCGCTCCGGCGTCCTCGGCCAGGCGGGCGGCGTCGAGGAGCGTGCGGGAGGCCCGGGGATCGCCGGCCTGCCGGCGGGCTTCGCCCAGCCGGAGCACGAGGGCGGCTCGCTCGGCGGCGGGAACCTGGCGCTCGTCGGCGTAGGCGAGGGCGCGCTCGCACCACGCCGCCGCCTCGGACGGCGCCACGTGACCGAAGGCGTGGTCGGCGGCGGCGACCGCCCAGCGCTGGGCTGCGGTCAGGTCACCGGCGAGGGCGGAGTGCCGGGCCAGCTCCACGACGGTGTCGGGGCGCGGCGCCTCGTCGATGCGCCGGAAGACCTGGACGGCTCGGCCGTGGAGGCGGCGCCTTTGCCGGGGAGCCAGCTCCGAGTACAGGGCGTGGGCGACGAGGGCGTGGGTGAACCGGAGCGGTCTCCGGGGGTCGCCGGTGTCGATCAGCAGGCCGGCGCCGATGGCGGCGTCCAAGGCGGAGCTCACGTCTGCCGCCGGCTCCTCGCACACCGATGTCAGGACGTCGTCGTCGAAGTCCACGCCGAGAACCGAGGCGATGCGGAGGATGCCGGCTGTGCGATCGCCGAGGGCCTGCACCCGGCTCCACACCACCTCGAGGAGGCTGCGGGGGATGGCGCTGGTGAGGTGCTGGTCGGCGAGTCGAAGTTGTCCGTCATCGACGACGAGCCCATCGGTCTCCCAGAGGTGCCGGACGAGTTGGGCGGCGTACAGCGGGTTGCCCGCCGTCTCGTCGTGGAGCTGGGCCACGACGTCGGTACCGACGGACGGGCCGCCGGTGAGCGACCCGACGAGGCGTCCCAGCTCGTCGTCGTCGAAGCCCGTCAACGAGATCCGACGGCAGCGACCTCGATCGAGGTCGGCCAGTGCCGATCGCAGCTCATCGGACGCATCGGCATCGGTGTCCCGGTACCCGGCCACGATGAGCACCGGCGCATCCACCAGGGAACGACCGAGGTGTCGGAGCAGGAGCAGGGCGGTGGGTTCGGCCCAGTGCACGTCGTCGAGGATCAGGGTCAACGACCCGCCGGCCGCCGCCCGGCGCAACAGATCCACGATCGCCTCGAACAGCTGGTGGCGCACGGTGGCGTCGTCGGCGGGCCGTGGTGGCGGGGTCCAGAGACGCTCGACGAGATGCGGGGCGATGCGTTGCAGCTCGCCTCCACACCGTTCGCCGTGGGCGCGGAGCAGGCCGAGCGGGGCGTGTTCCACGATGGTGGCGACGATGCTGCGGAACGGTTCGAGGGGCACCTCGGCGCCTTCGCTGCAGCGACCATAGGCGACCACGTTGCCGCCTCGGCCGTGGTGCGCCCCCGCGAAGGCGGCGAGAAGCGTGGTCTTGCCGATGCCGGCTTCGCCACCGAGGACGGCGCTGCGCATCGATCCCGATCGCGTCGCCACGAGGTCGGACGCCAGCCACGACATCTCGCGGTCGCGTCCGATCAGCGCCGGGGCCTCGGCGAGCTCGCCGTGCAGCGGGAGCCGGACGACGGGCACCGTTGTGGGACGCTCGGCCGGCGGGGCGGTGCCTCCGGTGTCGCCCTCGTCGTCATCCCAACCGGCGGCGATCCGCCGCTCGATCGAGCGCACGAACTCCGACGGCTCCAAGCCGATCTCCTCGGCGAGCAAGCCGCGGTACGCCTGGTAGGCGCGCAACGCGTCAGCGTGCCGGCCGTCGCTGGCGAGAGCGGCCATGAGCAGCCCGCGCGGCCGGTCCCGGAGGGGGTTGGCGGCGATGTGGGCCTCGAGCGACGCCACCGCCTCGCCGGCCCGTGATCGGGCGATCAAGAGCTGCGCCCGGTCCTCGATGGCCAGCGCTCGCAGCTCGTCGAGGCGGGCGACCTCCGGAGCCGCCCACGGTTCGTGTCGGAACTCGTCGAGTGCCTCGCCGTCCCACAAGGCGAGTGCCTCGTCCAGTGCCGCCAGGCGGTCGGGGTCGTCGGGACGCTCGACCAGGAGATCGGTGAACATGACGGCGTCGACGGCGCAGGTGATGCGGTAGCCGGCCGAGTCGGTTCGGATCACGTCCTCGCCGATGCCGGCGCGCAGGCGTGACACCGTCGTGCGGAGCGCACCGGTCGTCAGGTCGAGGCTGTCGCTCAGGTGCTCGCTGCGTTGCGTCGTCCCCGAGGCCAGCGCGAGAGCGGCGAGGAGCCGGCGCTGCGGCGCGCTCGGGAGATCGACCAATTCGCCTCGGTCGGTGACGAACCGCACCGCGCCGAGGATGCGGACGTGCGCGGCCGCCACAGATGTCCCTCCTGGTCCTTCTTCGGTCCGAGCGTACGGCAGCTCACGCTGACGCGCGGCTGTAACGCCGGTGCGACACGCTGCGGCCCCCTTCTCCAACCAACCAGCGATCGGAACGACACCATGTCCAAGCTCTTCATGCACCATCCCGTGGCCGACTTCGACGCCTGGCGGCCCGTCTACGACGGCGACGCCGCCCGTCGGGACGCCGCCGGTCTGACCAACGTCCGTGTGCTCCGCGATGTCGACGATCCCACGTCGGTGTGGCTCGTCGCCGACGGCAGTGCCTCCGACATGGAGGAGATGCTGCGCGATCCGGCCCTTGCCGAGACGATGCAGGCGGCCGGCGTCACGGGGCCGCCGGAGCTGTTCGTCTCGGGCTGATCCGGTCGATCTGCGGGCAACACCCACGGCGCGGCCGTGGAGGACGTCCACGGATCTCCGCCCGGCGGTCGTCAGCGCCGGTGTTCGCTCTCGGTGCGGGCCTGCGCCATCAGCCCGTCGAGGTAGTGGTCGAGCTGCTGATGGGCGATCGCTCGCTCGGCCGGCGGGTCGAGGCCGATCGCCAGCGGGCGGCAGAACCGGATGGTGGCCAGCGCGATGTCGGTCGTCGTGACGTCGCCACCGATGGCGCCGTCCCGACGGGCGACATCGACCAGTCGGTCGAGGAGCGCCTCTGCGGCGGCGCGTCGATCCGGCCAGCCCGTGTCGTCGAGCGAGGCATGGACGATGTTGACCACACCGAGACCGGTGTCGACGGCGGCGTGCATGTAGCGACGCAACGCCGCTCCGCCGGTGGCCGATTCGGCGATGGCAGCCTCTCCACGATCGATCGTTCGGTCGAGCACGTCCAGGACGACCGCCCGCAGGAGTTGCTGGCGATCGGGGAAGTGCCGGTAGAGGGTGCCGATGCCAACCCCAGCACGCTCGGCGATCGCATCGCGCGTCGGCTCACCGCCGAGCTCGAGGATCAGGTCGATCGTCGCGTAGACGAGCCGTTCGCGGTTGCGACGGGCGTCGACCCGCCGGGGGGCCTTCTCGCGAGATGGCGACGCGTCCGGCATGAAGCGGAGTATATTCCTCCGGTTCATTGATGGATGGGGACGAACGGAGGACGCCGTGGACGGCCACGCACCCCGGAGCACGAAGTCGATCGCCGAATCGATCGCCGAATCGGCCGGCACGGAGCACGTGCCGGTGACGTTCGAGCACTGCGACCACGTGCAGGGGCCCTTCTTCCACGGAACGAGGGCCGTGTTCGACGTGGAGGATCTGATCGTTCCCGGCCATCGCTCGAACTACCACGAGGGTCGGGTCGCCAACCACGTCTACTTCGCCGCCCTGCTGGAACCGGCCGTGTGGGCGGCCGAGCTGGCCGTCGCCCTCGCCGGCAGCGAGGAACGCGGACGCATCTACGTCGTGGAGCCCATCGGTCCGTTCGAGGACGATCCGAACGTGACCGACAAGAAATTCCCGGGCAACGTCACGCAGTCGTACCGGACCCGCGACCCGATGCGGGTGGTCGAGGAGGTCCGTGACTGGGGCGGTCATGCCCCCGAGGTGCTGCAGGCGATGCTCGACAACCTCGCTCGCCTCCGCGAACAAGGACTCGACGTCATCGAGGACTGACGGAGCGTCGGGAGGTCGCCCTGCGTGCGACCGCGTTCAGCCGGGATGCGGCTGGAACAGCTCGATGAGGTTGCCCGACGGATCGCGGACCAGTGCTTGGCGGCCGCCTCGGCCGTCGACGACGCCGTCGACCGGCTCCACGCCGACGGCGGCCAGCGACTCCAGGCGGGAGTCGAGGTCGTCGACCCGCAGCTGGATCCGGTTCCAGCCGCCCGGCACCGGAGTCTCGCCGGCGACCCGCTGGCTGGCGCCGCCTTCCCCGCCGACCTGGTTGAGGTTGATCGCCACCCCGTCGAACGCCAGCTGGGCGAAGCCCGGCCCGGGGTGCATGCGGACCTCGCACCCGAGCAGCACGTAGAAGTCGACGGCTGCGCCGACATCGTGGACGAGGGAGCGGAAGGAGATGGCCGGATCGTTCTGCGACATAGATGTAGCGTAGCGCGACATGAGTGTCGCGAAGTCAGAGGTCGACCCGCGCGTGGCCGAGTCGCGCCGGCGGGTGCACGAGGCGGCGCTGGCCGAGCTGGTCGCCGTCGGGTACGGCGGGTTGACCATCGACGCCATCGCGTCCAGAGCCGGCGTGGCTCGCAGCACCGTCTACCGGCACTGGGACGGTGTGCCGCGACATCGTGGTGTCGGCCCTCGAAGCCCGCAGCACGCAGCCGCGGCCGCAATCCACGGACGCGCCGCGAGTACGGGTCGTCACCCTGGTCCGCCACCTGATCCAGGCATTGGAGGGATCAGGAGGGTCGCTGGCGATCGCCCTGGCCGGTGCGGCGGAGGCCGATGCCGAGCTGGCTCGCATCCACCACGCCGACAGCGGCCGCCGCTTCGGGGCCCTCGTCGCGGCCGTGGCCGACGCCGCCCCGGCCGTGGATGCCGAGCTCGCCGCCAGCGCTCTCGCCGGCGCCGTGGTCTACCGGCGCCTCGTGCTCGGCGCACCGCTCGCCCCCGCCGACGCCGACGAGCTCGTCGCCACCGTGATGGGGAACTGATCCACCCGGGAACGGGTCACCGGGCCACCAGTGCGTCGATCTGGCCGATGGCCGACGATGCGCCTTCGACCACCCCCATTTCGAGCACCTTCTCCAAGGCCTCGACGGTCTCGTACGTGCTGGTGAAGGTCGCTCGGGTGCCGCCGGAGATCG
The DNA here is from genome assembly GCA_963811245.1 of uncultured Acidimicrobiaceae bacterium. Lineage (GTDB taxonomy): Bacteria > Actinomycetota > Acidimicrobiia > Acidimicrobiales > Salinilacustritrichaceae > Salinilacustrithrix. The sequence goes on from CAWEQL010000008.1 coordinate 29,787, forward strand.
ACTCGAAGGCGTACACGTTCCGCGACACCGGCATGTCGGCCGCCGGCGTGAAGCTGTCGTCGGTGGCGAAGCCGTCCTCGAAGGCGAAGCGGCGGGGCTCGTCCACCTCGGTGACCTTCCACCAGCCGTAGTACTTCTCGCCCTCGGGAGACGTCATGAAGTAGTGGGCTCGGCCGCCGGGGGACAGGTCGTGCTCGACGAAGGTGGCCGGATGCGTCGGGGGGCCGAACACCTGCTCCAGCTGCCGGGGATCCGCATAGACCTGCCAGATGCGCTCGACCGGCGCGGCGAACTCCGCCGTGAGGGTGAGGGCGCGGTGGTCGAGATCGCGGGTGACGTCGGTGACGGGCATGGTTCTAGGTCTCCTGGTCGGTTTCTGGTTCGGGTACGGCGTCGTTGGCGATGAGTTCGTCGATGCGGGCGACGCGACCCCGCCAGACGTCCTCGAGCTCGGCGAGCAGCGATGCGACCGATCGCACCGCCTGCACCTCGCCGTGAGCGAGTTGCTCCCGGCCGTTGCGCCGCTTGCTCAACAGGCCCGCTCGCTCCAGCACCGCCACATGCTTCTGCACCGCGGCGAACGACATGTCGTAGTTCGCAGCCAGCGTCGACACGGAGTGCTCGCCGACGAGCACTCGGCGCAGCACATCGCGGCGGGTGCGGTCGGCCAGGGCGTGGAACAACGCATCGGCCCGCTCGTCGTCGATGTCGGTGGCGATCGCCATGGCGAAAACATACAACCAATCGGTTGTATGTCAAGCGTCAGCGACGGGCGAGGATTTCCAGCATCGGGACGTGATCGGAGGCAGAGGGCATGGTGCCCATCTCGCGGGCGACGGACGCTGCCGCCGACCGATAGCCGCCCTCGGCGAGGATGCGGTCGAGCGCGGATCCCAGGAGTGACGGCGTGCGCTCGTCCTCCTCGCACACGATCGCCGCCCCCGTCGCAGCGATCGCGTCGGCGTTCTCCCACTGATCGGCGAACACGGGGGCCACGATCTGCGGGACGCCTGCGGCCGCCGTACCCAGCATCGTTCCGGCCCCCGCATGCGAGATGACGGCGGCGGCACGGACGAGCACGTCGGACTGCGGGACGTACCGCTCCACTCGGACGTTCGCCGGAACCCGAGCCACCGTGGTGACGTCGGCGTGATCGCCCGTCGTCACGAGGGCATCGACGTCGCGGTCACCCAGCGCCTCGAGCAGCGCCGCCCACGGCGCAGCTGCCGCTGCCGGTTCGGTGCCGAACGTGACGTACACCCCCGGTCTCGCCGATCCGAACGATCGCAGCCACTCGGGCCCCTCCTCGCCCGCAGGCGCCGCAGACGACGGGGGCCGAATCCGCTCGAAGGGCCACGGAGGGTCGGCGCAGAACGAGGCAGGAAAGGGATGGAGGTAGCAGTCGCCGCTCAGCCCGGACCGAGGGGGGAGCTCGAGCCCGAGACTCGCCCACCACGGTGCCAGGGAAGCGGTGATCATCGGCAGCGCAGGAGGCGGTGGTGGACCGCTGAAGGCGACGACGACCCGAGGCACGCCGCGCTCAGCGGTCAGGGGAGCAACGCCGAGCTCGGCGAATTCGTGCAACACGAGGTCGGGCTGGAACGAGTCGATGAGCGGACGGACGTCGTCGGCCATCGCTTCGGCGGCGGCGCCGGCGAAGAATCCGGCGAACAGGTGCCCCCGGCGCTCCCGGGCCGGCAGCGCCATGATGGCGGGGAGACGGTCGGCGAGCCCCGCTCGGCGCTGGGCGACGTCCAAGCCGGCGGGTTCGACGTGGAAGCCGAGCGAGGCCACGGTCTCGCATCCCTCGGGGGCCGTCGCCCATCGGATCTCATGGCCGGCGTCGCGCAACGCATGCGCCACCGGAAGGAGGGGGCCGATGTGGCCTCGGCCGGGCGTCGAGGTGATGAGCACCCGCACGGCACGAGTCTTTCATCTCCACGACCGGGGCGGTGTGGTCACCCGGCCCAGGAACTCGATGTCCGCGGGGAATTCGACAGCATGCTCGAGCGCCAGACCGGCCGCGCGGGCGTGGTCGCCGGTGACGACCAACGCGGCGATCTCCACCACCTGGCGCTCACGGCGGGCGGTGGTCCGGATCCGTTGCTGCGCCTGGCACAGGTGGTCGGCGGCAGCGGCGGTGTCGCCGGCTCGGGAGGCCGACACGGCGAGCAGGGCGAGCTCGATGGCGCCTTGGGTCATGGAGCCAGGATCCGACGACGGGCTGACGCCGGGCTGATCTCCGGCTGACACGGCGGCGATCGGGGATACCGTCGCGCCATGCACATCGGGTTGCTCGGTGAACTCGAGGTGTTCGACGACGTGGGGAACGAGATCGTGGTCGCCGGGGCGAAGCTGCGAGCCCTGCTCGCCGTCCTGGCCCTGCACCCGGGCCGGACGGTGTCGGTGGAGCACTTGGTCGACGCGCTGTGGGGTGAGGAACCACCGGCCGCCGTACGCAACGGACTCCAGGGGTTGGTCTCCAAGCTCCGGCGGGTGCTCGGCTCGGCGGACGTGGTCGCCATGCGTGGCGACGGGTACGTGCTGGACCTTCCAGCGGATGCGATCGACGTGGGCCGGTTCGAGCACTGCGTCGCCGACGGCCGTGCCACGGCCGCCGCCGGTGATCTGCCGGGAGCGGTGTCCCTGTTCTCCCGAGCCGACGCGCTCTGGAGAGGCGATGCCCTGGCGGACTTCGCCTACGACGACTTCGCAGCGGCGGCGATCACCCGGTTGTCCGATGACCGCCTCGCCGCGATCGAGGAACGCATCGAGCTGGAGCTCCAGCTCGGCCTCCACCAGCGCGTCGTGGGTGAGCTCGAGGTGCTGGTGGCCGCCCACCCGCTCCAGGAGGTCCTGCGCGGACAGCTGATGCTCGCGCTCTACCGCGCGGGTCGTCAGGCCGATGCGCTCCACGCGTTCCAGGACGGTCGTCGGCTCCTCGGGGAGGAGCTCGGCCTGGAGCCCGGACCCGCGCTGCGCCGGCTCGAGTCGGCCATCCTCACCCACGATCCCACGCTGGACCACGAGACCTCCCCGGCGCAGACCCCCGCCGCCATGAACCCGGGCATCCCGGCCGCGTTGACGCCGCTGGTCGGTCGCGACTCCGAGCTCCGTGACCTCCGGCAGCTCTTCGCCGAACAGCGTCTCCTCACCCTCGTCGGACCGGGTGGCGTGGGCAAGACCCGCCTGGCCATCGAGCTCGGCCGCTCCGGCGCCGAGGGGTCGGCCGGGGGCGGCTACCTGGTCGAGCTCGCGCCGGTCGGCGATCCTGCGGGCGTCCCAGCGGCGATCGCCGCCGCCCTCGGTGTCCCCGATCCGGCCCGCCTCGCCGAGTCCATCGGTGAACGGCAGGTGGTGGTGGTGCTCGACAACTGCGAGCACGTCATCGGCGCCGCGGCCGAGGCCGCCGAAGGACTGCTTCGGCAGTGTCCTGGCCTACGGCTGCTGGCCACCAGCCGCGAAGGGCTCCGGATCGGTGGAGAGACGATCTGGCCGGTACCGCCGCTGGCCACCGAGGACGCCGTCCAGCTCTTCGTCACCCGTGCAGAAGCGTCCGGTGCGGTGATCGAACCCCAGTCGGAGGACCGCATCGCCGACATCTGCGCCCGGCTCGATGGGCTCCCCCTGGCGATCGAGCTCGCCGCCGCCCGGGCCCGAGCGTTCCCGATCGCCCAGATCGCGGACCGGCTCAACGACCGCTTCCGCCTCCTGACCGGCGGATCGCGCACTGCGCTGCCGCGCCAACAGACGCTGCGCGCCGTCGTCGAGTGGAGCTACGAGCTGCTCTTCGACGACGAGCGCCGGGTGTTCGAACGGCTCTCGGTGCTGCCCGGCGGTGGGGACCTCGCCACGGCGGAGGTCGTGTGTGCCGACGACAGCATCGACCCGGCCGACGTGGGCGACCACCTGCGGGCCTTGGTCGACAAGTCCCTGGTCGCGGTCGTGTCAGTCGACGCCGGCGTGCGCTACACCCAACTGCAGACCCTCGCCCAGTACGGGCGCGAGCGGCTCACCGAGCGCGGCGACGCCGCTCGCGTTCGCGACGCGATGGCGGCCCACTTCGCCCGGCTCTGTGCCCGGAGCGCCGAGGCGTACACCGGCGACGTGCAACGGACGTGGCTGCGGGCGATCGACCAGGAGCACGACAACCTGCGAGCCGCGCTCGACTGGGCCGTGGCGCGTGGAGACGCGGAAACGCGCTGACCATCGCCGGCGGCGCGGCCTGGCCCCACTGGCTGACCGGCATGGTGGCGGAGGGTCGGCAGTGGCTCGACGAGGCCTTCGCCTGCCCCGGCGAGGCCGACGAGCGCACGGTCGCGCTGGCCCTGACGGGGAGAGGGCTCCTCGACTTCCTCGCCGGCGCCGGCGAGCGCAGCGACGACGACCTGGCGGCCGCGCTCGAGACCTTCCGCCGTCACGGCGATCGTCAGGCGATGTCGTTGGCCCACTCGTTCTACGCAGAACAGGCCGCCGTCCGAGGCGACATCGACGAGGCGCGCCGGCGCCGACAGCTGGTGCTGGACTTCTACGGCGATGCACCCACCGACCCGTTCGCAGCGGCGGCACGGGTGTACTCGTTGGCCAAGCTGGCTCACCTGGACGGCGATCTCGCGGAGGCAGAACGCCACTACCGAGCTGCGACCGAAGGTTTCTCGCACCTCGATCGTCCGGTGATGAGCTCCATCTGCCTCGGCATGGTCGCCGACTTCGACGAGCGGGCCGGTGACTTCCCGGCCGCGATCCAGTGTCTCGAAGCGGCCATCGCGGTGAATGCGACGCTTCTGGGCGGTTTCACAGGATCTCTCGAGGCGCGGCTCGGGTGGGTGTTGCTCCACGACGGCCAGGTGGTGCGCGCCCGGACGGTGTACGACCGGGCTCTCGAGGGCGCTCGCCGTGTGCAGCACGCCATGGTGATCTTCCAAGCCCTGGCGGGCCTGGCGGTGATCGCCCGTCTCGAGCGGCGCGACGACGACGCCGTCGCTGGGGCCGGCGAGGCCCTGGACCGGTACCGGGCCGGCGGGTTCCGCCGGTTCCGGAACCGCGTCGACCCGACGCGCGATCTCGACGAGGCCGCCGCGGTGTGCTGCGAGGTGCTCGCCGCCATCGCTGCGGAACGGGACGAGCGGACGCGGGCGGCTGCGCTCCTCGGCCGCGCCGACGACCTCCGGGACACATGCGGTGTCGCCGTGCCGGCGTTCCTCGCCGACATGGTTGATGACACCCGCCGTCTGGTGGCCCCGACGCCCTGACGGCGACCTCAGCGCCGGCGCGGCGTCAGCTCAGTGCCCTCCGGGATGGTGCGTTCATCCCCGCAGGTCGCGGGGAACCATCCCAGGAGGATTCCCGTGAGCGCATTCCTGTATCGCCTCGGTCGCGCCAGTGCCCGCCACCCGTTCCGGGTGCTCGGCGCCTGGCTCGTGGCCGCCCTCGCCATCGTCGCCCTGCACGCCAGCCTCGGAAGTCAGTTCGAGAACAGTGAGCGGGTGCCGGGCGTCGAGTCCCAGCACGCCGCTGACGTGCTCACCGACCGATTCCCGACCCAAGGCGGGCAAACCGCCCGCATCGTGCTCCACGTCGACGGCGGCCGACTCGACGATCCCGCCTACGCCCCGACCGTCGACCGGGCCCGCACCCAACTCGCCCGGGGGAGCGACGTGGCCGCTGTCACCGATCCCTTCGCCGCCGGATCCGCCGCGCTGAGCGCCGACGGCCGGACCGCCTACCTCGACGTCGCCTACGCGGTCGATGCGCTGACCGGCGCTCAGCTCGACGATGTCGTGACCGTCACCGACCAGGCCCGGGCCGCGGGCGTGGATGTCGAGCTCACGGGCGCGCTCGCCCAGTTGGAGAGCGCCGCTCCCAGCAGCGAGCTGATCGGCGTCGGGGTGGCGGTGATCGTGCTGCTCATCGCCTTCGGCTCGGTGGTCGCGATGGGACTTCCCATCTTCACCGCCCTCATGGGGATCTTCGTCGGCGCTGCCGGCGTCGGCATCCTGTCGGCGTTCCTCGACATCCCCGAGTTCTCGCTCATCCTCTGCGCCATGATCGGCCTGGGCGTGGGCATCGACTACGCCCTGTTCATCGTCACCCGGCACCGCCAGCACCTCCACGAGGGCATGGCCGTGGAGGACGCGGTCGGTACTGCCGTCGCCACCGCAGGCCAGGCCGTGCTGTTCGCCGGCACCACGGTCGTCATCGCCATCCTCGGGTTGTTCCTGGCCGGCCTCCCGGCGGTCAGTGGCATGGGAGCGGCCGTCGCCCTCGTGGTGACGGTCGCCATGTTCGCCGCCGTCACCCTGCTCCCCGGCCTGCTCGGGCTGGCGGGCACCAAGATCGACCGGCTCTCCATCCACCGCAGGTCCCATGTCGACAAGCCCGCCGCCGCCACGGTGTCGGGCCGGTGGGCACACCACGTGGGAAGTCACTCGATCCGCTACGCCGTCGTCGGCCTCGTCGCCCTGTGTGCGATCGCCGTGCCGGCGCTGAGCATGCGCATCGGCGTTGCCGACGACGGGAACGCGCCCACACACACCACCCAACGCCTCGCCTTCGACCAGCTCGCCGCCGGCTTCGGCCCGGGCTTCAACGGCCCGATCCAGGTGGTCGTCGAGCTGCCGTCGTCGGGTGACCAGGTGGCGGTGCAGCGGATCCAGGACGCGCTGCGGGCCGATCCCGGCGTCGCAGCGGTGACGGACCCCGTCTTCAACGCCGACGGAGACACTGCGCTGTTGACCGCCAACCCCACCACCGCCCCGCAGGACGCCGCCACGGACCGGCTGGTCCGCCACCTCCGCGCCGACGTCCTCCCCGCTGCGGTCGACGGCACCGATGCGGCCGCGTCGCTGACGGGCCGGGCCATGGTGACCGACCTCACCGATCGCATCTCCAACCGGCTGCCGATCTTCATCGCGGCGGTCGTGGCGATGTCGTTCCTGCTCCTGATGGTCGTGTTCCGCTCGGTGCTCGTCCCGCTCAAGGCGGCCGTCATGAACCTGCTGTCGATCGCCGCCGCCTACGGCGTGCTGGTCATGGTCTTCCAGTGGGGCTGGGGCGCTTCGCTCATCGGGCTCCACAGCACGATGCCGATCAACCCGTTCCTCCCGCTCATCATGTTCGCCATCCTCTTCGGCCTCTCCATGGACTACGAGGTGTTCCTGCTCTCCCGCATCCGTGAGGAGTACGTGGCCACCGGCGACAACCACGAGGCCGTCGTCCGAGGACTGTCCAGCACCGCCCGGGTCATCACGTCGGCGGCCCTCATCATGATCAGCGTGTTCGGTGCCTTCGTCCTCGGTGACGACTCGAACGGCAAGCTCTTCGGGGTCGGCCTCGCCGTGGCCGTGCTGATCGACGCCACCCTGGTGCGGATGGTCCTGGTGCCGGCCACGATGAGCCTGCTGGGACGGGCCAACTGGTGGCTCCCGGGCTGGCTCGACCGCGTGCTCCCGCACCTCGACCTCGAATCCGTCGAGGGCATTCCCCAGGCGCACCGGCAGCCGGGTCGTGACCTCGTCCCCGCTCCGGTCGGGATCTCGGCATGAAGGGCACACCGACACCGTCGCCGCAGCGCTTCGCCGCCTTCGCCAACCGGAACTTCACCAGGTACTTCGTGGGCCAGACCATCTCGAGTGTCGGGTCGTGGACCCAGTCGCTGGCCGTCATCTGGCTGGTGCTCGAGATCACCGACCGCAGCGACCGCCTGGGGATCGCCATGGCCCTGCAGTTCCTGCCCATGCTGTTGCTGGGTGCGCCGGCCGGCGTGCTCGCCGACAAGGTCGACAACCGGCGCCTCCTGCTCGCCACGTCGGCCGTCTCGGGTCTGCTGGCGCTATCCCTGGGGATCGTCGTCGCCACCGACGTGGTGAACATCTGGTGGATCTATGCGCTCACCGGGATGCTCGGGGTCGTCCTGGCCGTCGAGCGGCCGAGCATGCAGGCCATCCTCTACCAACTCGTGGGCCCCGACCTGTTGCCCAGCGCCGTCGCCACGAACAGCACGATCAACTCGGTGTCACGTCTCATCGGGCCGGCGCTCGCCGGTGCGCTGATCGCCACCGTGGGGGCGGAGATGTGCTTCGTCGTCAACGCCGCCAGCTACGTGGTCGTGATCCTCGCCATCGCCAGCATCCGGCAGGATGATCTCGTCTCCCGACGTCTGATCGGTCGGGCGAAGGGCACCCTGCGCGAGGGGTTCGCCTACGTGCGCAGCCACCCGGACGTCAGTCGCCCGCTGCTCGTCATGACCGTCGTCGGCACCGTGGCGCTGAACTTCCCGACGACGTTCCCCTCGATGGTCCACTTCGGCTTCCATCTCGACGCCGGCGCCGTCGGGACCGCCATGAGCGTCAGCGCGATCGGGTCGATCCTCGGGGGCATCTACATCGCCGGTGTCCGACCCCACCCGCGACGGACGCTGGCGATCGCGCTGGCGGCGTTCGCCGGGACCTGTCTCGGTCTGGCTGCGGCGCCGACCTTCTGGACGTTCGTCGCCATGAGCGTCCCACTCGGCTTCGCCTCGGCCTCGTTCCAGTCGGTCAACACGGTGGTCCTGCAGCAGGCCACCGAGCCCACCATGCAAGGGCGGGTCATGGCACTGCACCAGATGGCCCTCTTCGGGAGCACCCCGGTGGGAGCGGTCCTCATGGGTTGGATCATCCAACTCTCCTCGCCTCGGGTCCCGTTCGTCATGGGAGGCATGTCGGCGGTCGTGTGCGCCGTCGCCGTCGCCGTCGCGGCCGCCGGTGCTGGTGCCGTGCAGGCGAACGCCGTGGGGTCGGGAGCCGAACATCGGGTGAGGCCGGCGTGAACGCGGCAGGATCCCGGCGGTCGCCGTCGAACCAGGGACCATGGATCGACGAAGCTTCCTCCGGGCTGCCGCGACGGGTATCGGCGCTGCCGCGCTGGGCGCCCCGGCGGCCGATGCCCTGGTCAACATCACCACGCCGGCGAGTCGATTGCTCCCGCACGCCACCAAGACCGACGTCAAGACGATCGTCGTCGTGATGATGGAGAACCGGTCCGTCGACCACCTGCTCGGGTGGTACGGCGCCGAGGTGAAGGCCCGCCCGGGACACGACTCCTTCGACGCCACCCAGCAGGCGTCCTACATCGATCGCCGCGACGGCTCTCCCACCGCCGGGAAGCGGATCTCCACCTCGGCCTGGGGTGCCACCGGCCGCAACGACTTCCACGGTCGGGGCTTCAAGGACCCGAGCCACAGCATCTCCGGTGGCCGGGCACAGGCCGGTGTCACGCCGACGGCACCCGGCGCGCGGCCTCGCTACGCCATGGACGGGTGGCTGACCCCGGACAGCGGCACCGACGAGTACGCCCTGTCCTTCTACGGGCCCGACGATGTCCCGGTATGGGCCGACCTCGTGCGCACGTTCGGCACCTACGACCGCTACTTCTGCTCGTTCCTGGGCAACACCCAACCGAACCGGTGGTACCTGGTGTCCGCCCAGACCGGTGGCGAGGTCGTGAACACCGTGCCCCCCACCCGGGCGCAGGAGTACCCGGAGTGGACGGCGGGCTACGACTGGCCCACGATCTACACCCTGCTCGACGCGGCGGGAGTGAGCTGGGCGAGCTACTACTCGAACGTGCCCAACACCATCTTCTGGGGCGCCCGCCACCTCCACAACACTCGCCACATCAGCGAGTACTACGCCGCAGCGGCCACCGGGACGCTCCCACAGGTCGTCTTCGTCGAGCCGTGGTACTCGGCGCCGGACCAGCTCGCCAACGACGACCACCCACACGCCGACATCCGGCTCGGGCAGGAGTTCCTGTGCGACGTGAGTCAGGCGTGGGTGGAGTCGCCGCAATTCGGGGACGGCGCCATGTTCCTGACCTACGACGAGTGGGGCGGCTTCTGGGATCACGTCCCGCCGCCGGTCCTGCCCGACAGCCAGGACGACCCGACCTGGGGGCGGTACCGCCCCCCGGCACTGAGCGAAGGTGACAACTTCGTCAACGGCTTCGGACAGCTCGGCATGCGGGTTCCCACCGTCGCGGTGAGCCCCTGGCACACCGGCGGTGTCATCGACCACGGGACCTACGACCACGTATCGATCCTCAAGTTCATCGGCGAGAACTTCGGGCTTCCGGTACGGACCCTGAACCCGCGCCGCGTGGACGCGACCCGCAGCATCGAGGCCTCGTTCGACTTCCGGCGGCCGAAGAACCTCGACGTGGCCGTCGCCGACTACCGGGCGCCCGCTGCCGCTCGCGCCCTACCCTCCGCGCCGGTGCCGATCGACGACAACCCGCTCTTCACGTTGCGCGACATGGGGTGGACGGATCAGCTCGGGATCCGCACCGACTACCCGCTGGCCGCTTCGTTCCGCACCACCCGCCCCGTGACGACCCCCGCCCGCTGACTGGAGCATCGGGGCCCCACCACAACATGCGGCTCGACCCGGCTGCGTCGGTGCACCGGGCCGGTGCTCGTGCCATCATCCCTGTGTGAGCGCGGGAACTCGCGAGACGTCTCGGCAGGTACTGACCGAGCGCGAACGCCTCCGGCTCGCGCTCGAAGCCGGGAATCTCGGCGTGTGGACCTGGGACGTGACCACCGGCCGGGTCGACTGGTCCGAGCGCCTCCACGAGATCTACGGCCTCGAGCCGGGCACGTTCGACGGGACCTACGAGAGCTACCTCGAGCGGATCCATCCCGAGGATCGTGAGTCCAGCAGCAGCGCCGCCCTGCAGAATGCGGCGAACCACATGACCCACCACACGCTGCACCGCACGGTGACCCCCGCTGGCGAGCTCCGGTGGATCGAGGGATGGGGGACACCGATCGTCGAGGACGGCAAGGTGGTCGCCATGACCGGCATCGGCCGGGACGTGACCGCACGTGAGCTGGAGAAGCAGCGTGCCGCCGAACGAGCCGAGACCGCCGACGGCCTCCTCCGCTTGAGCCGGGTGGCGATCGGGTCAGGTGGGCTCGACTCCCTCGCCGAGCGGGTGGCCCGCACCGCCGCCGACCTGGTCGGCGCCGAGAGCGCAGCCGTGGTCATCAACTGTCGGGACGACGACCTCCCGCCCCGGCACCAGGGCAGCGAGGGTCCAGACGGCGTGTTCCTCTCCACCGCCAACGCCGAACGTCTGCCTCCCGGCCCCGCGACACTTGTCATCTCCGACCCGACGAGGAGCACGTCCGACCAGGCGGCTTTCGAGGAGATCTTCGGTGTGGCCGTGCCCTCGTCGCTGCGATCGGTGATGCTGGTGCAACTCCCCACGCGTGCTTCGGACCTCGGCGGGCTGTTGGCGTTCGGCCACGCTCGCCCCGACCAGTTCGGTGTCGCTGAAGAGCGGCTCGCTCGGGCCATGGCGGGCGTCGTGAAGCTCGCCGCGCGCAGCGAGCTCCGCTTCGAACAGCAACGCATCGCCGCCCAACTCTTCCAGCGCAGCCTCCTGCCGCCGGAGCAGTTCGAACTCCCCGGGGTCGAGGTCTGCGTGCGATACCACCCGGGACGAGACGGGTTCGACGTCGGGGGCGACTGGTACGACGTGATCGAGCTCCCCGGCGGACGGCTGGGGCTCGCCGTGGGTGACGTGTGCGGGCACGGCCTCGAGGCCGCCGCCAACATGGGCCGCTTCCGGCACGCCCTGCGCGCCATGTTGCAGTCCGGGACGTCGCCCGCCGACGCGCTGGAGACCATGAACCAGATCGCGCTCCGCGAGGCTGCCACCACCGTGACGCTCTCGTACGTGGAGATCGACGAGTCCAGGTCTTTCCTCCAGTGTTGGAGTTGCGGTCACCTGCCTCCGGTCATCGCATCCCCGGACGGTCGCGGCCTGCGCTGGGTCGAAACGCCGGGAAGCGCCCCGATGCTGGGATTCCTTCCCGGTGTCGAGCCCGTTCCATCAACCGACCACCTCGAGCCCGGCGAGCTGCTCCTGCTCTACACCGACGGCCTGATCGAACGGAGGGGCGAGACCATGACCGAGGGTCTGTCCCGCCTGGCAGGAGCGTTCGTCGGCCGCTCGGACGACATCGACGACCTGTGCGACGAGCTCTACCACGTGCTCGTCGCGCCCGGTCCCGACACCGACGACACCGCCATGGTGGCGCTGCGCCGGCGCTGATCGCCCGGCCGGAGCGCGGCTCGCGGCCGTCAGAGCTGTTCGGCGGCGAAGGTGTCGCACTCGGTGGGATCTCCGGCGCGCCACCCGGTGGTGAACCAGCGCTGCCGCTGCTCGGCCGAGCCGTGGGTCCAGCTCTCGGGGTCCACCCGGCCCTGCGACGACTCCTGGATGCGGTCGTCCCCGACGGCGGCCGCCGCCGAGAGGGCGTCGGCGATGTCCTGCTCGGTCAGCTCGAGGATCAGGACCTCGCCCGTGCGAGGGTCGGGGGTGGTGGTGGCGTGGTGCGCCCAGACGCCGGCGAAGCAGTCGGCCTGGAGCTCCAGGCGCACCGAGCCGCTTCCTGCGCCCGTCGACCGGTCGCCGGGCTCGATGCCCAACAGGTTCTGCACGTGGTGGCCGTACTCGTGGGCCAGCACGTACGCCTCGGCGAAGTCACCGCCCGACGCACCGAAGCGGGATTCGAGCGTGTCGAAGAACCCGAGGTCGATGTACACCTGCGTGTCGGCCGGACAGTAGAAGGGTCCGACCGCCGACGAGGCCGAACCGCAGCCGGTGGACACCGAGCCGGAGAAGAAGTTCGTGATCGCCGGTTGGTACGAGTCGATGCTCGACGACCAGTAGTCCTGGATGCTGTTCACGACCGCGACGATGCGGCACTCCTGGCTGGACTGCGCGTCGGCCCCGGTGCGACAGCCCTCGACGGCCTGCGTCTGCGGTGCCCCGACCTGCGTGCCGTCGAGCTGGGAGAGGGCGTCGGCGAGTCCTCCGCCACCACCACCGAGGAGCTGCAGCGCAAGGACCACGAGGACGCCGATCACGCCGGCTCCACCGCCGACTGCGGCCACGCCACCTCGTCGGGTGCGCACCTCCGATGTGTCGAGTGTGGCGCGGCGGTTGAAACGCATCCCTAGGGATACCCCGAAACGAGGTTTGGAGAACAGACCTGGCTCGTCGTCCAGGGCAAAGGGCACATATCGTCTCGACGATGCGGATCCGACGTCAGCTCGCCGTTGTCGCCGTCGGGCTCCTGGTCCTGGTGGTCCACGCCGCCGGTGCGGCGCCGTCGGCGGACGCCGGGCCGAACGAGGTCTCCGGCGCCTCGGTCGGTCACGTGTTCGTGATCGTGCTCGAGAACAAGGACTACGACGTCACCTTCGGTCCCGACAGCCCCGCGCCGTACCTGTCCCAGACCCTGGTGTCCCAGGGTCAGCTCCTGTCCCAGTACCACGGCATCGGACACGTCAGCCTCGACAACTACATCGCCATGATCAGCGGGCAGGCACCGAACCCGCTCACGCAGTCAGACTGCCAGACCTTCACCGACTTCCTGCCGCCCGTTCCGGTCATCGATGGCGACGGCCAGGCCATCGGGCAGGGCTGCGTGTACCCCACCACCGTCCCGAACCTCGCCGATCAGCTCAGCGCGGCCGGGTACCGCTGGCGCGCCTACGCCGAGGACATGGGGTCGCCGTGCCGGCATCCGGCGCTCGGCGCCGTCGACGACACGCAGTCCGCAGAGGTGGGCGACCAGTACGCCACCCGGCACAACCCGTTCATGTACTTCCACTCCGTCATCGACGACAGCGCCGCGTGTGCGTCCCACGTGGTCGATCTCGCTGCGCTCCCCGCCGATCTCGCCGCGTCGACGCCGGAGTTCACCTTCATCGTCCCGAACCTGTGTCATGACGGTCACGATGAACCGTGCGTCGACGGCGAGCCAGGGGGCTTGGCCTCCGCCGACGCCTTCCTGCAGCAGTGGGTTCCCCCGATCCTCGCTGTCCGACGCCTTCCGGGAGGACGGCCTGTTGATGGTCACGTTCGACGAGGCCGAGACGGGTAGTCCGGAGGCCGCGACTGCGTGCTGCGGGGAGGTGCCCGGTCCCAACAGTCCGCTCCCCGGCATCAATGGGCCCGGAGGGGGCCGCGTGGGTGCGGTGCTGGTGTCCCCGTTCGTCGCGCCCGGCACGGTCAACGACACTCCGTACAACCACTACGCGTTGCTCAGGACCGTCGAGGACGTCTTCGGACTCGATCACCTCGGCTTCGCCGGTGCCGACGGACTCGCTTCCTTCGGACCGGATGTGTTCGCTGCTCCCACGGCTCCTGCGTCGAGCACGACCACCACGTCCCGTGCGACCACCGCCTCGGATCCGGCCGCGTCCTCGGTGGTCCCACGCGGCGGCGGAGGTCGACTCCCGGTCACCGGCGCTGGTGTGCCCGTCCCCGTCTTGCTGGCGCTCGCCGTCGTGGCGGTCGGTGCGGTGACGATCCGGTGGCGATTGGGGCGATGACCGGCCGTCCGGTCGTCGCCGCCGGTCGTCAGCGGATGCGGGGCTGGATGCGGGCCCCGGACTCGAACGCCTTCTGACCTTCGGCGAGCGAGGCGCTGGAGTTGCCGACGTGCAGGAGGGCGGGAGCGGTCTGGTAGGCGGCGTGGGCGCCGAGCTGGCGGGACCGCCACAAGGCCTCCACCGTGGTCCGCAGCGGCCGGGCGGGCTGCGAGGCGATCGCCTCCGCCGTCCGACGCACCGCGTCGTGGAGGGCGGTGCTGGGCACCACCTCGGAGACCAGCCCGATCTGGTGGGCGCGGGTCGCCGACATCCGTTCGTGGCTCCCCGAGAGCGCCAGCCGGGCGATCTCCCCGTACGGCATCCGGGGGAGCATGAGGAGGGGCTCGTAGACCGCCGCCATGCCGAAGGTGACGTGGGGATCGAAGAACGTCGCATGGTCGGCGGCGACGATGAAGTCCGACTCGGCGAGGAAGTAGAACGCGCCGCCGCACGCCATGCCGTTGACGGCGGCGATGACGGGCGTGAAGAGCCCGTTCGACTTCGGGCCCAGCTTCTGGCCGGGATCGTTCCAGGTGTACGGATCGAAGTCCTCGTCGGCCGGGATGTCGGAGCGGTCGATGCCCGTGCAGAACGCCTTGTCGCCGGTGGCGGTGAGGACGATGCACCGGACGTCGTCGTCACCCCGGAGGGACCGCCACAGCGACGACAGCTCGTCTTCCATCCGGTGGTCGAAGGCGTGGTGGACGTCGGGTCGGTCGAGGTGGACCCAGCCGACGCGCTCGACGACCTCGAAGGTGATCGTCTCGAACTCGGTCATGTCGCTCCTGTTCCCGCGGCCCGGAGGGCACGCACCCCACTGACGCCGCTGTTCCTCAGGACGTCATGCCGCCCAGGCCCACCAGCCCGCGCGCCAGCTCGATCTCGCCCATGTGACGCAGGCCGTGCTGGTAGTGCCAGCACTCGAAACCGTCGAGGACGGTGATGCCCTGCGGGCCGGCGCACCGAGCGCTGTAGGTGCTGGCGACCTGCTCGGGGTACGGCGGGGCGACGAGCACTCGCGTGAAGTCGGCGGGGTCCATTGTGGCGAGGTGGGCCTCGGTCCGGTCGAACACGGCGCTCTGGTAAGCCTTGAAGGCCTCGTAGTCGCCGATGCGCTGCGCCTCCATCGTCTCGACCGTCTCCTCCTTGCCGTGGTCGTCGATGGCCATCCGCACCCGCGCCTGCCAGTCATCGTTCCAGAGAGGCGTCTCCCCGCTCAACCACATGAACGTCGCGTCCTGCATGTTCGTGTAGTGGAACAGCGAGAACGCGATGGGCAGGACGCCGGGCCGCTCGAAGTGGTTGACGTGCTCGAGCTCCATCGAGTCGACGGCCTGGTAGTAGAGCGAGTGCATCGTCTTCATCCGACGCACGAGCGAATCCTGCAACAGGTCGAGCATCTGGACCTCGGTCATGGCGCACCTTTCGAGTCGGTCACCGAACCGTACCGACATCATCGACCCCGCGGTGGTTGCGGCTGCGGCGCACGGATCGAACGCTCCACGAGGCCGATCGGATCGCCGAGATTGCTCGCTCCGCCGGGGTTCAGCGGTCGGCGATTGTTACGATCACGGGCCTTGGACTGGTACCTCGACGCACGTGACATGACCGCAGCGGTGTCGCTACGGGCCGAGATCGGGGCGTACCTCCGCCGCCACGGGGAGCCCATGTCCGACTTCGCCAGCGCCGAGATCGCGGTCTCCGAGTTGCTGTCGAACCTGCCGCGCCATGCGCCCGGGCCGGCGTGGGTGAGCCTGACCTGGGCCGACGAGCGTCCCGTCCTCGAGGTCCGTGACCTCGGCCCCGGTTTCGCGCTCGATGTGTCGCAGGCGCCGCCGGTCGACCAAACCGGCGGTCGCGGCCTGTACATCGCCAGCATGCTGGTGGCGTCGCTCGACGCCGCCGCGCGTTCCGCCGGCGGGACGGCCGTGCGGGCCGTGCTCGACGTGCGCCGACCGCCGTCCCCGAGCTACGACCCCGCTCCCTCCAGCGGCACTCGCCTGCCCGGGCTCGACGAGGCCGACGACGGCGGCGGGTTCGGCAAGGAGCCCTTCTTGCGCGCGTTGGTCGTGCAGCTCGCCCAGGCGGTCGAGAGCACCGGGGGTCCCGCGCTGGCCGAAGCCTGTGTGGCGCAGGTCGGTATCGACGTCGGCGCGCAGATGGAGGACGAATACCGCCGGGCCGCCGAGGTGGTGGGTCGCCTGGATCCCAGCCGGCTGGCCGAGTGCTTCGTCCGGCTCAAGCACGCCATCGACGGCGAGTTCTACGTGATCGAGGCGAGCGAGCACCGCATCGTCCTGGGTGCAAGGACGTGCCCGTTCGGTGACGTCGTCCAGAAGGCGCCTGCCCTGTGCCGGATGACGTCGGCGGTCTTCGGAGGGATCGCCGCCAACAGCCACGGCGAGTCGACGGTCACGCTCGAGGAACGGATCGCTGTCGGCGACCCCGAGTGCCGGGTCGTGGTCGATCTCGGCCCGGTGGTCGAGGCCGGCGAGGCCACCCACCACTACGAAGCGCATCGGCCCGTCTGATCTCCCTCCGATGATCGAGGTCCCGGGCGGCACCTACATGATGGGCGAGCGGTCCGCCCTCGCGGTCGCCGGAGACGGCGACGAGCCGGTACCGACGACGGTGGCGCCGTTCCTGCTCGATGCGTGTGCCGTCACCAACGAAGCCTTCGGACGGTTCGTCGACGCCTCCGGCCACGTCACCGACGCCGAGACGCTCGGCTGGTCGTTCGTGTTCGCCGGTCTGCTGCCCGACGACTTCGCCCCGACCCGGGGCGTGGTGGGCGCGGAGTGGTGGCGGCAGGTGCACGGCGCCGATTGGCGGCATCCGGAGGGGCCGGGGAGCGAGGTGGCGGACCGATGGGACCATCCCGTGGTGCACGTGTCCTGGCGGGATGCCCGGGCCTTCGCCCGATGGCGGGGCGGCCGCCTGCCGTCCGAGGCCGAGTGGGAGCGCGCCGCTCGGGCCGGCACCGAGACGATCTGGCCGTGGGGAGACGAGCTCGAGCCGGGTGGCACGCATCGGATGAACGTGTGGCAGGGGACGTTCCCGACGGCCGACTCCGGCGAGGACGGCTTCGTCGGCACCTGCCCCGTCGACGCCTTCGAGTCCAATCCGTGGGGGTTCCACAACATGGTGGGCAACGTCTGGGAGTGGACGGCCGACGACGTCGCGGTTCGCTCCGGGTCACCGGTCGCCAGCGGTTCCGTGGTCAGGAAAGGTGGGTCCTACCTGTGCCACGGGTCGTACTGCGCCCGGTACCGGCCATCCGGACGCAGTTCTGCCAGCCCCGACTCGTCGGCCGGGAACGTGGGGTTCCGGTGCGCCGCAGACCTGCGCCGGTGAGGCCGGTCTGCGGCGCACGGGGCGTCACGCCGCGATGTCGACCTCTTCGGCGTCGATCTTCAGCTGCTCGACGGCCCGGTTCACCATGCGCCGGGCGGCCTCGGCCGTGATGCCGATCTTGTCGCCGACCTCCCGGTAGCTCCTGGTCTGGCCGTCGCCGAACCCGAAGCGGAGCTCGACCGCTCGTCGAGGCCGCGGATTCAGCCGATCCAGGAGGGCCACGACCGTCTCGGCGTGGGCCTGGTCGACCACGAGCTGCTCCGGGCCGTGCTGGTCGTCGGCGATGAGGTCGCCGAACTCGGTGTCGCCGTCCTCGCCGACCGGTCGATCGAGGCTGGCGGTGGCGGTCAGCCGATGCAACGCCGACAGCTCGTCGCTCAGCACCTCATCGGTGCCTGCCGTCGCCCGCAGCGCCGACCGGAGCTGGGCGGAACGGTCGCCGGGGAGCCGGATCAGGTTGGCCTTCTGGTCGAGTGCTCGGCCGATGGCCTGGCGGATCCAGAATGTGGCGTAGGTGGAGAACTTGAACCCCTTGCGCCAGTCGAACTTGTCGACCGCGTGCTCGAGGCCGATGTTGCCTTCCTGCACCAGATCGCCCAGTTCCATGCCGTTGGGCAGCGGGTAGCGGCGGGCGAGGCTGACGACCAGCCGCAGGTTGGCTCGGATGAACTGATCCTTGGCCTGCGCCGCCTTGCGGACGGCGCGACGGAGCTCGGCGCCCCGCTCGCCTGCGTCGAGTCGGGCCTGCGCGTCGCGGCCGGCCTCGATCTGCTGGGCGAGACGCCGTTCCTGGTCCTTGTCGAGCAGCGGCACCATGCCGATCTCGTGCAGGTACTGACCCATCGAATCTCTCATCATCTTCCCTTCCGGGTACCGGTGCGGGTCGACGGCCATCCATCGGACCGTCGCCTCTCACTTGTTGTACCCGCAACCTCCAACTCCGACCCCGGTGTGATTGTTCCCGTGAACGGGTGTTCGTCCGGGATCTCCATGACGGCACCTGTGTGGAACGTCCGATCTCACCCGAAGTGACCGATATGGGGCGATCAGATGTTCAAGCGCGCGTCCCACCGTGCCGATGAGGCAGGGAACGGCGACACGACCGGACGGTCGTGGGACGAGGGAGAGCAGTGAGTCGCATCCGCGACACCGCGAGCGGTGGGCAACCAGGACTGGTGGTGAGTTCGCTCACCGCCGACGCGCTCGGTCCCACGGTGGAGCGCCTGTGTCGCCTCGGGGCCCGCCGCTTCGACCCCACGGTGTGGTGGGCGGCCGTCCACTCCGCCGCGGAAGCCCACCGGGCCGACGACGAGGGCATCGTCGCTGCTCTCGAGGAAGAACTGGCGGGTCTGGAATCGCGGCGGGCCTCGGCCGAACTGGCTCTCGAGGACCTCCGACGCGACCAGCAGAACCTGGCCGAGGCTGCCGACTGGTGCGTGCGCCAGCCCGGCGTGGACGCCGAGGACCGCCGACGCGAGGCCGAACTGGCCGCCGAGGTGGAGACCCTGAGCCGTGACGCCCGGACCGCGACCCGCCAGCTCGAGCGGGTGCTCGAGCAACGGGCCGCCGCCGAGGCCGCGCTCGAGGAGGCTCGCCGGGAGCTCGACGGTCTCGAGGTCGCCTCGATCGACGAGACCGGCGTTCGGCGGCGCATTGAAGCGGCGTCGCACGACCTCCACCTCGCGTCGGTGGCGCACCAAGAGGCGATGAAGGACGCCGCTCGCTGTCGCATCGCGCTGGCCCAGCTCGAGGCGACGGGGCCGGCGGTTCCTCTGCACGTCGGACCGGACGAGGACCAGTTCCGCGCCATGGGCCGGGCGGTGAGCGACAAGCTGGCGTCGACCGCCGTGCCGGCGTCGGCACTGGACGCGGCCCGAGACGCCGTCGCCCTCGCCGAGGAGCGGGCCGAGCGGTCGGCACGGGAGCTGGCTGCGGCCCGGGCGGCAGTCGAGGACTTCGAGAACGAGCTGGCCGTCCGCAGCGGCGGCGACGGCGGACGCACCGAGCGCCGTGCGGCCGCCGTGGAGCTCGAGGCCCAGGTGAGCGCCGTCGAACGTCGGCTGGGAGAGGCCGAGGCTGCAGCGCGCGCCGAGGCTGACGACACCACCAGGGGCATGTCGCGCGCCGAGCTGGCCCTCGATCGCCTGCGTCACGAGGGCCGGGCCAGACGACAGCGCCTCACCGACCTGCTCGGGCTGGTCCCGCCGGCGGAACGCCCGTCCGTGGACGGCGACATCGTCGAGATCGCTCCGCGCGTGGCCGATGCACTCCGGGCGATGACGGCACCGGTCACCGAGGACATCGCTCGTGCGGAGGAGGCGATCGCTCGCCTTCGCACCCGCTGCGCCGAGCAGGGGGTCGCGGTCGACACGGCGCGACAGCGGCTCGATGCGATCCTGCCGGAGGACCGGGTGGCGGCGTTGCAGCGGGTCCTCGACGACGACCCGACCCCCATCGTCTTCGACGACGTGGTGCTCCCCGGGCGGGCGGCCGATGAGCTGATCACCACGTGCGACCTGGACGGCGCCGCTCTGGGTGCCGCCGCCGTCGTCGTCCTGACCGACCGCCCAGAGGTCCTCTCCTGGGGCATCGACCTGCCCGCCCGCCGCGGTGGCGTCCTGCCACTCGACACGGTTCTCCGTCGCTTCGAACCCGGGGCCGACGGACCCGTCACCGATCTCACCGACGCGCCGGCGCACCCGCCGGCCGGCACACCGTTCCCGACACCGAGCCGCGCTCGGTAGCCCGACACAGATGGAGACGTCCCCGTGTTGAAGATCCGTATCCGCACGAAGTTGGCCGGAGCGCTGGCCGTTCCATTGGTGGCGCTCGTCGCCATCTCCGGTTTCGAAGCGGTCCAGGCGTCCGACCACGCCGCCGACATCCGGGCCGAGACCGAGCTGGCCACGGTGTCGATCGGGCCCAGCAGCCTCACGACCGAACTGCAGAACGAGCGCAACTACACGTCGCTCGACCTCATCGGCCTCGCCGATGCCGCCACGCTGGAGGTTTCCTCGGTGGCCGAAGCCCGCGACCGTGTCGACGCCGCCGTCGCCGATCTCCGGTCGTACCTCGCCGGTCGGGACGAGATCGTGTCCGCCGCCTTCGCCCCCGCCTTCGAGGCACTCGACGCCGATCTCGCCGACGTCCGGGCGGTCTGGGACGGCTACGACGGACCCAAGGCGCTCGAGAACCAGCCGATGGCCGATGACGTCTTCGAGCGGTTCAGCACGATGACCAAGGCCTTCTTCACCGCCACCGAGTCGGTGGCGACCGCCGTCGACGACAATGCTCTGCGCAACGGCATCGAGATCGTCGACAGCTCGAACCGGCGGGGCGAGCTCCTCGCCGACATCACCCGGCTGATCGTGCTCGACACCCTGACCCAGGGCGACGAAGCCCAGTACCGCTCCGATGTCGCGGTGCGCGTCGATCGCATCGACGCCGCCGAGCACCGCATCGCCCAGCTGTCGGAGGGTCCGTACGCGGACGTCGCTTCCGAGACCCTCGGCCGAAAGGCGGACCTGCAGGCCCGGAAGTACTTCGACGCCTACCTCGCCGGCAAGCCGGTCGACCTTCCTGCTCTCCTCGCCGCCGTGAGCGCCGGCGGGGCCACCGATGTCACCTCCAGCGCCGAGATGGCTGCCGACATCCTCTCCACGCAGGCCGGACGGCTGACCCACGACGCCGACGCCCGCAAGCAGGACTTCCTCGCCCTCGCCGTCGGCGTCATCGCCTTCGCGATCGTGAGCAGCTGGTTGGCGAGTCGCTCCATCACCCGGCCGCTGCGCCGGCTGCGCGCCGAAGCCGCCGAGATGGCGCAACACCGCCTCCCCGATGCCCTCACCAAGATCCTCGAGACCCCGCTCGGCGAGGACGTGGTCATCCCCGACCTCGACCCGATCGTGGTCAAGACCCGGGACGAGGTCCGCGAGGTGGTCGAGGTCCTCAACGACGTGCAGGATCGCACGCTCTCGCTCGCCGCTGACCAGGCCGTGTTGCGACGCAACATCGCCGACTCGTTCGTCAACCTCGGCCGTCGGAATCAGAACCTCCTCGACCGCCAGCTCGAGTTCATCACCGAGCTGGAGCAGAACGAGACCGAACCCGAGGAGCTCGAGTCGCTGTTCCGACTCGATCACCTCGCCACCCGCATGAGGCGCAACGCGGAGTCGCTGCTCGTGCTGGCCGGCGTGGAGAGCCCCCGCCAGTGGCGGGCACCGGTCAGCATGGACGACGTCATCCGAGCCGCCCTCGGCGAGGTCGAGGACTACCAGCGGGTCGACGTCCGCAGCCTCGAGCCGGCGATGGTGGCCGGCACCGCCGCCGCCGGAGTGTCGCACGTCCTGGCCGAGCTGATCGAGAACGCCCTCCACTTCTCACCGCCCGATGCGGTGGTGGAGATCAAGGGTCGACGCAACGCCGACGGATACGTCGTCGCCGTGGACGACGACGGCATCGGCATGAGCGCCGAGGACGTGGACCGGGCCAACCGGCGCCTGTCCGGAGCGGAGTCCTACACGGTGGCGCCGTCGCGCTACCTCGGCCACTACGTGGCCGGCAACCTGGCCGTCCGGTTCGGGATCGACGTCCGCGTGCAGGACAGCCCGGCCGGTGGCGTCACCGCCACCGTCGCGGTGCCAGCGGCCTTGATCGACGCGGAGCTCGACGGAACCCGAGTTTGCTCCCACTCCGGTGGTCGAGGAGGCGCCGGCGACGAT
Source organism: uncultured Acidimicrobiaceae bacterium (assembly GCA_963811245.1). GTDB lineage: Bacteria > Actinomycetota > Acidimicrobiia > Acidimicrobiales > Salinilacustritrichaceae > Salinilacustrithrix. Next base: position 52,291 of record CAWEQL010000008.1, read on the forward strand.
GCCCGCCATCCCGGACGCATCGGTCGGCACCGATGGTCCCGCCACGCTGGCCGAGGCGCTCGGCGGAGGCCGCCTCGACGACATCTCGTCCGCCGAGGACCTCACGCGGGCGATCGATGCCTCGGAGCACCCGGCCGCTGATCCGGCCGACGATCCGATGCCCGCTGTCGACGCCGATGGTGTGACGACGACGGACGCCGGGCTGCCCCGCCGGGTTCCAGGAGCACAGCGTCCCGATGCGATGCCGACCATCGTCCGCCGAGACCTCGGAGCGACCGTCGCGTCGGACCCGGCCGATGCGCCCGTGGCCCCGGCCGGCACCGGCGTGTTGGGCTTCTTCTCCGGCTACGCCGCCGCCCGCTCGACCGACGGCGTCGCCGGCAGCCCGGCCCGCGTCGGCGACCAGCCCGTCGAGGACGACATCGACGTCGAAGCGCACGCCGCCACCGACACCCACACCCACGACGACACGGGGGAGCACCGATGACCGCCCTGACCACCACCCGCGACTTCTCGTGGATGCTCAACAACTTCGTCGAGGAGACGGCGGGCGTCACCGACGCCATCGCCGTGTCGAGCGACGGCCTCCTCATGGCGATGTCCGACTCGCTCGACCGTGACGGAGCCGAGCAGCTCGCCGCCATCGTGTCGGGCCTCGTCAGCTTGGGCCAGGGCGCATCGACCTGCTTTGGCTTCGGCGGCCTCCAGCAGGTCATCGTCGCCATGAACGGCGGCTACGCCTTCGTGTCGGCCATCTCCGACGGCAGCTGCCTGGGCGTCGTCGCCAACAGCAACTGCGACATCGGCCAGATCGGCTACCAGTGCGGGATCCTGGTCGAGCGGGCCGGCGCGGTGCTCACCCCCGAACTGGTCGAGGCACTCCAGCAGGAGCTGTTGAGCGCATGAACGAGCACTCGACCCGCAGTCACGAGGTCGTCCGGCCCTTCGTGATGACCCGGGGCCGGACCCGGGCGGAGCGCCGCGACCTCCGTCTCGAGACGATGCTGTCGGCGGTTCCGGGCGCCCCCGTCGACGGGCTGACCTCCGAACAGCGCCAGCTGCTGGTGGCCTGTCGTCACCCCGTGTCCGTCGCCGAGGCGTCGGCCCACCTGGGCATCGTGGTGGGCGTGACCATCATCCTCGCCGCCGACCTCGTCGTCGCCGGCTCGCTGGAGATCCACCAGACCGATCCCGTGGAGATCGAACTCGACGTGCTGACGCGCATGATCGAACGGGTGCGGGCACTGTGACCGCCTCACCTTCCTCCACCGGCCGGTCGCCCCGCCACGTCACCTCGGTCAAGTTCGCCGTCTCCGGTGGCTTCGGCGCCGGCAAGACCACCTTCGTCGGCGCCATCTCCGAGGTGCCCCCGCTGCGCACCGAAGCAGCCATGACCCAGGTCGCCTCCGGGCTCGACGCCCGCAAGGGCAGCGCCAGCAAGACCACCACCACTGTCGCCATGGACTTCGGCCGGCTCACGGTGGACGAATCGCTGGTCATGTACCTGTTCGGCACCCCGGGCCAGGAGCGGTTCGGGTTCATGTGGGACCACATCACCGCCGGTGCGCTCGGGGCCGTGATCCTCGTGGACACGACCCGACTCGACCAGAGCTTCCCGGCCGTCGACCACTTCGAAGCCCGGGGCATCCCGTTCGTCGTGGCCGTCAACCGCTTCGACGACCGGCCCACCCACGCGGTCGGCGACGTCCGCGCTGCGCTGGGGATCGGGGCGGCTGTCCCGATCACCGAGTGCGACGCCCGGTCCACCGCATCGGCCAAGGAGGTCCTCCTGCTGCTGCTCGAGACGTTGGCCGGCTCGGCCCGCACGCTCGCCGAGGTGCGCTGAACGCACGACCGGAACGGGAATCCGACCGTGCCGGAGGATGTTGGCGCCGGCATGGACACCACTGCCCTCCGCTCCCTCGTCGCCGCCAACCACCAGGGGGTGTTGGTGACGCTCAAGCGCGACGGGCGCCCGCAGCTGTCGAACATCGCCTACGTGCTCGGAGACGACGACGTCGTGCGGATCTCCGTGACCGACGGCCGGGCGAAGACCGCCAACCTGCGGCGTGACCCCCGGGCCAGCCTCCATGTGACCCGCGACGACTTCTACGCCTACGCCGTGGTCGAGAGCACGGTCCGGCTCACCCCGGTGGCGGCCGATCCTCATGACGACACGGTGGATGCGCTGGTCGAGTACTACCGGTCGGTGGCCGGTGAGCACGACGACTGGGAGGACTACCGGGCGACGATGGTCCGTGATCGCCGTCTGCTGCTCGAGCTACCGGTCGAGCGGCTGTACGGGATGGCGTGAACGAGCGCGGTCAGTAGCCGGCGTCGGCGAGCGCGGCGTAGCCGTTGACGAACGCCTCGACATCGTCAGCGAAGTCCGGACCGGCGGTCGATGTGCAGTCGGCGGTGACGCCCAAGCCCCGGTCCTTCGTCTCCAACGGGACCTCGACCAGACCGCGCACCATGCCCACCGTGCAACTGGGGACGTTGAGGTTGAGCACGACGGGCGGCCCGGCCAGCAACTCGTCCATCCGGGTGTCGAGGACCTGCTGGAGCTGCGCCACCGCCGCGGGATAGTCGATCTCGTCGGCGAGGCCGGCGCTGACGGCGATGGCGGGGACGCCGTGGCGCGCCGCCGTACGGGCCGCTCCCACGGTCCCGGAGATCTCGGCAATGGGGCCGATGTTCTGTCCGGCGTTGATGCCCGAGATCACCAGGTCCGGTCGCAGGCCGAGCTGGTCGAAGGCGGCGTCGACCGCGTCGGCCGGGAACCCGGCGACGGCCCGGGCGGGGAAGCCGCTTGCGGTGCGAGCCTCCACCGCGGCCGGCGGGCCGCCGGCGGTGGTGCGGTCGGACGAGCCGCTCTGGTTCTCCGCCGGGGCCACGACCGTGACCGTGATCCCGGGCTGGCCGCGGAGCGCCTCGACGAGCGCATCGATCCCCGGGGCCCCGACGCCGTCATCGTTGGTGACGAGCACCTCGACGGTGTCGTCGGCGGCTGGGTCTGCCGGTGTCCCGGTCGCTCCAGACGTGGTGGTCGCCGCCGGAGCGGTGGTCGTGGTGGTGTCCGGTCCGGCCGTCCCCGCACCGTCGTCGCTGCCACAGGCAGCTGCGACGACGCCGAGGAGGACGGCGGCCGCCAGGGCGCTCGCTCGTCGCATCGGCGCCAGTGTGGACGACGGACGGTGCCGCTCCGGTGGCACGCAGATGACGGTTCGGTGGCGGTTCAGTTCCCGAGCGGAGCGAGCACGGCGAACCCGGCTCCGTAGGCCGACGCGTCGTCGTCCCCCTCCGGCTCCGACTCGGTGCACCGGGCGGCGACCGGCGCCGAGGAGCGGGCCGTGGTGCCCGTGACCAGCGGGCCGCGCACGAGCCCGCCGGCGCAGCTGGGGATGTCGAGGATCCGCGCGCCCGGCGACAGGACCACATCGAGCTCGAGGTCGACCAGGGACCGGAGCATGACGCCGGCGGCCGCTTCGTCGGCGCCGTGTTCGGTGCCGAGGGCCACCACGAGCGCCGGCGTCCCGGACGCCGCCGCGCGTCGGGCGGCGATGACCGCGGGCCGGGCGTCGAGTGCGCCACCGAAGACGACGCCCTCGGTCAGCCCGACGACCACCAGATCGGGCGCGAACCCGACGGCGGCGATGGCCGCGGCGACGAGATCGGCCGGTGGTGCATCGACGACCGTTGTCGGGAATCCGCTCCGGGTCGTCAGCCCCCCGGCGTCCAACGGACGAACCGTCCCCGCGGCATCAGGTGCGGCCGCGGTGACGGCCAGTTCGGGCATGCCGAGCAGGATCGAGACGGCGGCATCGAGGCCGGTGGAGCCGACGCCGTCGGGGCTGACGACGAGGACCTGGACCTGGTCGGCGGACCCGACCGATCGCAGCGCCCGCGTCGACGCCGCCAACGAGGGCGGCCGGGTGGCCGCCGTGGCGTCGTCGTGTGCCGTCGGTCCTGTGCTGCATCCGGCGCCCACGAGGAGCGCTGCGGCCAGCAACCCCCCACGGAGCCGTCGCATCGACTTCCAGTGTGACCAGTGGTGCCGTGGATACGGTGGATCCCCGTGGACATCGCAGACTTCCAGGCCACCATCGCCGCCACGTACGGCGAGCGCGACGCCGGCCGGGGAACGGCGCCCACCGTGGCGTGGCTGTGCGAGGAGGTCGGTGAGCTGGCCCAGGCCGCCCGCAAGGGCACGGCCGACCAGCAGCTCCACGAGCTCGGCGACGTCATCGCCTGGGTGGCGTCACTCGCCCACCAGCTGGGGCTCAGCCTCGACGAGGCAGCTCAGCGGTACGCCGCCGGCTGCCCGGTGTGCAACGCCTTGCCCTGCTCCTGCTGAGCGAGGCGGTGACCGGCGCGCCGACGGTCAGCGGCGGGCGAGGAGCGCTTCGGCGATCTGGATGGTGTTGAGTGCGGCACCCTTGCGGAGGTTGTCGCCGGCGACGAACAGCGCGAGGCCGTGCGGCACGGTGGGGTCGACGCGGATGCGGCCCACAAGGGTGTCGTCGATGCCGGCGGCGTCGAGCGGTGTGGGGACGTCGGTGAGCTGCACACCGGCGGCACCGGCCAACAGCGCCCGGGCTTCGTCGGGGCTGATCGGGCGCGTGAACCGAGCGTTGATCGACAGGGCGTGCCCGGTGAAGACCGGCACGCGCACGCACGTGCCCGACACCGTGAGATCGGGGAGGCCGAGGATCTTGCGGGCCTCGTTGCGGAGCTTTTGCTCCTCGTTCGTCTCCTCGAGGCCGTCGTCGACCAGCGTCCCAGCGAAGGGCAAGACGTTGTAGGCGATCGGCTTGACGAAGTTGTCGGGTTCGCCGAACTCGGCCGCCCGGCCGTCGTGGGTCAGGGCCGGCGCCTTGTCGCCGACCTTGCGGATCTGGCTGTCGAGTTCCTCGACGCCGGAGAGACCGGCGCCGGACACGGCCTGGTAGGTGGACACGACGAGTGCCTCGAGGCCGGCGGCGTCGGCCAGCGGCTTGAGCACCGGCATGGCCACCATCGTGGTGCAGTTGGGATTGGCCACGATGTTGAGCGGGAGGTCGTCGAGGGCGGCGGCGTTGACCTCCGGCACCACGAGCGGGACCCGGTCGTCCATGCGCCAGGCCGACGAGTTGTCGATGACCACGGGTCCGGCGGCGGCGATCCGCTCGGCCAGCGCTCGGGACGCCGTGGCACCGGCGGAGGCGAGGACGATGTCGAGGCCGGCGTAGTCGGCTTGGTCGGAATCTTCGACCGGGATCTGGGCGTCACCCCACGCCAAGGTGCGGCCCGCCGACCGGGCCGAGGCGAAGAACCGCAGCTCGTCGACGGGGAAGGCTCGTTCGGCCAGGAGACGGCGCATGACGCCGCCGACCTGACCGGTGGCTCCGAGGATTCCGACACGCATGGGAACCAAGGCTACGGGACCGGGGCCCGCGCACCCAGGTCGGATTCGGTCGCGACCCTGGCCGGGTCCGGTCAGCTGTCGAGGCCGAAGGCGGTGTGGAGGATCTCGACGGCCTGCTCGACCTGCGATTCCTGGATCACACACGAGATCCGGATCGCGGACGTGGAGATCATCTCGATGTTGATGCCGTTGTCGGCCAGGACCTGGAACATCTTGGCCGCCACCCCCGGGTTCGACTTCATGCCGGCGCCCACGACCGACACGCGTCCGATGTCGTGGTCGTAGCCGCACCCGGCGGCCCCGACCTGGCCGGACAGCCCGTTGATGAGCTCGGTGGCCTGCTCGGCCTCGGCGTGGGGGACCGTGAAGGAGATGTCGGTCCGGCCGTGCTCGGAGATGTTCTGCACGATCATGTCGACGTTGATGCCGGCCTCGGCGAGCGTGGTGAACATGGTGGCGGCGATGCCGGGTTGGTCGGCGACGCCGGAGACCGTGATCTTCGCCTCCGAGGTGTCGTGGGTGACGGCGTTGACGACGGCCTGTTCCATGTCGTTCTCCGGTGCGGTCGGTTCGAGGGTGACGATGGTGCCCGGTTCCCAGGTGAAGGCCGACCGGATGTGCAGCTTCACGCCGTGCCGGCGGGCGAACTCCACCGAGCGCATGGCGGGCTTCGGGCATCCGGTGGCCGTCATCTCGAGCAGCTCGTCGAAGCTGATCTCGGGCATGCGGGACGCGGCGGCACGACCCGTGGATCGGCGGAGTAGACGCCGGCAACGTCGGTGTAGAGCTCGCACACGTCGGCGCCGAGGGCGTGGGCGATGGCGACGGCGGTGGTGTCGGACCCGCCCCGGCCGAGGAAGGTGACGTTGCGTTCGGTGGATACGCCCTGGCTGCCGCCGATGACCGGGATCACGCCGGCCTCGACGGCCTCGACGATGCGGTCGGGGCGCAGATCGACGATCTTGGCGTCCTTGTGGGTGCTGTCGGTGATGAAGCCGGCCTGCGACCCCGTGAACGACTGCGCCGGGATGCCGAGGTCCGAGATGGCCATGGCCACGAGCGCCATCGCCTTGCGCTCGCCGGCGGTGATGAGCATGTCCATCTCGCGGCCCGGTTGGGACGTGGACACGTCGTCGGCCAGGCGCAGCAGATGGTCGGTCTCCTTGCCCATGGCCGACACCACGAGCACCACCTGCGATCCCCGGCGCTGGGTCCGCACCGCGTGCTCGGCGACGGCGCGGATCCGGTCGGGATCCGCCACCGAGGTGCCGCCGAACTTCTGGACCGTGATCACCGGATCGACGTTACGGCCGCCGGGGGACGGGCCCAAAGCGAACCCGTCAGCCCAGCTCGACGAGCGCGTCCCAGTCGCGGAGCTGCTGGAGGGTCTGGGTCTCGGTGGCGTGCATCAACGAGCAGATGGCCCGCAGGTCGTCGCGGCGGATGGACAGGACCCGGCCGTTGAAGTCGCCGCGCTCGAGGATGATGGAGCGGGCGTAGCGGTGGACGGCCTCGGCCTCGGGGATGCCCGACAGGGCGACGAGGTCGAGGATCACCTTGGCGGGACGGTCGCTGCCGTCGTCGTCGTCGGACTCCCCGAGCAGCACCGACATCGGCACGTCGTAGAACTCGGCCAGCTCGCGCAGACGGGGCAGGCTCAGGTTCCGGAACCCCCGCTCGTAGGCGCCGATGGCCGACGCGCTCCACTGGCCGCCGCTCTCCCGCTCGACGTCGTCGAGGGAGAGCTTGCGGAGCCGTCGTACGCCCCGGAGCCGCTGGCCGACCTCCACGGAGAACGATGACGGGCCGTCCTCTTCTTCACTGGCCATCCGGAACGTCCCTCCCCGGTCGGGCTCGGTGCCGCCGGCCTCGCCTGTGGACGGTGCTCACCGCCCTCCCGAGCACGTAGCGTAGCGACACGACCGGGCAGCGTCCATGGTTCGCCTTCCGTTCGTGGCGGCCTCACTTCGCGTCGTGCTCGCGTCCTGCTCGCCTCCTGACGGCGTGGTGTTCGGGTGCTGACCGTGTCGCGTTCACGTCGCCCGCTCCGGGCGTCGCCTTGCGGGTGCGTGACTGCACAGGCCTGGTGGTGACCGAGTACGGTCCGCACGCTGTGGGTACCGAGAAGCGAGAACGACAGAAGCAGGCGCGCCAGGAGAAGATCGAGCAGCTCCGCCACGTGGAGCAGCGGCGATCGGTGCGGCGACGCGGTGGCCTGATCGCCGCCGCGATCGTGGCGTTCGTGGCGTTTGCCATCGCGTTCTCGGTGATCACCAAGGACGACGGCGGCGATGCGGTGGCAGCGGGCGACGCCAGCACCACGACCGCCGTCGGGAACGGATCCACCGAGCCCAGCACCACGGACACCGGCGACTCGAGCACCACGGCGACCACCGAGGCCGCCACCCCGATCCCATGCCCGCCTGTGGACGGCTCCGCCGAGCGGACCACCGAGTTCCCGGCCCCGCCGCCCGAGTGCATCGACCCGTCGACGGACTACCACGCCACCGTGGTGACCGACGCCGGCACGATCGAGGTCGATCTCCTCGAGGACAAGGCGCCGATGACGGTGAACAACTTCGTCTACCTGGCCCGCTACCACTTCTTCGACGGCCTGACGTTCCACCGGGTCATCCCCGACTTCGTGCTCCAGGGTGGCGATCCGCTCGGCAACGGCACCGGCGGTCCGGGCTACTCCTTCCCGGACGAACTGCCCGATCCCGGCGACTACCAGGCCGGCTCGCTGGCCATGGCCAACTCCGGCCCGGATTCCAACGGGAGCCAGTTCTTCATCGTGACCTCGGAGGCCGGCGCCAAGTCGCTGGTCGACGCGGTGGGTGGGGACGCGGCCTACTCGCTGTTCGGCCAGGTGACCGACGGTATGGACGTCGTCAAGGCCATCGAGTCCGACGGGTCCCCGTCGGGCCAGCCGAGCACCGTCCACACCATCGAGTCGGTGACGATCACCGAATCCTGAGCGGTCGATCCCGTCCACCGGCGCCGTCGACGGTGCCGGGAGCGGGTTCGGCGGCGGGGAGCGTGAACCGGAAGGTCGCACCGCCGCCCGGCGTGGCCTCCACCCAGATGCGCCCGTCGAGCGCCGCCATCGTCTGCTTGGCGATGTGGAGACCGAGGCCGACGCCTTGCTGGCGCCGGGTCAGGTGGTCGCCGAGTCGGGTGAACTTGTCGAAGATCCGTTCCTGGTCCGACCGGGGGATGCCGGGGCCGTGGTCGATCACGCTGGTCACGACGCCGTCGGCGTGGCGCTCCACCCGCACCTCGATCGGCGACCCGGCATCGGTGTACTTGAGCGCGTTCGACACCACGTTCGTCAGCACGCTCCGGGCCAGGGCCTCGTCCCCCCGGATCGGTGGCGGGTCGCCTGGTGATTCGAAGGTGATGGTCCGACTCGGGTCCTGGCGTTCGAAGAGCTCGACCTCGGCCCGCACCGTGGGCACCCAGTCGACGGTGGTGGTCTCGACGACCAAGCCGCCCTGGTCGAGCTGCGTCGAGCGCAGCAGCGAGTTCACCAGCTCCTCGAGACGCTGCTCCTCGCGGAGCATGATGTCGTAGATCTTGCGACGGTCGGGGCTGGTCAGCTCGTCCTCGCGCTTGGCGAGGGTGTGCAGGAAGCCCTTGATCGGGGTGAGCGGCGTGCGCAGCTCGTGGGAGACCTGGGCGATCCAGCCGTCCTTGTCGTCCTGGAGCTTCTTGCGGTCGGTGTCGTCGCGGGCGATGACCACGTAGCCGCCGTCGGCCAGTGGTGCGTACGAGCAGGTGAGCCAACGCTGCTCGTCGCCGACGTCGATCGCCACCAGCACCGACTCCACGAGGGTGCCGGCCCGCCCGGGGTCGTTGGAGCCGTGCCGGGGCACGCCGTCGTCGCCGACCGGCCGGAACGACTCGGTGATGTGTCGGGCCAGCGCCGCATCGGGGGAGACGCCGGTGATGCGCTCCATGGCCGGGTTCCAGGACCGGACGCGGAGATCCGAGCCCACGGAGAAGATGCCGTCCGAGGACGAGCCGATCAGATCCGCCAGCGTCTTGCGCTCCTCCCGGACCTCGGCCAGCAACGAGACCTGGTGCAACGTGGTGGACACGCGCTCGGCCAGCGCATCGAGGATGCGCTCGTGCCGGGCGGTGTAGGGCCGCCCGTCGGCGCGGGCCGACACCGCGATGGACCCACAGGGCACGCCGGCATCGGCGAGCAGACGCATGCGTGATCCCGACCCGTACACGTCCTCGCCGGCGGTCGGGCCCGCCGCCACCCGCACGGTGTCGCCGATGCCCTCCACGAGCACCACCGCCGACCGGGCGCCGAGGAGGGCGATGGCGTGCTCGGCGAGCTCCGTGGCCGCTTCGTGCGGATCGGTGGCGCGGCCGAGGGCGAGCTCGGCGCTGCGGAGCTGGTCGAGCTGCGGTCCCGTCAACACCACGTGGCTCGACCGGCGGATCGCCAGCGCCACCGCGCCGGCGGCGATCAGGGCGAGGCCGGCGAGAACGGGCTGGCCCGATGCGGCGACGACGACGGCGACCACGGCCGACGACACGGCGGCCACGACCAGCAGCGCTCGCTCGCGCTGGTCGCTGTCGAGATGCATCGTGGCCACAGAACTCCTCCTGGACGCGCCGACCCGGCGCACCCGGCGCAGTCCGCATTCTCGGACGTGGACCGCCCCGCCACCATGACCCGATCGGGTCATATCCGACCGCATCCACCCGTTTCGGCCCTTCGGCGCAGAATCTGCACAGATTCGGTGCATTGCGCAGAATCTGTGCAGATTCGGTCCCGAGTGCTGTCGGCGGGCTCCTCGGGCCGCCCTGAGCCTTGGTGGTCCAGGGACCCGGTCGGTCAGGAACCGGTCGTGTCGAGGGCGTGGTGGGCAACCCCTTCGAGGAGCATGCCCAGCCACCACTGGACGGTGCCGATCCGGTGGCGTTCGATGTCGATGACCGAGAGACCGGACCGACGAAGGGCCGCCGGGATGTCCCGTTCGACGTGCCAGCCGGACGTCATCTCCACCCCGGGTGCCACGAGGCGCTGGCCCCGTCCGAGGGCGCCGCGGCGCAGGCCTGGCTCGAGGAACAGCAGCGCACCGCCATCGGCGAGAACGGTCTCGATCGATCCCAGGGCCCCGTCGAGGTCGCCGACGGCAGTGAGACGGAACACCGAGAGCACCGTGTCGAAGCGCTCGCCGGACCTGGCCAGGTGCTCGAGGTGCGGAGCCAGGTCGGCGCCGCCGGCGGCCACCACGTCGGTGACCGGTTCGATCGTCGACCACAGGGATCGATGGGCGTCGGCCCCACCCAGGTCGAGCACGCGCCCGCGTGCCCGGCGGACGAGGGCGCGACGCCGCGCCCGCACCGCGGAGAGGACACCGGGCGGGAGGGCCCGTTCGTAGCCGGTCGGGATCCGGAGCGAGTCCACGATGTCGTCAGTCTCCCAGACCTGACCCGGATCCCCGGACTTCGAGCCGAGAGTTACCGCTGGGTACCGTGTCGGCCCATGACGATCAAGAGCGTGGGCATCATCGGATCGGGGATCATGGGATCGGGCATCGCCCAGGTCGCGGCGACGTCGGGGTTCACCGTCGTCCTGCGCTCCCGCAAGCAGGAGACGGCCGACGCCACCGTCGCCGCCATGCAGAAGTCACTCGAGCGGCTCGTCGCCAAGGACCGGATGTCCCAGGACGACGCGGACGCGGCAGCGGGTCGCGTCACGGCCACGTCGAAGCTCGACGACCTCGGCGACTGCGACCTGGTGATCGAGTCCGTCGTGGAGGACCTCGCCACCAAGCTCCACCTCTTCAACGAGCTCGACCACCACTGCAAGGACGGGGCGATCCTCGCCACCAACACGTCGACCCTGCCCGTCATCGACATGTCGGTCGAGACGCGCCGACCCGAGCGGGTGTGCGGCGTCCACTTCTTCAACCCGGCACCCATGATGAGCCTGGTCGAGATCGTGCAGACGCTGGTCACCGCCGACGAGACCATCGCCGACGTCCGGGAGTTCGTCGAGGGCTGCGGCAAGGGGCCGGTGCTGGTGAAGGACCGGGCCGGGTTCATCGTCAACGCCCTGCTGTTCCCGTACCTCAACAACGCCGTGCGGATGCTGGAGAACGGCACCGCTTCCCGCGACGACATCGACACGGCCATGAAGGGCGGGTGCAACTTCCCCATGGGGCCGCTCGCCCTGCTCGACCTCGTGGGCCTCGACACGTCGCTGTCGATCCTCGATGCCCTGTACAACGAGTTCCGTGACCCGAACTACGCCGCCGTGCCGCTGCTACGGCGGATGGTCGCCGCCGGCCACCTCGGTCGCAAGTCCGGCACGGGCTTCTACGACTACTGATCTGCGCCCCGCCCATCGGTCGGTCCCCGGCTGAGATGCGGGTCGAACCTCCCCCCAGCCCGTGGTCCTTCCCGGACCCGCGTGGTGCCGACGCGTCGGATGTGGTCGCCGTCGGCGGTGATCTGGAACCCGGCACCGTCCTCGAGGCCTATCGCTCGGGGCTGTTCCCCATGCACGTCGACCGCGGCCACACGTTGGCATGGTGGTCACCGGACCCACGCGGCGTCCTGCCGCTGGACGGACTGCGGGTGAGCCGGTCATTGCGGGCGTCGTACCGCCGCTTCGCCGTCACCGTCGACGAGGCGTTCGGCGAGGTCGTCGACGCGTGCGCCGATCCGTCCCGCCCACACGGATGGATCACCCCTGGCATCCGCCGGGCCTACCTCCGCCTCCACGAGCTGGGATGGGCACACAGCGTCGAGGTGTGGTCGACCGACGACGGCGAGCTCGTCGGTGGCCTCTACGGCGTGTCGATCGGCGGTCTCTTCGCCGGCGAGTCGATGTTCCACCGTCGGCGCGACGCCTCGAAGGTGGCGCTGGTGGCGCTCGTCGAACGACTCGGGTCCGACGGAGTCGATCGCCTGCTCGACGTGCAATGGACCACCGACCACCTGCAATCGCTCGGTGCCCGTGACGTCAGCCGGGACGAGTACCTCGATCGACTCGAGATCGCCCTCGGCCGTCCGAGCCCGCCGGCGTTCGCCTGAGCGCCGGCGGGCTGGAGAGCGTCAGGGCTACTTCGACCGTCCCTTGCCGTGGCCGCCGCCGTTGCCCTGCCCATGGTCGCCGGCCGTGACGGTCGCCCCGGTCATCGAGGTGGCATCGGAGCCGCTGACGTCGCCGGTGTCCTCGGTGTCGCCGGCGTCATCGCTGACATCGCCACCGGTGGACTCGTCATCGGTCTCGTCGTCGGCTTCGGCGGTGGCGTCACCGTGGCTGCGAGCCACCTCCCGGACGCATTCGCCATGGTTGCGGTACTGCTCGTCGCCCTTGGTGCAGGTGTGGGCGGCCTCCGAGACCGCGGCGCCGTGAGTGTCGGCCGGCGCATCGGCCTCGGGCTCGGCCGGGTCATCGCTGGTCGTGTCGGCATCGGTGCCGTCGGTGGTGGTGTCGCTGTCCGTCGTGCCGTCCGTGCAGCCGGGGATGTCGGCGGTGTCGGCGTTGTCGTCGCAGGTGGCGGGGTCGTCGCCCGTGCTGTCGCCGCTCGTGGTGTCGTCGGTGGTGCAGTCGGGGATGTCGGCGGTGTCGGGGTTGTCGTCGCAGGTGGCGGGGTCGTCGCCCGTGCCGTCCGTGCAGTCGGGGATGTCGGCGGTGGTCACGTCCGCGTCACACGTGGGGATGTCCTCGGTCTGCACGACCGGGTCCGTCGACGGCGGATCGGTCGTGGCGGCGAACGCGAACGTCGCCCCACCGACGACGACGGTTCCGGTCAGGACGATGGCGGCGGTCTTCTTGGCGGCATGGGAGGCGATGGAGGTCAACATGGCCTGATCATCGACGGGCGTGTGGCCCGACTTGAGTCGCCGCGCCGACAACAGGTCGCCGGACCCAGAAGACGCGGCGGTGCCCGCAACACCGGCACCGCACCGGCCTGCTTCGGGGTCCCGCAGCCCGGTGCCGGCCACCCCCCGCGCGACGTTCTGGCACCACGTTGTTCGGTCCGCCACCGCTGTTCTGTCGCGCGACATCGGTAACGGGTGTGTCGCGGGACATCGGTAACGGTCAGAACTGTAGGCGGGGTCGTGGGGGGCCGCCGTGTGGTCGGTTTGATGGTTGGTAGGACCGGGTGGGGTCGAGCTCGAGGTGGCGGATGAGTTGGTCGGCGATGAAGACGTTGGCTCGGGTGGTGTCGATCATCACGAGCGCGGTCATTCCGACGTACTCGACGCCGAGGTGGATCTTGAATCGGCCGGCTTTGACACATCCGGACGTGGTCACGACGGACCGGTGCTGTTCGGTTCGGAAGCTCGGATGGGCGAGCGCCTCGCTGGCAGGACCCGATGCCGGGGTGGCCCGCCAACGATCGATCGGGAACGCTCGGCCGATGCCTTGGTGGGGCCGTTGGGTGTTGTAGATCGCTGCGAAGCGGTCGAGTTGGCCTTGGAGCTCGATCAGGTTCGCCGCCAACGGTTGTCTGCGAAGCCACTTCTTGAGGGTCTGTTGGAACCGCTCGACCTTGCCGGTGGTCTGGGGGTGATACGGCCGACCGGTGAACGGTCTCACGCCCGCGTCACGAAGCCGGGCCTCGAAGAGCACCTCGAACCCACGAAGTTTCCCCGAGAACGACAACCCGTTGTCGGAGAGCACACCGGCTGGCAGTCCCCAGGTCGCTGTGGCCTGGGAGAACGTCATCCAGGCTTGCTCGGTCGTTGCTGTCTCGACTGCCCGTGACCGGGTCAGGACCCTGGAGTGGTCATCGATGATGTTGAACACCCGAACGATCCCGGTGGCGACGGTCCAGTCCATCGCGTCGATCTGCCACCACTCGTTCGGCGCCGGTGCTTCGAAGCGACGTAACGTGGTCTTGGGGCGCTTGCGGGGCTCAGGCACGACCAGACCCCGCCTGGTCAAGATCCGCCAGATCGTCGCCGTTGACGGGACATGGTCGATATCGAGATCACCACGACGGATGCGCTCGCTGAGATGCCACTGGATCGTGGTCGGCCCAAAGTCGAGACCGGCATCATCGAGTTCCTTGCGGAGCCGAACGATGTGCTCCTCGGTCTCAACACACGTCTGGCCCGGAGAATCACGTGGCCGGCGCGATCGTTCCTCGAGCCCAGCATTGCCTTCGGTGCGGTATCGGTTGACCCATTTGTAGAACGTCTTCGGACTGGTGTCGTTGTCACGACAGAACTCGGTGACGTTCAACGCGAGGTGTCCCTCCGCGAACGCCACTGCCGCAGCCTTGATCGACATCGATGTCACCTTCCTGGCCATGCGACATCGTCGTCACGGCCGAGCTGAGGTGTTACCGATGTTGCGCGACATCAACCATTACCGATGTCCCGCGAAGGAACATCGGTCCGCCACCGCCGGTTGCGGGGCCAGAACGGAATGACCGAGCATTCCGGCACCACGTCGATCGGTCCGCCCCCACACGTTGTGGTGCCAGAACGGATTGCGGGTTGCGGGTTGCGGGTTGCGGGCTGGGGGAGTGGAGGCTGGGCGGAGAGCTCAGGCGACGACGTCGTAGCCGGCGTCGTCGATCGCGTCGCGTACTGCGGCGTCGTCGAAGCCGTCGCCGGCCACCGTCACCGTCTTGGCGTCGAGATCGACGGTGACGTCGTCCACGCCGGCGAGCGGCGAGACGGCACCGGTGATGGCGTTCACGCAGTGGTCACACGAGATGTCGGGCACGGTGTAGGTGGTCTTCACGGGTGGGTTCCTCTCGGGAGGTGCGATGGCTGCGGAACCTCCGCAGCCGGAGGGAGTTGGTCACCACGAACACGCTGGAGAAGCCCATCGCGCCAGCGGCGATCATCGGGACGAGCAGGCCGAACGCGGCCAGGGGGATGGCGGCCACGTTGTAGGCGAAGGCCCAGAACAGGTTGCCCTTGATGGTGGCGAAGGTCCGCCGGGCAAGGGCGATGGCGTCCGCCACACCTCGGGGGTCGCCACCGACGAGGGTCAGGTCGGAGGCCTCGATGGCGACGTCGGTACCGGTGCCGATGGCGATGCCGAGCTCGGCGGCGGCGAGCGCCGGCGCATCGTTGACGCCGTCGCCCACCATCGCCACGACCCGGCCCTCGTCCTGGAGTCGGCGGATCTCGTCGAGCTTGTCGTCGGGCAGAACCTCGGCTCGGACCATGGAGATGCCGACCTCGGCGGCCACCGCCGCGGCGGTGCGGCGGTTGTCGCCGGTGAGCAGCACGGTGTCGAGACCCATTGCCCTCAGCGCCGCCACCGCTTCGACCGCCGACGGCTTCACCGTGTCGGCGACGGCGAGCACGCCGCGCGCCACGCCGTCCCATCCGGCGAGGACGGCGGTCCGGCCCTGTTCCTCCTGGGCGTGGGCGAGCGCCTCGACCTCCGGTGGCACCTCGTCGAAGAGCAGCCGGCGGCCGACGAGCACGTCGACACCGCCGACGGTGCCGCGCACACCACGGCCGGGCAGGTTGGAGAACCCCTCGACCGGGTCGTGGGTGGCAGACCCGTCGGCGATGGCGGTGGCGATGGGGTGCTCGCTCATCGCTTCGAGCGATGCCGCCCGACGCAGCAGCGTCGAATCATCGCCGGCGACGGACTGCGCGTGGACGAGCTGCATCCGCCCCTCGGTGAGGGTGCCGGTCTTGTCGAAGACCACGGTGTCGATCTGGCGCGAGCGTTCGAGCACCTCGCCGCCCTTGATGAGGATCCCGAGCTGGGCGCCCCGGCCGGTGCCCACCATGATCGCCGTCGGCGTGGCGAGGCCCAGCGCGCAGGGGCAGGCGATGATCAGCACCGCCACCGCCGCCGTGAAGGCGTCCTCGGCGCCGTGGCCGGTGACGAACCAACCGGCGAGGGTGAGGAGGGCGATGGCGAGGACGACCGGGACGAAGACGGCGGCGACCCGGTCGGCGAGCCGTTGGACGGGGGCGGAGGAGCCCTGGGCCTCGTCGACCAACCTGACGATCTGGGCCAGCGCCGTGTCGGACCCGACGCGTGTGGCCTCGATCACGAGGTGCCCGTCGGCGTTGACGGTGGCGCCGATCACCTCGTCGCCGACCTCTTTGTCGACGGGGACGGGCTCGCCGGTCAGCATCGATTCGTCGACCGCAGAACGCCCGTCGACGACGAGGCCGTCGGTGGCCACCTTCTCGCCCGGCCGGACGACGAAGCGCATGCCGACGGCCAGGTCGTCGACGCTGATGTCGGTACCGTCCTCGAGCCGGGCCGTGCGGGCACCGAGTTCGGCGAGCGCCCGGATGGCCTCGCCGCTGCGGCGCTTGGCACGGGCCTCGAACCACTTGCCGAGCAGGATCAGCGTGATGATGACCGAGGCCGTCTCGAAGTAGACGTGGCCGCCGTCGACGAAGACCAGGGCCGCCACCGACCACAGGTAGGCCGCAAGTGACCCGATCGACACGAGGGTGTCCATCGTGGCCGTGCCGTGCCGGGCGTTGGTCCACGCGGCCCGGTGGAACCCGATGGCGCTGACCGCGATCACCGGCGTCGTCAGCGCGAAGGCGACCCACTCCCAGTGGGCGAAGTGCAGGGCCGGGACCATCGAGAGCAGCACCGTCGGGACGGCGAGCGCGGCCGCGAGCACGAGGCGCTGGCTGAGGGTGCGGATCCATCGCTCCTCGACGGCGGCGTGGTCGTCGATGGCGGGGACCGAGTACCCGAGCTTCTCGATGACCGCCTCGAAATCGGCCGAGCCCAACCGGTCGTCGTCGAAGATCACGGTGGCCCGGGACCCGGCGAGGCTGACGTTGGCCGTCTCCACCCCGTCGAGTTTGTTCAGGCCGCGTGCGATCCTCGACGAACACGCCGCGCAGGTCATGCCTTCCACCGGGAGATCGACACGGGTCCTCATGCCGGGCACCGTACCAGGTGATAGGGATACCCCCAACCCCTATCTGGCCGCTACACTCGTCCCATGGCTGGCTACACGTCCGACAAGGATCAGTTCCTCACCCGCCTGCGCCGGATCGAAGGCCAGGTGCGCGGCCTGCAGCGCATGGTCGACGACGACACCTACTGCATCGACGTCCTCACCCAGATCGCGTCGGTCACCAAGGCCCTCCAAGGGGTCGGCATGGGCCTGCTCGACGAGCACATCCGCCACTGTGTGAAGGAGGCGGCCGACCAGCCCGGCGACGAGCCCTTCGACGCGAAGGTGGAGGAGGTCATGTCCGCGGTCGGTCGGATGCTGCGCACCTGACGACCCGAGCGTCCACGCGGCGGGCGGCGCGGCGGGCGTCGGGTGGCCGGGAGGCGGTCGCGTGACCGACAATGTGGCCATGACCGGCGAGACCCCCACGCACCGAGCCCCGGCCACCAGGGACCGACCCTGGCTGATGCGGACCTACTCCGGCCACTCCACTGCCAAGGCCTCCAACGAGCTGTACCGGACCAACCTGGCCAAGGGCCAGACCGGGCTCTCGATCGCCTTCGACCTCCCGACCCAGACCGGCTACGACCCCGATCACGTGCTGGCTCGCGGCGAGGTCGGCAAGGTCGGCGTCCCGGTCGTCCACCTCGGTCACATGCAGGAGCTGCTCGACGGCATCCCGCAGGGTGAGATGAACACGTCGATGACGATCAACGCGCCGGCGGCGTGGATGCTCGGGCTGTACGTGGCGAACGCCGAGAACCACGGTGTGGAGTCGAAGGCGCTCCGGGGCACCACCCAGAACGACATCGTGAAGGAGTACCTGAGCCGGGGCACGTACATCTTCCCCCCGCTGCCGAGCCGCCGGCTCATCGTCGACATGATCGCGTTCTGCGCCGAGTGGATCCCGAAGTGGAACCCCATGAACGTGTGCAGCTACCACCTGCAGGAGGCGGGAGCGACGCCGGTCCAGGAGATCGCCTACAGCCTCGCCAATGCCATCGGTGTGCTCGACGCGGTGAAGGAGTCCGGCCAGGTCGCCGAGGACCGGTTCCCGCAGGTGTTCGGCTCCATCAGCTTCTTCGTCAACGCCGGCATCCGGTTCGTCGAGGAGACGGCGAAGATGCGGGCGTTCGGGCAACTGTGGGAGCGCATCGGTCGTGAGCGTTACGGCGTCACCGACGACCGCGCCCTCCGCTTCCGGTATGGCGTGCAGGTGAACAGCCTGGGCCTCACCGAGCAGCAGGCCGAGAACAACGTCCAGCGCATCGTGCTCGAGGCCCTCGGCGTCACCCTCTCCAAGAGTGCCCGGGCCCGCTCGATCCAGTTGCCGGCGTGGAACGAGGCCCTCGGCCTGCCCCGCCCATGGGACCAGCAGTGGTCGCTGCGGATCCAGCAGGTCCTGGCCTACGAGACCGACCTGCTCGAGTACGACGACATCTTCGACGGCTCGCACGTGATGGAGCGGCTGACCGACGAGCTGGCCGAGGCGTCGTGGACCGAGATGTCCGAGATCCTCGACCTCGGCGGGGCGTTCGAGGCCATCGACGAGATGAAGGGCCGCCTGGTGCGCAGCCATGCCGAGCGCATGCGCCGGATCGAGTCCGGCGAGCAGCAGGTGGTCGGGGTCAACACCTTGACCGAGACGGCCGAGTCGCCGCTCGGTGGTGAGGACTCGATCCTCAAGGTCGACCCGGCGGTGCAGGAGGAGCTGATCGCCGACGTGCAGCGGTGGCGGTCCGAGCGTGACTCCGATGCCGTCAAGCGAAGCCTCGACGAGCTGCGCCGGGTGGCCGAACGCAGCGACACCAGTGCGGCGGGCAACATCATGCCGGCCACCATCGACCTCGCCCACGCCGGCGGGACCACGGGCGAGTGGGCCGGCCTGCTGCGGGAGGTCTTCGGCGAGTACCGGGCTCCCACCGGCGTGGCCGCGGCGTCGGGCTTCGGGCCCACCAGCGACGGCCTGCGCGGCGTCGCCGAGCGCGTCAAGGCGCGACCGGCCGGTCCGCCCCGCCTCCTCGTCGCCAAGCCCGGCCTCGACGGCCACTCCAACGGGGCCGAGCAGATCGCGGTGGCCGCTCGCGACGCCGGCTTCGAGGTCATCTACCAGGGGATCCGGTTGACCCCGGAACAGATCGCCTCCGTCGCCGCCGACGAGGACGTCGATGCGGTCGGCCTCTCGATCCTGTCCGGGAGCCACATGCAGCTCGTCCCCGACACCGTCCGCCTGCTGCGCGACAAGGGCGTCGACGCACCGGTCGTGGCCGGCGGGATCATCCCCGAGGACGACCGGCCCGCCCTGCTCGCCGCCGGCGTGGCGGCCGTCTACACACCCAAGGACTTCGATCTGACGAAGATCATGGGCGAGATCCTCGACCTGGTCGGGGACTGAGGCCCGACGTTGGGGGCCCGCCGTCGTGTGCTGTTGGTCGCGGCGGCGACGGCCCTGGCCGGTCTGGTCGCGGTCGTCCAGGGCGGCCGCTGGACGGCGGCGCTGGCCGGGCTCGGCGCGGTCGTTGTGGCCGTCCTGGCCGCGGTGCCGGTGCGGGCGCCGAACGGCGACGAACCAGCGGGCGGTGGTCCCGTCGGCGATGGTGCCGAGGACCAGGGGAGTTCTCCCGGCGGGGCGACGGCCGCTCCGCCGGACGCGGCCGAGCCCGACGCGATGACCCGGGCGCCGTTGCGCCCCCACCACGCGCCGCCCCGCATCCTCGACGAGCCGATGCTCGCCGTCGCGCTCCTCGGCCGGATGGCCATGGCGAGGCGGGCCCTGCGTCCGCTGTCGATCGTCCACGTCGAGGTCGCCGTCGTCGGCGCGCCGCCGGGGTCGGCGCCGGCCGCGGGGCTGGTGGAGGACCTGCTGGACTCGACGTTCCGGGAGTCCGACGTGTGCGGTCGGCGCAGCGACGGCATCTACGTCTTCGTGCTGGAGGACACCGGCGAGGACGGGGCCGTGTGGACCTCCGAACGGCTCCGGCGGGCATTGGCCGGCGTGGTCGACGGGTTGCGCTTCTGCGCCGGGATCGCGTCGTACCCGACCCACGGGCTGGATGCCGAGACCGTCGAGGCGAAGGCAGCCCAGGCGTTGGTCGCGGCGCGGGACTGGCGCCGGGACCGCATCGAGGTCGCGGCGGGGCCCTGAGCCCGGCGAGGGCCGCGGGCGTCAGCCCTCCGACGGGCGATCCCGATCGGGACCGGGATCCTCGGCGAGCTCGGCCAGCACGGCGTCGGTGTCGGCCCCGAGCGGTCGGCCCGCCCAGCGGATGCGTCCCGGCGTCGCCGAGAGTCGGGCGACGAGGCCCTGCATCGGCGTGCCGTCGACGACCGTCACCGTCCCGCGCTCGCGCACGTGCGGGTCGGCGAGCACCTCGTTCATCGAGTACACGGGCGCCGCGGCCGCCTCCGCCGCCGCGAACGCGGCGAGGACCGACTCCTGGGTCCGCGCCCCGATCCATTCTCCCATGCGATGGTCGATCCGGTCCCGGGCGGCCACCCGGCCCTCGAACGACTGGAGGTCGGGGTCGTCACCCAGGCCGATGAGGTCGAGCACGCGACGGGCCACCGACTCCGCCGACGTCGACACCGCCACCCACCGTCCGTCGGCGCAGCGCCAGGTCCCGCGGGGCACGGTGTACGGGATGCCGGAGCCGAGCCGCGGTTGCTCGTAGCCCTCGACCGCAGCCGCCGACACCAGCGGGCCCATCACCTGCAGCAAGGACTCGAGCAGGTTCACGTCCACGACCTGCCCCACGCCCGAGTGGACGGCGACCATGGTGGCGAACGCCGCGGTGAGCCCGGTGATCTCGTCGGTGAGGGCGATGGGCGGCAGCAGCGGCGCTCCGTCGGGCTCGCCCGAGAGCGAAGCGAATCCGGACATCGCCTCGGCCAGGGTGGCGAAGCCGGCCCGGCCGGCGTAGGGGCCGGTCTGGCCGAACCCGGTGACGCGGGTGATGACGAGGTCCGGGTTGCGGGCGTGCAGGACCTCGGGTCCGAGTCCGAGCCGTTCGAGCGTCCCGGGCCGGAAGTTCTCGATCAGCACGTCGGCGGACGCGCACAGAGAGCGCATGTGTTCGAGGCCGTCGTCGGTCTTCAGGTCGAGCACGATCGACCGCTTGCCCCGGCCGAGCAGCTTCCAGAAGTACGTCACCCCGTCGTCGGGATGCCGGCGGAACATGGCCCTCGTCCCGTCCCCCGTACCGGGCCGTTCGACCTTGATGACGTCGGCGCCGAAGTCGGCCAGGTATCGGGCGCACGACGGACCGGCCAGCACCGTGGACGCATCCACCACGCGCAATCCCTCGAGCGCCTGGCGCCCGTCGTCGGCGGCCATCAGGCGGAGACGGGTCGGGCCGACATGACGAAGCAGCGGTCCTCGAGGCGACCGAAGGCGTAGTCCGCGTAGGTCCCGAGGAACATCTCACGCGTCCGTTCGGTCCAGTCGAGGGCCTCGGGCGAGGAGATCCGATGGTGCAGCTGGACGATGCCGCCCTCGTACACCTCGTACTCGGCCCAGGCGCCGGGGAAGTCCTTGACGCAGGCCACCTCCACGTACGGGACGTCGCCGGTGGCGGCGAAGCGACGGACTCGGTTGCGGTGGGTGTGGCCGGCGAAGTAGCCCCGGATCGCCGGACGTCGGGCCACGACAGCCACCAAGGCCTCCGAGTCGTCGGGGTTGATGCCGAAGTAGTCCGGGCTGCGCTCGTTCGAGCCGGGATCCCATGGGTGGTGGTGCCCGAAGACGAGCACGGGTCGGTCGGCGCCGGCGGCGAGGTCGTCGAGCCAGTCGAGCTGGTCGGCGTCGATCCGGCCGTTGGCGCGTCCCGGGATCGCCGTGTCGAGCACGGCGAGGATCACGCCGGGAAGGTCGACTCGCTGCACGGGTTCGTCGGCGAAGGGCACGTCCGTTGGCGTCGTGGTTGCCGCGCACGTGGACGAGACGCTCGCCGAACGCACCCTCGTAGCAGTCGAGGAACGACCCGTACTCGTCGAGGGTGCCGTGGGTGGTCAGGTCGCCCTTGGCGACGACCACGGCCGGGTCGGCGGCCGCGATCTCGGCCACCGCCGCGGTGTTCATCGTCACCGGGTACGGCGGCTCACCGGGGCCTGAGGACAGCACGGGCCCGATGTCGGTCCCTTCGATCAGCCCGCACTCGGTCTCCCCGAAGTGGACGTCGTTGACGGTCGCGAACCGGCCCAGCAGCTCGCCGCCGGGGTGGGACAGGGTCCGGACCACGGTTCCGTCGAGGACCTGCGTGGTGGCCGGGCGCGAGGCCGTCGTAGCGGTGGACCTCGCCACCTCGTGCAGGACGGCCCGATCGAGGCCCACCGTGGTGAGCTCGACCGGGGCCGCCGGCGTACCACGGACGGTTGCGGCGCAGCGGGATCGGTTGGGTCCACCAGCGTCCGGAGAACCGCCAGCGGGGTGTCGGCGCGGCGGGCGCCGCCTCGCCGCTCGGCCACAGGACCTCGCGGCCGCCACGATGGCAGCCGCTTCCTCCGTGGTGGGGCTCGGGGTGATCTCCACGTCGTGAACCTACTCGGGGCCCCGGCGTCGACGCCAGCCCGCCGGTCCACGGTCAGCAGCCCGATGCCCCCGAGCGCCATGACCGCGCCGCCGACGAGGCCGAGGACCGCCGGGCCCATGGCGTCGAGCAGCACGCCACCGATCAGCGGTCCGACGACCCGACCGGCGGCCATCACGGACTGCGCGTCGCCGGCGCGCTCGTCGGGGTGCCGGCTGCGCTCGGCCAGCAGGGCGAAGGCCCCGGGCACGCCCATCCAGAACCCGAAGCCCCAGAAGGTGATCGCGGCGAGGAACACGGCGGTGAGGTGAACGGCGCCCATGGCCGCGGCGGCTGCGGCACAGGCCAGCACCCAGGCACCGGCGCGGCCGCGGCGGCCGGTCCAGCGGGCGCTCGGGATGGCGGCCACGGCGTTGGCGCTGAACGCCAGCGCCACGACCTGGTGGAGAGACGCCACCGACTCCCTGCCGATCACCGCGCCGTAGGTGAACACCGCCGATCCGCCGAGGGTCATGAGGCCGAGACAGGCCAGGACGCGCTGGGCGGCCGGCGCCGCGGTGTGGCGGGTCCGGGCGGCGGTCACGCGTGGCAGCAGGAGCACCCCCGGGCAGCCCGACTGCCGCGGCTGGCGGCGAGCTGAACCACCGCCGTGACGGCGAGGACCGAGTACACGCCGGCCGCCCCCCAGCGGTCGGCGAGGCCCGCGCGATCGGGGCGACGGTCGACCCCACCGACGGTGCGACCACGGCGATCTCGCCCATGCGTTGGTCGTCGCCGAACACGAGTGACCACGAGAACCAGGTGATGACCCCGGTGGCGGCCCCGACGACGGCACGCAGCAGTACCAACAGGCGTAGGGCGGCAGGGGGACGAGGCCAGGTTCCGACGAGGCACACCGGCACGGCGACGACCGAGCGATGCGGCCCCGGGGGTCGGAGCAGTCGGCCTGCGGCGAACACCCGAGCACGAATCCGTCCCGCAGCACCGTCGAGATCGATGCGAGGCCCAGCCGATGTCGTAGTCGGCGGCCACGCGGGAGCAGGAACGGACCGACCGACAGCGGCGGTGCCGTAGGCGGTGCTGAGCAACAGCCCCGGGTGCTCCCGGGGCCGGATGGCGGCGAGGGCCGGACGGGCGCCTGCACGCGGTGGTCGCCTACAGCGGCACGTTGCCGTGCTTGCGCGGCGGGAGCTCCTCGCGCTTGGACGCGCAGCATGTCGAGCGCGGCGATGACCTTGCGGCGGGTGTCGGCCGGGTCGATCACGTCGTCGACGTACCCGCGGTCGGCGGCGCCGTAGGGGTTGGGGAACTTCTCGGAGTACTCGTCGACCAGCTCGGCCTGCTTGGCCTCGGGGTCGTCGGCCTCGGCGATCTCGCGGCGGTTGACGATCTCGACCGCGCCCGCGGCACCCATCACGGCCAGCTCGGCCGACGGCCAGGCGAAGGCGAGGTCGGCGCCGATCGACTTGGAGTTCATGACCACGTAGGCGCCGCCGTAGGCCTTGCGGGTGATGATCTGGATGCGGGGCACCGTCGACTCGCAGTAGGCGTAGAGCAGCTTGGCGCCGTGGCGGATGATGCCGCCGTGCTCCTGGTCGACGCCGGGCAGGAAGCCGGGCACGTCGACGAAGGTGACCAGCGGGATGTTGAACGCGTCGCACGTGCGCACGAACCGGGCCGCCTTCTCCGAGGACTCGATGTCGAGCACGCCGGCCAGCGCCATGGGCTGGTTGCCGACGATGCCGACGGGCCGGCCGGCCATGCGGGCGAAGCCGCACATGATCTGCGGCGCCCACTGCGGCGCGTACTCGAAGAAGTCGCCGTCGTCGACGACCTCGGCGATGACCGCCTTCATGTCGTAGGGCTGGTTGGGCGTTGGTGGGGACGAGGTCGCGGAGCCGTCGCACGAGCGCTCGGGATCGTCGCCGGTGTCGAGCACGGCGGGTCCTCGAGGTTGTTCGACGGCAGGAAGCGAGCAGGTACCGGACGTCGTCGAGCACCGCCTGGTCGTCGGCGGCCGATGAACTGGCGCGACGCCGGACTTCCGCGCGTGGGCGTCGGCGCCGCCGAGCTCCTGCTGGGTGACGTCCTCGCCGGTCACCGTCTTCACCACGTCGGGGCCGGTGATGAACATGTAGGAGGTGTCGTCGACCATGAAGACGAAGTCGGTCATGGCCGGGCGAGTAGACGGCGCCGCCGGCGCACGGGCCCATGATCACGCTGATCTGCGGCGTGACGCCCGAGGCCTTGACGTTGCGGTAGAAGATGCCGCCGTAGCTGGCGAGGGAGACGACGCCCTCCTGGATGCGGGCGCCGGCGCCGTCGTTGAGGCCGATCAGCGGCGCGCCGACCTTGAGCGCCAGGTCCATGAGCTTGTGGATCTTCTTGGCGAACACCTCGCCGAGCGCGCCGCCGTAGACGGTGAAGTCCTGGCTGAAGACGAAGACCTTGCGCCGTCGACCGTGCCCCAGCCGGTGATGACGCCGTCGGTGTAGGGCCGCTCGTCGAAGGCCGACTCCATCGGCGCGGCGGGCGAGCATGTCGAGCTCGTGGAAGCTGCCCTCGTCGAGCAGGTACTCGATGCGCTCGCGGGCGAGCATCTTGCCCCGCTCGTGCTGGCGGGCGATCGACCGATCGGAGCCGGGCTGGCGAGCCGCGGCCTTCTTCTCCTCGAGGTCGGCGATGCGCTCGGACATGGAGTGCTCGGCCATGGCGCCGGACATTACCGACGCCCCGTCAGATGGGCCCAGTCCCAGAGCGGCGCTGGCCGCCATCGGGCACCATGGCCGCGTGGCCACGATCTTCGTGTACGGGACCCTCCAGCACGGCCCGCTGCTCGATCGGCTGATCGGACGGGTTCCCCCGTTGCGCTCGGCGCGCCTCCCCGGGTACCGGGCGGCGCCGCTCGCCGGGCACGTGTACCCCGGACTCGTCGTCGACCCCGACGGCACCGTGCCCGGCGCCGTGGTCGACGTCACCGCGGCGGAGCTCGAGGTACTCGACCGGTTCGAGGGGGACGAGTACCGAGCGCGCCGCGGTCGTCGCCGAGACGTCAGGAGCCGAGGTGGCGTGCGAGGCGTGGCTGCTCACCGGGCCGTCGGTGCGACTGGCCGAACCCGGCGCGTGGGATCTCGAGCGGTTCCTCCGCGAGCACGTCGGCGGCTTCCTCGACGGCTCCTCCTCCGGCGCCCCGCACCCCGGCGCCGGCCCGTAGCCTCCCGGCATGGACCTGCCGGTGCCGTTCCCGCTCAAGCCCATGCTGGCGAAGCCGAACGACGGCATCCCCGAGGGCGACTGGTTGTTCGAGCCGAAGTGGGACGGCTTCCGCTGCATCGTCTTCCGCGACGGCGACGAGATCGAGCTGGGCAGCCGGAACGAGCGTCCCCTGACCCGCTACTTCCCCGAGATGCTTGATCCGCTCCGGGCCGCGCTCCCGGAACGGTGCGTGGTCGACGGCGAGATCGTCGTGGCCGTCGACGACCACCTCGACTTCGACGCGCTCGGCCAGCGCATCCACCCGGCGGACTCGCGCGTTCGCATGCTGGCCGAGAAGACGCCGGCGGCGTTCGTGGCCTTCGACCTCCTCGCCCTGGGTGACCGGTCACTGCTCGACCAGCCCTTCGCCGAGCGACGGCGCTGTTGGCCGAAGCGCTCGTCCCGGGACCGCAGGTGCACCTGACGCCGGTCACCGACGACCACGCAGTGGCGGCCGAGTGGTTCCGCACCGTCGAGGGCGCCGGCCTCGACGGGCTCATCGCCAAGGACCCCTCCGGCACCTACGAACCCGACAAGCGCGTGCTCCGCAAGGTGAAGCACCAACGCACCGCCGACTGCGTGGCGGCCGGCTTCCGCTGGCACAAGGACGGCGACGGGATCGGCTCGATCATCCTCGGCATCCACGCTCCCGATGGCCAGCTGCGCCACGTCGGCGTGGCCGCCAGCTTCACGGCGACGTTCCGCCGGGAGTTGGTCGCCGAACTCCAGCCGCTGGTGCTCGACGACCTCTCCGAGCACCCGTGGAGTTCGTGGATGGATCCGGCGGCGCACGAGGACGGACAGATGCCCGGCGCCCCGAGTCGCTGGAACAACCGGCGCGACCAGTCGTGGGTGCCCATCCGGGCCGATCGGGTGGTCGAGGTGGGCTACACGATCATGACCAACGGCCGGTTCCGTGGCACCACCCGCTTCGTGCGGTGGCGGCCGGACAAGACGCCCGCGGAGTGCACCTACGACCAGCTCGACATCGTGCCGCCGATGGGGTTCACCGACGTGCTGCGTTGACCTGGTGCGTCCGTCCCGTGCCGACCGCATTGGGCGTTTCGGGCGGATGGAGCCGCCGTCAATTGGGTCGGAAAGCCCATGGAGGAGGTCGACGCCGACCACCACAATGAGTCCTCTGGCGGGAACCAGAACCCGGCCCCTCACGGCGGAGGCGGACCGGGCCGCGAGCTTCTCGGGCGCCCGGGCGGGGCGTCCGAGGCTCTCGGTTCCACCGGGTGATCGCGTCGGAGTCGCACGGGGTAGCCTGTGCTGGCGAAGGGGAGTATCCCCGGCACCTCGGTGCCGTCGCCCTGTCGTCAGTACGGCCTTCGGCCCGGGACGGCGGTCCACCCCGGTGGGCGGGAGAGACCTTCGGAATCGCGACCGCTCGCCGACTTCCGAGGTGCTCCATGACCGATTTCCCCCACCCGTTCCGCCGACGAGGCGTACCACCACTGGCCGGTGGACGACGTCGTCGAAGCTCGCCGTCGACCCGCCACGGCCTCGACGCAACCGAGGTGGACGCCGCCGACGGGCCCACGGCGAGAACGAGCTCGACGAGGCGACCCGGGACCCGGCGTGGCGGCGGCTGGCCCGCCAGTTCCGCGACCTGCTGATCGCTGATCCTGGTGGTCGCGGCGGCCGTGAGCTTCGTCGTGTCGGGCGAGCTCAAGACCCCCATCGTCGTGCTTGGTCGTGGTGGTCGTGAACGCCGTGATCGGCTTCGTGCAGGAGAACCGGGCCGAGGCATCGCTCGACGCGCTGCGCGGAGATGCTGGTCGCTCGAGGTCCGGGTCCGGCGCGACGGCGAGCTGCGGACGCGTGCCCGGCGGCCGACGCTGGTGCCCGGTGACGTCGTCGCCGTCGAGGCCGGCGACCGGATCCCGGCCGACGGGCGGCTGGTCGAGGCGGTGCAGCTCGAGATCGAGGAAGCCGCGCTCACCGGCGAGAGCCTCCCGGTCGCCAAGTCGCACGAGGCCGTCGACGAGCACGACGACGCCGGCATCGCCGACCGCACCTCGATGGCCCACATGCAGACCACGGTCACCCGAGGCCGGGGCGAGCTGGTCGTGACCGCCACCGGCATGGGCACCGAGATCGGCCGCATCGCCGGGATGCTGCGGCTCGGCGCACCGACAAGACCCCGCTGCAGCGCCAGCTCGACCACCTCGCCCACAGCCTCGCCGCGCTGGCCGGGCTGCATCGTCGCCGCGGTCGTCGTGGCATCGGTCTGCTCCGGGGCGAGGACTTCTCCGAGTCTCCTGCTCACCGCCGTCGCGCTCGCCGTCGCCTCGATCCCCGAGGGCCTGCCGGCCGTCACCGCGGTGACCCTGGCCATCGGGGTGTCCACGATGGCCCGACGAGCACGCCATCGTCAAGCGGCTGGCCAGCGTGGAGACCCTCGGGTGCACCACGGTCATCTGCAGCGACAAGACCGGCACCCTCACCCTCAACCAGATGACCGCCGCCGAGCTGGTCGTCGGTGGTCGGCGCCTCCCGTCAGCCGGCACGGCTACGACCCCGACGGCCAGATCGAGGGCCTCGACGAGCTCGGGCGGACCTCCGGGCACGAGTGTTCGACGCCGATGGCGCTGTGCAGCGACGTCGTGCTCTCCGCGCGACGAGGACGGTCATGGGGATCTCGTCGGGGACCCGACCGAGGGCGCCCTCGTGGTGCTGGCCGCCAAGGGCGGGGTCGACGCCGGCGACGGCTGCGCGAGCGAGCGGCCCCGGGTGGCCGAGGTGCCGTTCGACTCGGCCCACAAGCTGATGGCCACCGTGCACGAGCCGGACGACGGCCGCCTGCGCCATGTACGCCAAGGGCGCGCCCGACGTCCTCGCTCGACCGGTCGGCGCACGGTGCTCGGTCGCCGACGGGACGCCGAGTTCGCCGTCGACCGACCATCGGGAGCGAGCTCGAAGCGGACAACGGCCGTCTCGCCGGCGAGGGCAAGCGGGTGCTCGCCGTCGGCGTGCGGGAGCTGTCGACGCCGAGGAGTGGGCGGCGACGGCGACCGATCGACTCGGTGCGACGGCCTCACGCTGCTCGCGCTGGTCGGCATCGTCGACCCGCCCCGCCGGAGGCGGCCAGTGGCCATCGCCGAGGCCCGCGCGCCGGCATCGCCGTGAAGATGATCACCGGCGACCACGCCGACCACGGCCGCGGCGATCGCCCGCGAGTCTCGGACTCGGCGACGACGACGGCGATGTCGAGGTCGCGGACCGGCCGGCGACCTCGACGCAGCATCGACGACGACGAGCTCGACCGGCGCATCGACGGCATCTCGGTGTTCGCCCGGGTCTCGCCGGAGCACAAGCTCCGCCTGGTCACGGCCCTGCAGCGGCGCCGGCACGTGGTGGCCATGACCGGCGACGGCGTGAACGACGCACCGGCGCTGAAGCAGGCCGACATGGGCATCGCCATGGGGATCACCGGGACGGAGGTGACCAAGGAGGCCGCCACGATGGTGCTGGCCGACGACAACTTCGCCACCATCGTGTCGATGCCGTGCGTCGGGGCCGGACGATCTACGACAACATCGTCAAGTTCGTCCGGTTCCAGCTCAGCACGACGCTCGGCTTCGCCATCGTGTTCCTCGCGGCCGGCGATCCTCGGCATCGCCGGCGGCGCGCCGTTCACCGCCATCGCCATCCTGTGGGTGAACATCATCATGGACGGCCCGCCGGCCATGGCGCTCGGCCTCGACCCCGTCGACGAGGCACGTCATGGACCGACCGCCCCGACCACGGGACGAGCCGATCCTCACCCGGCCGCGATGGGTCGCCATCGGCCTCGCCGCTGCGTGATGGCGGCCGGCACCCTGGCGGTGCTCGCGCTGGCGCCCGGTGAACCGGCCCAGGCCGGGTCGGCGACGGTGGCCGGGACGATGGCCTTCAACACCTTCGTCGCTGTACCAGTTCTTCAACATCCTGAACGTGCGCAGCGACACGCAGAGCGGTGTTCCGGCGGGTCGACGCTCGCCAACGCGCGGCTGTGGGTGGCGCTCGGCGCCGTGCTCGCTGCTCCAGGTCGCCGTCACCCACGTCGGGCCCATGCAGCGCCTGTTCGACACCACGTCGATCTCGGCCGTGCAGTGGCTGGTGTGCGTCGCCGTCGCCTCCACGGTGCTGATCGGCGAGGAGCTGCGGAAACGGGTCAGCGCCGTGCGAGCCGGTCGGCCCGCTCGACGAGACGATCCGCATCGAGCGATGACGCCAGCGCACTGAAGCCCTCGGTGGGGCCGGTCCACTCCAGGTCTTCGACGGCGGCGCTCACCGGAGCATCCGGTTGCAGGGTGGCGAGCGTGCGGAACAGCAGGGCGTGTTCCATGTCGTCCTGGAGCGCCGCCGCGAGCTTGGCTGCGCTCCGCACGGTCACCTCCCACTGCCCGGCAGCGGCCGGGATCTGTTCGATGTGGAGGTACCGGGCGAGGACCGTCGCCGTCGACTTGGCGCCCCACCCCGGGATGCCCGGGAAGCCGTCGGCAGAGTCACCGACGAGCGCCAGGTAGTCGGGGATCGACTCGGGGAGCACCCCGAACTTCTCCTGCACGCCCTCGGTGTCGTACCACCGGTCCTGGCGGCGGTCGTACTGCACGACCTTGCCACCGACGAGCTGGGCCATGTCCTTGTCGGGGGTGCAGATGATCACCTGCTCCACCCGGTCGTCGGCGCAGCCGAGCGCGGCACCGGCGGCCAGGCCGTCGTCGGCCTCGAACGTGGTCTGGGGCCACACGGCGAAGCCGGCCGCGGCCAGCAGCTCCTCGACCAGCGGGAACTGGGCCTTGAGCTGCGGGTCCACACCGCTGCCGTCCTTGTACGACGCCCACAGGTCGTTGCGGTAGCTCTCGATCACCTGATCGGTGGCGATGCCGATGTGGGTGGCGCCGTCTTCCACGAGCTGCAGCATGGAGTTGACGACCCCGACCGCCGCACCCCGATCGAGGTCGCGGTTGTTGGGGGAGTAGTGGTAGCGGAACAGCTCGTACGTGCCGTCCACCAGGTGCAGCTGCATACGGCGATGTTGCCAGCTTTCCGCGG
The DNA here is from genome assembly GCA_963811245.1 of uncultured Acidimicrobiaceae bacterium. Taxonomy (GTDB): domain Bacteria; phylum Actinomycetota; class Acidimicrobiia; order Acidimicrobiales; family Salinilacustritrichaceae; genus Salinilacustrithrix. The sequence continues at coordinate 83,415 of CAWEQL010000008.1, forward strand.
CGCGCTTCGGTGAACGGGGACTGCCGGGTCAGACGACCAGCCCGCCGTGGCCCACACGGACGGCGCGGCCGCCGACGGTGGCCGCCCGGAGCTCGGCGCCGTCGAGCACCGCGCCGAGGTGGATCTCGCTCGGGCGACCCATCTCGACGCCCTGCTCGATGACCCATCCCTCCGACAGCCGGCGGTCCGAGGCGTGGCCGGCCAGGAAGCCACACGCCGCGGCTGCAGCCGAGCCCGTGGCCGGGTCCTCGGCGATGCCGAACCCGGGGGCGAACATGCGGGCTCGCCAGCGCGGGCCGTCCACACCGCTCCCGGTGGGCTCCACCGGGGCGAGGACGTACAGCTGGTCCGGTTCGGTCTGCGCCACCGTGTCGCGCCACCACGCCACGTCGAGCTCGATGGCGGCGAGACGGTCGACGTCTCGGAGCGCGACCACGGTGAACGGGACGCCAGCGCTCCACCCCCGTGGTCCGAGGCTCGGGTGGAGGTCGTCGACGGTGAGGCCGAGGCAACGAGCGACATCGTCCGGGTCGGCGCACGGCAGCGACCGGGGCGGCCCGGCGGTGATGAGGGTGGCGAGTCCGTCGTCGACGGTCACCTCCACCGCCCCGACCGGTTCCCGCAACGTCACCTGCTCGCTCACGATGCCGGCGTCGACCAGGGCGAGGGCGGCGCCGATCGTGGGGTGCCCGGCGAAGGGCAGCTCGACCTGCGGTGTGAAGATGCGGGTGCGCACGCCCTGCGGCTCGTCGGTCCACAGGAACACCGTCTCGGACAGGTTCAGTTCCCGGGCCACCGTCTGACACTGCGCAGCGTCGAGCGCCGGTGGATCGATCGCCACGGCCAACGGGTTGCCCGCGAACGGGGTCGTCGTGAAGACGTCGTAGAGCAGGTACTCGACCGTGACCACGTCGCTCAGCCGGCGAGGCGGGCGATGTCGCCCGGCTCGGCGTGGCCGTCGTGGACCACCTCGCCGTTGTGCAGGGCGATGCAGCGGTCGACCCGCTCGACGACGTCGAGGTCGTGGGTGGCGACGATGATCGTGTCGCCGGCGGCGTGGTGCTCGTCGAGCAGGTCGAGCAGGCCGCTGCGGCCGGACTGGTCGAGGCCGACGAAGGGCTCGTCGATCAGCAGCACCCGGAACGGCCGGATGAAACCGATGGCGAGGGCCGTCTTCTGGCGCAGCCCCCGGCTGAACCGGCTGGGCAGGTCGTCGATGCGCTCCTCGAGGCCGAGCCGGCCGATGACGTCCGCGGCGCGCTCGGTCCAGTCGGTGAGCCCGTGGAGCGGCATGAGGTAGTCGATGTGCTCCTGGACCGAGAGATCGTCGTACAGGACGGGGTCGTCACCGATGTAGCTCAGGTCGGCGCGGGCGTCGTCGGAACCGGCTTCGGCGCCGTGGATGGTGATGCGCCCTTCGGTGGAGTCGAGCAGGCCGGCGGTCATCTTCAGCAGGGTCGACTTGCCCGAGCCGTTGTGGCCGATGAGGGCGATGAACGAACCCTCCGGAACCGTGAGGTCGGTGGGGGCGAGGGCGACGAGCGAGCCGTATTCCTTGGTGAGCCCGTCGACCGAGATGGCGGCCGGGACGTCGGGGATCGGTTCGGTTCGTTTCTTCTTGGCCATGGATGGGTCCTCAGTCCTCGTCGCCACCGGCGGCGAGCCGCTTGGCGCGCTTGCGGGCCTCGCTGGCGTTGAACGCCTCGGCCATCTGGGCCTTGAACGCGGGGCGAGCCCGCACCCATGCGACGGTCAGCCCGAACACGATGACACCGATGAACACGCCGGGCTGCAAGACGGCGGTGGGATCGTCGCCGTGCTGGGCCGCGTTCTGCGCCAGCAGGAACGGCACCAGGCCGAGACAGGCGACCACCGGGGGCAGCGCCGCCTCGTACACGACCCGCGAGCTGGCGGCCTCGGGGGGGAGCATGAGCATCGACATGTCGTTGGGGTCGGGTGCGCCCCGCACGGTGCTGACGGCGGCGCCGGCGACGCCGGTCAGCGCGGTGGTGACCGCCACGGCCACCGCTACGGCGAGGCCGTGGGCGTCGAGACCGCCGAGCGCAGCGGCGCCCACGCCGATGAACGACACGACGACGGCGGTCACGGTCGGGACGATGAGCAGGCTGGCGTGGATCGTGCCGATCCCGACGGGAACCAGCTCGAGGATGGTCTCGTGGTCGAGCTCCTGGGCCAATGGCTCGATGGCGTCGAGGCCGATCAGGAACGCGCACAGCCCAGCGACGACGACCAGGGGCAGCGTGCCGTTCCAGGCCGCCCGGCAGGCGACGCCGGCCACGCCGGCGAGCAGCGCCATGCGCAGGAGCCGGGTGCCCGGCGTGCGCAACAGCGACCACCAGCTCCGGGCGACGAGGCCGCCGCGACGGCCGCGATGGCGGCCGTGCGGGAGCCACGGCGTGCTGCGCGGCCGTTCCTGCAGGAGCTGCCGTCGCAGCACGAGCACCGTGCGCAGGTCGCGCATGGTGGCGGCGAAGCGCATCTGGCCCACCAGGGCCGAGCGGCGGGCCATCTCCTCGATGGACACGCCGCCGACGGCGCGCAGTCCGATCACGCCGAGGGCGATGACGAACGGGATGGGGACCAGGGCGAGGAGGTCGTACGACAGCGTCCCGGCCGTCCACACCGGGATCCGGCCCACGAGCGAGAACGGCGACGTCGGGAACGTGCCGAGCGCCTCGCCCACCGGCCACACCAACAGGGCCACGGCCACGGCGCTGGCGGCTCGACGGCTCATCCGGCGGCCGGAGGCGATCCAGGCGCAACCCAGGGCGAAGGCCACCACCACCATCGCCCACAGGGAGCCGGTGACGGTCCAGGCCAGCGCGCTGCCCTCGGTGCGGCGGGCCAGCAGCTGCCCGGCGATCCCGCCGACCACGAACGACACGAACATGGCGAAGCGGGCCTGGCGGAGGATGGGCCGGCGCATGGCGTGGCCGATGTCGACGGGGGCCAGCAGGACGTGGCGGACGTCGGGGGCCTCCAGCGCCACGGGACCACCTCGGCTCCCCGATCGCAGCCCCAGCGCGCCGGCGACGGCAGCGAGGACGCCCAGACCCACCGGGAGATCGTGCACGAGTCGGTCCAGCTGCGTTGCGGTGAGCTGATCGCCGCCCACCGCGCCGGACAGCACGAGCACGGCGATCCCCACGATCAGCGCGGTGACATAGGCCTGGTAGAACGCGTCGAACGGCTCGATCTTCGCGGTGCGTTTCCGGAACCGGACCGCGCGCAGCGTGTCGAGCGCGTCGAGGCGCGACTGGAGGACCTCGGTCACCGGGCCGACGGTAGCGGGACCGAGATGAGAGCTTCCCGACGTGGGCCGCTACTCCTGGACGAGCTCGATCAGCGTCCCGAACGAGCCCTTGGGGTGGACGAAGGCCACCGTCGTCCCCCGTGAACCGGGCCTGGGCGCCTTGTCGATCGGGGTGGCGCCGGCATCGATCATCGACTGCAGCGCGGCGGCGCAGTCGTCGACGCGGTAGCCCACGTGGTGGAGACCCTCGCCCCGCTTGTCGAGGTACTTGGCGATGGGGGAGTCCTCGTTGGTGGCGGTGGTCAGCTGGATGTACGAGTCCGCCACCTTCACGAGGGCCTCCTCGACGCCGTCGGACTCGACGACCTCCCGGTGGGTGACCTCGGCCCCGAAGGCCTTTGCGTAGTAGGCGATGGCGGCATCGAGGTCACGGACGGCGATGGCGATGTGGTCGATCTCGGTCAGCAGCACGGTCCCAGAATCTACGTGCGGACGGGGCTCGATTCCCACCGAGGCGCCCGAATCGGACAGGATCTGCGGCGCCAGATCACCTGCTCAGACGGAGGACGACGTCCATGACCACCATGACCCGCGCCTATTCGATCACGGCCGAGCGTCTCGCCGCCGAGACCGAGGCCAGTGGCGGCGACCCCTCCGCAGTCGACGTGTCGAAGGTGGTCGAGCTCGACGATCTCGAGCTGCGCGACGTCGGACCCCGTGACGTGCGCATGCGGATCCTGGCCGCCTCGGCCGAGCACAACATCGACCATGCCGCCACGGCCGACACCATCAACATCGCCGAGGCTCGCGGCGGGAAGATCTACCCCGGCAACTCGGCCATCGGTGAGGTCGTCGAGGTGGGCCGCGACGTCACGCGGTTCAGCCCCGGTGACGTGGTCGTCACGCACTGCAACGGTGAGCCCGACGCCGACGGGTACCCGCTGCGCATCTGGGCCTACGACCAGCCGGAGTCCATCGGCTGGTACGCCGAGCAGGCCGTCGTCGAGGACTGGCAGCTGATCCCCGCACCGCTCGATTGCGGGCTGTCGTTGTGGGAGATGGCGGCGTTGCCCCTGCGGGCCCCGACCGCCTACCACCTGTGGCGGCGGGCCATCGGCATCTTCCGGGTGAAGGTGCCCTTCGAGCACCGGGCCCGCCTCAATGTGTTGAGCTTCGGCGGCGGCGTGGGCGAGCTGTTCCTCATGCTGGCCAAGGCCGAGGGTCATGACGCCTTCTTCTGCGCCGGCAGCGCCGAACGCCGTGCGGCGCTCGAGAAGCAGGGGATCGTCGGCATCGACCAGAAGGCGTTCAACCGGTTCGCGTCCCGGGACGACGTCAAGGCCTTCAACAAGCAGGTCAAGGGCCTGACCGACGGAGAAGGCATGCACATCGTGTGCGACATGCTCCGTGGCCCCGTCTTCGACGCCGGCCTCGCCGTCGCGGCGCGCTGCGGCGTCAACGTGAGTGCCGGCTGGCAGCTCTCGCAGCAGGTCTCGTACAACTCCACCGTGCAGTCCGTGAAGCAGGTCACCATCGACCACACCCATTACGAGACGCCGATCGGCTGCGAGGCCGCCACCGAGCTCTACGGCTCGGTGTTCAAGCCCACGATCCACGACGAGGTCTACGACTTCGCCGACGTGCCTCGGTGCTTCAAGGAGATGCACGACAACACCCAGACGGGCATCCCGATCATCCGGATCGCGCAGGACCTGCCCGAATCGGTCGCCGGCATCGTCTGAGCGCAACGCGTCCGCACCGCGACCCCGATCGGGGGTACGCTCCGGGGTGGTGGAACTCGACTCCCGAGGTCGGTTGCCGCCCCACCGGAGCCCGGCGGCGGTCCTGGCCGAGGCGCGGCGGACGGCTGACCAGATCCGACGACGCGCCGAGCGGGACGCGAGCGAGCTCCGACGCGAGGCGGCAGAGTGGGCGGCGGCCACCCGGCGCGACGCCGACCGCTACCGCGAGCGCGTCCTGGCCGAACTGGCGGCGGCGGCGGCCGAGCGCGCCGCCGATCGCCCGGACGGCCGGGTCCACGACGGCCGGGTCCACGACGACGACGACGATCTCGACGGCTTCGACCACCGCGCCGAGGCCGACGTCCTCGACATCCGCATCGCGGGTCGGGCGTCCGTCAGCGGTCGGTAGGCGCCATTACCGGTCGGTAGGGGCCCCTCCCTAGACTCGGATCACCAACCGTTTCACCTGGGGGAGTCGCCCACATGCCTGGATCCGTGATCGTCACCGGTGCTCGTACACCGATCGGGAAGCTGTCCGGGGCGTTCGCCTCGATGTCCGCCACCGACCTCGGCGGCGTCGCCATCAAGGGAGCGCTGGACAAGGCCGGCCTGAGCCCCGACCAGGTCGACTACGTGATCATGGGCCAGGTCATCCAGGCCGGTGCCGGCCAGATCACCGCCCGCCAGGCCGCCGACAACGCCGGCATCCCGATGACCGTGGCGGCGACCACCATCAACAAGGTGTGCCTGTCGGGCCTGAACGCCATCTACCTCGCCGATCTCATGATCCAGGCCGGCGACGCCGACATCGTGGTCGCCGGTGGCATGGAGTCGATGACCAACGCGCCATACCTGCTTCCCGGCGCCCGGGCCGGCTACCGCGCCGGCGACAAGACCGTCGTCGACTCGATGATGTACGACGGCCTGTTCTGCGCCTTCGACCAGTGCGCCATGGGTGCCGGTACCGAGAAGTACGCCGCATCGGCCGGTCTCGAGCGCGGCCCGCAGGACGAGTTCTCGGCCCAGAGCCACCAGCGCGCCGCCGCCGCCATCAAGAACGGCCTCTTCGACGACGAGATCGTCCCCGTCGCCGTGCCGCAGCGCAAGGGCGACCCCGTCATGGTCACCACCGACGAAGGCGTCCGGGGCGACACCACCGCCGACAGCCTGGGCCAGCTCCGCCCCGCCTTCGACAAGGCCGGCAACATCACGGCCGGCAACGCCAGCCAGATCTCCGACGGCGCCTCCGCCACCATCGTCATGTCACGGGCCAAGGCCGACGAGCTGGGCCTCACCGGCCTCGGCGAGGTCATCGGCTATGGCCAGGTCGCCGGCCCCGACCCGTCGCTGCTCACCCAGCCGAGCCGGGCGATCATGGACGCCCTCGACGGTGCGCCGATCACCAAGGACCAGATCGGGCTGTACGAGCTGAACGAGGCCTTCGCGGCCGTGGGTCTCGCCTCCATGGACGACCTCGGCATCTCCGACGACATCGTGAACGTCAACGGTGGCGCCATCGCCCTCGGGCACCCCGTCGGCATGTCGGGCAACCGGCTCGCCCTCACGCTGCTCCTCGAGATGCACCGCCGGGGCGTCGAGTTCGGTGCGGCCGCCCTGTGCGGCGGCGGCGGCCAGGGCGACGCCATCATCGTCCGGGCGCTGTAACCGGCCGCCGTTCTTGACATGTTCGGCGGCAGCGTTCATACCCTGCTGCCGTGTCCCCCTCTCCTGCCTCGCGGCCCCTCGTCATCGTGGAGTCACCGGCCAAGGCCAAGACGATCGGTCAGTTCCTCGGGAACGACTATGTCGTCGAGGCCTCGGTCGGCCACGTGCGCGACCTGCCGTCGAAGGGCCTCTCGATCGACGTCGATTCCGACTTCAAGACCGAGTACGAGATCAACCCGGACAAGCGTGACGTCATCAAGCGGCTGAAGGCGCTGCTCAAGGACGCCGACGAGCTGTATCTCGCCACCGATGAGGACCGCGAGGGTGAGGCCATCGCCTGGCACCTCCAGGAGGTGCTGAAGCCGACGGTCCCGGTCAAGCGGATGGTGTTCCACGAGATCACCCGTTCCGCCATCGAGCACGCCGTGGAGAACTCGCGCGACATCGACTACCGGCGGGTGGACGCACAGGAGACCCGGCGCATCGTCGACCGGCTGTACGGCTACCCGGTGAGCCAGATCATGTGGCGCAAGGTGAACCGGGGCCTGTCCGCCGGTCGGGTGCAGTCCCCGGCCGTGCGCCTGGTCGTCGAGCGCGAGCGGGAGCGCATCGCGTTCGTCTCCGCCGACTACTGGGACCTGACGGCCGCGTTCCCGACGGACCCCGACTTCACCGCCCGCCTGGTGGCCCTCGACGGGAACCGGGTGGCCACGGGGCGTGACTTCGGATCCGACGGGCGGGTCGCACGGGCCGATGTGGCGGTGGTCGACGAGGCCACGGCGAACGACCTGCGGTCCCGCCTGGACGGCCAGCCCTACACCGTCCGCTCCGTCGAGGAGAAGCCGTGGCGGAGCCGGCCCAAGCCCCCGTTCATGACGTCGACGCTCCAACAGGAAGGCGGTCGGAAGCTGCGCATGTCGGCCAGCCAGGTCATGCGGATCGCCCAGGGCCTCTACGAGAAGGGCTACATCACCTACATGCGAACCGACAGCACCACGCTGTCGCAGACCGCGCTCGACGCCGCCCGCAGCCAGGCCCGTGAGCTCTACGGCGAGGAATACGTGCCGGCCGAGCCCCGCACGTACGTGAGCAAGTCGAAGAACGCCCAAGAGGCGCACGAGGCCGTGCGGCCGGCCGGCGAGACGTTCCGCACACCGGACGAGGTGCGAGGCGAGCTGCGCAAGGACGAGCTCGCCCTCTACGACCTCATCTGGAAGCGCACCGTGGCATCGCAGATGGAGGACGCTGTCGGCCGCACCATCTCCATGCGCATCTCGGCCGATGCGCCGGCGCGCGCCGGTGGTGACGCCACCGAGTGCACCTTCGGGGCTTCCGGCCGGGTGATCACGTTCCAGGGCCACCTGAAGGCCTATGTGGAGGACGACGACGACGAGTCGACCGAGCGCGACGACGAGGAGCGGGTGCTCCCCCCCGTGTCGGAGGGCGACGCGCTCCCCGAGCCCTCGCTGACCGCAGACGGCCACGCCACCAGCCCGCCGGCGCGCTACACCGAGGCATCGCTGGTCAAGCGGATGGAGGAGCTGGGCATCGGAAGACCGTCCACGTACGCCTCGATCATGGGCACCATCCAGGACCGCGGCTACGTGTTCAAGAAGGGCACGGCGCTCGTGCCCACGTGGACCGCCTTCGCCGTCGTGAACGTGCTCGAGCGCCAGTTCGGCGAGTACGTCGACTACGAGTTCACGGCGAAGATGGAGGACGACCTCGACCTCATCGCCGTCGGCGAGGAGGAGCGGGTGCCCTGGCTGCACCGGTTCTGGTTCGGCGACGACGGCGCCGACAACGGGGGCCGCAAGGGCCTCGGCGTCACCGTCGAGGAGGCGCTCGAAAAGGTCGACGCCGCCGAGGTCAACACGTTCCCGCTCGGCATGGACGCGAACGGCGAGATGGTGGTGGCCAAGCCCGGCCGGTACGGGCCCTACGTCAAGCGGGGCGAGGACGACACCGCGTCCATCCCCGAGGGGCTCCCACCCGATGAGCTCACCCTCGAGAAGGCCCTGGAGCTGCTGGCCGCCCCCAAGGGCGACACGCCCATCGGCGAGGATCCGGAGTCGGGCCTCCCCGTCTACGTCAAGACCGGCCGGTACGGGCCCTACGTGCAGCTCGGCGACGCCGACACGCTGCCGGACGACGTCAAGCCCCAGATGGAGTCGCTGTTCAAGGACCAGAAACCCGAGGACGTCACCCTCGACGACGCGCTGCGTCTGCTGTCGCTTCCCCGGGTGGTGGGGACCGACGAGGAGACGGGGCTGCCGGTCCTCGCCCGCAACGGCCGCTACGGCCCCTACATCTCCAAGGGCGACGACAAAGGTGCCGACGCCCGCAGCCTCGAATCCGAGGAGCAGCTGTTCACGGTGACGATGGAGCAGGCGAAGGCCCTGTTCGCGGAGCCGAAGCGGCGCCGGGGGCAGGCAGCACCGAAGCCCCCGCTCCGTGAGCTGGGCATCGACCCGCTCAGCGAGTCCCCGGTGGTCGTCAAGGACGGTCGCTTCGGTCCCTACGTCACCGACGGGGAGACGAACGCCAGCCTGCGCAAGGGCGATCTCGTCGAGGAGATCACCATCGAGCGGGCCTCCGAGCTCCTCCAGATCCGGCGCGAGACGGCGCCGCCGAAGAAGAAGGCCGGAGCCCGCAAGAAGACCACAGCGAAGCCCGCCGCCAAGAAGTCCGCGACCAAGAAGACGGCAGCCAAGAAGGCCGCGGCCAGGAAGAAGCCCGCCGGTTCCTGACCCTCGGGGGCGATCGACCGCGGTCGGCTGCCGAGTCTCTAACGTCTGCACGGATGGGGGAGCCCAGCGACGCCCGTTCGACGCCGCCAGAGCCGGCTCCCACCGAGCCGATGGTGGTGGTCGACGGCCCCCAGGAGCCCACCGGGATGCATGTGCGGCTGTTCGGTTCCCGAGCGTTCTTCCGCCTCTGGGTCACTCAGGTCGTCTCCGCCACCGGCGACTGGCTCGGCTTCCTCGCCATCGCCGCCCTGGCGACGCGCATCAGCGATCGGCCCGAGGCGGCCGTGGGCCTCGTGATGTCGGCCCGCATCGTGCCCGGGTTCTTCCTCGGCCCTGCCGCCGGGGTCCTCGCCGATCGCTTCGACCGCAAGAAGCTCATGGTGGCCTGCGACATCGGCCGGGCCGCGGTGTTGGCGTCGCTGCCCTTCGTCGACACCGTGCCAGGCCTCATCGTGGCGTCCCTCGTGCTCGAGGTGTTCACGTTGCTGTGGACGCCGGCAAAGGAGGCCTCCGTCCCGCACCTGGTGCCGTCGGACCACCTCGCGTCGGCCAACTCGTTGTCGTTGGCCGCGGCGTACGGGACGATTCCGGTCGCCGCGGCGCTGTTCTCGCTGCTGGCCAAGCTCTCCGAGACCATCGGTGACTACCAGTTCCTCTCGATCGTGCGCGGCACGCAGGAGGGGCTCGCCTTCTACTTCGACGCCGCCACCTTCGCCTTGTCGGCGTTGATGATCTGGAGCCTCCCGCTGCCGCGCCGCCGGAGGGAGGAGCGGGCGGCCGGAACCCGCCGACGGCTGGAGTTCGGCCAGGCGCTGCGTGACCTCCGCGAGGGATGGCAGTTCGTGTTCCTGAACCCCGTGGTCCGCGCCGTCAACCTGGGGTTGGCCACCGGTCTGATCGGTGGCGGCATGCTCGTGCCCCTCGGTCCCGTGTTCGCCACCGAGGTGCTCGACTCGAACCAGTCCGGCTTCGGTGCGTTGATCTTCGCGCTGGGCCTGGGCGTGGCCGCTGGTGTGGTCACGGTGTCGGTGCTCCAGCGTCGCCTCCCGAAGGAGTGGGTGTTCGTCGGCGCCGTCTTCGTGGCGGGTGCGTCGCTGCTCACCGGGGCGTCGATGCCGTCGCTCGTGCCCGCGGCCGCGTGTGTCTTCGTCCTCGGCATGTGCGCGGGAACGGTGTACGTGTTGGGCTTCACCCTGTTGCACCAGCACGTCGAGGACGAACTGCGAGGCCGGATCTTCTCGGCGCTCTACACGATGGTGCGCCTGTGCGTGCTCATCTCCTTCGCCGTGGGTCCCTTCCTCGCCGAGTTGCTCGGGGGCCTGTCCCGCCGAGCGTTCGCGGATGGCTACGTCCGGTTCGGGGCGGCGGCGGTCGCCGTCCCCGGCGTGCGCCTGACCCTGTGGGCCGCGGGGTTGATCATCGTCGGGGCCGGGTTCATCGCCGCCTCGTCGATGCGGGCTGCCGCCGCGAGGAGCTCGTCGAACGGCGACCCGCCCTCGGCATGTCCGGATCCGAGTCGGTCGCGCCGTGACCGGTCGCTTCATCGCCTTCGAGGGAGGGGACGCCTCGGGCAAGTCGACCCAGGCCCGTCGCCTCGTGGAACGCATCGACGCGCTCCAGACCCGCGAGCCCGGCGGGACGGCCGCCGGCGCTGCCATCCGGACGTTGTTCCTCGACCCGTCGACCGGGGATCTCGACCCGCGCACCGAGGCCCTCCTCATGGCCGCCGACCGGGCCCAGCACGTCGCCGAGGTGATCCGGCCGGCGCTCGACGCCGGCCGGCACGTGGTCACGGATCGCTACCTCTACTCCTCCGTCGCCTACCAGGCCCATGCCCGAGGCCTCGACCCGGCCGAGGTCCGCGGCCTGCAACTGTGGGCCACCCGCGCCCTCGAACCCGACCTCGTCCTGTTCCTCGACGTCCCGGTACCCGAGGCGCGGCGGCGGGTGGCCCACGTCGCGCCCGACCGACTCGAATCCGAGACCATCGCCTTCCATGAGCGGGCGCGTGCAGGTTTCCACGCCCAGGCGGCTGCCGACCCCGACCGATGGGCGGTCATCGACGCGAGTGACAGCCCCGACGACGTCTGGAGGCTGGTGTGGGACCAGGTGCGACGGCGGCTGCCCGACCTGACGACGTGACCAGGGGAGTCGTCATCGGCGTCGGGCAGGATGGGGTCGTGACGGCGACCGGGCCTGCATCGATCATCGAAGGACCCCAGGCGTGGGGCGCGCTCGTCGGCCAGGACGCCGCCGTCGCCCAGCTGAAGGCGGCGGCCGTGAATCCGGTGCACGCCTACCTCCTGGTGGGGCCGGCCGGTTCGGGAAAGCGAGCCGCCGCCGTCGCCTTCGCTGCGGTCCTGCTGGCCGCCGATGCCGCCGCTCGGGGCGGCGATGCCGAACGGGCCCTGTCCCTCGCCCTGGCCGAGAGCCACCCCGACCTGACCGTGTTCGAGCCGGGCGGGGCGTCCCTCCTCGTGGGCGACGCCGAGGTCATCACGAAGGCCGCGAGCCGCAGCCCCGTCGAGGGCGACCGCAAGGTGCTGGTGCTCACCGAGTTCGAAAAGGTGGCCCAGGCCGGACCGGCCCTGCTCAAGACCATCGAGGAACCGCCTGCCTCGACCGTGTTCGTCATCCTCGCCGAGGAGGTCCCGCCCGAGCTCGTGCCCATCGCCAGCCGTACCGCCCGCATCGATCTCGGACCGGTACCGGAGACGGCGCTCGTCGAGCGGCTCGTGGCGGAGGGGGCGGACGAGGACGTGGCCCGGGCCGTGTCGGCCGCGGCCGGCGGCGACCTGCGGCGAGCCCGGTTGCTGGTGGGGGACCCCTCGCTCGGTGTCCGGCGCGACGCCTGGGCCTCGATCCCTGGCCGGATCGACGGCACCGGGGCCATCGCCGCCCAGCTCGTCGACGAGGTCGTGGCGCACATCGACGCCGCCCAGGAACCACTCGACCGACGCCACGGCCTCGAGCGCGAGGCACTGGTCGCCGAGATCGAGACGTACGGCCGTCCCCGGTCGCTGCTGAAGGAGCTGGAGACGCGGCACAAGCGCGAGGTGCGCCGCCACCGCACCGCCGAGATCCGGTTCGGTCTGGCCACCGTGGCCTCCCAGTACCGTGACCGGCTCGCCACCGCCTCCGATCCTCGCCCTCACCTCGCCGCCATCGCCGCCATCCAGGCCGCGGCCGAGGCCTGGGTGCGCAACCCCAACGAGCTGTTGCTGTTGCAGGCGCTCGTCTCGGGCCTCGACCCCATCTGAGGTCCTCGCCGCGAGGACCGGTCGGGAGGTCGTGGTCACGCCTGATCGCGATCTCGGAGCGGCGCACCCCTCGCGCTACGCTCGCCCGCCGGCGGATCCCCCGGGACCCGACCCGGCCCGAATAGCTCAGTCGGCAGAGCGACGCTCTCGTAAAGCGTAGGTCGTGGGTTCAATTCCCACTTCGGGCTCCACCCCAAGACGCGCCGGAGCGGCGGCCGGTAGGTTCCGCGGCCGATGAGCACACCTGCGGCCGATCGCCGGACGCGCTACCGATCCTGGTGGCGGGCGCTACGACCCGAGCTGCTCCAGACGGCCGAGGACGTGCTCGGACCGACCCAGGCGGCGGTCTTCGGCGCCCGGGCCGACGGGTCGGTCGACGAGTTGTTCGAGGCGGTCGACGACGTCTAGGCCCCGCGGCCCCGCCGGCCCCGCCACCGAGGACCTCGTGCGCCGGCTCCTCTCCGTGGCCCTGTCGGTCACCGCCCGGCGCAGCGACGCCCTGCGCCTGCTCGACCACCGGCGCGAGATCGACCCCCACTGGTACCTGCGGGCGCACCAGGTCGGCTACGTGGCGTACACGGATCGCTTCGCCGGCACGTTGGCCGGGGTGCGTGACCGACTCGACCACCTCGCTGAGCTCGGGATCACGTACCTGCACCTCATGCCGCTGCTTCTGGCCCGCGAGGGCGAGAACGACGGTGGCTATGCCGTCGCCGACTACGAGGCGGTGGACCCTCGTCTCGGCACGATGGCCGACCTCGAGGCGCTGGCCGCTGACCTGCACGACCGCGACATGTCGTTGTGCGTCGACCTGGTCGTCAACCACACCGCCGCCGAGCACCCGTGGGCCCGGGGCGCCGTGGCGGGCGACGCCGGCCGTCGGGCCTTCTACCGGGTCTTCCCCGACCGCACCGAGCCCGACGAGTACGAACGGACCCTGCGGGAGGTCTTCCCGACCTTTGCCCCCGGCAACTTCACCGCGGTGGACCGCCCCGACGGCTCGTTCTTCGGGTGGGTGTGGACCACCTTCAACGAGTGGCAGTGGGACCTCGACTACTCCAACCCCGACGTGCTCGAGGCCATGTGCACCACCATGGGGGATCTCGCCAACCGGGGGGTCGACGTCCTGCGTCTCGACGCCGTCCCGTTCCTGTGGAAGCAGAAGGGCACGGATTGCGAGAACCTGCCCCAGGCGCACCGTCTCCTGCAGGCGATGCGGGCGGTCCTGCGGATCGCGGCGCCCGCCACGGTTTGCAAGGCCGAGGCCATCGTCTCGCCCGACCACCTCGTGCAGTACCTCGGCGCCCACGAGCGCGAACAGCGCGAGTGTGAGCTGGCGTACCACAACCAGCTCATGGTGATGCTGTGGTCGTCGATGGCGGCGCGCGACACCCGGCTCATGGCGCTCGCCCTCGAACGCATGCGGCCACCACCGCTCGGCACCGGCTGGGTCACCTACGTGCGCTGCCACGACGACATCGGCTGGGCCGTCAGCGACGAGGACGCCGCCGCCGTCGGGTGGTCCGGGTTCGAACACCGCAGCTTCCTGAACCGCTTCTACACCGGCGAGCACGAGGGCTCGTGGGCCGCCGGTGTGCGGTTCCAGGAGAACCCGGCCACCGGCGACGCCCGGATCTCGGGTACGGCGGCCGCCCTGGCCGGCATCGACCGGGCCCGCGAGTCCGGTGACCGCGCCGCGCTGGCGGCGGGGATCGACCGGTTGGTGCTGCTGCATTCGGTGGCCGTCTCGTGGGGTGGTTCGGTCCCGCTGATCTACATGGGCGACGAAGTCGCGCTCGCCAACGACTGGAGCTTCGCCGAGGACCCGGCGCTCGCCGACGACAACCGGTGGCTGCACCGGCCGTGGATGGACTGGGAGGCGGTCGGGCGTCGCCACGATCCGTCGTCGGTCGAGGGCCGGGTCTTCGGCTGGTTCCATCGTCTGATCCAGGCCCGCCGCGACCTCCCGGTGATGCGAGCCGGGGGCAGCACGCAGCCGATCCCCACTGGGCATCCGGCGGTCTTCGGCCACCTGCGCCGGCACCCTCGCCACCGACCGTTCCTGGGCCTGGCGAACTTCTCCGACGATCCCCAGGAGGTGCCCGACGCGTTGCTGTCCTCGTCGGGGCTGGCGCAGCCCGTGACGGTGCTGGCGTCCGACGGCATGCGGCGCAACGCCGGCGCCATCCACCTCCCGGCGTGGGGGTTCGCCTGGTTCTCGGACTGATCGCGGTCGTCGGGGAACCAGCGGCGCTCACACAGCGTCCGATCCCCATGCGAACGAACCGACGGGCCAGGGCAGTTCGATCGATCGCCGTCGTGGCGGCGGTCTCGGTGGCGATGGCGGCGTGTTCGCCGTCCGACTCGCCACCGGTGGCGTCCGGTGACGACACGGTGGTGGCGTTGAGCGGATCGGCGCCGACGTTGCTCCGGCAGGGCCAGTCCTGCGATCAGGTCCTCGAGGACTTCAAGGCCTTCGCTCCGGGCGTGTGGCGCAGCACCGTCGGGTTCGCTGCGGACGACAGCGTGGGCGGTGCGGTCCAGGCCGATTCGCTGGCAGCCGGCGAGGCCACCACGCCCGACGCCGCGGCTCCCCGGGCCCCCGCCGGGGACACGGCCACGAGCTCGCAGACCAACACCCAGGAGGAGGGCATCGACGAGCCCGACCTCGTCGAGACCGACGGGAACGACGTGTACCTCGTCGACCAGGACCAACTCGTGATCCTCGACGCCGCCACGGCCGCGGTGGTGAGCCGGACCCCGCTGGCCGGCTTCGGAGCGCAGCTCCTCCTCTCGGGTGACCGGCTCCTGGCCATCTCGGGCGGATACGGATACGGCTACGGCTACGCCGGTCCCGGGATGGCCGTCGACGACGTGGCCGTGAGCTCGGTCCCCGCCGCCGGGGCGACCGACGCGTCCGAGCCCGCCCCGCCGCCCGACGGCGGTCCGGCCGTCGACCCCATGCCGGTCTTCCAAGGCGGGACCACGATCCAGCTGTTCGACGTCTCCGATCCGACCCGGCCGGTGGAGATCCAGACCGCCGAGGTCGAGGGCCAGCACGTGTCCACGCGGGTCGTCGACGGGGTCGCCCGCGTCGTCGTGGCCACGTACCCGCAGCCCCAACCGCTGATGGAGGCCCAGCGCAGCGCCTTCACCGGAGCACCCGACCCTGCCCGTCTGGACGTCGCCATCGACGCCGGCGTCGCCGCCACGACGATCGAGGACTGGTTGCCGTCCTACCGCATCACCTCCCCGGGCCGGGACGGCACGACCGAGGTGCCGGCCGAGGGCCCGCTGGTCGACTGTGCCGACGTGCTCGTGCCCGAGGTCAACGCCGGTGTCACCGAGACCTCCGTGCTGCGGGTCGACTTCACCGACGGCTTCGACCCCGCCGACACCACCACGGTCGTGGCCGATCCCGGGGTCGTGTACGCGTCGACGAGCACGCTGTACCTGGCCGCCACCCGGTACGTCACGCCGGACGCCCGGGCCGGCGTCGCGGTGGACGACTGGTCCACGGCGGTGCACGCCTTCGCCCTCGGCGGCGACGGGCCGGCCGCGCACCTCGCCGCCGGTGAGGTCCGGGGGAGCGTCCTGAACCAGTACTCGCTGTCCGAGTACGACGGGCTGCTCCGCATCGCCGTCACCGACGGGACTCCGTGGGGACAGGCCGCCGACAGCGAATCGGCCGTCCACGTGCTCCGGATCGACGGCGACCGGCTGACGGAGGTCGGCTCGGTCGGCGGTCTCGGGCGGTCCGAGACCATCCAATCCGTCCGGTTCCTGGGCCCCACCGCCTACGTCGTGACCTTCCGCCAGACCGACCCCCTCTACGTGATCGACCTGTCGGATCCGACCGCGCCGCGACCGGTCGGCGAGCTGAAGATCCCGGGCTTCTCGTCGTACCTCCACCCCGTCGGCGACGGCCGCCTGGTCGGGATCGGTCGCGACGCCGACGCCAACGGCCAGGACACCGGGTTGAAGGTGTCGCTGTTCGACGTGTCGGACCCCACCGCCCCGGCCGAGGTGCAGACCTACACCGAGCGTGACGCCTACTCCGCCGCCGGCAACGACCCCAAGGCGTTCCTGTGGTGGGCGCCGACCAGCGACCTCGTCGTGCCGGTCGAGCGGTATGCGCCCCCCACTGGTGGGCCGGTGGGGGCCCCGGATGGGGCGGGCTCCATCTCCTCGGGGACCGACCCCGTGGCGGAAGGTGTGGTCGGGATGGCGGTGCTCTCCGTGACGGATGGCGGCATCACCCCGGCGGCCACGGTCACGGCCGGCGGCCGCTACCCGTCACGCGCCCTCGTGGTCGACGGCCGGCTCTGGTCCCTCTTCGACGGCGCCGTCGTCGTCTCCGACTTCGCCGATCCATCGGGAGGGACGCTCCACGTGCTCCGGTAAGGTCCGGAGCATGGCCGACCAGGCGACGTTCTCCGAGCAGGCCATGCCGCTCATGGACTCGCTCTACGGCGCCGCCCTGCGCATGACCCGCAACAAGGCCGACGCCGAGGACCTGGTGCAGGAGGCCTACCTGAAGGCGTACCGGGGCTTCGGGGGCTTCCAGGAAGGCACGAACCTCAAGGCGTGGATGTACCGCATCCTCACCAACACCTACATCAACATCTACCGGGCCAAGAAGCGCCGCCCCGACGAGACCGATCTGGCCGAGGTCGAGGACCTGTACCTGTACCACCGCCTCGGCGGGCTCGAGGGCGCCACCGCCGGCCGCTCGGCCGAGGACGAGCTGCTCGACACCTTCACCGAGAGCGAGATCAAGGGTGCCCTCGAGGCCCTGCCGGAGAACTTCCGGATGGCGGTGCTGCTGGCCGACGTGGAGGGTTTCTCGTACAAGGAGATCGCCGAGATCCTCGACATCCCCATCGGGACCGTGATGTCGCGCCTGCACCGGGGAAGAAAAGGGCTGCAGAAGCAGTTGTACGAGTTCGCCGTCGAACGAGGGCTCGCCGAGCCCACCGACGACGCCGCCGGCCCCGCTGCCGGCGCACCGGCCGCCGCACCGGCGGGGGCCGACCGATCGTGAGACCGACCCGATGAACGCTGATCCCGCAACCGGAACCGAGGTCCACGGCAACTGCGCCGAGACCCTGCACGAGCTGTACCACTTCCTCGACGGCGAGCTCACCGACGAGAAGCGGGCGCACATCCAGCAGCACCTCGAGGACTGCCCGCCCTGCTACGAGGCGTTCGACTTCGAGGCCGAGATCAAGGCCTACATCGCCAGCAAGTGCCGGGAACGCTCGCCTGACAGCCTCCGGGCCCGCATCGCCGAGGCCATCGGCCACGAGCAGCCGTGATCCCCGGCCGGCTACGCCCCGGCCGGCGGACCTCCTAGGATCATCGCCATGTTCGCCGCCCCCGTCTGGCACTTCTGGATCGCCGTCGTCTTGATGGTCACCCTCGTCATCCCCGCCGTCGTCACGGTGATCGCCCTGTACCTCCGCAAGGTCGTCAAGCCCCAGTACCCGGGAGTCGACCAGGAGCGTGGCTGACGTCGTCGACTGGGAGCTGGCCGAACGCATCGCCGTCCGCGCCTCCGGTCGCGAGCCGTTCGCGGACTCCTACCACGCCGATTCGCTCGAACCCGACTTCGCCGAGCTGACCACGCTGGCCGAGGAGCTGGTCACGGCCGAGACCGGTCTGCGGTCGCTCGCCGGCCCGGCCCGGGGCCGTGTCACCGACCGGGCCGGTTGGATCCACGCCAACGTGGCGTCGTTTCAGCGCATCCTCAACCCCGTCACCGACCGCCTCGGCAAGAAGATCGGCGGTCCGTCCGCCGTCGCCATGCGCGCCGCCGGCGCCCTCGAGGTCGGCCTCCTCCTCGGGTGGATGTCCGGTCGGGTCCTGGGCCAGTACGACCTGCTCGTGGCCGCCGACGAGAACCCCGAGGACCAAGACGTCGTCTACTACGTGGGGCCCAACATCTTGGGCATCGAGAAGCGGTTCGGCTTCCCCCCACGTGAGTTCCGCCTGTGGCTGGCCCTCCACGAGGTCACGCACCGGGCCCAGTTCACCGGCGTGCCGTGGATGCGCGAGCACTACCTGTCGCTCATCGACAAGATGCTGTCTTCCGCCGACATCGACCCCGTCAAGCTGCTCGGCGCCCTCAAGCGGGCCGTCGACGAGGTGCGGGCCGGCCGCAGCCCGCTCGCCGAGGGAGGGATCGCCCACCTGCTGGCCACGCCGGAACAGCGTCTCGTCCTCGACCAGATCGGGGGCCTGATGAGCCTGCTCGAGGGGCACGGCGACATCACCATGAACCGGGCGGGCATCGGTCACGTCCCCTCCGCCGAGCGCTTTGCTCGCGTGCTCCAGCAGCGCCGCACCACCGCGAACCTCGTGCAGCGCACCATCCAACGCCTCCTCGGCCTCGAGGCCAAGCTGCACCAGTACCAGGCCGGCGAGGACTTCATCACCGAGATCGAACGCCTCGCCGACGGCAAGGATGCGCTCGAACCGGTCTGGCGTGGGCCCACGTGGCTCCCCACGCTCGCCGAGATCCGCGACCCGCAAGAGTGGGTCGATCGCGTGCGCCTCTCCGAGGAGTTGGTGGGGTAGACCCGTGGCCTCGGTCCTCGTCGTCGACGACGAACCCGACCTGCGGTACCTCGCGGAGGTCAACCTCCAGATGGACGGCCACCGTGTGATGACCGCGGCCAACGGCACCGAGGCCCTCGCCGCCGTCCAGGCCGAGGTCCCCGACGTGGTGCTCCTCGACGTGATGATGCCCGACGTCGACGGGTGGGAGGTGCTCCAGCAGCTCAAGAGCCACCTCGACGATCGGATCTCCTCCGTGCGGGTGCTCATGATGACGGCCCTCGGCGCCGACAACGATCGGCTGCGGGGCGGCATCGAGGGCGCGGTCCGCTACCTCGTCAAGCCGGTCGCACCGGACGAGCTCCGGGCCGCCGTGCGCGACGTGCTCGAGGGCGACACCGAGATCACCCAGCGCCGCCGGGCGCAGACCGGAGCGCTGGTCGAGCTGGCGCAGATGGAGGCGGGCACGCCGCGCGGCGCCTCCACGGCACCTCGACCCCGCCTGGCCGGCCTCGAGCACCTGCGGTCGCGGCACGCCGACGCCCGCGGCGACGGTGCCGTCGCGGTCGTGGGCGAGTCGCTGACCGACAAGCAGCGTCAGCTCCTCGTGGTGCTCAGCGCCACCACCTCGGTCAGCGATGCTGCCAACCAGCTCGGCGTGAGCCGGTCCAACATCTACGCCAGCCTCCGACGGATCGCCCGCAAGATCGACATCGACTCGGTCCCCGACCTGCTGCGCTCCCTCCGCTCCGGCGAGCTGCGAGTCGTCGAGGAGTGAGTCCCGCCGGCGTCGCCCGGGCGGCGGCGCTGACCCAGTGCTGCTTCCCGGCGCCCGGTGCGGCGGTCACCTGCGCCGTCTCCGGCGGACCCGATTCGCTGGCGATGCTGCTCCTGGCCCGTGATGCCGGCCTGGCGGTGACCGCCGTGCACGTGGACCACGGTCTGCGTCCGGGTGGCGACGAGGAAGCCGCGCTGGTCGAGCGCGTCGCCGCATCCGTCGGTGCCCGTTTCCGCGCCGAGCGGGTGCAGGTCGCGCCGGGCGGAGACCTCGAAGCGCGGGCCCGCGCCGCCCGCCGAGCCGTCCTCCCCCCGGACGCCCTGTTCGGCCACACCGCCGACGACCAGGCCGAGACGGTGCTGCTCGCCATGCTCCGGGGCACGGGCCTCGACGGTCTCGCCGCCATGCGTCCGGAGCGCCATCCGATCCTCCGGCTGCGCCGGAGCGACACCGAAGCCATCTGCGCCGAGGCCGGTCTCGTCCCGTTCCGTGATCCCACCAACCACGATGTGCGGTTCCGCCGCAACCGGATCCGTCACGAGCTCGTGCCCCTGCTCGATGACATCGCCGAACGCGACGTCAGCGCGCTCCTCGCCCGCATGGCCGGCCTCGTGGCCGACGACGTGGGGCTGCTGGAGGCCCTCGCCGGCGAGATCGATCCCACCGACGCCCTGGCCGTGGCAGCGGCGCCGGTCCCGCTCGCTCGACGGGCTCTGCGGCGGTGGCTGCGGACGCTCGACGCCGAGTGCCACCCGCCCGACGCCGCTGCCGTCGAGCGCGTGCTGGCCGTGGCCCGGGGCGAAGCCCTTGCGACCGAGATCTCCGGCGGTATCGAGATCCGTCGGTCGCGTCAGCGTCTCGTCGCCCGACGCCCACCCGGCTAGGTTCCGCACGCGTGTCAGCCCCTCACGACGACGATCGCATCGGCGACATCCTCCTGGACGCCGGCAGCCTCCAGGAGCGGATCCGCGAGTTGGGCGCCGAGATCGCCGCTGACTATGCCGGCAAGGCCCCGCTGCTGGTCGCCGTGCTCAAGGGCGCCTTCATCTTCATGGCCGACCTGTCGCGGGCCATCGACATCCCGCTCGAGGTCGACTTCATGGCGGTGTCGTCGTACGGCGCCAGCACCCGGTCCTCCGGTGTCGTCCGGATCGTCAAGGACCTCGACATCGATCTCGGCGGTCGCCACGTGATCCTCGTCGAGGACATCATCGACTCCGGCCTCACCCTGCGTTACCTGCGCAAGACCCTGCAGGCCCGTGGTCCGGCGTCGCTCGAGGTGTGCGCGCTGTTCGTCCGCGAAGGCAACGTCGCGCGCCGATGTCGACCTCCGCTACGTCGGCTTCCGCATCCCGCCGGCATTCGTCATCGGCTATGGCCTCGACGTGGCCGAGCGGTACCGGAACCTGCCCGACATCCGCACCTACCTGGGCGGCGAGTGATGCCGGGGGCCGGCGACGGGGCCTGCGCCCCGTCCGATCTCCTGGCCGGTGCCCGAGTCCGCATCCGCAGGGGAACGGCGTAGCCTTTCCGCATCGTGATGAAACGCATGCGCCGCTCCACCGCCATCTACATCGTCATCGCCCTCGTCGCGGCCATCATCGCCACGTCCCTGCTGCGCGGCGGGTCGAACGTGGACAAGCTCGACCTCAACGAGTACCGGTCACACGTGGCCGACGGCGACGTCGAGACCGCCACCATCAAGGACCGCAGCCACGAGGTCCAGGGCGAGCTGCGCGACGGCACCAAGTACAAGGTCTCCTATCCCGCCGAGTACGCCGACGAGATGACCGACCTGTTGACGTCGGCCTCGCCGGCCATCGACATCCAGACCGACCAGCAGCAGGACTCGATCTGGGTCTCGTTGCTGTTCAGCCTGCTGCCGCTGCTGATCCTGTTCGGGCTCTTCCTGTTCGTGATCAACGCCATGCAGGGCGGTGGCAGCCGGGTGATGCAGTTCGGCAAGGCCAAGGCGAAGCAGTTCGACAAGGACCAGCCCAAGGTCACCTTCGACGACGTCGCCGGGGCCGACGAAGCGGTCGAGGAGCTCCGCGAGATCAAGGACTTCCTCCAGAACCCGGCCAAGTTCGCCGCCATCGGGGCCAAGATCCCCAAGGGCGTGCTGCTCGTCGGCCCGCCCGGCACGGGCAAGACCCTGCTGGCCCGCGCCGTCGCCGGCGAGGCCGGCGCACCGTTCTTCTCCATCTCCGGGTCCGACTTCGTCGAGATGTTCGTCGGCGTCGGCGCCTCGCGGGTGCGCGACCTGTTCAACCAGGCCAAGGAGCAGGCGCCGGCCATCGTCTTCGTCGACGAGATCGACGCCGTGGGTCGCCATCGTGGCGCCGGCATGGGCGGCGGACACGACGAGCGCGAGCAGACGCTCAACCAGCTCCTCGTCGAGATGGACGGCTTCGACGGCAACACCGGCGTCATCCTCATCGCCGCCACCAACCGCCCCGACATCCTCGACCCCGCCCTGCTCCGCCCGGGGCGCTTCGATCGCCAGATCGTCGTCGACCGTCCAGACCTCGAGGGTCGCAAGGCCATCCTCGACGTCCACTCCAAGGGCAAGCCGCTCGACAGCGACGTCGACAACCTCGTCATCGCCCGGCGCACCCCCGGCTTCACCGGCGCAGACCTCGCCAACCTGATGAACGAGTCAGCGCTGATGGCGGCCCGGCGCTCGGTCGACAGCATCGACATGCACACCGTCGAGGACGCCATCGACCGCGTCCTCGCCGGCCCCGAGCGCAAGACCCGGGTCATGTCCGAGCGCGAGCGCACCGTCACCGCCTACCACGAGGCTGGCCACGCCCTCGTCGGCCACGTCCTCGAGCACTGCGATCCCATCCACAAGGTGTCGATCGTGGCCCGGGGCCGGGCCCTCGGCTGGACGCTGGCCCTGCCCACCGAGGATCGCTACACCCACACCAAGTCCGAGCTCGTCGATCGCCTCGCCATGCTGCTCGGCGGCCGGACCGCCGAGGAGGTGGTCTTCGGTGACATCACCACCGGTGCGGCCGACGACATCGAGAAGGCCACCGACATCGCCCGGGCCATGGTCACCGCCTACGGCATGAGCGACTCCGTCGGCCCGCTCGCACTCGGCGCCAAGCAGGGTGAGATCTTCCTCGGCAAGGAGTACGGCCACGAGGCCAACTACTCCGACAGCGTGGCGTCGATCATCGACGAGGAGATCCGCATCCTGGTCAGCGGTGCCCACGAGCGGGCCGAGGCCATCCTCACCACCTATCGCTCCACCCTCGATCACCTCGCCTCCGAGATGCTCGAGAAGGAGACGCTCAACGACAAAGAGCTCGACCGGATCTTCGGCGACCTCGACACGTGGGTCGACCCCGACCCGTCGGGCCTCGACGAGGCTGGACCGGCCCCGTCGGAACCGTCGCCCCCGCCCCGCGCCGAACGCCTGCCCGTGGTGGCATCCGAGCGGTCGGACGACCCCGCCCCGGTCGAGATCGACGCGCCCCCGCCCGTCGGCCCCGTCCCCGGGCGTGGTGGCGGCTGCGGCCTGGTGCGTCCGGCACGTGAGCGTCATCCCCTCCGACCCGAACGAGCGCACCGTGCTCGCCCGGGAGATCGACCAGCCCCGGATCGAGGCCGCCGTCCGCGAGATCCTCGCCGCCATCGGTGAGGACCCCGAGCGCGACGGGCTCCTCGACACCCCGGCCCGGGTGGCCCGGATGTACGCCGAGATCTTCGCCGGCCTCCACGACACGCCCGACCGCCACCTGAAGACCACGTTCGAGGCCGATCACGACGAGATGGTCATGGTGCGAGACATCCCGATCTACTCGGCGTGCGAGCACCACCTCATCCCGTTCATCGGCAAGGCCCACATCGCCTACATCCCCAACGAGAACGGCCGGATCACCGGTCTGTCGAAGCTGGCCCGCCTCGCCGACGTCTACGCCCGTCGGCCCCAGGTCCAGGAACGGTTGACGGTGCAGATCGCCGACGCGCTCGAGCGGGTGCTCGAGCCCAAGGGTGTGTCTGGTGGTCGTGCAGGCCGAGCACCTGTGCATGTCGATGCGCGGTGTCCGCAAGGCCGGCACCACCACGGTGACGTCGGCGGTGCGGGGCCTGTTCCGCACCAACGCCGCCACCCGCTACGAAGCGATGCGCCTCATCGACTCCTGAAACCCCGTTCTGGACCCAGGACGTGTGGTCCGGCACCGAACGATGTGGTGCCAGAACGCTCTGGGGGTGAGTGGGAGCGGTGGGCGAGGACGGGGGCGTCAGGTGGGGAGGTCGGCCATCTCGGCCAGGGCGCGGACCGCCGCCTGGACGAGCGGGACGGCGAGGCAGGCGCCGGTGCCCTCGCCGAGGCGCAGGTCGAGGTCGAGCAGGGCGACGAGGCCCAGGTGCTCCAGGGCGGCGGTGGCGGCGGGCTCGGAGGACCGGTGACCGGCGATGACGAGGCCGGCGATGCCCGGAGCCAGGGCGTCGGCCACGCACAGGGCGGCGCAGGCGATCACGCCGTCGAGGAGCACGGGGACCCGGGCGGCGGCGCCGCCGAGGAGGAACCCCGTGAGGGCGGCGATCTCGAGACCACCGATCTCGGCGAGCACGTCGATCGGGTCGCTCAGGTCGGCGGCACGCTGGACGGCGGCGGCCACGAGCGTGCGCTTGCGCTCCCACGCCTCGTCGTCGGCCAGGCCGGCGCCGGGTCCGACGAGGTCGTCGGGCGAGCGGCCGGTGAAGTGGGCGATCAGGGCGGCGGACGGCGACGTGTTGCCGATGCCCATGTCGCCGCCGACGAGCAGGTCGGCGCCGTCGGCGATCACGACCGATGCCGCCGCCACCCCGACGCCGACGGCGGTCAGGGCCTCGTCGCGGGTCATCGCCGGGCCCCGGGCGATGCTGGCCGTTCCCGGGCGGACCTTGGCGTCCACCACCACCTCGACGTCGGACAGGTCTCCGGCCACGCCGACGTCCACCAGGCTCACGCTCGCATCCACCGCGGTGGCGAACGCGTTGATGGCGGCGCCGCCGGCGGCCATCGAGCGCACCATGGCGCCGGTCACCTCGCTGGGCCATGCGCTGGCGCCGTCGGCGACGACGCCGTGATCGCCGGCGAAGACCACGACGGCAGGCTGCTCGGGCACGACGGGCGGGCAGGTCCGGGTGATGGCCGCCACGTCGACGGCCAGCGCCTCGAGCCGCCCGAGCGAGCCCGGCGGTTTGGCCCGTGTGCCCCAGCGCAGCGTGGCCTGCTCGGCCGCGTCGCGGGCGGCGGGGTCGGCGTCGACCGGGACGATGCTGGCGATGAGGGTCTCGAGGTCGCCGTCGGGGACGCGGCTCGGGGAGGTCATCGGATGGCTCCTTGGTCGAAGGTGGTGAGGGCACGGGCGAGGCGGTCGAGACCGCCGGGTCCGGGGACGGCGATCCGGACGGCACGGGGCTGGCCGAAGCTGGTGCCGTCGCGGACGAGGATGCCGGTTTCGGCCAGATGGTCTCGGAGGCCGGCGGCCTCCGGTACCCAGAGGTAGTTCACGTCGCTCGGCTCGGGCACGAGGCCATGGCGCGTCAGCAGGTCGACGAGCTGCGCCCGGAGCTCGGTGATCCCATCACGCCACCGCACCGGCTCCGCGACATCGAGCAGCGCCGGCAGCGCCGTGCACACCAGACCGTTGACCGACCAGCGTGGCCGTCGTGCCCGGATGGCGGCCGCGGCGCGATCGTCGGCGGCGAGGACGTAGCCGACCCGCAAGCCGGGCAGCGCCCACGCCTTGGTGAGGGAGCCGACCACGGTGGCGCCGGCGTCGCCGCGGGTCCATCGACCGGTGGCGAGCAGGTAGAAGGCCTCGTCGCGCACGTCGGCCCGGTCGTCGGGGCCGGCGAGGCGCCCGGTCGGGTTGTGGGGATCCGACGCCCACCGGGGTCCGGCCGGATCGAGCGTGGTGAGGTGGCGCCGGTAGAGCGAGAAGTCGAGCTCGTCGGCCCACCCCGTGGGCTGGTGCTGGGCGACGAGCGCGATGGCCTCGGCCCCGCCGTTCGTCACCACGAGCCGGGCGCGGATCGACGTCCATGGCCGACGCCAGCGCCGCGGTGGCGTCGCCGTCGTCCGGGTAGCGGTCCAGCCGGTCGACGCACGCGTGCAGGACGGCGGAGCAGTCCGGTGCGAGGGGGTTGAGCGACGCCGACAGGTCGAGGATCTCCTCGACCGGCCGGTGCAATGCCGCGGCCAGGCGATGGGCGTCGCCGCCGTGCGGACCGGGGACGACGTGGGTCACCGGCGCCGCCACCCCCGGAGCAACCCGACGACCGCACCGATGGCGAGCGTCGCCACCAGGAGGTCCTCGGTGCGGGCGGCGATGGCGATGGCCTGTCGGATCTCGGCGCCGCCGGGTCGGGGGCCGGCGCCGAGGCGGGGCCGGTCCTCGGTCGCGTCGCCGTAGCGCAGCGGTCCGCCCAGCTCCACGCCCAGGGCGCCCGCCATCGCGGCCTCGGCGACCCCGGCATTGGGTGAGGGGTGGCCGGGCCGCGTCGGCGGTGACGGTGGCGCAGGACGGCCGGGGCCCGGTGGGCGCACGACGGCCACCGCGACGGCGAAGAGCGCGTGCCGGGACCCAGTTGGCCACGTCGTCGGCTCGGGCCGCGGCCCACCCGAAGCGCTCGTAGCGCTCGTTGCGGCGTCCGACCATGGCGTCCATGGTGTTCAGCGCCCGGTGGGCGCCTGCCCCGGGACCGCCGGCCAGGGCGGCCCAGAAGGCCGGGGCGAACACGGCGTCGACCATGTTCTCCGCGACGGACTCGATGACCGCGGCGGCGATGCCTGACGCATCGAGGTCGCTCGGGTCCCGCCCCACCAGCGCCGGGAGGCATGCTGCGGGCCTCCTCGATCCGGTCATCGTCGAGCGCGTCGGCGATGACGGGCTGCGGTGTCGCGGAGCTGCGCTCCCGGCGCGCACACGGCCACGGTCAGCGCCGTCGACCCCGTCGACACGCCCGGCGGCCGCGCCCATCGCCGTGCCGAGCGCGGCATAGGCGATGCCGGCGGCACGGTCGTCACGCCACAGCCGCTGCTCGACTGCGGTCATGAGCCGAGCCGAAGCGCGCCACGGGATGGACGGCATCCGGCAGCAGTCGGGATGGCCCGGGAGCCGACGAGACCGATGGCGGTGGCGAGGGCGCGCCGGGGTGCGCTCACCGCGCCGCCAGCCCGAGCAGGGCCGCCGTCTCGGCTACCACGGCGGCGGCGCCGAGCACGTCGCCGGTGAACCCGCCGATCCGTCGGACGGCGAGGGCCACGACGCCGGCGCCCGCGGCCACGCCGACGGCGAGTGCCACTGCACCGGTCGCGCCGGTGGCCGCGACCAGGAGGGCCCCAGCGAGCAGGAGCCAGGCGGCCGTCCTGCGCCGGGCGCCGCCCAGGAACGGTGAGGCCAAGCCGGCCGGACGGGCGTAGGGAACGATCGCCGGGACGACCGCCATGAGCGTGCGGCTCATGGTCCACACGCCGATCAGTGCCGCGGGTCGACGAGGTCGGTGGCGAGCGCCGCCCAGCGAACGAGGAGCATCGTCGGGACGACGGCCAGGGCGAAGGCCCCGACATCGGGGCGGCGCATGACCTCCAGACGGCGCTCCGGCGAGAGGTGGGCGAGGAGGCCGTCGGCCGTGTCGGCGAGGCCGTCGAGATGCAGCATGCCGGTGAGCGCGAGGTCGGCGGCGATCACCAGGGCGGCGGCGATGGCTGGCGGCCACAGCTGCGTGGCGCCGACCCACACCAGCGCGAGGGTTCCACCGATGCCGGCGCCGACGACCGGGAACCAGCGCATGGTCCGGGCATCGGGGACACGGGCGCCACCGAGCACGGTGAGGAAGCCGAGCGCGCTCAGCACGGCGGTGGGGGCAGCTCGAGCGCCCGGCCGGCGACGACGAGCAGGGCGGGGTCGGCGACGGCGGACACGGAGTGGTTGACCTGGCCCAGCGCATCGACGAAGCGGCGACCCAGCTCGGTGGGTGCATGCGGGGCGAAACCGACCTCCTCGGTCACCACCACGGTGTCGCCCTCCGGCCGGTCAGTGCGGCCACGAGGTCGGTTGGGTCGGCCCGGAGCTCGGGGTGGCCGCTGACCCACGTCCCGAGCGAGTCGAGCAGCACCGTGCCGTCGACGGCCCGCAGGGGTCGGCCAGCCGGTCGGGGTCGGCGCACTCCACGGTCGGTCCACGCCGCCGGTCGTCGTGCTCGGTGACGTTCGATACGGGCGGCGTGGTCGGCGTCGGACGGATCCACCGATGCGGTGGCGACGTAGGTGACGGGGCCGCCCATGGCGGCCACCAGCCGTTCGGCCACCACCGACTTGCCCGACCGGGTGCCGCCGAGGACGAGGGTGATCACGGCCGCCCCTCCGGTCGCAACCCAGAGGCCACCGCACCGTGCACCGCCCGGGCGATCCGCGCGCCCCAGCGCGACCGTGGTCCGGCGAAGGGCTCGATGGACGTCTCGGCGGACGCACCGGTGACCGGCCAGCAGACCACCACCGCGTCGGAGGCCGTTCCGGTGCCGGGCACCCCCGCCTCGAACAGCGCCTGCGCCTTGGCTTCCGTGGCCGTGATGACGGCGTTCACCGCCGCGGCGCCGGTGAGGGACACCGGCACCTGCACGACGGTGTTGATGGTGCCCGGGACCCAGCGGTCGCCGGCGCGCACCGCATGGGCGTCGTCCTCGTCGGCGGCCCAGGTCGGGCGCGTGACGCCAACCGTGGCGTGGGCCACCACCCCGTGGTCGTCGTGGGCCACGCCGGCGGTCACGTCGGCGGCGGTGAACAGCGCTGCGCCCGTACCTCGCAGGCCCAGCGAGCGGGCCACCTCACCGGCATGAGCGGCGAGGTCGGTGCGGGCGTAGCCGCGGTCACGCCGATGTTGACCACCCAGTCGAGCGTGGCCGGGCCGCCGCCGACGGGCGCGGACGACAGCGCTGCCACCGGCGCCGAAAAGACCCACACGAGCGCCGCCCGAGCGCCGGCGTCGGCGAGGCCTGTCACGCACCGGGGATCGACGGCGGGCACGCGAGACGGATCGTCCGCCGGCCCGGCACCGCGGTGTGCCGGTACCGGCGATCGGGGAAGGCGGGCGGGGATTCAGTAGTCGATTCCCTTCAGAGCGCGGATGCCGTCGTCGGAGGCGTGCTTCACGACGACGAGCGACTCCGCACGATGGAGCCGTGCCGGCTCGTGGTGGTCCGTCGGCGGCGTGTGCTCCGTCATGTCCGTCCCTCCGCCGTGGTGGAGGCGTCGTGCCGCTCGCGCCGGCGCCGGACGGTGACGACCACGGTGCCGTCGTCGTCGACGTCGCAGACGGCGTCCACGCCCCAGTGGGTGCCGACGATGTCGGGCGTCAGCACGTCGCTCGGCGCACCGTGGGCCACCAACCGGCCGCCGGCCAGCACGGCGATGGTGTCGGCGAACTGCCCCGCCACGCTCAGGTCGTGGACGGTGGTGACCACGGTGAGGTCCCGCTCGGCGCGGAGGTCGGCGATCAGCTCCAGCACTTCGAGCTGGTGGCCGACGTCGAGCGCGGCGGTGGGTTCGTCGAGCACGAGCAGCGGGGTCTCCTGCACGAGGGCCCGGGCGAGGACGACCCGTTGGCGCTCGCCGCCGGAGAGGGTGTCGACGCGCCGGCCGGCCATGTCGTCGAGCGACAGGCGCTGGAGCACGGCGTACGTGCGGCGGCGGTCGACGACCGATGCGGAGCAGCGCAGCCCCTGGTGCGGGGCCCGACCGAGGATGGCGTAGTCGAACACCGTGACCGCCGGCGGGATCTGAGGGTGCTGCGGGACGATGGCGAGGGCCCGCGCCCGTTCCCGCACGCCGAGCCGGTCGGCTCGCTGGCCCGCCAGGTCGATCCGGCCGGTGTGACGCACGGTGCCGCCGAGCGTGCGGACCAACGTCGTCTTGCCGGCCCCGTTCGGGCCGACGAGGGAGAGCCAGGAGCCGCGGGGCACGTCGAGCGACACGCCGTCGACGACGTCGGCGCCGCCGAGGGTGACGCCGACGTCGTGCCACCGGATGGCGGCGGGGCGGGGGTCGATGGCGTCGCTCACGACAACCGCTGCGTCCGGAGGATGGCGAGGAAGAACGGTGCCCCGACGAAGGCCGTGATCACGCCGATGGGCAGTTCGGCCGGGGCCTCGACGGTCCGGGCAACGACGTCGGTCAGGGCGAGGAAGGCGGCGCCGAAGAGCATCGACAGCGGCACGATCCGCCGGTTCGACGCCCCGGCCACCATGCGCACGCCGTGGGGCACGATCAGGCCGACGAAACCGATCAACCCGCTGACCGCCACCGCGGCGGCCGTGGCCAGCGAGGCTGCCACCAGCACTGCGCCCCGGACCCGCGCCGGGTGCAGACCGAGCGAGCGGGCCTCCTCGTCGCCCACGGCGAGCACGTCGAGGGCGCCGACGGCGTACACGAGCACGGCACCGCAGATCACGGCGTACGGCACCAGCATCAGCACCTCGTCCCAGCCGGTGGTGGACAGCCGACCCAGGATCCATGCGTACACCTGGCGCAGTGTGTCGCTGTTGCGCTGCTGGAGATAGGTCTGCATGGCGGTGAAGAAGGCAGCGACCGCCACGCCGGCCAGGATCAACGTGGCGGGCGAGCCCGTACCGTCACGTCGGAGGCTGAGCGCCGCAGCGCTCGAAACGGCGACGAGGGCGCCCACGAAGGCCGCCATCGGCAGCGGGTCGAGCACCCCGATCCCGTCCCCCACGCCGCTCACGATGGCGATGGTGGCGCCGAGGCCGGCGCCGGCGGCGATACCGAGCAGGTACGGGTCGGCGAGCGGGTTGCGGAACACCCCCTGGTACCCGGCCCCCGACCCGGCCAGGAGGCCGCCGACCAGCAGGCCGAGGACGACCCGGGGCGTGCGGATGTCCCACAGGATCGTCTGCTGGGTGGCGCTGAGGCCGGAGTGGGTGTGGACGAACGGCAGACGACCGGCGAGCTCGGACACGGTCGCGCCGATCGGCAACCCCACCGGTCCGCTCGCCACGCCGATGACCACGGCAGCGATGACCGCGACGACGCCCGCCACGAACCAGGCCGGCGTGAGCCGGCTGGCCTCGGGGACGTCCACCGCAGCGACGGCCATGTCAGCGCGCCACGTCCACGTCGGCGGTGGCGTCGACGATGGCTCGGAGGAAGTCGACGACACGTGGCCCCCAGCGAGACGCGATGTCGTCGTCCAGTTCCACGACGTGCCCCGAGGTGACCGCGCGTCAGGGTCGCGAAGCCGGGTCGCTGCGCCAGCGTCGAGGCGTCCTGGTTGCAGCACGTGGTGTCGGCCAGGAAGACGAAGTCGGGGTCGGCGTCGACCAGGTACTCCGACGACAGCTGCGGGTACCCCCCGTTGGCGCCGTCGGCATCGGCGGGATCGGCCACGTTGTCGAGGCCGGCCAGTCCGTAGATGCTCCTCGTCCCGTGGGCGGCG
>CAWEQL010000009.1:0-480476 GCA_963811245.1 uncultured Acidimicrobiaceae bacterium
GCGGCGTGACGACCGGCGACTCCGCTGTGCGACGACCCAGAGATCGGAACGGATGCCACCACAAACATCGCGGAGGGAAGGCGGAGAAGGAGCGCCGAGTCGCCGAGCAGCAACCAAAAAACCGCATGGAACACCTCGTACAACGACATGTTGCCACCGTTGACGATCACGTTGGACACGAATCCACCGAAACGGAGCCCTCGGACCTCGATGGTGAGCACCTCGTCGTACCAGAGGCTGCTCGACGCCATGCCGATGACGCTGAGCCCGCCGGCGAGCACAGCCAGGAGACCGACTGCCGCGGGCATCGAACCAGCTGCCACCTCCCCCCGGGGCACCGGCACCCGAGTCGGGGCGCGAATGATCGTCCTGCCACGCTCGGCCCGCGTCCGAACTTCCGTGTCCATCCGCCAAACTCTCCGTACTGCTCACCGATCCGCAGACCGGCACCCCAGCGCCCGTATCGGGCCGACCCTAGACCCCCGCGAGCACGGCGCCGGTGACGCCTCTCGAGACAGCTGGGCGGTCGGTTGTCAGGGCTGCACCCGGTCGGTCGCCTCCAGGTGCGACAGGGCGACGATGTCGACCCGCTCTTGCTCCGGGATCGTCAACAAACGCCTCTGGCGTGAGGGTGAACCCTGCCTCGACGTCGCGGGTGTCGTAGAGCCACTGGATCGGCCCAGTTGGCGTCGATGAAGGCGACGATGTTGCGCTTCATCACCGGGTACGGGCCGAACCGATGCGGTGGTCAGGCGGTGTCGGCCACCGGTGCCGGACGTCCGTAAGGATCCGGCGGGAGTCTCGGCCGCAACCGAGTAGTCCCGCACGAACGATGCCCGGGTCCCGACCGCGCCGGCGAGGATGAGTACCGCCAGCGCGGCACCGAGCACCCGTTGGCGCTGAACCAGCCATCCCACGGCCCCGACGAGCACGGCCGCCCCGCCGAGGCCGGACACGACCGTGACCCGATCCCCAAGCCCACCGGTGAGTAGAAGTAACGGACGAATGGCAGGGCACCGAGTAGGACCACGATCCAACCGCCGACGATGGCCTGCAACGGCCACGACCCGGCGGCCTCGCCCCGAGTGAGTCGCAGGTAGACCGCGGGAATGGTCACGACCAGAACCATTCCGCCGAGGATGGAGCGGCAGGGTTCTCCAACAACGCTGACGCTGACGTGGGCGTTGATCACCTGCACCGGGTCGAACCACACGTCGAGGCCGGACTTGCCGGAGTTCCAATGCGTGAGCCTCCACGCCGACCGCGCCGAGCACGATCCCATGGGCCCCGAGCAGCCGAACGGCCCGCCGGCGATCGTCACGAGCGTTCCATGCCATCCACGCCACGGCGACGGCTCCGGCGGCGCGGTGGCCTCGTAGCAGAGGACCGACAGACCGAGTAGCGCTGCGGAGGTGAGGTCGGTGGTCGTCGACGGCGGGCCACGGTGAGCCGCTCCATGGCAGCCAGGAACAACAGCAGCGCCAGGGCGATGTTGAGCGCGCTCGGCCAGGCCTCGAGGCTGGTGTGGTTGGGGATCACCAGCCAGGCTGCCGCGATCGCCACGGCCACCAGCGGGGGAAGGAGCCGTCGCAGGATGCGGTCGAGCACCACGGCAGAGGCCACGAGGACGACGGCGGCGAGGAGCACGTAGATGCGGGGGCGATCGTCGAGCAGTCCGAAGGTGAGGGCGTAGACGACGCCGGCGCCGGGCCGGGCGTGCCACTGCCCGGAGCCGGCCGCGTTCCACCACGTATCGAGCCGGGCATTGCGCAACGCGAACCAGTCGTCGACGAAGAACCCCGGCCCGGCGACCACGTAGGGCAGCAGCACGACGGCCCCGAGCACGACGATCGCGGCACTGCTGACCCGGGGTTCGAGCCGAAGCTCGCGGCGGGCGTCGGGCACGTTCGGAGGCTAGCCAGGGCCAATGCGCCAACCAGTGACCCCCACTGGCGCGTGATGTGGATACCATGCACGTCGCCGGCCCGGAACTACCGGCACCATAAAAGAACCGAGGACAACACCCCCGTGGGTGAGGCGACCGGGCTGTCCCCACTGTCCAGCAATCGGTTCTCCACTCCTCTTGATCGGGGACCCCCAACATGCTCCGCCTCCAGCTCCCCCTGCCGGCCCGCTACACCGACGCCACGCCCGACGAGCTCTGCGCCCGCATCGCCGCGGCCAAGGAGACGCTCGGCGAGCGGCTATTCATCCTCGGCCACCACTACCAGCGCGACGAGGTCATCCAGTTCGCCGACGCCCGCGGTGACAGCTACCGGCTCTCCGTGCTGGCCCAGGAGCACCCCGAGGCCGAGTACATCGTGTTCTGCGGCGTGCACTTCATGGCCGAGTCGGCCGACATCCTCACCGGCGACCACCAGCAGGTGCTCCTCCCCGACCTCAACGCCGGCTGCTCGATGGCCGACATGGCCGACATCGACGAGGTCGAGGAAGCGTGGGAGTCGCTGTCAGACGTGATCGACATCGAACGCCTGGTGCCGATCACCTACATGAACTCGTCAGCGGCGCTGAAGGCGTTCGTCGGCCGCCACGGCGGTTCGGTGTGCACGTCGACCAACGCCCGAGCCGTGCTCGAGTGGGCGTTCACCCAGGGCGACAAGGTGCTGTTCTTCCCCGACCAGCACCTGGGCCGCAACACCGGCGTGGCGATGGGCTACTCGCTCGACGACATGGCGGTGTGGAACCCGCGCTTCGAGCTGGGCGGACTGTCCGAGGTCGAGGCCAAGGAGGCGACGTTCCTGCTGTGGAAGGGCCACTGCTCGATCCACCAGCGCTTCTCGGCCGAGCAGGTGGCCGAGTTCCGCGCCGAGCACCCCGACGGCCTCGTGGTCATCCACCCCGAGGCGCCGCACGAGGCCATCCTCGCCGCCGACGAGGTCGGCTCGACCGACTTCATCATCAAGACCGTCGAAGCTGCTGCGCCTGGCACGACGATCGCCATCGGCACCGAGATCCACCTCGTGAACCGCCTGGCCGAGGAGCACCCCGACAAGACGATCGTCTCCCTCGACCCGCTGATCTGCCCGTGCTCGACGATGAACCGCATCGACCTCCCCCACCTGGCATGGATCGTCGAGAACCTGGTTGACGGACGGCTTCTCGACCATATCTGCGTCAGCGATCAGGCTGCGGCGTGGGCGAAGACGGCCTTGGAGCTCATGCTCCGGATCGCATAGGCGCTCGTGTTGACGTCGGGCGACACGAGCGATGGCGAGCGGCCGGGTGGGGCAGAGCATGTCGCCCGGAACCGCGGTCATGGCCTGAATTCCTTCCATCGGCGGACGCCCATTGAGATCTGCTCAAGACCTCCACCGCAACAAGCCGATGAAGACGTCCGTGCAAACTGTCGCACCCGCTCTTGGAGCGCAGGCCCGGGCCTCGGTGAAATGGACGGCGATTTCTCGCTTGGTCATACAGGCGGCGGGCTTCATCAGCTCCGGTCTTCTTGGCGCGACTGCTCACGCCTACCGATACGGGCAGGTAGCGATCGTCATGGTCTTCGTCGGCTTTGCGATGCTCTTCACGAACACTCGCGATCGGACCTGCATTGATCCACATGCAGGACCCCACAGACGCCGACTTGTGTACTGCGTTCTGGCTCAACGCATTGTCGGGCGTGGCTCTCGCCGGTGTGACGTCGGCAGTCGCGGGTCCCCTTGCGCGCTCTACGGAGATCACCAGCTTGTGGGCCTCATTCGCTTGGCGAGTCTGAACTTCGTGTTGTCCACGTTCGTCGTCCATGCGGCGATGGCTGAACGACGCCTGCAGTTCCGTCTCACGGCTCTCGTCGAGGTGCCCGCTGCCGTATTGGGCAGTACCACCGCCGTCCTCTGCGCGTGGCAGGGTCTTGCAGCCACGAGTTTGGTGATCGGAACACTCACGGCCACCACCGCGATGACGATCGGCTACTGGTTGACCGGCGACTGGATGCCAAGACTGCGCTTCTGTCACGACTCCGCCATCTCGATGATGCGGTATGGACGAGGTCTCCTCGGCTTCAATACGGTCAACTACTGGGGCCGGAATGTGGACAATATGCTGCTCGGTGCGGTTGCCGGCACAGCGGCGCTCGGTCTTTACACGCGTGCCTACATGCTGATGCTCATCCCGGTCCAGTTGGTGACGATCGTCATCGGCCGTGTGCTCTTCCCCACCTTGGCGAGGCTCCGAGACGACATGGAGCGGCTACGGCAGGCGTACAAGCGGACCGTCCTTGCCGTAGTCCTGGTGACCTTGCCCATCACCCTGGGCATGGCAACAACCTCGAAAGCATTGATCACAACGTTGTACGGACACAAGTGGATTGGCGCGAGCTCCCTACTGACCCTGCTCGCTTTGTCGGGTCCTCCACAGATCCTCCTCGGCACACTCGGATCGCTTTACAAAGCTCTCGGGCACACTGATCTTCTCTTCAAGAAGGGACTCTTGAGTGCCACCATATGCATCTGCGCAATAGCGGTCGGACTCCCATTCGGTGCGCCAGGCGTAGCGGCAGCCTTCCTTGTCCAGGCGTACGTCACCGGATGGATCATCTTCCGGTCTTCGCTACCGCTCATTGATGGAAGCACGCGGGAGTTCGGGCGGTTGCTGCGTCGGCCGATCATTGCCGGCGCCGTAATGTCCGGCTGCGTCGTCGTCACCGGCGAGGCTCTCACCGGTATGGCACCTCCCGTAGTGCTTGCCGCTCAGGTAGGCGTCGGTGTACTGACGTACATCGTACTCGTCGTTGTTCTCGCTGAGAGTGGCGGGGCGGGGCTCCGAGGACGCCTGAAGTCGGTCCGCGCCGCGTTGGCGTAGCCTCCAGCCGCGGTCGACGGAACCCGGGAACTGGACAGCGATTCGCTTCGCGGAGATCTCTTCGAACGGCACTCTCCACCGCACGGCGACGCGCTGGTGCCGCCGCCTCCACACGCTGAGGGGCTCGACTGCTCGGCGATTCGTCGCTCCTCCCGGGCGGGGGTGTCGCCTCGTCGCGCAGTGCTTCGAGGCCCACCGCAAAGATTCCAGATCACTGCACGGTACGACGACCGCTGATTGCCAACCGCCGATGCCAGGTTCTGGATCTCGCCGAGTCGTGTTCGTCTGTTGCCGAGGTCACCGATCTCGTCGATGTGACCGCGCAGATGATCTACAACTCTGGCGAAACTAGGACCAGGTCGATTGCGGGCCCAGGCCCGGCGTCACGACCAAGGAAGCGGCCGAGCTGACCGCAGCGAAGAGGCCCCATCATCCGAGCACTCGAGACCGAGTTCGCCGTCGCGGCGCGGCGTCGTGCGCCGAGCCAACGACTGTTGAAGGTGCAGACCGACTCAAACGAGGTTCGAGGTCGTCGACGCCATCGCGAGCTAGTGTCCCGAGTCAGGAATCCGCTGGATATAGGCGGCGAGGCTGTCGAGGATCTCGTCGGCGGTCTTGTGCCACACGAACGGCTTGGGGTCGTCGTTCCAGCTCGTGACCCAGGTTCGGATGGACGCGATGAGTTGTCGGACGGATCGGTGGGTGCCGCGGCGGAGCCATTTGTTGGTGAGCTCAGCGAACCAGCGCTCGACCAGGTTCAGCCACGAGCTGTACGTCGGCGTGAAGTGGAACGTGAACCGGGGGTGGCGTTGCAGCCATCGTTGGATCGACGGGGTCTTGTGGGTGGAGACGTTGTCCAACACCACGTGCACGTCGAGGTGCTCGGGCACCTCCTTGTCGATGAGGTTGAGGAACCGGCGGAACTCCTCGGCCCGGTGGCGGGCGGTCATGTTGGTGATCACGTTGCCGGACGCGACGTCGAGGGCGGCGTAGAGGTTCGTGGTCCCGTTGCGCTTGTAGTCGTGCGTGCGTCGCTCGGGCACGCCGGGCATCAGCGGAAGCACGGGTGCGGTCCGGTCCAGGGCTTGGACCTGGGTCTTCTCGTCCACGCACAACACGACCGCTGCGTCGGGCGGGTTGAGGTAGAGGCCGACGATGTCGCGAACCTTGTCGATGAACTGCGGATCCGGGGACAGCTTGAAGTCTTCGGTCCGGTGTGGCTGAAGCCCGAAGGCTCGCCAGATCCGGGAAATCGAGGCTTGCGACAGGCCGACCTCGGCGGCCATCGACCGAGTCGACCAATGGGTCGCATCGCGCGGTGTCTCTTCGAGCGTTTTGACGATCACCCGTTCCACGTCTTCGTCGGTGATCGTGCGCGGCGCTCCGGGCCGAGGCTCGTCATGCAAGCCGTCGATGCCCGCCTCAGCGAACCGGCGTCGCCACTTGCCCACCGTGTTCGGGTTGCAGCCCACCTTCGCGGCGATGTCCTTGTTCCGCTCGCCGTCGGCAGCAGCCAGAACGATCCGGCATCGCATCGCCAGCGCCTGAGCCGATGTGGGTCGGCGCGCCCACCGTTCGAGCGTTTCGCGCTCGTCATCGGTGAGCGTCACCGCGGGTGTCGGTCGTCCAGAACTGGCCATCGCTGTCTCCCATCGTCGTCGCTACGACGGGGACTTCGCGACCACCAGACCGAATCCCTCCCTATTTCAGACTCAGGACACTAGCCCTCCCCGCTGAAATGGCCTGCCGCGTTCGTGGGCGTCTCCATGTCGGGCTTCCATATGTGGCGCCGCAAACCACCATCGCTTCGCTCGGAAGAGGGGTCGTCGTCGCGAGTGTGGGCTTCCCCTGAGATCGTGGAGAGTTGCTGATTGGGTTGGATCTTCTCACCGGCCGTAGCGGTGACGCCATCGGCCGGTTACAGGTCATGCGGCCTGGTCCTGCTCGGAGGTCTGGCGGTCTCGTTCGGCGAGCACGGCTTCGTAGGCGACGGGAGCGAGCATCTGGGCCGAGCTGTGCCGTCGCCGGTGGTTGTATCGGTCGATGAAGTCGGCGACCTCGCGGCGGGCCTGGTCCTTGGTGGCGAAGTGCCGGCGGGACAACAGTTCCCACTCGAGCGTCGAGTTGAAGCTCTCGGCGGCCGCGTTATCGAGCGCCGACGCCACCCTTCCCATCGACTGGACCACGCCGAGCGTGGCGCAGGCTTGGGCGAACAGGTCGCCGGTGTACTCGCCGCCCTTGTCGGAGTGGAAGACCACGCCGGCGACGTCACCGCCGCGAACGGCAGCGGCCATCAACAGCGCGGCCTTGGACAGCTCGGCGTCGTGATGCTCACCGATCGCGAACCCGGGCAGGCGACGGGAGGCGAGGTCCTCGACGATCGCGAGGTACAACTTGCCCTCGTCGGTGGGGATCTCGGTCAGATCGCCACACCACTTCTGGTTGATCCGCTCGGCGGTGAAGTCCCGGCCGACCAGGTCCGGGATCGGCGCGGCCGCCTTGTCCGGGCGGGTCAACGAACGCCGCTTGCGCTTCGGGCTCCGACCGACCAGGCCCTGGCGGGCCATCGACTCCGCGACCGTGTTGACCGACACCGACCAGCCCGCCTCGACCAGGTCTTCGAACACCCGCGGCGACCCATAGGTGCCCGGCGTGCCGCCCGAGTCATCGAAGGCCGCCTTGACCGCCGCGTCCAGCTCGGCGCGACGTTGCTCGGTCGGCGTCGGGGGCCGGTCCAGCCACTTGTAGAACGTCGACGGCGCGACGCCCAGCCACCGGCAGCACTTCGCGTGAGGCACGCCATGATCGGTCCTCTGGGCGGCGATGAACGATGCCACGGTCATCGCGTCGCCTCCTTGACCCACAGGACCACTGATCGCTTGAGGACATCACGCTCCATCCGGAGCTCGGCGTTGTCGTGTTCGAGCTGGTTCAGCCGGGCCCGTTCGTCCACGGTCAGGCCCTCGGACTCGCCCCGTTCGATCCGGTCCTTCTTCACCCAGTTGCCCAGCGTGCCCGGGTGGATCCCGAGATCGTCGGCGACCTGGGCGATCGGCTTGTTGGTCTCTCGGACGATCCGCACCGCGCCCTCACGGAACTCCGGGTCGTACTTCCTGCGCACTTCTGTCATGACATCTCCTCATAGTGGATGTCTCCACGATCCGAGGGGATGCCCGGTGCACCGTCAAGCCAGGAGCCTGCGGCAGTCAACGCGGTTGAATAGCAGGTCTTCTAGACGG
This sequence comes from uncultured Acidimicrobiaceae bacterium, assembly GCA_963811245.1. Lineage (GTDB taxonomy): Bacteria > Actinomycetota > Acidimicrobiia > Acidimicrobiales > Salinilacustritrichaceae > Salinilacustrithrix. The sequence goes on from CAWEQL010000009.1 coordinate 8,058, forward strand.
ACAATCCGCCCTGTCCATTGCCTCGACGATTCGGCGGCGCAGGACACCGGCCGAGCCCGTGATCATGCCATCGAAGTCTCCTGCTGGTGCTACGTCTCGCCGCTCCAATGCGGCGATGAACGGGAAGAGCAGATGACTCAACAACAACCGCGACCACCGGTTCATCGGACGGCGGCGAACCCACAGGGCCAGCATCCTAGCGAGTGACGAGTCCCAACCGCCGAGGTGCCAGAGTGCGATCACGTCAAATTCCGCAATGTCGGCCAAGCGTCGAAGAGCGAATGGTGTCAGCCGTTGCTCATCGTGCGGCGAGTCATGTAGCGGCCACAGGAACGGGACACTGAAATAGCAACTACCGCCCGGAACCAGCACCCGATGAATCTCCGACAGCAACGCGAGTGGATCGGGAACGTGCTCGAGGACTTCAGTGACGAGCACGGTCGGCGCGGTTCCACTGCGGAGCGGAAGCACCTCGCCACCCCAAACGATGTCTGGCGCACGTGCGGTCGAGTAGCCCGCCAGGTCGACACCGACGTATCGGCCTCCCCTTCGCTCGACCTCGCTCCGCCACGGTTGGTCGCCACAGCCGACATCTACTACGAGTGCGGTATCGAGTTGGCCAATCGCGCGTTTGAAGCTCTCTTCGAGCGCTCGGCGCTGCCACGCCAGATCTGCTGTCCGTGGTCGCGGGGTCGGCGCGAATGACCCCTCCACGCACATGCCAACGAGGGGGCCACGCTTCCGTTCCATTCTTCAGGCCTCCCATGAATCTGTCAGACGACAACGTACCCTCTGATGCTCAAGCCCTAGCGACCGCCGTTGGATCGTCCACGAGTCGACCGCCGCACATCCCATCGACCCAGAGAAATCACCTAATGATGAGCTCGATCATCGTCATTGCGCAGCGTCTGTCGACACTCTCACTCTGTGGCGACATATTCATCCACGATGCTGGCGCCGTAGCGGCATGTGGGCCACGAGGTGAGCTCGCCCAATACGATGCCTACTGCCCGGATACCCCTAGACTGTTCGGTCTGGCGGCACCATGATGACCGCGGGGGTACCGTCAGGTGATCAGTTGATGGTGTGTGCTCCGGCACTCGGCGTCGTCTCGGAGACGTTCATTCGCCGACACTGCAAAGAGCTCGCACCCGGATCCACGCGATTCGCTACTTTCTCCGTTGCGGGACCCGATGATGCCTGGCCGGCGGAACGGGTTTCAATCCTCCCGGTGTTGCCACGGCCATGGCCATCGCTCCCCGAGCGCGTCAAGAACAGACTTCGTCCTCGAGAGCGGCGCTACGGCCAACGTGAGGTGTGGTGGCTCGATCAACGAGCTGTTGACGGGATCGTGGAAGTCATTGAGGCAACTCACTGTGAAGCTGTGCTCCTCGAGTACCTCGACCGGTGGCTCAACCTGATTCCGAGCCTGCAAAAAGCTGGTGTCAGAAGCGTAGTGCACGGACACGGTTACGATTTCTCTGCCAGCCTTCGGAACCGACGCACCATTGAAGCCGCCCAGCAGCTGCTCCCAATGGCCGACAGCATCGTTGTGCCATCGTCGTTCGCCGCACAACGACTCCGCGACCTGCTCGGCTTGACCAATGTCCATGTTGTTCCATACGGAGTCGAGGTCCCGCCGTCGCCGACCGCGACAATCCGCAACTCGCACAACATCGTCGCCGTCGGGCGGCTCGTTCCCAAGAAGGATCCAGTAGGCCTCATCGAGGCCATGGCGCGTGTGCGCGACAAAGGGGCAAAGTTCACTCTCGATCTCTTCGGCGATGGTCCGCTGGCGGCAGAGGTACTGAAGGCGATTACAAGACTCGATCTGCACGATGCAGTTCGTATGCGGGGAGCACAGCCGCACGACGCCGTACTCGCCGGCATGCGGACTGCAGCTCTGTTCGTGCAAAAGAGCGTTACTGCAGCTACAGGAGACGAGGAGGGGCTGCCGTTGGCCATCCTCGAGGCGATGGCGCACGGATTGCCGGTCGTCTCCACGAACCACGCCGGTATCCCGGAGGCGGTCGAGGACGAGAGAACAGGCGCGCTAGTCGACGAATGGGACGTCGAGGGCTTTGCGTCCGCAGTAGTTCGATACCTGAAGGACCCTGAACTCGGAGCTCATCACGGCGCCAACGGTCTCGACCGTGTGCGAAATAAGTTCTCGTGGCCACAAAACCGTGACAGCTTGCGAGCCCTTCTCGGTCTTAGCTGATGGAGCCCGTGGTGCGACAGCTAAAGCGTCTACGCCGCCAATGGCTTCTGCGGATCCGAGCGCAAGCTGCAGATGCACGCTCGGTGGAAGGGTCCTGCGCGAGCCGTAGTTTCGCATGGAGTCCTCCTCAATCCTTACCAGTCCCGCCAGGAGTTGGCCCGGATTCACCTTCCAAGCTTCTGCGCGTACTTGCGATTCCGATACCCAAATCGCTCGCGCAGCCCACAAGCATCTGTTATTCAACGCATCGCCGTTCCTGTACTCTTCCTGCGGCAAACCGGCTGACTCGACGGACACCTGCCGCGTACGCCGGCTGAACGCAGTCCCCTCGTGTTCCCGAGCCACTCGACCACAATCCACGAGTCATCTGCGGCTTCCAGGAGGACGCCCCTTCGACTTGAGGACCTACGAGAGGCCGTCTGGGACGTCGCCGACTGTATGTACTTCCTCGACCTGGAGAGGGTCCGCGGAGCGACATTTGCCGACCGCGGTTTCAAGATCGTGACGTGTGGAAGCCGAGATGATCTGCGGTTTCTCCACAGACTTGTTTCATTCGTGCGGGCAAGCACTGTCGTGGCGCGCGATTCCTTCGGGACCCATATGTTCTGCCCGACGTGTCTCGGACGTCCGCACTTCCTCCTCAGCGCGGAGGCTCCCGAGGCCGACCCCGAGCGATATCTCGCGATGCTCCAGACCCCGGGGGCGTCTTGTGTCTCAGTTCGCTCGACGCTCTCCACACGACGTGCAAGACACAATAGAGCGACTGGCCGAGTCATTCGGGCAGACGGATCCGCCACTCTCGGCCGGTGGCGCACTCGCGATCTGCGCCACGCCCGGTGGTCGTGACCGCGACAGGGGGAAAATGAGCGTGAAGCGGATCTTGGTGTACACGCCTGGGCTCCTGCCGATCTCGCAGACCTTCGTCGCAGATCAAGCTCGGGCGCTACAGCGGTGGTCACCAACGCTCGTCGGACGCGAACGGCTTGACGACGGGGCATTCATCGGAGATCTGTCGGCAGCAGAGATGCTCGGCTCAGATGCCGAACTATCACTACCCCAGCGCACCGTGCAACGCGTGACTCGCCGAGTGCCGCTTCTCCGCGACACAGTCAGCCGTTTGCGCCCGGACCTGATCCACGCGCACTTCCTCACGGGTGGTTTCGACGTGCTCGCTTCATTGCGACCCCTACCGTGCCCTCTGGTGGTGACTGCGCACGGGTTCGACGCAACCTGGTTCGGCTCCCCACCCGGACTCTACGCCCGCAACAATGGCTCCATGGCCTACTCCGCAAGCACCTCCTAAAGCAGCGGATCAACTTTATCGCTGCTTCTCACTTCAGTACGCGACCGGCTCATTGCATGCGGGGCACCGGAGGACCGGGTTGTCGTTCACTACACGGGCGTCGATATCAAACGGTTCAGCCCGCCGCCCGATGCGACCGGCCAACGACAGGGCATCCTCTTCGTCGGACGACTCGTTCGCCAGAAGGGCGCGGAGGATCTCCTCCTCGGAGCCGGCGCGCCTGCGGGACGAAGGGGTCGTCGTCCCCGTCACACTCATTGGGGACGGCCCCGAACGACCTCGACTCGAACGTCTCGCGAGCAACGCCCGGCTCGACGTCAAGTTCCTGGGAAGCCGGCCACACGAAGATGTCGTGCGGGCGATGCGTGTTGCGGCTGCCTTGTGCGCACCGAGCCGCTCTACCCGAACCGGCGAGCGTGAAGGATTCGGTATGGTGCTGTTGGAAGCGCAGGCCACCGGCCTTCCGGTCGTGGCCACTTCATCAGGTGGAATGGTGGAGGCGGTCGACGACGGTCGAACTGGACTGCTCGTACCCGAGGGCGACCAAGCCGCGCTGACCGCTGCTCTCCGTGCCTGCCTCACGGATCCCGACCTACGTGATCGACTCACAAGAGCCACGCGTCCATGGGTCGAACAACACTTCGACCTCCGGCGTCAGACACATCGGCTCGAAGACTGGTACGACGTGTGGGCGGGAGGCGAGTGATGACCGAACCCATCGTGGATGTGATCATCCCGCTCCATCGGAGTGAGCGTCCCGTTCTCGCCTCCGTCGCTTCCGCCTCCACTTACGCACAGGGGATTGCTACTCAGGTCACGGTGGTGCTTCACAACGTGCGCTTGAGCGATTCCACGTTGGAACAGCTGCAATCCGAGGCGAACGTCATCCGGTGCGATGACGGAGTTCCGAGTCCGAGCGGCCCTCGCAACCTCGGCTTCGCGACGACGGCCGCTCCGTTCGTATTCTTCCTTGACTCGGACGACCAGCTGGCGCCGCAATGCCTTCGCCGTCTGCACGATGTCGCCTTCACCACGGGTAGCGACGTGGTGCTCCCCTCCATCCGGCACGGGGACCGCTACGTTGGCACGCCCCTCGTGGTGTCTCGGGGAACCGACGAGCTCGACATCATTCGCCACCAACTGTTCTTGCGCTCGCACTCCTTCGCTCTACTCCGACGCCGCACATTGGCGCAGACGCAGATCCGATTCCCAGAGGGCATCCGTACGGGCGAAGATCTCATGTTCATGGCTCGCCTTTATGCAGTATGCAGGACGGCGATGGCGCTCGACGCCGTCTACCTATTGTCCGATCATCAACTGGATCGCGTCAGCACGACCCCGCTTCCTGCCTCTGAGAAGCTCGCCGCCGTGCGAGCCCTCCTGTGCGCTAACTGGGTTCTCGAGCTGCCTGAAGATCAGCGCCAGGCTCTGGTCCGGAGGATTCTGTCCGTCAATCTGGCTGGTAGCTTCCGACGGGCACTGCAGGCGGGACAATCTCCGGACGTCGATGTGTATCGTGAGCTCAGGGATCTTGCCCTCGAGCGAAGCAGGGGTGCCCGAAGAATGCTTTCGGTTCGGGATCGCGCCACGCTCCGATTCCGTCGGCAGGCCGAAGGCCTTCACGCTGCGCTCCAATCCAAGTTTTTCGGCGCAGTACCGTCCTCGGTGGCTGGCGCCACCAGCACGCAGGGCCCCCTCATGCTCGAGGCTCGCGCCTGGCTCACCAGGCATCGACGCCGGCGCTCTGATCTTCAGTCCGACGGCGTGGGAGGTGCACATGCCGACAGCCACCCGGACTGAGCCGGTGCTTCCCACGGTGACCGTCGTGGTCCCGGTCTTCGGTGATCTACGCGGAGTCGCCCCTCTCATCGACGCACTTCTCGTTCAGGACTACCCACCCGACCTTCTTGACCTCATCCTCGTGGACAATCACACTGTGGCCAAACTTTCGATCGATGACCCTCGAGTTCGGGTGCTTCACCAGCCGAAGCCAGGGTCCTACGCCGCTCGCAACACTGCAGTCTCGTCCAGCACGAGCGATGTGCTTGCGTTCACCGATGCCGACTGCCGACCCTGCCCAGATTGGGTGAGCGCGGGCGTCATCGCACTTCTGGGCGGTCCGTGTCGCGTCGTCGGTGGCCGCATTGTCGTCACGTCATCCAAACCACCATCGGTCGCTGAGCACCTTGAGCTGCGCTACTCGCTCGATCAGGAGCGGTATGTCCGGGAGGGATACGCAGCGACCGCCAATGCGTTCGTTCGAAGGGCTCATCTCGAACAACTGGGTCGATTCAACGAAGATCTGCTTTCGGGCGCCGACCGGGATCTCGGCAACAGGGCGACGGCATCAGGCCTCACCTACGTCTACGCGGCGGACGCGGTCGTCGAACATCGAGCGCGAGCCACAATCGGTGCCATCCTCGCTAAGACGCGACGAGTAACCGCTGGTTCCGTGCGAGTTGCCCGCACCGATGGCGGAGCCGTAGGTGTGATCCGGCACGTCGGGCGATCCGCTAAACCGCCAGCACGTCGTGTGGCGCATCTGCTCGCCGACCAATCACTCCCGGCACCCCTCCGGATCCAGTTGGTCGGAGTAAGCGTCCTAGAATACCTCGTCGGGCTGTGGTCGACGGTCCGTCACACACTCCCGGGAGCACCACGCCCGCCTCGCGCCTGAGTCCACCTCGGCGCGAACAGGTCGCCGGCAGCCTCACTGACGATTCCGAATGCCCATCCGCCGCCAACGACCAGCATCGCCGCCATTGCTACCGACCTTGGCCTAATCCCATTTGCAGGCCCAGCGCTGCCGAGGTCGTCCGCAATCCGTAGTGCGGCGCTCGCAACGACAGCAGCGCCGGCTGTCCGCATCGTTCGCCTTCTCCCCCGTGCGATGACGATGGCGCCGACAGCGGGGAGACCGCCGGCAAGGCCCAGCATCGCCCACTGCCGTCGCTGCGGGCGGTCGCCGGTGCGCCGCCAGTAGCGGACCTTCCAGCGGCCGAAGCGGTGGTACTGCCGCCACAGGGCGGTGATCGTCTGGCGCGGCACGTAGCCGACCTCGAGGCGGGAGTCGAACCAGACGACGCCGGCGCGGCCGAGGCGCCGGTTGAGCTCGAAGTCCTGGTTGGTCTCGAAGTACTCGTCCCAACCGCCGGCGGAGCGCAGCTGCGCGGTGCGGAACGCGCCGAGGTAGACGGTGTCGCACGGGCCCGAATCGGCGCCGGACCGGTAGCGGGAACCACCCATGGCGTACTTGTTGTTCAGGGCCCGGGCGATGCCGACCGAGCGGGCCGAATCGTCCACCGCGATGGCCACCTGCGCTCCCCCGGTCACCATCACGTCGGGCCGGGACCCGAGCACCTCGGCGCAGAGCCGCACGTACTCGGGCGGGACGATGCTGCGGGCGTCGACCCGGCACAGCAGCTCGCCCGACGCCACGGCCAGGCCGGCGTTGAGGTTGCTCGGGCGTCGTACCCGGCCGGGTTGTCGACGATCTGCCAGGCGATGTCGCCCGCGGCCAGCACCTTCGACGCCACGTCGGCGGTGCGGTCGGTGGAGCCGCCGTCGACGAGCACGATCTCGAGGCGGTCGTGGGGATGGTCCTGGGCCAGCACGGCGCGCAGGCAGCGCTCGATGTCGGCCTCCTCGTTGCGGGCCGGGATGAGCACCGTGACCAGCGGCGTGTCGCTCACCGGCCCTGCCCCTCGATCCCGAACACCGAGCGGGTCGTGCGGCCCACGATCTTGAGGTCGAAGCCGAAGCTCTGGCGCCGGAGGTAGTGGAAGTCGTACTGGAGCTTCTCCAGCGCGTCGCGCTCGTCGCCGGCGTAGCCGTACTTGACCTGGGCCCAGCCGGTGAGGCCGGGGCGGACGATGTGGCGCAGGTCGTAGAACGGGAGCTTCTCCACCAGCTCGGCAACATACCGGGGCTGCTCGGGCCGGGGGCCGACCAGGCTGAGGTCGCCGCGGACGATGTTCCACACCTGGGGCAGCTCGTCGAGGTGGCGTGACCCGCAGGATGCGGCCGAAGCGGGTGATGCGGGGGTCCTCCTCGGAGGTCCAGTCGGTGGGGACCGAGGCGTCGTCGCGCATCGAGCGGAACTTGTGGATCTCGAACGGCGACGCCACCCCGCCCGACCCGGGGCTGGGTGTAGAAGAGCGGCCCGCGGTTGGCCGAACAGGTTGCCGAGCGAACACGAACGGGATCGCGACGGCGAGCACCACCAAGCCCACCGACCCGGCCGACCACGTCGACCAGGCGCTTGATCCGGCCGAACCGCTCGCGGTGGATCTCGCCGATGTCGAAGAACAGCGACACCCGGCCGAGGTCGGCGACCGGGATCTTGCCCAGCCACTCCTCGTAGAACAGCGACTGGGTGCGCACCCGGACGCCGGACTCGTGGAGGGCGGCGGCCTGGTCGACGATCCGCTCGTCGGCCTGCGCGGCGCCGCTGAGCACCAGCACGGTGGCCTCCTCGGCTCGCACCGCGTCGAGCAGCGGCCGGCGGTGCTCGTGGACGTCGCCGGCCGCCTCCTCGGTGAGGTGGGCCACGACGGACGCCGGCTTCTCCGGGTTGCCGGCCAGCTCGACGGTCAGCTCGGCCTCCAGCTCGGTCGGGCCGACGACGATGACCCGGTCCCGTTGCTCGAGCGCCGACCGCCCCCGCCGGGCCACGGTCGACATGACGTAGAACCACGGCACCAGCAGCAGCGCCGAGCCGAAGACGACGAACCGGGGCAGCAGCGAGTCGCCGACGAACAGCTGCACCAGCGAGATGCCGAGCGCGCCGGCGCCCGACGCCATGAGCGAGGTCGGCAACCGGCTGCGCAGCGTCTTGGGCACCTCGGGCAGGCCGAGCCCGTAGGCGGCGAGGCACAGCAGGCCGATGTAGGCGAACGCCCAGGCGAAGCGGGTCGAGTTGGTGAAGTCGTAGTCGCCGATGAACTCGGCGTGGTACTTGCTCAGCCCCAGGACGACGCCGATCACGCCGGCGTACATCAGGGGTCGAGCCAGCCGCCTCACACCCAGAGGTTACGGCAGGTTCGGAAGGCGGCTTGAGGATCGGCCGACCCTCGGCGTCAGAACACGTGCGCTACGGTGACCCTCAGTCGCCAGCCAGGACCAGAACATCGATTCCAGGTCAGCGTGACGATGTTCGGACGTGGCCATGCAGCTTGTACAACATCAATTCCATCTCGCCTGATTCACGAGCTGGAACTCCCATCGACCACGAGCTCGGCCATCTCGCCGCTCAGCTCTGATGTCGCCTCTCGAGCCTCGGTCCATCCGACGGGCTTCGATCCTCGATCACCCGCTCGACGCCCAGGATCGGGGCCAGGAACTGGCCGGTGTGGCTGTGCGGTGACCGTGGCGATGTGCTCGGGCGGGCCCTCGGCCACGATGGTGCCGCCGCCGGAGCCGCCCTCGGGGCCGAGGTCGACGATCCAGTCGGCGGTCTTGATCACGTCGAGGTTGTGCTCGATGACCAGCACGGTGTTGCCCTGGTCGACCAGGCGGGACAGCACGGTGAGCAGCTTGCGGATGTCCTCGAAGTGCAGGCCGGTGGTGGGCTCGTCGAGGATGTAGATGGTGTGGCCGGTGGAGCGCTTGGCCAGCTCGGAGGCCAGCTTCACCCGCTGGGCCTCGCCGCCGGACAGCGTGGGCGCCGGCTGGCCGAGCCGCACGTAGCCGAGGCCGACGTCGACGATGGTCTGCATGTGGCGGGCGATGGCGGGCTGGTTGGCGAAGAACTCCAGCGCCTCCTCGCACGGCATGTCGAGCACCTCGGCCACGTTCTTGCCCTTGAACGTGATGTCGAGCGTGTCGCGGTTGTAGCGCTGGCCCTTGCAGACCTCGCACGGCACGTAGACGTCGGGCAGGAAGTGCATCTCGATCTTGATCGTGCCGTCGCCGGCGCAGGCCTCGCAGCGGCCGCCCTTGACGTTGAAGCTGAACCGGCCCTGCTGGTAGCCGCGGACCTTGGCCTCGTTGGTCTGGGCGAACAGCTTGCGGACGTGGTCCCACACCCCGGTGTAGGTGGCCGGGTTGGAGCGGGGCGTGCGGCCGATGGGCGACTGGTCGATGGCGATGACCTTGTCGATGGCCTCCATGCCCTCGACCTTCTTGTGCAGGCCGGGCGGCAGCTTCGACTTGTAGACGTGCTGCATCAGCGACCGGAGCAGGATCTCGTTGACCAGCGTCGACTTGCCCGAGCCCGAGACGCCGGTGACGCAGGTGAACAGCCCGAGCGGGGAACTCGGCGGTGACGTCCTGGAGGTTGTGCTCGCGGGCGCCGACGACCCGGATCTGCTCCAGCGACGGCGACCGGCGCTGCGCGGGGATCGGGATCGACTTCTTGCCGGCCAGGTACTGGCCGGTGAGCGACGTCCTTGTTCTTGAGCAGCTGCTTGTAGGTGCCGGAGTGGACGACCTCGCCGCCGTGCTCGCCGGCGCCGGGGCCGATGTCGACGACGTGGTCGGCCTCGGCGATGGTCTCCTCGTCGTGCTCGACGACGATGACGGTGTTGCCCAGCTCGCGCAGGCGCAGGAGGGTGTCGATGAGGCGGCGGTTGTCGCGCTGGTGGAGGCCGATGGACGGCTCGTCGAGCACGTAGAGCACGCCGACCAGACCGGAGCCGATCTGGGAGGCGAGCCGGATGCGCTGGGCCTCTCCCCCGGCCAGGGTGCCGGCGTTGCGGGACAGGGTGAGGTAGTCGAGGCCGACGTCGAGGAGGAAGCCCATGCGGGCGTTGATCTCCTTGACCACGGCCTCGGCGATGAGCTTGTCGCGCTCGGACAGCTCGAGGCCGGCCAGGGTCTTGGCCGCCTCGCCGATGGACAGGTCGCAGATGTCGGAGATGTTGTGGCCGTCGACCAGCACGGCGAGCGAGATGGGGTTGAGGCGCTTGCCCTCGCAGGTGGGGCAGGCGACCTCGCGCATGTAGCCCTCGATCTGCTCCCGCTGGCTGTCGGAGTCGGCCTCGCGGTGGCGGCGGGTGAGGTACGGGATGGCGCCCTCGTAGTTGGCGTTGTAGGTGCGGGTGCGGCCGTAGCGGTTCTTGTAGGTGACCGTGACCTTGGAGACGCCCTTGCCGTAGAGCAGGGCGTTGGTCTGCTTCTTGGTCAGCTCCGACCACGGGCGTGCCGGGGTCGATGTCGAGGTACTCGGCCACCGACTCGACCAGGCGGGAGAAGTACTGGGACCGGCCGCCGGCCCACGGGGCGATGGCGCCGTCCTCGAGCGACAGGTCGGGGTCGGGGACGACGAGCTGGGGGTCGACCTCGTAGCGGGTGCCGAGGCCGTCGCACGCCGAGCAGGCGCCGTAGGGCGAGTTGAACGAGAAGTTGCGGGGCGCCAGGTCCTGGAAGCTCATCCCGCACGTGGGGCAGGCGAAGTGCTGGCTGAAGGTGAGCGTGTCCTCCGGGGTGGCCTCACGGTCGCGGGGCACGATCATGATCTCGGCCACGCCGTCGGCCAGGGCCAGGGCGGTCTCGAGCGAGTCGGTGAGGCGGCGCTCCATGCCCGGCTTGGCCACGAGGCGGTCGACCACCACCTGGATGGTGTGCATCTCGTAGCGCTCGAGCTCGAAGGTGTCGGTCAGCTCGTGGAGCTCGCCGTCGACCAGGGCCCGGGCGAAGCCCTGGTTGGCCAGGTCCTGGAGGAGCGTGTCGTAGGTGCCCTTGCGGCCGTGGACCACCGGGGCGAGGACCTGGAAGCGGGTGCCCTCCTCCAGCTCCATGATCCGGTCGACGATCTGCTGCGGGCGTCTGGCGGGACGACCGGCGTGCCGTCGTCGGGGCAGTGCGGCACGCCGATGCGGGCGAAGAGCAGGCGGAGGTAGTCGTAGACCTCGGTGATGGTGCCGACCGTGGAGCGGGGGTTGCGGCTGGCCGACTTCTGGTCGATGGAGATGGCCGGCGACAGGCCCTCGATGAAGTCGACGTCGGGCTTGTCCATCTGGCCGAGGAACTGGCGGGCGTAGGCCGACAGCGACTCGACGTAGCGGCGCTGGCCCTCGGCGTAGATGGTGTCGAAGGCCAGCGAGCTCTTGCCCGACCCGGACAGGCCGGTGAAGACGATGAGCTTGTCGCGGGGCAGCTCGAGGTCGATGCCCTTCAGGTTGTGTTCGCGTGCTCCCTGCACCACCAGCGTGTCGGCCACGGCGAAGAGGCTAGCGGCGCGCTCGTGACCGCGAGGGGGAACAGCTGTTCGATCACGCCGGGTTCGGGCATGGCTCAGCGCCCGGCGACGGCGACCTCCACCACCTCGCCCGGCGGTTCTGCGACGCCGGCCGACCGGTGATGGCGGTGAACGCCTCGTCCGACAGAGCGAAGGCAGCGACCCGGTCGACGTCCGCCCGGCGGAGGCGTCATGGATGGCGTCCTCGTCGTCCTCCGGCACGAAGACGAACGGCGATGTCCGGGTAGGTGCGCCAGGCCAGCCGGGGCAGGGCCATGGAGCTCGTCACCACCACGTTGCCGTCAGCGCCGGCCTCGACCAGGGCGATGGCGTCGTCGGTGCGGGTGCGGAGGTCGATGTCGGCCTCCAGCGACGCCGCCGTGGTCACCGCCGCCAGCGCGAACACAGCCAGAACCGACCTTCTTCCCGTCGGGGTGGTCGGCCCGGATCCGGCGGAGCGTGGAGGCGAGCAGCACGGCCAGCATCGGGAGCGCCGGAGCGAGGAACCGAGCACCCCAGTTCAAACCGCCGCCGACGTCGTACTGGGTCGCCAGCACGCCGGCGGTGGCGAGAGCGATGATGCCCGACCATGCGCTTCTCCCCGGCGTGCGGCGCGACCAGCCGAGGGCCGCCAGCACCACGACCGGCCAGGCGCCGAGCAGCCCGGGCGGGAGCTCGTCCGGCGCCGCCACGATGCGCACCACCCAGACCACGGTGGCCAAACCGATGACCACCGCCGCCGGACCGACCTCACCCCGCTGGACGAGCACCGCGGCGTAGACGACGAGCACGAGCGCGACCAGCAGCAGCACGATGGCGCCGGCGCTGGCGCCTCGGGTGGACACCAGCGTGGTGACGAACCCCTCGAGCTTCGCCGACCCTCCCCCGTGGACCGGCTGTCGAGGCGCCTGCCCGCTGGTGGACGACCCGGTGATGGCGTTGGCGAACCGGGCCGAACCCAGATGGCTGGCCGCGCCGACGAAGGCGAAGGCCACCGCAGCGAGCACCGGACCGGGCCTCCGGGCGCGCAGGCCGACGACGCCGCACACCGTGGCGACGGCGGCGACGAAGATGCGGCCTCGGGCCGGACGGCGACACCGAGCGCGGCGCCGACCGAACCGAGCACCAGCATCCAGGGGTCGGGACCGCGATCCATGACCTGCAGCGCCGCCCACACGAGCAGCGCGATGGCGGCGACCGAGGGCACATGGGCCCACAGCTGCAGGGCGTTGAACGCAAGGGGGGACAGCGCAACCAGCGCACCGGCCCAGAGGCGGGCATCGGCGACGCCGGCGGCCCGGGCCATGCGGCCGGTCAGGCCGATGGCGACGCGCGCCACACACCAGCAGGAGCGCCCGCTGACCGATGAGCCCACCGACCGCATCGGCACCCGCCAGCGCCACGACCCAGAGGGGCCGGCGCACGTAAGGGAAGTAGCCCTCGTCCGAGCGGTCGCCGTTGATGAACGGTGACCCGATGCCGGCGGGATCGGCGTCTTCGAGCACGTAGTGGACGGCCCACGAGTCGTCGTGGCGGAGGGCTTGCACCTCGAGCGTCGTAGGCGCCGTCGTCAGAGGTGACCGACGAGTCGGCCGGATAGAGGGCGAAGAACAGCAGGCCGGCGGCCACGAACGCCAGCGCCACACCCAGCAGGCGCCGGCGGCGCACGGCGTCGGCGGCACGGAACATCCCGGCCAACGTACGGGACCGCAGCGCGCCGGGCGCGGAGCGTCAGTGGGCTTCGGCCATCCCCCGGCGCAGGTCCTTGATCTCGTCGCGCAGGCGGGCGGCGTACTCGAAGCGCAGCTCCTCGGCCGCCTCGTGCATCTCCTCCTCGAGGGCGATGACCAGCCGCTCGACGTCGTCCTGGGGCAGCTCGGTGAGCTCCTTGATGCGGTTGCGCTCGGCCGTGGACCGCCGGCGCTTGTCCTTGTCGGGCACGGGCGCCGTGCCGTCGCCGCCGCGGAGGAACTGGAGGATGTCGGTGACCGCCTTGCGGATGGTCTGCGGGTCGATGCCGTGCTCCTCGTTGTACTCGAGCTGGAGCTGGCGCCGGCGCTGCACCTCGGAGATGGCCCGCTGCATCGAGTCGGTGACCTTGTCGGCGTACATGATGACCTTGCCGTTGACGTTGCGGGCCGCCCGCCCCATGGTCTGGATGAGCGAGGTCTCCGACCGGAGGAAGCCCTCCTTGTCGGCGTCGAGGATGGCGACGAGCGACACCTCGGGCAGATCGAGGCCCTCGCGGAGCAGGTTGATGCCGACCAGCACGTCGAACTCGCCGAGCCGCAGGGCCCGCAGGATCTCGATGCGCTCGATGGTGTCGATGTTGGAGTGGAGGTACCGGCACCGGACGCCCTGCTCGAGCAGGTACTCGGACAGGTCCTCGGACATCTTCTTGGTGAGGGTGGTGACGAGGACCCGCTCGTCGGCCTCGATCCGGGCGTTGATCTGCTCCATCAGGTCGTCGATCTGGCCCTTGGTGGGCTTGACCACGACCTCGGGGTCGACCAGGCCGGTGGGGCGCACGATCTGCTCGACCACCCGGTTGCTCTCGCGGAGCTCGTACGGCGACGGCGTGGCCGACACGAACACCATCTGGTTGACCTTGTCCATGAACTCGTCGAACTGGAGCGGTCGGTTGTCGGCGGCCGACGGCAGCCGGAAGCCGTGGTCGATGAGGATCTGCTTGCGGCTGCGGTCGCCCTCGTACTGGCCGTGCAGCTGCGGGACGGCGACGTGGGACTCGTCGATGACGACGAGGAAGTCGTCGGGGAAGAAGTCGAGCAGGGTGTTGGGCGTCTCGCCCGGGCCGCGGCCGTCGATCGGCGCCGAGTAGTTCTCGATGCCGTTGCAGTACCCGACCTCCTGCATCATCTCGAGGTCGTACTGGGTGCGCATGCGGAGGCGCTGGGCCTCGAGGAGCTTGCCCTCCTTCTCGAACTGGGCCAGCCGCTCCTGGAGCTCGGCCTCGATGCGCACGATGGCCTTGCCCATGCGCTCCTCGCCGGCCACGTAGTGCGTGGCCGGGTAGATGGCGAGGTCCTCGTGCTCGCCCACCTTCTCGCCGGTGAGCGAGTCGACCACGGTGATGGCCTCGATCTCGTCGCCGAAGAACTGGATGCGCACGGTGTTCTCGTCGTAGGCGGGGTGGACCTCGACGATGTCGCCCCGGACCCGGAACTTGCCCCGGACCAGGTTGGCGTCGTTGCGGTCGTACTGCATGTCGACGAGCCGGCGCAGGATCGACCGCTGGTCGTACTCCTCGCCCACCTTCAGCAGCAGCAGGTTCTTGCGGTAGTCCTCGGGCGAGCCGAGGCCGTAGATGCACGACACCGAGGCCACGATGATGACGTCGCGCCGGGTGAGCAGGGCCGAGGTCGAGGCGTGGCGGAGCCGGTCGATCTCGTCGTTGATGGACGAGTCCTTCTCGATGTAGGTGTCGCTCGACGGGACGTAGGCCTCGGGCTGGTAGTAGTCGTAGTACGAGACGAAGTACTCGACCTTGTTGTCGGGGAAGAACTCCCGGAACTCGCTGGCCAGCTGGGCGGCGAGCGACTTGTTGGGGGCGATGACGAGGGTCGGCTTCTGGACCTGCTCGATGGTCCAGCCGATGGTGGCGCTCTTGCCCGAACCGGTGATGCCGAGGAGCGTCTGGGCCCGTTCGCCGGCCCGGATGCCCTCGGTCAGCTGCGCCACCGCGGTGGGCTGGTCACCGGCCGGCTTGTAGTCGGCCACCATGCGGAACTCGGGCATGCGCAGACGATACCGACGGGCCGTGACCGACCGGCCGGCGTCCCCGCCCCTTCTCGTTCTGGCACCACAACGTTCGGAGCCCACCGACTGTTCTGTCGCGCGACATCGGTAACGGGTGTGTCGCGGGACATCGGTAACGGTCAGAACTGTAGGCGGGGTCGTGGGGGGCCGCCGCGTGGTCGGTTTGATGGTTGGTAGGACCGGGTGGGGTCGAGCTCGAGGTGGCGGATGAGTTGGTCGGCGATGAAGACGTTGGCTCGGGTGGTGTCGATCATCACGAGCGCGGTCATTCCGACGTACTCGACGCCGAGGTGGATCTTGAATCGGCCGGCTTTGACACATCCGGACGTGGTCACGACGGACCGGTGCTGTTCGGTTCGGAAGCTCGGATGGGCGAGCGCCTCGCTGGCAGGACCCGATGCCGGGGTGGCCCGCCAACGATCGATCGGGAACGCTCGGCCGATGCCTTGGTGGGGCCGTTGGGTGTTGTAGATCGCTGCGAAGCGGTCGAGTTGGGCTTGGAGCTCGATCAGGTTCGCCGCCAACGGTTGTCTGCGAAGCCACTTCTTGAGGGTCTGTTGGAACCGCTCGACCTTGCCGGTGGTCTGGGGGTGATACGGCCGACCGGTGAACGGTCTCACGCCCGCGTCACGAAGCCGGGCCTCGAAGAGCACCTCGAACCCGCGAAGTTTCCCCGAGAACGACAACCCGTTGTCGGAGAGCACACCGGCTGGCAGCCCCCAGGTCGCTGTGGCCTGGGAGAACGTCATCCAGGCTTGCTCGGTCGTTGCTGTCTCGACTGCCCGTGACCGGGTCAGGACCCTGGAATGGTCATCGATGATGTTGAACACCGAACGATCCCGGTGGCGACGGTCCAGTCCATCGCGTCGATCTGCCACCACTCGTTCGGCGCCGGTGCTTCGAAGCGACGTAACACGGTCTTGGGGCGCTTGCGGGGCTCAGGCACGACCAGACCCCGCCTGGTCAAGATCCGCGAGATCGTCGCCGTTGACGGGACATGGTCGATATCGAGATCACCACGACGGATGCGCTCGCTGAGATGCCACTGGATCGTGGTCGGCCCAAAGTCGAGACCGGCATCATCGAGTTCCTTGCGGAGCCGAACGATGTGCTCCTCGGTCTCAACACAGGTCTGACCGGGAGAATCACGTGGCCGGCGCGATCGTTCCTCGAGCCCAGCATTGCCTTCGGCGCGGTATCGGTTGACCCATTTGTAGAACGTCTTCGGACTGGTGTCGTTGTCACGACAGAACTCGGTGACGTTCAACGCGAGGTGTCCCTCCGCGAACGCCACTGCCGCAGCCTTGATCGACATCGATGTCACCTTCCTGGCCATGCGACATCGTCGTCACGGCCGAGCTCAGGTGTTACCGATGTTACGCGACATCAACCATTACCGATGTCACACGAAGGAACATCGGTCCGCACGCGCGGGATGTGGGTCCCAGAACGGGTGGGTGGACGGTTCTGGCGCCACATCTGCCGGTCACGCTCCACACAACCTGGGTGCCAGAACGGATTCAAGGGTGTGGGGTCAGGGTCCACACAATCTGGGTCCGGAACGGATGCAAGGGTGTGGGGTCAGGGGGCGGGGTCAGGGGGCGAAGTCACCGGCCTCGATCCGCCGCCAGAGGTCGTCGACCTGGGCTCGGAGCTGGTCGAGGGAGCCGGAGTTGTCGAGGACGACGTCGGCTCGGGCCAGGCGGTCGTCCCGGCTGGCCTGCCGGGCGATGCGGGCCCGGGCGTCGGTCTCGGAGAAGCCCCGGAACTCGACCAGCCGCTGCACGGCGACCTCGGGGTCGACGTCGACCACGATCACCGCGGCCATGTCGTCGCGACCGCTCTCGACGAGGAGCGGGATGTCGAGCACCACGACCTCGTCGGTCTGTTCGAGCGCGGCCAGGCGTTCGGCCATGGTGGCGCCCACCGCCGGATGGACGATGGCGTTGAGGCGCTTCAGGGCGTCGTCGTCGCCGAAGACGATGTCGGCCACGGCCTGGCGGTCGAGGCTGCCGTCGCCGGCGACGATGCCGGGGCCGAACTCGTCGACCATGGCCTGGAAAACCGGCTGGCCGGGCTCCTGCAGCTCGCGGACGATGCGGTCGGCGTCGACGATGACCGCGCCGCGCTCCTCGAGGAGTGCCGACACGGTGGACTTCCCCGATCCGATCCCGCCGGTGAGGCCCAGACGCAGCATGGCGAGACGGTACCGCCGGCGGCACGGCCGGCCCGGGACCACCCGCCGCCCATCGGGTGGGGCCGGACTAGTCATTCCCGTCAACGCGAAATGACACCGCTGGGCTATGTGCTCCAAATCGGACAACGCCGACAATCGTTGCAACACCGATCTCTGCACCGCTGCCAGCCACTTCCCACCGGAGGAAATCCGTGCGTCAACGCTCGAATCTGATCATCCTGTTCGGCATCGCGTTCTTCATCGTGGGGGGCGCCATCGCGTACCTGGTGCTGAACAACGACGACGGCGACAGCGGGTCGACGCAGGCAACGGGCGCCGGTGCGCCGGCCACCGTCCTGGTGGCGAACGGCGACATCCCGGCCAACACGCTCGGCTCCGACGTGATCGCCCAGGGCCTGCTCGGGACCAAGGAGATCGACTCGACGGCGCTGCCGGTCGGCGCCCTGACCTCGACCGCCGGCCTCGACAACCAGATCTTCACGGTGGGCGTCGGCGACGGCTCGGTCATCACGTCGTCGCAGCTCGCCACCCGGTCGCTCAGCAACGTCAAGATCCCCGAGGGCTACGACGGCGTGGCCGTCACCATGAACTACGTCAACGGCGGCGCCGGCTACATCGCCCCCGGTGACACGGTCAACGTCTACGGCGTGTACAGCCCGGCGTCCACCGGCGGCATCGCCTCGGAGCCGGTCCCCCGCACCGAGCTCGCCCTCACGAACATCTTGGTGCTCGACGTGAGCGCCCAGCAGGCGACGTCGGTGCAGAACACCAACGGCCAAGCGGCCCAGTCGGGCCAGACCGATCCGAACGCCGTGGGCCGTCCGCCGCTCGGCACGCCGCTCACCTACCTCCTGGCCCTGAAGCCGGCCGATGTCGAGCGGATGGTCCAGCTCAGCTCCTTCGCCGACGTCTACCTCAGCCTGACCGCCGACAACGCACCCGCCGCAGGCGACACGCCGGGCGTGGCGGGTGACAATGTGAACGGACCGGTGAGCGCCGCCAGCGCCGCACCGCAGTCCTGATCACCAGCGCCGGTACGGAGAGGACCCACCGCGTGACGAAGATCCTTGTGCTCGACCGGGGCGAGAGCCTGGCGGACCAGCTCGGTGAGCTGTCCGACCAGTTCTCGGAAGCGCCGAAGATCACGTCGTGCACCCGCATCGGTGCCGTGGGCGAGATCCTCGAGGAGGAGGGCCCGTTCGACATCCTCGTCGCCGGACCCAGCCTCGGGACCCGGTCGGGCCTCGCCCGGCTGCGGATCATCGCCGAGGAGCTGCCCGAGATGCGCCTCGTCCTGGCCTTCTCCCGCCGGCCCGACGCCTCGCTGCGCGACATCGTGCGCACCGGGGCCATCGACCTGCTCCAGCTGCCGGTCGAGGACGCCGAGCTGGTCGAGGCCATCGAGCGGGCCGCGGCGCTGGTGCGAGCGCCTCCCGAGGCCGCGCCCGCCACCGTCGTCACCCAGGACGCCGCCCCGGTGCCGGCGGCCCCGGACCCCGACCGGCCGGGCATCGTCTACACCATCGCCTCGGCCACCGGCGGCTGCGGCAAGACGTTCTACGCCACCAACCTGGCCTGGTTCCTCCACAAGTGGATGGGCAAGCGGGTCTGCATCGTCGACCTCGACCTCCAGTTCGGCGAGGTCTCCACCGCGCTGCGTCTCCGACCCAAGTACACGATCTTCGACGCCCTGCAGCGCGAGGACGGCAGCGAGTCCGACCTCCAGGCCCACATCGAGGAGTACACGGTCGTCCACGACACCGGCGTGCACGTGCTGGCCGCACCCCGGGAGCCGAGCGAGGCGGACCGCATCAGCCCGCCCGACGTGACCCGCATCCTCGAAGCCGTCCGCAACCGGTTCGACTACGTCCTCGTCGACACGCCGCCGGCACTGGCCGAGACGGTGCTCGCCGCCTTCGACCTCTCCGACCTGCTCTACGTGATGGCCACGCTCGACCTCCCCAGCGTGCGGAACATGAGCGTGTTCCTCAGCACGCTGGAGCGGCTCAAGATCGACACCGCCAACCTCCGTCTGGTCCTCAACAAGGCCGAGGACGACGTCGGCATCGACATCGACCAGGTCACCAAGCTGTTCCCCCAGGGCTTCGAGTCGATCCTCCCCTACGCCAAGGAGGTCAGCCGGTCCATCAACCTCGGCATGCCCGTCATGGCGGCCTCACCCGAGGCGGAGATCTCCCGGCTGATGGCCGGCGGCATGAAGCTCGTCCTCCCCGGCGACGTGCAGACCGCAGGTCGACGAGGCCACCGGACCGAAGCGAACCGGCCTGGGCCGGTTCTTCCGCAAGTGACCACCCGAACGCACGTGACCGGCAGGAGGTCACCCACGTGAAGCTGTCCGAGAAGCTCGCCGCCCTCGAGGAAGAGGAGGGTCGCGAGGCACGCGCCGTCCCCACCGACGACACGCCCCGGCGGGCCAAGCCCGTCCGGTCGAAGGACAGCGGGTCCCCGTGGGACGAGACGAAGCGCAAGGTCCGTGGCCTGGTGCTCGAGGAGATCGCCGACAAGATCAAGGCCCTCGACGCCGACGAACGCGAGGCAGCCCTGCGGGAAGCGCTGGACGGGATCCTCCAACGCGAGGACATCTCCGTCACCCCGCTCGAACGACGCCGGTTCGTGGCCGAGATGGTGGCCGACACCCTCGGCTACGGGCCGCTCGACCCGCTGCTCGCCGACCCCGACATCACCGAGATGATGTGCAACGCCTACGACGACATCTGGGTGGAGCGCAGGGGCCGGCATCGAGCGGACCGGCGGCCAAGTTCATCGACGACGCCCAGTACCGGCAGGTGATCGAGAAGATCGTGTCGGCGGTCGGTCGGCGCGTCGACGAGTCGTCGCCCATGGTCGACGCCCGCCTCCCCGACGGCTCCCGGGTCAACGCCATCATCCCGCCGCTGGCCATCAACGGCGCCGTGCTCACCATCCGGAAGTTCTCCAAGGACCCGTTCACCGCCAAGGACCTGATCAACTTCGGCACCTGGACCCTCGACCTCGTCACCGCCATGGAGGCGGCGGTCAAGGGGCAAGCTCAACATCCTGGTCTCCGGCGGTACCGGCACCGGCAAGACGACGAACCTCAACGTGCTGTCGGGGTTCATCCCCGACGGCGAGCGCATCATCACCATCGAGGACTCGGCCGAGCTCCAGCTCCAGCAGCCCCACGTCATCACCCTCGAGACCCGGCCGCCCAACGCCGAGGGCTCGGGCCAGGTCACCATCCGGGACCTGGTCAAGAACGCGCTGCGCATGCGCCCCGACCGCATCATCGTCGGCGAGTGCCGTGCCGCCGAGGCCCTCGACATGCTCCAGGCCATGAACACGGGCCACGAGGGCTCGATGACCACCGTCCACGCCAACAGCGCCCGGGACGCGCTGAGCCGGCTCGAGACCATGGTCCTGATGGCCGGCTACGACCTGCCGGTCCGGGCCATCCGCGAGCAGATCGCCTCGGCGATCGCACCTCATCCTGCAGGTGACGCGGCTGCCCGACGGGCGGCGGGTGATCACGTCGCTCACCGAGGTGCAGGGCATGGAGGGCGACATCATCCTCCTGCAGGACATCTTCCACCTCGAGCTGTCGCAGGGCACCGACGGCGCCACCGTGGGCCAGCTCGCCGCCACCGGCCTGCGGCCCCGATTCCTGGACAAGATCGCCGAGCACGGCATCGAGATCCCCGCCGCCACGTTCAAGTCGAACAAGCGGGGTCCGGGCGCCGCCAAGGCGTCGACCGGCCGCAGCCCGGCGCCGGGGCGCACGAAGATCCCCACGCCGTCCGAGATCGCCGACCGGGAGCGACTGCGGTGACCATGACGTCCTGGATGGCCGTGTTCCTCGTCGGCGGCGGCCTCGCCCTGTTCTCCGTGGGCCTCCTGTCGCGGGTCTACGAGCGCGAGGAGGAGCTGGCCCAGATCCTCGACCTCCCGTGGGGCGAGCACGACGTCGACGTCGCGCGACGTCGCCGAGCGGCACAGCCAGCTGGTCGAGAACACCATCGGCGTCGCCGGCCGGTTCGTCGACTCCATCGACGCCAAGGGCTCCCTGCTCACCAAGCTCGAGCAGGCCCGAGTGCCGGTGCGTCCGGGCGAGTTCGCCGTCATCGTCGCCGTCGGCTGGGGTGGCCGGCGGCGCGGTGGTGGCGATCGCCACCTCGAACCTGCTGTTCGGTCTCATCGGGCTCGCGCTCTCGCCCCTGCTCGCCAACGCCTACCTGAACCGGCGGATCACGCAGCGGCGCAAGAAGTTCGAGCAGTCGTTCCCCGAGGCACTCGACCCTGATCGCCTCGTCGCTGTCGGCCGGGCACACGTTCCTGCGGGCCATCCAGATGATGAACGAGGAGGCCGAGGGCCCGATGGCCGAGGAGTTCGGCCGGGTCGTCGCCGAGACCGAGCTGGGCGACCCGCTCGTCGACGCCCTCGACCGCATGGCCGAACGGCTCGACATCCGCGACGTCGACTGGGTGGTGCAGGCCATCAAGATCCAGCAGACGGTGGGCGGCAAGCTCGCCGACCTGCTGCACACGCTGGCCGACTTCATCCGGGCCCGTGAAGAGGTGCGGCGCGAGATCGACGTGCTCACCGCCGAGGGCCGCATGTCGGCGTTCGTGCTCGGCGGCCTGCCCGCACTGCTGCTCGTCGCCATCCAGGTGCTCATCCCCGGCTACATGGATCCCATGTACCAGGGATGGGGATGGGTCTGGCTCGGCGGCGCCGCCGTGATCACCATCGGCTCGATCGGCATCATCCTGCGCATGGTCAACTCGGTGGAGGTCTGACGTGGTCATCGGCATCGCCATCCTGTTCTTCCTCGCCGGCGCCGGCTTCGTGTACCTCGGCCTGCAGGAGCAGCGCCTCGCGGCCGAACCCGATGCCGAGGCCTACCTGCGCAGCCTCGAGTGGACCGACGAGGAGGCCGACGAGTTCCAGCAGCTCCTCGCCGAACCGTTCATCACCCGGGTCCTTCGCCCCATCGCCACCCGGCTGATCGGCACCGCCTCCGGCGTGCTGCCGGGCAACTACCGGGACCGCATCCACCAGCAGCTCATCTATGCCGGCCTGACCGGGAAGTACCGGGCCGAGGAGGTCATCACCGGGCAGGTGCTCCTCGCCGCCGTCGGGTTCCTGCTGGCGATCTTCATGGTCGCCACCGGGGCCGTCGGTTCGAACATCGGCATCCTGCTCCTCGTGGCCCTCCCGGTGGCCGGCGCCCAGCTCCCCCGGTCCCTCGTCGAACGCAAGGTGGAGGAACGCCAGGGCGAGATCCGCCGGGACCTGCCCGACACGCTCGACCTGCTCGCCATCTCGGTCGAGGCGGGCGTGGGCTTCGAGGGCGCCCTCGAAGTGGTGTCCGACAACTTCGACTCAGCCCTCGCCGACGAGTTCTCCCGTACGCTGCGGGAGATGGAGCTCGGTCTGCCCCGGCGGCAGGCCCTCGAGAACCTGAAGCGACGCACCGAGGTGCCGGACCTATCGAACTTCATCCTGACGCTGACGCAGGCCGACGCCCTCGGGATGCCGATCGGACGGGTCCTGAAGACCCAGGCGACCGAGATGCGCCTCAAGCGTCGCGCCTGGGCACGCGAACGGGCGGCCAAGCTGCCGGTCAAGATCCTGTTCCCGCTCATGCCGATCCTGCTCGCGACCTTCATCGTCGTGCTCGGTCCGGCCGGCGCGACCATCGGCGAGGCGTTCAAGTAGGCGGCCGGTCGGCGGCGGCTCGCGACCGATCCAGCCGGCCCGACGCCTTCCACCAACCCATCCTCCTCATCCGGTGGGGCACCACCGTCGTCAGCTTGGTGCTGGCCACGCCCGACATCGTCGACGGCGACCTGCGGGTTCTTGCCTGCGCGGTGGCCCTGGTCGCCTACACCGCCTTTCGCATCGTCCGACCCATCGACGACCGTCCCCAGGTCCGCCGCCACGTCGCCCTGACCGTCGAGGCCGGTCTGATGGGCCTGGCCGCCGCCTCGACCGGTTACTTCGACTCGCCCTTCGCCTTCTCCACGCTCACGGCCATCTCGGTGGCGGGCTTCGTGGCCGGCTTCGGCACCTCCATCCGCCTCGCCGTCGCCACAACACTCGCCATCGGCCTCCCGATGGTGATCGAGGCCGCCCATCCGGCCGACGACGCCCGCACCACGGTCCAGTGGGGGGTCGAGCTCATCCTCGTCGCCGTCGTCGCCGGGTACGCCCGGCGGATCTCGGGCGAGGCCGACGACCGCCACACCGAGGCACTCGACCGCATGCAGCGGCTGGCCGACGCCAACGAGCTCCTGTTCAGCCTCCACCAGGTGGCCCAGGACCTGCCGGCCTCGCTCGACCTCGACGAGGCGCTCGAGTCGACCATGGGCCGGGTGCGGGAACTGGTCGACTTCGACAGCGCCGCCATCCTCCTCTACGAGAGCACCGACGACACCTGGCACGTGGCCAAGCGCATCGGCGGACGACCCATGCCGCTGCTGACACCGTCAGATCTGCCGAACCCCCTGCGCCAGGCCATCGTCGACCCCGGCGTGGTCGCCATGGGCAACCTGCTGCGCAGCGGCGGCCCCGGCCTGGCCCCCGATGCCGGATCGGGCATCTACGTCGCCCTCCGGGCCCGGAGCTCGCTGGTCGGGGTCATCACGATCGAGCACCGCGACGCCCACCACTTCTCGCCCCGGGACGCCGACCTCCTCCACGGCTTCGCCGAACCGGCGGCCCTGGCCATCGACAACGCCCGCTGGTTCGCCCGTCTGCGCACGGTCGGCGCCGACGAGGAACGGACGCGCATCGCCCGTGACCTGCACGACCGGATCGGCCAATCGTTGGCCTACCTCGCCTTCGAGCTCGACCGGATCGTGAAGAAGGAATCCCGCGGCACCACCATCACCGATGACCTGACCGGCATCCGCGACGACGTCCGGGGCGTGGTTCGCGAGGTGCGCGACACGCTCTACGACCTGCGCACCGACGTCTCGGACGACCACACGGTCGAGGACGTGCTGCACGAGTTCTCCGCCCGGGTCGAACGGCGGTCCGGCATCCGGGTCGTCCTGCGGGTCGACCAGTCGGCCCGCATGCCACAGCTCCAGGAGCGCGAGCTGTGGCGCATCGCCCAGGAGGCCATCGTCAACGCCGAGCGGCACAGCAGCGGCTCGAGGATCGACGTGTTCTGGTACTCCGACGGAGCCGAGGCGGTGGCCGAGGTGCGCGACAACGGAGCCGGCATGCCCATCGGCCAGGCCGGCCGTCTCGACAGCTACGGGATGCTCGGCATGCGCGAGCGGGCGGCGTCGATCGGTGCCAACCTGTCGGTGGAGTCGGTGCCCCGCCGGGGCGTCACCGTCAGGGTCACGCTGCGCAACGAGCACTGAGCCGCTGCGCCGCCGCTGCGCTCCGCCGCTGTATCGTCCGGGCGACGGCCCGATGGGAGGACCATGTCGATACGCCTGCTGCTCGCCGACGACCACCGCATGCTCCGGGAGACGCTGAAGCGATCGATGATCGACGAGGGCTTCGAGGTCGTCGCCGAGGCGTCCGACGGGATGGAAGCGGTGCAGTTGGCCGTCGAGCATCGTCCGGACCTCGTGTTGATGGACGTCACGATGCCCGAGATGGACGGCGTGGAAGCAACCCGCCAGATCACCGAGCAGGCCCCGGAGGTCCGCGTGGTCATGCTGACCATGCACGCCGACCAGGACGTGCTCACCGCCGCCATCCGCGCCGGTGCGGTCGGGTACCTGGTGAAGGACTGCTCGTTCGAGGAGGTCGCCGACACCATCCGCTCGGCGATGTCCAACGAGACGGACGTGACCCCGCAGATCGCCGCCACCATGCTCGCCGAGGCCCGCACGCTGACCGACGACGGCGAGTCGATCGTCTCCAAGCGCGAGATCGAGGTCCTCCAGCTCATCGCCGACGGCTGCTCCACCCCAGAGGTGGCCGAGAAGCTGTTCATCTCCCAGAAGACGGTGAAGAACCACTTGGCCTCGATCTACGCCAAGTTGGATGCACGCGACCGAACGCAGGCCGTGCTCCAAGCGGTACGCATGGGGATCGTCCGGCTCTACTGACACGCCGAACAGCACATGGGCGGCACGGAGCGTCACGTTGTTGCTTCGTGGTGGTGAGCACTCCACCCCGCTGACCTGGGACAATGGGCACAACGACCTATTCAGGGCGCGCGCTACGTGGGCGATACTTCTGTTGGCAGGAAACACGCACCCGGGAGATCCCCCGGGGCAACCAACCCAGGGAGCAACCCACATCATGCTGCAGTTCGACATCCTCAAGACCTGGCTCCAGGCCCGGACCAAGACCGACCGTGGCGCCTCGCTCGTCGAGTACGCCCTCCTGGTCGCCCTGATCGCGGTGGTCTGCATCGTGGCCGTGACCTTCATCGGTTCCAGCGCCAAGTCGCAGTTCAACTCCACCGGCAGCGCCATCAACAGCGCCGGCTGATCCGCTTCCGGATCAGACATTCGAAGTGACCGAGGGCGAGCGGATCTCCGCTCGCCCTCCGTCGTTCCACGGCCCGCACCCCGGGCGCCGATCGATCCTCACGGGGGGACCCTTGCAGCACTTCTCGACACCCCAGCACTCCGGACACTCTTCGTCCGTCGCGGCGAACCGCCGTACCGACCGCGGTGCAAGCCTCGTCGAGTACGCACTCCTCGTCGCGCTGATCGCCATCGTCTGCCTCGTCGCCGTCACCTTCCTCGGCTCCACCACCGGCAACTCCTTGAACAGCACCGCCAGCCAGGTCAGCCTGTTCAACTCGTGAGACCGGTTCGGTTCGTGACCCCGGGCGTTCAGCCCTGGAGCCGCTCGCACGCATCGGAGCCGCGGCGGCACGACACCGTCCACGACGAATCGGCGTAGACGGTCTGCCAGCCACGGTCCGCGCTCACCAACGACCCAAGCGGCTGCGAACGCAGCCACAGCACGACGTCGACGTCGTGGACGTCGAGGACCTGTGCCCACCGGGGAGCGCCCCGCAACAACGCGAGGTAATCGGCCACCAGCTCCGTGGAGAACATGTCGGCGCGGTCGTCGATGAACACCTCCTTCGTCGGACCGTCGAGGACCTCGAGCAGGTTGCCGGTGCTGTCCTGCGTGGCCATCCGAACACCGGGCCCGGGAATGCCACGATCCTGCAACCAGGCCACGGGCTCGGCCGGGTACCGGGTCAGCGGAATGGCCCGGTTGGTGAGCGCCACCGTCCCGGCCAGGACGGCGGCCAGCGCGCAGATGGCGGTGAACGCCGGGCCGAGGCCGGGCCGGGTGCGGGAGGTGAGCGTGCCGAGGCGCGGCGCGGCATCGGCCAGCACGGGCACCAGGATCACCCCGGCCATGGCCACGTTGCGCTGCGCGATCACGGCGGCGGCCACGAACACCATCGTCGGGAGGGCCAGCCGCCATCGACCGTTGCGCACCATGGCGGCGAAGGCAGCCAGCACCAGTAGCAGGAACACCCGCTCGCCGAGCGATCGGTAGTGCGGGGGCTGCCACTCGGTGATCTGGTCGAGGACGTCCGACCGGGTGAGCGCCTTGAGCGGGAAGAGGAGGGCGTCGACACCGAGCGGTCCGATGGCGGCGAGGAGCGTGCCGGCGACGGTGGCGGCAAGGACACGCAACTCGGCGCGGAGTGCAATGCGTCCCGGCCACGCGCCGAGCCGAGCGCCTCTGGTCGAGCGCCTCCCCCACAATGACAGCGACGACGAGCACCAGCGCGAGCGGGAACGAACCGTGGGTGTTGGCCCACACCCACAGCAGGGGCACGAGCAGCCATGGCCGGACGGCGCCTTCGAGCGCGAGCCACACCACCGCCAAGCCGATCACGCCGATCATGTACGGCCGCCCCGACCACACCTCGGTGCCCACGATGAGCGCACCCGACACGATGAACAGCCGAGCGAAGAGCGAGGACGCCGGCCGGCTGAGCCGCCACAGGAGCAGCGCCGCAACGGTGAAGACCACGAGCACGAGCAGGCGGAGACCGGCGCCTCCGGCGAGTCGCTCGGCGCCGGCGTAGGCCACCGACGCCAGCCAGGACTGGACCGTCCAGGCCACGCCCTGGGCCGTGAACGTGTATGGGTCGTGCGAGGGAACGGACCCGGTGTCGAGGATGATCCGGCCGGTGGCGAGATGGGTCAGGAAGCTGTTGTCGTCGAGCGGGCCCGATGAGATCAGGGCACCCCACGCGGCGGCGAGGAGACCCATGGCCACGCCGAGCGAACCGATCCCGCCGGCCTCGTGGTCCCGGGCGGTGGTCTCGGCAGCGCTCGCAGTGCGGCTCGGCCGCCTGCTCGTCGGTGATCACGCCGGTGCCGGCGTCCCCGTCCGCCATCAGGGACGCAGCACCTGCACGCTCACTTGGCCATCGGCTCCGGGGCGAACACGTCGGCCGACAGCTTGATGCCGTGGTCGGCCAGCTTCTCGGCGAACTTCGGGCGGACGCCGGTGGCCTTCAGGTGACCGCGGAAGCGGCCGGTCTCGTCGACGCCCATGCCGTAGTCGAACACGAACACGTCCTGGAGGGTGATGATGTCGCCCTCCATGCCCTGCACCTCGGTGATGTGCGTGATGCGACGGGTGCCGTCGCGCAGGCGCATGAGGTGGACGATGACGTCGAGGGCCGAGGCCATCTGCTCGCGGATCGCTCGGATGGGCAGATCGTACCCGGCCATCATCGTCAGGGTCTCGAGGCGGGCCAGGGTGTCGCGCGGGCTGTTGGAGTGCACCGTGGTGATGGAACCGTCGTGACCGGTGTTCATGGCCTGGAGCATGTCGAGCGCTTCCCCACCACGACACTCGCCGACCACCAGGCGGTCGGGGCGCATGCGGAGGCTGTTCTTGACCAGGTCACGGATGGTGACCTCGCCCTTGCCCTCGATGTTCGGCGGCCGGGTCTCCATGCAGAGCACGTGCTCCTGGTGGAGCTGGAGCTCCTTCGCATCCTCGATGGTGCAGATGCGCTCGTCGTCGGGGATGAAGCTGGACAACACGTTGAGGGTCGTCGTCTTACCGGTACCGGTACCGCCGGAGACGATCATGTTGAGGCGCCCGACCACGCAGGCCTCGAGGAACCGGGCCGCGGCGGCGTTGAGGGTGCCGAAGCGGATGAGGTCGTCGACCTGGAACGGGTCCTTGGAGAACTTTCGGATGGTGAGGAACGGGCCCTCGATCGCCAGCGGCTGGATCACCGCGTTGACGCGGGAGCCGTCGGGGAGTCGGGCGTCGACCATCGGCGACGACTCGTCGATGCGCCGGCCGATCTGGGACACGATCTTCTCGATGATCCGCCGCAGGTGCGTGTCGTCGACGAAGCGTGTGTCGGCCCGGACGATCTTGCCGCCGCTGCTCCACGTAGATGTGGTCGGGGCCGTTGCACATGACCTCGGTGATGGAGTCGTCCTTGAGCAACCGGTCGATCGGGCCGTAGCCGAGGATGTCGTCGGAGACGTCCTGGATGAGCTGCGTCTTGTCGGCGGCCGACAGCGGGGCTCGCTCCTGGGCCAGCGCGGCCTGGAGTTGCTCCTGGACCCGCTGGCGCAGGTCGTCCTCGGAGAGCCGCTTGTCGTAGAGGATCGGGCCCAGCTCGTCGATGAGGTGGTGGTGGATCTTCTGACGGAGGTCGTCGAGCACGGGGTCACGCCGGATCGGCACGACCTCGGCCACGACCTCTTCCGGCTCCTCCGGGGCGATCACCGGCTCCGGCTCGGCCTCGTCGACCACCGTGTCACCGCCGTTGTCGTGGATCCGCTTGTACAAGCTCATGAGTCGTTCCCTTCGAACACCCGGTTCCGCCATGCATCGTCACCGATGCAGGTCGTCGAGGGGTGGCACCCATGCGCGCGCCGTCCGACACGGTGCTGGTGCACCGTGCCGGACCGCGGGTGTTCAGGCTTCGCCCTCCGACGCTCCATCTCCAGAAGCATCGGCATCCACAGCGGATTCTGAAGGGCTTTCTGCCGCTTCAGGCGGGAGGTCGATGCCGGCGGTGAGGGGCTCGGTGGAGACGGGCTCGTCGCCGTCGGCGTCGGCGGCGGG
The DNA here is from genome assembly GCA_963811245.1 of uncultured Acidimicrobiaceae bacterium. Lineage (GTDB taxonomy): Bacteria > Actinomycetota > Acidimicrobiia > Acidimicrobiales > Salinilacustritrichaceae > Salinilacustrithrix. The sequence continues at coordinate 37,787 of CAWEQL010000009.1, forward strand.
AGCCACATCGCCGGCATCCTCGGGCGAGGTCGCGGCGACGTCGTCCTCGTCGTGCTCGGGGCCGATGTAGTTGCCCTCGTCGTCGTACATCTGCTCGCCGAAGGCGTCCTGGTACTCGGCGGCCACGACGCCACCCTCGGCAGCCTGCTTGATGGACAGGCTGATGCGGCGGCGCTGGAGGTCGAGGTCGATGATCTTGACCCACAGCTCCTCGCCGGGGGTGACGACCTGCTCGGGGAGATCGACGTGGTGGGCCGACATCTCGGAGATGTGGACCAGACCCTCGATGCCCTCGCCCACCTGGACGAACGCACCGAACGGCACCAGCTTGGTGACCCGGCCGTAGACCAGCTCGCCCACGCGGTGGGCGCCGGCGAACTCCTGCCAGGGATCCTGCTGGGTGGCCTTGAGAGACAGGGAGATGCGCTCGCGGTCGTTGTCGACCTCGAGGACCTGGACCTCGATCTCGTCGCCGACGGCCACGACCGAGCCGGGGTGGTCGACGTGCTTCCAGGACAGCTCGGACACGTGCACGAGGCCGTCCATGCCGCCCAGGTCGACGAAGGCGCCGAAGTTCACGACGCTCGACACCACGCCACGGCGGACCTCGCCGGGCTTGAGGTTCTGGAGGAAGTCCTCACGCTGCTCGCGCTGGGTCTCCTCGAGCCAGGCCCGACGGGACAGGACGACGTTGTTGCGGTTCTTGTCGAGCTCGATGATCTTGGCCTCGAGCTCGCGACCCACGTAGGGGGCGAGGTCGCGGACCCGGCGGAGCTCGACCAGGCTGGCGGGCAGGAAGCCGCGCAGGCCGATGTCGATGATGAGCCCGCCCTTGACGACCTCGATGACCGGGCCGGTGACGACGCCCTCGGCTTCCTTGATCTCCTCGATCTTGCCCCAGGCCCGCTCGTACTGGGCCCGCTTCTTGGACAGGATCAGGCGGCCTTCCTTGTCCTCCTTGGTGAGGACGAGGGCCTCGATGGTGTCGCCGAGCGACACGACCTCGGACGGGTCGACGTCGTTGCGGATGCTGAGCTCACGGCTGGGGACGACGCCCTCGGACTTGAAGCCGATGTCGAGCAGCACCTCGTCCTTGTCGATCCGCACCACCTTCCCCTCGACGAGCTGGCCATCCTCGATGGTGACCATCGAATCGTCGATGTAGTCGGCGAAGCTGCCGACGTCGTTGGAGGTGATCTCACGAGGGGTGTATTCACCCTCGTCGTTGAAGGTCCCCATCTCGCTGGGGCTCTGCGTGAGCCCTTCCGGGACGAGGGTGGCGCTGGACGTGGTGGTCGACAAAGGTTCTCACTCGGTTGCTGGATGGTCCGGACGTGGCCGACCCGCCCGAGGGCGAAGTCAGACCGATCAGCCAGCGTAGCAGGGCCTTTGCCCACCCCTCCATCCCGCCACCCAAGGTCGTTCCGGGACGCGTGCCACGACCGCAACGCCATCTGACGCGTCCCGGTTCGGGCGCCGCTCGAGAGGCGTCCCGCCGAGGATGCTGTCAGAGGTCGTGTGGAAGATGACGAAATGCATTGGGAAGCACGGTTGCGGCGTCTGGCCGCGATCCAGGAGGGCATCATCGGCATCCATCAGATGGGCATCCTCGGCGGCGACCACCGCTGGTGGACCTCCGCCCGACGCAACGGACGATGGGAGACGCTCAGCGGCAACGTGTTGCGTCTGGACGGTTGGCCAGCCACCGTCGAGCAACACGCGTTCGCCGGCGTGCTGGATGCCGGCCCGACAGCGTTCCTGCACGGCGAGTCGGCGCTGGCATGGTTCGGGGTGCGGAACCGGCGTGTGGAGCCGGTCCTCATCGGCCGCAGGCGTGGGACGTCGAATCGCCAACCGACTCTGGCCAGGGCCCACCGTCTGCGAGACGTTCGCCCCGGCGACCTCGTCGTCCACCGGGGCCTCCCGGTGACGGCACCGATCCGGACGGTGTGGTCGGAGGCAGCGCGATTGGCCCACCTGCCGCTCGAATGGAGCGTGCCTCGGGTGGGCCGAGCCCTCGACGACCTCCACCGCGGTGGTCTGGTGCGATGGGACGAGCTGCACGAATCCCTGGCCGCTCTCGCGTGCCGCGGCCGCGCCGGTACCACGATCATGCGGGCGCTCGCCGACGATCGACAGCCCGGAAGCAGCGCGACCGAGAGTCGTCTCGAAGATCGTCTGACTGTCGTTCTCCGCGCTGCCGGCGCCGCCGACATGAAGCCGCAGACCGTGGTCGGAGGTGACCGGCCCATCGGCCGCACCGACTTTCGAGACCTCGATCTGCCGATGGTCGCCGAGGTCAACAGCGTCACGTTCCACACCACGCCGTCAGATCGCGACAGCGATCTGCGCCGCTACGGCCAGCTGGTGGCAGCCGGCTTCGCCGTCGCGGTGATCTGGGAGGACGATCTGTTCTCGAACACCGTCGACGTGTGCCGGGTGGTGGAGAAGGCTCGCACGGCGGCCATGGCGGGCCGGCCGCAGGTCTTCCACACGTCGTCATGTCCCTGGCCCGTCGACTGTCGTCGCCCGCTGTGGTGACCCGACCATTCACATGTTCACACGGATTCCGGGACGCGGTGGACGCCGCCGGAGACGTGTCCCGCGTCCCGGAAGGATTTCACACGGATTCCGGGACGCGGTGGACGCTGCCGGAGACGTGTGCCGCGTCCCGGAACCTCGGGCGGGGGGGTGCGGACGGGGTCAGGTGGGTTTGGTGGCGACGAGGAGGAACTCGGGGTGGTCGAGGTCAGGTGGGCGGCGGGCGTAGTCGCCGGGGGTGACGGACCAGAGGTGGTCGACGTGGAGGCCGGCGGCGCCGGCGAGGAGGCGCAGCTCGCGGGGCGTGAAGCCGGTGGTCCACAGGTCAGCGTCGAGGTCCTCGCCGGCGGCGTTCTTGACGCTCGTGCGCTCGTGGTTGACGCCGGCGGCGACGTCGAAGGTGTCGTGCGACTCCAGGTACCGGACCTGGAAGTAGGACGAGAAGGCACTGAGGGCGAGCCGACCGCCCGGGCGCAGGCAGCGGGCCAGCTCGACGACGGCGGCGACGTCGGCGTCAACCGGGGCGCCGGGCCCACCGAGCAGGCCGAAGCCGCCCTGGCAGATCGAGATGACGGCGTCGAAACCGCTGGCGAAGCCGCCGGTGAACGGCAGCGCCCGGACGTCGGCCGCCACCGCCGGCGCGGGCGGCTCGCCCTGGCGCACCAGGGCACAGAACGACTCGGCCAGGTCGGCACCGACCACGTCCACCCCCCGGGCGGCGAACGCGCGCACGTGGCGACCCGGCCCGCACCCGGCGTCGAGCAACCGGGCGCCGGGACCCAGGCCGAGCACGTCGGCGAGGAACCCGGTCTCCTGCTCGGTGCCCTTGGTGAACGAGTACCGCAGATAGGTGGCGCCCATGTGGTCGGCCAGTGGTCGGAACCACCGGCCGGTGCCCGGGTCACTCACCGGGCGAGGAGTCGGCGGCGCCGCCCGTCACTTCGCCGCCGCCCACGAGTCGCCGAAGGCCAGGTTGACCTCGATCGGCACCCGGAGCTCGGCGGCACCGCACATGATCGACTGGACCAGCTCGCGGGCCACGTCGGTCTCGGCGTCGGGGACCTCGCAGATGATCTCGTCGTGGACCTGGAGGGTGATGCGAGTGCCGAGGTCCTGGTCCTCGAGCGCCTGGTCGAGCCGGACGAGGGCGACCTTGAAGATGTCGGCGGCCAGACCCTGGATGCCGGCGTTCATGGCCTGGCGCTCGCCGGCCTGGCGGATGCGGGGGTTGCCCGACGCCAGCTCGGGGATCTGGCGCCGGCGCCCGAACAGCGTCTCGGTGTACCCCTTGGTGCGGGCCTCCTCGACCACGCGGTCCATGTAGGCGTGCACGTTGGGGAAGGCGACGAAGTAGGCGTCGAGGATGACGGCGGCTTCACTTGGTCGGGATGTTGAGGCGCTGACCGAGCCCGTAGGCCTCCATGCCGTAGGCCAACCCGTAGGAGACCATCTTGGCCTTGGCCCGCTGGTCCGGCTTGACCTCGTCGAGGCCGACGCCGAACACGCGAGCCGCGGTCTCGGTGTGGATGTCGGTGCCGGACTCGAACGCCTCGATCAGCCCCGGGTCCTCGGCCAGATGGGCGATGCAGCGCAGCTCGATCTGGTTGTAGTCGGCCACCAGCAGGCGGTAGCCGTCGGCGGCCACGAAGGCCTCCCGGAACTCCCGACCCATCTCCGAGCGCACCGGGATGTTGTGCAGGTTCGGGTTGTCGGAGCTGAGGCGGCCGGTGCGAGCCACGGTCTGGTTGAAGGTGGCGTGGATGCGACCGTCGGGCTGCACGTCCTGGAGCAGCGACTCGCCGTAGGTGGAGCGGAGCTTCTCGACCTCGCGGTAGCTGAGGATGGCGTCGACGATGGGGTGGTCGCCCCGCATCTTCTCCAGGGTCTGCGCATCGGTGGAGTAGCCGGTCTTGGTCTTCTTCTGGGGGACGAGGCCGAGCTCGTCGAAGAGGACCTCGCGCATCTGCTTCGTGGAGTTGACGTTGAACGGGTGACCGGCGGCCTCGGTGATGGCGGCCCGCAGCTCCTCGGCCTCGGTGGTGAGCCGGTCCCGCAGCCGGGTGAGCACGTCGACGTCGACCGCGACGCCCACGGTCTCCATCTTGGCCAGCACCCGGACGAGCGGGGTCTCGAGGTCATCGTTGAGCGACCGCAGACCCTGGGCGTCGATGGCCTCGAGCAGCGGAACGGCGAGGCGGGCGGTGGCCAGGGCGTTGCGGGCGGCCACCACCGACATCGGCGTCGACTCGTCACCACCGAGATCGAGCTGGCCCTCCGGTGCCGCACCGTCGTCGGGGAGGACGAGACGGGCGTAGCGGGCCAGCAGGTCGGCGAGCCGGTAGTTCGACTCGGCCGGGTCCAGCAGGTAGGCAGCCAGCGTGGTGTCGACGGCCAGGCCGGGGATGTCGAGGTCGACCGACCACAGGGCCTTCAGCAGCACCTTCGCCTCGTGGACGGCGATCCGGCGGTCCCCCAGGACGGCCGCGAGCGCGCTGGCCACCGGCGTCTCGTCGAGCTGCTCGGCCGGGATCCACACCACGGCGTCGACCGGGTCGTCGACCACGACCGCGAGGCCGGTGAGCGCGTCGTCGGGCCCGAAGGCGCCGGACACGCCGACCACGGCGTCGCCGGCGATCCGCCCCAGCGCATCAGACACCACCGACGCGTCGCCCTCGATGACCTCGGCCTCCAGCTCGTCGGAGGACTGCATGGCACCCAGGTCGGTGCCGAGCGCCTCGGTGAGCCGGTCGAACAGCGAGTGGAACTCGAGGAAGGCGAACAGCCGCTTGAGCTCGTCGATGTCGATCTCACCCATGGACAGCTCGTCGAGGGAGACGTCGAGGTCCATGTCGCGGATGAGCTCCATCACCACGGCGTTCTCGCGGACGAGCTCCTCGTGGGAGGCCAGGTTCTCGCGCAGCTTCGGTGTCTGCTCGTCGACATGGGCGAAGATGCCGTCGAGGTCGCCGTAGGTGTTGAGCAGCTTCGCCGCCGTCTTCTCCCCCACCCCGGGCACGCCCGGCAGGTTGTCGGAGTTGTCGCCCCGCATGGCGGCGTACATGACGTACTTGTCGGGCCGGACCCCGGTGCGCTCCTCGATACCGGCCTCGTCGTACAACGCGTAGTCGGACACGCCGCGCTTGTTGTAGAGCACCTTGATGTGCGGGTCCTCGACCAGCTGGTAGGCGTCGCGGTCGCCGGTGACCACGATGACGTCGTCGCCGCGGTCGCGAGCCTCGGTGGCCAGCGTGGCGATGATGTCGTCGGCCTCGAAGCCGGCCCGGTCGATGATGCACATGCCGAGCGTCTCGAGCACCTGGCGGACCAGACCCATCTGCTGGCGGAGGATGTCCGGCGTCTCGGCCCGACCGGCCTTGTAGTCGGCGACGCGCTCGTGGCGGAACGTCGGCTCGGCCCGGTCGAAGGCCACCGCGATGCCCTCGCTGGGGTGGTCGCGCAGGATGTTGATGAGCATCGACGTGAAGCCGTACACCGCGTTGGTGACCTGGCCCGAGGCGGTGGCCAGGTCGGTCGGCAGCGCGAAGAACGCCCGGTACGTGAGCGAGTTGCCGTCGATGAGCAGGTAGCGCCTCCGTCGGCCCTGGCGGGCCTCGTCGGTTGACGAATGCTTCGCATTCGTCGGCTCGCCGTTCGGGCCGGACGTGGGCATCGAGGGGATCAGGCTCCGGCGGCGGTGGACCCGGTGTCGGCGCCGTCGTCGGGACGAGCGGTTCCGTCGATCACCTGCTGGGCCACGTCGCGCGCCTTGACGCGCGAGTTCATGGCCCGCTTCTGGATCCAGTCGAAGGCGTCGCCCTCGGACATCTCGTGGGCGTCCATGAGGATGCCCTTGGCCCGGTCGACCAGCTTGCGGGTCTCGAGCTGGTCCTCGAGGCTCTGGGTCTGGTCGTGCAGCGCGCGCATCTCGCGGTGGCGGCCCAGTGCGATCTCCACGGCGGGGATGAGCTCGGAACGCTGGAACGGCTTGACCAGGTAGGCGAGGGCGCCGGCGTCGCGGGCCTGCTCGATCAGGTCACGCTGGGAGTAGGCGGTGAGGATCAGGACGGCCGACTGGCGGTTGGCGGTGATCTCGCGAGCGGCCGACAGGCCGTCGAGGCCGGGCATGCGGACATCGAGGATGGCCAGGTCGGGTTCGAGCTCGCGGACGAGGTCGACCGCTTCGTCGCCCCGGCCGGTCTCGCCGACGACGTCGTAACCCTCTTCCTCCAGCGTCTCCTTGAGATCGAGACGGATGATGGCCTCGTCCTCGGCAATCACCACTCGCGTGGCCATCGCTGTCTCCCTTCCCGCTGGCAGGCGGATCCACGGATGCGAGCCCCGATGGTGCCACGGAACCGGGGTGGTGCGGAAACGATCTGACCCGCCGCGCCCTTCACCCCGTCTCGGCGGAGAAGCGGTCGAGCAGCTCGTCCTGGGCGACCTCGAGGCGGGCGATCTCGTCGGCGACGGCGGTGCGATGGGACCGCATCGACTCGGCGTGACGGGCCGCTTCGCGGTGTTCGCGGTCGGAGACGGGGGTCTCGGAGACGAGGGCGCGCAGCCGGGCGTCGTCGGCGGCGTCGGCGAGATGCAGGAGCTGCTCGTCGGCGACACGCAGCTCTTCCCGGAGCTCTCGTAGACGGCGCCCGACCTCGGTCAGGCGACGCTCGACCTGGCGTCTGGACACGGGTCGAGTGTACGACCCCACGCCTCTCGAACCGGGGGTCTGGAAACCACATCAGCACGGATACGTTGTGGCGTCCGACGACCCGACACCGGTGCAGAGGAGCAGACAGAGTGGAGCAGGGGCGCCCGGGTGCCGACCCGTGGGGGATCACGTACGGCCATTGGGCAACCGACGGCCGGTGGCGGGACACGCCCGACCACACCCGGCACGAGCTGCGACGGCTGATGGGTGCCGACGGGGACGAACGTCCACCGGTCGACCCGCCGGTGTGGATCGTGCCCAACGGGTGGGGCGGGCCGTTGCAGTCACCGTGCCGACTCGTGCTGGAGTCCGGCGCCGACCTGGGGGTCGTCGAGGCGGTCTCGCCGGACCTCCCCATCGGTCGTCACCGCCTCAGCCCCACCGACGGCGGTCCCACGACGTTGATGATCATCCGCCCACGGCGCTGCCATCGACCCGATCCCGCACGAGCCTCCGCGTTGGCCGTCCAGCTCTACGCCGCACGAAGCGAGTCGAGCTGGGGCATCGGTGACCTGCGCGACCTGCGGATGCTGTGCGGATGGGCGGCATCGACCGGCATCGACCTGGTCGCCACCAGCCCGCTCCACGCCCCGTCGCCGGGCGCCGACCCGCAGCCGAGCCCGTACTACCCGAGCAGCCGGCGCTTCCTGAACCCACTCCACATCTGCGTCGACGAGGTGGCCGGCGCCACGCGGGACGACGTGGTCGCCCGGCTGGCGACGGAGGCGAGAGCGCTGCTCGCCGAGCGCCGCATCGACCGGCGGGCGGTCTGGGCGGCCAAGCTGCCCGCCCTCCAACGGCTCTTCGACGCCCGTGGCACCGCCATCGACGTCGAGGTCGAGGGCTTCCGCACCCGGGGCGGCGACGACCTCCAGCGGTGGGCGACGTTCTGCGCCATCAGCGAAGCCCATCCCGGTCCGTGGCAGGACTGGCCCGAGGAGCTGCGCCACCCGGCCAGCCCGGCCGTGCAGCGCTTCGCCGTCGACCACGGCGACCGGGTGCGGTTCCACGCCTGGTTGCAGTGGGTGGCCGACCGCCAGCTCCGTGACGCCACCCGGTCGTCGCCGGTCATCGCCGACCTCGCCGTGGGGATCGATCCCGGCGGCGCCGACGCTTGGGCCGACCAGGACCTGCTGGCGCTCGGCGCACGCATCGGTGCCCCACCCGACGAGTTCGCCGCCGACGGCCAGGACTGGGGCCTGCCCCCCTACATCCCGCACGCCCTCCGCGCGTCCGGGTACGAGAGCTTCGCCCGGACCGTACGGGCCAACATGCACCACGGCGGCGGCCTGCGCATCGACCACGTCCTCGGGTTGTTCCGCACGTTCTGGATCCCGTCCGGCGGACGGCCCGCCGACGGCGCCTACGTCCGCTCCCACGCCGACGAGCTGCTGGCCGTGGTGGCGATCGAGTCGGCGCGGGCGGGCACGTTCGTCATCGGCGAGGACCTGGGCACGGTGGAGGAAGGGGTGCGGGACACCCTGGCCCACAACGGCGTGCTCGGCACCCGCCTCGTCTACTTCGAGGACGATCCGCCGTCGGCGTGGCCCAGTGGCGTGGTCGGCGCCGCCACCACCCATGACCTGCCCACGGTCGCCGGCGTGTGGAACGGCGCCGACCAGCGGCTGCGGGCCGAGGCCGGCCTGTCGGCCGAGGGCTCCGAGCGTCTCCGAGCCCCGGTCGAGCGCATCGCCGGTCCGGACGCGACCGCATCGGAGGCGATCGTCGCGGTCCACCGGGCCCTGGCCGCATCGCCGGTCGAGGTGGCGATGGGCACCATCGACGACGTCCTCGCCGTCGAGGAGCGCCCGAACATGCCGGGCACCACCGACCAGTGGCCCAACTGGTCGATCGCCCTCCCCGAGCCGATCGACCGGATCGTGTCCGGTCCCACCCCCGCCGCCGTCGAGGCGCTCGCCGACCGGCGATAGGACGCGCAGAACTAGTCCGGTCGGCGTCACGGAAATGGCAGGACGGGTCATCGCCCCCGAGCCGCGACGTGCCGATACTGGACACATCGCCCGAATGCTCTGTTCGGGACACAGCTCGGTCGGCGTCCGATCGAACGGCCACCACGACCACACGGGGAGCGCTCGATGCCACTCATGCGTCACATCCGCCGGCGCCGGGACGAGCGCGGTGCTGCGATGGTCGAGTTCGCCTTCGTGATGGGCCTCCTGTTCGTCCTGCTCCTCACCGGGATCATCGACTTCGGCCTGATCCTGGCCTTCAAGCAGAACATGACCCAGTCGGCCTCCGAGGCGGCGCGGGCATCGATCGCCGTCGTGGACGATCCGGGAACGGACAGCGTCGACGAACGCAAGGACGTGGCGCTCTCCTCGATGGAGGCGGCGATGACCGAGTTCGACCGCGCATGCGGCAGCACGGCGTTCTGCCTGGTGGCCGTTCACCAGTGCAACACCGACTTCGACTTCGGCGCCATCAAGGGCCAGGACCGGGCGACGCTGGTGAAACCTCCCGCCGCTGAGCCGGCCGATGCCTGCCTCTCGACCCACATCGAGTTCGAGAACAGCGGGGACGGGCGCATCCTCCCGCCGTTCCCGATCATCTCGGCGTTCGAGCCCGACACGCTGTCGTCACAGACCACGGTCCACCTGGTCCCGGTCCCAGACCTGCCATGACCAGGATGCGCTCGTCTCGCGAGCGGTCGGGAACGACCGGGGCGTCATCCTGCCGATGACGGCCTTGATGCTGACGATGCTGCTCCTCATGGTGTCGTTCGCCGTCGACCTCGGCCGACTTCGCGCCGAGCGACGCGATGTGCAAGCCGACGCCGATGCCATCGCCCTCGATGCGGTGCAGAAGATCGGGGGCCTCACATCGGTCGATGCTCTCGCTGCGGCGATCACGGAGGCCAACCTCAGCGCCGCCCGCAACGATTTCCCGGCCACCCTCACCGCCGCCCAGGTGCAGGTGGGCACCTGGGACGTCCCGACGCAGACGTTCACTCCCACCACCGATCCGTTCGTGTACCCGGACGCCGTGCGGGTGGATCTCAGCTCCACGATCCCGATGTTCTTCGATTTGAGTCAGCGGGAGCGGTCCGTGAGTCGGAGGCGGTCGCCGTGGCCCGGGCCCAGACGATGGGACGGCTCGGGTCGGTGTTCGCCGGGATCCAGCTGTTCGATCCCACGGCGGACTGCGCGTGACGCGTCCACCGAGAGCCAGGTCGCGATGATGAACTACGTCTACTCCGCGGCCCTCGGCATCGAGGTGAGTGGAGGCGTGGAGGGCAGCGTCACCGCCGATTCCGGCGAGGTGCCGTGCGCCGTCACCGGACCGTCCGACGGTCTGCGGTTGGACGCCCTGTCGTACCGCGGCCTGGCCGACGCCATGGTGTCCCTCGGTGATCTGGCTGCCCAGATGAACGGCGCCAGTCCCGATCAGCTCGTCTCGAGCCGTGTGAATGCCGGCGACGTCTTCAACGCTGCCGCCGACGCCATCGATGCCAATGGCAACGTCGCCGACGCCGGCGTGACGGCCACGCTCCGTTCCATCGCTGCGGCGGTCGGTACCAAGGCGGGTAGCACCTCCGAGTTCGACTTCGGCGCCATCATCGCCGGGCGGCACGGGCAGAGTGCGCTCGCCGAGGGCCAGGGCGGCACCGGGAACGGCGCGGCCGCCGATGCGACCATCAACCTCTTGCAGTTGCTGACCTTCAGTGCCGTCGCGATCGACGGCAACAACTTCGTCGGACTCGAGATGCCGATCGACCTGGGGGCCTTCGGGGTCGGCACGGTGACGCCCGACATCTCGGTCATCGAGAAGCCTCAGATCGACGCCCACTGGAAGAACCCCGGCGAGACCGGACCCCAGAACTCCCAGATCCGCGTCGGAGTCGACGTGCCGCTCTCCGGCATCCCGCTCGACCTCGGGCTGCTCGGTGTCGCCGGCCTCGGCGGCGTCACCTCGGTGCACGGACACCTCCCGCTGACCATCGAAGTGGCGCGGGCCGACTCGCTCTACCAGCGCATCGCGTGCTCGCCGCAGGGGGTCGACGGATCGGTCGTGGACATGTTGGTGAACACCGGTGCGGTCACGGTCAACCTGGCCGGCGCCAACGGTGCCTCGAGCTCGCTCATCACCGACCCGATCACACTCCCGTTGCCCGGCCTCGGTCTCCTCGGCGGGGTCCTCAACGTCACCCTCGACCTCGCCGCGGTCACCAACGTGACCGGCAGCGCCAACCTGCTGGGCGCCTCCGAGACCCACACGTTCACCGCGCCGTACGCCACCCCGATGTACCGCTACAGCGGCGGCGTCTCAGGGACCGAGATCTCCGACGCGACGTTCAACAGCATCACCTACAACGCCGTGAGCGGTACGACCCTCACCAAGCTCCTGCTCGCCGGGGTGACGCAGGCCGCCATCAACAACATGATCACGCAAGCACTGAAGCCGGTCATGGCCCAGGTTCTCGACACCTTCATCGATCAGCTCCTCGCATCGCTGGGCGTGACGATGGCCGGTGCCGACGGTCAGATCCTCGACGTGCGTTGCAGCGTTCCGGCGCTGGCCGACCGCGGGTAGACCATCGTCGCTACCGCCACGCTTCCGGGCGGACAGCGGCTCGGCGGTACGATCGTCGGACCTCGCCCGGGTGGTGGAATTGGCAGACACGGCGGACTCAAAATCCGCTGACCTCACGGTCGTGCGGGTTCGAGTCCCGCCCCGGGCACCGCGGCGATGCCGGCATCCGACGCCATGGACGGCAGCGTCGGCGGACGCTCTACCATCGCCCTCATGAAGCGCCTGCTCCTGTTCGCCGCGCTGGTGGCGTTCCTCGTCTGGCGTGATCGTCGTCTCGCCGCCCACGACCGCGCCCACGGGTTCGGTCCGTACGCCGAGGTCACGCCCGTCGCCCGGTCCTGACCTGCCCCGGTGAAACCCTGCCGGCATCGGCAGGGTCCCACCTCCGTTCCCCGCCCGCTCCCCCGAGGTCCCCTCCATGCTCTGCTTCGTCTTCCCCGGACAGGGAAGCCAACAACCGGCGATGGGCACCCCGTTCCGTGCGGACCCGTCGTGGGACCTGGTGGACGAGGCATCGGAGGCCGCCGGGCGTGATGTGGGTCGGCTCCTGACCGACGCCGACGCCGAGGAGCTGGTCGAGACCCGCAACGCCCAGCTCGGCACGTTCGTCCAGTCGATGCTGGTGCTCGACGGTCTCCGCCGCCGTGGTGTCGAACCCGAACTGGCCGCCGGCCACAGCCTGGGCGAGCTGTCCGCCCTGTGCGCGGCCGGCGTCCTGGACTACGCCGACGCCGTGCGGCTGGTCGTCGAGCGGGGAGAGGCCATGCAGGTCTGCACCACCGAGCGGACCGGCACCATGGCCGCCGTCCTCGGCCTCGACGACGACGCCGTCGCCGCCGCCTGCGAGTCGATCGGCGGCGACGTGTGGGTGGCGAACAGCAACGCCCCCGGCCAGGTCGTGATCGCCGGCAGCCCGGACGCGGTCGACGCCGCCGGTACTGCCGCCAAGGATGCGGGCGCGAAGCGGGTGATGCCTCTCGACGTGTCAGGCGCGTTCCACACCCCGTTCATGGCACCGGCCGGTCCCCGCCTCGACGCCGCCATCTCGGTCGCCACGTTCCACGACGCCCGGGTCCCGATCGTCGCCAACGTCGACGCCGCCGTGCACACCGCCGCCGCCGACTGGCCCGACCTCCTCCGTCGCCAGCTGGTCAACCCCGTGCGCTGGGCACGGTCGGTGCAGACGCTGGTCGACGCCGGCGCCACGACGTTCGTCGAGGTCGGCCCCGGAGCGGTGCTCACCGGCACGATCAAGCGGATCGCATCCGACGCCGGCCGCCACTCGGCGATGACACCCGACCAGGTCGATGCGGTGGCCGACGCCGTGGTGACGGCATGAGCGCCGGTGGCCGGATCATCGGTTGGGGCACGGCGCTGCCGCCCGACGTGCTGTCCAACGCCGACCTGGAGGCCCGGCTCGACACCAGCGATGCATGGATCACCGAGCGGACCGGCATCAAGGAACGTCGCATCGGCGGCACCACGTCCGGACTGGCCGCCGAAGCGGGTCGCAAGGCGATCGAGTCCGCCGGCGTCGACCCCGCCACCGTCGACCTGCTCATCCTGTGCACCACCAGCCCCGATCGAGCCATGCCGGCGTCGGCCTCCACCGTGCAGGCGCTGCTCGGCCTCGGCTGCGGCGCGTTCGACCTCAACGCCGCCTGCTCCGGCTTCGTCTACGGCCTCGCCGCGGCCAACGGCTACATCGCCATGGGAGCCAAGCGGGTCCTTCTCATCGGCGCCGAGACCATGGACCGCATCACCGATCCCGACGACCGGGGCACGGCGATCCTGTTCGGCAACGGCGGCGGCGCCGTACTGCTCGACGCCATCCCGGAGGGCGAGCCGGCCCAGCTGCTGGGTTGGGACGTCGGCTCGGACGGCGACGCCGAGCACATCCTGTACGCCGAGGTCGGCGGCTACATGATCATGGACGGTCGGGAGGTGTTCCGCCGGGCCGTGCGGGTGATGGTGGCGTCGGCGCACGCCGCCATGGAGCGAGCCGGCGTGAAGGCCGAGGACATCGCGCTGCTCGTCCCGCACCAGGCCAACATCCGGATCATCGACTCGGCCTGCGACAAGCTCGGGTTCGACCGTGACCAGACCGCCGTGGTGCTGCCATCGACGGGGAACACGTCGGCCGCGTCCATCCCGCTCGCCCTCGTCGAGGCGATCGACCACGACCGCGTGCGGGACGGCGACCTCATCCTCATGGTGGGCTTCGGCGCCGGCATGACGTGGGCGTCTGCCGTGGTCCGCTGGTCCGCGGCGGGGCCGGTGTCCCTCGATCCGCCTGCCGTCCGCGAAGATGCAGCCCCGTGAGCGCCACCGAACCACCTGCGACCGCCCGGACGGTGCTCGTGACCGGCGGCAACCGTGGCATCGGTCTGGCCTGCACGAACGCCTTCGTCGGCGCCGGCCATCGCGTCGCCACCGTCTCGCGCTCGGGCGGCGAGGTCGACGGTGCCATGGCGGTCGCATGCGACAGCACCGACGGCGCGGCGGTCGACGACGCGGTGGCGAAGGTGGAGGCCGAGCTCGGGCCGGTCGAGATCCTGGTCGCCAACGCCGGCATCACCCGCGACGGGCTCATGGTGCGCATGTCCGACGACGACTTCGCCGCCGTCGTCGACACCAACCTCACCGGCACCTTCCGCTTCGCCCGGGCCGTCACCAAGAAGATGATGCGGGCCCGCTTCGGCCGCATGGTGTTCATGTCGTCGGTCGGCGCCTACCTGGGCGCCGCCGGCCAGGCCAACTACGCCGCCTCGAAGGCCGGCCTGATCGGCCTCGCCCGGGCCATGGCCCGCGAGCTCGCCCCCCGCAACATCACGGTCAACGTGGTGGCGCCCGGACCCATCGTCACCGACATGCTCGCCGCCGTCGACGACGACCGCCGGGCCGAGATGGCCGCGGCCGTACCGCTCGGACGCCTGGGCACCCCTGACGAGGTCGCCGCCGCCGTGCAGTTCCTCGCGTCCGACGCCGCCGGCTTCATCACCGGAGCCGTGCTCCCGGTCGACGGCGGCATCGCCATGGGCTTCTAGGGCCGCCCCACCCATCAGCAACGTTCCCAATCCAACGATCCAGGAGACAGCAGAGCAGTGAGCGACGAATTCGCAAGGTTCCAGAAGTGCGCCGTCGAGGTCCTCGGTGTCGAGGAGTCCCAGGTGACGAAGGAGGCCAGCTTCGCCGACGACCTCGACGCCGACAGCCTCGACCTCGTCGAGCTGGTCATGGCGCTCGAGGAGGAGTTCGACGTCACCGTCGAGGAGGAAGAGCTCGAGGGCATCGACACGGTCGGCGGTGCGTTCGACCTCATCAAGGCGAAGCTCTAGGGCTCGAGAGACGATCCGCGGAGGAAGTGACCATGGCGCACGTCGACGACGATCGGAACGTACGGAGGCGCCGGCGCGTCGCCATCACTGCGGTCAGCGCGGTGACCAAGGGAGGGACGGGCGCGGAGGCGTTCTGGGCCAGCCTCCTGCGGGAGCCCGAGGACGGCATGCGCCAGATCACCGACTTCGATCCCTCGGCCTACTTCGACAACCCGAAGGAGGCGCGCCGCACCGACCGGTTCGCCCAGTTCGGCCTGGCCGCCGCCCAGCTCGCCCTCGGCGACGCCGGGTTCCCCGACGGCCGGCTCGGCTACGAACCGGGTCGCATGGGCGTGATGGTGGCCACCGGGATCGGCGGCATCGAGACGCTCGAGGAGCAGATCCTGGTCAACGACCAGAAGGGCTCCCGGCGGGTGTCGCCGTTCCTGGTGCCGATGATGATGCCCAACGCCGCCGGCGCCTCCGTGTCGATGCGCTACGGGTGGCAGGGCCCCTGCGAGACCATCGTCACCGCCTGTGCCGCCGGGACGCACGGCATCACCCGGGCCGCCGAGCTGATCGCGTGGGGCCGGTGCGACGCCGTCCTGGCCGGCGGCGCGGAGTCGACGCTCACGCCCACCGGGATCGCCGGGTTCCAGAACATGACCGCGCTGTCGAACGACGGCGTGTCGCGCCCGTTCTCCGCCGACCGCAACGGCTTCGTCATCGCCGAGGGCGCCGGCATCCTCCTGCTCGAGGAGTGGGACCACGCCGTCGAGCGCGGCGCCACCATCCTGGCCGAGTTCCTGGGCGGCGCCTCCAACGCCGACGCCCACCACATCACCGCCCCGTCCCCCGGCGGGGTCGGAGCCATCGACTGCATGGAGCTGGCCCTGGCCGATGCCGGCCTCACGGCCGCCGACATCGCCCAGATCAACGCCCACGGCACCTCCACCCCGCTCAACGACGCCGCCGAGGCCCAGAGCATCGCCAAGGTGTTCGGGGAGAACGGCCCGCCGGTGGTGTCCACCAAGGGCGTCACCGGTCACGCGCTCGGCGCCGCCGGTGCGCTCGAGGCCGTCGCCGCCGTGCTGTCGATCCAGAAGCGGCTCATCCCGCCGACGATGGGCACCGACGCCGTCGATCCCGAGCTGCCCCAGATCAACCTCGTCACCGGCGAGGCCCGCGAGTGGGAGCCAGGACCCGTGCTCTCCAACAGCTTCGGCTTCGGCGGCCACAACGGCTGCCTGATCATCGCGCCCGCCTAAGGCGCGTCGGCGACGACGAAGAGGAGGTCGGCCTCGCAGGCGGTGTCGCCGGCGACCGAGGCGACGCCGTGGCCCTTGCCGGCGCGGGCCGACATGCGTCCCATGGTGACCTGGAGGGTCAGCGTGTCGCCGGGCAGGACCTGGCGGCGGAAGCGAGCCTTGTCGACGCCGCCGAAGAGCAGCAACTTGCCGGCGAAGCGGGGGTCCTGGAGGGCGGCGACGGCACCGGTCTGGGCCAGGGCTTCGAGCATGAGCACGCCGGGCAACGTGGGCCGGCCGGGGAAGTGGCCGGCGAAGAAGTCCTCGTCGCCGGTCAGCACCCACGAGCAGCGGGCGGACTCCCCCGCCGCCACCTCGTCGATGGTGGTGATGAACGCGAACGGCTCCCGGTGCGGGAGGATCTCGGCCGGGTCGAGGCCGCTCACTCGGCCCAGGGCTGCCAGCAGCTTCTTGGGCGTGTCCTTGGGACTGATCTTGGGCCAGGCCTCGGCGATCTTGCCCTTCTCGTCGATCAGGAACGCCGAGCGGACGATGCCCATGTACTTCTTGCCGTACATCGACTTCTCGCCCCAGGCCCCGTACTTCTCGGCCACGGTGTGGTCGGCGTCGGAGAGCAGCGGAAAGCCGAGCGAGTACTTGTCGTCGAACTTCTTCTGCTTGGCCGGCGCGTCGGGGCTGATGCCGATGATCTGCACGTCGACGTCGTCCTTGATGGCGCTGAGCTCGCACGACTGCGTGGTGCACCCGGGCGTGTCGGCCTTCGGGTAGAAGTAGACGAGGACCTTGCGGCCCTTGAGGTCGGTGAGCTTGACCTTGTCGCCGTTCTGGTCGACGAGGGTGAATGCGGGGGCGCGATCGCCGGTCGAGAGAGCCATGCCCCGGAGTCTGTCAGGGACGGACCGCGAGGGTCAGCCGGCGAGGCGCTCGTCGAAGAACGCCAAGGTGCGGCGCCAGGCGTCGGCGGCCGCGTCGGCGTTGTACGCCGGCCGGACGTCGCAGTGGAAGCCGTGTTCGGCGTTCGAGTACCGGACGATCTCGGTGTGGGTATCGAGGTCGGCCAGCGCCGTGCGGAGTGTCTCCACGTCCTCCACGGGGATGGACTGGTCGAGATCCCCGAACAGGCCCAGCCACGGCGTCGCCAGGTCGCCCGCCCGGTCGATCAGGGGCGGGAACTGCGGGAAGCGACCCGACACGATCCCGCCGCCGTAGAAGCCGACCGAGGCGCCGATGGCGCGGGAGATGGCCACGAGGAAACTGACCCGGCCGCCCATGCAGAACCCGACCAGCCCGATCTGCTCGTCGGCGAAGCCGGCCGAGCGCAGGTGGTCCAGGGCGGCGTCGACGTCGGTGAGGATCGTGGCGTCGTCCACGCTCTCGAACAGCGGGAGCACCCGGGAGAAGTCGTCGTAGGGCGCCGTGCCCCCGCCGGCACGATGGAACAGCGCCGGCGCCACCGCCCGGTAGCCGGCGGAGGCGAACCGGCGGGTGACGTCACGGATGTGGTCGTTGACGCCGAAGGCCTCCTGGATCACCACGACCGCACCGCCGTTGGCCTCGTCGGGCACCGCCTCGTACAGCTCCATGGGTCCGTCGGCGGTGTCGAGGGTGTGCGTCGTGGTGTCCATCGGCCGGACGGTACCCCTGGCGGCTGGGCCGGGAAACCTTTCACCCGGTGAAGGGAATGTTTCACCCGGTGAAGTAGTTTCACCGACCATGAGCAGCCGACCATCCGCCACCGCGGCCCGCCACGACATCGATCTCGAGGTCGTCGCCCGCCTGCGCGTGGCGGTCGCCCGCCTGAACCGGCAGCTCCGCCAGCAGACCGCCGGCCTGTCGCCCACCCTCCAGTCGGCCCTGGTGAGCATCGAGAAGCACGGACCGCTCTCGCTCGGCGATCTCGCCGCCCACGAGCAGATCGCCCCGGCCACGGTCACCAAGCTCGTCACCAAGCTGGTGGACGAAGGGCTCGTCACCCGCACCAACGACCCCGATGACCGCCGGGTGTTCCGCGTGCTGCTCACCGACGCCGGCGCCGCCCGCCTCGCCGACAGCCGCTCCCGCCGCAACGCCTACCTCGCCACCCGGCTCAGCGCCCCGGACGCACCCGACCTTGCCGACCTGCGCACCACGGCGGAGGTGCTCGAGTTGCTGGCGGAGCCGCTCCCCGACGGCGCTGACCCCGACACCGGCCAGGAGACCGCATGAAGCTCCGCTTCCTCGACGCCGCCAACGACACGTTCCGGTCGCTGCGCACCCGTAACTTCCGCCTGTTCTTCTTCGGCCAGTTGGTCTCGCAGGCCGGGACGTGGATGCAGTCCATCGCCATCATCTGGGTGGTCCTGCGCCTCACCGACAACGGCTTCGCCCTCGGCCTCGCCACCGCCGCTCAGTTCCTGCCGGTGCTGGTGCTGGGCGCGTGGGCCGGCGTGGTGGCCGACCGGGTCGATCGCCACAAGTTCCTGCTGGCCACGCAGACAGCGTTCGCCCTGGTGGCGGTGGGCTTCACGGTGCTCACCTTCACCGACCTGGTGAGCCTCCCGGCCATCTACGTCCTGTCGGGGATGTACGGCATCGTCACCGCGCTCGACAACCCGGCCCGCCGGGCGTTGGTGGTCGAGATGGTCGCCGAGCGCGACGTGCCCAACGCCGTCGGGCTCAACAGCGCCCTCATGACCGGATCGCGCGTCATCGGGCCGGCGCTCGCCGGCGTGCTCATCAGCACCGTCGGCGCCCGGTGGTGCTTCCTCGTCAACGCCGTCACCTACACGGCGGTGCTCGGGGCGCTGCTGCGCATCGATCGGAGCAAGCTGCGCAGCTCGGGCCGGGTGCTGCGGGGCAAGGGCCAGCTGCGCGAGGGCTTCCGCTACGTCTGGTCGACGCCGGAACTGAAGCTGCCCCTGATCCTGCTGACGGTGATCGGCACGCTCGCCTTCGAGTTCCAGGTCACGTTGCCCCTGCTCGCCGAGCGCAGCTTCGGTGGGGACGCCGGGACCTTCACGATGCTGTATTCGTCGATGAGCGCCGGGTCGGTCATCGGCGCCCTCCTGATCGCCCGTCGCACCGACGCCGACACCCGGATGCTCGTGCGGGCCGCCTTCGCCATGGGCATCGCCATGATGGCGCTGGCCGTGTCGCCCAACCAGTGGATCGGCCTGGCCGCCGTCGTCCCGCTCGGTCTGTCGTCGATCTTCCTCATCTCCGGTTCGAACGCCGTGATCAACCTGCACGCCGACCCGTCGATGCGCGGGCGAGCCCTGGCTCTCACCGCCGTCGTGTTCATCGGCAGCACGCCGATCGGCGGCCCCATCGCCGGCTACGTGTCCGAGCAGTTGGGCCCGCGCTTCGGCGTGGCGATGGGGGCCATCGCCACGCTCCTCGCCGCAGTGTGGACGATGCGGGCGCTGCGTCGCCTCGAGCGGAGTCGGGTCGTCGCCGACGGGGCCGACGTGGTCCTCGACCGGGCCCCGGCGGTGGTCCGGGCCTGAGCGGCCGGCGTACGAACTCGTTCCGGGGGGCGATTCCGCGCCCCACGACGAGGATCGTCCCCCGGAACCGGAACGGGGGAGCCGGCCCGCGGGATGCCGGACCGGACGGTCAGTCGCCGTTGCGCATCGCCTCGGCGGCCATCGAGAAGTAGTCCCGCATCGCCTGCTCGGCCTCGACGGGGATCTCGCGCTCGGCGACCAGCGAGTTCAGCGCGCCGATCATGTGACGGAACCAGGCGTCGCGCTCGGCGGGGCCGATGACGAACGGGGCGTGGCGCATCCGGAGCCGGGGGTGGCCCCGCTCCTCGGAGTAGGCGGCCGACCCGCCCCAGTACTGGATGAGGAACCCGGCCAGATGGGCGCTTCGAGCTCGGAGAGGTCGTCGGGGTAGAGCGGGCGCAGCACCGGGTCCTCGGCCACGCCGGCGTAGAAGCGATCGACGAGGCTCGACGAAGAACTCGTCGCCGCCGACCACGTCGTGGACGGTCGCCGGCCGGTCGCCGGTCTCAGCTCATGCTCGCCCGCTCGCTCCTCGCGACGTCGCCGCCGCCGTCCCGAAGATGCCCTTGGACATCAGCGACGGACTCGTCCGCCCGGCGCAGGCGGTACACCTCGGCCCTGATCGCATGGAGCGCGGGCTGGTCGTCGGCCGCCCGCGCCCACTCGGCCAGCTGGCAGGCCAGGCGCAGGTCGCCGGCCGTCGGCGACCTCGACGCGCCCGCTCGGCGAGGGCGTCGGCGCCGCCGGCCAGGGCCGCGACCTCGGCGGCGACGCACGGCATCGGCCGGGCGGCTTGAGCCGGGCGGGGTTGCCGTCGTACCAGCCCCCGTAGAGGCGCCAGATGTTGCGGACCACGAACTCGGGCTCGTCGTAGGTGGCGCGGAGGTAGGGCAGGTCGGCGAATCGGTCGGGGACCCGCACGGTGTGGACGATCTCGTCGAGCGTGGCGCCGGCGTTCATCATGCGCCACCGTGGCGTGCGACGAGGCCCTCGAGGGCGGGGCGGTGTCGTCGAGCACGCCGGCGATGCGGTCGCGCGCCGGCGATCGGCAGGCCGTGGGCCGGGCAGGAGCAGCTCGGGCTCGAGGGCGATCATCCGGCGCAGCGCGACCGCCCAGTCGGCGGCGTAGCGCTGCACCTTCTGGGGGTTGCCGGCGTTGGGGAACACCCAGATGAACAGGTCGCCGGCAGAAGATCGCCCGGTGGCCGGGCACCCACGCCCAGGCGTGGTCGTCGGTCTCGCCCCGGTCGTGGTGGAGCACGATCTGCGGTGTCCGCCGCGTCGAGGCGGTGCTCGGTGCGCGAAGGTGTCGTCCGGGTCGCACGAACTCGCTGGGGAAGGCCAGCGTCCCCGCCGAACTGGCGCTGGTTGATCACCGCGTTGTAGCCCGTGGGTCCGCTCGTACCGGTCGAAGCGGGCGGGCGCGTTCTCGTGGGCGACGATGTCGGGGCGGGCGTGCACCGCGGCGCTCGGCGTCGGCGAGGAACGCCCCGGCGCCGCCGACGTGGTCGACGTGGCCGTGGGTGTAGACGATGGTCGCGAAGCGGTCGTCGCTCCATCCCCGCACCGCCTCGACGGCCGGCGGACCGAACGGGGCCGAGCGACGTGTCGAACACCGCCAGATCCCGTCGTCGGTCCGGAGCGCCCACACGTGGGAGAAGGCGCACACCACGGCGATGTCGTCGGCGATCTGGTGGAGCGTGGCGTCGGTCGGGTTGTTCGCCGCCGGGCCCTCGTAGACCCCGTCGTCGATGTAAGCGGGCCGAACGCTCGAGCAGTTCTCGGTCATGGGCGGAGCCTAAGGCGACATGACGGCGCAGCCGGAATGAGCCGCAGGACCTGATGTGGCCGCCGTCAGGCGGACAGATCAGACCGAAGATGCCCGTAGAACCGGCCCTTCGGCCGGGCGTGGACGTGCCAGTGGCCGGGGATCGAGCGCCGGTCGGGGTCGATCCAGTACTCGCCGTAGCAGCTCGTCGGCGACTCGCTCGAGGTGGGCGAGCATGCGCGTCCCTCGTCGTCCGTCGGAGGGGTCGATGCGCGTGCGGACGCCACACCACCATGGGCGATGGCGCACGCCTCGCACTCGGCGACCCAGCACACGGTCGTCCTCGTGGAACCAGGGCGTCATCCGGGCCGCCTCGCACAGCTCGCAGTCGGCGTCGAAGGCCTCCGTGGGCGACGTCCGGCATCCGGCGGAGCATGGCAACCGTGCCGCCGGTAGCGTCGATCCGTGTGACGCCGAACTCCACCGCGGCCTACGCGACGCCCCCGAAGCCGGCACCGGCCCGGGCGTGCTCGTGCTCCACTCGTGGTGGGGCCTGACCGAATCCGTCAAGGACCGGTGCAACCAGCTGGCCGACGCCGGCTTCACCGCGATGGCGCCCGACCTGTTCGACGGCACGGTGGCCACCGATGCCGAACACGGCCGGACGGCTGCTTGCCGAGGCCGACCCCAACCACCTCGCCGTCGTCCGTGACCTCGTGCGCCGACGCCCTGCGCCGCATGCCCGCCACGCCGGAAGCGAGCGCATCATGGTCATCGGGTTCTCGATGGGCGCGTCGCTCGGTCTGTGGCTCTCCGAGCGCGAGCCCGACGACGTGTCCGCGGTCGTCGGGTTCTACGGCACCCAGGGCATCGACTTCACCCGCACACCGGTCCGCGCTACCAGCTCCACATGGCCGAGGACGACGCCATGATCGACGCCGACGAGCTCGCCCTCATGGAGGCGAGCCTCGGTCTGGCCGAGCCGTCCCGTCGACATCCACACCTACGACGGGGTCGGCCACTGGTTCGCCGAGCCGGGCACCCCCGGCTTCGACGAACGGGCCGCCGACCTGGCGTGGGAGCGCACGCTCGAGTTCCTCTCCGCCGCCCGATGAACCTGGAGGACACGCGGCCGTGCGTGTCCTCGGCTTCGGGTCGCTCGTGTGCCGCACGGAGTGGACGGAGGACCGGGTCACCGACCTCGCTGCGTCGGTGGCGTTCTACGCCATCCTCAGCCTGTTCCCCGCGTTCCTCGCCCTCGCCTCGTTGCTCGGCGCCCTGGAATCTGTGGTCGGGGCCGACGTGGCCACCCGGGTGGAGGGGCGGGTACTGACTTCCTGGGCACGGTGCTCACCTCCGAGGCCAGCTGCACGCATCGACGCCGTCGACAACCTGTTCCACGACGCCCGGCCCGGCCTGCTCACGATCTCGCTGCCACCGCCCTGTGGGCCCTGTCCCGGGGCTTCGCCGCGCTGGTCCGGGCGCTCAACGTGGTGTACGACCTCGACGACTGGCGGTGCTGGTTCAAGATCCGCGCCACGGCGCTGGCACTCGGCGTCGGGATCGATCGCGTCGCCGCTGCGGTCCTGCTGGCCCTGGTCGTCGTCGGTCCCCTGTTCGGGACCGGGACCCAGATCGCCGACCGCTTCGGTGCTCGGCGACCAGTTCGTCTTCGCGTGGGACGTGCTGCGACTGCCCGTCGCGTTCGTCGTGCTCATCGTCTGGGCGACGACCATCTTCCACATCGCGCCCGACCACACACCCCGTGGCGGTCCGACCTGCCCGGCGCGGTCGTGGCCGGCGTGCTGTGGATCGCGTTCTCCGGCGGGCTTCGGGTCTACATCCAGCTCGCGCAGGCGGGCAACGCCGTCTTCGGCGCCCTCGGCGGCGTGCTGATCGTGCTGCTGTGGTTCTGGTTGCTGGCCCTCGCCGTCCTGATCGGCGGCGAGATGAACCAGATCTGTTCGCTGCCCAAGACCGCCGTGGCGACGGCGGGTTCAGAGACGTCGAGAGCGTCGCGGAGCGTCGGCGACGAACGTGGCCGGCCTCGAGGGCGGAGCCCCCGTCGAGGAGGATGCGCATGATCGCGGACGCGACGACGACCCCGTCGGAAGCGACTGAGGCCGCCGCGGCCGTCTCGGCGGTGGAGATGCCGAAGCCCATGACCACCGGCAGGTCGGTGACCTGCTTGAGGCGACCGGCCAGCTCCGCCGACCACACGCTGACGTCGGCCCGTTCGCCGGTGACTCCGAGCACGTTGACGCCGTAGACGAAGCCGCGGCTGCGTGCGGTCAGGCGCCGCGAGGCGGTCGTCGGAGCTGATCGGGCTGGCCAGCATCACGGTGTCGAGGTCGGCGTCGCCGACGGCCTGCTCCCACGGGTCGAGCTCCTCGAGCGGCACGTCGGGGACGATCGCCCCGGTGCACACCGGCCGCGCCACATTCCTGCACGAAGCGCTCGAAACCCATCCGGAACGGGATGTTTGCGTACGTCATGACGATCAGCGGGCGTGCTGACGTCGAGGGAGCGGAGCTCGGACAGGATGCTGGCCGGGGTGGCGCCCATGCGCAGGGCCTGGTCGGACGCGGCCTGGATCGTGGGCCCGTCCATCACCGGGTCGGAGAACGGGATGCCGACCTCGACGGCGTCGGCCCCGGCGTCGTCGTAGGCACGGATGACGTCGAGCCAGTCGTGGCCGAGGCCGCCGGTGACGTACGGGAGGAGCAGTTTGCGCCCGCTGTCGCGGTCGGGCCCGCAGGTGCTTCTCGAGCGAGCCCACTACACGTCCTCCCCGAGGATCTCGGCCACCTGGGCGACGTCCTTGTCGCCCCGGCCCGACAGGTTGAGCAGCACCGTCTTGCCGGCCAGTTCCTCGCGGGCCCGCACGATCCAGGCGAGGGCGTGGGCCGGCTCGAGGGCGGGGATGATCCCCTCGGTCCTCGACAGGAGCTTGAACGCCTCGAGCACCTCGGCGTCGGTGACCGATTCGTACCGGGCCCGGCCGATGTCGGCGAGGTGGGCGTGCTCGGGACCGACGCCCGGGGTAGTCGAGGCCGGCCGAGATCGACTCGGCCTCCTGGACCTGGCCGTGGTCGTCCTGGAGCAGGAACGAGGTCGAGCCGTGGACGATGCCCGGGACGCCGTGGCCGATGGCGGCGCCGCCGGCGGGCTCGACGCCGACCAGCTCGGCGTCGGTGTCGACGAAGCCGGAGAAGATGCCGATGGCGTTGGAGCCGCCGCCGACGCAGGCCGTGACCACGTCGGGGTCGGCGCCGGTCAGCGCCCGTACCTGCTCGCGGGCCTCGTCACCGATGACCCGGTGGAACTCGCGGACCATCATCGGGTACGGGTGCGGGCCCATGACCGAGCCGAGGCAGGTAGTGGGTGGTCTCGACCGTGGCCACCCAATCGCGCATCGCCTCGTTGACGGCGTCCTTGAGCGTGCGGCTGCCGGTCTCGGCCGAGCGGACCTCGGCGCCGAGCAGGCGCATCCGGAAGACGTTGAGCGCCTGGCGCTCCATGTCGACCGCGCCCATGTAGACGACGCAGTCCTGGCCGAGCAGCGCCGCCGCCGTGGCGGTGGCGACGCCGTGCTGGCCGGCGCCGGTCTCGGCGACGATGCGCTGCTTGCCCATGCGCTCGGCGAGCAGCGCCTGGCCGAGCACGTTGTTGATCTTGTGGCTGCCGGTGTGGTTCAGGTCCTCGCGCTTGAGGAGAGCCGGCAGGCCCAGCTGTTCGGACAGGCGGTGGCACTCGGTGAGCGGCGACGGCCGGCCGGCGTAGTCGCGCAGCAGGCCGTCGAGGCGGTCGCGGAAGGCGGGGTCGGCCCAGGCGGCCCGGAACTCGCGCCTCGACCTCCTGGCACGCCCCCACAGCGTCTCGGGGACGTACTGGCCGCCGAAGCGGCCGAAGCGGCCGTTGGGCGGATCGCCCATCAGCGAGGGGGCGGGAGGCGTGGTGGTCATGCCGGGTTCCTGTCGGGGCTGAGGGCGGGATGCGCATCGGGGAGGTCGACCGCGGCGGCGCGTGGCCATGGCGACGAAGTCACGGACGGCGGCGACGTCCTTGTGGCCGGCGGTGGCCTCGACACCGGAGGCAGACGTCGACGCCCCAGGGCCGGACGGCAGCGATCGCCTCCGCGACGTTGCCGGGGCGGAGGCCGCCGGCGAGGATCACCCGGTGGCGGGTGGTGAGGTCGCCGACCAGGTCCCAGTCGAAGGGCTCGCCGCCCCCGGGGACCGGCGCGTCGAGGAGGACGGCGTCGGCGTCGAAGTCGGCGATGGACACCAGTTGGGGGTCAGCGGCGGCCATCGCCCGGATGACGAACGGGACCTGGGCACGGACCCGGCGGCAGGTGTCGACCGTCTCGTGGCCGTGGAGCTGGGCGACGTCGATGCCCACCGTGGTGGCGATGTCGATGACCTCGTCCGCCAGGTGGTCACGGAAGACGCCGACGGTGAGGACGCCGCTGCCGGCCACGGCGTCGACGACGGCACGGGCCTGATCGGGGGTCACCCGGCGGCGGGACGGGGCGAAGATGAGCCCGACGGCGTCGGCGCCGGCCTCGACCGCGGCGACGGCGTCGCCGGGGTCGGTCATCCCGCAGATCTTCACGAACACGCCCGAGACGGTACCGGGACGCCCGCCGGATCCCCCATCGGTTCCGGTCGGTCAGCGGGCGGTGCGCAGGGCCGCGACGGCCGCGACGGGGTCGCCGGAGGTGACGAGCGACTCGCCCACGAGGACGGCGTCGTAGCCGGCGGCGGCGAGCGTGGCGGCGTCGGCGGCGCCCCGGACCCCCGACTCGGCCACCGAGACCACGCCGGACGGGAAGGCGGCTGCCATCCGGGCGGCTCGCGCATGGTCGACCTCGAACGTGACGAGGTCGCGCTGGTTCACGCCTACGAGCGTGGCGCCGACGGCCAGGGCCCGTTCGAGCTCCGCTTCGTCGTGGACCTCGACCAGTGCGTCGAGGCCGACGTCCACGGCGAGGCCGTGGAGCTCGGCCAGCTGCGGGTCGGGAAGGGCGGCGACGATGAGCAGCACGCAGTCGGCGCCCATGAGACGAGCGTCGAGCACGTCGTTGGCGGCGACGGTGAAGTCCTTGCGCAGCACCGGCAAGGAGCAGGCCGCACGTGCGGCGGCGAGGTCGTCGGGCGAGCCCCCGAAGGACTCGGCATCGGTGAGGACCGACAGGCACGTCGCTCCCCCGGCCTCGTACTGGCCGGCCACCTGAGCCGGGTCGAGGTCGGCGAAGAGGTCGCCCTTGGACGGGGACCGGCGCTTCACCTCGGCGATGACGCCGAGCCCGTCGACCGATCGCAGCGCGTCGGCGAAGCCCCGCGTCGGATCCATGGCGGCGGCCCGGCGGCGGAGGTCGTCGGTGTCGCGCCTGTCGTGTGCGGCGACGCCACGGTGACGTTCGAGGATGTCGTCGAGGTAGGTCTTCACGCGCTCAGCCTTCCCGGTCGGCCCGGCTGGAGTTGAACAGCGCCAGCAGCGGGACGAGCAGGAACGAGGCGCCGGCGGCACCGAGGAGCACCAGGCCCAGGACGGTGAGGGCGGCCAGCGAGATGACGGCGCCCACCACGAACGCGCCGGCACCGACGCGCGCCGAGCACGGCGGGGACGAAGGTGACACCTCGGTGCAAGGTCGGTGCACCGGTGGGCGTGTCGTCGAGGAGGCGAGGATCGATGTCGTCGTCGCCGGTGTCGTAGGCCACCCACGAGGCGCCGGCGTCGCGGATCGTGGCACCCGACGCCGGTTCGTCGACGCCGATGGCGGCGTCGTAGCGAGCCCGCCGGGCCCGGTCCGAGAGCACGGCCCAGGCGGCGTTGATGCGGGCCATGCGAGCGGTGGCGGTGTCGCGTTCGGCCGGTGACACGTCGGAGAGCCGGTCGGGATGGAAGCGCCGGGCGAGCGCGAGGTACGAGGTGCGGATCTCGGCCTGGGTGGCGTCGGGGTCGACTCCGAGCTCGTCGTAGTGGTCCACCAGCGCGCATCCTACGGGCGGTCCGTCACCGTCCCGACGTGGTCCGGGTGGTCGAGGAGCGGGGTCGGGTGGTGGTCGCGCTGTCTGCGGTGGTGGTCGTGTCGCCTCCGGCGCCGGTCGTCGTGGTCTGGTCCTCGGGGGCCGACGTCGTCGTGGGCCGGGCCGCGCAGGCCGGGGGGTCGAGGGCGAAGATCGCCTCGTCGGCGCCGACCACGGCGGTGGCGGTGACGGCGGTGACCCGGTCGCAGCGGAACTCGAACACCGCCACGCCGTCGGAACCGGTCAGCTGGAGGGTGCGGCCGTCGCCGACGGTCGTCCATCCCGTCGTGGAGATGCGGACCGACACGCCGGCTTGCGGCACGGCACGGGCGATGCCGTCGTCGTCAACAGTCCGCGCCGCGACGAGTACGGCGAGGTTCACGCCGTCGCCGACGAACGGTGTCCGCGGGTTGGTGCTCGCCGTGACGACGAGACCGGTGAACGACCGGAGGCGGAGCCGCAGGTCGTGGGTGTCGCCGTCCGCCACGTAGAAGACCTCGGCGTCGTCCATGGCCAGCGAGCCGGGGAGGAAGGCGCGCACCCGGTAACGGCCGCCGGGCACGCCGGCCAGGGAGAAGGTGCCATCGGCCCCCGTGGTGGCCTCGTGACGCTGCACTGCGGTGCCCACCAGCCGCTCGGCCCGCACGGTCGCCCCGGCGACCGGACCGTCAGGGCCCTCGACCACGCCCCGCAGCGTCGTCGCCCCAGTGGCGACCAGACCGGTGGTGGTGGTCTCCCCCGGGACGGGATCGAGCGCCACCCGGCTGAAGTCGGGCGTCGTCGTGGTGGTGGTCGGATCGGTGCTCGTCGTGCTCGACGGCGGCGGCAGCGTGCGACCCTCGGGCGCGCCGCACCCCGGGAAGATGCCGCCGACGGCGAGGATCACGACCAGCGCGACCAGCCCACCGAGCGCCCAGCGTCCCGCCCCAGCGGGGACGGCGGGCCGTTTCACCCGCCGGCCGGCTCCCCCAACGGCGGGTCGTGGACCACGGCGACGACGCCACCGACCCGAACAGTGGACCCCGGTTCGATGCGGCGGCCGCAGAAGGCGAGGGCCAGCGCTCCGTGCGTCTCGGACCGCCCGACCGTGGTGACCGGGCCGCAGGGCGCGTCGGCCTCGACGGCGGAGCCGACCGGGACGGCGGCGTCGAGCGTGAGCACCCTGAGGTGGCGCGGGACGTTGCCGCCCCGGCTGTCGATGCGGGCCACCAGCTCCTGGCCGACGAAGCAGCCCTTCGTGAAGCTGACCGAGGCGTCGACGATCCACTGCCCGATCTCGGCCGGGATGGTGTCCTCGTCCAGCTCGGCGCCGAGCCGGGGGATGCCGTGCTCGCAGCGGTACGCGTCGAGCTCCTCGGCGGTTGCCGTGGGCACACCGTCGGGAACGGCGGCCGCCTCGCCGAGCAGGTCGTAGCCCTCGACTCCGGGGCCGGCCACGGGCAGTCGCTGTACGCCGTCGGGGAGATCGGGGCGGGGTGGTTCGGCGCCCCGGACCGCGACCATGCGCTGGGACGACGTGGCGATCTCGGCGTTCGTGCGGATCATGAAGCGAGCCAGCCGGGCGGCCATGGCCTCGCCCCACCCGGCGTCGGTGTCGAGTTGGTAGGCGTCGGCTGCGGTCTTGGTGATGCGGGCCCAGCTGTCGACCTTGCCCTGGGGCTGGAGCACGAAGGTCCACGTCGAGGTACCCACGGCGAGCGCGTCGACGTCCTGGCTGAGCTGACCCTGGAGGAACGAGGTGGCATCGGGGCCGGAGACGACGACGACGTCGCGGCTCGTCTCGGTGGCGAAGGGGGTCATCGGATGCTCTCTCCTGGATGGTCGACCTGGCGATCATCGCGTCGATCGGCGCGTCGATCGGCGCGTCGCTCGGCGGTCATGCGACGGGCGGCGGGAACGGCGACGAGCAGGGCGCGGGCCTTGTTCTGGCATTCGAGGTGCTCGTCGTCGGGGACGCTGTCGGCCACGATGCCGGCGCCGGCCTGCACCGAGGCGACGCCATCGTCGCCGATCACCATCGTGCGGATGGCGATGGCGGTGTCGATGTTCCCCGAGAAGTCGAGGTAACCGACCACGCCGGCGTACGGGCCCCGCTTGACCGGCTCGAGCTCGTCGATGATCTCCATGGCCCGCACCTTCGGCGCACCCGACACGGTGCCGGCCGGGAGCGTGGCCCGGAGCACGTCGACCGGCGTGCGGCCCTCGGCGAGGTCGCCGGCGACCTGGGACGTCAGGTGCATCACGTGGCTGTAGCGCTCGAGCGTCATCAATTCCTCGACCTCGCAGGTGCCGAACCGGACCACCCGGCCCACGTCGTTGCGGGCCAGGTCCACCAGCATGACGTGCTCGGCGACCTCCTTGGGATGCTCCACCAACTCGGCGGCGAGTCGGCGGTCGTGGGCCTCGGAGGACCCGCGCTTGCGGGTGCCGGCGATGGGCCGGGAGATCACACGGCCGTCGATGAGCTGCACCATCGGTTCGGGGCTGGCGCCGACCAGGGTCACACCCGGGACCCGCACGAAGTACATGTACGGGCTGGGGTTGACCTGGCGCAGGGCGCGGTAGACGTCGAACGGCTCGGCCCCCAGCTCGAAGTCGAAGCGCTGCGACAACACCACCTGGAAGACGTCGCCGGCGAAGACGTACTCGCGAGCCGCCTCCACCGCCGCCTGGTACTCGCCCTCGCGCATGGACGACGTGACCTCCGGGACCGCGTCGTCGGGCCGGGGCGGTTCGAGGAGCGGCTCGTCGAGGGGACTGGCGCCGTCGCGTGCCAGTTGGTCGAGCCGGTCGAGGGCGGCGTCGTAGGCGGCGTCGAGCGCTGCTTCGTCGGCGTCGGGATCGACGATCACGTTGTCGATCAGCGTCACCCGCTGGCGCCAGTGGTCGAACGCGGCCAGCTGTCCGATGATCGACATGACCGCATCGGGATGGCCCCGGTCGTCGGGGGGCACGTCGGGGAGGCGCTCGACCTCGCGCACCACGTCGTAGCCGAGGTAGCCCATGAGCCCGCCGTGCAGCGGGGGGAGCTCGTCGAGCAGCGGCGACCGGTACCGGGCCAGGATCGCCTCGATGGCGGCGAGCATGCCGTCGCCGGTGGGCACGGCGGGGTGCAGGTCGCCCTCGACGGTGATGGTGCCGGACCGCGACGTCAGCGTGGCCAGTGGATTGCGGCCCACGAACGACCACCGGCTCCACCGCTCGCCGTGCTCGACGGATTCCAGCAGGAAGCCGGGTCCGTCGCCGACGATGCGGGCGTAGGCGGCCACGGGCGTGACGAGGTCGGCCAGCAGCTCCCGCCACACGGGGACGACGGTGTGCTCGGCCGCGAGCGCATGGAACTCGGCCCGGCTCGGTCGGTGCACGGATCAGGCGTCGGCGTGACGGGGCTGTCGGGAACGACCGGAAGAAGCACGAGTACTCGCCGGTGTGGCAGGCGCCGTTGCCCTCCTGCTCGACCACGAGGAGCAGGGCGTCGCCGTCGCAGTCGTAGTAGGCCTCGCGGATGTACTGGCGGTCGCCGGAGGTCTCGCCCTTGCACCAGTACTCCTGGCGAGAGCGGCTCCAGAACCAGGTCCGGCCCGTGTCGAGGCTCTTGCGCAGCGACTCGTCGTTCATCCAGGCCATCATCAGCACCCGCCCCGTGCCCTGCTCCTGCACGATCGCGGGGACCAGGCCGTCGTCGTTGAACGTGATGTTGGCGAGCTGGGCGGGGTCGTCGGCGACGGGGGTGGCGGTCGGGGATCCATGGTCGGGCATCGTAGAGGGCGCCGAGCCACCCGGCCGCCTCCGCACGGGGCCGGCGGCGATCCCGGCTGAGCTCAGAGGACCGCCCGGCGGCTCAGAGGTAGAGGCCGGTGTTGCTCTCGTCGAGGCGGGCGGCGGCCACGGCGTGGATGTCGCGCTCGCGCAGGATGATGAAGTCCTCGCCCCGGACCTCGACCTCGTAGCGGTCCTCGGGGTTGAACAGCACCCGGTCGCCGACCTCCATGGTGCGGACGTTGGCCCCGGTGGCCACCACTCGGCCCATGCCAGGCGTTTGCCCAGCTGCGCCGTGGCCGGGATCAGGATGCCGCCGGTGGACTTGCGCTCGCCCTCGCCGCCGGTCGACCGACACCAGGATGCGGTCGTTGAGCATCTTGATCGGCAGCTTCTCGCCGCCCGATGCGTCCTTCGGCGTGGAGCCTGTCTCACCCATGGAGGCGCGACGCTACCGTCTGCCGTCGATGACCCACGATCACGCCGCCGGCGCCGACCGCCCGGGCTCCGGGTCGGCGTCCGGGCCGCAGACCTGGTTGGAGACCGAAGACGGCGAGCGCCTCGAAGCCGTCTGGTCGGGGCCCGCCGAGCCCGTGGCCGTCGCGGTCCTGACCCACCCGCATCCCCGGTTCGGCGGCGACATGCACAACCTCGTCCCGGCCACGCTGGCCCGGCGGCTGCCCGATGACGGGTTCGCCACGCTGCGGTTCAACTTCCGGGGCACCGGCCGCTCCTCCGGCACCCACGGTGACGGCGCCGCCGAGGTCGCCGACGTGCGAGCGGCCGTCGATGGCGCCGCCTCCCGGTTCCCGGAGGTACCGCTGGTGGGCGTCGGGTACTCCTTCGGCGCCGACGTCCTGCTCGCCCTCGACGACAGCCGTCTCGCTGCGGTCGTGGCCGTGGCGCCGCCGCTCGCGGTCCTTCCGGTCGACGCCCTCCGTGCGCCGCGAGGACCTGCGCCCGACGCTGCTGCTCTCGGCCGAGCACGACCAGTTCCGCCCCTTCGACGACGCCGCCACCCTGGCCGCCGACTGGCCGACCACCACGCTCGAGCCCGTCGCCGGCGCCGACCACTTCCTGGCGGGGGCGATGCAGCGCGTGACCGACTCGATCCTCGCCTTCCTCACGCCCGTCCTCAGCTGACCCGGCACCGAGCCCCCCAACCCCCAAGCCCGTTCTGGCACCTGTTCTTCGCGCGCCCGGACCGCACATCGTGGGTCCAGAACGAGCCCCAAGACCGTTCTGGCACCTGTTCTTCCGCGCCCAGACCGCACATCGTGGGTCCAGAACGGGGGTTTGGCGTCCTGCTCGGGCCCGCTGCGCTCGGGTCAGGCGGGACGGACGGTGACGCCGGCAGCGGTCATGTGCTCCTTCGCCTCGGCCACGGTGTGCTCGCCGAAGTGGAAGATCGAGGCGGCCAGCACGGCGTCGGCGCCCCCCTCGGTGATGCCGGCGACGAGATGGTCCAAGGTGCCCACCCCGCCGGAGGCGATGACCGGGATGGTGACGGCGTCGGCGATGGCGCGGGTGAGGGCGAGATCGAAGCCGTTGCGGGTGCCGTCGCGGTCCATCGAGGTGAGGAGGATCTCTCCGGCGCCCAGCGATTCACACCGTCGGGCCCACTCGACGGCGTCGAGGCCGGTGGGGGTGCGGCCGCCGTGGACGAAGACCTCCCAGGTGGTGCCGTCGGGGCGTGCCTTCGCGTCGATGGCGACGACCGCGCACTGCGACCCGAACTCGGTGGCGATCTCGGTGATCAGCTCGGGGCGGTCCACGGCCGCGCTGTTGACGGAGACCTTGTCGGCCCCCGCCCGCAGCAGCCGGCGAGCGTCGTCGACAGTGCGGATCCCGCCGCCGATGGTGAACGGGATGAACACCTCCTCCGCCGTGCGCCGGGCGACCTCCACGATGGTGTCGCGGGCGTCCGACGAGGCGGTGATGTCGAGGAACACGACCTCATCGGCGCCCTGCTCGTCGTAGCGGCGGGCCAGCTCGACCGGGTCGCCGGCGTCGACCAGGTCGACGAAGTTGACGCCCTTGACCACCCGGCCGGCGTCGACGTCGAGGCACGGGATGATCCGGGCGTTGCGCACCGCAGCAGGCTACGACGGCGACCCCTCCCCACCCCCACCCGTTCTGGCACCACATTCGGCGCGTGCGGACCGACCGATGTGGTGTCAGAAACAGGTGGCGGCATGAAGACCCCCGTTCTGGCACCACATTCGGCGCGTGCGGACCGACCGATGTGGTGCCAGAACGGTCTGTGGGGGGTGGTGGCGGCGGTCGGGCGGGTGGGTGGGCGGGTGGGTGGGTGGGTGCGTCAGGGGGTGAGGGCGGTGAGGGCGGTGACGGCGTCGGCGACGTCGAGGTGGCCTTCGTAGATGGCGGTCCCGACGATGGCGCCGGCGAGGCGGCGGCCGTTGCGTTCGAGGGCGGCCAGTTGCGTCAGGTGGTCGAGCCGGCCGACGCCTCCGCTGGCGATGACGTCGAGATCGGTGAGGGTGAGCAGCTCGGCCAGGCCGTCGAGATCGGGCCCAGCGAGGAGGCCTTCGCCCCGGATCTGGGTCACCACGACCGCGGACGCGCCGCAGCCGGCGAGCCGGTCGAGGGCCTCGGCGACGTCGAGCCCACTCCCCTCGGTCCAGCCCTTGATCGACACCTCCCGGCCCCGGACGTCCAGGCCGAGCGCCACCGGCTGCGTGGCCGCCACCGCCTCCACCAGGGCCGGGTCCTGCACCGCCGCCGTGCCCATCACCACCCGGGCCACCCCGACATCGGCCAGCGCCCGGGCGGCCTCGATCGAGCGCACGCCGCCGCCGGCCTGCACCGGGACCTCCACCGCCGCACACACCCGGGCGATCAGGTCGCGGTTGTGGGCATCGCCGGTGCGGGCGGCGTCGAGGTCGACCATGTGGATCCACGGCACACCGGCGGCCTCGAAACCGAGCGCCACCTCCACCGGGTCGTCGGCGTGAACGGCCTCCCGATCGAAGTCGCCCTGGACCAGTTGGACGACCTTGCCGCCCCGCAGGTCGATCGCCGGGTAGAGGTCCATCACGACGCGCGGCGCGGGCCATGGCCACGAAGTTGTCGACGAAGATCTTCCCGGCCGACGACGACTTCTCGGGGTGGAACTGGGCAGCGTGCACGTTGTCGCGGTGCACCGAGGCGACCACCGGGCCGCCGTAGTCGCACGTGGCGGTGACGAGGTCGGACATCGGGGCGGCGTAGCTGTGCACGAAGTACATCCAGATCGGCTCGGCGATGCCCTCGTACAGCGGGCTGGGCCGCACGACCTCGACGACGTTCCACTGCATCTGGGGCAGCTTCACGGCGCCGGTGATCCGCCGGCACTCCCCCGGCAGGATGCCGAGACCCTTGCGGCCCGGCGTCTCCTCCGACGCCTCGTAGAGCAGCTGCATGCCCGACGCAGATGCCGAGGAACGGCTTCGCCGCCTCGACCGCTTCATGAGCGAGCTCGTCGACGCCGGTGCGCTCGACCGCGTCCATGCAGGCCCCGAAGGCCCCGACGCCGGGGAGCACGACGGCGGCGGCGTCACGGACCACGGCGGGATCAGCGGTGAGCCGGGCGTCGGCCCCGTGGTGCTCGAGCGACTTCTGGGCCGAACGCAGGTTGCCGATCCCGTAGTCGAGCACGGCGATGAGCGGCCGATCGCCGTTCTGGGCCGCGTCGTCGTCCGCCGAAGGCGTGTCCCGCGTCCCGGAACGGGATGGGGTCGGGGTCACAGGGCGCCCTTGGTGGAGGGGACGCCGGCGCCCTCGACCCGGACGGCGTCGCGCAGCGACCGGGCCAGGCCCTTGAAGGTGGCCTCGATGACGTGATGGGTGTTGGTGCCGGCCAGCTTGGTCACGTGCAGCGTGATGAGCGCCGACGAAGCGAACGACTCCAGGAAGTGCTGGGCCATCTCGGGGTTGAACGGCGGATCGCCGAGCGGCAGGACCTCGCCGAAGGGCAGGTCGATGGCGGTGAAGGCGCGGCCGGACAGGTCGAGCGCCACCTGCACCAGCGCCTCGTCGAGGGGGTAGAGCCCGCTGGCGAAGCGACGGACGCCGGCCTTGTCGCCGAGCGCCTCGCGGAACGCCTGCCCCACCACGATGCCGACGTCTTCGATGGTGTGGTGCCCGTCGACGTGCAGGTCGCCCTCGGCCCGCACCGTGAGGTCGAAGCCCCCGTGACGGCCGAGCTGGTCGAGCATGTGGTCGAAGAACGGGAGGCCGGTGGACACCTCAGTGGTGCCGGTGCCGTCGAGGTCGACCGTGACGTCGACCGTCGTCTCCTTGGTGGTGCGGGACACCTGGGCCGATCGCGTCGTGGACGAGCTCATGGGGTCTCCAGGATGGTGGTGAGGGAGGCGAGGAAGCGGTCGTTCTCCGGGCCGGTCCCGAGCGTGATCCGCAGGCACCCGTCGAGGCGGGGCCACGACGAGCAGTTGCGCACGAGGACGGAATCGTCGAGCAAGCGCTTCCACACCGTCTCGCCGTCGACCGTCTCGGGGCGGAACAGGATGAAGTTGGCGCCCGAGGGCCACACGGTGACGGGCAGCTCGGCCAGCGCGGCCGACACCCGGCCCCGTTCCTCGACCAGGGATGCGACCCGGTCGCGCATCTCGGGTTCGAAGTCGAGGGCGAGCCGGCCGGCGATCTGCTTGAAGGCGTCGAGGTGGTAGGGCAGCACCACCTCGGCCAGCTCGGCCACCAGCCAGCCGGGCCCGATGAGGTACCCGAGCCGGGCCGCGGCCATCGACCAGGTCTTGGAGTAGGTGCGGGTGACGACGATCGGGGCCTCGTCGTCGACCAGGTCGAGCGCCGACCAGGGGGCGAACTGGCCATAGGCCTCGTCGACCACCAACAGGCCGGGGGCGAGGTCGGCCACGGCCCGGACGGTCTCCTCGGTCTCGACCATGCCGGTGGGGTTGTTGGGCGAGCACAGGAACGTGATCGTCGGGTCGTGCGCGCCGAGCACGCGGCGGACCTCGTCCATGTCGAGGGCGAAGTCGTCGGTTCGTTCCCCCGAGACCACCGCGGTGTTGGTGATGCGGGGGATGTGGGAGTGCAGGGCGTAGGTGGGCTCGAACGTGGCGACGCACCGGCCCGGGCCGCCATAGGTGAGACACAGGGTCTGGAGCACCTCGTTCGAGCCGTTGGCCACGAAGACCTGGGACGCGGCGACGCCGTGGTGGGCGGCGATGGCCTCTCGCAGGGCGAGCGCGGATCGGTCGGGGTACCGGTGCCAGTCGAT
This sequence comes from uncultured Acidimicrobiaceae bacterium, assembly GCA_963811245.1. GTDB lineage: Bacteria > Actinomycetota > Acidimicrobiia > Acidimicrobiales > Salinilacustritrichaceae > Salinilacustrithrix. Next base: position 74,476 of record CAWEQL010000009.1, read on the forward strand.
GGCGGCCAGCTCGCGCGGCGAGCGCGTCGACGGAAGCCCTGGGGCGGCGGTTCGGGCGCCTCGTTGGTGTTGAGGCGGACGGCGACGTCGACCTGCGGTGAGTGGTAGCCGGGGTGCAGGGCCAGGTCGTCGCGCACCGTCGGACGCTTCATCGATGGCCCCGGTCGAGGCGGTCGACCCGCTGGCGCACCGACTGGGCGTGGGCGGCGAGGCCCTCGGCGCCGGCCATGGCCTCGACGTGAGGGGCGAGGGTCCGGAGCGCGGCCTCGTCGAGCGTGACGACGTGGACGTGCTTGCAGAAGTCGTCGACGCGCAGGGCGCCGGCGAAGCGGGCCGAGCCATAGGTGGGCAGCACGTGGTTGGGACCGGCCACGTAGTCGCCGACGCTGGCCGGCGCCCACGGACCGCAGAACACCGCGCCGGCGTGCTTCACGAGCGGCAGCAAGGCGTCGGGGTCGGCCGTCTGCAGCTCGAGGTGCTCGGGGGCGATGACGTTGGCGACGTCGATGGCGGCCTCGGGCCCGTCGACGACCACGGCGAAGCCGGCGTCGGCCAGCGTGGCCTCGATGTGGGACCGCCGCGGGCTGGCGGCCACGATCCGGCCCACCGCCTCGTCGACCGCAGCGCGGACGGCGTCGTCCCAGCAGATCAGCCAGGCCAGGCCGTCGGGACCGTGCTCGGCCTGCAGCACGATGTCGACCGCCACGTCGTCGACGTTCGCGGCGCCGTCGGCGACGACCACCACTTCGGACGGCCCGGCGAAGCTCGACGGCACCCCGACCAGCCCGCTCGACGCGACCTCGCGCTTGGCCTGGGCCACCCGGGCGCTGCCGGGGCCGACGATGACGTCGACGGGTCGGATCGACTCGGTGCCGTAGGCAAGGGCAGCGATGGCCGCGGGACCGGCCACCCGGAACACCTCGTCGACCCCGGCGATGGCGGCGGCAGCGAGGATGCCGTCGTCGACCGATCCGTCGGGACCCGGCGCCGTGACCAGCACCGTCTCGGGCACGCCGGCCACCTTTGCGGGCACCGCCGTCATCAGCGCCGTGGACAGCAGGGGCGCGAGCGCCGACGGGACGTACAAGCCGGCACGGTCGACCGGCCGGCGCAGCTCACGGACGACCAGCCCGTCGCGTTCGTAGCGGGCGGCCTCGTGGAGTTGGGAGCGGTGGTAGGCGGTGATGTTGGCGTGGGCTGCCTCGAGCGCGGCCCGCAGGCCGGGGTCGATCCGATCGACCGCCCCGACCACCACGTCGGGTGCGACTCTGACGTCGTCGATCTCGACGCCGTCGAAGCGGGCGGTGAGCTCCCGCAGGGCGGCGTCGCCGCCGGAGCGGACCTCGTCGATCACGGCCCGGACCTGCTCGATCGGCGGCTCCTCGGCCGCCTTCGGCCGGGGCAGCACGCGCCGCAACGCATGGCGGTCCGTGGTGTCGGTGCCACGCAGATCCAGCGTCGTCAGCGGTCCGGTCATCCCGGCGAGGCTACCGGGGCCGTGAACGGGGCCCGAAGCGGGTAGAACCATCGGCGTGACCAGCGACGGACCCGAACTGTCCTCCATCCAGAGTTCCCTCGAGGAGGTCGCCGACCGCGTCGTCAAGATCGCCCAGCGCCGTGACACCGACCCCGACGACCAGGTGTCCGTGGGGCTGTTCGAGGTGGACCGGTCCCTCCGCAACGCCCTGCGCCAGCTGGAGCGGGTCCGGAACCGGGTGAGCTGACCAGGATGCGACGGCTCGGCCCCGGCGACCCGCTCGACGACCCGCTCGAGCCGTACCGGTCCGCGCCCCGGGCGCCGTCCGACGAGCGCCCGTGGGTGCTGGCCAACATGGTGTGCGGCCTGGACGGCTCGACGGCGGTCGACGGGCGAGTGGGCCAGCTGTCGAGCGCCACCGACCGCCAGCTCTTCGTCGACCTCCGCTCGGTGGCCGATGTCGTCCTCGTCGGCGCCGAGACCGCCCGCCGCGAGCGGTACGGCGCGGTGCAGCTCTCGCCGGCCCGGCGGGCGGAGCGGGAGGCCGACGGCCGTGCCGCACTGCCCCGCCTCGCCATCGTCAGCCGCTCGCTTCGGACGGACGGGATCCGAGCCCTCGAACAGACGCACGACGCCGACAATCGTCCGAGCGGTGCCGGCGACACGCGGCCGCTCGTGATCACCTGCGAGGCGTCGCCCGACGAGGAGCGCCGCCGGCTCGCCGACCGGGCCGACGTGCTGGTCGCGGGAACGGATCGGGTCGACCTGGGCCTCGCCCTCGCCAGCCTGCGGCGCGCCGGCGTGTCGGTGGTGCTGTGCGAGGGCGGGCCCAGCGTGCTGGGCGAGCTGCTCGCCGCCGGCGCCGTCGACGAGCTGTGCCTGACCCTGGCACCGGTCGTGGGGGGTGACCCGCTCCCGGTCGCCGTACTGCCGGCCAACGCCGACGTGTCCCGGGCCCGGCTGGCCCACGTCCTCGAGGCCGAGGGCGACCTGTTCCTCCGCTACCTGCTCGGGCCGACCACGGCTGGGGCGCCGACGTCAGGAGACCGATGAGCGACGACGCGTTCGACACGATCATGCGCCAGCTCGACACCCCGCTCACGATCGTCACCACCACCGACGGCCAAGAGCGAGCCGGCTGCCTCGTGGGCTTCCACGCCCAGTGCGGGATGGAGCCGGAGGGGCTGTCCGTGTGGTTGTCGAAGGCCAACCACACCCGGCGGGTCGCGGCCATGGCCACCACGTTCGCCGTCCACTTCCTGACCGAGACCGACCACGAGCTGGCCCGGCTGTTCGGCGAACACAGCGGCGACGACATCGACAAGTTCGACCGGTGCTCCTGGCACCCCGACGTCGACGGCGTGCCGGTCCTCGACGACTGCGCCAACGTGGTGGTGGGCCACAAGATCGCCCTCCTCGAGACCACGCCCGACCACGTGTGCCTCGTCCTCGAACCGCGCCACAGCACCGCCGGCGGCCCGTTCGTCCCACTCCGGCTCAGCGATGTCACCGATCTGGACCCCGGCCACGACGCCGACGAACGCCCTCGGCCGGCGTCGACCCGCGCGCCGGGCGCCGACGGCTGATCTGCTGCGCCGAGCGACCCGGCGCGGAGAGGGCCCGGACGCGGCGATGGCGCCCGGGTGGGGTGGGCGCCATCGCGGGCGTCGTCAGGTGGCGGAACCCGACGACGCGCTCAGTCTCAGGTGGCGGGAACCTGGACTAGCCGAAAACCATACCCGCACGGTTGAGAGGCAGACCTGGATTCGTCGCGATTCAACGGGGCTTTCGCGGCTTGTGCGGAGACGTCGCCAGGCCATCGACGCCGAACGACGGACAAAACCACGCAAGGGAGCAGTCCCCGCACGCTGCGCGGCGAGCGGTGCAGGTGCGGCGACCGTGGAGGATCAGGCGCAGGCTGAACACCCCGCGTTCTGCGGCCGGGATCATGGCGCCGAGCTCGTGTTCCACCTTCACCGGGTCGGTCTCCTCCGTCAGCCCCAGCCGGATGGCCAGCCGGCCGACGTGGGTGTCGACCGGGAGTCCCGGCTCGTCGAGCGCGACCGACCGGATCACGTTGGCCGTCTTGCGCCCCACGCCGGCAAGGCTCACGAGGTCGTCCCGTGCGTGGGGCACCTCGCCGCCGAAGTCGTCGAGGAGTCGCTGGGCCATCCCCCGCAGGCTCTTGGCCTTCTGGCGGAAGAAGCCGGTGGGGTGGATCACCTCCTCCAATTCGGCGAGGTCGGCACCCGCGAGCGCTTCGGCGTCAGGCCAGCGACGGAACACCTCGGGCGTGGTCATGTTGACCCGCTCGTCGGTGCACTGCGCCGAGAGGATGGTGGCGACGAGCAGCTCGAAGGGGTTGCGATGGTCGAGCTCGCACAGCTCGACGGCGGTGCCGGGGAAGTCGTCCGCCAGCAGCTCGTGGGCCAGCCGGGCCCGGCCGCCCGCGCTGCGGGGACGGCGTCGACCCGGAGGCGGATCGGGGTTGGGGAGCGTCCGACGGGCCATCGCGCGGACCCTAACGGCTCCCTGGTCACGGCCCGCCGCCTCACGCCCCCTAACCTCCGCCCGATGCCCGAGCTGGAGATCAAGCACCACCTCGACGACGAAGACGTCGCCGAGGTCGAGCACCTGATCGACCGGGTCCGGGCCGCCGACGGACATCAACCCATCGACGAGCACCGCTGGGTGGACGCCGCCCACGGGGGCCGGTCCGACTTCGCCGGTCTCGTCCTGCGGGAGCGAGGCCACGACCACCTCGTCGCGTACGCCCAGGTCACGAGGGGCTCCCGGTCGTGGGCCATCGACCTGCTCGTCGACCCGCACCACCGCTACGACGCCCTCACCATCGCCCCCGACCTGCTGCGCGACGCAGTGGAGGTGATCCGGGGCGAGGGCGGGGGCCACGTCCACTACTGGGTGTACGAGCCCACCGAGGCGCACACGCGCATCGCCGCCGACGTCGGCCTGTCGCCTGGCCGTGACCTGTGGCAGATGCGGGTGCCGCTGCCGATCGACGCATCCACCGATCTGGTCACCCGCCCCTTCGAACCCGGCCGCGACGAGCAGGCGTGGCTGGACGTCAACAACCGGGCCTTCGCCTGGCACCCCGAGCAAGGCGGGTGGACGCTCGACGACCTGCACGGCCGCGAGCGGGAGCCGTGGTTCGATCCGGCCGGGTTCTTGCTCCACGAACACGACGGGCGGCTGGCCGGGTTCTGCTGGACGAAGGTGCACGACCCCGCCCCGGAACAGCCGGCGTTGGGCGAGATCTATGTCATCGCCGTCGACCCGGACTTCCACGGAAGGGGCCTGGGCAAGGCGCTGTGCATCGCCGGCCTGGATCACCTCGCCCAGCACGTCGCCACCGGCATGCTCTACGTGGACGCCGACAACACCGCCGCGGTCGCGCTCTACCAACACCTCGGCTTCACCGTGCACCACACCGATCGCGCCTTCGTCGGCGACGTGTGACCCGCGGCCGGCGGACGCTCAGACCGAGACGCCGACCAGGGTGCCGATGATGTAGGTGAGGGCGGCGGGGACGGCAGTGAACAACAGCTGACGGCCCGTGGCCCGGGGCCAGGGCCGGTCCGTGAACCGGGCGATGATGACCCCGATGATCACGGCCGCCACGAGGGCCCCCACGGCGGAGCCGATGGTGGCTGCGGTTCCGGAACTGAACAGCCACGGGACGAGCGGGATGATGGCGCCCACACCGAAGGCCACGAACGACGACGAGGCGGCGCCGAGGGGTGATCCGAGCTCGTCGGGGTCGAGGCCGAGCTCTTCCCGGGCATGGGTCTGCACCGCCAACTCCTCGTCGCCCATGACCGACGCCACCAGGGCCCGGGCGGACTCCGGGTCGACGCCGCGGGACTGGTAGAGCTGGGTGAGCTCGGCTGCTTCCACGTGGGGGTTGCGACGGATCTCGATGCGTTCGAGCGCCACCTCGCGTTCGAACAGCTCAGTCTGGACCCGCATCGAGTTGTACTCGCCGGCAGCCATCGAGATGGCGCCCGAGATCAGCCCGGCCAGGCCGGCGACCCGCACGATGCCCGGCGCCGGATTGGCGCCGGCCACACCGAGGATCAGGCCCACGTTGGACACCAGGCCGTCGCTGACGCCGAACACAGCCGCCCGGGCCACGCCGCCGCGCACGTCGCGGTGGTGGTGCTCGGCGGCCGGCGGTTCCGGCCGGACGTCCTCCGGTTCGAGGGGGTGGGTCACGTCTCGCAGGGTAACGGTCGCCGCCGACGCCCAATACCCTGGTCCGGTGCCCACCCGCTACGACGTCGACCGCGACGAGATCGGCGCCCTCCTCGCCGGCGAGGCCCGCTACCGCGTCGACCAGGTGTGGGAGGGGCTGTACGGCCGGTTGGCCGACCCCGAGGAGATCACGAACCTGCCCGCCTCGCTGCGCGCTGCGCTGCGCGACACGCTGCCGGTGGCGCTCACCCGCACGGCCGAGTCGGTCAGCGACGACGGTGACACCGTCAAGTGGCTCTGGACGCTGGCCGACGGCGCCACCGTCGAGACCGTGCTGATGCACTACCCCGATCGGGCGACGGTCTGCGTGAGCACGCAGGCCGGCTGCGCCATGGCGTGCAGCTTCTGCGCCACCGGGCAGGCCGGTTTCGAACGCCACCTGCGGGTCGGTGAGATCGTCGAGCAGGTGATCGTGGCCGCCCGCGCCGCCCGGCCGCGTCGGTTGTCGAACGTCGTGTTCATGGGGATGGGGGAACCGCTGGCCAACTACGACGCCACCTGGGCCGCCGTGGAGCGGATCCACGGCGCCCTCGGGCTGTCGGCCCGCCACCTCACGATCTCCACCGTCGGGCTCGTGCCCGGCATCGAACGCCTGACCGGCGAGGCCCTGCCCGTCAACCTGGCCGTCTCGCTGCACGCCGCCAACGACCGCCTGCGCGACGAGTTGGTGCCGATCAACCGCCGCTACCCCATCGAGCGGCTGCTGGCCGCCTGCGCCGACTACGTCGACGCCACCCACCGACGCCTGTCGTTCGAGTGGGCCATGATCGACGGGGTCAACGACACCGAGCGCGACGCCACGGAACTGGCCGACGTCGCCCGGACCGTACGGGCGCACGTCAACCTCATCCCGCTGAACCCCACCCCCGGCTACGAGGTGCAGGGCACCCCGCTCCACGCGCGTCCAGGCCTTCCGCGACCGCTTGGATGCGCTCGGCGTCAACGCCACCGTCCGCCAGAACCGCGGCACCGAGATCGACGCCGCCTGCGGGCAGCTGCGCGCCAACCACGAGGCCACCCCGGTCGCCGCTCCCCGCCGGCGATCCTGAGGTTCAGGACCGGACCAGCACCGTCCGGCCGGTGTCGGTCCGGATGGCCCGCCGCAGGACCTCGTCGGCGGCCACCGACGCCCCGGCCCACACCACGCAATCTTCGATCTCCCCCTCGACGACGGCGCCGGCGCCGACCGCCGAGCCGCCGGCAGCACGCAGGTTGGCGTCCAGGTACTCGGCCGGGCCGGCGCAGTCGACGAAGTCGCCGTGGTGGTGCACGGTCTCGGTGCGACCCTCGGCCAGTGCCTGCCGCCACGACACCTCCCACAGACCGGACGGCTCGGCCGCGATCGCCTTCACCTCGTCCCACGGCATCGAGCGCGCCGGCGATCAGCGACCGGGGACCGAGAGGCTCGTCCCCGACGACGAGGATCCGCACGGCGTCGCCCTCCCAGCCCGCGACGAGGGCAGTGAGGTCCCCCGGGCACCATGTGTCGCCGTTGACGACGATCAGAGCCCGGCCGTCGACCCAGTCGCGCAGCGCGCCCACGGCGCCGGCGGTGCCCAGGCGGGGTCCGTGCTCGACCGACACGTGGGCCCGGCCGTCCAGGTGGGCCAGCAGCGCCGGCTGCGACGCGTGGACGTTGACCGCCACGTCGTCGGTGACCGTGCGCAGGCGGTGCAAGGCGTGGTCGATCAAGGGCACGTCCGCCACGGGGCACAGCACCTTCGGGCGGTCGATGGTGAGGGGGCGCAATCGGGTGCCGGCACCGGCGCCGAGGGCCAGGCCTGCGACAATGTCATCCATGGAGACCCGCCGGTGGATCAATCACTCGCTGCCCCAGTCGCTCGGAAATGCCGTCCTCCTGTTGTACATCAGCGCGGGGATCGACCTCCTCAACGGGTACTTCACCGCACCGCTCGGCATCGCCATCATGGCGGCCAAGGTGGCGGCCGGCTTCGGGATCGCCAACGAGCGCAAGTGGGGATACCAGCTCGGGGTGGCGGTCGCCGTGCTGGTGGTGCTCGGCGGGGTCGTGGGGATCCTGCCCGCCGGCATCATCTCCCTGATGTTCGACATCCTCCTCGTGGCGTTGCTGCTCCACACCCAGAGCCGCGAGCACCAGCGCATCTGGTTCAGCTGACCGATTTGGGCCGGCGCGCGTCGTCAGCCCTAGCGTCGCCCGGGCACATCGCTTCTTCCCCGGGGGACCCATGGATTTCAATCTCGCCGCCATCTTCGAGGCCGTCGCCGCGACGGTCCCCGATCGTGAGGCGATCGTCTGGCGAGACCTGCGACTGACGTACGGCCAGCTCGACGAGCGGGCCAACCGCCTCGCCAACGTCTTCGCCGCCGCCGGTCTCGGCGCCCACGGGTCCCGGGAGGGCCTCGGGGGCCACGAGACCCACCAGGACCACGTCGCCGTCTACCTCTACAACGGCAACGAGTACCTCGAGACGATGCTGGCCGGGTTCAAGGCCCGTGTCGCCCCCTTCAACGTGAACTACCGCTACGTCGAGGAGGAGCTGCTCTACCTCCTCGACAACTGCCAGGCGAGGGCCATCGTCTTCGACGGCCGCTTCGCCGACACCCTGGCCGCCGTGCTGCCGCAGTTGCCGGAGCTCACCACGCTGATCCAGGTGGGCGACGAGCCCTTGCTCGACGGCGCGATCGCCTACGAGGAGGCCCTCGCCGCCGCCGATCCCACCCCACCGCCGGTCGAGCGGTCGCCCGACGACCTCTACATCCTCTGCACCGGTGGGACGACGGGGATGCCCAAGGGCGTCCTGTGGCGCCAGGCCGACATCTACATGGGCTCCATGGGTGGCCGTGACCTCTCGACCGGCCAGGAGTTCGACTCGCTCGACGCCATCGTGGCCAACGCACGCGACAGCGGTGGCGGCAAGATGCTGCCCGCCCCGCCCTTCATGCACGGCGCCGGGCACTGGATGGCGTTCAACGCCTTCAACTCCGGGAACACGGTGATCATCCAGGACGAGGTCACCCGGCTCGACGCGCCGGCGGTGTGGGAGCTGATCGAGCGCGAGAAGGTCAACGTGATGCTCATCGTCGGCGACGCCTTCGGGCGGCCGCTCGTCGATGCACTCGAGGCCGGCGACCACGACGCCTCGTCCCTGCTGGCGATCGTGTCGGGTGGCGCCCCGCTCAACTCGACCCTGAAGGACCGGTTCCTCGCCCAGCTCCCCACCGCGCTCGTCATGGACGCCGTCGGAGCGTCGGAGACCGGCTCGCAGATGAGCCACGTGTCGGCCGCCGGCACCAAGGCATCCACCGGCACGTTCACACCCGGACCGGGCGCGGTGGTGGTCTCCGACGACCTGTCCGAGGTGCTCGAGCCAGGCCACGAGGGCACCGGGTGGCTGGCGCAGAAGGGCCGGGTGCCGCTCGGCTACCTGGGCGACGCCGACAAGACCGCCCGCACCTTCCCCGTGATCGACGGCGTGCGCTACGCCGTCCCCGGTGACCGGGCCCGCCTGAACGACGCCGGCGACATCGAGCTGTTCGGCCGTGACTCGGTCACCATCAACTCCGGTGGCGAGAAGATCTTCGCCGAGGAGGTCGAGCAGGCGCTGGCCCACCACCCCGACGTGTTCGACGTCGTGGTGGCCGGCCGTCCGTCGGACCAGTGGGGCAACGAGGTGGTGGCGATCGTCCAGTGCCGGCCCGGCGTCGAACCGGACGCCGAGTCGCTCCTCGCCGAGGCGTCCACCCACATCGCCCGCTACAAGCTGCCGAAGGCGTTCGTGTTCGTCGACACCGTCGTGCGCTCCCCCGCCGGGAAGGCCGACTACCGCTGGGCCAAGGACCAGGCCGTCAACGCCTGACATCCGCCCTTCCACCGAATATCGCTGTGGATCGCGATCGGGAACCGAACGCGATCGGCAGCGATTTTCAGTCGAGGGAGGAGCGGACCTCGGCCCAGCCGGGCTGGGAGCGGACGGGTTCGAGGTCGGGTTCGCCGTCGAGGAGGCGGGGGGCGGCGAAGCCGTCGTCGATGGCGCGGCGCACCCACGCCATGCCCTGATCGGCATCGCCGGCACGGGCCCACGAACAGGCGACGTCGAACGCGGTCTGCGCCCGTGCGCTCCCGCCCGCGCCGTACACCACCTCGCCGACCCGGGCGGCGTCTGCGAACCGCTCGCCGTAGTGCAGATGGGTCTGGACGCTGGCGGCCGCATCGCGACCGGCGGCGGCATCCTCGGCGAGCAACCGCGTGACCAACGGGACAGCCTGGCCGCGGTCGGCGGCGACGGAGGCGGGAACGAGGTTGGACGGGCCCGAGGGGTTGGCCAGGTAGGCGGCGACCAGCGCATCGAGGTCGCCGGTCTCGGCCAGGGCGACGGTGGGGCCCACGAACGGACCCACCGGGCCGGTGGCGCGCTGGAGGATGCGACGAGCGCCGGCGACGTCGTCGCGGCGGAGCAGGTTCCAGGCGAACGACTCCGCCGACGCCGGATCGACTCCCCCGCCCAGCTGCGACACGGGAGCCGACGTGTCGGGCCGGGCCACCGGTGGCGCAGTCGGGCGACCGGCTCTCGACGGCGGCTTCCGGGCCGCGGGTGGGGTGCGCCCCGGGGGCCGAGCCGTCGGTGCGGGGCCCTCGACGTCGAACGCTGACGGCGCCGGCGTCCCCATCTTCGACCGTCGGTACTCGGAGAAGTTGATGAAGGCGAGGAAGGCGGCGAAGAAAGCGGCATACCGGAACGCCTCGGAATGGGTGTACGCCCACACTGCGGCGGCCACACCGAAGACCACCGAGAGGATGCGGGCCCGGTCGATGCCGATGATCTCGGTCATGACGTGGCCGCCGTCGAGGGGGCGGATCGGCAACAGGTTGGCGACCGACCACCAGATGTTGACGTAGACCGCGAAGTAGAGCACCGGCCACAGGCCCAGACCGCCGCGGTACCCGATGCCGAGGTCGAAGCCGTACGAGCTCTCGCGCAGCAGATAGGCGGGCAGGCCGAGGAGCAGCAGGGCGGTGAGGGGCCCGGCCAGGGAGACGATGATGCTCTTGGCGCGGCGACAGCCGGCGTCGCGACAGGGTCACGCCGCCGAAGCCGTGCAGCACGATGCTGGACGGCTCTCCGAAGACCTTGAGGACGATGGCGTGGCCGAGTTCGTGGACCAGCACGGAGACGAGCACCACGGCGACCCAGATGACGATCAGGCTGGCGTCGCTCAGGTTGAAGGCCAGGAATGCGGTGACGACCCAGAAGACGGGCTCGATGCGGACGGGGATCCCGGCGATCCGGAAATGGGGCGTCGTGGCGGACACGGACCGACTCTACGGGGTGGCCGAGACCGGCCCGACGCGGCGGTGGCGGCACCGGTGGCGGTCCGTAGGATCAGGTCGTGGCCCCCGCATCCCTGCCCGACGCCGACCACCTGCCCGAGGGGTCGGCCAAGGCCGAGGCCGTCCGGGCGATGTTCGACACCATCGCCCCCCGTTACGACCTCGTGAACCGGGTCATGACGTTCCGCATGGACGTGGGCTGGCGCCGCCGTGCCATCCGCTCGCTCGGTCTGCCCACCCGCTCGGTGGTGCTCGACCTGGCCTGCGGCACGGGCGACATGTGCATCGACCTCACCCACGCCGGTCTGCGCCCCATCGGCGCCGACCTGTCCTTCGGCATGCTGGCCGCCGCCCGCACCGACGCCCCGCTCGTCCACGGCGACGGCCTCAGCCTGCCGTTCCCCGACGACTCGATCGACGGGGTCACGTGCGGGTTCGCGTTGCGCAACTTCGTCGCGCTCGGTCCGATGCTGGCCGAGCTGGCCCGGGTGCTGCGCCCGGGCGGACGCATCGCACTGCTCGACGTGGCCGAGCCCCCGAACCCGGTGATGCGCTGGGGCCACGGCATCTATTTCGGCAAGGTCGTGCCGTTCATCGGCGGCCTGTTGTCGAACAAGGCGGCGTACCGGTACCTGCCCAAGTCGGTGGCCTACCTGCCGCCCCCGGCCGAGCTACGCCAGCTGATCATCGACGCCGGGTTCGCCGACGTCGATCGTGTCCTGCTCACCGGGGGCATCACCCAGCTCTACACGGGCACGCGGGTCCGGTGAGCCGGGCCACTTTGCGGGCGACCACCACCCGCCTCGACGCCGACGTCGACCTCCTCGCCGTCGCCGGCGCCGACGGCGTCGTGTTCGAGAAGGGCGACGACGGTCTCGCCGGTCGTGGCGAGGCGCTGCGGATCGAGATCCCGCGCCTCGACGCCGACGCCATCGCCACCGTGACCGATGCGCTGGCCGCCATCGCAGTCGACGACGCCGTGGGCCGGCCCGGTACCGGTCCGGTGGCCTTCGCCGCCCTCCCCTTCTCGCCCGACGCGGCCGCCGCCTTCGTGGTGCCGGAGCTGATCGTGGGCCACTCGGCGGACGGCACCCGGTGGGTCACCCGGGTCGGGACGGCGGCCACCGACCTCCCGCTGCTGGCCGAGACGGCCGACGCCCCGCGTGCCCGCCGCTTCGAGGTCGAGGCGGTCCAGGACCCGGACTGGTGGAAGGGCGTCGTGCGCGACGCCACGAAGCACATCGCCGACGGCACGTTCGACAAGGTGGTCCTCGCTCGCGAGGTGCGGGTCACCGCCGACGCGCCGATCTCGCGCCACGGGTTGCTGGCTCGTCTGCGGCGGGCGTTCCCCGGATGCTTCAGCTTCGCCGTCGGCGCGATGGTGGGTGCCTCCCCCGAGCTGCTGGTCTCCCGTTCGGGCGAGACCGTCCGCGCCCACCCGATGGCGGGCACCGCGCCCCGGGGCGGGGATCCGGCCACCGACGCCCGACTGGCGGCGTCGCTGCTGGCCTCGGCCAAGGACCGGGCCGAGCACCAGATCACCATCGACATGGTGTGGGAGACGCTGCTGCCCTTCTGCTCCTACGTGGACTCCGAGCCCGAGCCGTCCGTGGTGGCGGTGGCCAACGTGCAGCACCTGGCCTCGCTGGTGGAGGGTCGGCTGTCGACGCCCCCGGCGTCGGTGTTGGAACTGGTCCGGGCGCTGCACCCCACCCCGGCCGTCTCCGGCTGGCCGCTGGCGCCGGCGCTCGCCCACCTCGCCGAGTACGAGGGCCTCGACCGGGACCGGTACGCCGGTGCGGTGGGGTGGGTCGACGCAGCGGGCAACGGCACGTGGGCGGTCGGCATCCGCTCCGCCATCGTCGACGGGCACGTGGCCCGCCTCTTCGCCGGCGTCGGCGTCGTGGCCGACTCGGACCCCGCAGCCGAGCTGGCGGAGACCGACGCCAAGTTCCAGGCCGTGTTGTCGGCGATCCTTCGTCCCTGACGACCAGGCGCGGTCGCCGTCTTCAGCTCAGCTGATCGGCCCGGGCGCCGTTGAGGACCTGCTCGCGGAAGTCGGCCACGTTGTAGCTCATCAGCCGGATGTCGCTGGCGGCCAGCGCGGTCGGCCGACCGGGGGAAGCCGAGCAGCGGTCCGAGCTCGCCGAAGTAGTCGCCGGCCACGAGGGTGGCCAGGGACTCCCGGCTGCCGTCGGCACGGTTGCGGACGATCTCGACCTCGCCGGCCTCGATCACGTACACCAGCTCGCCCCGGTCGCCCTGCTCGAAGATGGTCTGGCCGGCGGCGTACTCGAGGGCCTGCGGCGGCTTCTCGTCCTCGCGGAAGTCGGGGACGAGGTGGATGACCCGATCGGCGATGGGGATGAGGCGGTCGTCGTGGCTGGAGACGATGATCGACCGGCCGTCCGAGCGCAGATCGCGGAGCAGCGAGATGATGCCCTCGGCCTGGATGTAGTCGAGGTTGGCGGTGGGCTCGTCGGCGAGGAGCACCAACGGATCGGCGGCGAGACCGCGAGCGACGGCGACGCGCTGCATCTGGCCGCCCGACAGCTTCGACGGCTTGTGCTTGGCCCGCTCGGTGAGGCCGACGCGTTCGAGGAGACGATCGGCGCGCTCGAAGGCGCGTCGCCGCCGGACGCCCGCCATGAGCAGCGGCATGGCGACGTTCTCGCGCGCTGTCAGCGATGGCACCAGGTTGAAGGCCTGGAACACGAAGCCGACCGTCTTCTGGCGATAGTCGGACAGGGCCGAACCGCGGAGCGACTCGACGTGGACGCCGCCGACGTTCACGTCGCCCTCGGTGGGCCGCAGGATGCCGCCGAGCACCGACAGCAGCGACGTCTTCCCGCAACCCGGACGGGCCGAGCAGGACGACCAGCTCGCCGGGGCTGGCATCGAAGTCCATGCCGTCGATGGGCCGGACGGCGTAGCCGCCGCTGTCGTACTCGATGACCAGGTCGCGGACCTTGACGCTCGCCGTGCTCATGAGCCCGGTCCGGCGAAGGCGAGGGCGGGGTCGACACGGACGGCTTTGCGCAGACCGACCGCACCGGAGAGGAGCGAGACGAGCACCGCGATGAGCGGTACCTGCCAGAACGCCTGCGCGGGCACGGCGACCTCCAGCGGGAAGATGGGGACGAGGGCGAACTGCAGGACCGAGGCGATCAGCGCCGCGGCGAGTGCGGTGAGCACCCCCTGCAGGGCGATGGACGCCGCCATCTGGGTGGTGGATCCGCCCACGGCCTTCAGCACGGCGACGTCACGGCGACGTTCGAGCGCTGACAGGTAGATCATGGTGCCGATGATCATGGCGGCCACGAACCACAGCAGGCCCCGGATCAGGTTGATCGACGAGATGGCGCCGTCGAGCGGGCGCATCCCGTCGGCGGCGATGGTCTCGGGGTCGAGGACCTCGAAGCCGTCGGGCACCGTGTCGGGAATGGAGTCGAGCAGGACGGCCGACGCCAGCGGTTGTCCCCGGTAGACGAGGTCCTGGGCGGTGCCGATGTCCATGAAGACGTCGGGCATGCCGGCGAACATCGTGGTGTGGTTGGTGATGCCGCTGACGGTGTAGCGCTGGTTGCCGATGATGACCTCGTCACCGGGTGACTTGCCGGCCGAGTCGTCGACGAGCACCTCGCGTGGGACCGGACGGGAGCGCCCCGCTCTTCAGCTGCGGCTCGCCCAGACTGCCCCGGCACGTAGCCGATGACCACGATGTCGGTCTGCTCGCTGGCGCCGGTGATGCTGTTGCGGGCGATGACGATGGGTGATGCCCGTCCGCCCACGAGATCGGCCGTGTCGGCGGGCATGGTGGAAGCCGACGTGAACGCACCGGATGAACCCTCGCGGAGCAGCCATCCGTCGGCGCCGAGCGCCGCCACGGTCTCGGCGCGGCTCGCGGTGGAACTGCTCGACCAGGCCGGTCATCAGGAACAACAGGGCCAAGACGACCGCCGTGCCAGCGATGACCGCTGCGAAGCGGACGGCACGGTGTTGCAGGTCGCGAATGGTCAGAAGAATCAAACTTGTCCCCCTCCGGCGCCGCCGGACATCCGAGAGCACGGTGGCAGACGAGGCGGTGGTCTGAACATAGCGCACGTCTTCGGCGTCGCTGGCGGACCGGAACCAGCGGCGGAGGACGGGGCGCATGTTCGATTCGGCGTTGGCGGCGACGAACTGCGACTTGGAGAAGTCCATGAGGTTGCAGTCGTCGATGGCCACGTCGAGGTACAGGTCGGCCACCCCTTCCTTCACTGCTCGGTCGCGATCTCGCACCGATGCGATGAGGCTGGACCGCAGCAGCGTCGCCAACATGCCCGGGACGGCGTGCCCGTCGACGCCGCGCCAGCACGGCCCGGAACCCCGACATCGACAGGCCGTAGTCCTCGTCGGCCACCGGTCCCTCGGCGGGGGCCACATCGATGGCGATGACCCGCCCGGTGGGGTTGCGCCGACGCATCTCGTCCACGGGCACGTTGTCGAGGATGCCGCCGTCGACGAGGAGCTGGCCGTCGAGTGGCACGGGCGGCAGGACGCCGGGGATGGCGACGCTGGCCCGGACGGCGTCGACCAGGCGGCCACGGTCGTGGTAGTAGGCGCCGGCCGTGGTGAGGTTGGTGGACACGCAGTAGTACGGGATCCACAAGTCGGTGATGTCGGTATCACCCAGCACCTTGGTCAGCTTGGCGGCGATCTTCTCCCCCTTGAGCACGGCGACGGCCGGCAGCGTGTAGTCGAAGAAGTTGCGGAACTGCTCGGTGGCGACGAGGCGCGACTTCTCGGCCGACCACTCCATGGCGGGACCCACGGCCATGATCGCCCCGACGCTCGTCCCGCCGATCATGTCGATCGGGACGCCGAGCTCAGCGAGGACGACGAGCACACCGAGGTGGGCGAACCCGCGTGCGCCGCCGCCGCCCAGCACCACAGACGTTCCCCGACCCGACAGGAGCCGGGCCATGCGCTGCATCGTCATGGCGTCGTTGCGTCGGACGTGGTGGTGCGATGTGAGCGTGCGCGCGATCGAGCCAGCGCCTGGTTCCCGACGGCAGCTCGGTGTCTTCCGGATGGACCAGGGCCAAGCTCACCTTGGGGTGCTTCTGCAGCTCGACGAGGCGCCACAGCTCGGCCTCCACCTCACCGACGGACGGGTCGCCCGTCGCGTCGGCGACGACGACGACCTGGTCGGCCCATCGCAACGCCCGCCGGCTCCACGGCGACCAGTCGTCGTCGATGCCGTACACCAGGTACCGGTGGCGTTCCTGGAGCTCCTCCAACCAGTACGCGAGCCGGATGACGCCGACGTCGTCGTCACCGAGTTGCGAGATGTCCGGCACGCCGAGGTCGTCGTCGATGGTGGCGCTGGTGACGAACCGGGCGTCGTCGCCCAAGGCCTCGGCCAGCTGTTGGCCGAAGGCCCGGGGGTCGACCCCGCCGGTGCCGACCACCACGACCGACAGCCGGTCGGAGAGCGTGTCACGGGCACCGGTGGCGTGGCGGCGCAGCACCGTGCGAGCCACGATGAGCCCCGCCGACGGGAACCGGTCGACCAGTGCGGTGAACGCAGCGCGGGACAGCCGGACGAGTTGGCTGTCGCGGACGGCATACACGGTGGCCGAACGGGGAGAGTCCTCGAGCAGCGCCATCTCGCCGGCCATCTCGGCCCGACCGATCTCGCCGACGTCGACCTCGACGCCGCGGTCGTCGGTGCGGAACGCACGCAGACGTCCGGTCACGACGAGGTAGGCCGCGTCTCCGGGGTCGCCCTCGCTGAACAGCCGCGTGCCGGCCCGAGCCGGAACCCATTCGATGAAGTCGGTGATGGTGGCGAGCACCTCGGGTTCGAGGTGGCCGAAGAGCTGATTGAGCTGTCCGACGAGCTGCGTCTCCCGCAACCGCTCGACCGCCCGGCGGGCCAGACCCTCGGCGTGCGCGGGGTGCTCGGCGAGGAGCCGCCGGAAGCCTTCGGCCGAGATGCCGGCCAGCTGGCACGGCGTGGCGGCCCGCACGGTGGCCGACCGCTCGTCGCCGGCGAGCAATGCGATCTCGCCCACGGTGGCGCCCGGCTCCAGCCGCGTGAGCGTCTGCTCGTCGCCGGCGGCGCCGATGATGACGTCGAGTTCACCGTCGAGGAGCAGGTAGAGCTCGTCGGCGGCGTCACCCTGCGCCACCAGCACGTCACCGGCCCCCAGGTCGAACAAGCGAACCTCGTCTTGCAGGCTGGCGAAGGCCTCGTCGCCCAATTCCCGCACCAACTGGCTTCGCGCCAACAAGGTCTGCGTCACCGCATCGGTGCCGTCGATGGCCACTCGGTCCCCTCCCCCCGGATCGTCCCGGGCGACATCATGGCACCATCACGCCTCGTGCGCTCGTGACCACTTGCCTCCGCCGCGGCTCACGGTGTGAGAATCTGTGGGGGCGCGGCGCCGGTTGCCGGGCGGGAGGGTCGACGATGGGCGCAACGCGGTGGTGATCGCTGAAGACGTGCTCCGCATCGCCCAGGTGATGCCGGACTACGACATCGAGCGCGAGCTCGGTCGCGGCGGCATGGGCGTCGTCTTCCTCGGCCGCCACAAGCGTCTGCTGCGCGGCGCGGCCATCAAGGAGTTGCCGCCGTCCTTCGCCGCCGAGGCCGAGGTGCGCGAGCGCTTCGCCACCGAGGCCCAGACCCTGGCCGGCCTCGCCCATCCGCACATCGTCCCGATCTTCGACTACGTCGAGCGCGAGGGCCTCTGCCTCATCGTCATGCAGGAGCTGCCCGGCGGGTCGGTGTGGGACCGCTTCACCACCGAGGGGCTGACGCCTCCGACGGCGTGTGCGGTGGTGATGGCGTGCTGCGCCGCGCTGCAACACGCCCACGACAAGGGCGTGCTCCACCTCGACGTCAAGCCCGACAACTTGATGTTCGACGCCGAGTCGGCCGTCAAGGTGACCGACTTCGGCATCGCGCGGGTCATCACCGGCGGCAAGACGATGGGCACGGTCGACGGTCAGGTGCTCGGCACGCCGGCGTACATGTCGCCGGAGCAGGCCCGGGGCCAGGAGCTCACTGCGGCCTCCGACGTGTACGCCGCCGGCGTCATGCTCTACGAGCTGCTGTCCGGCACCCTGCCCTGGCAGGGAGCCGAGACCGCGGCCGAGCTGTTGAGCCAACGGCTCACCGAGGACCCGATCCCGATCCGCGAGGTCACCCCCACGGTGCCGCAGCCGCTGGCCGACGTGGTCATGAAGTCTCTCTCCCGCGAGGTGGAGGACCGCTACAGCCGGGCCGAGGACTTCGGTGTCGCCATCGGCGAGGCGTGCGCCGAGTCCTGGGGGCCGAGCTGGATCGACCACTCGGGCGTCGCCATCGTCGGCTCTGAACGGCTCTCGATGGCGGCCCGCACCACCGGCCACCACGCCACCGCCGTCGCCGCACCGCCCACGTCCGCCGAGGCGGCACCGGTCTCGGTGGAGGATCGGACGACGGGATCCGGCCCGGCGCCCGGTACGGCGGCGGGTCCGGTCGCAGGTGGCGCGGCCGGCATCGCCGGTGCCGGTGCGACGTCGACCACAGCCCGAGCCGGCACCCCGGCCGGTGCGTCGGAGACCGGCGTGGTCGCTACGCCCGGCACGACGCCGGCGGGGGCGAACGAGACCACGGCCCGTGCGGCCACGCCGGCCCCGGCACCCGCCACCGGCGCGGTGGCCCCCGCCCCGGCGACCGGCGCCATGACGCCGGCCAGCACCGCTGCGCCCGCAACCGGGGCGGTCGCCCCGGTCGGCAAGGCCGCGCCGTCCACCGAATCGGTCTCGGCCCCGTCCGGGACCCCGGCGCCGGCGACGGCTGCGGCCGCGCCGGCCCGCGCCGGCCGACGACACCGATGTCGAGGTCCGCTCCGGAAGCAGATGCGGCACCGGTCGAGCCGGTCGACGGTGACGTGGCCGTCGCCGCGCCGGCGACCGCACCGACTCCCCCGCCGTCGTTCGCCGACCTCGAGTTCCAGGTCATGCGGGCCGCCGGCGCCGAACCCCGGATCCGGGGCGCCGATCTCTACGATCTCGAGCTCGCCGACCTCATCGGGGTCGAGGACGTCCTGAACCCGCCTCGTCCGCCGTGGCCGGCGATCCTGCTCACCGCCCTGCTGTTCAGCATCGGCCTGCTGGTCATCCTGCTCGGCATCGGCCACACCGACCGCGACGGCACGCTCGCCCGTGGACAGGTCGACCTCGAGGGCGTCGACGTCACCAGCAACCAGCGCATCGGCGTGGACCTGTCGTCCGAGGTGCTGGTGAACGTGAACGACCCGGACCTGGCCGCCGCCGACGAAGTCGAGATCGAGTACTCCTACGCCGGCACCCCGATCAGCGCCTCGTCCGGTCCCCTCCGCGACGGGCAGGCCCTGGTCGACCCCGGCCTCGGCCAACGACTGGTGGGCGGCCCGGCCACCGCCACCGTCCGGATCCTGGCCAACGACGACCTCGTCGGCGAGCAATCCGTCGGCGTCGACGCCAGCCAGGCGCCCTATTTGACCGCACCCTTCGTAGTGGGGGCCCTACTTCTGCTCCTGGCCTACGCCAACCTCGAGACCAGCCTGAAACCGCTGCGTTCGGGTCACCGGCGCATCCGATCGTTCATCGGCGCCTTCGTCTGGTGCGCCGTCGGCGGGGCGCGGAACCGTGCTGTTGCTGGGCGTTCTGGGCTTCAGCGAGCCCACGGTGGCGAGCGTGATCGTGGTCGGAGCGCTCGATGCGCTGGCCGGCCTGGCCCTCGTCCAAGCGCGAATCGGGGTGGCGAAGCGCCGCCGGGTCCGCAAAGCCGTCAAGCGAGCGGAGAAACGATTGGGGATAAAGGCCGTTACCGGTTGAGCAGCAATGCGCACCGGTCTACTGTTCACGCTGGGTGGGCGACACCCTTGCAAATGTCGCAATGGGCAAGGGTGCTGTGATCCTCGGACGTGATTGGTCGCGTTGTCCGGGGGGAGCGAGAGCGAACCCGACCTTGCCTCCATATGGCTCATGATCCACCGCTGGATCGGCGGCCTCATGATCCGGTCGAAATTCGGCCGAATCGTACAAGGAGGCAGAAATGCGCAAGGCAATCATCGCCGTCGTCGTCGCGTCCGCACTCTTCGCGGTCGGCGCCTTCGCGGCGAACTTCACTGTGAAGCCGAGGACATCGCGTCGGGCTCAGATACAGGTCGATGCGTGCGCATCCGTACGTCGACGTCGTCAGCTTCGGACACGGCCCACGACATCGACCGGCATCCGATGCCGACTGGAACGTCTACAGACGCCACGGTCGAGCTGCTCGAGAACACCGGTGACGGAGCCACCTGGAAACGACGGAGCGAAGGCTCGACATCGCTGTCGACTCGGATTGGCAACGGCGCCACGACGGACTCGATCGGCGCATGCGACGATGCGACCGTCGCCGGTGCGGCGTCGCACGCGTGCATCTTCGGCACCGCCGCTTCCCGTGGCTCCCATCCAGAGCGTGTCGGTCCTCGTCGACGGCAAGACGCTCGCCGTCGACAGTCATCGTGAGCGCCTGACCGGCCTTCCGACGAACGGACAGACCGCAGCGATCCTGCGACTCCGTTCGACAGCGCATCGTGGCGGCTCCTCGTCGGCCTCGCCGTTCGTCGTCAGCATCTGGTTCGACGTTGCTGCGTCCGGTTCCCCTGGGCGGCGACGTCTCGTACGTCGTCGTCCAGGGGCACAGCATGGAGCCGACGTACCAGGACGGGGATCTCGTCCTGGTACGTCAGCACAGCTCCTACCACCAGGGTGAGGTCATCGCCTTCCACGCCGGCGGTACCTTCAACGACCCCACCCGCGTCATCCACCGCATCGTGGGTGACGCACCCGACGGCGGCTTCAACACCCAGGGAGACAACCGTGACCGGATCGATCCCTGGACGCCGACCAACGAGAACATCATCGGCAGCGCCTTCTTCCACGTCCCCAAGGCCGGCGACGCCGCCGGCCTCATCACCAAGCCCGAGACCTTCGCCGCCCTCGGTGGAGCGGCAGTGGTCGTTGGGGGCCAGCGCCGCCGCCGGAAGCGGCGACCGAGCCTTCCGCCGTCCGACCGAGAATCCGAGCTGCTCGTGAGTCACGCATCCTCGACACCGCCCGCTCCCGCCAACCGTGCCGCCACGCCCGGGGCTCAGTCCCCTCGCTGGGTGCGCCTGGCCCATCCCCGGTGGGCGCTCATCGGCCTCGTCACCTGTGCCGTCCTCGCCGTGCCCGTCCTCGGATCTACCTGGTCTGCGTTGCGAGCCCCCGATTCAACACAGACGACGGAGTCGCTGGGGTCGATCGACTACGGCATCGGCCTCGACTACCGCTTCAGCGGCACCAAGTCGGCCGTGTACCCGACCGGCACGGTGGAAGCGAACCGCACCATCGCCGGGGCGCTCGAGCCCACCGATCCCCTCTACACCCGGCTCCTCGACCGCCTCGACATCACCGTCGGGTTCCGCGCCACCGGGCAAGGCGCCGACTCGCTCTCGAGCGCGTACGACGTCGACGTGGTCGTCTCCACCCCGGACGGCTGGTCCACCACGCTGCAGACGATCGGTACGACCACCTTCGAACGCAGCGGCCGGGAGGCCATCGCCGTCGACCTCCGCGCGGTGGCCCAGCAGGTCGAATCGGTGGCGGCGCTCACCGGCGTGGGCGGCGACGCCTACACCATCACGGTGACGCCCACGCTCGACGTAGCGGGAGCCGCCGCCGACAACCGGGTCGACGAGACCCTCACCGCCCCGATGGCGTTCGACGTGAAGGGCAGCCTCATCACGGCCAACGCCGTCGAGATCATCTGGTTCGAAGGCCCTGACCCGCACCGTCGCCGAGCGGGCCACGTACGCCGTCGGCCCGTTCGAGATGCGTACCCAGCAGGCCCGAGGCCTGCTCAGCGGATTGGCTCTGGTCCTCGTGGCCGGTATCGCCTGGTTCGCCTCCGTCCTCTTCGGCGGGCGTGGGCCTCGGCGAGCCCCAGCGGATCGCCGCTCGCTACCGCTCACAGATGATCGACGTCGCCGGCGCCTCCGCTCCCCCGGGTCCGGTGGTCATGGTCAGCGGCATCGACGAGCTGTCGCGCATCGCCAAGGTCGAGCAGTCGGTCATCCTCCACGAACAGATCGGCGACGGCGCCCACCGCTACCGCGTGTTCCTCGGCTCGGTCACCTACGAGTACGAGACCGCCCCGGAACACGCCGGCGCCGCCAGCAGCGACACGGTCCCCACCGGGACCGACGAAGCGAGCCCCTGACCCCTCATGCGTCGTGTCGCCCTGTTCGTGATCCTGCTCACTGCCGTGACCCTCACAACGGCGTTCGCGGCGAGCTTCGACGTCCAGGCCGAAGACATCGCATCGTTCAGCTCGGACGTCAGCATCAGCGTGCCCACGACGCCGGGCCACGACGACACCGGTCCACCACGTCGACGACCACCACGACCACGGCACCGCTCGACCTTCGCCTCCGGCACGTACGACATCACTGGAGGCCGCCGACGCTCGTTCGCCTCGATCGAGCACACCGAGTCGAGACGCTCAACGGCGAAGCTCGAGCCAACGTCCTGCGATCGAGTACGCGTCGCGACCGGCGAACGGCGACAAGGTCGTACTACTTCGTCTGGAGACAGCGGCGATTCCGACTGGCATCGACGTCCGCGACCAGAACGATCGACTTACGTCTACGACCGAACGACTCGGGGACGATGACGGCTCGCTGTTCGACTGCGACTGCTCGACTGCCCGCTCGAGACCCGCACGTCGTCGACGGGAGTGCCGGCTGCATCGCCGCACGGCACCCAGCGACGACGAGCATCGCCGAGACGCATCACGTTCAGCGACGTCGACCAGACCTTCGCTGGCCGGGCCACCAGCTCCGACTGAAGATGGTCAACCGGACCTCGACGACATGGACCCTCCAGTGGGGCTACAAGACCAGACCGGCCGTCGCAGCTCGACGTCATCGCTGGCGCCGCTGCCATGAGCACGTCGATCGCGGTTGCTGCTTCGTCGCCTCGGCGTCATCGCTCGTGTCGTCGGCATCGTCGCCCGCCGGCGCGCAGACCGTCGAGGCCGAGCGCAACGTGGACATCACGTTCGAGGTGGGGAACTTCGACGGGGCCCGGGGTGACTGGCCGATCACGATCGTGCACGTGTCGGGGGCGCTCGACGAGGGGCAGCCGTTCACCGTGGAGCTCAAGGGCGCCGACGGTTCGGTGCTGTGGTCGGACACCGCCACGTTCACCGCGCCGACCACGTCGTTCGCCGTCGTGCCCTTCGTTGCCGTCGGCGAGGTGGTCGAGGCCGGCATCGCCCAGGCCCAACCCAAGCCACAGCCGGTCGTCGAGGGCGCGCAGACCGAGCGGCCGCCGCCGTCTGTCACCACCCCACGCACCACGACGACCCCGGAGACGCCGACGACGTCGCCGCCGGAGGTCGCCGGCGAGCAGACCGGTCAGCCGCCGGTCGTCATCGACAACCAGGGCGCCGGCGGTAGCGGCTCCGGGCAGTTGGCCCTGTCGATGGTGATGAGCGTGGTGCTCGTCGCCCTGCTGTTCCGCACGCCCCTCCCGTCGGCCACCAGCCAGCGGTGGACCAAGTGAGGCGTCTCGGCCTGTTCGGGCTGCTGCTCGTCACCCTGCTGCTCGTGGCCACGCCGGCGCAGGCGGCGCAATCGATCGATGTCACCGCCGAGATCAACGGGCGCGACATCAGCACCGCCGACAGCACGAACCCGATCGCCCTCGATCCTCGCACCGAGACCTCGCTCGTGCTCACGCTCCGCAACGCCGGCAGCCGCACCGAGGACATCCGGTTCGTGCGGCTCGAAGGACGGGCGCTCGGTCTCACGTTCCTGACCTATGACCTCGGCATCCGCACCACGTTGAAGCCCGGCGAACAGACCACCATCGACACCAAGCTCGACTTCTTCGACCTCGAGCGCCAGGCCACCGGCTACCTCGGCACGTCGCTGCGGGTCTACGACAGCAACCGCAGCCTCCTCGGCGAGCAGGAGTTCGTGCTCGACATCCGGGGCGACGCCACGTCGACGCTGGGCCTGTTCGCCGTGGCGGTGCTCTTCATCGCAGGGTTCAGCGTCACCGTCCTGGTCCTCAACACGCTGCGCCGGCGGCTGCCCGCCAACCGGTTCGTCCGCGGCCTGCAGTTCGCCGTCGCCGGCGGCGCCATCGGCGTCACGCTGGCCCTCGGCGTGTCGATCCTGCGGATCGGCTTCGCCGACGTCGAGGCGTGGGTCCCGCTGGTGTTCCTGCCGCTCGTCATCGGGTTCGCCATCGGCTACATCGCCCCAGGCCCGCTGTCGCAGAGCATCCGCGACGTCCGCGAAGAAGATGCGCTGCTCGTCGTGGCCGAGACCGCCGTCATCCGCTCGACCGGCGCCCACGCTCCTGCTGTGTCGGGCGGCTACACCCCGGCACCGGCCGTCGGCACCAGTCCGAACGGTGACCCGGACGGCACTCGGGACGACGAGGTGCCGTCAGGCGTCTGAGCGACGCCCTACGGGGCGTCGCTGAACTGACGCCACAGCAGTTGGTAGACGACGTGGTCGCCCTCGATCCCCTTGAGCGCCACCACCTTCGGCTCGCCGAAGTCCAGGTCGCCACGGGCGCCGGCGATCTCCTTGACGATCGACGACACCAGGATCTCGCCACCGTCGGCGAGGCCGCCGACCCGGGCGGCGAGCATGACGTGCTTGCCGAAGATGTCGCCCTCCTCGGCGATGACCTCGCCGGTGTGGATGCCGACCCGGATGCGAACCCCGGTCTCGGGGTTGTCGTGGGCGTACTGCTCGAGGTCGCGCTGCACGCTGATCATGGCCCGGATGGCCTGGCGGGCGCCGTTGAAGGTCAGCATGAACCCGTCGCCCTGGTTCTTCACCACCGTGCCGCCCCACTTCTCGACGTGGCGGGTGATGATCTCGTTGTGGGTCTTGAGGACGCGCATCCACGCACCGTCGCCCATCGCCGTGGCCCGTTGCGTGGAGTTCTCGATGTCGCTGAAGACGATGCTGATGGTGCCGTGGTCGGTCTCGGCCGCCGCCACCGCGGGCGGTGCCTCCTCGACGGCTCGGGCGACGGCGTCCATCGACGTCTCGCGGATGCCGGTGGGGCCGGCCGAGGGCCCGGCCTTGACCGCTCCCCCGAAGTCCGTGCCGGGCATCGCGGTGAGCCGGCTGCCGATGGGGGCATCGGGCGCGGCCGTCACGGCCGGAGCGTCCTGCGCAACCAGACGGAGGACGGTGTCGCCGATCTGCACCACCGAGCCCGCCAGCATCACCACGGCGGACGAGATCCGCTCACCGTCCAGGAACGTGCCGTTGGTGCTGCCCACGTCCTCGACCACGATCCCGGTGCCGCGCGGGCTGAGCATGGCGTGGCGCCGTGACGCCTGCGCATCGGCGAGCAGGAGACCATCGCATTCCCGGCCGACCTCGATGGGCTCCCGGATCTCGACGTACAACGGACGCCGGTTCTGCTGCCTCACCTCGACGGTGGGATGTGCCATCAGGTCCTCACTGGGTCATCCGTGTGACCGCACCTTAGGTGGTGGCGACCGGTGCCATCCGCCGCCCTCGGGCTGCGGTCACGCCCCGATGGCGGCGGCGACGGCGGCGTTGAGGCGGTCGTGAACGGAGACGTTGTCGTCCCGGTCGCCGCGCACGACGAGGACACGGACCCCCGGCGCCATGGCGAGATCCTCGAGGGAGCGGACCTCGCCCGACTCGACCCCGTAGGCGCGGGCCAGTGCCACCAGGTCGAGGCCGTGGGGGGTCCCGAAGAGCCGTTCGAACCGGTCGCCGGCGAGCGAGGTCCGCTGCGGGAGGAAGGAGAAGATGCCGCCGCCGTCGTTGTCGACGACCACGACGGTCAGGTCCACGCCCCGGTCGGCCAGGCCGAGCAGGCCGTTCGAGTCGTGCAGGAAGGCGACGTCGCCGATGAGCAGCGTCGTGCGGGCGCCGGTCAAGGCCGCGCCGACGGCGGTGGAGACGACACCGTCGATGCCGTTGGCGCCCCGGTTGGCCATGACCCGGACATCGGTGCGCCCGGCGCCGAACCACTCGACGTCGCGCACGGGCATCGACGACGACGTGACCAGGATGGCGCCGGGGGGCAGCGTGCGCGTGAGGTGGCGGGCGATGCCCGGTTCCGACAACGGGACGTCGGCCAGCACGGCATCGACCGCCTCGGCGGCGGCTCCGGCTGCGGCCTGCCAGGCCTCGAGCCATTCGGCGACCGGTTCGTGGTCGTCGGCCACGCCCGGCACGGCGTCGACGAGCACGGCGGCCCGGTGCGCCGGGTCCGGCCACCAGCCGCCGGCCGCGACGACGATCTCCTCGGGGTCGGCCTCGTCGAGCCACTGGCCGAGCACCTTCGACGCCGGCATGCCGCCCGAGCGGATGACCACGTCGGGCATGGCCCGGTCGGCGAAGGGCGTGCGCAGGATCGGGTCGAACAGGTCGATGCGGTGATCGCCGGCACATCCCGATGCCGGGTCGGCGAGGATCGGCCATCCCAGCCGGCGGGCGAGATCGGTCAGGCCGTCGGGGTCGACGGTGCCGCGTCCGGCGACGATGACGCCCCTGGCGGCCGCGAACGCAGGATCGAGGACGGGGGCGGCGCGTGCGGTGCGCAGTCGTGTGTGCCACGGCCCGGTGTCGCGCCCCGGAGGCAGGGCACCGGCCGTGCCGACGAGCGGCTCGCGGAACGGCAGGTTGAGCTGGACAGGACCCGGCCACTCGGCGGCGGCCTCGGCCCAGACCCGGGCGGCCAGCGACCGCCACGTCGGCGCCTGCGATGCCTCGGCGACGCCCGGATCGGTGAAGAACCGCACAGACCGCCCGAAGAGGTGGGTCTGGTCGACGGTCTGGGGGGCGGCGACGTCGCGCAGCTCGGGGGGACGGTCGGCGGTGCAGAGGATGAGCGGCACCCCGGCCAGGTCGGCCTCGACCGCTGCCGGGTGGAGCTCGACCACGGCGGTGCCGCTGGTGGTGACCACGACCACGGGCCGGCGTGCCGCTGCGGCCAGACCGAGCGCCAGGAACGAGCCCGAGCGCTCGTCATGGTGGACGTGGGTGCGGATCCGGTCGTCGGCGGCGAGGGCCAGCGTCATCGGCGTGGACCGGGAGCCGGGGCAGATGACGGCGTCGGTGAGGCCGCACCGGACCCACTCGTCGACGAGGGTGGCGCAGAACGTGGCCTGGACGTCCTCCGGGGATGGTTCGGGGACTCGTCCGTCGGTCACGGCCTCGTATGTCACCATGCCCGACCATGTGGTTGCACGCGGAGCGCGGTGGCGACGGACCACCGATCGTGTTGGTCCACGGGTTCGGCCAGAACGGCAGGTGCTGGGGACCGATCGCGCCGGACCTCGAACGAGACCACACCGTGATCCGCGTCGACGCACCCGGCCACGGTCGGTCGGCCGAGGTCATCGCCGGTCTGCGCGGTGGCGGCCGCATGATCGCGGACCAGGGCGGCGAGGCCGTGTACCTCGGGTACTCGATGGGCGGCCGCTACCTCGTCCACCTCGCCCTGGCCAACCCCGAGCTCGTCACCGGCCTCGTGCTGGTCGGGGCGACCGCCGGCATCGAGGACCCGGACGAGCGGGCAGCCCGGGCGGAGGCGGATCGGGCGATGGCGCAGCGGATCCGGGACATGGGCATGTTCGACTTCGTCCGCTGGTGGATGGACAACCCGATGTTCGCCGGCATCCCGCCGGAGCACCAGTTCCTCCTCGAACGCATGGAGAACACCGTCGAAGGCCTCGAGAGCTCGATGCTCCAGGCAGGAACGGGGAGCCAGGACCCGTCGTGGGACAAGCTGCACCGCCTCGACATGCCCGTGTTGGTGATGGCGGGTGCGCTTGACGACAAGTACGCCGACATCGGACGGCGCATGGTCGACGCCATCGGACCCAATGCCGAGCTGGCGCTGATCGCCGATGCCGGCCACGCCGCCCATCTCGAACAGCCCGACACGTTCCTCGTTGCGCTGCGGGACTGGCTCGGCCGCCAGGGTCTCTGATCAGTCGTCCGCCGGAGCGGACGTCACGCCGACAGCGCAAGGCCGGCAGCCAGGAGCACGCCGAACGCCAACTGCACCTGGCCCGTGGCGACCAAGACCGCGATGAGCGCCGGCCCGCGCGCTCCCGCACCGCACGACGCGGACCGGTTCGAGGGCGAGGCCGAACGCGAGCAGCGACACGATCGCCCACGGCCGGGCGATGCTGATCGCCACCGCACAGGCGAACGCAACCACCAGCATCCCGACATAGACGTGTCGGGTCCGCTCGTCACCCAGGCGGACGGCGAGCGTCTGCTTGCCGACGACCCGGTCGCCCGGGATGTCGCGCAGGTTGTTCGTCACCAACAGCGCGGTGGCGAGCAGGCCCACGGGCACCGAGGCCAGGACGCTGAGCCAGGTGATCCGCTCGATCTGCACGTAGGTCGACCCGACCGTGGCGACGACCCCGAAGAACACGAACACGAAGACCTCGCCGAGGCCGAGGTAGCCGTAGGGGCGGGAGCCGCCGGTGTAGAACCAGCCCGCCGCCATGCAGAGCGCACCCACCACGATGAGCTCCCAGCCGACGGCGGCGGCGAGCGCCAGGCCGGCGACGGCGGCCACGCCGAACGACAGGAACGCCGCCCGCTTCACCGCCGAGGGCTCCTTCAGTCCCCACCCCACGAGCCGCACCGGGCCCACGCGGGCTCCGGGGTCGTCGGTCCCGCGCACGCCGTCGGAGTAGTCGTTGGCGTAGTTGGTGCCGATCTGGAGGGCGAGCGCCACGACGCCTGCCGCCACGGCCCGCCAGGCCACCACGGCCGGGCCGTCGCCGGTGGCGGCGGCTGTCCCGACGAGGACGGGGACGACGGCGGCGGGCAGGGTGCGGGGCCGGGCGCCGGCGATCCACGCCGCCGCACCGGTGGGATGGACGTCGGACACGCCCCGCAGGTTCGCACAACGGGCGACCCGTGCCCGGCATCGACGGCGCGGACCGTAACCTCGGGCGGTGGCGACGTTGGTGGCGATCGAGGCGCGGGGGCAGACCTTCGTCGATGCCCTGTTCCGGGCCTGGAACTCGGGCGACGCCGTCCTGCCCGTCGACCCCCGCCTGCCTGCGGCTGCCGCCCGCACCCTCGTCGAGTCACTGCGGGCCGGCGCCCCCGTGGCCCCCGACGTGGCGCTGGTGATGCCGACCAGCGGGACCACCGGCGAACCCAAGGGCGTGGAGCTCACCCACAGCCAGGTGGCGGCGTCGGCGCAGGCCACATCCCGCCATCTGGCCATCGACCCCGAGCGACACCGCTGGCTCGCCTGCCTCCCCCTCGCTCACGTGGGCGGCCTGTCGGTCGTGACCCGGGCACACCACAGCGGAACGCCGTACACGGTGCACGACGGCTTCGACGCCGGCGCGGTGGACGACGCCGCCCGCCACGGATGCACGCACGTGTCGTTGGTGGCGACCGCGATGGCGCGCATCGACACCGGCGCGTGGGAGCGCATCGTGCTCGGCGGATCGGCCCCTCCCCTCGATCGCCCGTCGAACAGCGTGGCGACGTACGGGCTCACCGAGACGGGCAGCGGCGTGGTGTACGACGGCGTCCCGCTCCCGGGCGTCGAGGTCCGCGTCGACGACGGCGAGCTGTCGCTCCTGCGGGGCCGATGATCGCCACCAGCTACCGCGACGGCACCCCCGTGGTGGACGAGCACGGGTGGTTGCACACCGGCGACCTCGGCGGCTTCGACGGACGGCGTCGTCACCGTCGCCGGCCGGCGCGGCGACATGATCATCACCGGCGGCGAGAACGTCTTCCCCGACCCCGTCGAACGCCGGCTCCGCCAGCATCCGGCGATCGCCGACGCCGCCGTCGTGGGTCGCCCCGACGCGGGAGTGGGGTCAGCGGGTCGTGGCCGTCGTCGAGCTCGCCGCCGGGGCGACCACACCCTCCCTCGACGAGGTGCGGGACTGGGTGCGTGCGGAGCTGCCGGCGTGGGCGGCGCCGAAGGAGCTCGAGATCGGGGCGAGCTGCCCCGCACGGCGTTGGGCAAGGTCCGGCGGGCCGAGCTGCGCTGACGGGTGCGGGTCAGCCGTGCGGGGTGATGAGCGCGCCGCCGTCGACCACCAGGGTGTGGCCGGTCATCCACGACGACAGGTCGGACGCCAGGAACAGCGCGGCGTTGGCGATGTCCTGCGGTACGCCGAGCCGGCCCAGCGGCGTGTGGGCGGCGATCTGCTCCTCGGCCGGTTCCCACAGCGCCTTGGCGAAGTCGGTCTTGACCAGGCCGGGCGCGATGGCGTTGACCCGCACGCCGGGCGACAGGTCGGTGGCCAGGATCTTGGTCAGGTGGATGAGGGCCGCCTTGGTGGTGTCGTAGATGCCGATCACCTCGCTGACCGTCATGCCGCCGATCGAGGCCAGGTTGATGACGGTCCCGCCCCGCTCCTGCATCGATGCCTTCCACGCTTCCTGCGTCCACACCAGCGGACCGCGCAGGTTGACCTCGAAGGTCTTGTCGTAGCGGGGCAGGTCGATGTCGATGGCGGGGCCGTAGTACGGGTTGGTGGCGGCGTTGTTCACCAGGATGTCGACGGCGCCGAAGGCGTCGATCGTGGCCTGCACGCACGCGGCCGCCGCCTCGGGGTCACCGGCGTTGGCGGCGAACACCGCCGTCTCGCCGCCGATGCCGGCCGCCGCCGCCTCCAACGCATCCTGCTTGCGCGAGCTGAGCATCACCGCGGCGCCGGCCTCGGCGAGCGTGCGGGCGATGGCCTCGCCGATCCCCTTCGATGCGCCCGTCACGAGCGCGACCTTGCCGTCGAGTCTGATCTCCATGGCCGGGCACCGTACCCGCGGACCAGGGCGAGGCAGGTTCTCCGGTCACCGGGTTGCACAGGTGCAACTCAGCGACCGGAGAACGCTGCGGCCATGGGCTACTCGACGGTGAACTCCGCGCGCATGCCCTGCTTGTAGTGGCCCGGCAGGTTGCAGATCACCACGTAGTGACCGGGTTCGAGATCCACCGACAGGTTCGGTGAACTGTCGGATTCGATGTCCTCGATCTCGTCCACTGCGGTGACCTGCTCCTCGTCGACGTCGCCGTCGGCGGTCGGCAGCTCGTCCGGCGCCTTGTCGGTCTTCAGGACCACGAACTCGTGCGTCGACGGGCCCTCGTTCTGGACGTCGAACTCGACCTGACCGGCGGGCACGGTGTTGTCGGACAACGAGATGTCGAAGTCCTTCACCGTGGCGTCGACCGTGGTGGTCCCGTCCCCCGCCGCATCGCCTGCCGTGTCGTCGTCGTCCCCGCAGCCCGCCAGCAGCAGCGTCAGCAGCGCGACGAACCCGACCAGCTTCAAGAGCTTTCCCATCATGAATCTCCCCCGTTTCCCCTTCCTTGCACGGTGCAAGTATCAAGGAACGTACCGCTGGACGGGAAGCGTTGCGCCGAAGTGCGCGATCCGGACACCCCGAAACGGTTCGATCGGGTCCTTCTCGCCGGCGTCGGGCGACATCGTCGGTACCGTCGGATCAGTGAACCGACTCGCCACCGAATCGTCGCCATACCTGCGCCAGCACGCCGACAACCCCGTCGACTGGTACCCGTGGGGTCCCGAAGCCATGGCCGAGGCCGCCGAGCGAGACGTGCCCATCCTGTTGAGCGTCGGGTACTCGGCCTGCCACTGGTGCCACGTGATGGCGCACGAGTCGTTCGAGGACGAGGCGACGGCCGGATACATGAACGAGCACTTCGTCAACGTCAAGGTCGACCGCGAGGAACGACCCGACGTGGACGCCGTGTACATGGACGCGGTGCAGGCGCTCACCGGTCGGGGCGGCTGGCCGATGACGGTGTTCCTGACCGCCGACGGCCGGCCGTTCTACGGCGGTACGTACTTCCCGCCGACGAGCACCCACGGCATGCCCGGCTTCCGTCGACCTCCTGGCCGCCATCGTCGACGCCTGGACGACCCGCCGCGACCGAACTGCTCGACCAGGCGGGCCAGCTGACCGATGCCCTGGGCCGGTCCGGGCGACTGGCGGCCGGCGACGACATCGTGGGACCCGAGGTCCTGGATGCGGCCGACCGACAGTTCCGGGCCGCCCACGACGACGAGTGGGGCGGGTTCGGCTCCGCTCCCAAGTTCCCCACGCCGCAGAACCTCGACTTCGTGATCCGGACGCTGGCCCGCACGGGTTCATCCGTGACCCGGGCGATGGTCGAGACCTCCCTCGACGCCATGGCGTCCGGTGGCGTGTACGACCACCTGGGCGGCGGCTTCGCCCGCTATTCGGTGGACCGCTACTGGGTGGTGCCGCACTTCGAGAAGATGCTCTACGACCAAGCCGGGCTCGTCCGCCTGTACCTGCACGGGCACCTGGTGACGGGCCACGACCGGTACCGGCAGGTGGTGGCCGAGACCGTCGAGTACGTGCTGCGCGACCTGTCGCTGCCAGGCGGCGGTGTGGCGTCAGCCGAGGACGCCGACTCCCTCGACCCGTCGGGCCACAGCGCCGAGGGAGCCTTCTTCGTGTTCACGCCCGACGAGGTCCGCTCGGCCATCGACGACCCGGCCCTCGCCGAGGAGGCCATCCGGTACTGGGAGCTCGATCGCGACCCGAACTTCGAGGGGCGGTGGATCCCGGCTCGCACCCACCACCGAGGCGACTGGCACCGGAGCGACGACATCGAGCGGGCGCGGACCCAGCTGTTCGCCCACCGAGCGACGGCGGCCGCGACCCGGGCTCGACGACAAGGTGCTGACCGAGTGGAACGCCCACTGGGTCGCCGCCCTGGCCGAGGCCGGTGCGGCGCTGGGTCGGGAGGACTGGGTGGACGCCGCGGTGGCGACCGCCGAGTTCCTCCTCGACGCGCTGCGCCGGGACGACGGCCGGTGGCTGCGGGCATGGCAGGCCGACACCGGCGCCAAGCACCTCGCCGTCGCCGCCGACCACGCCGCCCTGGTCGACGCGTTCACACGGCTGGCCGAAGCGACCGGACAGGCCCGCTGGATCGGCCATGCCCGCTCGGCGGCCGACGCCATGGTGGACCTGTTCTGGGACGACGAGAACGGCGGGCTGTTCACCACCGGGTCGGATGCCGAGCAACTCGTGGCACGCGACAAGGACATCCAGGACGGCGCCGTCCCGTCGGCCAACTCGACGGCGTGTCTGGCCCTGCTCCGGCTGGGCACCCTGACCGGCGAGGACCGCGATCGCCGCCGCGCCGAGGACATCCTCCGCCTGGTCGGCCCGTTGGCGAGCGAAGCGCCAGGAGGGTTCGGCGTGCTGCTGGCCGCGCTCGACCTCCACCACCGTGGGTCGACCGAGGTGGTCGTGGCCGGTGACCGTCCCGACCTGGTGGCCGCCGTCACCCGGTCGTACCGCCCCGACGTGGTCCTGGCCTGGGGCGAGCGCTACCCGTCGCCGCTGTGGGAGGGACGGCGCGACGGTGCCGCCTACGTGTGCCGGGACTACGCCTGCCAGCTGCCGGCGGACGACGTGGCGACCCTCGAGGCCCAGCTGCGCTGAGGGTCCCGGGTCACGACCAGGTCCCGCGGTGCACGATGTCGTCCAGATCACGTCGGGGTCGGCCGGCGCTCGCGCCGGGTTCGTCCGGCGCCGGATGGCCGATGGCGACCGTGCCGAGGCAACGCCGGTCGTCGGGCACATCGAACGCGGCCCGCACCGCCAGCTTCGTGCTGGAACTGGCCGAAGAAGCACGAACCGAGACCGGCGGCGGTGGCGGCGAGGAGCAGGTTCTCGACCAGCGCACCGCCGTCGATCCACCAGTACGGCACCGGCCATGCCGACACGTCGTCACCGAGGCCGGTCGACGCCTTGTCGGCTTCGGCATAGCGCTCGGCGTAGGCGGTCGGCCGCACGTACGGCACGACGAGGACGGGCGCCCGGAGCAGGCCCTGCCAGCGGAACCCGTTCCGTCGTTCACCGAGCGTCATGTCCCAGTAGCGGGCCACGTCGGCGCCGTCGAGCACGAGCAGCTCCCACGGCTGGGTGTTGCCGGCCGACGGGGCCCGCCGGGCCAGGTCGAGCAGCTCGTCGAGCACGTCCGGAGCCACAGGACGGGTTTCGAAGGCCCGGACCATGCGGCGGGCCCGGATCAGCGCGCCACGTCGGCGAACGGCTCCGGGCGCCAGCTCACACCGACGAGGTGGCCCGCAGCCGGGCCAGCACCTCGCGGCTCGTGGGCGTGTCGAGCTGGCGGGCGGCGGACTCGTAGGCGACGCGGGTCACCTGCTCGTTCCCGCTGCGTCGCATCATGTTGCCGCCCATGGCGTCGAGGTCGGCCCGGTTCGGGCGGAGGAGCAGAACGGAGGCGCCGCTGTCGCGCTCCTGCTCGGCCTCACGCGGCGATGCGCTTCTGGGCGAACCGCCGCACGAGGGCGTCGAGGCCGACGGGCGGCTTGGTGGGATCGAACGCCATCGGGACCACGCCGATGACCACGTCGGGCGCCAACCTTGGTGGCCAGGTCGAGGTTGGTCGTGGAGTGGACGCCGCCGTCGACGAGCGTGCGCCTGCCCACCCGCATGGGGCTGGAAGAAGCCGGGGATGGCGCACGATGCCTTCACGGCGGTGTGGAGGTCGGTCCGCGCGGGATTCCGGGCGCCGAGCACGACGCGGCGGCCGGTACGGACGTCGACGGTGACGAGCCAGAGGGGTCGGTCGGGCCACGTCGTGGGCATGAACTGCGCCAAGGTCTCCTCGGCGTCGGCGATGGTGAAGAACCCACCGGGGAACAGCCGGCGCAGCGGCCGCGGGCAGATGCGGGACCGGGAAGCGCAGCAACGAGCGCTGCAGCACATACGCCGAACCGAAGAGGCGTCGCACGACGTCGGTGGGGATCTCCCACGCCGCCGCCCACGGGCTGCGCTGCTCGGTTCGACGGGAGGACGGGGTGCTCACCGATCGACGCCTGGACCAGAGGTCCTCGGTGCCGAGCCCGGAACGCAGCATGGCGCCGACCATCGAGCCGGCCGAGGTGCCGACGACCAGGTCGGCGTCGTCGGGGCGGAAGCCGCCGACCTCCTCGAGGGCGCGCAGGACGCCGGCGTGGTAGGCGATGCCCACCGTTCCGCCGGCGCCGAGGACGAGGGCTGTGGTCAGCGCCGGGTCTCCGTGCGGGCCGGGCCGATGCCGTCTCAGGCCAGCTTGTCGAGCTCTTCGGCCATCGCCCAGCCGAAGGCGATGACGCACTCGCCGGAGCCGGCGTCGAGGTCGGCGAAGAACTCGACGTGGTCGGCGACCTCGTCCCGCTTGAGGCACTCGTGGTCGAACGACGACCGGCAGCGAACCGTCGCCCTTGACCCGGAAGGTGGCGGTCGTCGTAGCCGGCGGGCACGATGCCGAAACGCTTGGCCAGGCGGCGACCCCAGGCCCGCTCCTCGCCGGAGGCCTTGTGCCCGGTGCGCGGCACCAGGTCGGACAGGGCGCGGAACGCCTCGAAGCCGGACGGGTCCGTGAGGCGGGCCGCCACCAGGACGTCCTCGTCGGGGAAGGCCAGCACGGCCCGGCGCAGCTCCTCGTGCATGATCGCCCGCAGGACCGTGTCGCGCTTGGCGACTGCTTGATGGAGCCCATGCCGATGAGCACGCACGGCGTGCCGCCGATGCGCTCGAGGGTGGAGAACGTGAAGCCCTTGAGCTTGCCGTCGTCGCGCGCCTGGGAGACCAGCACCCAGGACTCGGACTTCCTTGGTGATGGTCGCCGATCTCGTGCGGGAACGGGCTCTCGGCGCACAGATCGGCCAGCTCGGCCAGCTCGACGTCGCTCAGCCCCGTGCAGTCCTTGGTCTCGACCTCGATCGACATGCCTGTGGAGCCCCCGTGTTCCGGCCGTTGTGGTCGCTCCAGTCCACTCCTTCCGGCACTCGGTGCGCAAATCACCAGGCTCGGACAGATCGCCAACGCTCGCGCCGGCGTCGCAGGCCGCATCGAGGAGGCGCAGCAGGCCCGAGCAGCACCCGGATCTCGGACACCAGACCGGTGCCGGCGTCGACGCCGTAGGCGCGGCGGCAGGCGCAGCACCTTGTCGTCGCCGAGGTGCAGGAGCACGCGGGTGGTCGCCGGGGTGCTCGAGGAGGATCTCCTTGAGCTGGGCGATCAGGTCGGCGGTGAGCCGGTTGGGCATGACCGGGAGCCGGAACGGGTCGGCGGCATCGGACACGCCCTCGACCACCTCGATGTCCATGGCGATGAGCTTGGGCATGTCGTCGCGCTTGTCGATGCGGGCCTTCACGATGACGATGGCGTCGTCGACGAGCTTGTGGCCGTGCTCGGTCATGGTGCGGGGGAACACCATCGTCTCGGCGCTGGCGCGGAGGTCCTCGAGCACGAAGACGGCCATGAGGTCGCCCTTCTTGGTCCACTTGCGCTGCAGGTTGGTGATGACGCCGCCGACGGTCTTGATGGCGCCGTCCTCGCACTCGGCCAGCGCGTCGAGCGTGCAGGTCGGTACGACGGGCGAGGAAGTCCTCGGCGCCGAACAGCGGGTGGTCGGAGACGTAGAGGCCGAGCATCTCCTTCTCGAAGGCCAGCTTCTGGGTCTTCGGGAACTCGAGGTCGGGGATCTCCTCCCGCTCGTCGAAGGCGACGCGCCGCCGTCCCCCGCGTCGTCGCCGCAGACCGCCGAAGAGGCTCATGATGCCGGCGTCGGTCTCCTTGCGCCGGGCGATGGTGTGGTCGATGATCGACTCGAACACGGTGAGCAGGCCCTGGCGGGGATGGCCGACCGAATCGAAGGCGCCGGCCTTGATCAGCGCCTCCACCGTCTTCTTGTTGAGTACCCCGGTGTCGACCCGCTCGCAGAAGTCGTAGAAGTCGGTGTACGGGCCGTTGCGGTCGCGCTCGTTGATGATGAGCTGGACCAGGCCGGTCCCCACGCCCCGCACGGCCGAGAGACCGAACACGATCTCGGACGAGCCGTCGTCGCGGATCTCCGGCGCGAAGTTCATCCACGACCGGTTCACGTCGGCCACCGTGACGGGGATGCCCATGGCCCGGCATTCGGCCAGGTACACCGCCGCCTTTTCGAGGTTGGTCTTGACGCTGGTGAGCAACGCCGACATGTACTCGGCTGGGTAGTTCGCCTTCAGATACGCGATCTGATAGGCGACGAGGCCGTAGCCGTAGGAGTGGCTCTTGTTGAAGGCGTAGTCGGCGAAGGGCTCGATGATGTCGAACCAGGACTTGCCGAGCTCCCGCCCGTAGCCGGCGCTCTCGCACCCGGCCTCGAACTTCTCCCGCTCCTTGGCGATGAGCTCCCGGATCTTCTTGCCGCACGCCTTCCGGAGGTTGTCGGCTTCAGCCAGGCTGTAGCCGGCGAATCGCTGCGCGATCCGCATCACCGACTCCTGGTAGATCATCAGCCCGTAGGTCGAGCCGAGGATCTCCTCGGCGTCAGGGTGCAGGTAGTCGATCTGCTTCCGGCCGTTCTTGCGGTCGGCGTAGTCGTTGTGCATGTTGGCCGCCATCGGCCCCGGCCGGTACAGGGCCACCAGGGCGGCGACGTCTTCGAACTCGGTCGGCGCCAGCGACCGGATCAGCGCCCGCATCGGCGGTGACTCGAGCTGGAACACGCCGACGGTCTCGCCCCGCTGGAGCAGCTCGTAGGTGGCCTCGTCGGTGAGGTCGACGTTGTCGATGTCGACCTCCTCGCCGCGGGTCTCGCGGATCAGCTCGAGGGTGTCGGAGATGATGTCGAGGTTGCGCAGGCCGAGGAAGTCCATCTTCAGCAGGCCGAGGTCCTCGACGCCGTGCATCTCGTACTGGGTGACGACGGGCGCTTCCTCGATGGGCTTGCCCGGCTCGGGCTTGCGCTGGATCGGCAGGTAGGTGGTGAGCGGCTCCTTGGTGATCACCACCGCGGCGGCGTGGATGCCGTCGGAGCGGCGCAGGCCCTCGAGGCCCTTGGCGACGTCGATGACCTCCTTGGAGACCGGATCGGCCTCGTACATCTCCCGGATCTCGGTGGCCATCTTGTAGCCGTCGACGTACTTGGGGTGCTCCTCCAGGCAGGCGTAGAGCGGCGTGTCGCGGCCCATGATGAGCGGCGGCATGGCCTTGGCGATGCGGTCGCCGGTGCCGTAGTCGTGCCCCAGCACCCGGGCGGCGTCGCGCACGGCCTGGCGGGCCTTGATGGTGCCGAACGTGATGATCTGGGCCACGTTCTCGCGCCCGTACATCTCGGCGGCGTAGCGGATCATCTCGTCGCGGCCCACGGGTGTCGAAGTCCATGTCGATGTCGGGCATGGAGATGCGGCTCGGGTTCAGGAACCGCTCGAACAGCAGGTCGTACTCGATGGGATCGAGATCGGTGATCCACAGCGTGTAGGCCACGGCACATCCGGCCGCCGACCCGCGGCCCGGGCCGACGCGGATGTCGTTCTCGCGGGCGTGGCGGATGAGGTCCCAGGTGATGAGGAAGTAGCTGGAGAACCCCATGTCGGAGATGACCTGCAGCTCATAGACCAGCCGCTCGGTGATGCGGTCGTCGAGGCGGTCGCCCCAGCGCTTCTTGGCCCCCTCGAAGACCTCGTGGCGCAGGTACTCGTCGTCGGTCTCGAAGCCGGCCGGTAGCGGGAAGCTGGGCAGCTGCGGCTTGCCGAAGGTGATCTCGACGTCGCACCGCTCGGCCACCCACAAGGTGTTGTCGCACGCCACCGGGAGCTCACGGAACAGGTACCGCATCTCGTCGGCGGACTTCAGGTAGTGGTCGTCGCCGTGGAACTTGAAGCGGTTCGTGTCGCTCATCTGCGACGCGGTCTGGACGCAGTTGTGCGTCACGATGCCGTCGGCGACGTACGTGTGATCCTGATCGACGTCGATGCTGTGGACAGCTCCCTCGAAGGGCTCGACCTCGACCGTGATCGGACACCAGGCCCCGGATCCGTCGTACGTCTCGAGCACCGGATCTGTGCACTCGTCCGGTTCGCAAACCAGCATCCCGTCCAGCAGGTTGCACGCACGGATCTCGCGCGGTCGGCGTGACGACCCGCTGTCGCCCCGAGACCAGAAGGGGTACTGGAGCAGTCGATGGTGAGCGTCGAGACAGCGCTGCGCTCGAGTGGTCAGATCGCCGACCTTGGTCCAGAACGCGTCCAGATCGACCCACTCGTTCGCATTGGAGGCGAACTGCCACGTTGGGATCCCGTACTCGAACGCGGCCAGCGCTTCCACGAGCAAGGCCTCATTGCGGCTGGCGTGGACACTCAGGATCCAGACGTCGTCTGCGCCCTGCTCCTTTGCTCGAACGATCACACCCAATGGGTTGTTGTTCCACGAGCGCTTGTGCATCGTCGTACCGATGCGGAACGAGGTCCCGCGGCGCATCATGTACACCACATGGTTGCCGGTGGGGAGGGCCACGTCTGTCCGAGCGATGCAGATGTGATCGGCCGTATAGCGAGAGGAGCGACCTCGTTCGGTCGTCACTCGTACGAGCTTTCCGCTATAGGGTCGCTGGCCGACCGCCGTGATCGTCGAGCCCTTCTTGTGCATCTGCCCGCGCCGCTTGCGCGGGTCCCACGAGTAGACCTTGTCTCCGACAGCGAGCTGCTCGATCGGAACTTCCTCGTACGAGTACTGCCAGGGGACTCCTGCCGGCGTCTTCGATCGGCCGATGACCCGGCGAACCATGGTTCCGGGGGGTTGGCAGAGCAGGGCGTCGTGCGCCTTGGCGTCGTCGCGGTGGACGTAGTGGCTGTCGTTGGTGGCGAGCAGCGGCGCCTGGATCTTCTTGGCCAGGGCGGCGAGGCGGGGGTTCGACCACGTCTGGGCCGGGATGCCGTGGTCCTGGATCTCGACGAAGAGGTTGTCGCGGCCGAAGATGTCCTGGAGGCGGCCGGCCAGCTTCACCGCGTTGTCGAACCGCTCGTCCTCGCCGAGATGGTCGACCTGCTGCTTGTCGGGGTCCATGATCGCCTTGGGCACCATGGCCTGGAGCACGTGGCCGCCCAGGCACCCGGTGGTGGCGATGAGGCCCTCGCTGTGCTCCTCGAGCAGCTCCCAGTCGACCTTGGGCTTGCGGTAGTAGCCCTCCATGAAGGCGCGCGACGACAGCTGGATCAGGTTGCGGTAGCCGACCTCGTTCTCGGCGAGGAGCGTGAGGTGGTACCACGGCTTCTTGCCGCCCTCGCCCTCGCCGCCGGAGTCGTCCATCTTGCCCCGGGCCGCGATGCGCTCGGAGCGGTGGTCGTGGGCCATGTAGGCCTCGGTGCCGAGGACCGGTTTGACCCCCCGGTCCTTGCAGGCCCGGTAGAAGTCGAGGATCCCGTACATGTTGCCGTGGTCGGTGATGCCGAGGGCGGGTTGGCCGTCGGCCGCCGCGGCGGCGACCAGCTCGTCGAGGCGAGCCGCCCCGTCGAGCATGGAGTACTCGGTGTGGACGTGCAGGTGGGTGAAGGAGTCAGCCACCGACACCTCTCCTCGTGCGATTACGGGCGCGCCTGCGCCGAACGGTCGTTGTCCACAGGCCGTCCACAGTGGCGATCCACCGCTGTGGACAAATCACACCCTTGTGATTCCTGCCCCTCCGGACCGTAGCAGCCCGGTGCCGACCGCGGCGCGGTGGGTCAGCGGCGGGCGGCCTCGTGCTCGACGGCGTCGATCGCCGCCCACAGCTGCAGGCGAGCAGCGAGCGCGTCGTCGTCGCCCGGCACGGTGCACGTCATCCCGTCGACCACGACACCCTGCACCGCTGCGGCCTGGCCGGAGACGTGTCCGGTGAGGAACCCCTGCACGCTCTCGACGAGGCGCCCGTGGAAGACGTCAGCTCCCTGCTTGGCCGTCTCCGGGAGGACGACGGCGACGTGATGGACCCGGCCGTCGTCGCCGTGGGCGACGCGGTCGACGGTGCGGACGCTGGCGTCGAGGCGGGAGCCGAGCTCACGCAGCACGGCCCGCCGCCGGCGGGTGGACAGCACCGGCGAGAACGGCCGTGGGGAACTCGAGGAACGAGACCGAGAACACCGTCGAGTAGCGGGCACAGCGCGCTCGTTCGAGGTCGATGTCCTCGAGGAGGAAGCGCGAGTTGTGCAGACCCGTCGCATCGTCGATCTGGTCGTAGAGGTCGAGCTTGTCGAGGGACTGCTCGAGCGTGGCGCTGGCCCACCCGCCGACCAGGCCGAAGAGCAGGAACGAGATCGTGCGGGTGGCGATCAGGCTGGAGAACTCGCCCCAACCCACGGCGTCGATCACGTCGGCCCGCAGGGCCACGTAGACGACCGAGGCCACCACGGCGCCGAGGATCCCGCCGACCACGCCGAAGTACATGAGGGCGAGGAACAGCGGCACGAACAGCACCGTGGCGATGACCTCCACCTCGTCCACGCTGCGCACGAGGAGCAGCAGGGTGAGCACGGCGAGGACGGCGAGGCCGACCAACGTGAGCAGGCGCCGGGCCCGCGCGTAGTCCATCCTCGACAGCTGCGTTCCCCCCGTGATCGTCGCCACGAAGCGCACAGTAGCGACCACGGG
This sequence comes from uncultured Acidimicrobiaceae bacterium, assembly GCA_963811245.1. Classification (GTDB taxonomy): domain Bacteria; phylum Actinomycetota; class Acidimicrobiia; order Acidimicrobiales; family Salinilacustritrichaceae; genus Salinilacustrithrix. The sequence continues at coordinate 116,060 of CAWEQL010000009.1, forward strand.
TGGCGCGAAGTTCGACCCAGCGCGCCGCTCGATGTGGTTCGATGACGGCGATGTGGACGCTGCCGACCTCGCTCCGGGCCCGCATCGCCATGGCCACGCTGCTCGGGATCCTGCTCATCCCGTTCACGACGTCATCGTTGCGGGGGCTGACGCACGTGCTCACGTGTCGCGATCAGGTCACCGCGACGTTGTCGGTGGACACCACCGAGGCCGGCGAGACGATCCTCCTCGGCGCCGACTCCACCACCCGCGACGAGGCCGTGGACCCGACGCTGTGCGACGGGCTCCGGGTGAGCCTGTCCTTGGCGTCGGCCGAGGAGGACCACGCCGACGTGTTGGTGCGCATCACGAACGAGACCGACCAGGACTGGCGGGGCACGATCGAGCTCCGTCTCGGCGGCACCTCGATCCCCGTGGCGATCGGCCGGATCGATGCCGGGTCGACGGCCAGCGACACCGTTGGCCTGCGGGTCCACGGGGGCCGCAACTACGAGATCTCCGGCACCCTGCTGATCGGGCCGTAGCTGTCGGCAGGCCGCCTCAGAGGTAGGTGCCGGGCGGGTGACCGTCGGGGCCGCCGCCGCCGCCGGGACGCTCGCCGGCCTCCAGCTGGTGCCGCATCTGCTCGAGCTGTTGGCGAGCGGCGGCCTGCTGCGCGAACAACGTGGCCTGGATGCCGTGGAACAGCCCTTCCAGCCACCCCACCAGCTGGGCCTGGGCCACCCGCAGCTCACCCGCCGACGCCGGGGCGTCACCGAACGGCGACGCCAGGCGCCGCAGCTCGGCGGCGAGGTCGTCGGACAGGGCGCCCGACAACTCGGTGATGGACTGGTCGTAGATCTCGCGGAGCCGGTCGCGACCGGCGTCGTCGAGCTCGGCGGTGCGGACCTCGTCGAGGAGCTGTTTGATCATCGACCCGATCCGCATCACGCGTCCCGGCTCCTCGACGGCCTCCCGCAGGCCGTCGTCCTGCTCCGCGTCCTCGGGGTCGGCGTCGACCAGCTCGCCCCGTTCGACCTGTTCGTCGACGTCGGTGCCGGTGTCTGGAGATCCGTTCATGGGGGCTCCTCCATGGAGGGTCGCGGGCGGGGTCAGGCGATGGCGGCGACGAACGGCACGAGCATCTCGGCGTCCGTGAGCGAACCGTGCCGGCCGATCAGCGAGTACGGCCCGCTGTCCATCGGGTCGACGTAGGCCACCGCTTCTCGCGCCACGAGCGCGACGTCGCCGAGACGTTGGCGGGCCGTGTCGGTCACCCGGGGACCGAACCAGCCTTCGTCGATCATCTGGTCGCGGGACAGCACCCATCCGGTGTCGGTGTGGGCCTGGGCGGCGTCCAGGAGCTGGCGGCTGCGGCCGGGGCGGGCGTGGAGCCACCGGAAGCGTCCCTCACCGGACTGCATGGACAGGTGTTCGCGGACGCCGTGGTCGAGCTCGACCATGTTGTCGCCCACCTCGACCTGCCCGTGGTCGGCGGTGAGGGCGAGGACCGTGCCGGCCGGCAAGGTGGCGAGCAGCTCGGCGACGAGGTGGTCGACCCAGCGCAGCTCGCAGTCGTAGTGGTCGCCGAGGCCGTACTCGTGCGCCACCTTGTCGATGCCCTCGTAGTAGGCGTAGACGAAGGGCTCGCCGGAACGGACCAGGTGGGCGATCTCGGTGACGAGGGTGCCGAGCGTGCGGTATCCCACGAATCGTGTGCCGCCGAGGTGGGCGCTGGTGAACCCGGAGTCGGCGAACTCGGCCCGCGTCACGACCGGGGGGCGCTCGCCGCCGAACGGCTCGCACATCTGGAACCCGTCGGGGGGCAGGAGCCGGCGGGCGTCACCGTCGGGGGTGGACCACCGCAACACGTTGAGCACGCGGCCGTCGATGGCCATCCGGTAGCCGACCACGCCGTGCTCGCCGGGCGGGCGGCCGGTGGTGATGGAGGTGAGCGCCGTCGAGGTGGTGGAGGGCGCCACCGTGGTGACGGGCCCGCCCCGCAGCTCGGAGCAGATCGTCGGGGCGAGGTGGCCGCGGGTCTCCAGCTGGCGCCATCCCAGACCGTCGATGGTCAACAGCACCACGGAGCCGTCGACCTCGGCCAGCGCCGGGGGCGCCCAGTCGGGCAGTTCCACCGGCGGGTGCTGCGCCATGGCGGCCACGTTCGTGATGCACGGGCCGGTGTAGTCGGGAAGGAGGGGTTCGTCAGCCAACGGGGTCACGCTACCCACCACGGCCGGTCGACAGACGCACGGAGCGGGTCCAGGGCCGGAGCGAGGTCGGCCGGCACGGGAGCGGGGGCATGGCGGCGGCGGTCCCCTACGATGCCGAGCCGTGCGGGTGTCGACGAGAGGTGACTACGCCAGCCGGGCGCTGCTGTCGCTCGCCCTCCACGGCGCGGACACCCCGGTGTCGGTGCGCGACATCGCCGGCCGCACCGGACTGCCCCAGCCCTACCTCGAGCAGATCCTCCTCGCGTTGAAGGGTGCCGGCCTGGTGCGCTCCAAGCGGGGCGTCGGGGGCGGCTACGTCCTGGCCCGCTCGCCGGGCGACATCACGCTGGGCGACATCGTCTCCGCCGTCGACGGCCCGATCACCCTGGGCGACTTCGGCGAGCCCCACACCGACGGCGCCTGCGACCACGAGGGCCAGTGCGTCCTCCTGGCCGTGTGGGGAGCCACGGCCGAGCACATGCGCCGGCACCTCGACGCCCTCCACCTCGACGACCTGGCCCGCATGGCGAACGGCGAGCAGCCCTGGCCCGCTCCACCCCACGCCGACCACGACGACGGGGTCGGCGAGGGTTCCGACGACGCAGGGATGCCGGGCCTCACGGACGGAACGGGGGCTCCCCCGCCGTGACGGCCTCCTCGGGGCGCACCCCGCGCACCCATGCATCGGTGGCCAGCGCCGTGCCACCGCCCAGATCCACCAGCCGCACCGCCGACCTCGACCCGACCGCCCGCAAATCGGCGACCCGGCCCACGACCACCGCACCGAAGACGACGTCGGGCCGCTCGGCGGCATCGACCACCTGCCGGTACCGGATCAGCTCGGCCCGGTAGAAGGCAGCGAAGTCCTCGTCGTCGACGGTGGGCAGCAAGGCGCCGATCTCCTCGATCTGGTGCCTCGCATCCGTGACCGTCGCCGCCCGGCCCTCGTCGACGGAACCGCCGGACCGGGGTTCGGCGCCCGGCAGCGCCACCAACCACGCGGTGACGTCGACGTCGGAGCCCACCGCCGATTCCGCGTCGCGGGGATCGAGGTACTCGGCGAACGACACCACGGCGAGGCGGCGGCCGTCGAGCTCGGTCAGCGCCTGTCGGCGGTCGGCGAGGTAGGCGCTCAGCTCGGCGCCGGGACGGGGACCGATGGCCGCGACCTCCGACGTCGCCGGGTCGCCCGCAGTGGCGTCGCCCCCGGGATCGGCGAGGAAGACCACCACGCCGATCAGCACGGCCGCCACCGCCACGACGAACAACGTGAGGGTCCGGCGGGCCACGCGCGCCGATCGGCGCTCGTCGTCCTCAGGAGATGCGATCGAGGACATCGACGAGGTCGGCGGGCAAGGCGCTGTCGAAGGCCATCCGGTGACCGGTGGCGGGATGGGCGAAGGCGAGGTGCTCGGCGTGGAGGAACTGACGGTCACACGCCAGCGACGGCCGATCGCCGCCGTAGCGGGGGTCACCCACCACCGCATGGCCGATGGCCTGCAGGTGGACCCGGATCTGATGGGTCCGGCCGGTCTCCAGGAGGCAGGTGAGTTCGGTGAGGGCCACCGGCTCGTCGTAGCGGGCCACCACCTCGTAGGTGGTGCGCGCCTCGCGCCCGCCGACGACGACGGCCATGCGGGTCGGTTGCCGGACGGAGCGGTCGATGGGGGCGTCGACCATGCCGCGCGGCTCGGTGACGTGGCCCCACACGAGGGTGTGGTACCGGCGGGTGATCGTCCGGGACCGGAGCGCCGCCGACAGGGCGTCGAGGGCGTCGGTGGTCCGGGCCACGAGCATGAGGCCGGACGTGTCGCGGTCGAGGCGGTGCACGATGCCGGGACGGGCGGCGTCGCCGACGCCGGCGAGGTCGGGGTAGCGGGCGAGGAGGCCGTGGACGAGGGTGCCGGTGGCGTGGCCGGCACCGGGGTGCACCACGAGGCCGGCCGGTTTGTCGATGACGAGGAGGTGCTCGTCCTCGTGGACCACGGTGAAGTCGATGCCGGCGTCGGCGTCGTCGCCGATGGAGCGGGCGGCGGCGATGTCGGGGACGTCGAGGCTGATGATCTGGCCGTCGGACACCCGCGTCGATCGACGGGTCTGCACGACACCGTCGACGCGCACCTCGCCGGCGTCGACCAGTTCGGCAGCAACGGCGCGGGTGACGTCGCACAGCATCGCGACCACACGGTCGAGCCGTTCGCCGTCGAGGGCGTCGGGGAGCGGGGCCGAGAACTCGCTCACGTGGTGCCGCCGGGCTCGTCGAAGGCGTCGGTGAACAGGCCGGCGACGAGGAGCAGGACGATCCCGACCGTGAGGGCGGCGTCGGCGAGGTTGAACACGGGGAACCACTGGGGATCGACGAAGTCGACGACGCCACCACCGAGGACGCCGGACCCGTCCCGGAAGATGCGGTCGACCAGGTTGCCGAGGGTCCCGCCCGCCACCAATCCGTAGCTGGTCACCACCAGGCGCGAGCGGTGCCGACGCCCCGACCACAGCAGGAACACGACCACGGCGACGGCGATGACCGACACGACCGGGCCGCTGTTGTCGGTGAGGCTGAAGGCGGTGCCACGGTTGTAGAGCAGGTTGAAGCGGAGCGTCCACACGAGGTCGATCGTGCGGCGCGGGTTGCGTGAGCGCGCCGATGGCCCACCACTTGGTGAGCTGGTCCAGGCCGACCACCACCGCGCTGATGGCGACGATGCCGAGCACCGGGCGGCGGATCGCACCGCCGGTGGTCGGCGCCGGCCCACCGTCGACGTCGGTGGCGGGTTCAGCGTCGACCGAAGCCACCGACCTTGTACTCGACCTTCTCCCGCGCCCACGGAATGGCTTCGAGTCGCTCCCTGGGGATCGGCTCGCCGGAGTGCTCGCACAGCCCGTAGGTGCCGAGCTCGAACTTGCCCATGGCGTGATCGATCTCGTCGATCATCTCGAGGGCCTTCGCCGCCAGCGCGAGGTCACGGCCGCGCTCGACCGCGATGGTGTCGCCCTCGCCGGACTCCTCGTCGAACTGCACGTCGCCGGGGTCCATGTCGGTCACCAGGCTGTCCGCCTCGGCGCGCAGCTGCGCTGCCTGGCGCTCGTACGTCTCGCGCTCGCTGACGAGCGACTTGCGCATCTGCTCCAGGAAGCGGCTGTCGAACGGCGACTTCGCCTTCTTGGCCTTGGCGGGCTTCTTGGGCGCCGGGGCCGCCTTCTTGGTCGATTTCGCTGACGTGGCTGTCGACTTCTTCGTCACGCTGGAGGGTGCTGCCTTCTTGGTCGAGGACTTCGCCGTCTTCTTGGATGCGGCGGTGGTGGACCGGGACGCGGCGGCTTTGGCCGTCTTGGACCCGGATGCGGTCTGTTTCTTCACGGAGCGAGCCGTCGTGGACTTCGCCGATTTCGTCGACTTCGCGGCGGCCTTGGTGGCCTTGGTGGTTCGTGCCAACGTCGTGCTCCTCCCGCACAAAGGAGCCGGAAGGATACGCGCTGGCCATCGGAGCCACAAGGCACCAGCATCCGATGCGGTCCTGGTGGGGACCGACCGTAGGATGATCGGATGGCTGGACCGACTCCTGGCGGCTATCCCGACGTCGACCCGCACCCCTCGTTCCCGGCGCTCGAGCGCAGCGTGATCGAACGCTGGGACGCCGAGAAGACCTTCCAGCGGTCCATCGAGCAGCGGGCCGGGGCCGAGGAGTTCGTGTTCTACGACGGGCCTCCCTTCGCCAACGGCCAGCCCCACTACGGCCATCTGCTCACCGGCTTCGTCAAGGACGCCGTGCCCCGCTACCAGACGATGCGGGGCAAGCGCGTCGAGCGTCGCTTCGGCTGGGACTGCCACGGCCTGCCGGCCGAGCAGGAGGCCGAGAAGCGCCTGGGCGTCATGGGCCGGTTGGCGATCGAGGAGCTCGGTGTCGACGTGTTCAACGCCGAGTGCCGTCTCCTCGTCGACGGCACCGCCGACGGCTGGCACAGCTACGTGCGCCGTCAGGCCCGCTGGGTCGACATGGAGAACGACTACAAGACCATGGACCTCACGTTCATGGAGTCGGTCATGTGGGCGTTCAAGACCCTCCACGACAAGGGACTGGCCTACGAGGGCCAGCGGGTGCTGCCGTACTGCTGGGAATGCGAGACGCCGCTGTCCAACTTCGAGACGCGCATGGACGACGCGTACCGCGAGCGCCAGGACCCCGCCGTGACGGTGTGGGTCGAGTTGACCAGCGGCGACCACGCCGGTCGACGCCTGCTGGTGTGGACCACCACGCCCTGGACCCTCCCGTCGAACCTGGCGGTCGCCGTCGGCCCCGACCTCGACTACCGCGTCCACCGCGACGCCGACGGCAGCGAATACGTCCTCGGCGCCAACACCGTCGAGCACTACGCGCCCCAGCTCGCCGACGCCACCGAAGTCGACCAGCTCCGCGGGAGCGACCTGGCCGGCGCCACGTACACGCCGATCTTCGACTTCTTCGTCGGCACCGACAACGCCCACCGGGTCCTGGTCGCCGACTGGGTGGCCGACGACGAGGGCACCGGGATCGTGCACATCGCACCCGGCTTCGGCGAGGACGACAAGGCCATCTCCGACGCCGCCGGGATCCCCACCATCGCACCCGTCGACGACAAGGGCGCCTTCACCGACGAGGTGGCGCCGTACGCCGGCATGCAGGTCTTCGACGCCAACAAGGTGATCGTCCGCGACCTCCGCGAGCGGGGCATCCTCGTACGCCACGACTCCTACGTCCACAGCTACCCCCACTGCTGGCGGACCGACACGCCGCTGATCTACCGGGCGATGTCGTCGTGGTTCGTGGCGGTCACCGCCATCAAGGACCGGATGCTGGAGCTGAACCAGGACATCCACTGGGTCCCCGACCACGTCAAGGACGGCAGCTTCGGCAAGTGGCTCGAGGGGGCGCGGGACTGGTCGATCAGCCGGAACCGGTTCTGGGGCTCACCGATCCCGGTCTGGAAGTCCGACGACCCGGCATACCCGCGCATCGACGTCTACGGCTCGATCACCGACCTCGAGGCCGATTTCGGCGTGGAGGTCACGGACCTGCACCGGCCGATGATCGACGAACTGGTCCGCCCCAACCCCGACGACCCCACCGGGACGTCGATGATGCGCCGCATCCCCGACGTCCTCGACTGCTGGTTCGAGTCGGGCTCGATGCCCTACGCCCAGGTGCACTACCCGTTCGAGAACCGCGAGTGGTTCGAGAGCCACTTCCCGGGCGACTTCATCGTCGAGTACATCGGCCAGACCCGGGGCTGGTTCTACACGCTGCACGTCCTCGCCACGGCGCTGTTCGACAAGCCGGCCTTCGACACGTGCGTGGTCCACGGCGTGTTGCTCGGCGACGACGGCCAGAAGCTGTCCAAGCGGCTGAAGAACTACCCCGACCCGGTCGACGTGTTCGACACCATCGGTTCCGACGCCATGCGTTGGGCGCTGCTGTCGTCGGCGGCGGTGCGTGGCGGCGACATGGTGGCGGCCAAGGGACCGATGCAGGACGCCGTGCGCCAGGTCCTGCTCCCGATCTGGAACGCCTGGTACTTCCTCGCCCTCTACGCCAATGCCGCCAGCACACGCGGACGGCCGGCGACGGCAGCACCCGAGCACGTCCTCGACCGCTACATCCTGGCCAAGACCCACGAGCTGGTGACGTCGGTGACGGCGCGCATGGACGCCTACGACCTGTCGGGCGCCTGCGGCGACATCGGGGCGTTCCTCGACTCGCTCAACAACTGGTACATCCGCCGTTCCCGTGAACGGTTCTGGGGCGAGGACCAGACCGCCATCGACGTGCTCCACACGGTGCTCGACCACCTGTGCCGGGTGTCGGCGCCGTTCCTCCCGCTGCTCACCGAGCAGGTGTGGGGAGACCTCACCGGGGACGGTTCCGTTCACCTCACCGATTGGCCCGACGCCGATGCGTTGCCCGCCGACGCCGACCTGGTCGCCACCATGGACCTGGTCCGCGACGTGGCGTCCGCGGCCAAGTCGGTCCGCGAGGCCCGGGGGCTGCGCCGGCGGCTCCCCCTGTCGAAGCTGACGGTGTCCCTGGCCGACCCCGAGGCGCTGGAGCCGTTCCGCTCCCTCCTCGCCGACGAGGTCAACGTGAAGGAAGTCGAGCTGGTCCCGGCAGGAACGCTCGGCGCCGAGCGCTACGAGGTCGACCTGCGCACCGTGGGTCGACGCCTCGGGAAGGACACGCCGGCGGTCGTCCAGGCGATGAAGGCCGGCGACTACCGCTACGACGACGACACCGACGAGTTGGTCGTCAGCGAGGGTTCGGGCGCGTCGTTCCGGTTCGGGCCCGACGAGTACGTCCGCAAGCTCGATGCCGACGATCCCGATTCCACGGCGGCACTGCCCGGCGGGTCGGGGCTGGTGCGCCTCGATTGCACCGTCACCCCCGAGCTCGAAGCCGAGGGGGTGGTCCGCGACCTGGCTCGCATCGTCAACGAACTGCGCCGCCAGGAGGGCTTCGACGTGTCGGACCGCATCCGGCTGCTCGTCCACGTCGGCCACCACCACGACGTGCACGACGCGATCGAGACCAACCGCGAGCTGCTGATGTCGGCCACGTTGACCGAGACCTTGCTGTTCCCCGACGACCGCACCAACTGCGGCCACCGGGTGGAGCTCGCCGACGGGCGCGCCATCCACATCGGCCTGATCCGCCAGTGACCAGCCGCCACTGATCGGTCCGCCCGGAGGCGGACCGGGTCAGGACAGCCGGTTGTCGATGTCGCTCAGGATGGTCTTGCGGCCGGCGCCGGTCAGCTCCCGCTCGCGCACCTGACGGAGCTGGGCGTCGTCGAGCTGGCGCAGGCGAGGCCGGATGGCAGCCACGGTGAGCGTGTCGTAGTCCTCGATCGGGAAGTGGTTGACCCGGCGGGCGGCGGCCGTCTTCTTGGCGGCCGACTTCTTGGCGGCCGACTTCTTGGTGGCCGCCTTCGTGGTCCTGCTCCCTGCCGCGGAGGCCCTCTTGGACGGGGCCTTCTTGGCTTGGGCCTTCTTGGACGGGGCCTTCTTGGACGGGGCCTTGTTCGCACCGGAGGTCGCCGCGCTGCGACGGGACGACCGACGCGTCTGCGCCGGCGGTGCAGCGGAGAGCCGGCGGTCGATCTCGGAGACGATCCCGGCCCGGTTGTCACGAGCCGCCTCGAAGTCCCGGACCTGTTCGAGCTGCGCACCCGTCAGACCGTCGAGCTGGGCGTTGACCTCGGCCACGTTCAGCTGGGGGTAGTCGGCGATGGGGAGGCGAGCCGCTTCGGGGTCGACGACGGGCACCGGGGCCTCGGGCTCGGCCGGTTCCTCGACGACGTCGTCGTCCCACGTGAACGCCTCGAGCTCGCCGCTGAGGTAGCGATCGATCTCGGTGACGAGCGTGGAGCGGTTGGCGCCGGCAACCTCCCGCGCTCGGACGTCCTCGAGCTCGTCGAGCTCGAGCTGGGACAGCAGCGGCATGATCTGGCTGACGCTGAGGTCGTCGTAATCGGCGATCGGGAACAGGTCGTCGTCGTCGTCACCGGCGAAGAACGGCGTGGTCGCGGGAGCCGTCGGCCGGGGCGGGACAGGCGCCGGCTCGACGACCTCGGGAGCCGGCGTGGGTTCGGGCGTGACGGCCTCGGAGACGGCGGCTTGTTCGAGGGCGTCGGCCTCGGTGCCCGTCTCCTTCAGACGGTCGAGCTCGTCGAGGATCTCGGTCCGCCGCTGGCCGTTGGCCTCGCGCTCGTAGACCAGGTCGAGCTCGTCGGAGTACAGCTGCGGGAGCAGCGGCAGGATCTCCTCGAGGCGGAGCTCGTCGTAGTCCGCGATCGGGAAGTCGACGACCGCCTCGGTCTCGATGTCCCAGTCGGCGGCGTCAGCCCAGTCGTCCGAGGACGCCGGCTCCGCCTCCTCGACAGGAGCGGGAGCGACGACGGGTGGCGCGGCGAGCGTGGGCGAGGTCGGGTCGCCTCGGCCGGCTCGGGCACCGGGGTGGGTTCGAGCTCGTCGGGAAGGGGGGCCGGACCGCTGGCGGCGGGCGCCGCCTTGGGCCGGGCCATCCGGAAAGCGAGGAACAGCACGACGGCGGCGGTGGCGCTGGCGCCGATCGAGAGATAGATGAGGGTGAGTCCGTCGTCGCTCATCAGGCCGACGACGAGGAGGATCGTCGCCAGCAGGACGAGACCGAAGCTCACGAGAACCAACACGGAGAATCACCTTCTGGTAGCGGCGCGGCGGCCGGCCATCCTATGCCGACCCCCTCGGAACGAAGCGAACGATGCGGACGTCTCGGGCACCGGTGACCGGTGCGAGCTGTCAGCGCACGGGATCGTTCGACGCCTCGCGCTCGGATCCCTCGTCATCGAACAGCGAACCTCCGAGGGCCGGCACGGCCTCGGTGGGGAAGCCGTCGTCGTCGGAGCTCCCGTGGCCGTTGACGTCGACGACCACGTCGTCGTCGTCTTCGGAGGCCTCGGGCGGCTCGACGTCGCGCAGGGCGGAGGGGTCGTCGGCGAGGAGCTGCAGCTGGGCGGCGGTGGTGCGCATACGACCCCGCTGGTCGTCGAGCCAGCCGCGCAGCATGCGGATGTCGTCGGAGAGGGCGTCGCGGTCGCGGCGCAGGGTCACGACCTCGGATTGGATCGAGCGACGGGCCTCCTCGCCGGCCCGGCGCGCCTCTTCCTCGGCCTCGGCCAGCGCGCTGGAGCAGCGTCTCGGCCTCGGACCGTTGGGCGCTGGCGACCGACTCGGCCTCGCGACGGATTCGCTCGGCCTCGGCCGTGGCGTCGGCGATGGCGGCCTCGGCCGTGCGCTCGGCGGCGATGAGGATGCGCATGGGCTCGTCGGCCCGGATCGGCGCCGGTGCCGGTGCCTCGACGACCTCGGCTTCGGGCTCGGGGGCGGCTTCGGGCTCGGGGGCGGGAGCCGCGGTCGGTTCACCGCTGATCGGTGCTCCGCCGGCCAGTTGGGCCTCGGCCCGCTCGGCTCGGTCGAACTCGGCCCGGAGACGGGCCAGCAGCACGTCGAGGCCTTCGGCACAGCGTTCCAGGAAGTCATCGACCTCGGCCATGTCGTATCCACGACGGGCGGGCGAGAACTTCGCCTCCAGCAGGAGATCCGGCGTCAGTTCCATGGTCGGGATGGTAGGCCACGCTCCCGGGTGTGCCGGGGGATGCACCGACGCGATGTTCCCGGGTGAGAACCGGTGGGCCGACGGCGGTTCAGCAGATGATGCGCTGGAGGAAGATGACCCCGAACATGACGATCATCACCGAGAAGTCGATGCCGCCGAAGCTGGCGCCGATGGCCCGGCGGACCGGACCGACGACCGGCTCCGTGGCCCGGTAGAGGAGCTCACGGACCTGGGCGACGCCGGAGCCGGGCTGGGTGGGGAACCAGGACAGCAGCGCGCTGGCGAAGAGGATGATCAGGTACAGGCTCAGGAGGCTGCAGAGGATGCTGGCCATGACGGGGGGACGCGCGGTCGCTCAGCGAGCGGACCCGGCGAGGCGGCGACGCTCCTCGTCGGAGACCTCGACGTCGGCCGGCGTCAGCAGGTAGCCGCCGGGCCGGACGCGCTCCATGTGTCCGCTGAGGGCGTAGCAGATCCCGGACGCGAAGTCGATGAGGCGGCGAGCGAGATCGCGGTCGAGACCGCTCAGGTCCATGACGACGGGCTGGCTGGCCTTGAACCGGTCGGCGATGTCCTTGGCGTCGTCGAACGACTCGGGTTCGAGCACGGCGGGCTTGGCCGAGGTGGAGCGCATGGCCCGCACGGTAGGCGTCTCCTCGCCGCGAACCGACCTCGGGTCGTTCTGCAGCGCGCCGCGGACCGGGCAGCTGGCGCACGGCGGCGGTGGAGCGGGCCGGCTGGCGCGGCGAGACGAACGGATCGTCCTCGGGCTCGGGGGCGGGCCGGGCCTGGGGGCGGCCCTGGGGTCGAGCAGCGGGGCCACCCTGGTGGACGGGTCGACGCTCGGGGCCGGGACGCGACGGGCCCGGACGGGCACCGCCTTCGTAGGGGTAGTCGTCGTACTCGTCGTCCGGCGCCAGACCCAGCCAGATCATGGCCTTGTGGAACACCCCTGCCATCGAATCATCCTCTCCTCGAGTCCCCGTCGGGGATCTGGTCAGTCTCGCACGACCGCGACGGATTCACGCGGACGGCGACGCCGGTCGGTCGGTGTGGAAGTGCGGTCATCTCGCGCCTGCGCTGGGCCGGGGGCCGAACAGGGCGCTGCCGATGCGGACCATGGTGGTACGGGCCCGGACGGCGAGCTCGAGGTCCGCCGACATCCCCATCGACCGTTGCTCCAGGCCGTGCCGGTCGGCCAGGTCGGCCACCTGCTCGAATGCGCGGGCGGTGGCCACGGGGTCGCCGTCGACGCCGATCGTCATCAGACCCACGACGCGGAGGCCGGCATCGCCGGCGCGGGCCAGCAGGTCCGGGACCTCGACGGGCTCGCACCCGCCCTTCTGCGGCTCCCCCGTGGCGTTGACCTGCACCATGATGCGAGCACCCGGTGCCCGGCCGGCGATCTCGTCCACGAGTGACCGGCGGTCGACGCTCTGCCAGCAGGACACGACGTCGGCGACCAGACGCACCTTGTTCGACTGCAGGCGGCCGATGAAGTGCCACCGGGGCTCGGGCGCGCCCGACGGCACCTCGAGGTCGGCCGCCTTGGCCGCCAGTTCCTGGGCGTAGCTCTCCCCCAGACCAGCCAGCCCGCACGCCGAGCGCGGCAGCAGGAGCGTCGACGCCGAAGCCCTTGGTCACGGCGAGCACCTCGACGGCCGCCGGGTCACCGCCGGCGGCAGCGATGCGGTCGCGGACGCGGCGGAGGCCGACGTCGACGGCGGCGGGATCGATCATCGGCTCAACACCACCGTGGCGGCGTGGCGGCCCGAGTCACCGCGGGCCCGGTGCGAGAAGAAGCGTTCCGGTTCACAGGCCGTGCACCCCGGTTCCTGGACGATCGTGGTGCCCGAGGGCGAGCGCGGCCCGGACCGCGGCGCCGAGATCCAACGCCGGCGTGCCCCATGCCGTGGTGGCCGCCACTTCCGGTCCGAGACGGGCCACCACCGCGTCGAGATCGTCGACGCCGAACTCGTAGCAGCGGGCGCGGATGTGCGGGCCGACGTGGGCGGTGACGGCATCGACACTGGCGCCGAGGCCGGCCATGGCGTCGAGGGTGGCGTCGAGCACGCCGCGCAGCAGACCTCGCCACCCGGCATGGGCGGCCCCGACCACGCCGGCCTCCTCGTCGGCGAGAAGCACCGGCACGCAGTCGGCGGTGTGGACGGCGAGAACGGCGCCCGGCTGATCGGTGACCGCGGCGTCGGCGGCCTCCCCGGCGCCGTCGCCGGGATCGGTGGACCCGCACGACGCGGTCACCGTGGACCTGGCGCAGCCACGTCCACTCCCCTGCGGCGAGGGCCCGGCGACGGGCCGACAACGCGTCGGACCGGGCGTCGATGGCGAAGTCGCCGTCGACGCGGGTGGAGAAGCGGAGGGTGGCGCGGGCCGCCACGGGTTCGATCGGGACGGCTACTTCAGGAACGACGGCACGTCGAAGTCGTCGTCGCCGTCGTCGCCGAACAGGTCGTCGTCGTCGCCCAGCACGTCGGACAGGTCGCCACCGGCGAGCGGATCACGGCGGCGCCCGGCGGACGAGCCGCTGGCCTCGCCGTCGAAGCGGTCGAAGCCGGCAGCGATGACGGTGACCCGGACCTCGTCGCCGAGATCGTCGTCGACGACGGTGCCGAAGATGATGTTGGCCTCGGGGTGGGCGACGCCGTGGATGACCTCGGCCGCCTCGTTGACCTCGAACAGGCCGAGGTCGCTGCCACCGGAGATGGTGAGCAGGATGCCGCGGGCGCCGTCGATGGACGCTTCGAGGAGCGGGCTCGAGATGGCGTTCTTGGCCGCCTGCAGGGCACGACCCTCGCCGGAGGCGTAGCCGATGCCCATCAGGGCGGAGCCGGCGTTGGACATGATCATCTTCACGTCGGCGAAGTCGGTGTTGATCAACCCGGGCGTGGTGATGAGGTCGGTGATGCCCTGCACGCCCTGGAGGAGGACCTCGTCGGCCATCTTGAAGGCGTTGAGCATCGACGTCTTCTCGTTCGACACGGTGATCAACCGGTCGTTGGGGATGACGATGAGGGTGTCGACCTTCTCCTTGAGCTTCTGGATGCCCTGTTCGGCCTGGACCGAGCGGCGCCGACCCTCGAAGGCGAAGGGCCGGGTGACGACGCCGATGGTGAGCGCGCCGACGGTGCGGGCGACCTCGGCCACGACGGCGGCGCCGCCGGTGCCGGTGCCGCCACCCTCGCCGGCGGTGATGAACACCATGTCGGCACCCTTGAGCACCTCTTCGATCTCCTCGCGGTGCTCGTCGGCGGCCTGGCGGCCCACCTCGGGGTCGGAGCCGGCGCCGAGGCCTCGGGTCAGCTCACGACCGATGTCGAGCTTGACGTCGGCGTCGGACATGAGCAGCGCCTGCGCGTCGGTGTTGACGGCGATGAACTCGACGCCCTTGAGGCCGGCATCGATCATCCGGTTGACGGCGTTGACACCACCGCCCCCGATGCCGACGACCTTGATGACGGCCAGGTAGTTCTGCGGATTCGCAGCCATGGGACCGGTTACCTCCAACTCGGGTGGGAACTCGTGGGGTGCTCGCCGCGAGGCGAGAAGGGCTCGCGCAGAGCGCGAATGGCCGGGCAGCACGATCGCCGCCCGGCATGAAGTTCGACTCGAGGTCGAGATCACCTCGACCTCTACTGGTGGGTGAGACGCTACGAGCACTGCGGCCTCCGGGTCAACACGGGCCGCGACGGCACCCGCAGGTCGATGGTGTCGAGGCAGGTCAGGTCGACCCGGGCGTGGACGGTGCGGAAGGCCTCGATCTTGGCGTCGAGATCGGTGGCGTCACCGAGCTCGACCGCACCGCCAGCCCGCAGATCCAGGCGCAGGGACGGCTCGACCCGCACGTCGGCGACCGCGCCGGCGGGGTTGGTGCGCAGCCGGCGGGCGAGCGAGACGGCGTCGCGCAGCGAGCGATCCACGGGCTGACCCACCGCCGGAGGAGCTCCGTCGCCGGGGGCGAGGACCGACACGAAGGGAGGATCGGTGGGCACCGAGGCGGGGAGGGACGCGGGATCGCCGCTGCCCACGACCTCGCCGTCGTCGTCGACGAGCACGGTGGCGGTCCCGACGGTCAACAGGGCGGCGGGCGAGCGCTCGGTGACGGTCACCACCACCTCGCCGGGCAGGTCCCGGCGGACCCGTGCGTCGGCGACCCAGGGCAGCGCCTCGATCGAACGCTCGGCCCGGCCGAGGTCGGCGAGGAGCAGCGGTGCCCCGATGCGGATGTGGCTGGCGGCGTCGACGGCCTCCACGGACGTGAAGCGGGCGCCGTGGACCGTGACGCGGTCGACGTCGAGCACCGGGCTGCGCAGCACGATGACGGTGGCCAGCGCCACCGCGGCGACGGCGACGAGCAGTCCGAGACGGCGCAGGCGGCGACGGCCGGCCTGCTTGCGGACGGCGATCCGGCGCTCACGGAACCGGGGATCGACGACGACTCGCTGGGTCTCCGGAGCGGTGGGGGCGGTCATGCGAACACGGAGGAGTCGAAGCCGACGAGGACGGTTTCGGGGTGCAGACGCACGCCGGCGTGGGCCTCCACCGCGTCGCGCACCTCGACCATCGAGCGCGAACACGTCGTCGGCGGAGCCGTCGGCGTCGGACTGGATGAAGTTGGCGTGCTTGGACGACACCTGGGCGCTGCCGTGGCGGCGTCCCTTGGCACCGGCGGCCTCCACCAATCGGCCGGCGCTGTCGCCGGCCGGGTTGGTGAACACCGATCCGGCGTTCTGGCCCCCCGGTTGGTTGGCGCGTCGCCAGCGCACGATCTCGGACACCTCGGCCTCGGCCGCAGCTCGATCGCCCCGGCGGAGCCCGATGGTGGCGCCGAGCACGAGGTCGCGAGTCCCGATCGCGGAGCGGCGGTACCCGAGGTCGAGGTCGGCGGCAGGCACCTCCCCATCCTTCCCGGTCCGGAGATCCATGACGCGGACCCCCACCAGGGTCTCGGCCATGTCGGAGCCGTGACCGCCGGCGTTCATCCGTACGGCGCCGCCGACCGAGCCCGGGACGCCCACCGCCCACTCGAAGCCGGTGAGACCCGCCGACGCCGTCCGACGGGCGACGACCGGCAGGAGCGCGGCGGCGCCAGCCCGCACGATGGTCCCGTCGACGTCGATGTCGGCGAACTCGCCACCGAGGTGGACGGCGAGGCCGGGGAAGCCGGCGTCGCAGACCAGCAGGTTGGAGCCGTTGCCCACGACCAGGATGTCGATGTCCGTCTCCGACGCCACCAGCGCCAGCAGGTCGAGGTCGGCGGCCGTCTCCACCGTGAGGAACAGGGCGGCGGGGCCACCGACGCGGTACGTCGTGTACGGGGCGATCGGTTCCTGACGCCGGGCCCGGTCGCCCAGGAGCACCGCGGCGGCATCGACGATGTCGTGACTGCTCATCGCGCCAGCCGCTCGATGACGCGGTCGGGGACGGTGGTGAGGTCGCCCGCGTTGAGCGTGAGGCAGCAGTCGCCCGGCCGCAGGACGTCGACGAGCCAGTCGGTGGCTGCCGCCAGACCGTCGAGGAAGACGGCGTCCGTGCCGGGGTGGGCGGCGATGACGGCGTCGAGCACGGCCCGCCCCGAGACGCCGGGGATCGGCGCCTCGCCGGCCGGGTACAGCTCGGTGACCCCGAGCAGGTCGACCCCGGCGAACGCGTCGGCGAAGGTCGGCGCCAGGTCGCGGGTCCGGGTGTAGCGGTGGGGTTGGAACACGCACACGATGCGCTCGAACGGGCCCGAACGCGCGGCGGCGACGGCGGCGGCGACCTCGGTGGGCAGGTGGTCGTAGGAGTCGACGAAGGTGACCCCGGCCGCCTCCCCCCGGACCTCGAAGCGCCGCGCCACGCCGGCGAAGGTCGCCAGGCTGGCGACGGCGTCGTCGAGGTCGATCCCGATCTCGACCGAGGCGGCCAGCGCGGCGGCGGCGTTGCGGGCGTTGTGGATGCCCGGTGCGGCGGGGACGGTCACACGCACGCTGGCGCCGGCGGCCCGACCGTGCCGCACCGAGTACGTGAACGAGACCCCGATGCCGGCCGGCGCCACGTCGGTGATGTGGTGGTCGGCGCCGGGGTCGGTGCCGTAGGTGACCGGACGCGCGGCATGACCCACCAGGCGGGCGGCGCCGGGATCGTCGATGCAGAGGACGGCGCTGCCCGGCAGCGCCGACACGAAGCGCTCGAACCCGGCGACCAGGGCCTGCTCGGTCCCCCAGTAGGCCAGGTGGTCGGCCTCGAGGTTGGTGACGACGCCGTGGGTGGCGCCGAGCCGCAGGAACGTGCCGTCTGACTCGTCGGCCTCGACGACGAACGCGGCCCCCTCCTGCCAGGCCGCGTTGGTGCCGAGCCCCGTGACCCTCGTCCCGACGAGGAACCCGCCGGCTTCGGCCCCCACGACGGCGGTGGCGAGCAAGCCTGCGGTGGTGGACTTGCCGTGCGTCCCGGCCACGGCGACCACCTGGCGTCGGGCGCAGATCGCTTGCAGAGCGTCGCCGCGGTGCACGACGGGCACGCCGGCGTGTCGTGCCGCGACGACGTCGGGATGGTCGTCAGGTGTGGCGGTGGACGTGACGACGAGGGCCGTTGCTCCGGCCCGGGGGTGGGCGGCGCCGACCACCACGTCGACGCCGAGCGCCCGGAGCGGAGCCAGGAACGGGGTCTCGTTGCTATCGGTGCCGCTCACGCGATGACCCATCTCGGCCAGCACGGTGGCGATGGCGCTCATGCCGGCGCCACCCACGTTGACCACGTGGATGTCGGAGGCGGCATCGAGGTCGACGACCGGGCGGGACGGGTCGCGAGGCACCTCAGCGGGCACGGCCGTGCTCCTCGACGAGCTCGGCCATCCGCTCGGCGGCGCGGGGCGCAGCGAGCGTGCGGATGCGCTCGGACATCGTCGCCACGCGACGCCGGGTCGGCGAGGAGGGCGTCGACCTCGCGCGACGAGGCGATCGGCGTCGAGCTCGTCGTCGGGGACGACCACGGCCCCGCCCGCGGCCTCGACGCGCCGGGCGTTGGCGACCTGCTGGCCCCCGGTCGTCACGAGCGACGGGACCATGACGGCGGGGCGGCCGGTGGCGGCGAGCTCGAAGCAGGTGCCGGACCCGGCCCGGCAGACCACCAGGTCGGCGAGGGCCAGCTGGCGGGGCATCTCGTCCTCGTACTCGACGGCCTCGTACACGAGCGCCCCGGTGTCGGCGGGCCGTTCCAGGGTGGGCCAGTCGCGCCGGCCGACCACGTGGTGGACGACGAGGTCGGCGCGATCGCGCCACCGCTCGACGGCGCCCACCGTGGCCTGGTTGATCGACAGCGCACCAAGTGAGCCGCCGAAGACCAGGACTCGGCGCGGCCCGCCGGGTCGGTGGTCGGTGTCGAGGTCGAACAGCTCGGCCCGCACCGGGTTGCCCACCACCTCGGCCCGCGGCAGCGGCGTGTCGGGGAACGAGACGCCGCACACCGCGGCGAATCGGGCGAGCAACCGGTTGGCGGCGCCGGGCACGGCGTTCTGCTCGTGGACCACGAGGGGAACCCGCCACAGCACGGCGCCGAGACCGCAGGCGACGCTGGCGTACCCGCCGACGGCGACCACGGCACCGGGTCGGAAGCGGCGCACGAGACCGACGGCCGTGACGAAGGCCCGTACGAGACCGACCACCGCCCCGACGTTGTCGAGCGTGAGCCGTCGGGCGATGCCACGACCAGGAAGCAGGGTGAGCGGGAACCCGGCCTCGGGCACGAGCCTCGCCTCGAGTCCTCGCTGGGACCCGACGACATGGACCTCGTGTCCTCGCTCTCGAAGGGCGGTGGCGATGGCCAGCGCCGGGAGGACATGCCCGGCCGTGCCGCCTCCGGTGACGAGGACCTTCACCGTCCCCGGGCCGCATTGCGCGGCGCGTCGGGTGGCGATGCGGTGGCGGGCGGGGTCGTGGGGCGCATGGCCGTGAATGGCCACGTTGACCAACACGCCGGCGGCCAGCATGGTGGCGAGGAGCGACGAACCCCCGAAGCTGACGAACGGCAGCGGCACGCCCGTGATCGGGAGCAGGCCGAGGACGGCGCCCACGTTGACGAAGGCCTGGACCGCGAACCACGCCGTGACGCCGATGGCCAGCATGGCGCCGAAGGTGTCGGAGGCACGCGCGGCGATCCGCAGGCCGCACACGATCATGGCGGCGAAGACACCGACGACGACCAGCGAACCGATGAGGCCGAGCTCCTCACCGATGATGGCGAAGACGAAGTCGGTGTGGGCCTCGGGGAGGAACCCCCACTTGGCGCGACTGGCGCCGAGACCGGTGCCGGACACGCCACCGGAGGCCACCCCGATCAACGACTGGATGGTCTGGTACCCGGTGCCGCCGGCGTTCTCCCACGGGTTCAGGAACGCGGTGATCCGGGCCCGTCGGTAGTCGGCCGACAGGGCGAAGACCGTGCCGAGCAGGAGACCGGCGCCGGCGAGCAGGGCGAGCACCCGGCCGGGGACCCCGGCCCACAGGAGCATGCAACCGACGATGGCGCACATGACGGCGGTGGTGCCGAGGTTCGGCTGCTTCATCAACAACACGGCGAAGATGCCGAGCACGGCCAGCACCGGCCGCAGCACGACGCGCAGATCGGTGATCCGGTGGTGCTCGCGCGCCACGAAGGCGGCGACGAAGACGATCATGGCGAACTTCGCCGGCTCGGCGGGCTGGATCTGCAACCCGCCGGCGGAGATCCACCGCTGGGCGCCGTTGACGTTGCGGCCGATACCGGGGATCAGCACCACGAACAACATGCCGGCGCTGCCGAGGATCAACAACGGGACGACGTTGGACCACCGGTGGTACTCGATGCGGCTGCCGATGAAGAGAGCGACCAGGCCGACGGCCAGCCAGGCGCATTGTCGGAAGAACACCGAGAACGACGAGCCCCCCATCTCGGCCGCCGCCACCGACGAGGCCGACAGGATCATCACCGAGCCGATCAGGCTCAGCACCACGACGAGCACGACCATGGCCGCGGCGAGGGTCGTCTGGGCATGGGTCGACACGGCCGTGTCGTCGCCGGTGGTCGGCGGCGTCGGCACCAACCGGAGGCGACGGCGGGCGGTGTGGCCCCGCCGGGACCCCGTCAGGGATCCGAAAGTGAAGTCGGTCATGCGTGCTCCTCGAGCGAGGCGACCGCGGCGGCGAAGTCGTCGCCGCGGGCCGCGTAGTCCGGATACCAGTCGAACGACGCGCACGCTGGTGACAGCAGGACGACGTCGCCCGGTTCGGCGAGGTCGGTGGCCTCGGCCACCGCGACGGCCATGGACCCGGCCCGCCGGACGGGCCGCACGCCGGCGAACGCGGCCGCCACCTCGTCGGCGGCCTCGCCGATGGCGACGACGGCCCGGACGTGGTCGGCGGCGGCGGCCAGGCCGGCCAGGTCGAGGCCCTTGTTGCGTCCACCGGCGATGAGGACGACGGAGTCGAATCCGCCGACGGCGGCCAGGGTGGCGTGCGGGACCGTGGCCTTGGAGTCGTCCACGTAGGAGACCCCGCCCACGGTGGCGACCAGCGAGACGCGGTGCGGCAGCGGCGGCTGGGTCCGCAGCGTGGCGGCGATGGCGTCGTCGGTGACACCGACGGCGGCGGCGGTGGCGGCAGCGGCGAGCGCGTTGGACAGGTCGTGCGGGAGCCGGCGGGGCAGCTCGTCGATGGCCACGATGGTGCCGCCGGGACCGGTGAGCACCGAGCCCTCCAGGCGGTAGTCGGCGGCGGCGTCGGTGAGCGAGAACCCGACCTGGCGCCCGGGTGCGGTGGCGAGCCGCCGGGCGACGGTGGCGTCGTCCAGGTTGCCGACCGCGACGTCGTCAGGGCCCTGCGCCGCCCAGATGCGCGCCTTGGCCGCCTCGTACGCGTCGACGGTGGCGTGCACGTCGAGGTGGTCGGGCGCCAGGTTCAGCCACGTCCCCACCCGGGGGGCCCAGCCGTGGGTGCGACCCAGACGGAACGACGAGGCCTCCACGACGAACCACTGCGGCTCGGGATCGTCGATGGCCCGGACGAGGGGCAGATCGTTGTTGCCGGCGTCGGTGCAGGCGATGCCCCCGGCGCGGAGCATGGCGGTGACGGTGGTGGTCACCGTGGTCTTGCCGTCGGTGCCGGTGATGGCGGCGATGGGGCGGTCGTCCCACGCCGCCGCCAGGTCGAACTCGGTGTAGACGGGCGTCGACGTGTCGTCGGCCAGCGCGAACGCCGGGTGGTGGTCGGGCAGGCCGGGCGATGCCACCACGGCCTCGACGTCAGCGATCACCTCGCGGAGGGTGCCGGCGTCGGGCTGTTCCACGAGGGCGAGGCCCAGGGCGTCGGCGGCCGCCCGCGTGCCGTCGCCGGGCCGGTCGTCGGTCGCGACGACCCGGTGACCGCGCGCGAGGAGCGCGGCCGCCACCGCCCGGTTGGCGGCACCGAAGCCGATGAGGGCCAGGGACTCGGGGACCACGACGGGCGGCATCAGTCGATGCCCCCCGTGTTGATGAAGTCGGCGTAGAACAGCCCGAGCGCCAACGCCGTCCCGAGCCCGGCCATGATCCAGAACCGGATGATCACCGTGGTCTCGGGCCACCCGCCGAGCTCGAAGTGGTGGTGGATGGGCGCCATCCGGAACACGCGCTTCCCGGTGAGCTTGAACCGGCCGACCTGGAGCATCACGGACGCCGTCTCGAGCACGAACAGGCTGCCGATCACCGGCAGCAGGAGCTGGGTGTCGGTGGTCAGGGCGAGGCAGGCGAGGGCGGCGCCGATGGCGAGCGATCCGGTGTCGCCCATGAAGATGCGGGCCGGGTTGGCGTTCCACCACAGGAAGCCCGTGACGCCACCGAGCATGGCGGCGGCGACCACGGCGAGGTCGAGGGCGTGCTGCACCTGGTACACGTCGGGATGACGGAAGGCCCAGAAGCCGATCACCACGAACGAGATGAATCCGAAGATCGACGAGCCCGCGGCCAGACCGTCGAGGCCGTCGGTGAGGTTCACGGCGTTGGTGGTTCCGGCGATCAGCAGGATGGCCCAGATCCCCCACACCGGGTCGGTCAGCGAGATGCCCGGCGAGTCGAAGCGGGTGAACGAGATCGTGGTGTGGATGTCGGTGAAGGCGAGGATCGAGATGGCGAAGGCCAGGGCCACGACGAGCAGGCCGAGCATCTTGGCCCGGCTCGACAGCCCGAGGTTGCGCTCGCGGCTCACCTTGATCCAGTCGTCGATGGCCCCCACCGCGGCGGCCGCGGCGATCGTGCCCATCACGATCAGCCCGGTGCGGGTGAAGACCAGCCCCGAGCGGACGTGGGCGGCGACGTATCCCACCACGGCGGCGACGACGAAGGCGACGCCGCCCATGGTGGGCGTGCCGGCCTTGGTCACGTGGCCCTGGGGACCGTCGTCCTGGATCGGCTGGCCGACCCGATGCAGCGTCAGCCAGTCGATCAGCGAGCGCGTCCCGACGAGCGAGACCACGAGCGAGACCCCGGCGGCCAGCAGGAGAGGGATCACCGGCCCAGCACCTCCCGCACCACGGTCCGGTCGTCGAACGCCACGGTGTGGTCGGCGAAGGTCTGCGTCGTCTCGTGGCCCTTGCCGGCGATCACCACCACGTCATGCTCGCCCGCCGCGCGCAGCGTGGTGGATGGCCTCCCGTCGGTCCGGAACGATGGTCAGGGTGCCGGCCTCGACGCCAGCGCGACGACGGTCCTCGGGGATGCCGGCGACGATCTCGGCGATGATCGCTTCGGGGTCCTCGGAGCGGGGGTTGTCGGAGGTCACGACGACCAGATCAGCAGACTCGACGGCGAGGCGCCCCATCTCGGGGCGTTTCGCCCGGTCCTTGTCACCGCCGCATCCGAAGACCACGATGACCCGGCCGCCGGCATCGTCGGCCAGTTCCCGGGCGGCGGCGATCACGGTCTCCAACGCGTCCGGTGTGTGGGCGTAGTCGACGGCGACGGTGAAGTCCTGTCCGGCGTCGACGAGCTCGAAGCGACCGCTGACGGGCCCGACGCCGGCCAGGCCGGCGGCAATGGTGGGTGCGTCGATGTCGAGCCAGTCGGCGATGGTGGCGGCGCAGAGGGCGTTGGCCACGTTGTGGCGACCGGTGAGCGGCAACTCGATCCGCTGACCGTGCCACCGGAACGACACACCGCCCGGCGTGGCGGCGATGTCCGCGGCATCGGTCAGCCGGAACGGACGGGTCTCGACCTGGGCGTGCTCGACGAGCCGGGCACCCCAGGGATCGTCGGCCCGCACGACGGCCCGGTTCGTGAGCGCCGGCGTGAAGAGCGTGGCCTTGGCGGCGAAGTAGTGCTCCATGTCCTGGTGGAGGTCGAGGTGGTCGTGGCCGAGCATCGTGAACCCGGTGGCGGCGAACCAGGTGCCGGCCACTCGGTCCATGGCGAGGGCATGGGACGAGACCTCCATGGCGACGGCGTCCACGCCGGCGTCGCGCCACCCGGCCAGCTGGGCCTGGAGTTCGGGGGCGTCGGGAGTCGTCGGCGGCCCACCGGGCGTCGACGTGAGCGTGCCGATGACCTCGCACCGCCGACCGGCCGCCTCGAGGATGGACCGCAGCAGGGTCACGGTGGTGGTCTTGCCGTTGGTCCCGGTGACGCCGATCACCGTCATGGCCCGACTCGGGTCACCGGAGAAGCGGGCGGCCACGGGTCCCATGGCGGCACGGACGGACGGCACCACGAGCTGGGGCACGGGGACGGGGAGGCGTCGCTCCACCAACAGGGCGGCGGCGCCGGCAGCCACCACCTGTTCGGCGAGGTCGTGGCCGTCGATCCTCGAACCCGGGACACAGCAGAACAGGGCGCCGGCGAGGACCTTGCCGGTGTGGTGGACGACCCCGTTGATGTCGACGTCGCCGTCCCGGTCGTGGTCGATGCCTGCGACGGCGAGACCCTCGGCCGCTTCCGACAGCAGCATCACTCGCCGGGGGCGGTGCTCGCCTCGGGGGCGAGGGTCGTGGCGGCGGGCGGGATGCGGAACCGGCTCAGGGCGAACCGGGCCAGATCGGCGAAGACCGGCGCTGCGGCGCTTCCGCCGTAGATGGTGGCGGTCGGTTCGTCGACCACGACGATGATGGACAGCTGCGGGGCTCTCGGCCGGGACCATGCCCGTGAACGCTGCCACGTAGTGGTAGTTCCCGGCGAGGTCCTTGTACGTGCCGGTGTCCTGGGGCTTGCGGGCCGTGCCCGTCTTGCCGCCCACCGAGTACCCCGCCACCTTCGCCTGGGTACCCGTGCCGGCGTCGACGGCGGCGACGAGCATCTGGCGGACCTGGCGGGCGGTCGTCTCCGACACCACCCGGTGGCCCTGGTCGAACGGGACCGGCGTCCGGACTGCCTTGGCGTCGACCGTGGCCTCGACCAGCCGGGGTTCGACGTAGACGCCGTCGTTGGCGATCACGTTGTAGGCGCTCAGCATCTGCATGGCGGTGACGGCAATGCCCTGGCCGATCGGGATCGACCCGATCGAGGTCCCGGACCACTTGTCGGCGTCGAGCAGGATGCCCGGCGACTCGTTGGTGAAGTTCAGCGCCGTCTTCGTGCCGAAGCCGAAGTCGCGCAGGTAGTGGTCGATCCGCTCCTTGCCGAGGCGCTGGGCGAGCCCGATCGTGCCGACGTTGGACGACTTGGCGAGGATGTCGGTCACCGTCATGGGGTCAGCCGGGTGAGAGTGGTCGTCGCTGAACATGTGGTCGGACACCTGCAGGTGGTCCGGGACGGCGGTGGTGGTGTCGGGCTCGACGAGGCCCTCCTCCAGCGCGGCGGAAATGGTGATCACCTTGTTCACCGAGCCGGGCTCGAACACGTCGATGACCGCCCGGTTCGCGCCGGCGACGATGATCTCGTCGTCGGTGTTGCGGGTGATGTTCGCCGAGGCGAGGATCTCGCCCGTCGCCGGTCGGCTGATCACCACCATGCCGCCCTTGGCGCCCATGGCGTCGACCTGCTGCGACAGCACCCGCTCGGCCTCATACTGGAGGCTGCGGTCGATGGTCAGGACGACGTCGGAGCCCGGCTGGGCCGGGATGCGGGACTCGCCGGCTGCCGCGATCGTTCCACCGTCACGGGCCCGCTCGTAGCGCAGCTCGCCCGGGGTGCCGGTGAGGACGTCGTCGTAGAGGAACTCGATGCCCGTCGAGCCCGACTGGTCGTCGGCCACCGATCCGATGATGGACTTGGCCAGGTTCTTCGACGGCGTGAACCGAGCCGGCTCTTCTTGGAGGTGGATGCCGGGGAGATCCAGGGCGACCACCTCGGCGGCGAGGTCGTCGTCGATCCGGCGGTCGAGGTAGACGAAGTGCGTGTCACGGGACAGGTTCTCGGTGAGCGTCGCGACGTCGGCGCCGATCACGGGTGCGAGCGCCCGGCCACGGACCGGGCGTCGTCGATCTGGCTGGGGTCGGCGAAGATGCTGGGCCGCAGGACCGACAGGGCGAGGTCGTGGCCCTCACGGTCGAGGATGCGGCCCCGGCTGGCGTCGAGCTGCACGGTGCGCAGGCGCTGCTCCTCGCCGACCTCCACGAACCGGTCGGGCTCGATGACCTGGACGTCGACCAGCTTGCCGACCACGGCGAGCAACAGGAGGGCCGAGCGCGATCTTCAACACCACGTGGCGGTGACCGGGGCGACCGGCGGCGTGGGCGCCGGGAGGAACGGGCCGGCCGCGGCCCGCCGGCCGAGGGGGACGGGCGCGGGCGCGACTCGGGGCCGCGCCGGGTCGGTCCGTCGACGTGAGGTGCGGCGCCTCGGGTGGGTCGAGCGGCCGGGGCCCGGCGACCGGTCGTCCGGGGCGCGGTGGGACGGGCGCGGTGGGCCGGGGCGCGGTGATCGACCGGTCGAGCGACTCCCCTCGGCGCCCGGGCCGGGGACGGGGCAGGCGGGTGACGGTGCCGGAACGACGAGACGAGCCGGTCGGCTCGTCGGCGAAGGGATCGATGTCGAAGTCCTCCCAGCCCTCACCCCAGCCAGGGTCGATGGGTCCCCAGTTCACTCGTCGTCTCCACCCACGGTGGCGACGGCCGCCTGATCGGTGAGCGAGCCGTGCGATGCGGCACCGTCGGACACGTCGGACGGGGCGGCGGGGGTGCTGGCGTCGACGGTCGCCGGGTCATCGGCACCCGTGCCGCTGTCCGTTGCGTCGTCCACCGACGGGGCCGGGTCGGTGGCGGCCGGATCCGTCGGCGTGCTGGTCTCGGCGACGGTCGTCGGGGGCGGCTCGGCGGCCGGCACCCGCACGAGGGTGTCGTCGCCGGTGTCGACGCTGGCCGGGAGCAGGTAGCCGACCTCGGCCGGCTCGACCATGCCGAGCCGGGTCCGCGCCACGTCGAGCACCCGGTCGGGGGACTCGAGCTCGGCGACCTGGAGGCGGAGCTGGCGGATCTCCTCGGTCTCCGACGCCGCCTCGCGCTGCATGGCATCGAGGCGGATCTGGCCGCCGATGAGCAGGGCGTGCATCACGGCGAGAGCGAACAATGCCGCGAGCACGATGCCGGTGGCCGACGAGGACCGGGACGGCAGGTGACCGGCGTTCGCCCGGGCGCGGGACGGGACGGAGGTGGCGGCCGGGGCGGGCGCGCCGGGCCGGGGCCGGTGTCGCCCGGCCCGGGAACGGAGCGGTCGGCGAGACCCTCGGTGCTCACGAGGCGGCGCCGAGCTGCTCGGCCACCCGGAGGCGGGCGCTGCGGGCGCGAGGGTTGCTCGGCGATCTCGGCCTCGGAGGCGGTGATCGCCTTGCGGGGGACGAGGGTGACGCTCGGTCGCACGACCGCAGCGGCAGGCACCGACGCCGGGCGGGCAGACACAGTCGTCGGCGGCCGCGTCACGGAACCGGCGGGCCACGATGCGGTCCTCGCCGGAGTGGTAGGTGATGACGGCGGCGCGGCCACCCGGGACGAGCAGGTCGAGGGCGTCGCCGAGGGCCCGCTCGAGCTGGCCGAGCTCGTCGTTGACCTCGATGCGCAGGGCCTGGAAGGTCCGCGTGGCCGGGTGGCCACCGGTCCGGCGGGCGGCGGCAGGGATGGCGTCGCGCACGACCTCGGCCAACGCCTCGGTGGTGCGGATGGGCCGGGAGGCGACGATGGCCCGGGCGATGCGAGCGGCGTGGCGCTCGTCGCCGAAGCGGCGCAGGATGCGGACCAACTCGGCTTCGTCGGCGGTGTTGACGAGGTCGGCGGCGGACGTGCCGCTGGTCGGGTCCATGCGCATGTCGAGCGGACCGCTGCTGCGGTAGCTGAAGCCGCGCTCGCCCCGATCGAGCTGCGGCGACGACACGCCGAGGTCGAGCAGGACGCCGGACAGGCCGGTGGGGTCCTCCACGTCGGCGTCGGCGAGGTGGGCACCGGGCGGTTGCGGTTGCGAGCGGAGGATGCGCATGGCGTCGTGCAAGCGATCGAAGTGAGCGTGGACCACGAGCGCCCGGGGCCCGAAGCGGGCGAGCCGTTCCGTGGCCACCTCCACCGCCACCGGATCCCGGTCGAGACCCAGCACCGAGAGGTGCGGGTGGGCCTCGAGGATCGCCGTGGCGTGCCCCGCCCCGCCGACCGTGCCGTCGACCACCCAGCCCGGCGGGACCGGGGCGAAGGCGGCGACGACCTCGTCCCGGAGGACGGGAACGTGGCGGAACGGAAGCAGGCTCGTCAGTGCCGCTCACCGGCAGCCCCTCGGACAACGAAGGCCCGCCGGGATGTCTGCCCCGGTCGGGCACGATGAAAGAGCGGGCGGAGAGTAGGGGCCTTCCATCTCGCTGCCCGAGAGGCTGCGGGTGAGCGGCAGCTGCTGCTTCTGTGGTCGTGTCTCCGATTCGGTGCTTGCGCTCCCTTCAGGGTCGGTGGTTCGGATCGGGTGCCTGGCGGAGGGACGTGAGGGGCTGAGCCACTAGAAGTTGGCCCGGTCGAGGACGTCGACGACGGCGTCGTCGACGCCGAGGAGGCCGTCGAGGGCGTCGGCGCCGACGGGGACGATCTCGATGCGCGGCCCGGCGCCGAGGACGAGCGACGTCCTTCTCGAGGCCGGCCTCGATACGAGCGGCGTGGGGGACGACGATGCGGCCCTGGGCGTCGGGGCTCACGAGATGGGTGTTCGAGAGGAAGCTGCGGACGTGGTGCTGGGTCAGGTCCTGCTGGCCACGTGGGCGTGCAGCGTGGTCGACGGCGCTGCGGTAGGTGGGCTCGTCGTAGATCACGACCCGGCCGTCGAGCACCACCAGGTTCCCGCCGTCGACGAGGGCCTTGCGCATCTGGGGCGGGAGGGTCAGGCGGCCCTTGTCGTCGATGGCGTACTCGCCCCGGCCGCGGAACAGCGAGGGGACATGCACCGAGTCCAGGGCCGATGCCCCACTGATCTCCGCGAATCGCGTCCTCCGTCTCCACCACGGAGGGCAACGTACGCCTACTGAGGGCAAATGGTCAAGGACTCAGGGCAGGAAAGGGACAACATTTCCGCTCCCGGCCACGCGGCTCCGGTCGGCCCAGGGCCGGTCAGGTCGTCGTCCCCACCGCGCCGGTCAGGCCGGGGCGGTGGCGAACGCGGCGACGAGGGCGTCGACGAGGGCCGCGACGTCGATCGGACCGACGCCGGCCCCGCAGGCGTCGAGGACGCCCCGGGCGGGCTCGGCCGCAGGAGGACCCGCAGCGGTTCGGGGTCCCACACGACGGGCACGGCGCACTGGAAGCGGGCGCCGGCGCGGGTCCGGCGCTGGCTGATGCCGACCACCTTGCGCCCGCCGCGGAGGACCTCGCCCGGTCCCGTGCCGGCGAAGCAGACCTGGTCCGACCACGCGGTCCGCACCAGGGGTCCGGGATGCACGGTCGTGTCCCCGACACCGACGGTGGCGAGGGCGACCTGCCACGCCGCGGCCGATGGGGAGGAAGGCCCGCCCGACGTCGTCGTCCCACAAGGGATCGGTCGCGGGGCACCACGATGTCGATCCAGATCGGGTCGCCCGGCGAGACCCACACCGCTCCCCCGCCGCTGCGCCGCCGGACCACGTCGACGCCGGCCCGTCGGGCCGCGTCGCGGTCGACGGCATCGTCGGACTGCGTCGAACCGAGCACCACCGCGGGCGCCGTCGGGTCCAGCACCCACAGCCGGCGCCCGCCCCGGTCGTCGAGGTCCCGCCCGTGCAGGCGCTCGGCCGAGCCCCTCATCCACTCGACGAGCATCGACACCTCACCCACCGCACCCACCGTTCTGGAGGGCGGATCCTGTCACATGGCGCGGCATGCGCCCCCCAGAACGAGGTGAGGGGGACGCGGTGCGGGGGGACGTGGTCGGGGGCGCGGTCAGGACGCCTGTGGCTCCAGCCACTCCAACCACTCGTCGCGCTTGGTCCCGCCGGCGGCGAGGAGCAGGATCGCCGCCGCGCCGTGGGGTTCGTAGGGCGTCGTGTGCAACTCCATGCCGGCTTCGGCGGGCGTGCGATTGCCCTTGCGGGTGTTGCAGGACCGGCAGGCCGCCACCATGTTGGTCCACGAGCCGGCGCCACCGGGCCGTGACCGGGGGATGACGTGGTCGACCGTGTCGGCGCGGTGGCGGCAGTAGGCGCAGCGATGACCGTCCCGAGCCAGGATGGCCCGCCGGGTCACCGCCGCCCGGCGGGCCCGGAAGCGCACATAGGTGACGAGACGGATCACCACGGGATGGGCGAGGTCGAGACGGGCCGACCGGATGCGCACGGTGTCGTCGGCCCGGATGACCTCGGCGGCGCCGTCGAGCACGAGCACGACGGCGCGCTGCCAGCTGGTGGTGTGGAGGGGTTCGTACGTCGCGTTGAGGACGAGCACCCGCCTGGTCATCGCCGTGCGTGCCTGCTCCGCTCGGACCGGCGCACGGTGTCGGACCACGCCAACCAGGTCTCGACGTCCTCGGCGACCAGCGCGGCGGCCGGGTCGCCGTAGGCGGTGGTCAGCCGGAACGCCATCCAGTCCCGGTCGGGGACCGGCAGGAACGGCGGGCGGCGCCACCACCCCGCCGGCGCGAGGGCCCGGGCCTGCCGCAGTGCAGCGGGCCACAGCCGGGGCTGCCTCGATCACCGTCCGGGCCACGGCGGCCGATCCCGCCGGGAGCGCTACCCGGCTTGCTGCTCTCGCCATGACCTCACGGCACCATCGGGCTTGGGCTCCTTCGGGAGACCGAGGACCATCTCGCCGACGATGTTGCGCTGGATCTCGCTGGAGCCGGCGTAGATCGTGCCGGCCCGGGCGTTGAGGAACGTGCCGACCCAGGATGCCGAGTCGTTGGGGGCACCGGGGTCGTCGGTCTGGAAGCTGCTGGCCGGCGCCCGTCCGCTGGGCACGGTGGCGTCGACGCCGAACAGGTCGAGGGCGAGCTCGGTGGCGCGCTTGTGGTACTCGGACCAGAAGAGCTTGAACAGACCCGCCTCGGGTCCGGGCGCCGCACCGGCCAGGTAGTTGGTCAGCGTCCGCATGCCGTTGTACCGCATGATCTCGACGTTGCTGTACGCCGCAGCCAGCCGCTGGCGGATCACGGGATCGGTCTCCTTGCCGCGATCACGGGCCAGCTGTTCGAGCCGGTCGTACTCGATGCGGAACATCACCGGGAAGGTGGCGGCGGCCTCGCCGCGCTCGTAGCCGAGCAGGGTCATCGCCACCGGCCAGCCGTTGTTGACCCCGCCGATCACGTTCTCCTTCGGGCAGCGGGCGTCGGAGAAGAAGACCTCGTTGAACTCGGAGTCGCCGGTGAGCATCTGGATGGGCCGGACCTCGACGCCCGGCTGATCCATGGGGACGAGCAGGAAGGAGATGCCCTGGTGCTTGGGCGCGTCGGGGTCGGTGCGGGCGAGGACGAAGATCCAGTTGGCGAGGTGGCCGGCCGAGGTCCAGATCTTCTGGCCGTTGATGACCCATTCGTCGCCGTCGAGCACGGCCCGACACCCGAGGTTGCCGAGATCGGAGCCGGCGTTGGGCTCGGAGTAGCCCTGGCACCACGTGTGCTCGCCGCTGAGGATCCTGGGGATGAAGTCCCGCTTCTGCTCCTCGGTCCCCCACTGCAGGATCGTGTTGCCGACCATCTGGATGGAGAACACGTCGTTGGTGCCGCCGGTGGGGACGCCGGCCTTGGCGAACTCCTCGGCCAGGATCACCTGCTCCTCGGCCGGTCAGGCCGGGGCCGCCGTACTCGGCCGGCCACGAGGTGGCGAGCAGGTTGTTCTCGGACAGGGTCCGCCGCCACTGCTCGGTCCACGCCGGGACCTCGTCGTGGGGCAGCGCGCCGATGCCCTTCCAGTCGGCGGGGAGGTGCTCGGCGAGGAAGCGCCTGGACCTTCTCCCGGTACTGCTCGGCGGACTCACCCCACGTCGGCTGCATGGGCACCGATTCTGGCACGGCGAGCGACGCCTGAGGGCCCAGGACCGTCAGCGCACGCCGACATCGTGACCCTCGGCCCGCAGCGCCACGGCGGCGGCGCCGACCAGCGGCCCGTCGGCGCCGAGGCCGGCCGGGACGACCCGGGTGCCGGCGGAGAAGTCGAGCACGCAGAGCCGGTCGACCTCGGCCTGGGCCGCGGCGAAGAACGGCGTCGCCGTAGCCGAGGGCCACCGACCCGGCCACGACGGCGAGCCGGAGGTCGAGGAGGTTGGCCACCGAAGCCACCGCCCGCCCGACCAGCGTGCCGGTGCGGGCCCGGACCGCCGTCCCGGCGTCTGCGGCCGGCGCGCCGGTGCGGAGCGGCGATCGCGGTGCCGCTGGCCTCGGACTCGAGCAGGCCGGCGGGATGGCCGGGCCAGGCCTCGGTGGCCTCGGCGACGAACACGTGCCCGATGTGGCCGGCGTTGCCGGTGGCGCCGTCGAGCAGGCGACCGCCGACGACGATGCCCGCCCCGACGCCGGTCGAGACGACCATGGCCACGTAGTCCGGGACCCCCACGCGCCGCGCCGCGCCAGCCCTCGCCGAGGGCGAGGGCCTTGGCGTCGTTGTGACATGGGTGGGCACCCCGACGTGCTCGGCGAGCCGGTCGCGGAGCGGGAACGAACGCCAGGCGGGGATGTTGAGCGGCGACACGGCTCGGCCATCGGCCGTCATCGGTCCACCGCATCCCACGCCGCACCGCACGATCGGGGCGGCGAGTGCACCGGCACGTTCGCCCACGACACCCTCCACCTCGTCGACGAGCGCGATCAGCGCATCGAAGAGCTCCTCGGCCGTTCCGGTCGCCGGCGTCGGGGCCTGCCGGCGCACGACGAGAACGCCGTCGTCGTCGACGGCTCCTGCGGCCAGCTTCGTTCCCCCGATGTCGACAGCGAGCGTGGCCACGACGCCAAACCGTACCGACGAGCCGGTGACCGCCCGCAGGCAACCAGGTCAGCCGTCGGCGGGGACGGCGCCGGCGCCGCTGCCGCGGCGCCGCTCGACGACCGCGGCCACGGCCACGCCGAGGACCACCGATCCGAGCGCCCACAGCACGAGCGCGAGGACGCCGGTCGCCAGGCCGGCGTCGGCGCGGGCGTCGAAGAAGAACGTGCTGCGAACCGAGTCGGTGAGGTAGCGCAGCGGCAGGACCCAACCGAGGGCGACGAAGAACCCGGGCAACGCCTCGGCCGGGTACACCCCTCGGGCCGACGGCACGCCGAAGATCGTCGTGACCAGGACGACGAGCACCTCACCCAGCACCCCGAACGCGGTGACGCAGAGCAGCGTGAACCAGCCGATGCTGGCCACGCCGAGCATCAAGACGGGGACGGCCACCCAGACGCGATCCGCCTGGGCGTCGAGCAACCCGACCGCGACGAACGGGATCACGAAGCCCGAGGCGACGGCCAGGACGGCCACGAGCACCGCCTCGTCCACGAACCGGCGGACCGGGCTGGTCTCGATCCGTGCGAACCGCATGCGTCGTCCGAGGATCTCGACGTGCTCCTGCCCGGCGAGGGCGCCGACCGCGACATGGACGGCGATCGCCCCGACGAGCCCGGCCAGGGTGGTCATCACCGCGACGTAGAGCGGGGGCAGGCCCCGCCCGCCGAGGTTGCCGACCTGCGGGATCTCGATGGCGCGTACGTCGATGGGTCGAGCCAGGGAACCGACCGCCGACGGCGAGATGGTGGCGTCGAGGTCGGACAGCGTCGAGGTGAGCATCTCCGACACCCGGTCGTTCAGCTGGTCGACGACGCGACCGGTGGCGTTGTCGACGGCGACCGGCTGGAGGCTTCCCGCCCCCGGATTGGAGATGACCTCGATCTGGGCCCTGTCGGCCGAACCGGACGACGTGCCGATGTCGGCGACCTGCTGGGAGAGCTGTTCGGGCAGCACCAACCCGCCGGCCAGGTCGTCGGACCGGAGCGCCGTGACAAGAGCGTCGCGGCTGTCGTAGCGCACCCACTCGACCGGGCCGTCGGGACCGGTGGACGAGAGCTCGTCGACGACCTGGTCACCGACGGCCACCGTGGTCCCGGCGACTTCGACCGGTCGGTCGTTGTCGACGTAGCCGATGCGCAGGCCGCTCAGCTCGCCGATCGGGTTCACGAAGGCGCCGACGTAGGCGAAGGTCATCACGCCAGCGAGCAGCACACCCCCGACCACCGCGGCCCAGGTCAAGGGATGCCCGTAGGGGTTGTCGACACGCACCCTGGGGTCGTACCCGTGCCGTCGCCGTGACATTCGGACCTCGCCGAACAGACGGCGGACATGGCGCGGGAACTCCGCCGGGGGCGCGGAGCGATCGACCCGCCGAACGCGTAGCCTGCGAAGACCTGCAGGACGTCGTGAGGAGTGCACCGGTGGTCACGAGGCAACGTTCCGCGCTCGCCGCGTCGACCTTCGCCGAGCGCTGCGACCGGTTGGTGGCCGAGGTCGAATCGGTCATCTGCGGCAAGCGCGACGTGATCGAGCTCGTCATCACCGCCCTGCTCGCCGACGGCCACGTGCTGCTCGAGGACATCCCCGGCGTCGGCAAGACCTCGATGGCCCGAGCCCTGGCCGGCGCCATCGACGGCCGCTTCGGACGTGTGCAGTTCACGCCCGACCTGCTCCCGTCGGACGTCTCGGGCGTGAGCATCTTCCACCGAAGCCGCGACGAGTTCGAGTTCCGTCCCGGCCCGGTGTTCGCCAACATCGTGTTGGCCGACGAGATCAACCGGGCCTCACCGAAGACCCAGTCAGCGCTGCTCGAGGCCATGGCCGAACGTCAGGTCACCGTCGACGGCACCACGTACGGCCTCGAGGCGCCGTTCCTCGTCATCGCCACGCAGAACCCCATCGAGCACGAGGGCACCTTCCCGCTGCCCGATTCCCAGCTCGATCGGTTCCTGATGCGCATCGACGTCGGATACCCCGATGCCGATGCCGAGCTGGCCATGCTCGACCTCCACGGCGAGGCGGACCCGTTGCAGGCGGTGCGGCCCGTCGTGACCACCGACGAGATCCTCGAGCTGCGCGAGGTCGCCGCCGCCGTCCACGTCGCCCCGGCGCTGAAGCGCTACCTGGTGCAGATCGCCGACGCCACCCGCTCGCACCCGCAACTCGAGCTGGGCATGTCCCCCCGGGCCACGTTGTCGATGCTGCGGGTGACCCGGGTCTGGGCCGCGTTGTCCGGCCGGGAGTACGTGACGCCCGACGACGTGAAGCACCTGGCTCGGCCGGTGCTCGCCCATCGCCTGCTGGTCACCCCCGAGGCCGACCTCCAGGGCGTCTCGGCGGCCGCCATCCTGGGTGACGTGCTCGATGCCGTCCCGGTCCCACGTCCGCGCCCGGCCTGACCCGTGCGACCGACCCGACCGGGCCTCTTCGTCGCCCTCGGCGCCGTGGCGCTGGTCCTGCTCGGGCGGTTCCTCGGCCTGACCGAGCTCTACGCCGCGGGCGCCGCGGTCGCGCTCCTCGTGGTGGTGTGCGGTCTGTGGGTCTCGTTGCGCGACGTCGACGTGGTGGTCACCCGCGCCGTGCGACCGAGTCGCGTCCATGTGGGCAACCCGTGCACCGTGGAGGTCCACCTCCGGAACCGGTCGCAGCGGGCGGCGCCGGTCCTGCGCGTGCGCGACCCGGTCAGCGGGACGGCGGGTGCGGACCTGCTCGTCTCGCCCATCGGGGTGCGCAAGACGTCGAAGGTCGCCTACCGGTTGCCGACGCTGCGGCGGGGCCTCGTGTCGGTGGGGCCGATGACGGTCGAGATCGCCGACCCGTTCGGTCTCATGGTCTCGCGGACCAAGGCCGCGCCGGAGGTCGAGATCACCGTCCTCCCCCGCATCGACGACATCCCCCCGCTGCCCCGCACCGTGGGCCCCGATCCCGACGGCGGTGCGGAGACCGGCGCCATCGGCCGGCTCGGCGAGGACTTCGCCGCCCTGCGGCCCTACGTGGTGGGCGACGACCTCCGCCGCGTCCACTGGCTCTCGTCGGCTCGCAGCCTGGACGAACTGTTCGTCCGCCAGGACGACGTGCCCTGGCAGGGCCGGATCTGCCTGGTCCTCGACCTGCGACGCGAGGCCACCGACGCCGACACCCTCGAACGCGCCGTGTCGGCGGCGGCATCGATCCTGCGCGCCCACCTCCGTCGCGGTGACCACGTGCGACTCCTCACCACCACCGGCGTCGACAGCGGCTACGGCGTGGGGGCCTCCCACCTCGACGGCCTGCTCGAGTACCTGGCCATCGCCGACCGCAGCAGCCGCGGGTCGCTCCACGGTGCCCTCGACCAGGCGGGCCGGGGGTCCGGCGGCGCCCTGGTCGTCGTCACCGGTCGGCCGGCGGCCGCCGACATCGACGCGGTCGAAGGCCTCGGGGCCACCATCACGTTGCGACGGGTGGTCCGGCTCGATCGGCCCGAACGAGGCATGCTCGCCGGCCGGACGCAGGTGCTGGGCGTCCCGCCCGGCGAGTCGTTCGCGACCGTGTGGGCATCGGCCGGTCCTCCGGCGGGGCGGCGCGGCCGCACCGCTCGCGCACCACGACGACGGGCCCACCGGTGAGCGTCGCCACCGCGCCCGCCCGCGAGCGCGACCTCGACGCCTCCACGTTGCCGCTCGGCCTGCTGGCCGAGGCCGCGCTCACGGTGGTGGCCGTCGTGTCAGTGCTCTCCCTGCGCCGGGTGTTCCTCGGCACCGAATGGTTCGCCACCCTCGCCCTGCAGGTGATCGGCGC
The DNA here is from genome assembly GCA_963811245.1 of uncultured Acidimicrobiaceae bacterium. GTDB lineage: Bacteria > Actinomycetota > Acidimicrobiia > Acidimicrobiales > Salinilacustritrichaceae > Salinilacustrithrix. The sequence continues at coordinate 152,504 of CAWEQL010000009.1, forward strand.
CCACGCGGTGGCCGCCCTCCTACGTCGACGCGGCACGTCCACCACCGTGTCGGTGCTCGGCACCCTCGCCGCCGGGACGCTCGCCGTGTCGTGGGCGTACGCCGGCGGCCAGACCACCTACGGGATCCCCACCCCGGCCACGCTGCACCACCTCGGCACCGCCATGTCCGACGCCTTCAGTGCCTTCGGCGACGTCAAGGCGCCCACCGATGCCCTCGAGGGGTTCCTCGTCGCCACGGCGATCGCCATGTGGCTCGGATCGGCACTGGCCGACTGGGCAGCGTTCCGCGTCGACGCCACCGTCGAAGCCCTCCTGCCCTCGGCCACGTTGTTCGTGCTGGGCGCCGTGCTCGGCGCCGACATCGACCGGGTGCTGCTCACCGGGCTGTGGATCGCCGCGGTGTTCGCGTTCGTCTTGTTCCGACGGGCCGACCGCCTCGGACGCACCGCGGCGTGGGTCGGTGATCGCCGGGCCGTGGGGCCGCGGACGATGGTCGTGCTGGGCGCCGGCCTGGCCCTCGCCGCCGTGACGGTCGCGGCACTGGTCGGTCCTCGCCTCCCCGGCGCGGAGAGCACGGCGATCCTGTCGTTGCGCGACATCGGCGACAACGGCCCCGGGACCCGCGTCACCGTCAGCCCGCTCGTCGACATCCGCTCCCGACTCGTCGATCAGGCCAACGTCGAGGTGTTCAGCGTCCGGAGCCCCGTGCGGGACTACTGGCGGCTCACCTCGCTCGACCGCTTCGACGGGCGCATCTGGTCGTCGAACGGCTCGTACGGGAAGGCGTCGGGGGCACTGGACCAGGGCGTGCCGGTCTCTGGTGAGCGGCTCACGTTCGAGCAGTCGTTCCAGATCAGTGCCCTGTCCCAGATCTGGCTGCCGGCGGCGTACGAACCCCAGGCCATCCGCAGCCCGACGCCGGTCCGCTACGACGAGGTGTCGGGCACGCTCATCGTCGACACCGGAGTCGAGTCCGCCGACGACCTGAACTACGTGGTCACGTCGGCCCTCCCGGAACTCGATGCCGCGCAGCTGGCCACCGCCTCCGAGGACATCCCGTCCGACATCGCCGACACCTACCTCGACCTCCCGGCCGACTTCCCGCAGTCCGTGCGCGCCCTCGCCCAGCAGGTCACCCAGGACGCGCGCTCGCGGTACGAGGCGGCCCTGCTGCTGCAGAACTACTTCCGTGACGGCTTCGACTACGACCTCGACGTCGGCTCGGGCCACGACGACCGGGCGATGGAGCGGTTCCTGTTCGAGGTGAAGCGGGGGTACTGCGAGCAGTTCGCCGGCACCTACGCCGCCATGGCCCGCAGCCTCGGCATTCCAGCCCGGGTGGCCGTGGGGTTCACCCAGGGCATCGCCGACCCATCCGATCCCGAGCTGTACCGGGTCTACGGCCAGAACGCGCACGCCTGGCCCGAGGTGTTCCTCGGGGAGTACGGATGGGTGAAGTTCGAACCGACCCCCGGTCGCGGTGCCGCGTTCAGCCAGGCGTACACCTTCGTCCCCGAACAGCAGGTCGCTCCTGGCGGCGACCCGACCGTCCCGACCACGGCCGCCACGCCGCCGTCGGTCCCGTCCGACAGCCCGGCGGGGACCATCCCGCAGGCCGACCCCCGCAACCCCGACGATTTCCTGGGCGGCTCGGGAGGTGGCGTCGAGGCCGCCACCCCGAACCCGTGGCCGCTCCGGCTGGCGCTGGCCGCGCTGGCCTTCGTGGCGGCGAGCCTGCTCTACGTGATCGTGGTGCTCGTCGTCACCGTGCTGCGCCGCCGGCGACGCCGGCGGGCGGCGGTGGAGGTCGACCAGCAGGTGGCGCTGGCGTGGGACGACTCCATCCGCGCCCTGCGGGCGGCGGGCATCCCGGTGCGAGCGGCGGAGACCCAGCGCGAGACCGCCGACCGGGTGGCGGCACGCCTGCCGAGCCTGGAGGTCCCGGTGCGGACGCTGGCCGGTGCGGTGCAGGACGTCACCTACGCGCCCCGGCCCGCCGAACCCGAGGTGGGCGTCATGGCCTTGGAGCTGGCCGCCGAGATCGAGGGCGGGGCCCGGACGTCGATGACGCGGACGGAACGGTTCCGGTCCCGATTCCACCCGCAGCGCCTGCTGGACCGGGGCTGATCCCCCGCCGGCTGGCCGGGGCCGATGTCAGTTCTCGTCGCGCTTGAAGCGCTCGCGCATCTTCTCCGACGACGACCCGAGGACCTCGCGCAGGCCGGTGCCGGAGCGGATTCGCTTGGTGACCGTCTCGAGACCGGCCCGGCCCATCTTGCGGGCGTTGCGCTCGATGACGAGGGCACACGCCAACATGATCAGGAACCCGCCGAAGGCGACCAGGTAGGACACCGAGAGCGAGAAGACCAGGGCGGCGAGGCCGGCCACGAATCCGACCAGCGAGAGTTTGATGTTGCGCCAGGCGTGCCGGTACAGGGTGGTTTCGCGTACTTCCCGGGCGAACGCGGGGTCGTTCTCGTAGAACTCCCGTTCGATGTCCTTGAGGATTCGCTCCTCGTCCTCGGAAAGCGGCACCTGACTACCCCTTGTCGCCGGCTCGGTGCACCACCGAAACGGGCTCGGTGGATGTTGCTTCATCATCGCACAGGATCCGATGGTCAACAACGCGGTGCTGGGTTCTCTCCCTACTCGGGGCGTTCCTCAGAACCACCGTCGGTCGGCCCCCACTGCCGCTCCCCCGGGCGGAAGGTGCGCCGCTCGTCGCCGACGAGGGTGGCCGGTACGACGGCGTCGTCACCGAAGCGGGCCCGTACTGCGTCCACCGCGTCGGTGACGGCGCCCCATGCCGGTCCGGCGGGATCGGAGGAGGTCGCCGGGGCGCCGGTGTCGTCGAGCGAGCCCAGGTCGAGCTGGAGGGGTTCGGAGACGGCGCCGGCGGATACGAGGTTCGACAGCGTGACGCCGAACAGGCGCACGCCCGGCGCGACGTCGATCTGGTCGAGGAGGGCGCCGGCGGCGCGCACGAGCGCCGGTCCGGACTCGATGGGGCGGGTGCCGGTCACCGACCGGGTGATGGTGGAGAAGTCACCGAAGCGGACCTTGATGGTGGCCGTGCGTCCGGGCAGCCCGTGCCGGCGCACGCGGGACGCCACGGCGTCGGCCATCCGGACCAGGTGGACGTGCAGCTCGGCGTGGGTGTGCAGATCGACCGGGAACGTCTCCTCGTGCCCGATCGATTTCGGCTGGGCATCGGGCACCACGGGCCGGTCGTCGATGGCGTGGGAGAGCAGGTGCAGGTGGCGGCCGCTGGCTTCGCCGAGGGCCCGGACGAGCCGGTCGACCGGGAGACGCTCGATGTCGAGGACGGTGCGGACCCCCAGCCGCCGGAGCTTCTCGAGCGTCTTGGGACCCACACCCCAGAGCGCCGATGCAGGCAGCGGACGCAGGAAGGCCAACTCGTCGCCGGGGCGCACGACGGTGATGCCGGTGCCCGGGATCGGTCCGTGGACCGACGCCGTCGGCTTGCCGTGCTCGGTGGCCAGCTTGGCCAGGAACTTGTTCGGCGCCACCCCGACCGAGCAGTGCAGGCCCTCCTGGTCGAGGATCCTGGCCCGGATCGCGGCGGCGATGGCGGGTCCGTCGCCGTGCAACCGGCGGGCGCCGGTGACGTCGAGGAACGCCTCGTCGAGGCTGAGCGGTTCGACGAGCGGCGTGATCGACCGGAACACCTCCATGATGCGACCCGATACCTCGGCGTAGTGGGCGTGGTCGCCGGGGATGAACACGGCGTCCGGGCACAGCCGGCGGGCCCGCAGCGAGGGCATGGCCGAACGCACGCCGTAGGCCCTGGCCTCGTACGACGCCGCAGCCACCACGCCCCGGGCCCCGCTCCCCCCACGACCACGGGCCGGCCCCGCAGCTCGGGTCGGCGGTGCTGCTCGACCGACGCGTAGAACGCGTCCATGTCGACGTGGAGGACGGTCCGCTGGTGGGCAGCGGGCGGCATCGGTCAGTCCAGCCGGACGATGGCGGCGCCCTCGCGCGAGGCGCCGTGGATGCGGTATCGGAAGGTGCGGGCATCGGTCCACCGTTCGCCCAACCACGCCAACATCGGTTCGCGCGCCGGGATCCACGACGTCTCGAGGCAGTCGCGGCAGCCGTCGAGGTCGAGCCAGGCGACGTCGACCACGATCCCGTCGGGGTCGTCGACCGAGATGTCGCCGTCGAAACCGACGGCGCGGTGCACCTCGACCCGCAGCGTCCACTCCATGTCCGGGGCCTCGGCCTCGACCGCCCAGAGCGGCCCTTCCCAGGCGGTGACGGAGAGGCCGGTCTCCTCCTCGACCTCGCGGGTCAGTCCTTCGATGACCGACTCGCCCTCGTCGATCACGCCACCGGGGGTGGTCCAGTCGAGCGAGCCGTCGCGCCGGCGGTTCTGGACGAGCAGCAACCGGCCGTCGTGCTCGATGAGTCCTCCGGCGACCGTCCACTCTCGCACCGAGCCAGTCTGACACCCGACGAGCGGCGGTCCGGGCAACGGCATCGGGCGCGCTGGCCTCGATCGGGCACCATGGCGGGGTGCATGCCAACGCTCGCCGGGTCGCCGACGCCGCCGCCGCCGCAGGGCTCGACATCGAGGTGGTCGAGTACCCCGACGGCACCAAGACCGCCGCCGACGCCGCCGCCGCCGTCGGGGCGCCCGTGGCCACCATCGTGAAGTCCCTGGTGTTCCTCGTCGACGGCGATCCGGTGATGGCGCTCGTCGCCGGCGACAACCGCCTCGACGAGGACCGGCTCCTGGCCGCGGCCGGCGGTCGACGGGTCGACCGCGCCGACGCCGATGCCGTCCGCGCCGCCACGGGCTACCCCATCGGCGGCGTGCCTCCCTTCGGCCACGTCACCGAGCTGCGGACCTTCGTCGACGAGGACCTGCTGGTCCACGAGGGTGTCTGGGCTGCGGCGGGCACACCGCGGCACGTCTTCCGGCTCGACCCGCCCGAGCTCGTGCGGCTCAGCGGCGGCGTCGTGGTGCCCCTGGCCCGCTGAGTCGGGCCCCGGTCACCGCATCCGGAGCCGCACCGACCGCACACGGTGGTCCCGGCCCTTCACGAGGACGAGGTCGGCACGATCGCGGGTGGGCAGCACGTTCTCGTGGAGATTCGGACGGTTGACCTCCGCCCAGATGGTGCGGGCCAGGTCCTCGGCATCGGCCGGAGTCAGGGTGGCGAACCGGTGGAAGAAGGCATCGGGTCGGTCCCGGGCGGACTCGACGAGCGTGAGGAACCGGGCCAGGTACCACTCCTCGATGTCGGCCTCCGCCGCGTCCACGTAGATGGAGAAGTCGAAGAAGTCCGACACGAACACCGACGGGTGGGGCCCGGCGGAGGTGGGCGGGACCTGGAGCACGTTCAGCCCTTCCACGATGACGATGTCGGGACGGTCGATGACGTGACGGTCACCGGCGACGACGTCGTAGACCACGTGGCTGTACACCGGGACCGACAGGTCGGGCTTGCCGGCCTTGAGGTCGGAGAGGAACCGCACCAGGGCCCCGGTGTCGTAGCTCTCCGGGAACCCCTTGCGCTGGAGCAGCCCACGATCGGCGAGCACGGCGTTCGGGTGGAGGAATCCGTCGGTGGTGACGATGTCCACCCGACGCCGCTCGGGGGCGCGGGCGAGCAGGGTCTGCAGCACGCGTGAGCTGGTGGACTTCCCGACCGCCACCGACCCGGCGACGCCGATCACGAACGGCGTGTGGGGCCGGAACCGCCCGAGGAAGGCGCCGGTGGTGTCGTGCAACGACCGGGTCACCCCCGCGCGCAGGTGCAGGAGGCGCGACAGGGGCAGGTAGATCTGCTCGACCTCGGACATGGCGAGGTTCTCGTTGATCCCCGCCAGGGCGTCGAGGTCGGACTCGGCGATCGGGACGGACTCGTGGGCGCGCAGCGCGGCCCACTCCTCCCGGTCGAAGACCCGCTCACCCCAGCGGTCGGCGCGCTCGTCGGCGGGCTCCTCGACGGGCTCGCCCGACGCATGCGCGGTCACGACGCGTCAACCTATGGCGGCTGGGGTCGGCGGCGGCAACCGCCGTAGCCTCCGGTCGTGGCCACGCTCCCCGACCCGACCGGTCCCGATCCATCCGGTACCGAGCCGACCGGTACCGAGCCGTACGCGCCGTCGGCCCTGCCCTCCACGGGGGCGCGGGTGCTCGCCTTCTCGGCGATCCTGGTGGCGGGCCTGTGCGGGGGGCTCATCGGCTACGCCGTGGTCGACCTGCAGTGCGATGGCGACTGCACCACCGCGGCCGGGATCAGCGGGCTGGTGGGGGCGATCGTGTTCGCGGTGGGCGTCGGGGTGGTCTCGATCCTGGCGCTGCGCGCCATGGGCGAGTGGCGGGTCATCCAGCACCGTTCGTCGGCGACGGAGGACCGCGATGGCCGACGCCGGTCCTGACCCGCTCGACCTGCGCGACCTGGCGGTCGAACTGGCATCGGAAGCCGGGGCGCTCCTGGCGTCGGTGATGGACGACGACCGGACCGAGGTCGACACCAAGTCGTCGGGCACCGACATGGTCACCGAGATGGACCGGGCCAGCGAAGCGCTGCTGGTGCAACGCATCACCGAGGCCCGTCCCCACGACGCCATCCTCGGCGAGGAGGGCGCGGACCGCGCCGGGACCACCGGCGTGCGATGGGTCATCGATCCGCTCGACGGGACCACCAACTACCTGTACCGGCTCCCGGGGTGGAACGTCTCGGTGGGGGTCGAGGTCGACGGGGAACCGGTGGCCGGCGCCGTCGTCGTTCCCGCGTACCGGCAGACCTTCGCCGCCGCCGCCGGGCACGGGGCGACCTGCAACGGTCGAGCGCTGCGCCTGAGCGGTGCGCCACGTCTGGCCGACACCCTGGTGGGGACCGGGTTCGGGTACGACCCGGCGGTCCGCGTCGAACAGGCTCGGGCGCTCACCGCCCTCATCGGCCGGGTGCGCGACGTCCGCCGGTCCGGCGCCGCCGCCACCGACCTGTGCTCGCTGGCCGCCGGCCGGCTGGACGCCTACTACGAGGCCGGCCTCGCCCCGTGGGATCGCAGCGCCGGCACCGTGATCGCCCGCGAGGCCGGTGCCACCGTCGAGGTCATCGACGACCATCCGCTGCCGGGGGTGCTGACCGTGGCCGTGCACCCCGACGGCCGGGACGCGTTCGTCGCCCTGCTGCGCGAGGTCGGCGCCCTTCCCTGACGGCGGGGCCGCTCGCGCCGCGTATCGGGCCGGGGCGTCGGGACGGGCAGGCATGACCGCGCGGGCCGGCGCCCATGAGGCACCATGGGTGCGTGGCAACCCGAATCCTCACCGTGGAGGATGACGAACGGATCCGCACCGCGGTGAAGCTGGCGCTCGAGGACGAGGGCTGGAACGTGGCGGAGGCCGACACCGGCGAGGTGGCGCTGGAGACGTTCCAGCGCGAGCCCGCTGACGTCGTCCTGATCGACATCATGCTGCCCGGCATCGACGGGTTCGAGGTGTGCCGGTCGATCCGGCGGGTGTCCGACGTGCCGATCGTGATGGTCACGGCCCGAGCCGACACCCACGACGTCGTCGCCGGGCTCGAGGCCGGAGCCGACGACTACCTCACCAAGCCGTTCGCACCCAAGGAGCTGTCGGCTCGCATCCGGGCGCTGCTGCGCCGCACCCGGACCGGGGAGCCCGGCCACACGCACCTGCGCTTCGGCGATCTCGAGCTCATCCCGGACGAGGGCGTGGTCACGCGCGACGACGAAGAGGTGCACCTGACCAAGACCGAGTTCCGGCTGCTCACCGAGTTGGCGTCGTCCCCTGGTCGGGTCTTCTCCCGGGAGGTCCTGCTCGAGCGGGTGTGGGGCTACGGGTACTTCGGTGACGGCCGCCTGGTCGACGTCCACATCCGACGCCTCCGCACCAAGATCGAGCACGACCCCGCCAATCCCAAGCACGTCGTCACCGTCCGAGGATTGGGCTACAAGCTCCAGGCCTGACCGTGGCAGCCTCCGTGACCACGGCCTCCACGACCACCGAATCGCCACCGGCCCCCGCCGGCGGGATGATGGTCGGAAGCGGGGACACCGATGCGGCGACGCACCGCAAGCTCCCCCGGCTCGGGCTGCGCACGCGCGTGATCCTGGCCTTCTCGATCGGCGCCCTGTTCCTGGCGCTCGTGCTGTCCGGCCTGGTCATCACGCTGACGCGCACCAACCTCATCAACCAACGCGAGGCCAGCGCCAGCCAGCAGGTGGCGGTGAACGCCAGGAGCGTGCGCTCGCAGCTGTCCCAGGCACCCGACGGTGCAGTGCTGGGGGTGCTCGAGTCCTTGCAGACGCCCGATGGCAGCCGCCCCAGCCTGTACCTGAGCAGCGCCGCGGTCGACGGCGAGCCGGGCAGCGGGTGGAGCGCACCCGATCCGCAGTACGGGCAGAACGCCCTGCCCCCGGCGCTGCGCCAGGCCGTGCTCTCCGGGCACCCGGCGAAGATGCGCTTCATCCACCAGGCCAGCGGCGACAAGAGCCTGGCCATCGGCACCCCCATCGCCGAGATCGGCGGCGCCTACTTCGAGATCGCATCGCTGGAACCGATCGACGACACGCTGACCTCCATCTCCTTCACGCTCTTCGGGGCGTCGGCCGCCACCGTGCTGGCCGGCGCCGCCTTCGGCTGGTACTCGAGCCGCCGGATCCTGCGACCACTCGGCGAGGTCGGCATCGCGGCGCGCGCCCTTGCCGGCGGCGCCCTCGACACCCGGATCCGGACGCTGGTCGATCCCGACCTCGAGCCGATCGTGACCTCGTTCAACGGCATGGCCGACACCCTGGCCACGCGGATCGAGAAGGACGCCCAGTTCGCGTCCGACGTCTCCCATGAGCTGCGATCCCCCCTGATGACCTTGCAGGCCTCCATCGAGGTCCTGGAGAACAACCGCGCCGACCTCAGCGAACGAGCCCAGTCCGCCCTCGATCTGCTGTCGGAGGACCTGGACCGCTTTCGCGAGTTGGTCGAGGACCTGCTCGAGATCTCCCGCTTCGACGCCGGCGTCATGGATCTCGATCTGCAAGAGGTGATGCTCTCCGAGTTCGTCCGCTACGCGATCCGCGAGGCCGGCTACTCGGTCCCCGTCCTGATGGCGCCCACGGTCGAGGTCGACCCCGAGTTCGGCGACATCATCACCGCCCTCGACAAGCGCCGCATCGCCCGAGTGCTCGCCAACCTGCTGGGCAATGCCGAGAAGTACGGCGAGGGTCCGTCGAGGGTGGTCATCGATGCCGACGACGAGATGGTACGGATCATGGTCGACGATTCGGGTCCCGGCGTCCCCGTCGAGGACCGCTCCCGCATCTTCGAGCGGTTCAACCGGGCGGGCGCCGCCAACCGCCGCGGCGTGGGCACCGGTGTGGGACTCGGTCTCGCCCTCGTCGCCGAGCACGTCCGGCTCCACGAGGGCGGCATCTCGGTGGACGACGCACCCGGTGGCGGCGCTCGCTTCGTGATCTCCCTGCCCCGGCGCGAGCTGGACCACGACCTCGACGACGTGGATCTCTCGGCGCCGTGAACACTCCGAACCGGCACTCCCGGGGGCCCGTGGCCCTGCTCATGGCCCTGCTGGTCGGCCTCGCCGCGGTCGGCGGGTGCTCGGTGTCCACCAACGACCATCCCGTCGCCGCCAGCGACATCTTCGACGGCCTCGTCCAGGTGTCGACCTCCACCACGTCCACCACGACCCCGGAGGACGTCACCCGGCCCGCGACGCTCTACTTCCTGCGCAGCCAGTCCAACGGTGCGGTGCGGCTCGAACCGGTGGAGCGCCAGGTCGACGTGGATGCCGACATCCCCGAGATCCTCCGCAACCTGTTCACCACGCCGCTCGATCCGGTGACCCGCCCCGCCGAGGCCGGGCTGACGTCAGCCATCGGCGACACCGCGCAATTGCTGTCTGCCGAGCGACTCCCGGGCACCACGCAGCTGGTGGTCAACGTGGCCGGCCTGTTCGAGAACACCGAGGGACGCGGCCTGCGCAACGCCCTGGCCCAGATCGTGTGGACGGCCACGGTGCCGTCGGACATCACCGAGGTCAGCTTCCAGAACAACGGTGCCCCGGTGGCGGCCATCGTGGGCAACGGCGAGACGGTGGAGGGGCCCGTCGACCGCAGCGACTACAGCACGCTGACCTGAGCGAGCGATCCGAACCGCGGTCTCGGATCAGAGCCGCTGGGCCAGTCGCAGGACCCGGTCGAGGACCACGGTGGGCGTGAGGTCTCCGGCGACGGCGAGCAACCGGGCGTCGGCGCCGACCAGGTAGCGGGCACGCGGGAGGGGGGTCGACAACGCCCGGGCGATGACCTTGGCGCACCCGGCCGGGTCGCCCATCAAGCCCGCCCACAGGTGCTGCAAGCTCCCGAGCCGCTCGTAGGCAGGGGTGTACGCCGATCCGGTCCGCTTGGCCAGGTCGCGCTCGAGGTCCTCCCAGATGCCGGTCTTGAACCCACCGGGTTCGATGAGCACGACGTGGATGCCGTCCTTGGCGACCTCCATGCGCAGCGCATCCGAGACCGCTTCGATGGCGTGCTTCGCCGCCTGGTACCACCCGGTCAGCGGCGTGGTGGTGCGTCCGTAGATCGACGAGACGTTCACGATGCGACCACCACCGGCCTCCCGCATCCCCGGGATGGCGAGACGGGCGAGCCGCATCGGTGCGACCACCATCGTCTCCAGGATCTGGTGGACCTCGTCGTCGTCGACGTCCTCCACCGCACCCATCAGCCCGTAGCCGGCGTTGTTCACCAGACCGTCCAACGGGCCGAGCTCGGCGACCACCTCGGCGCAACGATCGGCGTCGGTGACGTCGAGGATGGTGGTGGCGATCTCCACGCCGGCGTCGCGGGCCGCCCGGGTGACGACCTTGCCCTTGGCCTTCGACCGGACCGTGCCCGTGACCCGGAAGCCGCGGCCGGCCAGCTCGACGACGGTGGCGAGACCGATGCCGGAGTTGGCGCCGGTGACGAGGACGTGACGTTGCTCGCTCATCCCCGCAGCCTCCCACGGCCGCGTCGGGCCGCGCCCGCCGACGGGAGCCGAGGGCCGATCAGACGGCGAAGAACACCCGGGCCACGTCGTAGAGCTGCGGATCCACGGTCTTGAGGCCCCGGGACTTCGCCTCGTCGAGGCTGATGCGCCCGATGCGGTTGGACTCGAGGCAGACCATCTCCCCGTAGGCACCGTCGTGGACGGCGTCGATCGCGGCCACGCCGTAACGGGTGGCGAGCACCCGGTCGTAGGCCAGCGGGGTCCCGCCCCGCTGGACGTGACCGAGGATGGTGACCCTGGTCTCGTAGCCCGTGCGACGCTCGATCTCACCACCGATCGTCGTGCCGATGCCGCCCAGCCGCTCGTGGCCGTACACGTCGATCTCGTTCGGCGCGATCTCGAGGGTTCCGGGCGCCGGCACGGCACCTTCGGCCACCACCACGATGGAGGCGTAACGGCCGGCCTCGTGGCGCCGGACGATGGCATCGCAGACGGCGTCGATGTCGAAGGGTTCCTCCGGGATCAGCGTCATCGTGGCGCCGCCCGCGATACCGGCCCAGACGGCGATGTGGCCGGCGTGGCGACCCATGACCTCGACGACCATCACCCGGTCGTGGGATTCGGCGGTGGTGTGGAGCCGGTCGATGGCATCGGTGCAGATCTGCACCGCCGTCTGGAAGCCGAAGGTCATCTCGGTGCCGGCGATGTCGTTGTCGATCGTCTTCGGCACACCCACCACGGGGAAGCCCAGAGCGGCGAGGTCGCGAGCTGCGCCGAGCGTGCCCTCCCCGCCGATGGCGATGACGGCGTCGATGCCGTGGCTCTCCAGGCAGTCGCGCACGCGGTCGACGCCGTCATCGTCCATGAACGGCTGGTAGCGGCTGGTGCCGAGGATGGTCCCGCCGATCGGCAGCTTGCCCCGCAACGCATCGACGTCGAGCGTGAGGAAGCGACCCTCCACCAGGCCCTGGTAGCCGTCGAGGAAGCCCACGATCTCGTCGCCGTGGACGCGCAGACCCTTGCGGACGATGGCCCGGATGACCGCGTTGAGCCCGGGACAATCGCCTCCGCCGGTGAGGACGCCCACTCGCATGCAGGCAACCTAGCGACCACACCACCTAGCGTCGGACGCCATGGCAGTCGTCGTCGCGATCGATGCGGGAACCACCGGGGTCCGGTCCTTGGCCCTCGATTCGTCGGGCCACCAGGTGGGGGTCTGCTACCGGGAGTTCACGCAGCACTTCCCGCGGCCCGGCTGGGTCGAGCACGACGCCGTCGAGATCTGGGACGCGGTGCGAGCGACGCTGGTGGAGCTGATCGGGACGCTCGACGAGCCGGTCGCCGCCATCGGCATCACCGACCAGCGCGAGACCGTGGTGGCGTGGGATCGCCGCACGAGCGAGCCGAGGCACCGCGCCATCGTGTGGCAGGACCGGCGCACGGCGGCGCGCTGCGACGCCCTCGCCGAGGCGGGGCAGCTCCCCCTCGTGCGCCGGCGCACCGGCCTCGTCCTCGACCCCTACTTCTCGGCCTCGAAGCTCGAGTGGTTGCTGCGGCCCGCGGCCGACGGCGGTGGCGGTGTGGACGCCGACGAGCACCTGGCCGTCGGCACGATCGACAGCTGGCTGCTGTGGAAGCTGACTGCCGGCGCCGTCCACGCCACCGAACCGTCGAACGCCTCCCGGACGATGCTGTTCGACATCGGATCGCTGGCGTGGTCGGAGGAGCTCTGCGATCTGTTCGGGGTCCCGCTCTCCGCGCTGCCCGAGGTCCGCCCGTCGTCGGGGCGCTTCGGCGTCACCGCCGGTGGGGACGGCCTCCCGGCCGGGATCCCCGTCTCGGGGGTGGCCGGCGACCAGCAGGCCGCGCTGTTCGGCCAGGCCTGCTTCGAACCAGGGATGACCAAGAACACCTACGGCACCGGGTCGTTCGTACTCATGAACGTCGGTACCAGCTGCCCGGAGCCGGTCGAGGGATTGCTGACGACGGTGGCCTGGAGCCTCGGGTCCCTCGATGCGCCGTCCACCACCTATGCCCTCGAAGGCGCCATCTTCTCGACCGGCTCCGCCGTCCAGTGGCTCCGTGACGGACTCGAGATCATCGACGACGCCGCCGAGACCGGCCCGCTCGCCGAGTCGGTGCCCGACACCGGTGGCGTCTGCCTGGTCCCGGCGTTCACGGGCCTGGGGAGTCCGTGGTGGGACCCCTACGCCCGAGGCGCCATCGTCGGCATCACCCGCGGAACCACCGCGCCCACCTCGCCCGCGCCACCGTCGAGTCGATGGTGTTCCAGACCCGCGACGTGGTCGACGCCATGTCGGCCGCGTCCGGACACCAGGTCAAGGAGCTGCGCGTCGACGGCGGCGCCTCTGTGATGCCGCTGTTGCTCCAACTACAGGCCGATCAGCTGGGCGTGCCGGTGTCACGGCCCCGGCTGCAGGAGACCACCGCGCTCGGCGCGGCCTACCTGGCCGGCCTCGCCGAAGGGGTGTGGTCGTCGCCCGCCGAGGTGACCGCCAACTGGCACGTCGACACGACCTGTCAGCCGGTGCTCGACCGGGCCGACGCCGACCTCGCCCACGCCACGTGGCTCCGCGCCGTCGAACGGAGCCGGGGTTGGTCGCCCGACTGAGGACCGCTCAGTCGCGGATGCTGGGGTGGGATCGGCGGGAGAAGTCGACCAGACGGGTGTCGGCGATGCGGGCCAGCGCCGACACCTGACGACGTTCTCGGGCGCGGAACCCCGACCCCACCCGGCCCACCACCAAGGCGAGGGCCGTCGCCGGCAGCGGCGCCCAGACGACGTCGTCGGGGCCGCGATCACCGGTGGTCGAGATCGTCGCGGATGCCCGGCTGCCCGCCACGAACGCGGCCAACCACGCCGCCGGCGGCGCGTCGCCGTCGACGGCGAGCACCTCACCGTCCTCGATGTGCACGATCGCCGCCCACGCGCCGCCGAGCACCCGCCGGCCGTGGGTCACCACGCTCTCGAGGAGGTCGGCGCGATTCGTGGCCCCGACCAGGATCGCCGCCGTCTCGAGTGCGTCGGCCCGGGGGTCGTGGTTGAAGCCGTCGACCGGCCGGATCTCCTCCACGTCGACGCCGTCCACGGCCCGGATCTCGCTGACCAGCAGCTCGACCAGATCAGCGTCGGGGATCTGCACCGCCAGCTCGTCGATGGCCCGTCCGCCACCCCGCTCGAGGATGTCGATCCCCACGATCTCGCCCCGCACGGCGCCGATGCGGCTGGCGACCTGGCCGAGCGCACCGGGACGGTCGGGCAGCCACAGTCGGACGATGTAGGTCTCCATGGCCGAAACGGTACGGGGTCCCTGTGAACGGACGGTTACCCGGAGCGAACGGCTCCGTGAGCAATCCCCGGTCCCGACGGCCAAGCCGACGAATGCGGAGCATTCGTCCACGAACCCGGAGGGCGCCCCGCGACCGGAGGGTTCGCCTTGACCGATCGGTCAAGTACCGTGACGCACATGGCACGGCGATTGACACCTCGCGGCGAGCAGCGACGCAACGAACTGCTCGCGTTCGCCACCGAGCGCTTCGCCGCCAACGGCTACCACCCGACGTCGGTCGCCGAGCTCGTCGACGGCCTCGGCGTGGGCAAGGGCGTCTTCTACTGGTACTTCGAGTCCAAGGAGGAGCTCTTCATGGAGATCCTCCGCGACGGCGAGCGTGCGCTGCGCCGGGCCCAGTGGGAGGGCATGGGCGACGAGACCGACCCGATCCGCCGTCTCGAGCTCGGCATCCGCTCGTCGATGCAGTGGTGGTCCGCCCACCACGAGCTGTACGTGCTCATCGAGTTCGCCCGGACCGAAGCCAGCTTCGCGTCCGGCATCCGCAAGGGAGAGAAGGTCGCGCTGGCCGACACCCAGAAGCTCGTCGAGGAGGCCATGAACGCAGGGACCATCCCCGACGGGAACGCCGTGGTCGTCTCCCAGGCGATCCTCGGGGTCAGCTCCGTGCTGGCCCGCACGCAGCTGCTGGGGCGCGGCCGTCCGCCCCAGGAGGTGGCGGACGCGGTGATCGACTTCTGCTGGCACGGCCTGCTCGGGCCGGTCGCCGGCGAACGCGCCAAGCGATCCGCCTGAGACCTCGCGGTGGGCCGGTTCCCGCGCGGTTGCCGCTCGGCGCGACACGCCGATAGGACTACCACGCCAGTTCTTCGACGAACAGAGAGGGGCGCACGGATGCGCGAGGCGATGCACGACCCCGAGGTGGTCGAACGTCGACGCTGGATCACGTTGCTCGTGCTGTGCGTCAGCCTGATCGTGATCGTGCTCGACAACACGATCCTCAACGTCGCCCTGCCCACGCTGGCGGCCCCGAAGTCCGAGGGTGGCCTCGGGG
This sequence comes from uncultured Acidimicrobiaceae bacterium, assembly GCA_963811245.1. Classification (GTDB taxonomy): domain Bacteria; phylum Actinomycetota; class Acidimicrobiia; order Acidimicrobiales; family Salinilacustritrichaceae; genus Salinilacustrithrix. Next base: position 167,878 of record CAWEQL010000009.1, read on the forward strand.
CGACGCCGAGCCAGCTGCAGTGGATCGTCGACGGCTACACCTCGTGTTCGCCGGTCTGCTGCTCACCGCCGGCAGCCTCGGGCGACCGCTTCGGCCGCTACCGGTTCCTCGCCGTCGGGCTCGCCGTGTTCGGCATCGGCTCGCTGCTCTCCGCGTTCGCCGCCGTCGGCGACGATGCTGATCGCCACGCGGTGCCCTCATGGGCGTCGGCGGCGCGTTCATCATGCCGGCGACGCTGTCGATCATCACCAACGTGTTCACCGAGCCCCGGGAGCGAGGCCAAGGCGATCGGCGATCTGGGCGGGCGTGTCGGCGCTCGGGATCGGCATCGGCCCGATCACCGGCGGCTTCCTGCTCGACGCACTTCTGGTGGGGCTCGGTCTTCCTCGTCAACGTGCCGATCGTCGATCGCCGGCCTGGTCCTCGGCTACTTCCTGGTCCCCGAGTCCCGGGACCGAGTCGGCGCCGCGGCTCGACCCGGTCGGGCGCCGTGCTGTCGATCGCCGGGCTGGCGCGCTGCTGTGGGCGGTCATCGAGGCGCCGGCGCATGGGGTGGACGTCGCCGCAGATCCTCGCCGGCTTCGCGGTCGGCGTCGCTGCTCCTCGCCGCGTTCATCGTGTGGGAGCTGCGCTCGCGACCACCCGATGCTCGACCTGCGACTTCTTCGAGAACCCCCGGTTCTCGCGCGGCGAGCGGTGCGATCACGCTCGTGTTCTTCGCCCTGTTCGGCACGCTGTTCCTGCTCACCCAGTACCTGCAGTCCGGTGCTCGGCTACTCCACGGTCAAGGCGGGCGCGGTGCTGCTCCCCCAGGCGGCCGTGATCATGATCTTCGCCCCGCTGTCGAGCATCTGGGTCGAGCAGGCTCGGCAACAAGGTCGTGGTCGCCACCGGCCTGTCGTGGTGATCGCTTGCGATGGCGTCCTTCGCCCTCCTCGACGTGCGAGCACGTCCATGGCCGTCGTGATCGCTGGTCACGATGGTGCTCGGCCTCGGGATGGCCAACGTCATGGCGCCCTGCCACCGACTCGATCATGGGATCGCTGCCCCGGGCCAAGGCCGGCGTCGGCTCGGCGGTGAACGACACGACCCGCCAGATGGGCGGCGCGGTCGGCGTCGCCGTCCTCGGCTCGCTGCTCTCGTCGCGCTACGCCCCGCAGATGACGTCGCGGCTGTCGGGCCGGGTGCCCGATTCGCTCCTCGGCTCGGTCAACGACTCCATCGGTCAGACGCTCGGGGTGGCGCGCCACGCACCGGCCCGTCTGCAGCCGGTGATCGTGTCGGCGGCGAAGGCCAGCTTCGTGTCCGGGCTGCACGTGGCCTCGCTGGTGGCCGCCAGCGTGCTGCTGCTCGCCGTTGCCGGCGTGGCGAAGTGGCTGCCGGCCCGAGCCCACGACGACGAGCGCAACCCCGACGTGGCCGCGGCCGCCGCTCCCGCGGATCCGGCGCCCGCGGTTGCGCCGGCCGACTGAACCGGACCGGTCAGTCGCGACCGTCGAGCTCGGGCAGGGCCCGCTTCAGGCCGCGCATGGCCTGCTGGATGCGCTGCTCGTTCTCGATGAGGGCGAAGCGGACGTAGCCCTCGCCGCCGGGGCCGAACCCGACGCCGGGTGACGCGGCGACGTGGGCCTCGGTCACCAGCTTCTTGGCGAACTCCACCGAGCCGAGGTGCCGGTAGGGCTCGGGGATCGGCGCCCACGCGAACATGGTGCCGCCGGGCCGCGGCATGTCCCAGCCGATGCGGTCGAGGCCGTCGCAGAGCACGTCGCGCCGCGACTGGTAGATGGCGCCGACCTCCTTGGGGTACTCGGTGGCCTCGTTGAGCGTGACCGTGGCGGCGATCTGGATCGGCTGGAAGGTGCCGTAGTCGAGGTAGCTCTTCAGCTTGGCCAGCGCGCCGACGACCTCGGCGTTGCCGACCATGAACGCCACCCGCCAGCCGGCCATCGAGAACGACTTGGTCATCGAGTACAGCTCGACCGCGCACTCCTTGGCGCCCTCGGCCTGCATGATCGAGGGCGGCTGGAAGCCGTCGAAGCCGAGCTCGGCGTAGGCGTTGTCGTGCACGACGACGACCTCCTGCTCCCGGGCGAAGTCGACCAAGCCCTGGAAGAACTCGAGGTCGACGCAGGTGGTGGTCGGGTTGTGGGGGAACGACACCACGATGACCCGGGGCCGGGGCCACGAGTAGGTGAACTGGTGACGGATCCGCTCGAGCAGGTTGCCGTCGCCGCGCATGGGGATCTCCCGGATGCTGGCGCCGGCGAAGAGCGGTCCCCACAGGTGGATCGGGTAACTGGGCGACGGGACCAGGGCGGAGTCGCCCGGGCCGAGCAGCACCCAGCACAGGTGCGAGTAGCCCTCCTTGGCCCCGATGGTGGCCACCACCTCGGTCTCCGGGTCGAGCGCCACGCCGAAGCGCCGCAGGTAGAGGTCGGCGGCGGCCTGGCGGAGCTTCGGGATGCCCTTGGACTGCGAGTAGCGGTGGTTGCGGGGCAGGCGGGCCGCCTCGGCCAGCTTCTCGACCGCGATCGCCGGTGACGGGAGGTCGGGGTTGCCGAAGCCCGAGGTCGATCACGTCCTCGCCGGCCCGCCGCGCCTGCTGCTTGAGCCCGTCGATGATGGTGAAGACGTACGGCGGCAGGCCGGTGATGCGGCGGAACTCCATGGACTCCACAACTACCGTCCGCCCGGGACGGCCACGGCATCCGTTCACCGGGCACCGCGTGGGGTAGGAAGACACCGTGAGCGAAGACACCACCTCCCCCGAACCATCGACGTCGTCGTCGAGATCCCCCGCGGAAGCCGCAACAAGTACGAATTCGACCACGAGCACAACGTGTTCCGCCTCGACCGGAGACTCTTCTCGGCCACCGTGTACCCCGCCGACTACGGCTTCATCCCCGACACGCTCAGCGAGGACGGCGACCCCCTCGATGCCCTGGTGATCATGGACGACGCCACGTTCCCCGGGTGCTGGATCAAGGCTCGCCCGGTCGGGGTGTTCTGGATGACCGACGACGCCGGCCCCGACGCCAAGATCATCTGCGTCCCCGCCGGCGACCCTCGCTGGGAGCGGGTGCCCGAGGTCGAGGACCTCCCGTCGTACCTCCGCGCCGAGATCGAGCACTTCTTCACCGTCTACAAGGACCTCGAGCCGCACAAGTTCTCGTCCACCCGTGGCTACGAGGGCTCAGAGGCGGCGTGGGCGGAGATCGACGCCTCCCTCGCCCGTCATCAGGGCTGAGTCACGGCGGCGGCGGGGCCACCGATCTCCTCGGTCAGCAGGGCGGCACCCACCGCGCCGGCGCGCTCGCCGAGCTGGGCGGCCACGATGGGGACGTCGGGGCGGTGCGCATGGGCCAGGACCTGGTCCGGGAGTGCGGCGACGATGCGGTGCAGCAGCAGGTCGGCCGACTCCATCACCCCGCCGCCGAGCACGATGACGGACGGGTCGAAGATGTCGATGAGGTTGGCGATCCCTGCCGCCAGCCACCAGGCGAAGTCGTCGAGCACCGCACCGGCCTCGGCGTCGCCGGCGCGTGCGGCCGCCACCACGTGCTCACCCCGCACCGCCTCGGTGTCGCCGCCGGCCAGGTCCACCGCGGCCGCGAGGCCACCGGCGATGGCGGCGTCGCGTCCGAGCCGGCCCAACCCGGAACCCGACGCGAACCGCTCCCAGCATCCCCGCCGGCCGCACGGACAACGCGGCCCCGACGGGTCGATCAGCATGTGACCCGGCTCGCCGGCGAAGCCGTGGGCGCCGTGTCGGATGCGGCCGTCGATCACGATCCCTCCACCGATGCCGGTGCCGATGGTGAGCAGGAGCCCGTCGTCGTGATCGCGGCCGGCGCCGCAGCGGAACTCGGCCACGGCCGCACACGTGGCGTCGTTGTCGGCCACCACGGCGCGACCCACCCGTGCGCCCAACTCCCGACCGATGGCCACGTCGAGCACGTCGGGCAGGTTCGGGCCGAAGCGGAACGTGTCGTCGCGGTCGACGAGGCCCGGGATGCCGACCCCCACCGGCGCGCCCTCGGGCAGCGTGAGCGACGCCACCAGCGCGGCCATGGCCGTCAGCACGGCCTCGGTGCCTCGAGGCGTCGGGATCTTGCGATGCTCGATGACCACGGAGGGGTCGGCCGTGTCGATGACGACACCGAGCATCTTCGTCCCCCCGACGTCGACGCCGGCCGCGAGCGACACCTCAGTACCGCAGCAGGGCGCCGATCCGGCCCATGACGTCGAGGTCGGCGTTGTCGATGCAGACGTCGACCCGGCACGACTGCGCCAGGGCCTCGTCGACGGCGTGCTCCACCACATCGTCGAGATGCTCCATCTCGGCGCCGCAATCGCAGAGGCGACCGACCATGGCCAGCCGCCCGCACGACAGGCAGTGCCATCCCGACTCGGCGTAGCCGTCGGAGACCAGGAGCCGCTCGACCCGCTGCTCGCTCAACGCGGCGAGGACCGGGGAGATCCCGGCGACGCCGCGGCCCTTCGCCGCCACGGCCGCCCGGAGCTCGTCCACCAGCTGGGCCTCCCGCTCGATCTCGATGCGGGTCGCGGCGGCCAGCACGGCGGCGCGGATCTCCGCATCGGACGCCGAGGGCTCGACGCCCAGGCGACGGTGGAGCCGCTCGCGCAGGTACGGATGGAGATCGCGTTCGAGCTGCGTGACGACCTTGTCGGAGGCAGCGATGACGACGTGGTCGAAGGGGTGGCGCTGGTGAACCGACCAGGCCAGGGCGGCGGCGGTCCGCACGTGTTGGTGGTGGAGCTCGTCGCGATGGTCGTGGACGCCACCGCGGTCGTGCTCGCCGGTCGTGTCGTAGTCGCGGGCGCCCTCGCTGTCGGTCTCGGCCTTCTCCAACAGCTCACCGAGGCGGTACACGAAGATCCGGGCATGCTGGCGGTCGACGGCGAGCACCCCGATCGAGGTGGCCTGCTGCACCACCGCCTCCAACTGGCCCACGGCCGGGGCGGTGTTGACGACCAGCTCGCTGCGCACGGGGACGGGGAGCTCGATGACCTGCCACAGGTCGAGCTCGTCGCTGGCGAACAGCGCCACACCACGCACCCGGGAGCGGTCGAAACCGGACTTCACCGCGTCCTCGATGCGCCGTAGGTCCCGCTCGACCGTGTCGCTCACGCCGTTGCCGCGCACCCGGCGCACGAGCTGGTCGAGGACCCGCTCGTAGTCGGCCGGCCGTACGTACCGGCTGCCGTCGACATCGAGGTAACAGGTGGTGACAGCCGGCGCATCGCTGCGGATGGCAGCCAGTGTCCGGATCTGGTCCTCGGTGATGGCAGGCACGCAGGAGCTCCCCTCATCGGCGTCCGGTCGGCGCCGTGGGCGCATCGTAGGCGGAGCCACCGCCACCGGGCGCGAGAGCGTCACAGGCCTCGGTCGGCGCGGTTGCGTCAGTCGACGTGGATGCGCTGGAAGCCGGGCTCCGGGCCCTCGTCGTCGTCCTCGTCGGTGGGCATGCCGCCGGCCGACGCGGCGGCCCGCCCCGCAGCCGCCGCGAACCCGACCACGGTCTCCCCTGCCGTGCGCGCCATCGACGTGACCGTGCGCACCACCGACTCGACGGCCGCCGGGTCGGCGATCACCGTCTCGGCCGCGTCGAGCATCGCCCGCAGGGCACGGACGGCATCGAGTGCGGCGCGTTGGAACTGGTCGACGCCCGGAGGCGTCGGTGCGTCGTCCTGGCCGCCCGGTGGGTCGTCGTCGTGCACGCACCCATGGTGCCAGCTGTGCTCAGTCGGGGAGGTCGAACACGACATGCAGCTCACCGTCGACCAGGGAGGCGTCGGTGACGCCGCGACGGCGCAAGGAATCGGGGAGCAGGATCGACCGTCGGTACGGGCCGACCCGGATGAGCAGCTCGTCGTCGCGGCGGCCGAGGACCAGTTCGTCCTTGTCGGTGAACGGCAGATCGACCACGAGCTCGTCGCCCCGTTCGGTCCGGCGCAGATCGAGCGGTGACACGTCGGCCAGGTGGTCGGCCGGGTCGGTGTCGCCGTACAACGAGGCGGCGAAGGCGCGGAGGTGATCGACGCCGACCAGCTCGTGGGGGGCGAGCTCGGCCCGCAGCACCGGGATCGGTGCGAACCCCTCCTCGATGGTGGCCAGGTGGTCGAGGTGCTGTTGCTTCCAGGTCTCGAACCAGGGGTCGGAGACGGCCTCGGGCAGCAGGCGGTTGGCGATCACGGCGTCGACGCTGTAACCGAACAGCGACAGGTAGGTGAACGTGCGCCGGGCCTCGGCGACCACGACCCGTTCGGGGTTGACGACCAGCCGCGCCGTGGTGATCGAGCGGTCGGCGAGCAGCTCCTTCACGCCGTCGAGGCGGTCGTAGAAGCGGGCCACGGCGCCGAACACGTCGTCGTCGGGGGTGGGGATGCCGGTGAGCTGACCGAGCAAGGGGCTCACCACCTTGTTCACGCGCCGGCCCATGGGGAAGAGCCGCTCCATCCACCATGCCAGGACCCCGGGGAGGGACAGGAGCCGGATGGTCTCGGCCGTCGGCGCGCAGTCGACGACGATGACGTCCCACTCGCCCTCGGTGGCGTAGCGCTTGATGTCGGTGAGCGCGAACACCTCGTCGAGGCCGGGAACGACGGCGAGCTCCTCGGCCTCGATCTCGTCGACGCCACCCCAGCGGAACACGTCCTCGAGGTACCGGCGGATGTCGTCCCAGGAATCTTCCATCCGATCCTGGGCGTCGAGCTGCTGGCCCCACAGGTTCGGCGCCACCTCCACCGCGAGATCGCCGAGCGCCACGTCGTAGGCATCGGCCAGCGAATGCGCGGGATCGGTCGACAGCACGATCGTGCGATGCCCGGCGTCGGCGCAGCGCAGCGCAGTGGCGGCGGCCACGGTGGTCTTGCCCACGCCACCCTTGCCGGTGAACAGCAGGATGCGCACGCGGGTCAGTGCTCGACGCGCTCGCGGAGCTCCTCGAGCGCCGTTCCCACGATGCGGGCCTCGGCTCGCCGCTTCACGAACCCGGGCAGCGGCACGGCGAGCTCGACCCGGAGGTGGTAGGTGACGTCGGTGCCGCCGTCGACCTCGGCGAACTCGTAGGCCCCGTCCAGGACCCGCATGATGTCGCCGTCGACCAGCTCCCAGGGGAGCCGGTGGGGGGCGTCGTTCCACTCGTAGCGGAGCGTGTAGCTGGTGGACCGGCCCATGGCCGCGGCCCGGAACCGCACCGCGGTGGGGCGGCCCTCGTCATCGCGCTCGATGACCTTCGCTTCCTTGAGGTCCCGCGCCCACGTGGGATAGCGCTCGAAGTCGGTGAGCACCGACCAGATCGTGTCCAGCGGTGCGTCGATTCGCATCTCTTGGGTGGTCTGGTCGGCCATCACGCTGCTCCGGTGTCCTCCGGTCGGGCCCGGGATCGGTCAGGGTCCGATTCTGGCGCATGCGACCCCGACGGTGCGTCATTCGCCCGGATCGGACGCCCGCTCATGCGGGTTCGGGTCATCGGGGGCCACCGGGCATGTTCCGGCGGGTGACCGTGAAGTAGTAGCCCATCAGGATCCCGTAGCCGATCAGCACCGGGACGAGGAGCACGGCGACGATCAACCACCGGATCCAGGCGGTGCGGTCGGGGGCACCGCCCTCGAAGTGGTCGGCCGGTCGTTGCACACAGTCGAGGAGGGCGATCAGGGCCGGGAACTCGAGCCCGACGAGCACGATCCAGAACGGCGGCGTCATCGCTCGTCGGACCGGGGATGGAAGACCCCGAAGCGCGCGCCCCATGCCGCCATGAGCCCGAGGCCGAACATGGGGGCGAGCACCACGAACGCCACCGCGGTGTAGGGCCGGACGGACGCGGCGGCGACGGCCACGACGACCTCCACCAGCAGTGCCATCCGCAGCCGGAACCGGACCACCTTCGGCGCCGTACCGGCGAGGAAGAACAGACCCGGGAGCGTGACCAGCTCGTCGCGGGACCGCACCACCCCGTTGGCATAGCCCCAGAGGAACGCCACGATCCCGATGGCGAACAGGATCCCCGAGACCACGGCGGTGACCCCGCCGAGTCGGTCGGGAACGAGGGCGCCACCGACGCCGACGACGACCAGCGCACCGGTGCCGGCAAACGCGGCGTTGACCAACGTGGCTCCCGCGGTCTCGTCGGGTGCTGCAGGTGCGATGTCGGGATCGGTCACTGGTCCTCGATGGCGGCGGCGAGACGGGGGGCGAGGTGGCGGTAGTCGAACTCGGTGCGGGCCCGAACCAGCCCGCGCTCCGCCATCGTGGCCCGTCGCGGGTCGTCGAGCAGCACCCGGGCGATGGCGTCGGTGACGGCGGCGACGTCCGTGGGGTCGTCGACGACGAGGCCGGTCTCACCGTCGAGGACCGCCTCGGCCGCACCGCCGCTGCGCCCGGCGACCTGCGGGACCCCGCGACGCCGCCGCCTCCAGGAAGACGATGCCGAAGCCCTCCTGCTCGAGCCCGCCCCAGCGGTTGCGACACAACATGGCGTAGACGTCCGCCGATGCGTAGACGGCGGCCAGGTCGTCCTCGGGCACGCGGCCGAGGAAGGTGACCGGCGCACCGCGGTCGGATGCCAGCCGTTCGAGCCGGGACCGGTCGCGGCCGGACCCGCCGATGGCGATCTGGAGGCCGTCGATCCGGGAGGCCAGGGCCCCGGCGGCTTCGATCAGGATGTCCATCCCCTTGCGCGGCACCAACCGGCTGAGGCTGAGCACCAACGGGCCTCGGGCCGAGCCCGTACCGCGGAACGGGCGGCCGCCCGCTCGTCGTCGCCCAGGGGCTGGAACCGGTCGGTGTCGATGCCGCACGGGATCACGGTGAGAGGGAGCGGGCCGCCGGCGGCCCGCTCGGCCTCGGCGGCCGGGTAGCCGCCGAAGGCGCCACGACGTGACGGGCGCCGCGCAGGACGTCGGCGCAATGCGAGCGATGTGCCGGGCAGCCGACCCGGGACCGTGACCTCGGCCCCGTGCAGGAGGAGCCGGTAGGGCCGCTCGAGGTGGGGACCGATCAGCCCGAGCGGCAGCGCGGGGTCGAGCACCACCGTGTCGGCCCCGATCCGTTCCGCCAGCCGGTCGATGCGCCGGACCAGGCCCGGGTGCGGGAGCAGGACGGGTTCGCGGGTCCGCTCGACCGCGAAGGGCTGTTGGGCGTCGAAGGCCGCAGCGCCCTCGTGCGGAGTGGTCAGCACCGCGAAGCTGCTCGGGTCGATGCGGCGCCACAGCTCCCACAGCAGCGTCTGGATCCCGCCGATCTTCGGAGGGAAGTCGTTGGTCACCAGGAGGTGGGTCACGGGCGGCGCTCTCCGATCGTCGCCGTGGCCGGCTCGCGGCCGGCGATCCGTTCGGGCACCGAGGGGGCGAGGGCCACCTCGGCCCGCACGAGCGGCGACTCGTCGTCGGCCGCGGTGGCGACGAGGTCTCGGAAGCCGAGACGGGCGGCGGTCCAGACGGCGTGGGCGCGCAGGAGCGCGTCGTCCCCGGACAGGTACCGGTGCACCACCGCCCGTTCGCCGTCCCCGCCCACCCCGACGTTGCCGAGGACGAGCAAGGCGTTGCGGCGCAGGTACCGGGGGTCGCGGTCGGGGATGTACCACCGGCCGTAGCGCTCCATGAGCTCGCCGTCGCCGGCGGCGAGGAGCTCGAGGACGGGGACCCACGCGTCGACGGGGCGCCGGCCGAGCTCCACCTGCTGCTCCCCCGCCACCATCGTCCCGCGGCCGGGCGGGCAGACGTCCTGGCAGTCGTCGCAGCCGTACAACCGGTCGTGGAGGGCGATCCGGTGGGCGCGAGGAAACACGCCCGTCGACTGCACCAGCCAGGCGAGGCAGCGGCGGGCGTCGATCACGCCGTCGTCCACGATCGCCCCCGTGGGGCAGGCCGACACGCATGCCGTGCACGCCCGGCAGCCGTCCTCCACCGGGGAGTCGTGATGGGGAAGGCGGGCGTCGGTGACGATGGAGCCGAGGACGAACCAGCTGCCGGCCCCGGGCACGAGCAGGTTGCTGTTGCGACCCCACCACCCGATCCCCGCCCGGTGGGCGGCGGCCCGGTCGACCAGGCCGTTCTGGTCGAGCACCACCGTGGCCCGATGACCCGCCGCTTTCAGGACGTCGGCACCGGCGCCGAGCGCGTGGCGGAGGTCGGCGTAGTGGTCCCGCCAGGCATAGCGGGCCACGCGCGCCGGCGGGGCCGTCCGGTGGCGCCGGGCGCGGCTCGACGTAGCCGAGGGCTCCGACGACCAGCGATGCGGCGTTGCGCAGCAGCCGGGCCGGCTCGGTGGAGCGTCGGGGGTTGCGGAACGTGAAGGACATCCCGGCGTGCTGGCCCGCCGCCCGCCGCGCCTCGAGGTCGTGGCGGACCGGGGTGAACGGGGAGACGCCCGTGACGCCGACGGCGTCCAGGCCGGCGGCGAGCAGCGTTCGCTCGACGTCGGATCGGAGCTCGACGAGGGAGGTGGCGGTCACCGACCGCGCAGGGGTTCGCCGCGGCGCCGGCGACCGTTCGGGGCCGGGGTGGGCGGTGGGCCAGCGGCGGTGGGCTCGTCCTCGCGGACCCGTTCGGAGGGCCGCTCGGGCACGGCCTCGGCGGGCGCGCCGGCGGGCGGACGGTCATCGGGCTCCCCCGGATCGGGGGACCGTCTACCGGCCTGCACGGCGGACCCGGAGCGGAACTGGACGGTCGGCGCCGACCGCTGGACGGCACGGGCGCGACGGGCGGCCGCTCGGGCCTGAGGGTCGTCGTCGGAGCCGGGGCGGGGCTCGGCCGCCCGCAACCGCACGCGCAGCTCGTCGGGCCCTGCGGGCGCTGCGGGCGACGGGACCGCGGCGGCCCCCGCGGGGCGACCGTTCGTCCCGGCTGGCGGGGTGGCGACGCGGCCGTCGCTCGGCGGAACGGCCGGTACCGGAGCGGCGGCGGACGCGCTGGGGTCCGCCTTCTTCGTGGCCGCCGCCTTCTTCTTGGGCGCCGCCCTCTTCTTGGCCGCCGCCTTCTTCTTGGCCGCCGCCTTCTTGATCGTCTTCTTCGGGGTCGTCTTCTTCTTCGGGGTCGCCTTCTTCTCGGTCGGGGCCGGCTTCTTCTTCCCGGGCTTGCGTGCGCCCCGCTTCTTCGCCGCCGGCCCCGGCCCCGACCGGCGTGGCGTCGACCCGGCCGGGTCGGCGGCGGGCGGTGGCGAGCTCGGCGCCAGTTCGTCGACGTCGACCTCGGCGTCGGCCTCGACGAAACCGAGTTGCGACGCCAGGCGATCGTCGGGCATCACGGTGTCGTGCTCGGCGTCGAAGCGCCATGCCGCAGTGCTCGACCGGCCCCGGTGCGTGAAGTGGAACACGACGACCCAGCGATCGGCCCCCAGGAGGCGGGCCGACCAGGCGTCGTCGAAGTCGGCGGCCGTGAACGACACGCCCCGTTCGGCCATCGAGGCGATGACGGCCCGGCGCAATGGCGCGGCGGACGCGGCTCCGCGTGGGCGCTGCATGGGGAGGTCGAGCGCCCGCCGGACGATCTGGTCGAGCTCGGCGCGGATCGGGGGGGCGAACCGCTCGATCCACGACGGGTCGACCCCGGCGCTGGCTGCCAACTGCTCGATCGACGTCCCGGCGCGCAGGCGCGCCTGGATCTCACGTACCGACAACCGGGGATCGGGTCGAGCTGGCTCGGTGGTCGTGTTCCCGTCGCCGTCCTCGACGTCATCGTCGTGCTCGCCGCCGGTGGGCAACGGGCTCTCGTCCGACTCGTCGAGCAGGCTCCGCACCGCATCGATCAGCGTCTCGTCCACGGGCACCAGGAAGCTGCCCGACTTCCCACCCCGGCGGGCGTCGAAGATCAGGTGACGACGATCAGTGGTGAAGCCAACGAGGTGGAGTTCCTGCATTCCCGACGGGGCGGATCAGACAAATGCCGCCTGCGGAACGGTACCACCGAGCCGGCGAGGGACCCGAGTGGTCACGAGGCATCGCGGCCCGGCCGGACGTGGCGGAGGCGGGGCACCAGATCGGCATCGGCGAGCAGGCGCAGGGCCCGTTCCTCGGCCACGTCGATGACGAGCGCATCGTCGGGCTCGCGCTCGCACAGGAACGTCACGACGCAGTCGTCGCAGGCCCCGATGGACGGCCCGATGCAGTCGTCGCAGTCGATGACCGTGACGCCGGGCCGGGCCGACTGACGGGCTGGGGAGTGATGATCGGCCACGGGCCCTCCTCGACGGGCCGGCGGATCCGGCACCTGCGAAGCACCGTACGCAGACCCCCCGACAAGAACCCCCGCCACGAGCCGACTCAGTCCTCGTCGTCGATGACCTCGACGCCGGCGCCGGAGTTGCACCACCGACAGACCACCTCGTCGATCTGCTCGGTCAGCACCTGCGGATCCTCGACCGTCAGCTCACCGCCGACCGAGTAGTGGTGGAACGACCGCACCGTGCTGGTGGTGGTGACGTCGAAGCGCGTCAGGTTCCCGCACGAACGACAGCGGTAGCGAGTGGTGGTCACGGCCGGATCGTACCGGCGCGACAGGTGCGCGCCCGACGAGCGGCCGGGTGGAACTCGGCCCTTGACAGACCGAACGTGTGTTCGATCTGATGGCCGCATGTCTTCCCCGCCCGTCCGGGCCCAGCTCGCCGATCGTCGGGCTCGGCGCCGCCTCCCCGGCCAGGCCAGCTTCGACGACCTCGGCACCCCGCTCATCGACGTCACGTTCTGCGTGCTCGATCTCGAGACCACCGGGGGCTCGCCTGTCGACGACCGGATCTGCGAGATCGGCGCCATCAAGGTGCGGGGTGGAGCGTGCCTCGGCACCTTCCACACGCTGGTCGATCCCGGCCGCGACATCCCGCCCGCCATCACGGTGCTGACCGGGCTCACCACTCAAGTGGTGCGGCCCGCCCCACGCGTCGAGACCGTGCTCCCGAGCCTGCTCGAGTTCATGGGCGATGCCGTGTTCGTGGGCCACAACGTCCGCTTCGACCGGGCGTTCCTCGATGCCGCGCTGGTCCGGGCCGACCGGCCGGCGCTGCGCAACCTCACCGTCGACACCTGCGCCCTGGCCCGCCGCCTGGTCCGCGACGAGGTCCCGAACTGCCGGCTGGGGACCCTGGCCGACCGGTTCCGGCTCGACCACCGACCGAGCCATCGCGCCCTCGACGACGCCCTCGCCACCGCCGACCTCCTCCACGTGCTGCTCGAGCGGGCCTCGGCCTTCGGCGTGTTCGCGCCTCGACGACCTGCTCGCCCTCCCCTCGGCCGCCGCCCATCCGCAGGCCTCGAAGCTGGCCCTCACCGACCGCCTGCCCCGGGCTCCGGGCGTGTACCTGTTCCGGGACCGCGACCGGACGCGTCCTCTACGTCGGCAAGGCGTCCGACCTGCGGTCGCGGGTGCGGAGCTACTTCTCGTCGGACACCCGCCGCAAGGTCGGTGGCCTCCTCCGGGAAACGGCGACGATCGACCACGTCCGCACCGACTCCCCACTGGAAGCGGCCGTGCACGAGATCCGGCTCATCCACGAGCTCCTCCCCCGCTACAACCGGCAGGGCACGACGTGGAAGAAGTCGGCGTACCTGAAGCTGACCGCCGAGGCGTTCCCACGCCTCTCCGTCGTACGGGCGGTCCGTGACGACGGCGCCACCTACCTCGGGCCGCTCACCTCTGCCCGCGTCGCTCGTCGGGTGGGCGAGGCGGTCGAGACCGCGCTGCCGATCCGGCGCTGCACCGCCGATCCCCGCCGCACCGGGAGGTCGGCGCCGTGCGCACCCGCCCAGCTCGGCGTGAGCACCTGCCCGTGCGCCGGCGCAATCGACGCCGACGCCTACGAGGCCATCGCCGCGTCGGTGCGGTCGGCACTCACCGACCGACCCGACCTCGTCTTCGAACCGCTGCTGGCGCGCATGCGAGCGCTGGCGGCCGACGACCGGTTCGAGGAGGCCGCCGACGTCCGCGGATCGCGCCGCTGCCTTCGTCGAGGCGCACCGTCGCGTGCGTCGCTTCTCACGCCTGGCAACACACAGGCCGGCTGGTGGTGCGGTTCGGCGCCCGGCGGGCGGTGTTCGAGGGCGGGCGCCTGATCTCGACCGAGCGGGTCGACGACCCCACGCTGTTCAGCGTGAGTGACGGCCCCGGCCCGGTTCAGCCGGGACCCGTGGCGCCGGCTGACGCCGACGAGCTCACCGTGGTCGCGGCCTGGCTCGACCGCAACGCACACCGGATCCGGATCGACCACGTCGACGGAACCCTCGCTTCGCCTCTGCCGGCGCTGCCCGACCTGCGGTCGCGCTGACCGGCAGCGACCTCAGGAGGGCGGCTCGGCCAGGGCGGCGACGAGCCGGCCGATCAGCTGCTCCCACGGCGCTGCCGGCGGGTGGTCGAGATCGATGGCACCGAAGACCAGGAATCCGAAACCCACGGCGTGACAGAACCGGACGATGGCGTCGGTGTCGAGGTCGGCCTCGATCTGGCCCGCGGCCTTGGCCCGCTCGACCAACTCAGCGAAGGTGGCGGCTCGCTGCTCGAGCAGGTTCCGCATCAGCGACGCCACCTCGGGGTCGCGGCGAGCGGCCACGAAGGCCTCGAGGAGGAGCGCCTGGCCCTCGTCGAAGGGATCGGTGACCAGGTGCGAGCCGACCGTGGTCAGGACGTCGGCGACCCGGCCCTCGAAGCGGTGCTCGGCGAAGAGCTGCTCGAGCTCGTTGTGGGACCGGGCCTCGATGGCGGCCAGCAGCAACTCGGCCTTGCCGCGGAAGCGACCGTAGATGGCGCCGGTGGTGAACCCGGCCCGACGGGCGATCTCCTGCACGCCGGCTCCGTCGTAGCCCTTCTCGGCGAAGACCGCCGCCGCTGCTTCGATGAGCCGGTCACGCGTGGGATCGTCGACGATCGGCGCGGCATCGGTCACCAGACGAGGATAAGGCGCCCCCGAGGTGGCGGCAACGATGCCCCCGCTCGCGCCAGCTCAGGTGTTGGTGGCCACCACGAGGCGGTGGAGTGCCGTGGCGGCCGCACCGTCGTCGATGGCGACGCGCGCCAACTCCAGGCCGGAGGCCAGGGTGTCGGCTCGACCGGCCACGTAGAGCGCCGCGCCGGCGTTCAGGGCGACGATGTCGCGAGCCGGGCCGGGTTCGCCGTCGAAGAGGCGGCGGGCGATGGTGGCGTTCTCCTCCGGGGTGCCGCCCGGCATCCGGTCCGCCGCGACGACCTCGAGGCCGACGTCGGCCGGCGCCACCTCGTAGCTGGCCACCACCGCGCCGTCGCGCACCTCGCGCACGTGCGTGGGGCCGGCGAGCGAGAGCTCGTCGAGCTGGTCGGCACCGTGGACCACGAGGGCGTGGACCGCGCCGCGTGCGGCCAGCGCACCCGCCACCAGGTCGAGGGACCGGGGGTCGCCGACGCCGATGACCTGGCGCGTCACCCGGCCAGGGTGCGACAGCGGCCCGAGGATGTTGAACACCGTCGGCACGCCGAGCTCGGCCCGCACCGGACCGGCGTGGCGCATGGCCGGATGGAAGGCGCGGGCGAAGCAGAACCCGACGCCGACCTCGTGGACGACGGCGCTGATCCGCTCGGCATCGAGGTCGTAGCGAATGCCCAGCGCACCGAGCAGGTCGAACGATCCGGACGTGGACGACGCCTTCACGTTGCCGTGCTTGCACATGGTCGCACCGGCGGCGGCGGCCACGATGCACGCCATGGTCGACACGTTCAGCGCACGGACGCGACGGCGGGGCGAACCACCCGTCCCCACGATGTCGACCGTGTCCGGAGGCAGGACGAGCGGTGCGGCGGCGTCGAGCATGGCACCGACCATGCCGGCGAGCTCGTCGACGGTCTCACCCTTCTGGCGCAGCGCCACGATGAACCCGGCCGTCTGGGCTGCCGTGGCCTCGCCGGCGAGGATGGTGGCGAGGGCGGCCCGTGCCGCGTCGCGTGCCAGGTCCTGGCCGTCGAGGAGCCGGCCCAGCACGCCAGGCCATCCTCCGAACTCGTCGACGGCCGGCACGGTCAGGACGCAGCCCGCCGCCGACGGCGGATGATGCGCCGGCGCTCACGCTCGGTGCAGCCACCCCAGACACCTTCCCGCTCGCGGTGACCGAGGGCGTGCTCGAGGCAGAGCTCTCGGACGTCGCACCCGCCGCAGATCGTCTTCGCCGCCTGCTCCTGGTCGTCGGACAGCGGGAAGAAGATCGTCGGATCGAGGCCGCGGCACGCGGCGCGCGTGCTCCAGGGGGTGTTCATTCGGGGGCTCCGTCAGAGGGTGGACACTCGTCGCCGCCGACGGGGGCGCCGGAGACGACGACCGAGACTTGCACCGGACCCTCGCCGACGCAAGCGTGCGACCGGGCGCTGCGGTGCCGGCGCGACGCCGCTGACCAGCCCGTTCTCCCGGACCGATGGCGAGGCCCCCGCGGTCGGTCAGGCGGTGTGCCCCTCGGTGGCCAGCAGGTGGGCCACTGAGTCAGCCGGATAGCGGCGGTGGCCGCCGGGTGTGCGGATGCTGGGGATGCGGCCCTTGGTGGCCCAGTCCGTCACCGCTCGCTCGGAGACCTCGAAGAGGAGGGCCACCTCGCGGGTACGGAGCAAGCGGCCGCTCAGCGACTCGGCCCCGCGGCCGGCCGTGAGCTCACGGACCAGCCGCTGCCGCTCCATCTCACTCTTCGTAGTCGCCATGCTCCCGAGAGTACAGAAATTCCGGAAGCGTGGCAAGACTCATTGATATTGGCGTGATCCGCCCCCTGGACCGCGGGATCAGGGCCGGAGGTCGGCGAGCAGCTCGGCCACGGTGTCGGCGGAGAGCTCGGTCTCGTGGGTGTACTCGGGGTGGTCGATGACCAGCGCCACCGGTCCGGCGGCAACCGCCTCCACCTCGTCGGGCGTCAGCTGGAAGTGCACGTAGTGGACCGATGCCGTGGTCTCCTCCCGGGTCAGCTGCGACGCATGACCGGCCTCGGTCTCGGCCCGGACCAGGGTCGGCCCCCTCCCCCGTCCCGAGGCGCAGCGCCACGCTGGCCTCGATCCCCACGAGGCGCGGCAGCCACTCCCGCAGCGCGATCTCGGAGGTCAGCTCCAGGAACACGGTGGCGGCCAGCTCACCCGGCTCGGGGATGAGCGGGTTGTAGGCCCGCAACTCGCCTTCGATGGCCTCGTCGCTGATGAGCCGCTCGACCCGGGCCATCTCCTGGATCTGGAAGCGGATCGTCTGCCGGTTCTCGAACAACACGGTCACGAACGGGCCGACGGCGATGCGTCGCTTCTTCTTGAGGGCGATGACCTCGGCGCGGAAGTCCTCGCGCTCGCGCTCGTACTCCCGCAGGTCGGCGATGTCGGTGACGGTCAGCTTGCGGCTCATGGGGGTGCTCCGATGACGGTGAGGGACGATGACGCGCGAGGGGGCCGGCACGGCCGGCCCCCTCGTCAGATGTGCAGTCCGCCGCAAGCGGCGGGACCGATGGGTCAGGAGACCTCGTCGAGGCCCTGCTGGAACCGGCCGGCGTGGCTCTTCTCGGCTCGGGCGAGCGTCTCGAGCCACTCGGCGACCTCCTCGAAGCCTTCGTCGCGGGCGGTCTTGGAGAAGCCGGGGTACATCTCGGTGTACTCGTAGGTCTCGCCGGCGATGGCCGACTTCAGGTTGTCGGCGGTGCTGCCGACGGGCTCGCCGGTGGCGGGGTCGCCCGTCTCGGCGAGGAAGTCGAAGTGCCCGAAGGCGTGACCGGTCTCGCCCTCGGCGACCGAGCGGAACAGCGCCGCCACGTCGGGGTAGCCCTCGACGTCGGCCTTCTGGGCGAAGTAGAGGTAGCGACGGTTGGCCTGGCTCTCGCCGGCGAACGCCTCCTTCAGGTTCTCTTCGGTCTTGGAGCCCTTGAGATCAGGCATGGGGTGTTGCTCCTTGTGGGTCTGGTTGGGGTTGGGGTTGGTTGGGCGAGGTCCGCCGGGGGTCGTCGGCGCCGGCGCAGCGACGACAGCGGCCCCGGAAGACGATCTGGGTGGCGTCGACCACGAAGCCGAAGGCGTTGTCGGGATCGAGGCCCACGCCGGGGAACTCGGCGTCGAGGTCCTGCACGGCACCGCAGTCGTCGCACACGAGGTGATGGTGGTCGCCGACGTTGGGATCGAACCGTGCCGATCCGGTCCCCAGCTCGAGTTGGCGCAGCTCGCCCATCTCGGCCAGGTCGTGGAGGGTGGAGTACACGGTCCGCAAGCTCACCGACGGCATGTCGACCACCACGGCAGCATGCACGGATTCGGCCGTGGGATGGCTCGGATTGTCGTGGAGGATCCCGAAGATCCGCTCGCGCTGCGGGGTGACCTTGCGGCCGGCCGCTCGGAAGGCGGCAACGAGATCGTCGGGGGAACGCACGACCCCACCATAGAGCCAGGTTTGCTCGTTGACAACGATTGTCGAAAAGGACGAGGCGGACGGGACACCGCCATTCCCGACCATTCGTCGCACATCGGCGAGGATGTCCCGGTGACCACCACGCTGCTCACCACCGGTCTGCGGGTCGAGGACGACGACGTCGTGCGCATCGGAACCGCTGGCCACCCCGACTGGCTCGGTCCGGGCACACGCATGGGCGCCGAGCGCGTTCGCATCGTCGCCGAGACCCGGGCGGACGACGTCGTGGTGCTCCGGGCCGAGGCCACCGAAGCCACGTCGGCGACCACAGACGGCGGGTTCAGTGCCGTGGGCGTCGGCCTGCACTTCGATCCCGGCGCCCGACAGCCCGGCGCCTGGCCGGCGGGCATGCGGGCCTTCGGCCACCAGTACACGGAATTCGGGTTGCCGACCCAGGCCGGCGAGGACCTGCGCCGGTGGTTCCTCCTCCCCTTCCGCCCCAACGTCGTCATGCCCCTGTGGCTCTGCGCACCCGACGGCGCCACGGTGCTGCTCGCACCGCTCGACGCGTTCCACGAACAGGTGCTCACGGTCCCCACCTCGGGGACACCCGACGCCGGCATCCGCTGGGGATGGCACGGTGATCTCGACGAGGTTCCCGCCGGCTTCTCCACCTCGCTGGCCGTGCTGGCCGGCGACTCGCCCCGCCAGTTGCTCAGCCGATGGGCCGAGCTCCTCGATGTCCGCCCCCGACCGGCCCTCGATCACGACACGCTCGGTCGGAAGGTCTCGTACTGGACGGACAACGGGGCGGCGTACTGGTACCGCACGGAGCCTCCGCGGACCGTCACGGAGACGGTCACGGACGCGGTCGCCGCCGTCGAGGCGGCGGGCGTGGCCATCGGTGCCGTCCAGCTCGACTCGTGGTTCTACCCCCACGAGTCGACCCGACCGTTCGACACCGACGAGTGGGTGGTGCCGCCGTCGGGCCTGGTCGACTGGGCACCACGGGCCGACATCCTCCCCGACGGCATCGAGCCCCTGCGCGCCGGCGTGGGTGGGCGGCCGTTGGTGACCCACTGCCGCCACCTCTCCAAGCAGTCCCCGCTCGTCGACCGCTTCGACTGCTGGGTGGACGAGGCCTACGCCCACCCCGTCGGACCCGACTACTACGAACACCTCCTCGACCGGGCCGCCGGCTGGGGGGTCGAGACCTTCGAGCACGACTGGCTCGTGGAGTGCTTCCTCGGCGTCCGGGGCCTGCGGGCCGCACCAGGACGGGCCCGGGCGTGGCAGGAGGGCATCGACCAGGGAGCGGCCGAACGGGACATGACCCTGCAGTGGTGCATGGCGACTCCGGCCGACTTCTTCCAGAGCGCCACGTTGTCGCAGGTGACATCCATCCGCACCTCCGGGGACCACGGCTACCTCGTCGGTCCCGGGTTCCTGTGGGCCTGGTTCTGCTACACGAACGCGCTGGCGCGTGCGCTCGGCCTGGCCCCCTTCAAGGACGTGTTCCGCTCCGACGGCGAACACGCCGAGGTCGAGGCGCTGCTCTCGGCGCTGTCGACCGGGCCGGTCGGCGTCGGCGACGCCATCGGCACCACCGACGCCGCCATCGTGTCGGCCACCTGTCGAGCCGACGGGACGATCATCCGGCCCGACGTTCCCATCGCCGCCGTCGATGCGTGCTTCCGCCAGCACGCCGTGTCCCGACCCGTCCCGCTCGTGGCCGAGTGCCACACCGACCATCCCGCCGGGCGCTGGATCCAGGTCTTCTGCGCCAACACCTTCCGAGGCGACGAAGAGGTGACCGGGACCGTGGACCTGGGCCACGCATGGCCAGACGGCCCGACCGTGGCCCTGGACCTGCGCACGGGCGAGGTCACCGAGCCCGCCGGTGGCTGGGACGTGACGCTCGATCCCGCCCAGTGGACGCACCACCTGCTCGCACCGATCCTGGAGAGCGAGGTGGCCGTGTTCGGCGACGTGTCGAAGCACGCACCGGTGGGCCGGGCCCGGATCGCGTCGATCAGCTCGGCTCCCGACGCCGTCACGGTGGTGGTGGCGGGCGCCGGGGAGGACGTGGTGATCTCGGGCTGGAGCCGCACGCCTCGCACCGCAACGGTCGAGGGCGCGCCCGCAGACCTGGAGCGCAGCGGCGAGCGGTGGGAGGTGACGGTCCCCGCCGGGGCCACCCTGCGCATCGACTGACGTCTCCTCGGCGGCGCCTCGCCGGCGCATCGTCGAGGTTCAGCCGTGGATGCGCACGCCTCCGAGCACATGGTCGCCGATGCCATCGATCTCGACGGCCACCAGGCGGTCGGGGCGGTCGTCGGCCGGGACGAACCGGATGTCGGTACCCGCCAGCGCCACCACGTCGTCGCGGGCGGCGACGTCGAGTACCGACGCCCATCGTGCCGCCATCGCGGGCGGATCTGCCGAGCTGATGGCGATCGATGTGATCGGTGACCCGCTGGTGGCCGGAGCGCTCCCTGTCCACTCCGGTCCACACCACGGCCACGCCTCGGCCGGGTCGGCCTGGTCGAGGCTGAGGATCGCACCACCGACATCCGCCGGATGGAGATGCGCGCCCCGGATCCCGTCGATGCCACCGGTCCACACCACGCGCACACCGAGCTCGTCCACGAGTCGGATGCGGGCGTCGAGGTCATCGACCTGCACGATCACCATGTACCCGCCCGGACCGCCGACACGCGCCAGGTGGCGGCCCACGGGCGAGCCGGGATCGCGTTCGGCCAGCAGCTCCACGAACGTGTCACCGGCGGCGTGCAGCGAGTTCACCGCCCCGAACGCCCCCACGCCGGGATCCTCGTACACGAAGGGGAGGCCGAGCGCCACCGCCTCGGCCGCCGACGCACGGATGTCATCGACGGCGATCACCACCTGCCGGACCCGCTGCGCTGCCATGACGACGGTCTAGCGCCCGGCGCCGATCGCCGCCGCCCGTGCGCGCCGCCGGTGAACGTGGTCTGCTGGCGTCAGCACCCCGTCCAGGAGCTCGCCCGATGAACCCTGCCCCCACCGGCGTCCGCACTCACGAGTCCCGGAACCCCGCCGACCTGTCCGACCTGGTGGCCACCGTGACGCTGGCGTCTGCCGACGATCTCGTCGATGCCGCCGTCGCCGCCGGAGAGGCGCAACGACGGTGGGCGGCCGTTCCCGCCCCGGTCCGGGGGCAGGCCGTCGCCAACCTCGGCCGCCTCCTCGAGGCCAACAAGGAGGCGTTGGCCCAGCTGGTGACCCGCGAGGTGGGCAAGGTCCTGGCCGAGTCCCGCGGGGAGGTGCAGGAGGCGATCGACACCTGCGACTTCTTCCTCGGCGAGGGGCGGCGTCTGTACGGGATGACCGTGCCGTCGGAGATGCCCGACAAGCAGCTGTTCACGTTCCGGAACCCGGTCGGCACGGCGATGATCATCACGGCGGGCAACTTCCCGGTCGCCGTGCCGTCCTGGTACCTCGTGCCCGCGCTGCTGTGCGGCAACGCCGTGGTGTGGAAGCCGGCGGAGTACGCCGCCACCATCGCCGACGCCTTCGGTGCGCTGTTCGCCCACGCCGGGTTCCCCGACGACCTGGTCCGGATCGTCCACGCCGACGGCCCGACGACCGCGACGCGCTCGAACGCGCACTGACGCCGGGGTGGTCCAGAAGGTCGGCTTCACCGGCTCCACCGAGGTCGGCCGAGACATCGGCGCGCTGTGCGGGCGACACCTCCAGACCCCGTGCCTCGAGCTGGGCGGCAAGAACCCGATGGTCGTGACCGCCGACGCCGACCTCGACCTCGCGGTCAGGGCGCGCTGTTCTCCGGGCTTCGGTACGGCCGGGCAGCGGTGCACGTCGCTCGGCACCGTTTCGTCCCACGACGACATCCACGACGAGTTCCTCCGCCGGTACACCGAAGCGGTGGCGGCGGCGCGATCGGCGACCCCACCGCGGACGTGCTGTACGGCCCGATGATCGACGAGCGGTTCCGCAGCGGTTCCTCGGCTGGCTCGAGCTGGATCGAGACCACCACTCGTGTCCGGGTCCGACCGCCACGGGCATCGATCTCGGCCCACCCACGTGCCGGGTTCGTCGGCGACCCGGACGCCGGCCTGTACTGCCACCCGACCGATCGTCGACGGGATCCGCCCGGCGATGCGCTCTACGACACCGAGACGTTCGGGCCCATCGTCGGCGTGGGCCGCTTCCGCCACCTCGACGAGGCGATGGAGCTGGCCAACGGCCACGGCTACGGGCTGTCCGCAGCGATCTACACCACCGATCCGCTGCTCGGCGTTCCGCGTTCCGGGAGCGGGTCTCGGCCGGCATGGTGTCGGTGAACAACTCGACGTCGGGCGCCGAGGCCCACCTGCCCTTCGGTGGCAACGGCAAGTCGGGCAACGGCTCACGCCAGTCCGGGGTGTGGGTGCTGGACCAGTTCACCCGATGGCAGTCGATGAACTGGGACTATTCCGGCTCGCTGCAGAAGGCGCAGATGGACGTGGCCGAGATCGAGGCCGACCTCGGTTTCCGGCTGTGAGCGGCTGGTCCACGGGGCTGTTGGATCGGGGCCGTCCCATCGGGTAGGCAGCGGGCCATGTCTGACTACGAGATCCCGAAGCCGGAACCCAAGGAGATCGATTCCAAGAACTGGCTCGAGGTGAAGGACGTCATGGAGCGGGCGACGCTGAGGGGTCACCCTACAAGGACGAGCGCTGCGACAACTGCCTGTACTACCTGGACCCGGACGAGGAGATCTCGTACTGCTGGCACCAGACGCTGCGCATCCTGGTGGGCGGCGACTGGTGGTGCCAGTGGTGGGAGGAGCGCCGAGGACGACTGACGCGGCGTCCCGCCCGGCCGGGACGGCAACGGCCGGGCGAAGCTCACCTCGTGACCGTCGGGGTCGCTGATGTGGAAGTAGCGCTCACCCCACGGTGCATCGGCAGGCGGCATCGCCGGGGTGAGGCCGGCGCCCACGGCGCGTCGGTACATGGCGTCGACGTCGTCCACGTAGACGATGAAGCGACCCCATCCGCTGGTCACGGCACCGACCGCCTGCAGGTTCAGGAACGTGGCGCCCAGCCGGTAGCTCGTGAAGGCGGCGCCGGCGTCCGCCGTAGGCGATCTCGAATCCGAGCGCATCGTAGAAGTCGACCGACGATGCCATGTCGGTGACGCCGAGGGTGACGGCGCTGATCGTCTCCGGTCGTCCTGGCACCGGTTCAGGATGACGCCGCGGCGGGGTCGGGCGCACCTCCGGCTCCGAGCCGGCCGAGCGCCGCTCGGACCTCGGCGACCCGTGCTGCCAGGTCGGGGACGGTGCCGACCACCACATCGGTGCGCCGCAGGAACAGGAAGTGCACCGCGGCCACGGGTCGCCTCGTCGCGGCCTCGACCGCCAGCGCGTATGCCGCTCCCTGCGGGGCGTACCGCGTCGAGGGCCGCGTCGACGGCGGCCTGGTCGGCGACAGCGTCGGTCTTGTAGTCGACCACCACGAGGCCGGCGTCGTCCTCGAACAACAGGTCGACGAAGCCCTCGAACACGTCGATCCCTGCCGGGACCTCGCCGTCGACGAGGCCGGCGAGCGGGACACCCACGTGCACCTCGCGCCACCAGCGTTCGGAGGACACCGCCCGCCGCACGAGGGGGCTGACCGCCGCCGCCCGGGCCTTGGCCTCGATCTCGTCGACCGCCTCGGGGACGCCTTCGACCGCTGCCTGCCACGTCGCCAGCGCCGCGATGTCGGTCCCATCCGGATCGGTCAGGTCGGCGTGCTGCAGGACGGCGTGCACGGCGCTGCCG
Organism: uncultured Acidimicrobiaceae bacterium; assembly: GCA_963811245.1. Taxonomy (GTDB): domain Bacteria; phylum Actinomycetota; class Acidimicrobiia; order Acidimicrobiales; family Salinilacustritrichaceae; genus Salinilacustrithrix. Next base: position 192,015 of record CAWEQL010000009.1, read on the forward strand.
ATCGCCGTGCCGGCGCGACCGCGCCGCCATGGCTCGGACGACGGCTCGGGGGATTCGGGGACGGCCTCGGACGTGAGGCTGGGTGCGGCGTCGGGGGTGAGCAGGCGTCGGACCGCGGTGGCCGAGACCGCACCCCCGCCGGAGGAACGGGCCAGGAGCTGGCGGCGGGCGTCGCTCCATGCCGCCTCGGCAGCGCTCCCACTCCTGCTCCAGGGCTGCGGTCACCCGGCCGCCGACCGGCACGACCGTCTCGGGTGGACGGGCTTCGCTCGTGGGGTGTTCGGCGCGGTGCGAGCAGGTGCCGGGCGCGCGCTCGACGGTGGCCGGGTCGATCATGGCCTCGTCGTCGAGGGCGGCGGCGATGCGGTGCGCGTGGCTCCGGACCGTGTTCGACGGCTTGTGGTGCAGGCTCAGCACGAGGTGGTCGCGGGCCCGGGTCAGCGCCACGTAGAGCAGGCGGATGCCTTCGTGCTCGCCCATGATGTCCTCGACCGTGCGTCGCCGGTCGTACTGCGCCGTCTCCAGGCCCTTCTTCATCCGCACGTCGTAGCCGCCGTCGGGACGGAAGCCGACGACCGCGCCGCGGGTGGCGTTGGGGAACTGGCCGGACAGTCCGGACACGGCCGTCACCCCGAACTCGAGTCCCTTGGCGCCGTGGATGGTGAGGATCCGGACGGCATCCACGTCGGCCTCCGGGAGCACAGGGACGGTGGCACGGAGCTTGTCGTCGGCCTGGAGCTCGGCCCAGCGCAGGAAGCCACGCAGGCCCGCGGGCTCGGCGTCGGCGAACTGCCGGGCGTGCTCGATCACCACCCGGTAGAGCCGCCACGCGTCCCGGTGATGTCCGGCGGCGAGGCCGATGTCCATCAGCCGCCGTTCCCGCACCACGGCCTCGACCATCTCGGGGACGGACCGGTGCGGTCGCTGGCGGTGGCGGTCGCGGAGATCGGCGAGGGCCGCGGCCACCACGTCGGGATCGCCGGCCGTGCCGTCGTGGTCCCGCCCCCTCCCCCGACAGGCTCGAGGTCGCCGAGGTAGGTCCAGCGCCGACCGGAACGGCGCCAGGCCAGGAGGTCGTCGTCACCGCAGCCGTAGGCCGGCGACCGGAGGGCGCCGAGGAGCGCCACGGCGTCCCCAGGATCGTCGATGGCGCCGAGTACGGCGAGGAGGTCGCGGACCTCGGTGGTGGCGTAGACGAGGCTGCCGGTCTCGAGCCGGTAGGGCACGCCGGCATCGGCGAGGGCGCGGCGCAGGTGCGGCAACGACGTCCGGCTGGGCAGCAGGACCGCCATGTCCCCCCACCGGCAGGGGCGCACCGCGCCGCCCGGGGGTTCGACCGACCAGCCCTCGTCCGCGGCGCGCGCCAGCGTGGCGGCGATGTCGGTGGCCTCGGCCGTGCGGAGGCTGTCGGCCGTGGACTCCTTCTCGGCGCCGCCCAGGAGGACGACCGCGGGGCCGGGGTCGCCGGGGATGGCGGGACGCCAGGCCTGGAGGTCGGCATAGTCGGGCTGTGCCACCTCCCCCGCCCCGGCGCCCGGTTCGGCCGGGACGTGTTGGCGGGTGATGAGCCGGCCGAAGAGCTGGTTCACGAACTCGACGATGGGAGCGACGGTGCGGAAGTTGGTGTCGAGCCGGCAGGCACCCGGGCGGTGTCGGTCGGCGGCCCGGGCGAACAGGTCGATGTCGGCCCGGCGGAAGCGGTAGATCGACTGCTTGGGGTCGCCGACGAAGAACAGCCGGCCGGGGTCGTGGTCGACCTGGTCCCACGGCAGGGAGGTGTCGTGCGACGGGTCGGCGGCGATGCGGACGGCGAGCTCGACCTGGATGGGGTCGGTGTCCTGGAACTCGTCGATGAGCAGGTGCCGGAAGCGTTCGTGGAGGCGGGACCGGACGCCGGCGTCGTCGCGCAGGACCTGGCGAGCCAGGACCAACAGGTCGTGGAAGCTGAGCCGGCCGTCCCTGCGACGGGCGTGGGCCTCGTCGAGCACGTGGTCGACGACCTCGACGGCGAGGCGGCGCAGCACGAGGTCGGCGACCTCGGCACGCCGTGTCTCGATGGTGTCGGTGGCAGCGGTCCACAGGTCCCGGACGGCGGCCTTCCCGCCGTCGGGCCAACTCGGAGCCCTGCCCCGGCTGGACATCTTGGGAAGGGACGCGGCGGCCTGCAACGAGGCGTACGGGTCGTCGGCCGCGGCACGGAGCGGCTCCAGCTCGCGTTCCATCCGGTCGCGGATCCAGCACAGGAGGAGGTCGTCGTCGTCGGTGCAGCTGTCGGCGATGGACGCGATGTCGGCGGCGGCCCGGAACAGGGGATCGAACGAGATGGCCACCGCATCGCGGTCGACGACGAGGGCACGGTCGGCGCAGAGGTCGGCCTCGTCGAGCAGGTCCCAGTTCTGGTCGAAGGTGGCGGCGACGGCGGCGAGGTGGTCGACGGTGATCTCGAGGGCGAGGCCAGCCCGGAGTGGGACCTCGAGGTCGTCGTCGTCGAGCAGTCGGTCGACGAAACGTGACCACCGTTCGGCGGTCCGCAGCGACGACGAGATCTCGTCGAGCACCTCGACGCGCGGTGGGAGACCGGCCTCGATGGGCGCGGCCATCAGGAGGCGCTGGGCGAAGGCGTGGAGCGTCGAGATGGAGGCGCGGTCCAGCCCGTCGAGTGCGGCGCGAGCGAGGGCGCGCCCCGCTCGTCGGGGTCCAGGCCGCGGATCGGCCGGGCGGCGGTGACGTCCTCGAGCGCCTCGCGGATGCGGGCCCGCAGCTCGGCGGCGGCGGCCTCGGTGAAGGTGATGGCCGCGATCGAGGAGACCTCGGCGCCGGCGAGGACGAGGGCGACGAAGCGGCCCACCAACGACGACGTCTTCCCCGAGCCGGCGCCGGCCTCCACGAACAGGGTGTGGTCGAGGTCCTCGAGGATCTGCTGGCGCGCCGCGTGGTCAGTGGGGACCGCAGCGCCCGGGTGGCCGGTCATGCGGGGGCCGATCCGTCGGTGCTGGCGTCGGCCGGTGCCACGGGCGCCGTGACCAGGAACGACGGGGCACCGTCCTCGGCGAGCGCGACCAGGTCGGCCAGGGCCGGGTCGGAGCGGACCCGCTCCCATTCGTCCTCGCGGTCGGCGGGACAGATGCGATCGAACTCGCAGTACCCGCAGTTGGCGTTCGTGCCGAGGAACCAGTCGGCCGGGCCGGAGCGAGCCGGATGCAGGCCCTGCTGCACCCCGTCGACGATCACCCGGAGCGCGTGCCGGAACATGGCGCGGTGCTCGGGGCCGATCTCGTAGCCGATGTGGGTGCCGGTGTGGCCGGGCTTGAGGAACCAGTACCAGGCGCTGGAACGGTCGACGCCGCGCTGGTGGGCGGCGGCTTCGGCGTAGGCGAGGAGCTGCAGACGACGACCGCCGGCCACCGGGTCGCCGCCGGCCTCGATGGCGCGATCGAGGCCGTGGTACTGGTTGCTGCTGGAGTACTTGTAGTCGTAGACGCGGACGCCTCCCGGCACGGCGTCGACCCGATCGGCCTGGCCGGCCAAGGGGATCACCCGGCCGTCGTCGAGCCGCACCCGCAGCGGCTCCTGGCCGTGCCGACCGAAGTTGAGCTCCACGGCGACCGGGGTGGCACCGGTGGCGGCGCGCACGTCGTCGTCGTGGTGGAGCGTGGCGCGGAGCACGTGGACGATCTCGTCGCGGTCGTAGGCCCACCAGCGGGGGTGACCGGTCAGGCCTCGTCGCTCGAAGTCGGCGAACGCCGACTCTGCGACCGCCAGGAGGCGCTGCTCGCCGCCCGGACCCCATGGCTCCCCGGGTGCGGGGACCTCGCCGGTGTCGATGGCCTGCTGCACGAACCGCTCGAGGATCTGGTGGGCGAGCGTGCCCTTGTCGCGGGCCTGGAGCCGGTCGATCTCCTCCGGGCGGTCGACCTCGCCGATCTCGAGCGCATGGTGGAAGAACCAGCGGCGGGGACACGTGGCGTACGCCTCGATCGAGGTGGGCGACAGGTGACGGTCGCCGTCGGCGAGGACGTCGGTACCGTTGCCCGCCAGATTGCCGTCGAAGCGGGTGAAGGCATCCGCCGCCCGGCTGCGGACCAGCGTCGCGCCAGCGGCGAGTACGGGTTCGAGGGAGGCCGGGTGGCCGTCGAAGTCGACGGCGGCGGCCAGCGCAGCGAGGCGGCGTTCGCCGAGGTGCAACGCCGTGGTGGCGGCGGCGGCCACACCCGCACGATGGCTGGCGACGACCTCGACGCCGTCGACCGGCCGGCCCGCGACGAGCGACTCGGTGCGAGGCCGTGCGCCGGTGAGCGCCTCGATCGCATCGATGAGCCATCGGCTGGGCACCTGGGTCCGCCCCGAGCGCTGGTCGCAACGGGCGTAGAGCAGCACCCGAGGCCCGGACGACGACGCCAACGACGAGAGCAACGCACGGTGCTGGTCCAGCACGGAGTCGGCGGACACCGGCAACCGGACCGCGGATCGGACCTCGTCGGAGAGCAGGACGTCCTCCCGGCCGAGGCGGGGCGCGTGGCCCTCGGCCAGACCCACGACCGCCACCGCGGCGAGCGGGACGACGGGCGGGTGGTCGAAGGTGGTGACGAGGACGCCGGTCCCGGTGGTGCTGCGCCGGGGCGCCGGGGCCTCGAGCGCGGCCCGGATCGTGTCGACCACCACGGACCGGGCAGGAGCGGGCTCGACGGCGGCGAGGGCGCCGAGGCGGCCCAGCGCGGTCCGGATCGCCGTGTCGGCGTCGAGCTCGTGTGCCGGCCATCCGCTGCGGCGCACGAGAGGCCCACACAGCTGGTCGAGGGCGCCGCCCGCCCACGTCGCCAGGCCGGCCCAGTCGGCGGGGAGGGCGTCGAGGAGCGCCTCGACGCCGCACAGGGCGCGATCGAGCTCGGCCAGCTCGACGACCTCGGCGTCGTGCCGGGCGAGCCGGCGGGCGTCGGCATCGGCCTCGTCGCCGGGCTCCGGCGGGTGGGTGTCGAGCCACACGGCGCGGGCGGCGATGCGCTGGTGGAAGTCCGCCCGTCCGCCGACGATGCCCAGACGGCGGGATCGCTCGTCGAGCACGACCGACCGCAGCGGCCGTCCGTCGCCGTCCGTCAGGACGCCACACGACCACAGATCGACCACGGCCTCGCGGGAGTAGCCCTGGGCGGCCACGTCGAGCAGGGCGAGCAGCACCCGCCCCGGCGTCGTGTGCCCGAGCGTCTCGCTGCTGGGGCCGGAGAAGGGGATGTCGGCCGCCCGCAACACGTCGGCCACGGCACGCGTGTAGGGGGAACCCGCGGGATGGACCAGCGCCATCTCGTGGAACGGGCGACCCGCCTCGGCTTCGGCCAGGAGGGCACGCACCGCGGCGCGGATCTCGTCGTCGATGTCGTTCGTGGACACCACCCGCGACGCGGTTGCGGCCGGTGCTGGGGCATCGTCGGGCCGCCGGCCCCCGACATGCTGCACCGACAGGGCCACGGCTTCGTCGACCGCGGGGACGCCGGTGCGTCCTGCGATGACCACGACCGGCAGACGCTCGCCGAGCTCCCGCACGAGCGTGGCGGCGGCGTCGTCGAGACGTCCGGGGAGGTGGACGACGATCGCACCGAGCGGCTCGACCGCGGCGCCATCGGCCCGGATGCGGTCGACCGCTGCCCGTAGCACGGCGACGCGGCCCCCGACGCCCGTCTCGGCTGCCACGCGATCGTGCAGGGCCACGACATCGGCGCCGAGGCCGCCGCCGGAGCGGATCCGCTCACGTCCGTCACGGTCGATCGCCGCCACCTCGTCGATCGTGCGCGCCACCGTCTCCCAGGTTGACCGGTGGTGAGCGATGCCTGCGAAGCGGCCGGGCGCGTCGGAGAGGGCGACGCGCACGGCGGCGACGACCAGCTCGCGGTCGACACCCGCTGCCAGGCCACGCGGGCCGAGCAGCGGCGCCGCCAGCTGTTCGGCGAGGGCGTCGAGCGACTGGAACTGCACGGCCACGATGCCACCGGGGCGGCGGGCCAGCCCTCGGCGCAGACCGACGGCGGCGGCGGGCGTGGGGGTGACGACGGTGACGGGGCGGAGGGGGTCGCCGGCTTTGTGGGTGTCGACCACGGCGACCAGCGCGTCGAACGCGGGGGCGCCGACCCCGACCCATCTGCTCTCCACAGCCATGGGTCGAACGTACACAGGGGGTGTGACGGTTCCGGGCATGTCCCCCACCGTCCCCCGGTGACGGCCGGCGTCTGGGCAGACTCGACGTCGTGGAGGAGAGGCTGCAGCGACTCGCGGACGAGTACTGGGACGGGGAGATGGCCCGGTCGCCGTTCGCGGCGACGATGTTCGGCGATCACCGCTTCGACGATCGGATCCCCGATCTCGGGCCGGAGGGCCTGGCCGAGCACCGGGCGTTCGCCGCCGGGATCGAAGAGCAGGCCCGGCAGCTCGGCACCCTCGACGACGTCGGCGACTCCATCACGCAGGCGCTGCTGGTGGACGCCTGCCGGTCGACGATCGAGGCGATCGACCGCGCCGACATCGAGCTGTCGTCGGACGGCTTCACCGGCTACCCGGTGTCGCTCCTCCGGAGCGCCGCCCGCCTGAGCGCTCCCGACGGCGACAGCGCCGGAGCCCAGCTCCGACGGCTGGCCGAGCTCCCGGAGGCCGTGGATGCCACCGTCGCCCACTGGCGGCGGGGCGCCGAGCGGGGCTGGCTACCGGTCTCCACCATCGTGGCCCGGACGCGGGCCATGGTCGAGGCCTACCTGGCCGGATCGATCGGCGACGATCCGTTCGTCGGCCTCGACCTGGCCGACGACATCGACGCCCCGGCGTGGCGCGAACGCGCCGCCACCGTTGTCGCCGACCACGTCCGCCCGGCGTACCGGCGGGTCGCCGACACGTTGGCCGCCCTGGAACTGATCGGTCGCGACGACGACCATCCCGGTCTGTGCCACCTCGCCGGGGGCGACGAGCACTACGCCTCCCTCGTGCGGCGGGCGACGACCACCGATCTCGACCCGACCGAGATCCACGAGTTCGGGTTGCAGGAGCTCACCGAGCGGTTGCCAGCCGAATGGGCTGCCGTCGGCGGTCGTGCTGTCGGGATCAGCGACCGCGCCGAGCTGTTCGCACACCTGGCCGACGATCCCGCCCTCCGCTACGACGACGCCGACGAGATCCTGTCCCTGGCCACCGGCGCCATCGAGCGGGCGATGGCGGAGTCACCTCGCTGGTTCGCTCGGCTCCCGCGCAGCGCGATCGTGGTGCAGGCCGTCCCCGACAGCCTGGCGCCTGGTTCGCCGCCCGCGTACTACAGCGCCCCGCCGGCCGACGGCTCCAAACCCGGCGTCTACTCGGCCAACACCCACGAGCCCACCCGCCGGAACCGGTTCGAGGCCGAGGTGTTCGCGTTCCACGAAGCGGTGCCTGGCCACCACCTCGAGCGGGCCAGCGCCGTCGAGCTGGACGTCCCGATGTTCCAACGCCGGAGCAGCTACATGGCCTACAGCGAGGGGTGGGGCCTCTATGCCGAGCGGCTGGCCGACGAGATGGGCGTCTACTCGTCCGACGTCATGCGGCTCGGCATGTTGTCGGCCGACGCCTGGCGCTCCGCTCGGCTCGTGATCGACACCGGCCTGCACGCCATGGGTTGGACCCGGTCGCAGTCGATCGAGTTCCTCACCACGCACGTCCCCATCGACGTCGACGTGGCGGCCGTCGAGGTCGACCGCTACATCGGGATGCCAGGCCAGGCGCTGTCGTACAAGATCGGCCAGCGCGAGCTGTTCCGGCTGCGGGAGCGAGCCATGGGGCGTCTCGGCGAGCGCTTCGACATCGCCGGGTTCCACCACGCCGTGCTCGAGCACGGGGCGGTGCCGCTGACCGTCCTGGGCCAGCTGGTCGACCGATGGGTCGACGACCGGCTCCGCACCGGCGCCCCCTAGCCTCCGCACCATGATCGGCGCGTTCGACCGGGCCCGGGGCCTCGACCTGCTCGAAGACGGCACCTTCGACGTGCTCGTCGTCGGCGGCGGCATCACGGGATGCGGCGTCGCCCTCGACGCCGGCCAGTCGCGGCCTGCGCACCGCGCTCGTGGAGAAGGACGACTTCGCGTCGGGCACGTCGTCGAAGAGCTCGAAGCTCGTCCACGGCGGGCTCCGGTACCTGCAGAACGGCGACGTCCGCCTCGTCTACGAGGCGCTGCGCGAGCGCCAGCGCCTGCTGCGCAACGCGCCCGCACCTGGTGCGGGTCATGCCGTTCCTGATCCCGATGTTCGGCAAGGACGGCGTCATCCACCCGAAGCTGGCCCGGGCGCTCGGGTCGGCCATGTGGATGTACGACCTCACCGGCGGCGCCCGGATCGGCAAGCTCCACAAGCGCATCTCGGCCGAGGAGGCGCTGGCCCACATGCCGACGCTGCCGCCGAGCGCGTCGCCGCCGCTACCTGTACTACGACGCACAGGCCGACGACGCCCGGCTCACCCTGACCGTGGCCCGCACCGCCGCCGAGCACCACGGTGCCGTCTGCGTCAACCACGCTCCGGTGGTGCGAGCTGTTGCGGGCCGGCGGCCGGGTCGGCGGCGCGGTGGTCGAGGCCGACGGACGGCGGCTCGACGTCCGCGCCAAGGCCGTGGTCAACGCCACCGGCGTGTGGGCCGACGAGGTGCGATCGCTCGACGAGGGGCACGATCCGGACTCCATCCGCCCGGCCAAGGGCATCCACATCACCGTGCCGTGGTCGATGGTGCGCAACGACATCGCCGTGGTCGTCCCCGTGCCGAAGGACAAGCGATCGGTGTTCGTCGTGCCGTGGCCCGCCGTGGACGGTGCGGACCCGGCTTCACCTACATCGGCACCACCGACACCGACTACGACGGGCCGCTCGACGACCCGCAGTGCACCCCCGACGACGTCGCGTACCTGCTGCGGGCGATCAACCACTCGACCACCACGGAGATCACCGCGCCGAACAGTCGTCGGCACCTGGGCCGGTCTGCGTCCGCTGGTCAAGGCCGACGCCTCCGGCCGCACCGCCGACCTGTCGCGTCGCCACACCGTGCACCACGTCCGCCGTCCGGGCATGGTCACCGTCACCGGCGGCAAGCTCACGACCTACCGGGAGATGGCGGCCGACACCGTCGACGTCGTCGCCGACCAGCTCGACCTCCCCCGATCGCGTCGGCGGTCGCGCACGGCTCGGCATGCGCCTGCGTGGGCGCCGAGGGGTACCGAGGACGGCCAACCCGGCGCCGCCGGCCACCTGGCGGGCCGCTACGGCGGCGAGGCCCGCGTGGTCGAGGCCATGATCGGTCGGGACCCGACCCTCGGCGAGCCGCTGGTGCCGGGCCTGCCCTACCTGCGGGCCGAGGCCGTCTACGCCGTCCGCTACGAGATGGCCCGACCCTCGACGACGTGCTCTCCCGCCGGACCCGGGCGCTGCTGCTCGGCCGCGACGCCTCCGCCGGCGCCGCCCCGACGTGGCCGACGCTCGTCGGGCCCGAGCTCGGCTGGGACGAGGCCGAGCGCCGCCGCCAGGTGGACTCGCTCCGCGCCGCAGCGGCCGCCAGCGCACGCACCCGGCCTGCCCGAGTCGCTCCTCCCGCTCGCCTGACGTCCCCGGCGCTCCGCCGGGCCGCCGGCCGCGCTCGTACAGTGGCCGCCGTGCCCGCACCTTCCGAGCTGCCGCCGGCCGGTCCCGGCACCCCGACGCCGCCGATCGCCATCGCCGGCGGCGCGGCCGACCGCCACGTCGCACCTCGACGGGCTGCGTGCCCGTCCCCGACCCGGTGCTCGACCGGCTCCGCCAGACGGGCGCCGAGGTGTCGCGACCACGCCGTACGGGCCGAGGCCAGCCGCGACTGGTGGCCCGGCGCCATGACTGGGCCACCGACCGGACGAGGTCCGCCGGCGCTGGCCGGCGTCGTCGTCCGCCCCGCCGACGCCGAGCCAGGTCGCCGCCGTGCTGCGGCTGTGCAACGAGGCCCGGGTGCCGGTGACCGCCGCCGGCGGACGCTCCGGGGTGTGCGGCGGCATCGGTGCCGGTGTTCGGCGGCGTGGTGCTCGAACCACTGCGCCTGGCCGGCATCGTCGGCATCGACGAGGAGTCGATGGTGCTCGACGTGCTGCCCGGCACCTTCGGCGACCACCTCGAGCACGAGCTGCGCGACCGGGGCCTCACCCTCGGCCACTGGCCGCAGTCGATGGCGCTGTCGACCGTCGGCGGCTGGCTCGCCTGCCGGGGCGCCGGCCAGCTCTGCAACCGCTACGGCAAGATCGAGGACATGGTGCTCGGCCTCGACGTGGTGCTCGCCGACGGCACCGCGTCTCGCACCGGCGGGCGCGCCGCGGGCCGCCGTCGGCCCCGACCTCACCCAGCTGTTCGTCGGCTCCGAGGGCACGCTCGGCGTCATCACCGGCGCCCGCCTCCGGCTGCACCCGGCACCGACGCACGAACGACGGGCGGCGTTCGGCTTCGCGGCCGACGCTTCGAGGCCGCCAACGACGTCTGTCGCCGGCGCATCGTGCAGCGCGGCGCCACGCCCGCCGTGCTGCGGCTCTACGACGCCGTCGAGGCCGACCGCAGCTACCAGACCGGCGACCGGGCCGTGCTGCTGGTCATGGACGAGGGCGACCCGGTCGTCGTCGACGCCGCCATGGCCGTCGTCGACGCAGGAGTGCGCCGACCCCGGCTCGGGCGCCGAGCCGCTCGACGACGAGCTGGTGGGACGCTGGCTCGGCCACCGCAACGACGTCTCCGCCCTCGAGGCGCTGATCGTCGCAAGGGCTACGTGGTCGACACCATGGAGATCGCCGCGCCCTGGTCGCGGCTCGACGCCATCTACCGACCGCCGCCGCGGCGCTCGCGCGCCGTGCCCGGCGCGACTGGCCGCCAGCGCCCACCAGTCCCACAGCCTACCCCGACGGCGCCTGCCTGTACTTCACCTTCGCCGGCAAGCCCGACGACCCCGGCGACCGCGACCGCCTCTACCGCGCAGTTCTGGGACGCCGGCCAGCGCAGCCGTCCTCGGCCGACGGCGGCGCGCTGAGCCACCACCACGGCGTCGGCCTCAACCGCAGCCGGTTCGTCGCCGAGGCGCTCGGCAGCGGCGTTCGACGTGCTCCGCGCCGTCAAGGACGCCCTCGACCCCAACGGCATCCTCAACCCCGGCAAGCTCGGCCTGCCGTCGCCGTTCGGCGCGGTCGCCTACCCGTGAGCGCCACGTCGAGCCGGTCTGACACCTCGCGCTCGGTCGGTCTCGGGGCGCTGGTCACCCTGGCCGTCGCCGTGCCGGCCGCCATCCTCGCCCAGACGCTCGACGAGGCGGGCACGTCGACGACGACTCCACCGTGGCTCATCGCGGCCGTTCGTCGTGATCCTCGCCGCCATGATCGGGGGCGGCTACGTGGCCGCCGTCCGTCGGCCCGACGCGCCGCTCGTGCAACGGCGCCGTCGCCGCGCTGGCCGCCTACGTCGTGGTGCAGATCGGTCGCCGCCGTCCGCCTGCTCGCGATCGACGACGACCGTGACCTGGGCGGCCATCCCGTTCTTCGCCCTGCTCGTCCGCCGCAGCCGGCATGATCGGCGGGCTCATCGCCGACCACCGGGCCCGGCACGCCGAAGCCGGTGAGCATCCTCGTCGTCGACGTCGGCACCTCGGGCGTGCGGGCGCTCGTCGTCGACGACGACGGCACCGACGGACCGCGAGCACCACGTCGAGGCTGCTGCCGTCCTCGCCGCAGCCCGGGCCTGGTCGAGTTCGACCCGTCGCGATGGCCGACGCCGCCCTCGACGCTGGCCGCGGCCGCTGGCCGACGCGGCGGCGGGTCGACGCCGTCGGCATCGCCAACCAGCGGGCGTCGACGGTGGTGTGGGACGCGCCGCACCGGCGAACCGGTCGGGCCCGGCCTCGGCTGGCAGGACCTCCGCACCGTCGGGCGACTGCCTCGAGCTGCGGGCCGAGGGCGTCCCGGTCGCGCCCGAACCGACCGCCACCAAGGCCGAGTGGCTGCTCGCCACGACCGACGCCGACCGGCCGCGCACCTGCGCGTCGGCACCGTCGACACGTGGATCGTGTGGCACCTGACCGAGGGGCCGGTGCACGTCACCGACGCGACCAACGCCGGCGTCACCGGGCTCTACGACCCGTCGACCGGCGGCCTGGGACGCCGGACCTGCTCGAACGGCTGCGGCATCCCCGCGCACGGCCATGCCCGACGGTCGTCGACACCATCGGGCGTCGTCGGTGAGGCGCACCGCCCTGCCCGGCGCGCCTGCCGATCGCCGCGCATCGTCGGCGACCAGCAGGCCTCGCTCGTCGGCCAGGGGTGCATCCGGCCGGGGATGGCCAAGATCACGTTCGGCACCGGCGGCATGCTCGACGTCTGCCTCGGCGACGTCCCGCCGCCGGCGCCGCACGGCCGGCACGTTCCCGATCGTGGCCTGGCGACGCCGGCGGCCAGTCCGTCGTTGGGCCTCGAGGCGGTGATGCTGTCGGCCGGCACCAAGGTGGAGTGGCTTCGCGACGGGCTCGGCATCATCGCGGATCCGGCCGAGTCGGCCGCGAGTGGCCGCCCAGGTGCGACGACACCGACGGCGTGGTGTTCGTGCCCGCGCTGCTCGGACTGGGCACACCGGTACTGGGACCACGGCGCCCGGGGCGCGTTGCTCGGCGTCACCCGCGGCACCACCCGGGCCCACGTGGTCCGCGCCGTCCTCGAGGGCGTCGCCCAGCGGGGCGCCGACCTCGTCGAGGCCGCCGAGGCGGCGACCGGGCACCGCATCACGACGCTGCGCATCGACGGCGGCATGAGCCGCAACCCTGTCTTCGTGCAGGCGCTCGCCGACGCCACGCGGGCGCGACGTCGAGGTGTCCGTGGAGCGGGAGGCGACCGCCCTCGGCGCCGGTCTGCTCGCCGGCGTGGCGACGGGCGTGTGGCCCAGCTCGAGGACGCCGTCGACGCCGCCGACGACCACGGCATGGCCGCGGTCGTCGCGCCCGGCGCCGTCACGGACCGCGACCGCTTCGCCGACGCCCGGCGTCGGGCCGCGGGATGGATCCCGGAGTTGTCCGCCATCGATCTCTGATCCGTCGCACCGAGCCTCCGCTCGGGACCGACGTTGTCCAATTCGCGAAAATCGTCATCCGCATCGGGAGCGGCGACGTAGACGACGTGATGAAGCGCACTCGCTCCGCCACCGTCCGACTCGCACTCGGCCTCGTCGCCGTCGCTGCACTGATGCTGGCGGCGATGCGGTGACGACGACGCCGGCGCCGCTGGTGACCAGGCGGCGCAGACCAGCACCACCGCATCCGGTGCCGAGGCGAACGACGGACCAGTCCAGGTCGTCCATCGAGGAGTTCGCCTACCAGCCGGACCGGATCACCGTCTCCCCGGGCCAGGAGGTGGTGTTCGCCAACGGGGACGAGACGGCGCACACCGCCACCGCCAAGGACGGCTCGTTCAACAGCGAAGCCATCGACGCTGGCGCCTCGGCGACGATCACCGCGCCCGACCAGGCCGGTGAGTACGCCTTCTACTGCAGCTTCCACCCCTTCATGAAGGGGACTCTCGTCGTCGAGTGACGACCGTCCGCCACCGCTCTCACGTCCCATCCAGACCCCAAAGCAGGAGGAAACTGCGTGCACATCAGCCCGAAGCAGCTACGCCAGATGGCGAGCGACGTCGACGACATGCATCGCGACGGCATGCGAACGTTCGCCGACGAGATCGGAGAGCTCCACTTCGGTGACGAGTTCAAGGCCGGTCGCCGCTCGTTCCTGAAGAAGGCGGCGGTGGGCGGTGCGGCCATCACCATCGGCTCCGCGCTCGTCCCCGTGTCGAGCCTCCTGCCCCGCGCCGGCGCCCAGCAGCTCGACGACCAGACCATCGCCGTGTTCGCCCAATCGGTCGAGCTGGCCGCGGTGGAGGCCTACAAGGCCGGCGCCCCGCTGTTGTCCGCCGAGGTGCTCCCCGTCGCGCAGCTCTTCTTGAGCCACCACCAGGAGCACGCCGACGCGTTCGGCGCCCTGGCCGGCGACGCCGCCACCGACAAGCCCAACGCCGCGCTCCTGAAGGCTCTCCAGCCGACGCTGTCGGGCCTGAAGGACCAGGAAGGCGTCCTGAACTTCGCCAAGGGCGTCGAGGACCAGGCCGTCGCCACCTACGCGTTCGCCCTCACCGCACTGCAGAGCCCGGAGGCGGCGTCGGGAACGGCGACGATCCTGCCCATCGAGAGCGCCCACTCGGCTGCCCTCGCCGTGGCGCTCGGACTCGGCCCCGATGGCTGGTTCCCGTTCGGTGCGTTCGAGTCGGCCGACATCGCCGACGGCATCAACCCGGCCGACTACCCGGTCGCCTGACCCGATCGCCAGACCCGACTGAACGAAGGAAGGAACGACACGTGGATCTCAACCAGACAGAAATGCGCCGCCAGCTCAAGGAGGTGGACGCGCAGAACACGGCCGTCATGCCCAAGTGGCGTGAGGTGCTCGAGCGGGTGTTCTCCGGCGACATCGAGATGTCGACGGAGGAGAAAGCCCAGCTGCTCGGCGTCCCCGGCCGGCGCCAGTTCTTCAAGGTCGGCGGCGCCGCCATCGCCGGCGCCGCGTTGCTCGCCGCCTGCGGCGACGACGACTCGGCCACCCCGGTGAGCGGCGACTCCGGTGCCAGCACGACGACCACCGCCGCCTCCGGTGGCGGGAACATGGACCTCGTGCTCGCCAACACGGCGACCTCGCTCGAGGTGCTGGCCATCAACACGTACCAGACGGCCATCGACTCCGGGCTCGTCACCACCCCCGCGGTCGGCGATGCGGCGAAGCTGTTCCAGTCGCACCACATGGCCCATCGCGACGCGCTCGTGGCCACGGTGCAACAGGCGGGCGGTGAGCCGTACACCGACACCAACGAGGTCGTGAAGAAGGCCCTGGTCGACCCGGCCCTGGCCGCCGACAACCTCGACGAGGCCGCCATCATCGCCTTGGCGTTCAAGCTCGAGATGGCCGCAGCCCAGACCTATGTCTTCGCGGCCACGGCGCTGAGCACCCCGGAGCTGCGCTCCACGATCATGACGATCGGTGGGGTGGAGAGCCGTCACGCCACGATCCTCGGCGAGGTCGCCAAGTACGACACGTCGAAGATCTTCCCCGGCGCGTTCTACAAGAGCGACAACCCCTTGCCCGACGGGGCCGTGATCACCGGCTGATCGATCGGGCTGCCGAGGCCCGTCGATCGAGGTGTGGTCCAGCAGACGCACCTCGACGCGGAGGCCATCTCCCTCGGGAGGTGGCCTCCGTCGCGTCCGGTCACTGCACGAGTTTGATGACCACCATCTCGTTGGTGTCGACGGGGTCGGTGGTGCCCTGGCCGCTGGCGGCCACGCCTCCGTCGACCAGCGTTCCGCAGATCACCTTCTTGTTCCCTGGCGCCGATACGCAGGACCCAGGGTCGCCGTCGAGGCCGACGAAGGTGATCTGGAACGTCGCCATCCGGACGCAATCGAGGCGCACGTTGGTGCCGCTCCCCACCGTCTGCGTGCACAGCGGGAGCGCCACTTTGCAGCCCGACGTCGGGTTGTCGTCGCGCCCACGTACACGCATCGGACCCGGCCAGGACACCGGACAGGTGGCCGACACGCGAGCCGGTGTCGATGTCCCACCAGGTCGTCGTGTCGTTCGGGTCGGACGGGATCTGGTACTCGACGTCCGTGTTCACCAAACCGTGCCAGGCACTCACACCGCAGTTCCGGTCGCCCATGGCGTTGCCGTCACTCCACAGCAGGTACTCGTGTCCGATGGCGGCCTCGTTGACCACGTACGGGGGGTCGGTGGTGCCGTCGGCCTGGAGCAGTGGCGGGGTGTGCCCGCTGGCGAACGCGCACAACATGAACGGCGCCCGGACCCGGTCCCGGACCGCTTGCACGGTGGCGGCTGCCACCGCCTTGCCGGTGATCGTGCTCTGGTCGAGGAATGCGGCGAGCGGGACGTCGCGTCGGTCCTCGACCGTGACGCGCACCCCGGCGGTGGCCTTGAAGTCGGCGTCGGACAGCGTGGCCAACTGGGAGCACTCGCCGATGACGTCGGCATCGCTGTTGGTCAGGGCGTAGTCGGCGTCGACCAGTTCGCACCCGCCCGGCGCCAGCGTCGTGCCGTTGTCGGCGGCAATCGACCGGACCGTGTCGAGGACGACGCCGGCCGGCGTGGTGACCCAGTCGCGCTTGTGGTCACGCAGCGTGGCGGCACCGGCCAGTGCAGCCGAGTCGGCGGCGGTCTGGGCGTTGCGAACCGCGGTGTAGCCGGTGCTGCCGCCGAGCACCAGGGCGCCGACGGCGAGCAGGGCGGTGAGGCTGATGGCGAAGAAGACGACCGTGACGCCGCGCTCGTCGGCGTTCCGGCGTCCGGTGTGGAGCGCTTCTCGTTGCATGGTCACCTCAGGTCACCGTGAAGGTGGTCGTGGCCAGCACCTGGGTCCCGTTGAGGACCTGGACGGTGCCGCTGCCCTTCTGCCAGATGTTGTCGCTGCCGCTGTAGCTCCAGGTGAAGTCCGAGGGGCCGATCCCGCACCCGCAGCCGTGCTCCACCGCTCCCGGGTTGTTCTTGTTGCCGAGGACCTGCACGCGGAGGTCGCTGCACGTCAGCGAGCCGTTGGTGGTGAAGTCGATCGCCACGGCCTTCTGCAGCTGGTTGCCGCTCTTGGGGACCGACGCCGGTGTCGTCGTCAGGGACACGACGCTGCACGGCGCCGGGGGCGCGGTGGTCGTCGTGGTCGTCGACGGATCGCCCACGAGGGTCGTCGAGGTGGTGCTGGTCGAGGTCGTCGTCGACGTGGTGCTCGTCGTGGTGCTGGTGGTGTTCGACCCGGGGAGCGGCCGTCCGACGATGGCCATCGTCGCCGATCCCCGGGCGGCGCCCTGCGATACGCCGACGACCGGCGGCCACCGGCGTCACGAGGTTCCACTTCCACTCCACCGCTACTCGGATCCGGTCCCCGTCCTGACGAGCCGTGAGGCACGGGATGGTGCTGTCCGTCGGCGTGACGCAGCTGACGGCGATCGTGGTCGCGCTCCCCTGCCCGGGGAGGTGCTTTCGCACGGCGCTGACGACGGCCGCGTTGTCGGCGCTCCCCGAGACGTCGGCGAGTTCGTAGGACAGGATCCCGGCCCTGGCGCCGTCCCGAGCCGCGTTCGACGCCTGGTTGGCGTTGAACGTCCACATGCCGAGGTCGACCAGCCCGGAGATGAACAGGAACAAGATGGGCAGCGCGAACGCCGCCTCCACCACGGAGACGCCGCGCTGATCGGGACGCAGGCCGCGAGCGTCGACCGGTCATCCCTGCACCTCGATCTCGGCGGCGCCCGTCACCACGATCGGGCCCTTGACCGCCTTCGCCACCATCGGCGTGATCAGTGCGTAGTCGGAGCTGACCTCCACCCGGACCCGCTCCCCGGCAGCCGGGCCGGCATCGGCACAACCGGTGACAGGAACGGTGAGGTTTCCGCCCGGGTCCTCCGACAGCACCGTGATCCTGAAGTTGGGCAGCGACGCGGCCCCGGACTGCTCGTTGAGGATCCGGCCGGTGATGTCGTCGGTCCCCGCGCAGTCGACACGGTTCGGGTAGATCTGCGCGTACGCCGCGCCCTCACGGGCGGCGTTCTCCATCCTGATCTGGAGTTGGTAGGCACGGGCGAGGTCGAGGACGCCCATCACGATCAGCACCATCACCGGGGTGATGAGCGCGAGTTCGACGATGGATGCTCCACGCTCGCCACGGTTCCGCCGGGCACGCGTCATAGATGGGGCATCCATCGTCACCGCGGTGCGGGAACTTGAGAAGGCCGGAAGAATCGGCAGATCCGGAAGCGCCGGGGCGACGACGTGAACGCGGCGTGGCGACGGGATCCCCGTCACGGTGTCGTGTCGGGTACTCGATCTTGGTCGCTCCGCCTACTACCGCTGGCTCGATGAGCCCTTCACCGCAGGCCAGCTCGACGAAGCCCATCTGGCCAACGCGATCCACGACGCCCACGTCGACGATCCCGAGTTCGGGTATCGGTTCCTCGCCGACGAGGTTCGCCTCGGCGATCACCGAGGTGTCGGATCGGGTCGTGTGGCGGATCTGCCGGGACAACGCGGTGGTGGTCGCGTGTTCGGAAACCCAAGCGCAGGCAAGGGATCCAAGCCGGGCACCCCGGCGCATGACGACCTGGTCCACCGGGACTTCACCGCCGTCAGCCCCGAACGAGTTGTGGTTGACCGACCTCACGGAGCATCGCACCGCGCGAAGGCAAGCTCTACCTCGCGGCGATCAAGGACGTGTTCTCGAACCGGATCGTCGGCTGGGCCATCGACGAGCGCATGAAGGCCCGGCTCGTGGTCGCAGCGATCGAGATGGCCGTCGCCCGCCGCGACGGTGACGTCGCCGGCTGCATCGTTCCATTCGGACCGGGGCAGCCAATTTCGCGCCCGGAAGGTCCACCGGGCGCTGGCCCGCCATCGGCATGGTCGGCTCGATGGGCCAGGTCGGCTCCGCCGGCGACAACGCCGCCATGGAATCGTTCTTCGCGCTGCTGCAGAAGAACGTCCTCGACCGCCGCACCTGGGACACCCGCGACGAGCTCCGCATCGAGATCGTCACCTGGATCGAACGCACCTACCACCGCCGCCGCCGCCAAGCCCGCCTCGGCCGATTGACCCCGATCGAATACGAGATGATCATGACCCCTCAGACGGCAACCGCCGCCTGACCAACCACTGTCCCCTCCACGCGCGGCAGCCCGACGGAGTGTGGCGGTCCTCGCAGCGCCACGTCGATGCGACAACGGGGCCGTGCGGCGCCCCGGGTGGCAGGCTGGCAGGATGTGAACGCGATGGTGAGTCGGACCGGTGATCGCGGTCGTCAGTTCGCTGGCGGCTGAGGAAGGTCGGGGCTCCACAGAGCAGAGCGCTGGCGAGAGCCAGGACGGGGTGACCTGTCGGACGAGGGCAACAGAAAACAGACCGCCGATGGCCCGGGCACGGCTCCCTCGTGGAGACGTGGTCGGGCACAGGTGAGGGTGAAACGGTGCGGTAAGAGCGCACCAGCGTCGGTGGCGACACCGGCGGCTCGGCAACCCCCGCTCGGAGCAAGGCCAAGCGCGCCGCGGGTTGCTCGCCCGATCGGCCAGGTGGGCCGCACAGATGGATGATCACCCACGGGGCTCCGGCCCCGGGACAGAACCCCGCCTACAAGCCGACTCACCATCGCTCATACTTATTCATTGTAGGAACAAGTATTTGTGAGTTGATCTGATGGCGCCACAACAAGACGAGCCCGAGGAACGAGACACCCTCTCCGCTGAAGCCAACCAGCAAGCGATCGCTGTCGCGACCAGCGAGCGAGTGCAGGACGACCAGGCCTTCATCGACGCCGTCAGCTCCGACGACTGACTCGGGGATTGGCTGTTCACGGCGCTCCTCCGGCTGCCGGTCGGGGATGATCTTCTGGGACAACCGACCCGGCTGACATCCACCGGCACCTACGGGGCAGTAGGACTCGTGAATCGCCAGCGGCCTGTTTGCTGGAATCCGTCACGTCCGGCCCAGCCAGCAGACCGCCAGGCCAGCACAGATGTCGGAACGACCTTCGTCAGCGGCCCGTATTCGTCGACGGTGTAGTTCCAGTCGTACTTGTCGTTGTACGCGCGGAGGACCGCCGTGTCGTCGACGAGCCCGATCACGGCGCCTTCGACGATGACGACGTCGGTGCTGCTGTCGAGATGCACGGTGAGGTCAGGGTTCCGATCAAGGAGCCGAGCGACGACCGGGCTCCCGATGCTCAGATGCAGCGACTCGTCGGCCCAGACGCCCCAGACCGGCCGAGGATGCGGATGGTCACCTCCACACGGAGTGATCCAGTAGGTGCCAGCGGTGCTGAGCTCGGCATCGACCCACGCCCAGTCGAGTGATTCGACATCGCTCGGTTCGCCGTACATGACCAGCTGTTCAGGCTGGGGTGCCATCGTCCCAACGGTAGCGAGCGCGACGGGTATGAACTGACTGCCCCTGACCGCCGGCTACGCGACGCGATCCTCATTGCTGAGGTGCCCCCGAACGACGATGTCGAGTGTCCAGAAACGTGCGGGCCAGCGCGCGTCGAGGCCGACCCGTGCGAGCGATGAAGCCCCACGTCGATCGACGATGGCCACCCTCGCCTCGGGAGTCACGTTCTCCCCGCCCAATACGCCGGGCGCCGTCGGTCGTGGGCGACCGCGACGATCTCGATCCAATCCCCGACCACGCGGTACGGAAGGTGGTAGGGGAAGCCGAGCACGCTCAGTCGACGAACGTCATGAGCACCAATCTCCACCGGTGTCCCGGCCGCCGTCCAGTCGACGATCAACTCCAGCGCCGCCTCGACTGCGTCCACGAACTGATCACCCAGACCCGATCGCCGGTCCTCGTACCAAGCGGCTGCCTCTCGCAGTTCGTCGCGCGCCGCCGGAACGAACCGGACGGCTGGACTCACGCCCAGAGGCTCCGCCTCACGTCCGCCAGCGCTTCCTCCGCCGGTACGGGAACGTCCTCACCAGAGTCGATGCGATCGATACGGCGTTTCAGCTCCGCCGCCCAGGCTCTATCAACGGCTTCCTGGTCCGCTTCCGGTTCAGGCCCGATACTCGCCAGGAGCGCAGCGGCGATCTCCGCACGCTCCGACTCGGGAAGCGCCAAGACTTGGTCGAGAACCGGGTCGATGGCCACGAGGCAATGGTACCGGGCAGTCTGCCGGCGGTGTCGCCCACGAATCTTGCGGCCATCTCGCGGCCACGACCCGTCCAAAACCCGCATAATCCCTGGTCAGCGGCGTGACCGACTTGTGCCCCGCCTACAAGCCGGCTCACCATCGCTCCGCTCGGCTCGCCGGCCTGTAGACCTGTTGAGCAGGGCGTTTGCGCCTCGAATCGATCACGGTCGGTCACGCTCGATCTGGTTGGAACCCGTTGTTCTGAGGACTGCTGAGGACTCGTTGAGGACCGGTCGTCGTCGTCAGGAGACTGTCCGACCCCGTCCCTACCGTCGGTGGCATGAAGACGAACACAACTGAAGACCAGAGTCCGATCCTCGTGGCCGGCGAGCCGGTAACCGACCTCGTCCGAGCCTTCTTGCAGTTCGAGACGGCTGAGCAACCGGACGGCATGTATCACATCGATGCGCGCCTCGAGCCCGACCTCGCAGCACCACTCACACGAGCACTCATGCGCGTCGAAGCGGAGCTTCTTCTCCAGGATGCCGATGCGTGGGGCACGGACGGGTACGAAGATCGGACGTCGCCTCAGCGTGGCGCCGACGCATTCGTGGAGCTCGTCACGCGTTGCGCCACCGCCACGGGAGTGAAGCGAGCGGAACCGCCACAGTGAGTGACGCGAATCCGCCCGCAGGTGTCCCGTAGGGGAACCTGCAAGGGTGTGTCCGGAGGAAGAGATCGCGTCCGCGGGATGGATACGCACGGAGCGTGTTGTACGGGACGGTCGCAGGATGGACCCGAGGGACGAAATCTTGGTCGTCCGCGCGAGATCGGGCCGGCGCGCCGGCTTCGTGGTGCGAGCCATGAGGAGCGCCATGACCGCCACATCCACAGACCCCACGATCGGCAACACGGGTCGCCTTCTTCGACCGCGTGAGCTCGGTGAGCTGCTCGGTGTGCCAGTCGGGACACTGGCGAACTGGCGATCGGCGAGGACGGGTCCGCCGTTCGTGAAGGTCGGCCGGCACCTCCGCTACCGAACGAGCGACGCCGACGACTGGGTCGCCGCCCGTGTGGTCGAACCGGAGGCCGTCACCCCCCGTCGGTAGCGTTGTGAACGTCGAGCCCTCGATGGTCGGGCTCGTCGTCTCGGGATCTCATCGGCCGTCCTGTCACCCGCTCCGCACGCTCGCGTGCGGCATCGCAGGGAGGCCGGATGGCCAGCATCGACAAGCGACCGAACGGCAAGTGGCGGGCGCGTTACCGAGTCCATCCTGGTGGGGCCCAACGGTCGAAGCACTTCGATCGCAAGACCGACGCCGAGCGCTTCCTCACCCGTGTCCGAGGCCAGGTTCTCGACGGCTCCTACGTCGACCCGTCCGCTGGTCAGGTCAGCTTCGGTGAGTATGCCGAGTCGTGGCGCCAGGCGCAGGTCCACCGGCGCTCGACCGTCGTCCAGGTCGACGCCTACCTCCGCAACCACATGCTCCCGACCTTCGACGACCACCCACTCGCCTCGATCCGCCCCAGCGAGGTCCAGGCGTGGGTACGGGGCCGCTCCGAGGTTCTCGCGGCCACGACGGTCGAGACCGTATTCCGGATCTTCTCGGCGATCCTCAGCGACGCCGTCCGAGACCGACGCCTCGGTTCGGTCGGTCCCGCTCCCCCAGGTCGTCGCCGAGGCCCTCGCCGCCCACCTCGAGCGTTGGCCCCGTGGACCAGACGGGCTGATCTTCACCAACACGAACGGCGGACATCGTCCGCCGCAATCGGTTCAACGAGGTCTGGCGACCCGCGACCGAGCGCGCCGGCGACGACTCACTCCGCTTCCACGACCTCCGCCACTTCTACGCCTCGCTGCTCATCGACCACGGCGAGTCCGTCAAGGTCGTACAGGCCCGCCTCGGCCATGCGTCGGCGTCCGAGACACTCGACACCTACGCCCACCTCTGGCCCGACAACGAGGAACGAACCCGCGCCGCCGTCGACAAGGTCCTCGGCCAGTCGAGGGCGACAAGCGACAGAGCAGCTGATGCCCGAGCTGTGCCGATTCATGGGACTGGTGATCACGATGTACCACGGCGATCACCCGCCGCCGCACTTCCACGTCAGCTACGGCCGCCACAACGCCCAGGTGCTCCTCGACGGAAGGATCCTCGCCGGCGTACTCCCCCGGCGCCAGCAACGGCTGGTCCGGCGGTGAGCGAAGCTCCACCGGGCTGAGCTCGAGGAGAGCTGGGACCGCGCCGTGCGCCGACAGACGCTCGGTACGATCGAACCCCTGCCATGAAGACGAAGCACTCATCCACCGACCAGGTCGTGACCGTCACGAGCGTCGAAGTGCTCCACGAGCACGTGGTGCGCCTCGGTTTCAGCGACGGCTGTGTCGGGGACGTTGATCTCGGCCCCGAGTTGTGGGGTCCGGTCTTCGAGCCCATCGCTGGCGACTATGACCTGTTCCGTCGGGTCCGCATCGATCTCGGCACAATCGTCTGGCCGAATGGTGCCGACCTCGCTCCGGAAGTCCTCCACGTGCAGGCGGTCCCGGCGTGCACCCATCGGTCGATGTAGCACTCGAGCGATAGGTGCGCCCACGGCCGGTTGCAGCCGTCCGCGCGAACCGGCAGTCGGTGCGGCTCCCGTTCTGGGACGCGTCCGACGCATGCGTGACGTGACCTGTGACGCGTCCCGGTACGGGAGACCCCAGCTTCTGGGCCGCGGGAGACGCCTGTGCGACGTGCGCCGCGTCCCAGTACGGACGTCTCGACCCGCCCATCCGAGGTGCCGTGTGTTGGTGGTCCCGCTGTGCCACGTCCGAGCGACAGCGACCGCGCTCGATCATCCCGTTCTCCGTTGACCGGAGCGCGATCTCAGCCAGCAGCCGGCGACTACCGACCGGCTTCCTACTCGGAGCGGCGACGCTCGACGATGCGCTTGACCGTCATGTGCGACACGCCCGCGACCTCGGCGATGTCACGAAGCGAAGCGCCTGCGCGATGGGCTTCTCGGATCGCGGCGTCACGCGAGGCGACGGCACGGTCTGCGTTCTGAGCCCCGTGGCGGACGAGCTGAAGGAGCCGCTGGGCCGCAGATGGTCCAGTGGTCTCGATGTCGATGACGGGGCGGGCGGTCGGCATGTCAGTCATCCGTTCGCGAGAGGATCAGGTTGATCGCAAGCCGTGCCTCGCCGGGGAAGGTGTCTGGAACATCCTCGTCGTTCGAGGCGGCGTCGGCTGCCACGGCCAGAAGGTCGGCGATGTAGAGCGCCTCCTCGTAGCTCAGTGTGATCGACGCCTTCGGCATGCTGGGAGTGTAACAACATCTGACACACTCGCCTTCCGCCGCCGAGTCGGATCAGCTCGATACGTCTCCCGTCGTATGGATTCTGGAAGGACTGGCGCGTAGAGGTGCCGATCCTTTGCATCAGCGCCGGCGGCCCCGGCGCGGATAATCACAGCGATCGTGATTCGGCGGGACCTCGAGGTCGAGCTGCTGAGGACTCGCTGAGGACCGAGGCGGCCGGATCCGTGCAAAGCCCCTGGTGAACAGGCCGCCAGGCCTGTTCTCCGCCTACAAGCCGGCTCACCATCGCCACTCTGCCTCGCTTCCGTACTTCGTCCCTGGAGGCCCGCATGCGATCGTCCAGGGACGATGTTCGGCGACGCGATGAGACAATGCCCGGGCGGCCCCGGTCCGGCGGCCCGGTGAGGAGGCTCCACGGTGACCACGTCGACGGCCGTCGGCTTCGACGATACGGCTGGTCGTTGGCTGCTGGCCGCCACCGTCCTCGGCTCGGCGATGGCGTTCCTCGACAGCACGGTCGTCAACGTCGCCCTGCCGGCCATCGGCGACGACCTCGGCGCCGACGTGTCCGGTCTCCAGTGGATCATCAACGCCTACCTCCTCTTGCTGGCCTCGCTGATCCTCGTCGGCGGATCGTTGGGCGACCGTTACGGACGACGCAAGGTGTTCCTCGTCGGCACCACCTGGTTCGCGATCGCATCGCTGCTCTGCGCCCTGGCACCGTCCACGACCTTCCTCATCGGGGCGCGCGCCCTGCAAGGGATCGGCGGCGCCCTCCTCACGCCCGGCAGCCTGGCGCTGATCCAGGCCACCTTCCGGCCCGACGACCGTGGCCGGGCCATCGGCGCGTGGACCGCACTCGGCGGCATTGCGTCAGCGGTCGGGCCACTGCTCGGCGGTTACCTGGTCGATGCCGTGTCGTGGCGGGCCGTGTTCGTCATCAACGTCCCAGTTGCCGCCGTGGTCGTGGCCATCGCGCTCGAGCACGTGCCGGAGAGCCGTGACGAGACCGCCGCCGGGCGGCCTGACGTCGCCGGCGCCCTTGCCGGGGCGATCGGACTGGCCGGCGTGACCTACGCCCTCATCGAGGGACCGGAGCGCGGGGCGACGTCGGTGCTCGTGGTGGTGGCGGCGGCGCTCGGCATCCTCGGAGTGGGCGCCTTCCTGATCGTCGAACGGCGCGTCAGCCATCCGATGCTGCCGACCGGGATCTTCACGTCCCGCCAGTTCACGGCGGCGAACGGCGTGACGTTCGCCGTCTACGCCGCCCTCGGCGGCGTGTTCTTCCTCCTCGTCGTGCACCTGCAGGGGTCGCTCGGGTACTCGCCGTTGGAGGCCGGCGCGGCCACGCTCCCGGTGACCGGTCTCATGTTGGTGCTGTCGCCGCTCGCCGGCGCGCTGGCCCAGCGCATCGGGCCGCGGATCCTCCTGACCCTCGGTCCGCTGGCCATCGCCGCCGGGATGCTCCTCATGACCAGGATCGAGCCCGGCACGCACTACGCGACGGCGGTGCTGCCCGCGGTGGTGCTGTTCGGTCTCGGGCTGTCGGCCACCGTGGCTCCCGTCACGGCCACCGTGCTCGCCGCCGCGGAGGACCGCCACGCCGGCGCCGCCTCCGGCGTCAACAATGCGGTGGCGCGGGTGGCGGGTCTGCTCGCGGTGGCCGTGCTCCCCGTGGCGGCAGGCATCACCGGGGACGCCTACACCGATCCGGGTGCGCTGACGTCCGGGTTCCGTACCGCCATGGTGATCACCGCCGGGCTGGCGGCAGCTGGTGCGCTCCTCGCGGTGTTCACCATCGAGGATGCGGTTCTCACCGATCAGGGCAAGCCGTCGCCGGCGTCGTTGCCCCGTCGCCACTGCGCGATCGACGGTCCACCGCTCCGCTGAGGTGCGGACGGGAACGGGTCACGAGGCGGCTGGCTGTTCGCGCTCGTCCCGATCCCACACCGCACGCTCCCAGTCCCAGTTGCGATGATCCAGCACGGCGTGCAGCGCCGCTCGCCGCCGGGCGGACCGTTCGAGGGCCGCATCGATGTCCGCCGACGGACGAAGCGTCAGACCGGCGTCTCGGAGGCGGTCGAGATGTGGCGGGGGCGTATCCGTGTCGTCGGCGCCACCGCGGCGGGAACGGTGTCGAGGTAGTGATCGATGGAGCGTTGGAGGGGACGATCACGAGCTCCGCAGGGCACGGCTCCTCGACGACACCATCGACGCGGCCAGGCCGATGAGCTGCTCGGTGAGCTGGGGGCCGTCAACCGCCAGCAAGATGAGCGCACCGGCGGCGATCATCAGCGCCGGCATCAGCGGCTCCGGCACACCAAGACCATGTCGGGCCCCTACCACGGTCCGCCGGCCGGTATGCCAGCGGGCGGCCGATCGGACGAGGTGAGGCGGCGCGGCGCCGTTCACCGATCGCCAGGGCTGCTCCGGTCGTCGAGCCGCCGCTGCAACAGCACGAGCTCCAACCACCGCCCGAACTTGGCCCCCAGCTCGGGCATGCGGCCGACCTCGACGAACCCGAGCCGCTCGTGGAACCGGATGGACCCCGGGTTCTCGGCATCGACGGCGGCGACCATGACGTGCTTCCCATGCGCCCGGGCCTCGTCGAGCAGCGCCGCCATGAGCGCACGGCCGACGCCGTTCCCCCATCGGTCCTCGCGCACATGCACCGAGTTCTCGACGGTGAACCGGTATCCGGGTCGCTTCACGACATCCCGGAACGGGCCGTACGCCGCCACGCCCACGACCTCGTCCCCATCCTCGGCGACGAGCACGACGTCGTGCTCGTCGATCCACGCCGACACCTCGTCAGGCGTGTGGAGGTCGTCGCGCCACTCGATGGTCGTGGTGGCGAGGAACGCGTTCCGGAGACCCTGGATGGCCGGGACGTCGGTCGAGGTCGCGTGTCGGATGATCACCGCGCGATTCTCCCCCACCCCGGTCGCGGGGTGGTGCAGACTGGCCCGATGCAGCCCCTGGGGCCGAAGATCGCCGAGGGCCGCGACTCCGAGATCTACGACCACGGCGACGGACGGGTGCTGCGGGTCCCTCGCGACGGACGCTCGCTCGTCGCCGAAGCAGAGATCATGCGCCACGTCCGGTCCCACGGGTACCCGGTCCCCGAGGTCCACAATGCCGGTTACGGCTACCTGGTCATGGACCGGCTCGAGGGCGCCACCATGATGTCGCTCGCCGGCGCGCCCCCTTCCCGATCCGGCGTTTCGGCCGACTCCTCGCCCAGCTGCACGAACAGCTGCACCAGATCCCCGCACCCGATGGCCTCCGTTCCGCTCCGCTCGCCGGCGACCGGGTCGTCCATCGCGACCTCCACCCACTCAACGTGCTGATGACCTCGACCGGCCCCATGGTCATCGACTGGTCGAATGCCTCGGCCGGCGATCCGAGCTTCGACGTCGCCGATTCATGGGTGGTGCTGGCGTGCGCCCGGCCGGAGCTGACAGGGCTCGACCACCTCGTCGTCCCCGTCGGCCAGCGCCTGTTCCTCCGAGCCTTCCTGAGCGGCGTCGACCGCAGCGCCGCCCGGCGGGCCATCCCGGCCGCCGTCGAGCACCGGCTGACCGATCCCAACCACACACCGGCGGAACAGGCCCGGATGCGAGCGTTGGCGGCCCACGCGGCCCACCGCTGAGCGGGCCGGCGTCGGCCGCACCGAACGGGCCGCCACAGGAATTCGGGCAGCTCAGGGATGAAATCCCGACGCGGCGGGTAGTCGCTCTGTACCGGACGCTCCCCCGGGGCGTCTCCTACCGCCGCGAGCAGGAGGTGCCCGACGTGGCCGACGTCACGAAGAAGGTCATCGAGACGAAGATCCCCGCCCGACTCGACCGACTCCCGTGGTCGAAGTGGCACTGGTACATCATCGCCTCGCTCGGGACCGTGTGGATCCTCGACGGCCTCGAGGTCACCATGAAGGGCTCGTTGGGTCCGGCGTTGCGCGACGACCTCGGCCTCACCAGCGGCCAAGTCGGCCTCGTCGCCTCGGTCTACGTGGCCGGCGCCATCTCGGGCGCCTTGTTCTGGGGGTTCCTCACCGACCGCAAGGGCCGCAAGAAGCTGTTCATGGCCACGCTCGGCGTCTACATGCTCGGCGTGGTGCTCACCACGGTGTCATGGGGGTTCTTGAGCTTCGCCGTGTTCCGCTTCATCACCGGCTTCGGCATCGGTGGCGAGTACGCCGCCATCAACTCGGCGGTGGACGAGCTCATCCCGGCACGGGCCCGCGGCTGGGCCGACCTCGCCATCAACGGCAGCTACTGGGCCGGGGCCGCCGTCGCCGCCGGCCTCTCGCTCGTGTTCTTGAACCTGCTTCCCGACGCCTACGGGTGGCGCGCCGGCTTCGCCACCGGTGCTGTCCTGGCCGTCGGCATCCTGCTGCTGCGGCGTGCCGTCCCCGAGAGTCCGCGCTGGCTCATGACCCACGGCCAGGAGGACGAGGCCGAACAGGTGGTCCGCGAGATCGAGGAGAGCGTGCTCGACGACATCGACCAGTCGTCGCTCGAGGAGCCCCCGGAGGGCTCCGCCATCGAACTACGGGAACGACGGTCGGTCGGGTTCATCGAACTCGCCCGCACCATGTTCACCATCTATCCGAAGCGATCGGCGGTGAGCTTCGCTCTCATGGCGACGCAGGCGTTCCTGTACAACGCCATCTTCTTCACCTACGGGCTCATCCTGACCACCTTCTACGGCGTCGGCAGCAAGAGCGTCGGGCTGTACATCTTGCCCTTCGCCGTCGGCAACCTGCTCGGCCCCATCGTGCTGGGCCGCTTCTTCGACACGGTCGGCCGCAAGCCCATGATCTCGGGGTGCTACATCCTGTCCGGGCTCCTCACGGCCGGGATCGGATACCTCTTCACGCAGGACGTCCTGACGGCCACCACGCTGACCGCGGGCTGGGTCCTGATCTTCTTCTTCGCCTCCGCCGGGTCGAGCGCCGGCTACCTCACCGTGAGCGAGACGTTCCCGCTCGAGATCCGGGCCATGGCCATCGCCTTCTTCTACGCCATCGCCACGGGCGCCGGCGGCATCATCGGCCCCTGGCTGTTCGGCAGCCTCATCGGCGATGGCAACCACCGTGGGGCGGTCTTCATCGGGTACCTCATCGGTGCGGGGCTCATGGTCATCGGCGGCCTGTTCGAGATGGCCTGGGGTATCGCCGCCGAACAACGCGGCCTGGAGGACGTCGCCAAGCCGCTGTCCGCTGCAGAGGCCGGCGGCGAGGACGACGAGTCCGCCGTTGCCGGGCGCAGTGGCCCGCTCGGCGTGGACCCCGCCGATGCCGAGTCCATCCGTTCCTTCCAAGAGCAGCACGACCTCGAGGACGACGGGGTCCTCGGTCCCGTGACGCAGGGTGCGATGCACGCGCAGCGGGAGACGACCGAGGACCTCGACGACGACGATCTGGCCCTGATCGACCCGACCGACCGCGACGACGTCCGTCGCTTCCAGCGCCGCTACGGCGTACCCGCGGACGGCGTCGTCGGCCCGGTCACGCGCGGCGCCCTACGGTTCGCCCGAGTCGTCGTCGACATCGACCCGACCCGGCCCGACGAGGTCCGTCGCTTCCAGGAGTCGCACGACCTCCCACCGAGTGGACGGGTCGACGAAGAGACGCGCATCGCCATCCAGGCGGTGCAAGCCGACACCTCCGGTGAGACACCCGTTCCTGAGGACCTCGATCCGTCATCGGCCGACAGCATCGCCCGGTTCCAGGGTTCCGTCGGCATCGACGACGACGGCACCGTCGGCGCCGACACGCGAGGCGCCATCCTCGCTGCGCGCGCGCACCGGTCTCGCTGGTCGGTCGGCGCCGGCCCCGACGAGCCGTTCGGTGCCCTTCCGTTCCTCGACGCCGCAGACCCTGCGTCGGTGCGAGCGTTTCAGCGACGATACGGCCTCGAGGCCACGGGCGACGTCGACGAGGAGACGTCGGCGGCACTGCACTACGAGATCGACCACCACCTGGGCGTCGATCCCAGCGACCCCGATTCCATCGGCCGCTTCCAGCGCGATCACGGCTTGGTCGTCGATGGTGTCATCGGCGACCAGACCCGTGGCGCCATGGTGGCGGAACGGGCCGAACGCGAGCTCACCGGCGAGGACGAGCGGGCCGACCGGTACGGGCGCTTCGCCGACCCCGACGAGCAATCCGGTGGCCTGGCCCTCGACCCCACCGACGCCGAGTCGGTGCAGGAGTTCCAGCGGGAGCACGGGCTGGACGCCGACGGCGTGGTCGGCCCACGGACCCAGGTCGCGTTGCGAGCAGTCGGCGCCGGACGACGCCGGCCCCACCCCGGACCCGAGCGCCACTCGCACACCTACCACCGGCGTCCGATGAGTTCGGGCTTGTTCAGCGGTGCGACGGTCCCCGAGGTTGATGTGGACATCGATCATGAGATCGACCAGATCGTCGCTGCCGTCGAGGACGGCGCCCACAGCCAAGGCGAGCTCTCCGAGCGGCTCAACGGGCGCCAGTGGGGGCCGGGACGGTTCCGCCGGGCGTTGCGCGTCGCCGTCGACGAGGGCCGGATCCGCAAGATCAGCGGCGGGCGGTACGCCGCCACGGACACGGACGCTCGCGTCTGAGCCGCCCCGGCCCATGTCCCGCCTGTCGCCCCACACCCGGAATCGGCTGGTCCGGCTCGGCCCCGAGCCCCCACCTGGCCGTGCTCCGGCACGCCCCGCGCCGGTCAGCTCGCGATCAGCTCACCGGTCGTTGCCCATGCGTTCCCGTTGCGGGACGACGGTGTAGCGGGGGTCGCGGGCCGAGTCCATGCCGGCGTGAAAGACGCCGAAGCGGGTGCAGGCCGACGCGGCCACCAGCGCCGCGCCCGACACCATGCTGGCGGCCCGGCTGCGCCGGCCGAGCAGCGCGCCGGCGACCCCGGCCGCACTCAGCGCCTTCCCCGCCTTCATGATCCGCGAACCGGAGCCCTTCCGGTACGGCTCGCCCACGATGCCGAGACGGCGCTCCATCAGCTCCGACGAGATGGCCTCCGTGGCCCACCCGAGGACGGCGAGACGACGGGCCGGAGCCGAGTCCTCGAAGGCGGACACCGCCAGCCCGAGCCCGCCGGCGGCGGTTGCGGCCGACCCGACGAACACGAATGGCAGCTCTCGGTACGCGTCGTGCCAGGCCGGGACGGCGGTGTCGGACAGCAACGCCGCCGTGTAGGCGGCGACGCCCGGCGCCAGCAACGCCGCGGCACCGGTGGCGACGGCCCCGAGCCGGGACATCCGACCGGTGATGCTGGTCAGCGCGGCCACACCGGCGGCGGGGCCGTACGCGGCGAGCAACCATGATCCCATGCTCATGGGCGACGACGGTTTGAACACCCGCAGCATGTTGTAGAAGCGACTGGGCTTGCCGAGATCCTTCACCAGCGCCGCGCCGGAACCGGCGATGGCGACGAGCGCCGCCAGCTTCGTGCGCGACGCCAACGTGCGCCGGCCGGTCAGCTGCGCCCCCGCGGCGAGCAACGACGAGCCGCCGGCCAGGCCGCCGAGGAACAGGTACCCGGGGATCTCGGGAGACTTCCACACCGGCTGGTTGATGATGGGCTTGCCGTAGTACGAGCCGAACTCGGCCTTGGGGACCATGCGTTCCTCGCCCCGGCCCTTGCGCGGTCGGTGTCCGTTCGACCCGCCGACCCCGGCGATGGCGTCGCGACCGGGTTCCTGGCCCTGGACACCGTCTCTGGTGACGTCGGAGCTCATGGGCGCCGCCCGATGAACGTGACGGCCGCACCGACGGCCATGCCGAGCGCGGCCACCCCGACCCGGGCCCACATGGAGGGCAGGTCGCGGGTGGTCACCACCGGGTCGGGCGGCAACCCGTAGATCTCGGGTTCGTCGAGCAGCAGGAAGAACGCACCGGCGCCCCCGACGCCGTCGTCGGGGTCGGCGCCGTACAACCGGGCGTCGGCGACCCCGTGCTCGTGCAGCGCACCGACCCGCTCCCGGGCCCGCTCGCGCAACTCGTCGAGCGGACCGAACTGGATGGAGTCGGTGGGACAGGCCTTGGCACAGGCAGGTTCCATCCCGTCGCCGAGGCGGTCGTAACAGAGTGTGCACTTCCACGCCCGGCCGTCGCCCTTGCGCTGGTCGATCACGCCGTAGGGGCAGGCAGGGATGCAGTAGCCGCAGCCGTTGCAGATGTCTTCCTGGACGACGACCGTGTCGAACTCGGTGCGGAACAGCGAACCGGTGGGACACACGTCGAGGCAGGCGGCCTCGGTGCAGTGCTTGCAGACGTCGCTGGACATGAGCCAGCGCAGGTCGCCCGGTGCACCGGGGGTGGTGGGGTTCATGGCCGCATCGGCGGGTGGCACGTCGGCGCCGGTGGGCACGGGCCGGTCGCCGTCGTCGTGGTGGTGGACGTGGGGCTTCTGCGTCCCCAGCGGCGTGCGCTGTTCGATGAACGCCACATGGCGCCAGGTCGACGCACCGAGGCCTTCGGTGTTGTCGTACGACATGCCGGTGAAGTTCAGGCCGTCCTCGGGGACCTGGTTCCACTCCTTGCAGGCGACCTCGCATGCCTTGCACCCGATGCACACGCTGGTGTCGGTGAAGAAGCCCATGCGGCGGGGCGTCCCGTCGGGGCCGATCCAGCCCGACGGCAGCTCGCCCACGAGGTTGGCCTGGGTGGCCGGTGCGTTCGTGGCGGTCATGGGACCTCCGTTCCCGTGTGCTCGTCGATGCCGGCCCGACGCTGGTACTCGGTGACGAGGTCGTTGCGCGCCGTTCCCGACGGTCGTCGACCGGGCTGGATGTCGCACGCCAACGCCTTCACCTCCTGGATGTGCACGTTCGGGTCGAGCGAGAGGTGGGCCAACTCGTTGGCCGAGTCGCCGGTGGAGTAGCCCTGATCTCCCCAGTGGTACGGCAGACCCACCTGGTGGAGGACCTTGCCGTTGACCTTCAACGGCGACATGCGTTCGGTGACGAGCACCCGCGCCTCGATGGCCCCGCGGGCCGTCACGATCGTGGCCCACCCGGTGTGGTCGAGGCCGCGTTCGGCCGCCAGTTCGGGCGAGACCTCGCAGAACATCTCCGGTTGGAGCTCGGACAGGTACGGGACCCATCGGCTCATGCCGCCGGCAGTGTGGTGCTCGGTCAACCGGTAGGTGGTGGCGGCATATGGGTACACCTCGCTCCCCGGTTCGTCGCCGCTGGGTTGGTAGCGGTTGTCGGGGGAGCTCTTCGTGATCTGCCGGGCCGGGTTGCGTTGCGGGCGGTAGAGCAGGTTCGGGACGGGTGAGTCCTGCGGTTCGAAGTGGGCTGGGAGGGGACCATCCGCCAGACCGGCGGGCGCGAACAACCACGCCTTGCCGTCGGCCTGCATGATGAAGGGGTCCTGGCCGGACAACGCGTCCGGGCCGGTGGCCCCCTCGGGCGGCTGGTGGTGGGGTTCCTTCGTGGGTTGGAAGTCGGGGACGTCGTGGCCGACCCACTTGCCCTCGTCGGCGTCCCACCAGACGAGCGCCTTGCGCTCGCTCCAGGGTTTCCCGTCGGGGTCGGCGGAGGCGCGGTTGTAGATGATCCGGCGGTTCGCCGGCCAGGCCCATCCCCAGTCCGGTGCGACCCACGACTGCTCGTCGCGCGGCGTACGCCGGGCCGCCTTGTTCTCCCCGCCCCCGTAGACGCCGCAGTAGATCCAGCACCCGCACGCCGTGGATCCGTCGTCCTTCAGTTCCTCGTACGAGCTGAGCGGTTCCCCGTCGGCGTCCCAACCGTTGATCTCGCGGAGCACGGCGTCCGCCGATGGTTCGGCCAGCGGACCCTCGGTGGGATAGTCCCAGGTCAGGTCGAGCACCGGACGATCCATGTCGTCGGTGGAGCCGGCGAGCTTCTCGCGGATCTTCTGGCCGAGGTGGTACATGAACCACAGGTCGCTGCGAGCGTCGCCCTCGGGCTCCACCGCCTGGTGGTGCCACTGCAGCATGCGCTGGGTGTTGGTGAAGCTGCCGCTCTTCTCGGTGTGGGCGGCCGCCGGGAGGAAGAAGATCTCGGTGTCGATGTCCTCGGTGCGCAGTTCGCCCGATTCGATCTCGGGACCCTCCTTCCACCAGGTCGCGCTCTCGATGAGCGAGAAGTCGCGCACGACCAACCAGTCGAGCGCCGCCATGCCCAGCCGCTGCATCTTGGCGTTGGCCGATCCCACCGCCGGGTTCTCACCCAGGAGGAAGTAGCCCTTGCAGGTGCCGGCCATCTGGGCCTGCACCGTGCTGTAGGTGCTGTGGTCTCCCGTCAACCGGGGCAGGTAGTCGAAGCAGTACTCGTTGTCTTCGTGGGCGGCGTCGCCCCACCAGGCCTTGAGGAGGCTGACCGTGTAGTCGCCCATGTTGCCCCAGTAGCCCTTCACCGCGGACTCGCCCCCGATGAAATCGGCCAGGCCCTGGTGCTTGTGAGCGTGGGGCATCGGGATGTACCCGGGCAGGATGTTGAACAACGTGGGGATGTCGGTGGATCCCTGGATCGAGGCATGCCCGCGCAGGGCCAGGATGCCGCCTCCGGGCCGGCCCATGTTCCCGAGCAGCGTCTGGAGGATGGCGGCCGTGCGGATGTACTGCACCCCGACGCTGTGCTGGGTCCAGCCCACGGCGTAGGCGAAAGCCGTGGTGCGGTCGCGGCCGGAATTGGACGTGAGCAGGTCACAGACCTCGGCGAAGGTGGCCTGCGGGATGCCGCAGATCCGCTCCACCATCTCCGGCGTGTACCGGGCGAAGTGCCGCTTCAGGATCTGGAACACACAGCGGGGGTGCTCGAGGGTGTCGTCCCGACGCGGATCGCCGCCCACCTGGGCGCCGCCCGAACCGTGGGACTCGCCACCTGCCGAGTCGCTCACCCGAGCGTCGAACTGGTCGTCGCGCTTTCCCGACGACGCCTGGACCTCGGCCCCTTCGTACTGCCAGCTCTCGGAGTCGTAGGAACCGGACTCGGGATCGAACCCGGAGAAGAGCCCGTCGAGGTCCTCGGTGTCCTGGAAGTCCTCCCGGATGATGAACGGGGCGTTGGTGTAGGCGACCACGTACTCGCGGAAGTAGCGGTCAGTGGCCAGCACGTGGTTGATGATCCCGCCGAGGAAGGCGATGTCGGTGCCCGCCCGCAACGGCACGTGGAGGTCGGCCACGGCGCTGGTCCGCGTGAACCGGGGGTCGACGTGGATGAGCTTGGCGCCTCGCGCCTTGGCCTCCATCACCCACTGGAAGCCGACCGGGTGGCACTCGGCCATGTTGGACCCTTCGATCAGGATGCAGTCACTGTTCTGGAGGTCCTGCTGGAAGGTCGTGGCGCCGCCCCGACCGAACGTTGTCCCCAAACTGGGGACGGTGGAGCTATGTCATATCCGGGCTTGGTTCTCGATCTGGATGGCGCCGAGCGCGGTGAACAGCTTCTTGATGAGGTAGTTCTCCTCGTTGTCGAGGGTCGCGCCTCCGAGGCTGGCGAAACCGAGCGTGCGCCGGACCCGCTTGTCCTCGTGCTCCCACTGCCAGCCGGAGCGCCGGGCGTCGATGACACGGTCGGCGATCATGTCCATCGCGGTGTCGAGCGGGAGCCCCTCCCAGTCGGTGCCGCCAGGCCGGCGGTACAGCACCTGGTGCTGGCGGCCGGCGCCCGTGGTGAGCTGGAGGCTGGCCGAGCCCTTGGGGCAGAGGCGGCCCCGGCTGACCGGCGAGGTGTCGTCACCTTCGATCTGGACCACCTTGCCGTCCTTGACGTACACGTCCTGGCCGCAACCGACGGCGCAGTACGGACACACCGACTTGACGACCCGGTCGGCAGTCCTGGTGCGGGGCTGGAGGGATTCCGAACGGGCGCTCTTCACCGAGGCACCTCGCCCGGTCGGGTCCCCGCCTCGAAGCTGGCGCAGCACCGGCCAGCTGATCCTCGAACTCGCCATCCATTCGCTCCTCTCGCGGGGGCTCGGCTCCGATCCCTTCTACCCCCGCGGCGCACGGCTATGCATCATGCCCGACGGATTTGTCGTCCCGGCCGCCCGGATGAGCGGCGGTGCACGCCTCAGTCCGCACTCCAGGCCATCGTGGTCATCAAGGCGTTGGCGTCCTGTCGGCTGTCGAGCCGGGTGTGCTGCACGACGATCGGCTGGTCGCTCTCGATCACGGAAGAGAACTCCGTGGCAGTCGGCACGGGTTCCGGGTCGTCGAGTTGGTTGAAGCGCACGTGGGTGGAGCGCCGGGCCGGCGCGGTGAGCCGGTAGGGACCGACGGGTTCGCGATCGGCGAAGTACACGGTGATCCGGACGTCGGCATCCTGGTCGCCGGCGTTGAGCATGCTCACGCTTCCGTGGCTACGCATCTCCGGCTCGGGCCCGTGGCTCCAATCGGGGAGGTACCCCTCTGGGACCGCCCAGATCGTTCGTCCGATTGGTGTCGTGGACATGTGTCAGCTCCTGATGCGGGTCGTCGGTCTCTCTCGGGCAGGCAGTGGGTCAACGTTCGGCGCTGTTGCCCCGGGCCGAGTTGATGGCATCGCGGACCCGGTCCATCAGGGCGACGATCGGACCGACGGCGGCGTTGCCGGCGGCCGAGGTGGGGCCGTGAGGGTGTGGATGCGTCGGCGCGATGCGCTCGGCGGCGCGGAACACGCTGGCCAGCTTCTCCAGCTCGCCGGCCTCGACGCGTTCCTCGATGAGGGGGAACTCGTTCTGCTCCTCGCTCTCGGCGTGTTCGAGGACGTCCGACTTGAGGCTGCGGAACTTCTCGTCGAAGTCCTCGTCGC
Organism: uncultured Acidimicrobiaceae bacterium; assembly: GCA_963811245.1. GTDB lineage: Bacteria > Actinomycetota > Acidimicrobiia > Acidimicrobiales > Salinilacustritrichaceae > Salinilacustrithrix. The sequence continues at coordinate 228,780 of CAWEQL010000009.1, forward strand.
CGACGCCCATCGACTCGAGGGAGCTGAGGACCTTCTCGCCCTTCTTCTCCTGCTCGAGGTGCTCGGCGACGACCGCGCTGTCGTCCTTGCCGCCCAGCAGCGGGTGCATCACCTCTTGCTCGGCGGTCTCGTGCACCACGAGCTTGCGCATCAGCAGGCCGAACGCACGGTCTCGCTCGTCCCCGGTCTCGTTCTCCACGGACGCGAACAGTTCCTTGATCTCGGCATGGTCCTCGAGGACCGCACGCAGCAGGTCGTCGGGGCGATTGCGGGCCTTCTCCAGGTCTTCCTGTACAGACATCGGGGGGTTCCTCCTGGCTCGGTGTCGTCGACCCGTGTGGATCGCGACCGAGCACTACCCACCGATGCACCGAGCCAGAAGCAGGGCGCGCCGGTCGGCTCCGCGCCGTGACAGCGCCCGACGAGGACCACGAGGTGCGGAGGGTGATCAGGCCCTCACGATGGGCGAGCACCACGGCCTCGAGCGCGCGGTCTCGGCGGAGAACTGTCCGGGTAAGTCGGGACGGCACCGCCACCAGGAGGGTCCCCATGAGGTTCGCACTGCTCATCGTCGTGGTCATCGCCGTCATCGCCGTGGTGATCGCCATGCTGTGGTCGCCCGGCCGCGCCGGACCGCACGATGCGACGCAGCCCGAGGCCACGGACGCCACCCGGGCCCGCCGACCGCCGCGGCCGTCACAGGACCCGGGCCCGGACACGGCGTCGGGCGAGCCGATGCCTGGTTCACGCCAGTCGAGGGAGCAGCACGGCAAACCCTGACCGAGGCGCGACCGCCGCGTCCGCGGCCGAATTGTTTGCATCGTGCAACCGTCTCGGCATGATGGTCCGGTGGACGCCTCGACCCGTGATGACGACGACCGCTACCCCTGGATCGCCATGGGGGTGGTGCTGATCGGCACGTTCATGGTGATCCTCGACACCACCATCGTGAACGTCGCCCTGCCCCAGATCGGGATCGCCCTCCACCGCGCCGACGGCATCGAGTGGATCGTCACGGCCTACCTCCTCGCCGTCGGCGTGGCGCAACCCCCGACCGGCTGGCTCGCCGACCGCTTCGGCCGCAAGCGCCTCTTCATCGTCAGCCTGCTCTTGTTCTCCTTCGGCTCGTTGCTCGCCGCGCTGTCACCGAACCTCCCCCTCCTGATCGTGTCCCGGGTCATCCAGGGCCTGGGCGGGGGCGCCCTGATGCCCGTGGGCATGGCGATGATCTACGAGCTGTTCCCGGCTGACCGGCGCGGGACGGCGCTCGGCATCTGGGGCGTCGCCGCCATGGCCGGACCGGCGTTCGGCCCCGTCATCGGCGGCTACCTGGCCACCACCGTGAGCTGGCACTGGCTGTTCCTGATCAACGTGCCCATCGGTGGGATCGCGGTGGCGGCCGCGGTGCGCCTGTTCCGCGACACCGGCTACCGGGAGCGGCGTCGCTTCGACGGAGTGGGCCTCGGTCTGGTCACGGTGGGGCTGGTGTTGTGCCTCTATGCCTTCGCCCGCGCCAGCGACTGGGGTTGGGCCTCGGGTTCGACCGTCGGGATGCTCAGCGTCGGCGGGGCGTTCTTCGTGGCCTTCGTGTCGTGGGAGCGGCGGGTCGAGCACCCGGCCATCGACATCGCCATGTTCGCCGTCCCGATCTTCAGCCTCACGCTGGCGGTGATCGCCACCGCCGTGGTCGTGCAGTACGGGATCCTGGTGTTCCTCCCCCTCGAGCTGGAGACGGTGCGTGGGCTCTCGGCCCTCCGCGTCGGCACGATGTTGGTCCCCATGGCCATCGGCGCCGCCATCACGTTCCCACTGGGAGGACGTCTCACCGATCGCATCGGCCCCCGGTTGCCGGTGATGGTCGGCCTCACGTTGCTGGGCACGTCGGCGTGGATCCTCGGGCACACCTCCGTCGACTCGGCGACATGGATCATCGAGGTGGCCGTACTCACCCAGGGCCTCGGCTTCGGGTTCTCCATGATGCCGAACTCGGTGACGGGCCTGAACGCCCTCCCGCAGCGCTTCGTGGCCCAGGCGACGGCCGTCCGGCAGCTGAACACACGGGTGGCGGCGTCATTCGGTGTCGCCGTCCTGGCCACCATCGTGGCGACGCAGATGGGCGGAGAGGTGTCGTCCGCCGGGACGGCCTCGGCCCAGTCGGCCTACGGAACGGTGTTCGTCATCGCGACGGGGGTGGCGGCCGTCGGCGTGGTCCTCGGAGCGTTCCTGCCCAACTCGGAGCGGAACCGCGAGCTGCAGACCGAACGGGCCGAGGAGGACCGCGAGCTGGCCATGGAGATGGGCTGAGCGACGCTCCTCGCGGACGAGATCCGTCCGGGCGGCCGCGACTCAGGCGCCGTGCAGGACCAGGCTGAACTGGCTGTTCTTGGAGCCGGGGTCGTCGCGAGACAGCAACGGTGAGGCACTGACCTCGAGGCGGCGGCCGGTGTCGTCGGTCCAGGTGCCCTTCCAGTCGGTTGTGCCGATGGCGTGGGGGTCCTGGACGGTGGTCCAGCCCTTGGCGGTGAGCTCGCCGTTGTAGTACTCGAGCACCCGTTCGGGCGTGAAGCCGTTGATCGAGTACGACTGCGTCGTCACGTTGTCCTTCGTGGTCAGCTTGCCGAGCGTCTCCGCGGCGGGCGGCCGGGGGATCCCGGCGAACTCACCGCTCACGAAGGTGCTGTTCCCGGTCTGGGGCTGCGCGTCCGTCGCGCTGCCGACGGCATCGGAGCTGCCCCCGCAGGCGGCGAGGAGCACCGCAGCGGAGACGAGGGCGAGGACAGACAGGCGGAACAAACGCATGTCCGGTCGCTACCCGCCACCTGTGCCGGTCATCACCCGAGCGCCGAGGTCCTGGGGTGGTCTACCGGTCACGACCTCCCGGGTAGGACCTGCTCGGTCGCGTCGACACCGTCGCGGCCGTCACGAGCAGCAGCAGGAGGAGCGGTGGAAGGACTCATCGAACGGGCGGAGGACCAGGCCGAGGCGTACCGCAGCGACACTGACCAGGATCGACCGCTTGCGGCGTACACCGGCCTGCTCGCCACCTACGGCACCTTCATCACCGCGTTCGGGATCCTGGCCCGCCGCCGACTCCCGGGGCGACTGTCCACCAGCGACCTCGTCCTCGGCTCCGTGGCCGTCCACAAGATGGCCCGGCTCATCACCAAGGACCCGGTCACCAGCCCGATCCGTGCGCCGTTCGCCCGCTACGAGGGCACGTCCGGTCCGGCCGAGCTCGCCGACCGACCCCGGGGAACCGGATGGCGCCACGCCATCGGTGAGCTGTTGACCTGCCCGTTCTGCATCGCCCAGTGGACGGCGACCGTCATGGTCGTCGGACTCACGTTCGCGCCGCGCTTCACCCGCATGATGATGTCGATCCTCACCATGGTGACCGCCGCCGACGCGTTGCAGCTCGCCTATGCCCGCGCCGAACACGCAGTGGAGGAATGAACCCCATGGACCAGTCCGAACGCATCGCCGTCGTCACCGGAGCCACCGGCGGGGTGGGTCGCGCCACCGTCCGCGAACTGGCATCCCGAGGATGGGACGTCGGCCTGCTCGCCCGCGGCGAGGCCGGCCTCAAGGCTGCCGTCGCCGACGTCGAGGCCTACAACCGCCGAGCGGTGGCCGTGCCCACCGACGTGGCCGACCCGGCCGCCGTCGAGGCGGCCGCTCAGCGCATCGAAGAGGAACTGGGGCCGATCGACCTGTGGATCAACGATGCCATGGTCACGGCGTTCACCATGGTGAAGGACCTGGAGCCCGAGGAGATCAAGCGGGCCACCGAGGTCACCTACCTCGGCCAGGTGTACGGCGCCATGAGCGCGCTGAAGCGCATGCGCGAACGCAACCGGGGCACGATCCTCTTCGTCGGATCGGCGCTCGCCTATCGGGGCATCCCGCTCCAGTCGGCCTACTGCGGCGCCAAGTTCGCCGTCCGCGGCTTCTATGACTCCCTTCGCACCGAGCTGCTCCACGAGAACAGCGGCGTGAAGGCCACCATCGTCCACCTGCCGGCGGTGAACACGACCCAGTTCGGCTGGTGCCGGGCCAAGGTCGAGACGCACCCGCAGCCGGTGGCGCCCATCTACCAGCCCGAGGTGGCGGCCAAGGCCATCGTCGACGCCGCCGAGACTCATCCTCGCCAGAAGATCCTCGGCACCTGGAACTGGTTGATCGTCCAGATGGCTCAACTGGTGCCGGGGGTCGGCGACCACTTCATGGCCCAGTCGGGTGTCGGGGGCCAGCTCACCGATCTTCCGATCTCGCCCGACCGGCCCGACGACCTGTTCAGTCCGGCCGACGACGACCGCGACCACGGCTCGCACGGCATCTTCGACGACAGGGCCGAGGGTGTGCGGACACCGTCGTTCCTGAAGCAGCTCCCGGACCAGGCCAAGACCTTCTACACGGCGTCCAAGGCACGGGTCGAGGAGGTCCGCCGGCGCCGGCGGATCTGACGGCCCGGATCTGACCGGCCGGGAGCACCGATCTCAACCGGCCGCTCCAGCGGCCACCCGAACGATCCCCTTCGCCAGGGTCGTGACCTCGGCGTCACGACCGGACGAGGTGTCCGACGGGTGGATCTCCAGCAGGTCGCCATCGGCGGTCGTGGCCAGCAGCGCAGACCGCGTCGGGTCGGACGTGACCGTGGTCAGCTCCGTCCCGGCGGGGGCGTCGAAGAGCGTGTCGACCGGCTCCAGGGTCTTGCGGTCCACCTCCACGATCCGCGATCCCCCGTCGCTCGTCCGACCGATCACGGCGAAGGTGGTCCCCCAGGCGGTCCCGTCGACCCAGCGGTCGATGTCCCCGGGGGGTGAGGCGGTCGTGGCCTCGTCGAGCGACGGAGCCCGAGCCTCCTCCACCGCCGTGACCTGGTCGGCGGCGAGGGTGAACAACAGCGAACCGTCGTCGGCGATCCCGAAGAGGCGGTTGTCGAGGGGGCTCCACGCCAGATCGACGATCGATTGGATCCGTGGGTCGGCGGTGGCGGCGGCGATCCGCGCCGTGCTGCCCGTGACGAGGTTCTGCACCTCGATCGCGTCCTGCCCGTCGACGCGGACCACGAACGCCATCTGGTCAGCGGCGGGTCGCTCGATGTTGCGGTCGAGCTCGGGATAGGCGATGGGCCCGACGGCCACGTGTCCGCCGGTGGCCAGGTGCTTCACCGTCCCCGTCCGGAGGCTCACCGAGCGGATCTCCGTCGTCGGCTCCGTGCCCGAGACGTAGGCGGCGCCCACCTCGTGACCCACATCGATCACGGTGCCGTCGAAGCCGGATCGCCGGACGATCTCCGAGACCGACCCGTCGCGGCGATCGAGCACCACCAGCGCGCCGTCGGTGGTGATGGCGGCGATCCGGTACTCCGGCGCGACCAGGCCGGGAGCAGCAGTGTCCGCCGCCTTCGCCGGCGGGGCTTCGAACGGGGCGAGGAAGTAGCCGACCACGCAGCCGGCCGTGATGAGCACCATCACGACCAGCACGGCGATCCAGCCCCGATCCGAGGATTCCTCGCTCACAGCGGCACGCCTCCCCCGGTGGTGAGCAACGCCGGCCGATGGTCGTCACCGTCGACTTCGAGCCAGCGCACGAGCTGGAACACGGCGGCGACGAGATACACCAGACCGCCCGGTGTCCACATGAGGAGCCCTCCCAGGTGTTGGTCGTCGAGTTGACCGGCCAGCGTGGTGGCCTCCACGTGGCCGGCGTAGAACGCCACCGGGCTGAGCGACAGGATGGCGCCGAGGAACCCGAGGGCGAACACCAGGCTGAACGACGCCAGGACCACCGTCCCGGTGCGCCGCCGGTGGGGCGCCACGGCGGCCCAGTACCAGCACCCCACGCCGAGCATGCTCAGGTGCTCGACCACGTGGACGGCCGCCGACCCGACGGCGGCGTCGTACAGGCCGGGGACGTGCCATGCGAACCAGACGACGACCATGGCCACCGTGGGCCACAGGACCGATGTCGGGGCGCGGCCGAACGGTCCGATGGCCTGGCGCCACGCTCGCCGGTGGGGCGTGGCCACCACCCAGGGCATCAGCTCGGGGATGCGACCCACCACGATGAGCAACGGGGCAACCAGCCCGAGCACGAGGTGCTGGCCCATGTGGGGGGCGAAGGCGCGTTCGGCGACCGTGCCCACCGAGGGCGTCGAGCGCGACACCCGCCAGGGCCAGGCCGAGGATCCCGAAGCCGGCCTGCACCGCACCGATGGCGTGCGAGCCAGCAGCTCGCATTCGGCGCAGCGCGACCGCGGCCGCGATCGCCGGGACGACGGCCCAGGTGAGGACGGTCAATGCGTCGACGAGCGCGGTCATCGGCAGGCTCCGAACCAGATGTGCATCTGGCCTTCGGCGATCACCAGGACCAGGGACAACACGTTGATGGCGATCGCCACGAACCCCAACAGTCGGTAGCCGACGGCACGGCTGTCGTCGCCGGGGCCCGCTCGCCGGTGGACCTGCCAGGCTGCGGCGATCGCGGCGACGCAGACCAGGCCGTGGAGCACGGTCCACGCGTCGATGAGCCACCACATGTCCTGCGCACAGGCCACGGGAACGAGCGCGGACCCGCCGACGAGACGGAGGAACCATCCGATCATCCCGCCGCTGAGCGCGAACAGCAGCAGCCACCTCGGGACCGGGCGGTCGACGGCGTCGTCGGGCTCGACGGTGGTGGGGGTGGCGCTCATGTCCACGTCACCGACAGGTAGAGCATGCCGAACACGAACACCCACACGGCGTCGACGAAGTGCCAGTAGAGGATGCCGCACTTCACACCGGTCATCGGTTTGGTCTCGTAGCGACCGCTGACCGCGCCGATCCACAGGTAGCCGGTGACGGTGAGGCCGACGATCAGGTGGAGGGCGTGGAACCCGGTGATCGTGTAGAAGAGCGAGCCGTAGGCGTTGGTGGTGGGCGTGAACTCGTGCAGCGTGGTGCTCCACTCGTCGAAGTGACCGGCGAGGAACAGCGCTCCCATCAGCCACCCGATCCCCAGCCCCCACCGGAGCTGGCGCTGGTGGCCCTTCTCCGCCGCCTTGTCGGCCAGGTGCATGGGGATGGAGCTGCCGAGCAGGACCACCGTGCGGAAGCCGGACTTGATCAGCTCGGGGTCGGAGATGTCGCCGAGGGGCCACCGTTCGGCCTGGATCCGGAGTTGGTTGTAGGCGAACAGCAGGAGGGCGAACAGGGTTGCCTCCGTGACGATCATCGTCACCGTCCCCCACCAGCCGAGCGACCGGCCCGTGGACCGACGCAGACCGGGCGCGGGGGCCGCTCGGATCGGTCACGACGGCGCTCACGACCCGATCTCCCGTTGCCACTGGATGAGCCCCGTGGTCAGCACGAACACCCCGATGGCGCCGATCAGGAGGGAGCGGGAGACGACAGCCGCCGACGTGACGAACAGCGACAGGCCCACCACGAGCGGCCAGTAGGACGGCGGCGCCATGGTGACGACGTCGACCTCCGACGCGTCGACGGACGACGTCACCAGGGTTCGGTGTTCACCCTCGAGCGCCACGGTGAGGTCCTCGCCGTCGACGCTGGTCACGGTCGGGATCGATCCGTGTTCGGCGAGGTCCCAGGCCGGGTGGTGGTTGGTCACGATGGGGAACTCCCGGAAGTTGTGGTCGGGCGGCTTCGAGGAGATCGTCCACTCGAGCGACTCGCCGCCCCACGGGTCGGCCGGAGCGATCCGGCCTCGGAACCGCGAGATCACGAAGTTGAGGGCCATGACCGCGATGCCGATGGCGAGGATGAACGCCCCGATCGAACTGATCATGTTCAACGCCGACCACCCCGTGGACGAGTCGTACCAGTACACGCGGCGGGGCATGCCCCAGAGCCCGAGGATGTGCTGGGGGAAGAACGTCACGTGGAAGCCGATGAAGACGAACCAGAAGGCCACCAGCTCGGCGGTGTGGTGCAACATGCGGCCCGTCATCTTCGGGAACCAGTAGTGCAGGCCGGCGAAGGTGGGGAACACCGTGCCGCCCATCAGCACGTAGTGGAAGTGAGCGACGACGAAGTAGCTGTCGTGGACCTGGAGGTCGAAGGGGACGAGCGCGACCATCACGCCGGTCATGCCGCCGATCACGAACGTGACGATGAAGGCGAGGGCGTACAGGAACGGGACCTCGAACCGCGGCCTCTGCGGCGCCCGGAAGATGGTGGTGACCCAGGAGAAGATCTGGACCCCGGACGGGATGGCGATCAGGACGCTGGCCGCTGAGAAGAAGCTGGCGACGAGGATCGGCAGGTCGACGGCGAACATGTGGTGCACCCACAGACCGAAGCTGACGAATGCCGTGGCCACGAGCGCCGACGACGACGTAGCGGTACCCCACGATCGGCGCGATGGGTGAAGGCGGGGATGATCATCGAGATGATCCCCGTGGCCGGGATGAACAGCAGGTACACCTCGGGATGGCCCCAGATCCAGAAGAGGTGCTGGTAGAGCATGGGGTCGCCGCCGAGGCCCGGGGTGAAGAAGTGCATCCCCATGCGCTGCAGCTCGAGCAGCACGCCCGCCAGCGTCACCGACGGCACGGCGAAGATGATCATGAAGGACATCGACAGGATGCCCCAGACGAAGAGCGGCATCCGTCCGAGCGACATGCCGGGTGTGCGCATCCTCAGGATCGTCACGATGAAGTTGACGGCGCCCACGGTGGTCGACAACCCGAGGAACACCTGGCCCACCGCCCAGAAGTCCATGCCGGCACCCGGGGAGGAAGCGGTCGTCGGTGAGCGGCACGTAGGCGAACCACCCGCCGTGCGGGAGTTGGCCGACGAGGAAGCTGCTGTAGATGAACGTGCCGGACAGCACGAAGATCCAGTAGCTGAGCGCGTTGAGGCGTGGGAACGCCATGTCGCGCGCGCCGATCTGCAGCGGCACCAGGTAGTTCCCGAAGCCGGCGAAGACCGGCGTGTTGAACAGGAAGATCATCGTCGTGCCGTGCATCGTCATCAGCGAGTTGTACTGCCGGCGTCGAGCACCGTGCCGTTGGCGAGGCCAGCTGCGTCCGCATGAACAGCGCCTCGACCCCACCGAGGAGGAGGAAGACGAACGCGGTGACGAGGTAGCGGCGGCCGATGCGCTTGTGGTCGACGGTGGTCAGGTACCCGGCGATGCCGGGCGTGTCGGCCCACACCTGTTCGAGCGGTGCCACCTCGGGCTCCGTGTGCGACATCGTCGGCGGGCGGCTCGACGAGCGTCATTTGAGAGACTCCAGGTAGGTCGTGATGGCGGTGACCTCCTCGTCGGTCAACGGCACCTCGGGCATGGTGATCCGTCCTTGACCTCCCACGTGTGCCCGATCCACCGCCGCATGTTCTCGAAGCGTGTTCGGGAGCACTCCGGCGCCGAGCGTGGCGGGATGCCACGTGTGTCAGGTCGGGCCCGAGGCGCCCCTCGGCCTCGGTGCCCTTGACGGTGTGACACGAGGCGCAGCTCTTCTCCGCGAACAGCTGGGCGCCCAGGGAATCGGTGGGGGTGGCAGCGGACTGCTGGAGCTGCAGCCACTGCTGGAACTCGTCGGCGGTGTCGGCCACCACGAGGAACAGCATCTTGGCGTGCTGGAGGCCGCAGTACTCGGCGCAGTGCCCCGGTAGCGTGCCGGGCGGTCGGCCTGCAACGTCATGGTGTTCGTGGCCGGGGATCAGGTCGGTCTTGCCGGCCAAGCGACGGCACCCAGAACGAGTGGTTGACGTCGTCGGAGGTCAACACCAGCTCGACCGGCTTGTCGACGGGGATGTGCAGCTCGTTCGCCGTCTGGACGTCCTCGCCGAGGTAGCGGTACTCCCACCAGAACTGGTGTCCGATGACCTCGATCTGCATCGTCGGGGTGGTGTGCATGTTCAGGACCGCCAGGCCGAAGCCCACGATGGGGAGCAGCACGACGATCGGCAGGATCACGCCCCCGCCGATGACCCAGCGCTCACCTTCGCGCTCGGACTGCGGCCCCTCGTCGTCGCTGCGCCGGCGACGGACGAGGCCGAAGGCGAGGAAGACGAACACGCCGATGGTGACGACCGTGGCGACCGTGAACAGCGTCCAGCCCGAGCGTGGCGACCCGGGACGCCTCCGGGCTGGCGGGATCGAGCACTGCGTGCGACCCGCATCCTCCGAGCGTAGGCTGGCGCCGAGGCCGATGGCACCGAGGCGCCAGATGGTCGGGCGAGGTGGTCGGAACGTCATCGTCGCAGGACTCAGCGGATCGTGGTCGCAGCCACGTCGGGTCGGGTCGTCCTGGTCATGAAGGCGTGGTCATGGGTCGTGGTCGGCTGGCCTGTCCAGTGGTCGTCGCTGCGATCGTGGTCTGCCACCGCTTCTCACCGGCCCCCTGGCGGGAAGCGCCGGGCACTCAAACCCGACGTCGATCGACGCCAGAACCGGATCCGAGGAATTGGTGTTCTGATCGCCGACGGCCCCGGGTACGGCCCCCAGTGGCATGCACCCGCACGGATGGACGATCACGGTCACGACGCTCGCCGTCGTCTTCTCGTTCGGCGTCGGTGCATATCGAGCCAGCACGCCGGTCGCGGCCGCCGCACCCCTGGCCCGGTCCAACCAGGACACGCCGGTGGGCAAGGAGCTGTGGCAGCGGGACTGCGCCGTCTGCCACGGCGAGGACGGCAGCGGCACCAGCCGGGGCCCGACCTCCAGGGCGTGGGGCGGCCGGCATCGACTTCAGGTCGGGACCGGGCCGCATGCCGCTGGCGGCACCGAGCGACCCGGCGTACCGGGGCGCCGTGACCTACGGCAGGCCGAGATCCGGGCCCTGGTCGCCTACGCCGGCACGCTCGTCGAGCGGACCCGAGGTCCCCGAGGTCGACCTGACCGCGGCCGACGTCGTCGCCGGCGGGGACGCCTACCGCAGCCAGTGCGCCTCGTGCCACCAGATGGTGGGCCAGGGCGGCATCCTTACTCGCGGCAAGAACGTCCCGCCGCTGCATGCCGACGCCCGGTGCGGATCGTCGAGGCGATCCGCATCCGGCCCCAACGACATGCCCAACTTCCCGGGCCGGTGATCGACCGACAAGACCGCCACCGACATCGCCGGCTACGTCCAGGAGCTCGACCGCCCCCGAGACCGGGGCGGGTATGCGCTCGGCCACTGGGGACCGGTGCCCGAGGGCGCAGCGGCCTTCGTGCTCGGGCTGCTGCCGATGGTGCTGTTCACCCGGTGGCTGGGCGAACGCAACCCCCCTCCGCAAGGAGAACGAGATCGATGACGGGCACGGGACGGGCACCGACCAGCGCGACCGCGGACCCGGCAGCGCCGTGGCGGCCGGGCTGGCGCTGTCGATGTGCCGGCAGCATCACGCTGCTGGTGGCCTACTGGGCCGACGGCGGGCCCGCGGCCCAGGGCGTCGGCCTCGCGGTCGCCATCGGCGGCCTGGCGCTCGCCGCCGGCGTGTGGGGTCGTGCGTGCCGTGCCCGAACCGCATCGCGGTCGAACATCGGGACCCGATGCCGTGTCCACCGACCACGAGCGCGACGGAGCGGTGGCGACGCGCCGAACTGGGCGAGGCTGGGGCTGCAGCGGCGGCGGGGCATGTTCGGCCTGCTCGGTCTGGCCGGCGCCAGCTTGCTGGCCGCCATGCTCACCCCGCTGCGTTCGCTCGGCCCCTCGCCCTTCCCCGAACTGCGCCGGACCGGCTGGCGGGCGGGCCGGCGCATGGTCGACGCCGAGGGCGCACCGGTGCATCCCGAGCGACCTCGACGTGGGCTCGCATGGACGACCGTGTTCCCCGAGGGCGACGAGACCCAAGTCTGACTCCCAGGTGATCCTCATCCGCATGGACCCGGCCGACTTCGACCCGTCGCGCGACGCGGGCCGAGTGGGCGCCCGACGGCTTCCTCGCCTACTCGAAGGTCTGCACCCACGCCGGCTGCCCGGTGGGGCTCTACGACGCCCAGACCCGCGAGCTGTTCTGCCCGTGCCACCAGTCGGTGTTCCTGCCGGCCGAGGGGGCCCGTCCCTCGTTCGGCCCGGCCGCCCGACCGCTCCCCCAGCTCCCGGTCGGGGTCGACGACGACGGGTACCTGATCGCCCGCGGCGACTTCCCCGAACCGGTCGGCCCGAGCTTCTGGAGCCGGCCGTGATCGGCACGCCCGGCCGGCTGGCTCGACGACCGCATCGGCGGCGGCCCGTGGGTCCGCTCCGCGCTCGGCCACGTCTTCCCCGACCACTTCAGCTTCATGTTCGGCGAGGTGGCGGCGTACGCGTTCTTCATCCTCGTCGGCACCGGCGTCTTCCTGACGATCTTCTTCGAGCCGAGCGCTGTCGGAGGTCGTGTACCCCGGCGCCTACGCGCCGCTCCGGGCCTCGAGACGTCCGAGGCGTACGCCTCGACGCTGCGCATCAGCTTCGACGTCCCCATCGGCCTGCTCATGCGCCAGATCCACCACTGGGCCGCGCTGCTGTTCCTGCTCACCATCGTCCTCCACCTCGGCCGCATCTTCTTCACCGGCGCGTTCCGGCGGCCGCGGGAGCTGAACTGGATCATCGGCGTGACCCTGCTGCTCGCCGCCATCGCCAACGGGTTCCTCGGCTACTCGCTCCTCGACGACCTGCTCTCGGGCACCGGCCTGCGCATCGCCTACTCCATCGCCGAGTCGATCCCCGTCGTCGGCACCTGGGTCGCCAACCTGTTCTTCGGCGGCACCTTCCCCGGCGACCAGATGATCCGCCGCATGTTCGTCCTGCACGTCCTCATCGTCCCGGCCGTCATCTTCGGGCTGCTGAGCATGCACCTCGCCCTGGTCTGGCGCCAGAAGCACACCCAGTTCCCGGGGCGAGGGAGCGGAGGACAACGTCGTCGGGTCACGGCTGTGGCCCAACTACGCCGCCCGCTCGACCGTCGCTGCTGCTCGGCGTCGTCGCCGTGCTCGCCACGCTCGGCGGCTTGGTGCAGATCAACCCGATCTGGCTGTGGGGCCCTACGAGCCGTCCGCGGTGACCACCGGCGCCCAGCCCGACTGGTACGTGGGGTGGCTCGAGGGAGCGCTGCGGCTGTTCCCGGGATGGGACTTCACCCTGTTCGGCCACACCGTGCCGGCACTGTTCTGGCCCGGCGTGTTCCTCCCGGCGTTCACCTTCCTCGGCCTCTACCTGTATCCGTTCATCGAGAAGCGCCTCACCGGCGACCGGCCCGCACGAACTGCTCGAACGTCCCCGGCAACCGCCCCGGGCGGGTGGCGTTCGGCGCCGGGGCGTTCGCCTTCTACCTGGTCCTGTTCGTGGCCGGCTCCCAGGACATCTTCGCCAGCTGGATGAACCTCACCGTGGAGTCGATGGTGTTCGTCGAGCGGACCTGCCTCTTCGTGCTCCCACCGATCGTCGGTGCCGTCGCGTGGAAGTGGGCGAAGGATCTCCAGAAGATCGAGGGGAGCACCGCCGAGGCGGCCTTCGAGGAGGAGCGCGGGACAGCCGGGAGCACGAGGACGAGGAAGGCGAGACGGTGAACGCGTGAGCGATGCCACGGGCGCGGACCCGTACCCACCGATCCAGGACCTGGCCGTCATCGGCGACGGCCGCTCGCTGGCGCTGATCGACCGGCAGGCGACGATCGTGTGGATGGCCCTCCCCGAGGACGACCGCATCGCCATCTTCGACTCGCTCCTCGACGCCACCGAGGGCGGCCGTTGGACGCTGGCCCCGACCGGCGAGCACGAGGCCCACCGCGAGTACCTCCACGACACCGCCATGGTGCGCACGACGTTCCGTACCGAGGGGGGCACCGCCACGGTCACCGATGCCTTCACACTCCACAACGGCGCCGTCCTGCCCTGGGTCGAGCTGGCGCGGCGCGTCGAGCTCGTCGACGGCCAGGTCGAGCTGGGTGGAGCCTCGAGACCACCGGCTTCCTCGGCGCCGAGCCGGTGGGCTTCACCGAGCGGCACGGGCTCATCCGAGGGCGCTGCGAGCAGCTGGGGTTGGCGGTGCTCGTCCACGGCGACGCCACCTGCGACCACGTCGGCACCCGGCTCAGCGGCCGGGTCGATCTCCGTGCGCCCGGGGCGACCGGGCTCCTCACCCTGGTGATGGGCACCGGCACCCCGATGGTGCGGCCGGACCGCGACGAGATCGAGGCTCGTCTCGACCGGACGGCCGACGTGTGGCGCACCTGGTCGCAGGGGATCTTCACCTTCGATCGCTGGAACGACGAGCTCCGAGTCAGCGCCCGCACGCTCAAGCTGCTGACCCACCACCGCACCGGGTCGCCGATCACGGCCGCCACCACGTCGCTGCCCGAGCGAATCGGCGGCAGCCGCAACTTCGACTACCGCTACTGCTGGATCCGCGACGCCTCGTTCACCATCGACGCCTTCCTGAGCATCGGGCTGGTGGAGGAGGCCCACCGGGCGATCGTAGCGCTGCTCCGCATGGCCAGGCCACTCCGCCCCGCACCTGGCGCCGTTCTACAGCATCGACGGCGCGGTGCCGACGACGATGGTGAGCTGGACCTCCCCGGCTACCGGGGCTCGACGCCGGTGCACAGGCGGAACGGCGCACGCCAGCTCCAGCTCGGGTGCTGGGGCGACTTCTATCGAGGCGATGTCGGATCTACGTGGAGCAGGGGAACGAGCTCGACCCCGGCACCGCCCAGTTGATCGCTGATCTCGCCGACCGCGCTGTGCGAGATCTGGCAGCACGAGGACGCCGGCATCTGGGAGCTCCCGCACCGGGCGCCACTACACCATCTCGAAGATCGGCGTGCTGGGCGGCGCTCGACCGGGCCCTCGGGCTCGTCGACTCGGCCAGATCGACGGCGACGTCGAGCGATGGTCGGACCGACGCGGGACCGGATCCGCGAGTTCGTCGAGGAGCGGTGCTGGTCCGACGGCCAAGCAGTCCTTCACCGCCCACGCCGACACCGAGGAGCTCGACGCCGCCTGGCTGCTCGCCGGCCGCACCGGGTTCGTCGAGGGCACGACGAGCTGCAGCCGGCACGATCGACGCCGTCCGCGCGCGCTGACCGAGGGCCACTTCGTGTGGCGCTACACCGGCCAGCGCGAGGAGGAGGGCGCGTTCCTGCCGTGCTCGTTCTGGTTGGCCGACGCCTGGTCCTCGCCGGGCGGCTCGACGAGGCCGCCGAGCAGATGGACGGCGACGCTGCGCCGCGACCACCGGACTCGGGTCTCATTCCGAGGAGTACGACCCGGAAGCCCGGGGAACTGCTCGGCAACGTCCCCCAGGGGTTGTCGCACCTCGCGCTCGTCAACGCGGCGTCGTTCTACACCGAGGCCGTCGAGTCCCGCGGACCGACCGAGGTCCACCCGGGTAGTCGACGACGTTCACCGGGTCGATCGGGTACGGGTCCCGGGAAAGCGAACGCCCCTGACAGGAGGTCTCGATGAGCACCACGACCGTGAGCGACCACATCATCACCCGGCTCCAGGAATGGGGGGTCGAACGGATCTTCGGCTTCCCCGGTGACGGGATCAATCACCTCCTCGCCGCCCTCCAGGCCGCCGGCAACGACGCCGCCGTTCGTCCAGCCCCGCCACGAGGAGATGGCGGCCTTCGCCGCCACCGGCTACGCCAAGTTCACCGGCAAGGTCGGCGTGTGCATGGCCACCTCCGGCCCCGGCGCCATCCACCTCCTCAACGGCCTCTACGACGCCAAGCTCGACCACGTGCCCGTGGTCGCCATCGTCGGCCAGCAGGCCGCCACCGCGCTCGGCGGCAGCTACCAGCAGGAGGTCGACCTCCAGACCCTGTTCAAGGACGTCGCCCACGAGTACGTCCACATGGCGACCAAGCCCGAGCAGTTCCCGATGCTCATCGACCGCGCCATGCGCATCGCCATGACCGCAGCGCACCGCCGACCTGCGTGATCGTGCCGGCCGACCTCCAGCAGGAGGAGTCGTCGGCGCCGGCCACGCGTTCAAGATGGTGCCGTCGTCGATGGGCGTCATGCCCCCGAAGATCACCGCCGCCGCGACGGGGTCGATCCGAGCGGCCGCCGAGTCATCAACTCGGGCGAGCGGCTCGCCATCCTCGTCGGCCAGGGCGCCCGGCGAGGCCGCCGACCAGGTCCTCGCAGGTCGCCGAGAAGCGCGGTGCCGGCGTGGCCAAGGCGCTGCTCGGCAAGGACGTGCTCCCCGACGACCATCCCCTGGTCACCGGGCCCATCGGGCTGCTCGGCTCGAAGCCGAGCGATCACATGATGATGGACTGCGACACGTTGCTGATGGTCGGATCGAGCTTCCCGTACAGCCAGTTCCTGCCCGACTTCGGCCAGGCCCGCGGCGTCCAGATCGACATCGACGCCAAGATGATCGGGATCCGGTACCCGATGGAGGTCAACCTCGTCGGCGACGCCCACGACACCCTCGAACAGCTCCTGCCCATGCTCGATCCGGTGGAGGACCGCGTCGTGGCAGCAGGAGATCCAGCGACGAGATCGAGCGTTGGTGGGAGATCCTCGAGCATCGGGCCATGGTGGACGCCGACCCGGTGAACCCCCAGCGGGTGTTCTGGGAGCTGTCGCCCCGGCTGCCCGACGACGCCATCGTCACCTCCGACTCGGGCTCGTCGGCGAACTGGTATGCCCGTGATCTCAAGTTCCGCGGCCGACATCCGGGGTTCGCTCTCGGGCAACCTCGCCACGATGGGGCCCGGCGTGCCGTATGCGATCGGCGCCAAGTTCGGCCACCCCGACCGTCCGGTCATCGCCTGCGTCGGCGACGGCGCCATGCAGATGAACGGCATGGCCGAGCTGATCACCATCAGCCGCTACTGGCAGCAGTGGCAGGACCCCCGACTCATCGTCCTCGTCTTGAACAACGAGGATCTGAACCAGGTCACGTGGGAGATGCGGGCCATGGCGGAGACGACGAAGTTCGAGGCGACCCAGTCACTCCCTGCGGTCGACTACGCCGCGTTCGCGCGAGTCGATCGGTCTGCGGGGACTGCGCATCGAGAAGCCGGAGGACATCAGCGGCGCCTGGGACCAGGCGTTCGCCTCCGACCGGCCGGTGGTGGTCGACGCACTGGTCGATCCCGAGATCCCGCCCATTCCGCCCCACACCGAGCTCAGCCAGGTCAAGAGCATGGCCAAGGCCATCCTCAAGGGAGATCCAGCGGCCCGGCACCTCGTCGGTGGAAGGCATCAAGGAGAAGGCGCAAGAGCTGCGCCGATGAGCGCCCCACCGATCTCGTCGGTGACGGCCCGGGCCTACGAGGTGCCCACCGATCGCCCGGAGTCCGACGGCACGCTGGCCTGGACGTCGACCACCATCGTGGTGGTCGACGTCCGCGCCGCCGGCGGGGCACACGGGATCGGGTGGACGTACTGCCATCCGGCCGCCGCGTCGGTCATCGAGTCGAAGCTGGCCGAGGTCGTCACCGACGCCGGCACCGACGACCCCCGCACCATCTGGCCCCGGATGATCGCCGCCGTGCGCAACCTGGGGCGGCACGGGGTCGTCGCCATGGCCATCTCGGCCGTCGACATCGCGCTGTGGGATCTCCGGTCGAGGCGCTTCGACATGCCCGTGGTCGACCTGCTCGGGCGGCAGCACGACGCCGTCCCCGCCTACGGCAGCGGGGGCTTCTGCACCTACGACCCGTCGGAGGTGGCCGACCAACTGGGCGGATGGGCCGACGCTGGCTTCGGTGCGGTGAAGATGAAGGTCGCCCGCCACCCCGAGCAGGATCCCGATCGCCTCGCCGCCGCCCGCGACGCCATCGGCCCCGACGTGGCCCTGATGGTCGACGCCAACGGCGCGTTCACCTACCAACAGGCGCGCCGGTGGGCCCAGACCTACCGTGACTTCGGCGCCCGGTGGTACGAGGAACCGGTGACGTCGGACGACGTCGAGTCGTTGCGTCGGCTCCGCTCGTCGGTCCCCGCCGGTCTCGAGATCTCGGCGGGCGAGTACGGCTGGGACCCGTGGTACTTCCGCCGCCTGCTGGCCGCCGACGCCGTCGACTGCCCGCAGGCCGACGTCACCCGGTGCGGCGGCTTCACCGGCTTCCTCGCGGTGGCCGGGCTGGTGGAGGCCGCGCACCTCGACCTGTCGGCTCACTGCGCCCCGCTGCTCAGCGCCCACGCCGGCTGCGCCACCCGCCGCTTCCGCCACATGGAGTGGTTCCACGACCACGTCCGCATCGAACAACGCTTCTTCGACGGAGCGCCGGAGCCGCAAGACGGCTGCGTCCGCCCGGACCCCGACCGACCCGGCCTGGGCGTGGAGCTTCGCACCGCCGACGTGGAACCGCTGGCGGTCACCCCATGAGCCCACGGAGCCACGCCGCCCCCTCCCCGACCGACGACACGGAGACGACGCCATGACCCTTCTGAACGGACGCATCCCGGTCCGCATCGAGCACACGGCCACGGTCCGCTCGGCAGACGACGACGCACTCCCCGCCGCCCTGGCCGCGGCCATCGACGGCGAGGTCCGCTTCGATGCCGGCTCCCGGGCGATGTACGCCACCGATGCATCCAACTTCCGCCAGCCCCCGATCGGCGTCGTGATCCCGAAGTCCATCGACGATGTCGTCGCCACCCATCGCGTGTGCGCCGAGTTCGACGTGCCCATCCTCAACCGGGGCGCGGGCACCTCGCTGTCGGGGGAGACGGTCAACCACGCGGTGGTGATCGACTTCTCCAAGTACCTCCACGAGGTGATCGCGGTCGACGAGGAGCGCCGGATCGCCCGCGCCCAGCCCGGCGCCATCAACGACGTGGTCAACAAGCACGCCGAGGAGAAGGGCCTCACGTTCGGTCCTGACCCGTCCACCCACGCCTACTGCACCATCGGCGGCAACGTCGGCAACAACTCGTGCGGCATGCACTCGCTCCACGCCCGCTTCGCCGGCAACGGCTCGCGCACGTCCGACAACGTCGAGAGCCTCGAGATCCTCACCTACGACGGCGTCCGCATGCGGGTGGGCCCCACCTCGGAGGACGAGCTCGAACAGATCATCGCCGAGGGCGGCCGTCGCGGGCAGATCTACGCGGACCTGCGCTCGCTGCGCGACCGATACGCCGACCTCATCCGCGAACGCTTCGTCGACATCCCGAGGCGGGTGTCGGGCTACAACATCGACGAGCTGCTCCCGGAGAAGGGCTTCAACGTGGCGCGGGCCCTGACGGGCACCGAGGGCACGTGCGTCACCGTCCTGGAGGCCGACCTGAAGCTGGTCCCCGCACCGGCCCACCGCTCCCTGCTGGTGGTCGGCTACGAGGACATCTTCACGGTGGCCCGCCACCTGGAGGAGATCCTGGCCTTCGAGCCGCTGGCATGCGAGGCCATCGACCACCGGCTCTACCACAACGAGGTGGCGCTCGGGATGCATCCGGACGAGATCTCGATGCTGCCCGACGGCGGTGCGTGGGTCCTGGTCGAGGTCGGCGGCGACAGCCAGCACGAGGCCGAACGCCGGGCCCAGGAGATCGGCGATCGGCTCGAGCGCGACGACCATCCGCCGGTCGGCGTGTCGCTGTTCACCGACCCCGCCCAGACCGCCCGGCTGTGGGAGGTCCGCGAGGCCGGCCTCGGCGCCACCGCCTTCCCGCCCGAGAGCGACAGCGACCATTGGCCCGGCTGGGAGGACTCCGCGGTCGACCCGTCGGTGGTCGGCCCGTACCTCCGCGACCTCGGCGACCTCTACGACAAGTACGGCTACACCGGCGCGATGTACGGCCACCTGGGCGACGGGTGCATCCACTCCCGCATCGGCTTCGACCTCCGGACACCCGGTGGCCTCGAGGACTATCGGCACTTCATGGAGGAGGCCGCCGACCTCGTCGTGTCCTACGGAGGGTCGCTCTCCGGCGAGCACGGCGACGGCCAGCAGCGCGGCGAGCTGCTCCCACGCATGTACGGGGCCGAACTCATGGAGGCGTTCCGGGAGTTCAAGCGCATCTGGGACCCGAGGAACCGCATGAACCCGGGCAAGGTCGTCGACGCCCGCCCCCTCGACGAAGGCCTCAAGTTGGGCGTCGACTACAACCCGCCCCGGCCGCCCACGAAGTTCGCCTACCCCGAGGACCACGGTGACTTCGCCCACGCCACCGTGCGCTGCGTGGGCGTCGGCAAGTGTCGCGAGCCCGAGGGCGTCGACGTGATGTGCCCGAGCTTCATCGTCACCCGGGAGGAGAAGTACACGACACGCGGGCGGGCCCGGCTCCTGTTCGAGATGCTCCAGGGCGAGATCATCACCGACGGCTGGCGCAGCGACGAAGTGGCGGAGTCACTGGATCTGTGCCTGGCCTGCAAGGGGTGCACCAACGACTGCCCCGTCAACGTCGACATGCCCACGTACAAGGCCGAGTTCCTCCACCACCACTGGAAGGGTCGACTGCGTCCCCGACACGCCTACGCCTTCGGCTACATCGACAAGTGGCTGCGGATCGCCAGCAAGATGCCTCGTCTGGTCAACGCCGTCGCCCACGCGCCGGTCCTCGGCGGCCTGGTCATGCGGGCCGCCGGCGCCACCACCGAGCGACGTATGCCGCACGTGGCCCACCAGCCGCTCCAGGAGTGGTTCGCCGAACGTGAGGTCCGCAACCCCGACGGCCCCCGCGTCCTGCTCTGGCCCGACACCTTCAACAACCGGCTCCACGTCGACGTCGGCCGCGCCGCCGTCCGGGTCCTCGAGGATGCCGGGTTCCACGTGGTGATGCCCACAGGCCCGGTGTGCTGCGGACGTCCCCTCTATGACTTCGGGTTCCTCGATTCCGCCGAGCGGTACCTGCGCCGCAGCCTCGACGCCATGCGGGACGAGATCCGCCGCGGCACACCCGTCGTCGGCATCGAGCCGAGCTGCCTCGCCACGTTCAAGGACGAGTTGGTGAAGATGCTCCCCCACGACGACGACGCCAAACGGCTGCACCAGAACGTGTTCCACTTCGGCGAGTTCCTGGCCGACCGCGACGTCGAGCTCCCGCACCTCGACGGCGATGCGCTCCTCTGGGGCCACTGCCACCACAAGGCCACCGGCGGGATCGACGTCGACGTGCGCCTCCTCGAGTCGATGGGTCTCGAGGTCGACAAGGTCACAGGCGGGTGCTGCGGCCTGGCCGGCTCCTGGGGGTTCGAGGCCGGCCACCACGACATCTCCATGGACGCAGGCGACGCCGCACTGCTGCCGGCGGTCAAGCAGGCGTCGCCGCGGACGATCGTCGTGACGGACGGCTTCTCGTGCAAGACCCAGATCAGCCACGGCGCCCACCGCGAGGCGCTCCACCTCGCCCAGGTCATCGAGAAGGCCCGATCACGCTGATCGGCTCCCGGTAGGGTCGGGGCTCCGCCGACAACGAGAGGACACAGCACGGTGATCCAACGCATCCTGGTCGGCGTGGACGGCTCCGCCGACAGCCGTGCCGCACTCGAGTTCGCCGCCGAGCTCGCGGAGCAGCTCGGAGCCGAGGTGGTGGCGGTGCACGCCCTCGGCCTGCTCGACTACTTGCAGCCGGGCGACGAACCCGTCCCGACCTCGTCGCACCGGGAGGAGATCACCGCCGCCTTCCAGGACGAGTGGTGCGAACCGCTCGACCGTCGTGGCGTCCGCGGCCGTCGCATCGTCGAGGACGGGCCACCAGCGATGGTGCTGCTCCGCCTCGCCGACGCCGAATCCGTCGACATGATCGTCGTCGGCAGTCGAGGTGTCGGCGGGTTCCCCGAGCTCCTCCTCGGCAGCACCAGCATGCAGATCGTCCAGCACGCCACGGTGCCGGTCACGGTGATCCCGGCGACGACCCGCCCTCGGATCAGCGATCCCGCCCGCTGAGGGCGCGTTCCACGCTCGCGGCCGGCCCGGGCCGGGCGAAGTAGTAGCCCTGCCCCAGATCGCAGCCGGCGTCGGTGAGGAACGCGGCCTGCTCGGCCGTCTCGACCCCTTCGGCCACCGCGGTCAGGCCCAGCTCCTGCGACATGCGGATGACGGCCCGGATGAGCGCCTCGTCCTCGACGATCGTCGTCATGAACGAGCGGTCGATCTTGATGATCTCGATCGGGAACTGCTGGAGGTGCGTCAACGACGAGAACCCGGTGCCGAAGTCGTCGAGGGCCAGCCGCACACCGAGCGACTCCAACGCATCGAGCGAACGGCTCGCCGATCGGGTGTCGTGGAGCATCGCCGTCTCGGTGAGCTCGACGACGAGCCGGGACGGTGACAGGCCCGAGACGGCCAGCGCATCCTCGACCTGGGCCACCACGGTCCCGTTCATGAGCTGGCGGGCGGAGACGTTGACCGACAAGGTCAGATCCCCGGCCGCGGAGGTGTCTGTCCACTGGCGCATGTCGGCGCAGGCCTGCTGGAACACGAACTCGCTCAGGTCACCGATGACACCGATGTCCTCCGCGGCACCGATGAAGCGGTCCGGGCCGACCTCGCCCAGCTCGGGGTGCTGCCAACGCAACAACGACTCGTACCCGACGATCCGACCGGTGCCCAGGGCCACGATCGGCTGGTAGGCGACCCAGAACTCGCCCCGAGCCCGGGCCACGTGCAGGTCCGCCTCCATCTCCAGACGGGCGACGGCCTCGGCGTGCATGCCCGACACGTACACCTCGGAGCGGGCCTTGCCCCGGCGCTTGGCGGCGTACATGGCCAGATCGGCGTTGCGCAGCATCTGCTCACCGTCCACCCCGGGACTGCTGAACGTGATGCCGACGCTCACCGAGGTGACCAGCTCCCGGGTGCCCATCTGCACCGGTCGTCGGAACGCGTCGATGATCCGGCCCGCCATCTCGGTGGCCGCCCGGCGCGACTCCAGCCGTTCCACGAGCACGGCGAACTCGTCGCCGCCGAGCCGGGCGATGGTGTCGCCGTCGCGGACGCATCGGCGCAGCCGCTCCGCCACGGCGACGAGGATCTGGTCGCCGGCGGGGTGGCCGAGGCTGTCGTTGACGAGCTTGAAGTCGTCGATGTCGAAGTACAGGACGGCGACCTCACGTCCGTCGATGGCCGCCCGGGCCAGCGCCCGGTCCAGACGGTCGCGGAACTGCACGTGGTTGGACAGACCGGTGAGCGAGTCGTGGAAGGCCTGGTGCTGCAGCTCGCTCTCGAGCTGCTTCTGCCGGGTGACGTCGTGGAAGCTCCACACGCGGCCCACCACGTCGCCTCCCACCCGTTGGGGACGCGAGTAGCGCTCGAAGACCCGGCCGTCGAGAAGCCGGAGGATGTCGAAGCTCTCGATCTCGGGATCGGCGTGGACCTCGTGGACCTTCGCCACGAACTGGGCCGAGTCCTCGAGCTGGCGGCTGGTGTGCTCGAGGACGGCCCCGCCTGCTCCGGCGGCGACCACGTCGACCGGCAGGCGCCAGAGGTCCACGAAGCGGGCGTTGAAGCTGGTGATCCGTCCGGCCAGGTCCACCACCAGGATGCCGTCGGCCGTCGAATCGAGGGTGGCGTGGAGGAGCGACAACATGTCGCGGAGGACCTCTTCGTTGGCGCTGCGCTCGCTGACGTCGTGGCCGGTCACGACCAGGCCCACCACCGTCGGGTCGTCGAGCATGTCGACGATCGTCAGCTCGTAGGGCACGAGCCCGTCCGAGCGAACATCGCGGAACTGGACCTCGACTCGCTCCGGCGTGATGCGCGAGCCCTCCCGGCGGCGCAACCGGTCCAGCGCCGACCGCAGCCGGGATCGACTGTCGGGATCGACGAGGTCGACGAGATCACGTCCTTCCACGTCGGCCTGGTCATATCCCAACAGGCGTGTGATCGCCCCCGACGTCGCCTGCATGCGTCCGGAGGCGTCGACGAGGATGAACAAGGTCGGGGCGTGCTGGACGAGGGCGCGGAGCTTGGCTGTCTCGTTGGTCGCCACCTCCCACCGGCGGCGGTCGGTGAGGTCGCGGATGGACAGCAGGATGTGGCCCGCCTCGTCTCCGAGGGGGGCACCGATGACCTCGGTCAGACGCCAGCCGTCCTCGGTACGGATCCGCAGTTCGATCGGCGTGCCCGTCACCTTCTGCTGGACGCTCGACAGGGCCAGGAGTGCGGCGTCGGCGTCGTCGGGATGGATGAGGGCGAGCGCCTGCTCGCCCGTCCATCCGCCGCGCTCGCCGCCGAGGCGGTCGACGGCGGCCTCGTTCAACCACCGCAGGCGTCCGGCGCCGTCGATGAGCACGGTGGCATCGGGCAGGCGATCGAAGAGCAGCTCGAAAGAGATGTCCCGTACGTCGTCGAACGTGGTCACCCGTGTCCCTCCGCGCTGCTCCCCGCACCTCTCGTGCGCTTTCATCTTCGGCAGCCGAACCGGGCGGACTTGAGCCCTTCGGCGCCGTCGCCGAACGGTACCGTCGCCCCTCCCCCGACCCGGAGCATCCATGGACGCCACCGACATCCATCCGGAGATCCTCTCCCGGCTCCCGCAGCCGTCGCCGACGCGCCTCGCCGTCCGCATCACCGCGGATGCGCTGCGACAGGTCCGGGCCGGCCATCCGTGGATCTTCGACGGCGCCATCGAATCCGTGAGCCACACCGGAGCACCCGGTGACCTCGCGGTGGTGTTCGACGCCAAGCGACGATTCGCCGCCATCGGGCTCTGGGACCCGACCTCCCCGATCCGGGTCCGCGTGCTGCACGCCGGCTCGGCTCGGCCGATCGACGCCGACTTCTGGTCCGAACGTCTCGACGACGCCGCCGGGCGCCGCCGGGCGCTCGTCGCCGACGGCGACACCACCGGGTACCGCTGCGTTCACGGCGAGAACGACGGGATGCCCGGCCTCGTCGTGGATCGCTACGGCGACACCGGCGTGGTGAAGCTGTACACCGCCGCCTGGCTCCCCCACCTGGCCACCATCGTTCCGCTCGTCTGCGACGTGTTCCGAGTGGACCGGGTGGTGCTGCGCCACGGCCGATCGGTGGAGCTCCCCTTCGACACCGAGGACGGCGCCGTGGCGCTCGTCGGTCCCCGGCCCACCGGCCCGGTGCCGTTCGACGAGCGGGGACTGCGGTTCGAGGCGGACGTCCTCACCGGCCAGAAGACCGGACACTTCCTCGACCAGCGCGAGAACCGGGCCCTCGTGGGTGGGCTCGCGGCCGGGGCCGATGTGCTCGACGTCTTCTGCTGCACCGGCGGGTTCTCGGTGCACGCCGCCGCGGGCGGCGCCGCGTCCGTCGTCAGCGTCGACCGCAGCCAGCCGGCGCTGGACACCGCCCGGCGCAACATGGCGGCGAACCGGGGCCGTGAGCCCGTCCGCGCCTGCCGCCACATCACCGTCGAGGGCGACGCGTTCGACGTGTTGGAGTCCTTGGCCGCCGACGGTCGCCGGTTCGACGTCGTCGTCATCGACCCTCCCTCCTTCGCCTCCCGGTCCTCCCAGGTCGACCGGGCGCTGGCTGCCTACGGCCGGCTCACCCGTCTCGGCATCGCCGTCACCGCACCGGGAGGCATGCTCGTGCAGTCGTCGTGCTCGAGTCGTGTCGGGGAGGCCGCGTTCTTCGCCACCGTGCGCTCGGCCGCGGCCGAGACGGGTCATCAGCTGGAGGAGTGGGCTCGCACCGGGCACGCCGTCGACCACCCGGTCTCGTTCCCGGAGGGCCGGTACCTGGAGACCCTGTTCGCCCGGGTGATGCGCTGATCACCGCCCGTTGGCGGAGACGTGCATGTTGTCCTTGGGCGAGTGCCAGTGCGCGCCCCATCCCCATCCCGCGTCGAGGAAACCGGCCACGTCGTCGGCGGTCAGCATCCCGACCTTGTGCTGGCTGCGGTCGGCGTACGCCGACGCCAACTCGGGCAGGACGATGTCGCCCTTGACGTACGGGTTCTGGAACGGGTCGATGTCGACGGCCCGGCCGTAGGCGTGCTGCGACCAGCTGGTGGAGCCCCGGGTGGGGCGGCACACGAAGGCCCCGGTCTCGTTGCCGTCACCGGTGGGTGGGGCGTCGAGATCGGCCTCGGTGGCGATGCCCATGGCCTCGATCGGGAACCGGCGGTCGAACAGCGTGTGGAAGCCGGCCAGGACGGCATCGACGGCGTCGGCGTTGACGAGGAGCTCGCCGGTGTGGAGCTCCTGGTCGAAGCCCCAGAACGGGATGGTGAGGTAGCGGAGATCCTCCAACGCCACCGGGCACGCCTCCGACCATGTCGACCGGGCGGCAACATCGGGCGGCACCGGAGCCACGGTGGGCTCGTAGCGGTCGGAGGTGGGGCGCGGGAGCACGTCGATGGTGGCGAAGCGGCGATCGACCAGCTCGGGAGGTGTGGGCTGGATCTCACCGAAGCCACCCGGACCTGTGGGCAGGACACGTGTGCCGAGCCAGTCCGGCCTCGCCGTGGTCACCGGCGGAGATGCGGCGGTGGTGGAGGTCGTGGCCGGGGTCGACGTGGTGGTGGTGGTCGCCGGGGCCGACGTGGTGGTGGTCCGCAGCAGGGTCGTCGCCGATGCGTCGTCGGCGCTGCCGTCGCCGGACCCACACGCCGCCAGCGCCACGGCGAGCACGACGGCGGCTGCCGTCACCCGGACGGGAGATCTCATGTCGGCTCCGAGACGGCGAGCAGATGATCGACGGCGTTGAAGCCGTGCAGCGAGGGTCCGCGCTCGGAGCACGCGATGCGGGTCACCGACGCCGGCGCCACGAACATCCGCCAGGCGACCTCGTCGGAGACGCCGAGCGCCCACGCCACCGCCGCCTTGATCGGGGAGACGTGGGTGACGACCACCACGTCGCGGTCGACGGCGAGATCGGCGAGATCCGTACAGGCCGCCTGCACGCGCCGGCCGAGGGCGACGAGGCTCTCCCCGCCCGGTGGGGCGAACTCCGGGTCGGACCGCCACGACCGCCACAGCTCCGGATCGACGTCGCGCGTGGGCGTACCGTCGAGGTCGCCGTAGTCGAGCTCGAGCCACCTGTCGTCCGTCTGCACCTCGGATCCCCATGCCGCGGCCGTCTCCCGGGTGCGACGCAGGGGCGATGAGACGATCGCGTCGACCGGGCCGATGTGGGCGGCGAGGGCCTTCGCCTGGGCCCGGCCCAGATCGTCGAGACCGATGTCCAGCCGGCCGAGGAGGCGCCCGGCGCGGTTCGCCTCCGTGCGGCCGTGGCGGACGACGATCAGCACGAGCCGGTGACCGGCGGCGCGCCGCGCGTGGCGGCCGTTCGGGGCAACTGGCCCGTGGCCCGGAAGCGGGCCCGGTGCGCAGGGTCGTCGAGGCCGACGCGGCGGACCCACCAGACACCGACGGCCACGGCGGCGACCTCGAGCACGAGCGACAGGGCGCCACGAGCGACCTCGGGCGGGTCGGCGGTGGAGAACGACATGCCCCGCAGCGGCCACCAGAAGGCGTCGGTGTCGGCCCAGGTGCCCGAGAGGACCAGGTAGCAGAACAAGCCGATGGGGAGGCCGAGGAGGCGTCGGCGCAGGATGCGACGTCCGCGGGTGGCGAGCATCACCACGCCGAGGACCACGACGGCGGTCACCAGCGAGTGCAGGGGCCCGGGACGGCCGAGCACGATCTCCGCCACGGGCAGCACCGCACCGACCATCACCAGCCGGTAGTCGAGCGCCGGGCTGTCGAACACCGCCCATACGCCGACGACGGCGAGGACGAGGTACCAGAGCAGCACCGGGTCACACGCGGACGAGGAACCGGTCGCACTCCTCGCAGCGGACCTCCTCGTCGGGATCGAGGTGCAGGATGCGGTCGTACTCCACCGCCGACAGCTTGATGTGGCACGCCCCGCAGGTGCCGGCCTCGAGCCGGGCGACAGCGGTTCCGCCGAGCCGGTCCCGGACCGTCTCGTAGCGGGCGACCGCATCCGGGTCGATGCCCTCGACGGCTCGGGCCCGCTCGGCCTGGGCCGCCTCTCGCTCGGACGCGATGGCCACCTCGGCCTCGGCCAGCTCGGCCAGCGTGGTGGCGGCCAGGGCATCGAGCTCGGCGCGGTCGGAGGCCAGCACCTCGAGCCGCGCGTCGATGGGCTCCATCTGCTCGAGCACCTCGAGCTCCTGGTCCTCGAGACCCGAGATCCGCCGGCGCAGGGAGGCGATCTCGTCCTGGAGCGACTGGAGGAGACCGGCATCCGAGCTGCCGCCGCTGTAGAGCTGGCTCTCCTCGTGGGCGATGCGGTCCTCGACGGTTGCGATCTCGTCCTCGATCCGGCGCTGCTCCTTCACGAGCACCCGCTTCTCGTCCTCGGCCTGGTCCTGGTTGGCACGCACCGCGGCCAGGCGGTCCTCGATGTCGGCCAGCCGGGCCCGCTCGGGCAGCTGGGCGTCGCGATGGTCGAGGCGTTGGAGGGTGGAGTCGATGGCCTGGACGTCGAGGAGCTGTTCCCAAGGGTTCATGGTCAACCGTTCGTACCGGGGAAATCCCCGGTGGTCACCGGGGTCGTGGGCGGGACCGACGGGGCGACGGTGGTCGCGGTCGGGGCGGACGTCGAAGTGGATCGACGGATGGTGGTGGTCGACCGGGTCCGTGTCGAGGACCGGGACCTCGATGCGGAACCGGCGAGGTCGACCGACTTGTCGACCTCCAACATCTTGCCGCTCGGCTTGCGGACCGGCGGGGTCGGGAAGGGCTCCGCCGGGCGGTCCTTCTCGTAGCCGGTCATGTACGCCCCGAAGATCCGGGCGGGGTAGGAACCACCGGTCACGCTGCGGCCGCCCACCCGGTTCATCGGCACGTTGCCCTCGATCGCCCCCATCCACACGGCGGTTGCCAGGTCACGACTGAACCCGACGAACCAGGCGTTGGAGAAGTCCTGCGCCGTGCCCGTCTTGCCGCCGATGTCGTGGCCGGGGACCCGGGCGGCGGTGCCGGTTCCCCCGAGCACGTTGTCCTTGAGGATGTCGGCGGCCAGCCGGGCGGTGTCGATGGAGAACGCTCGGTGACCCTTGTCGGTGTGCTCGAACACGGTCCGGCCGGTGCGGTCGAGGACCCGCTCCACGAAGTAGGGAGGATTGAAGTAGCCGTCGTTGGCGATGGCGGCGTACGCACCGGCCATGTCGAGCGGCGTGACGCCCTGCGTCCCGAGCGGGGTCGAGAAGATGCTCGGGTCGAGGTCGGCCACGTCGCCGGCGGCGTTGCGGGTGCGCAGGCCGAGATCTCCGGCCAGCTTCACCACGTTCGGGATGCCGGCGATCTGGCCCAACCGGACGTAGCCGCAGTTGGAGGAGTTGGTCGTCATCGACGCGATGGTGCCGACGAAACCGCGCGACCGACCGAAGTTCTCGACCTCGTAGATCTCGGACACCCCGGGGATCTTGAACCGGCACGGCCCGAGGCCCGACACCCGGTCAGCCGGCGAGTAGCCCTGTTCGAGCAGGGTCAGCAGGACGAACGGCTTCATCGAGGACCCGGGCTGGCGGTACCCCTGGGTGGCCAGGTTGAACTGGTTCTCAGCGTTGAAGCCGGTGCCACCGACCAGTGCCCGAACGGCGCCCGTCTTGGGTTCGACCGAGGCCATCGCGACCGTGCCGATGGCGTCCGCGCCGACCTGGTTCTTCCCGGCGATGAAGACGGTGGGATCGCCGTTCAGGGAGAAGGGCTGGACGACTTGGTTGCGGGCCGCGCTGGCCAGGTACTGGGCGCCGAGATCGAGCGTCGTGTGGATCTGCAGCCCGCCTCGGAAGAGCACGGCCGTCCGCTCGGACCGCGTGTCACCGATGCGAGGGTCGTCGAGCAGCAACCGCTTCACGGCTTCGACGAAGTAGTCGTTGACGGGAGGGTTGTACTGGATCGGCTCCAGCGGGAGGGGCGCCTCGTTGGAGAACGCCGCCTGCTGTTCGGTGATCTTGCCCGTCTCCACCATGCGCTTGAGGGCGATGCGGCGCCGCTCCTTGGCCACCTCGGGGTACTGGAACGGGTTGTAGTCGATGGGGTCCCGGATCATCCCGGCGAGCAGGGCAGCCTGGGCGATGTCGAGACCGGAGGCCTCCACCCCGAAGTACGTCTCGGCGGCGGCCTGGATGCCGTAGCTGTGGTTACCGAGATAGATGGTGTTCAGGTAGCGCTCGAGGATCTGGCGCTTCGACATCTGCTTCTCGAGCCGCAGGGCGAGGAACGCCTCCTTCGTCTTGCGGGTGAAGTCCTGGTCGGAGGTCAGCAGGCTCTGCTTGACGAGCTGCTGGGTGATCGTGGAGCCACCCTGGGACACGGCCCCGGACTCGACGTTGGACAGCAGGGCGCGGATCGTGGCCCGGGCGTCGATGCCCTTGTGGCGGAAGAAGTCGGCGTCCTCGACGGACAGGACGGCGTCGATCACGTGTTGCGGCACGTCGTCGAGCGAGATCGGTGCCCGGTTCTCCTCGTCCTGCAGCGTGGCGAGCAGGGTTCCGTCCGACGCATACACGTAGGACCGGACGTCGAGGTCGCCGAGCGTCACGGGCCCGGCCACGCCGTGCGCGGCCGTCTTCAGATCCGTCAGCTGCGGACCGATGACCAGCCCGCCGGCGGTGATCACCAACGACCCGAGCGCGAGGATGAGCGCGAGGCGCAGGACGGCTTGCAGGGCTCGTGACACGATCCGAGCAGCGTACCGGTGCCCCTCTCGCCGGTCAGACCACCAGGTCGGCGGCCCGGCGGTTCCGTCGGCGTAGGTTCGACACTCCCGCGACACCCCAGGAGACCCCATGGCCCATCCCCGCCCCTTCCGCTTCGGCGTCCAGATCAGCACGGCTGGATCGGCCGAGGAGTGGACGACTCTGGCCCGCCGCGCCGAGGAGCTCGGCTACTCGTCGGTGTTCATGCCGGACCACTTCGGCGGGCAGCTGGCACCGGTGCCGGCCCTCATGGCCGCCGCCGACGCCACCTCCGAGCTACGCATCGGTGCGCTGGTGTTCGACAACGACTACAAGCACCCGGTCGTCCTCGCCAAGGAGGTGGCCACCCTCGACGTCCTGTCCGGCGGGCGGTTCGAGTTCGGGATCGGCGCCGGCTGGATGAACACCGACTACGAGCAGTCGGGCATCCCGCACGACCGCGCCGGCGTGAGGATCGACCGCCTCGAGGAGGCGCTCACCATCTCCAAGGGCCTCTTCGCCGACGGGCCGGTCGAGTTCCGGGGAACGCACTACGAGATCACCGGCCTCGAGGGCCTTCCCAAGCCTGTGCAACGTCCTCATCCGCCCATCCTGATCGGTGGCGGCGGCCGCAGGGTCCTCTCGCTGGCGGCGCGCGAAGCCGACATCGTCGGCATCAACCCGAAGCTGACGTCGGGGCAGGTCGACGGTGAGGCAGCACGGAACGGTGCCCCCGAGGTCACCGACGAAAAGATCCGCTGGGTGCGCGAGGCCGCCGGTGATCGCTACGCCGAGCTGGAGCTCAACATGTTGGTGTTCGCCGTGGTCGTCACCGACGACCGCGCCGGCACCGCCGAGGCGATGGCCCCGATGTTCGGCCTCGAGCCGGACGTGGTGCTCGACTACCCCCTCGCCTGGGTCGGCACGGTGGATCAGATCGTCGAGTCGCTCGAAGCCCGGCGGGAGCGTTGGGACGTCAGCTACCTCGTGGTCCAGGCCGACGCCATGGAGGCCGCCGCACCGATCGTGGCCCGGCTGGCGGGGACGTGAGGAGGATGCACCGATGACCGACTACGCACTGGCCGGCGCCGGCTGGATCAGCGCCGTGCACGCCCTCGCCATCCATGCCCAGCGAGACGGCCGGGTCGTTGCCGTGGCCTCGCGCACCGACGAATCGGCCCGGGCCCGGGTCGAGCAGGCCGGCGGCGAGGTCGTCGCCTACGAGGACCTCCCCGCCGGCGCCGACATCGTCATCGTCGCCACGCCGCCTGGCCGTCACGCCGTCGATGCGTTGCGGGCGATGGCCGCCGGCGCCGCCGTGGTCGTCGAGAAGCCGCTCTGCACCACGCTCGACGACGCCGACCGCCTGGTCCGGGTCGTCGACGCCGGCGGCATGCTGACCTACGCCGAGAACCTGCTCTACGCCGACGCCGTGAGCCGGGCGCTGGCCGAGATCGCCAGCCTCGGCCCGCTCACCCACCTGACCGCACGGGCGTTGCAGCCCCGGCCCACATGGGGCGAGTTCACGCGGCGCCACTGGGGCGGCGGAGTCCTGTTCGACCTGGGGGTGCACCCGTTGGCCCTGGTCATCCGCGCGGCCGGGATGGCCCGACCCGTGGGCGTCCGAGCAGCGTTCGAGTCGAGCGACGACATCGAGGTCGAGGATCGCGCCAGCGTCCAGCTCCGGTTCGACTCCGGCCTGACCGCCTCGGTGGAGGTGTCGTGGTGCGATCCAGAACCGGTCTGGGACCTCCAGGCGGCATCGGACCGGGGTGCCGTCGTCCTCGAACTCCAACCCGAGGTCGTCCTCGAACGCAACGGCGAGCCGGTGGAGCTCCCGGAACCCTCGCCCGACGTCGACCATCCTCCCCTGCTCGACCAGCTGGGGTACGTGGAACAGCTCCGCGACGCCGAGATGGCGTGGCGCAGCCACCGCTCGTCGGCGGTCAGCGACGTCCACTTCGGCCGAGACGTCCTCGAGGTCGTGTGCGCGGCATCGCTCTCGGCGCGATCCCGCACCGAGACACCGCTGCCGTACGCCGGCCCGCGCGACCGCGCACCGATCGAGCTCTGGCGTCCCGACCCGTGATCTGATCCCGTCGCGGATTGCCACCGGCGCGCCTCTAGCGTGGCGCCGTGACATCGCCGACCACCGCCCCCGGGGCCCACCCCGAGGGCACGATCTCGCGCCGGGCGGTGGCGTTGCTGTCCGAGCAGATCCGAGCCAACCCGTGGCCCTTCGCCGGCGCGCTGGGCGGCTCGCTGCTGTTCGCCACGGCATCGGTCGGTGGCGCCATCGTCCTCGGTCGGGTCACCGATGCGCTGATCGTCCGGACGGGTCCCGGCGGTACCACGGTCCGGGCCGCACTGGTCGCCGGGGCCGCGATCGTGGGGATGGCGGTGGCCCGGGCCGTCGGCGTCGTGGGTCGGCGCTACTTCGGCATCATGACCACCCGCCGGATGCAGATGCTCTGGTTCGACCGGTTGTCCGACCACTACCTCGACCAACCCCTGCGGTTCTTCCAGTCGCAGCCGACCGGCAAGCTGCTCGCCCACGCCGACAACGACGCCGAGCGGTCGGCGTTCGCCATGCAGCCCCTGCCGCTGTCGCTCGGCGCAGTGGTGATGCTGGTGTTCGCGTCGATCAGCCTCGCCGTCCTCGACCCCCTCCTGCTCCTCATCGGCTTGCTGCTGTTCCCCACGCTGATCCTCATGAACCGCCTCTACACCGCGCGGGTCGAGGGGCCGTCGGCCCGGGCCCAGGCCAACGTCGGAATGGTCAGCTCGGTGGCACACGAGAGCTTCGAGGGTGCGCTGGTCATCAAGCTGTTGGGCCTGGAGGAGCGGGAGTCGCAGCGCATGCGGGCCGCCGCCGACCGGCTCCGCACCGAGCGGCTGGTCATCGGCCGCCTTCGCGCCGCCTTCGAGCCGGCCCTCGACGCCCTCCCCGCACTCGGCACCGTGGCCCTCCTGGCCGTGGGCGCGTCCCGGGTCGACTCCGGCGCCATCAGCACCGGGGACCTGGTCCAGGCCATGACGCTGTTCGGCATCCTCGCCTTCCCCATGCGGGTCATGGGGTTCCTGCTCGAGGAGCTGCCGCGCTCCGTGGTGTCGCGGGACCGCATCGTCGAGGTCCTGGAGGCCGACCACGGCGACCACGCCGTGCTGGTCGACGACGAGTCGCACCGCCGCCACCTCCGACCCGGACCGCTGCCGCTGACCGTCGACGACGTCTCGTTCAGCTACGGGTCCGAGCCGGTCCTGCAGGAGGTGTCGTTCGACGTCCACCCTGGCGAGGTCGTCGCGCTGGTGGGCTCGACGGGCTCGGGCAAGTCGACCCTGTGCACGCTGCTCGCCGGCCTGGTCCGGCCCACGAGCGGCGAGATCCGCCTGGGCGACGTCCCGCTCCGGCTGGCCCATCCCGTGGACCTGCGTCGGGCGGTGTCGCTCGTGTTCCAGGAGACGTTCCTGTTCGCCGACACGGTGCACGAGAACCTCACGCTGGGCGAGCACGTCGACGACGCGACCCTGCGCTGGGCGCTCGACGTGGCCCAGGCCGGTTTCGTGTCCCGGCTCGCCGAGGGGCTCGACACCGTGGTCGGCGAGCGCGGCGTGACGCTGTCCGGTGGGCAGCGCCAGCGGATCGCCCTCGCCCGGGCCATGCTGCGCCGCCCGCGCCTCCTCCTCCTCGACGATGCCACCTCGGCGATCGATCCGTCGGTCGAGCGACGCATCCTCGACGGCCTCCGGGCCGAGCTCGACACCACCACGTTGGTGGTCGCGCAGCGGGTCGCCACCATCCGCCTCGCCGACCGGATCCTGTTCCTCGACGGCGGCCGCATCGTCGCCGACGGCGCCCACGCCGATCTCCTGGCCGACCACCCCGGGTACGCCGCGCTGGTGCGCGCCTACGAACAGGACGACCGGGCATGACCGCCGTCGCCGCCGACGCCGACACGACCGACGTCGAACCCCCGGAGCACCTCGACGGCGCCATCGCCGTGCTCCGCGCCGGCCTGGCCTCGACCCCCGAGCTGAAGGTGGGCCTGCTGTTCACCGTCGGGATGGCGATCGGCAGCGGCGGCGGCCGCCTCGCCGTGCCGATCCTCATCCAGCAGATCCTGGATCGGGGCGTGCTCGGCGACCAGGGATTCCGACCCGGCTTCGTGTACCCCGCCTGCGCCGTGGCCGTGGTCGTGGTGGTGGGCCTGTTCTGGTTGAGCCGAGCCACGTACCTGCGGCTCATCCAGGCGGCCGAGAACAGCCTGTTCGGGCTGCGGGTCCGGACGTTCGAGCACATCCACCGCCTGGCCGTGGCCGACCACAGCGAGTCCCGGCGGGGCGAGCTCGTGGCCCGGGTGACCTCCGACGTCGAGACCCTGGCGCAGTTCACCCAGTGGGGAGCGGTCAGCTGGATCGTCAACCTGGCCATCATCGCCGGCACGTTCACCGCCATGGCGGTGTATTCGTGGCAGCTCGCCCTCCTCGTCTTCGTCGTGTTCACGCCGCTGATCCCGCTGATGCGGCTGCTCCAGCAGCGACAGCTCCGTGCCTACGACGAGGTGCGCAACACCGTGGGCACCAGCCTGGCGGAGGTCTCCGAAGCCGTCACCGGCGCCCCGGTGGTCCGCGCCTACGGCCTCGAGTCCCGCACCCGCCACCGGCTCCGCTCGGCCATGCGCCACCAGTACCGCGCCCACCTGCGCGCTGCGGTCTACTTCGCCCTGCTCTTCCCGCTCGGCGACATCTTCGGCTCGATCGCCCTCGCCTCCGTCGCCGGGGTCGGGGCCATCCACGGCGCCGCGCTCCACGTCTCCCCCGGCGAGCTGGTGGCGTTCCTGTTCCTCGTGAACCTCTTGCTGAACCCGGTGGCCGAGCTGTCCGAGGTCTTCGACCAGACCCAGACCGCCATCGCCGGGTGGCGCAAGATCCTGACGGTCCTCGCCATGCCGGTCGACATCGTGGACCCCGAGCCCGGGCGCTCGCTGGCCGCCGGCCCGCTCGGCATCGAGGCCCGAGGGGTGTCGTTCCGGTACCGCACCGGCCCACCCGTCCTGCACGACATCGACGTCACCGTCCCCGCCGGCACGAAGGTCGCCATCGTCGGCCAGACCGGTTCGGGCAAGAGCACCTTCGCCACGCTCCTGTGCCGCCTGGCCGACCCCACCACGGGCTCCGTGCGGATCGGTGGGGTCGACCTGCGCGAGGTGTCGAGCGCCAGCCGCCACCGAGCCATCCGGATGGTGCCCCAGGACGGCTTCCTGTTCGACACCACGATCGTCGACAACGTCCGGCTCGGATCCGACGACGCCGGCGAGGACGAGGTGCGGGCCGCCTTCACCGCGCTGGGCCTCGACGGCTGGCTCGACCGGCTCGCCGACGGCATCCGCACCCAGGTCGGCGAGCGCGGCAGCAACCTCTCGGTCGGCGAGCGTCAGCTCGTGGCCCTGGCCCGAGCCCAGCTGGCCGCGCCCGGCGTCCTCGTCCTCGACGAGGCCACCAGTGCGATCGACCCCGAGACCGAACAGGCGTTGGCGTCAGCGCTCGTCCAGCTGTCCCGGGGCCGCACCGTCGTCAGCATCGCCCACCGGCTCTCCACAGCGGAGGCGGCCGATCTCGTGCTCGTCTTCGACACGGGCCGCATCGTGGAACAGGGCCACCACGACGAGCTCGTCGCCGCCGGCGGCGTGTACGCCGGGTTGCACCGCTCGTGGATCGGCGCGACCCGTGAGCCCGAGGCCACCGCGCAGGACTGAGGCGGCGGGGAGTTCCGTTCCGAACCGGTCGTAGGCTCGATCCATGACCGAATCGATCACCGCGGCGCCGGCCTGGGCGGATCTCTCCCGCCTCCACGCCGACCTGGCCCACCGGCACCTGCGCGACTTCTTCGCCGCCGATCCGGAGCGGGGCTCGACGATGGCGGTGCAGGCGGGCGACCTGTACGTCGACTACGCCAAGCACCGGGTCGACGACGAGGCGCTGGCGGCGCTGGTCCGTCTCGCCGAGCAGCGGCGTCTCAACGAGTGCTTCGCGGCGATGTTCGCCGGCGAGCACGTCAACACCACCGAGGACCGCCCCGCGCTGCACACCGCGCTCCGACGCCCCCGTGGCGATGCGCTCGTCGTCGACGGCACGGACGTCGTGGCGCAGGTCCACGCCGTGCTCGACCGCATGGCCGCGTTCGCCGGCCGGGTCCGCAGCGGCGATTGGACGGGGTCCACGGGCGAGCGCATCCGGTCGGTCGTCAACATCGGCATCGGTGGGTCCGACCTGGGCCCGGCCATGGCGGCGATCGCGCTGCGCCGTTGGGTGCGCGACGACCTCGCCCTGCACTTCGTGTCGAACGTCGACAGCGACGACCTCGCCCAGACCCTGCGATCGGTCGATGCCGCGTCGACCCTGTTCATCGTGGCGTCGAAGTCCTTCACCACCCTGGAGACGCTCACCAACGCCGGGCACGCCAAGGACTGGCTGCTCGAACAGCTCGGAGCCGACGCCGACGTGGCGTCCCACTTCGTCGCCCTGTCCACCAACCTCGACGCCGTCGGGGCCTTCGGCATCGATCCCGCCAACGCGTTCGGGTTCTGGGACTGGGTCGGCGGCCGGTACTCGGTCGATTCGGCGATCGGCCTCTCGCTGATGATCGGCATCGGCGCCGATGCGTTCGACGACTTCCTGGCCGGCTTCCACACCATCGATCGCCACGTCCAGGAGGCGCCGTTCGCCGCCAACGCGCCCGTGCTGATGGCGTTGCTGAACCTGTGGTACCGGGACTTCTTCGGCGCCCAGACCCAGGCGGTGCTGCCCTACAGCGACGTGCTGGCCCGGTTCCCGGCCTACCTGCAGCAGCTCGAGATGGAGTCGAACGGCAAGCGCGTCGAGCTCGACGGCTCGGCCGTGCCGGTGGACACCGCGCCGATCGTCTGGGGTGAGCCGGGCACGAACGGCCAGCACGCCTTCTACCAGCTGCTCCACCAGGGGACGACGGTGGTGCCCTGCGACCTCATCGGCTTCGCCCGGCCCACCGACGACCTGCTCGCCGGGTCAGGCCAACACGACCTGCTCACCGCCAACCTGCTCGCCCAAGCCGAGGCGCTGGCGTTCGGTCGGACGGAGGACGAGGTGCGGGCGTCGGGCATGCCCGAACGCCTGGTCGCCCACCGGACCTTCCCCGGCAACGTCCCCAGCACCACGATCCTGGCGCCGCGCCTGACGCCCAACGTGCTGGGCCAGCTCATCGCCCTCTACGAGCACAAGGTGGCGGCGCAGGGGTTCCTGTGGGGCATCAACAGCTTCGACCAGTGGGGTGTGGAGCTGGGCAAGGCCCTCGCCACGACGCTGGCCGACGAGATCGCCGAGGGGATCGACGGCGACCACGACTCGAGCACCACCGCACTGTTGCAGCGCTACCGGGCGCTGCGCCGCGCCTGAGCCCTCCGAGGGCGAGCACCCCCCGGAACCGGGAGGTCAGGTCGGCGTCTCGCCGTCGCCGTCGCCGGCGGCGTCGTCGGCCTGGTCGGCGCCGGTTTCAGCAGACTCCACGCGGGCGAGGAACTCCCGCAGCGTCTCGTTGAACGACGTGGGGTTCTCGAGGCTCGGGAGGTGAGAGCTGTCCTTGATCAGCACCAGCTCGCCGTCGGCCACCAGCCGGGAGATCAGGGTCGATTCCGACAGCGGGGTGACGCGGTCGAGCTCGCCGGCCACGACGAGGGTCGGCCGGGGCATGCCCCGGAGGGCGCTCATGGCGTCCGACCGCTTCTTCATGGCCTCGAGCGCGGCGATCCAACCCTCGGGCAGGTTGTGCTGCATCAGCGCCAGGACGTACTCGACCAGCTCCGGCCGGTCCAGCGATGCCTGCGACAACAGCCCCTCGACCATGCTCTTGGCCATGGTGGCCAGGTCCTCGCCGCCGAGCAGCGCGTCCTGTTGGGCGGTGCGCTTCTCGAAGGTGTCGACGTCGTCGGACTTGGGGCGGGTGGCCACGAGGACGAGGGGGCCGAGCAGGTCGAGGTGCTGGCGGACGAGCTCGAAGGTGAGGTACCCACCCATCGACGCCGCCACCACCGTGGGCTGCTCCAACCCGAGCTCGGTGATCACGCCGGCCACGAGATCGGCCCAGCCGCCCATGGTGGCGGTCTTCGGCTCGACCGGTGCGGGGCTGGACCCGAACCCGGGGAGGTCGATCCCGACGACGCGGTGATCGGCCTCGAGATCGGCGTACTGGTACTCCCACATGGCGGCATTGAACGGAAAGGCGTGCAGGAACAGCACGGGGTCGCCGCTCCCGCGGTCGACGACGTGGAGTTCGTGGCCGGCGATGTTCACGGTGGTCATGAGGCTTCTCCGGTGGTTCTCGCTGGCTCTGTTTCGAGTTTCTCCCGTTGCGGCGCCGGTCCGCAAACCGAGGATCGTGGGGGACGGAGGTGGTCCCGGCGACGCGGCCCGGACGGGCAGTACGTCCGGGAACACCGCTGATCCCGCACCGTGCGCGAAGATCGGCATCCAATGGGGGCACATCTGCGCATCGAACCCAGGATGCCCCGGTCATTCCGACGATTGCTCGGTCGCGGCGTGGTCGTCGAATCTCGGCGACGGGGTCCGCAACGCCGCCCTCCCCCTCATCGCCGTGACGCTCACGTCCTCGGCCACCACCGTCACCGCGGTGGCGGCGGCCACCACGCTGCCGTTCGTCCTGCTGGGCATGCTCACCGGCACGCTCGCCGACCGGCGAGCCCGGATCCCGCTCATCGTGCGGGCGCACCTGTTCCGGGCGGTCGTCATGGCCGGGATGGCGGCGCTGGTCTTCACCGACCGCATCACCGTTGGGCTGCTCATCGCCGGGGCGTTCCTGCTCGGCTGCGGCGAGGCCGTCGCCGATTCGGCCGCCCCGGCGCTCGTGCCCGACCTCGTCGACGACTGGCGCCTGGAGCAGGCCAACAGCGAGCTCGAGACTGCCGAGCTCGTGGCCAACGACCTCGTGGGCCCGCCGCTCGGGAGCGTGCTCTTCTCCGCCGTTGCGTCGGCGCCGTTCGCCCTCGACGCCTTGTCGTTCCTCGGGGCGGCCGGCCTGGTCGGGTCGATGCACGACGAGGAGCCCCACGTCGCCCTGGCCCAGGGCCGTTCGTGGCGGGAAGACATCCGGGAAGGGATCTCGACGGCGTGGACGAACCCCGTGCTGCGGACCACCGGCGCCCTCATCGTGGTGCTGCAGATCGGCAACCTCGCCGCGATCGCGCCCATCGTGCTCTACGTCACCGGCCGGCTGGGGCTCGAACCCGCCGGCTACGGGCTGTTCCTCGCCTTCGGATCCTTCGGCGGGATCATCGGTTCCCGGTTGGCGGCGCCGGCGATCCGGCGGCTGGGCCCGTTCACCACCCTCGTGGTGTCGATCAGCGTGGCCGCCGTGGCGTTCCTGTTGATGATGGTGCCGAACATCGTCGCCGTCGGGGCCGGCTTCGCCGTCACCTTCGGCGCCGTGGTCATCGGCCGCATCGTGGTGATCACCGCCCGGCAGCGCAGCGTGCCCTCGCGACTCCTCGGCCGGGCCCAGGGCGCGATGCGCACGCTGGTGTGGGGAGCGGCCACCGTGGGCGCCCTCATCGGGGGTGCCCTGGCCGACTCCGTCAGCATCCGGGCCCCGTTCCTCCTGGCCGCCGTGCTCTACACGACCGCGGTCACGGTCGGGTGGCGACCACTGCAACGGGTGCTGCGACCGGCCGAACGGGTGCGGACGCCGGTCGGCTGATCCGCGCCGATCCCGTCGGTCAGCCTCCGCCGGCGTCGAGTCGCTCCGGGATCCAGTCCTCGAGACGGCCCCGGAGCTCGTCGCCCGCCTCGACGAGGAGATGACCGGCACCGGGCAGGATCACGAGCTCACCGTGGCCCCCGGCGAGCTGGTGGACGACCTCGCTGGCGAACGCGGGCAGGATCTCGTCCCGGTCGCCGTGGAACAGCAGCATCGGGATCTCGGCCAGGCCCTCGGCGTCCTCGCAGCCGGCCGACTGCGTGGCCAACGTCACCACCCCCCGGGTGAAGTCGCCCATCGCCATGCCCAGCTGGACAGCGACGGCGCCGCCGAAGGAGTGGCCCATCGTCACGAACCGGGTGGTTCCCTGGCGAGCGGCGAGATCCGCCACGGCCAGCGCATCGTGCACGCACCGGGCGAAGTCGTTCGGTTGGCGGTACGACACCCGCAGGGTGGCGATGCCCTCGTCGGCGAAGCGGCGACCGAGGTCGTGGTAGAGACCGTCGGCGGGGCCGAGCAGGCCACCCATGGCGCCGCCCACCGCGATCACGGCTCGCTCGGCGTCGGGCGGGCCGTGCCACAACACCGTGAGCAGGCCCTGCATCGTGAACAGCTCGAGATGCCGGAGGCCGGGCGCCACCTCGACGCTCTGGCGGGCCAGCACCCCGAGGCGCTCGAACGGACCGCCGCCCGGGACGTTCACTCGGCCCAGGCCTTGACCTTCTCGATGGTGCCGAGCGGGTCGTCGCTGATCGGGGTGATGGACAGGTGCGTCACGCCGGCCGCCTTGTACGCCTCGATGCGCTCCTTGACCCAGCCCTCGTCGCCCACCATGGCCGTGGCCTCGAGGAACTCGTCGGGTACCAGCGCGGCGGCCTCGTCCTTCTTGCCGCTCAGGTACAGCTCCTGGATCTGGTCGGCCTCCTGGCCGTAGCCGTAGCGGTGGAAGACGTTGTTGTAGAAGTTCGTGTCGCTGCGAACCCATGCCGCCCACGTAGAGGGCGGTCATCGGGCGGCCGAAGTCACGGATGGCCTTGGCCCGGTCCTTGTCGTCGGTGATCGCCACCGTGCCGCCGGCGACGATGTCGAGCGGACCGAGGTCGGGTCGACCGCTTGGCGAACCCCGCGTCGAGGTCGTCGCCCCAGACGTCGCGCGCCTTCTCGGGGTGGAAGAACACCGGCAACCAGCCGTTGGCCAGTTCGGCGGTCATGGCCACGTTCTTGTGACCGAGGCTGGCGATGAGGATCGGGATGTCCTCGCGCACCGGGTGGTTGATGAGCTTGAGCGGTTTGCCGAGCCCGGTTCCCTGGTCCTCGGGCAGCGGCAACGTGTACGCCTTGCCCTGATAGCTCAGTCGCTCGCGCTTCCAGACGATGCGGCAGATGTCGATGATCTCGCGGGTGCGGGTCAGCGGCTTGTCGTAGGGCACCCCGTGCCATCCCTCGATCACCTGTGGTCCCGACGCACCGAGGCCGAGCACGAAGCGGCCCTGCGACACCGCGTCGAGGCCGGCGGCGGTCGAGGCAATGAGCGCCGGCGTGCGGGAGTAGATGGGCAGGATGCCCGAGGCCAGCTGCATGCGCTCGGTCTTGGCCGCCAGGTAACCCAGGATGCTGACGGCGTCGAAGCTGTACAGCTCGGCGACCCAGATCATGTCGACCCCGGCCCGCTCGTAGTCGGCGGCGGTCTGGGCGGCCTGCACCGGGTCACCCGAGTAGTTCAGCGTCATCGAGAGCTTCATGGCGTTCCTTGCTAGCACGCAGGCGCGGGGCCGGCTCGGCCGACCGTGGGGACGTGGACGTGGTGGACTGGGTCCGTGCCGACCGTGCCCATCGTCGACTGCTCGGACCCTGACGCCCCGGCACGGATCGATGCGGCGTGCCGGGACCACGGCTTCTTCGTCGTCACCGGTCACGGCATCGACACCGGCCTGTTCCAGGAGCTCGAGTCGGTCAGCCGGCAGTTCTTCTCCCTGCCTGCCGAGGAGAAGGCGTCCATCGCCATGTCCCGCGGCGGGCCGGCGTGGCGGGGCTGGTTCCCTCCGGGCGGCGAGCTGACCGGCGGCGTGCCGGACGGCAAGGAGGGGATCTACTTCGGCGCCGAACTGGAGGACGACCACCCCCGCGGTCCTGGCCGGCACGCCCCTCCACGGGGCGAACCTGTTCCCGGCGGTTCCCGCCCGCATGCGACCGCTGGTGCTGACCGTGCTCGACGAGGTGACCGGGCTCGGCCAGCGCATCCTCCGTCTGGTGGCGGCTGGCCTGGGCCTCGACCACGACTGGTTCGAGACCACCATCACCGCCGATCCCACCATCCTGTTCCGGATCTTCCACTACCCGGCCGCCGGGGTCGTGGAGCGCGCCGAGTGGGGTGTGCAGGAGCACACCGACTACGGCCTGTTGACCATCCTGCGCCAGGACGACGTCGGCGGCCTCGAGGTCCGCGCCCGAGAGGGTTGGATCCCGGTGCCGCCGGTCCCCGATGCGTTCGTCTGCAACATCGGCGACATGCTCGAGCGCATGACCGGCGGCCGGTACCGGTCGACGCCGCACCGGGTCCGCTCACCGGCGCGGAGCCGGGTGTCGTTCCCGTTCTTCTTCGATCCCTCGTGGGATGCTCACATCGTCCCGGTGCCGGGCCTCGGCGACACCGGCGACGCGGCGCCGGTGCGATGGGACGGACGATCGGTCTTCGATCACGACGGCACGTACGGCGAGTACCTCACCGCC
This sequence comes from uncultured Acidimicrobiaceae bacterium, assembly GCA_963811245.1. Classification (GTDB taxonomy): domain Bacteria; phylum Actinomycetota; class Acidimicrobiia; order Acidimicrobiales; family Salinilacustritrichaceae; genus Salinilacustrithrix. The sequence continues at coordinate 271,707 of CAWEQL010000009.1, forward strand.
AAGGTCGCCCGGGTGTTCCCGGAGCTGTGGAGGGGCGTGGCCGGCCCATCGCACTGAACGTCGCGCCGCGCCGGCGCTACGACGGCGAGAACGGCTCGTAGTAGGTCTCGGCGCCGAGGCGTCGGACCTCGTCGAGCCAGCTGGTGCCGTAGACCTCGCTCGCACCCTGCAACAGGTCGCTCGGTTGACCTTCGGGCGTGGTCACGAACGTCCAGGCCTGGCGCTTGTAGGTCCAGTTCTCGGGGTGCAGCTCGTGCGCCCGCTTGAACCAGACGACGGCGTCGTCGGGGTGGCCGCTGCGGTGCAGGTGCTGGGCCAGCTCGAACGCGGCGGCCGCCTCGGCGTGCTCGACGGGCCGCGGCTTCGACGCCGCGACGACCTCGTCCGGAGAGAGCGCATAGGCGCTGTCGGCGCCCCGCTCCACCCAGTCGGCGATGGCGGTCCGGTAGAGGTCGGGGTCGGCGTTGAACTTCTTGACCTCGGTCAGGACCTCGCCCAGCACCCCCATCTCCGGGGTGACCTCGATCTCACGGAGCCGCGACGGCTTGATGTGGGCCGCGTGCGACGGCCGGACGATGGTCCCCGTCTCGTCGATCCACACGGCGTTGGGGACGTTCACGAAACCGAAGCGCTCGGCCGAGACGTGCGCTTCGTCGATGAGCGACGGGTGCTCGGCTGCGGCGGCCGCGATGAACGGCCCCGCCGCAGCAATCCCGCCCGTGTCGAGCGCAACCGTGACGACCTCGACGCCCTTCGGGGCCAGCTCGGTGCGGAGGGCCTGCCACACGGGCAGGTCGTCGCGACACCCTCACCACGACGCCCACGCCACGAGCAGGACCTTCTTGCCGTGCAACGACGAGAGCCGGAACACGTTCCCGTCCGCGTCGGGCAGCTCGAGCTCGGGCGCGGTGGCGCTCTCGAGCGCTCGGCCGGCCACCGTCGACGGCCCGAGGGCCACGAGGCCGTGATCCTCGTCGCGTACCACCGGCATGCCGAGGCGCTCGGCGACGACCGACACGTCGAGGCCGTCGGCGGTCCGGGCGTCATCGGGGAGCGGGACGCACAGGTCGGCCTTGCAGGCCCCCTCGGGCTTGATCGCCCAGCCGGTGGCGTCCTCGAAGGTCTCGGCATCCACCGTGGGCGAGGTCAGCAGCACAGCAGAACCCTACGGGACCGCCGGCATCGACATCGGTTCGCCATCATTTCGCAATGGAACCGACATGATCTGTCACACTGGCTCAACCTCGACCCCCGGGGTGCCGAAGGTTCAGGCACGTCACCATCTTCCGGAGGGACCCTCTTGTCCGCCATGTTCCGGCGCAGCACCGTTGCGCTCATCACCATCCTCGCCACCGTCGCCGCCCTCGTCGCCCCGGCGTCGGCTGCGACGGTCGCACCCGACGCCGACACCGCCGTGCGTTCGATCGTGTTCCCCGTGGCCGGGCCGGCGTCCTACACCGACACCTTCGGCGCCTGCCGGTCGGGCTGCACCCGGCCCCACGAGGGGATCGACATCATGTCGCCGAAGCTCACCAAGCTCGTCGCCGCCCGCGACGCCACCGTGACGTGGCTGAAGGACACCGCGACGCCCGACGGCTCGCAGGGCAACTACCTCATGCTGCGCGACGCCGACGGGTGGGAGTACTGGTACATCCACATCAACAACGACTCCCCCGGGACCGACGACGGCGCCAACCCGCCGGAGTGGATCTTCGGTCCGGGCATCGTGAAGGGCGCCACCGTCACCGCCGGCCAGCTGGTGGGCTACGTGGGCGACTCCGGGAACGCCGAGAACTCCGGCTCGCACCTCCACTTCGAGATCCACGAGCCCGACGGCAGCGTCATCGACCCCTTCACCTCGCTGAACAAGGCCACCCGGTTGTCGTCGGCCGTCGACCCCACCGCCTTGGAGGGCGACGACGCCGACTACGTCCGGGCCCTGTCCCGCGACTTCCTCGACCGGGACGCCACCGATCCCGAGACGGCCGCCGGCGTGGATCTCCTCTCGCGCACCGGGTCACGGCTCGCGCTGGTGACCGACTTCGCCAACTCCGACGAGTGGGTCACCGTGCTCATCACGCACTACTACCAGTCGACGCTGCGCCGGGACCCCGAACCGGCCGGCCTGCAGAACTGGATCGGCGCCATCGCCGCCGGCATGACACCGGCCGACGTGGCGGCGAACTTCTACGGCAGCCGCGAGTACTTCCTGCGCTCCGGCGCCACCGCCGAGGCGTGGGTGACCGACCTGTACCAGGAGATCCTCCATCGGGATCCGGACGCGTCGGGCCTGGCCAACTGGATCGCGCAGGCCGAACACGGGCGCACGCTCCCGTCGATCGCCGCCGACTTCTACGGATCGATGGAGTCGCGCTCGACCCGCGTCACCGCGCTGTACCAGACGTTGCTCGGACGCCACCCGGATCGCAGCGGCCTGCAGACCTGGACCGAGGTGCTGCGCAACGGACGGGACATCGACCTCGCCGCCATGTTGGCGTCGAGCGTCGAGTACTACCGCAACGCCGTGACCGCCGCCGCCTCGGCGCCGGCCGGCTGAAGGCCCGCCGTTCAGCGGACGACCAGCGTGCCCTCCATCCCCGCCTGTCGATGGCCGGGGATGGAGCAGAAGAAGGTGTAGGTCCCCGGTTCGAGCGTCACGGTGGCCGACTGGGTCTCCCCCGGTTGGGCCTCGACCAGGAACGACGGCACCTCCTCGATGCGCAGGTCGTGCACCACGGTGCCGGCGTTGTCGAGGATCACCGGGACGGATCCGGCGGCGACGGCCACGCTCGAGGGGTCGTAGGCCATCTCCGTGGCGACCACAGAGAGATCCGGCGAGACGGTGTCGCCCGGGAGCGGCTGGGCCTGCTCGGAAGAGGACGAACACCCCGCCCCGAGCACGAACGAGAGGGCGATGAGGGGAGCGGCGAGTCGGTGGGGGGAACGTCTCACGGGGGAATCCTTCGAGGTCGGGCCCAGGAACCTACCGAGCACTCCCGCCGCACCGGCAGGGCCGACGCATCAACGGGGCAGGACGTAGGTCCCTTGTGCCGTGGCGCTCGGCTTGTCCTCGTTGTCGTCGCACCACACCCGCACGCTGCCGACGATGCTGCGCCGACCCGCCGACTGGAGGTCGGCCCGGGCCCAGAGGACGGTGGCCTGCGCCGGCCGGAGGAAGCGAATGGACAGTTCCGACGTGACGGCCATGGGCTCGACGCGGTCGATCACGCCGAAGACGAGATACCACAGCGCGGCGTCGGCCAGCGCGAACTGCGTGGGACCGGACACCAGGGCGCCCGGTCGCAACGAGCCGGCGTCCACCTCGCGACGGGCGAGCGCATGGGCGGGATCGACCTGGACACAGACGTTCCCGGTGCCGGGGAACTCGGCGTCGAGCATGGCGTTGACGGCCGCCGGCGTCAGCTCGGAGGGAGTCGGTGCGGGCATCGCGGCGACCGTACTCGGGCCACCGGTCGACGTCCGGCGCCCGCCGGCAGGCTCTCCGTCACAGGGCGCGGGAGGCCACGACGCGCAACACCGGCCGGCCGGCGTCACCCCTGGCTCCCGATCCGGTAGGAAGGTCTCCGTGGATGCCGCACACGGCAGAGATGTCGCCGAGGAGTTGGCCCGAGCGGCCGACCGCCTCGACGCGCTGGCCGAGGTGGCCGAGCTCATGGACGACGAAGCCACCGCGCGGCGCTTCCGCCACGAGGGCGAACGCTGCCGCATGCAGGCCATGACCCTGCTCGACGACTGAGCCGGCGCCCGCCGGTGCTCGACTTCCTGAGCTCCCTCGGTGGTCCGGCGGCGTACGTCATCGTGGCCGGGCTGGCGGCCCTGGAGGCCAGCGCCTTCGTCGGCCTCTTCGTCCCCGGCGAACTGGCCTTGCTCATCGGTGGCTACATCGCCCAGCAGGGTCACGCGGAACCTGTTCGTCATGATGGCGCTCGCCGCCGTCGGTGCCATCGTCGGGGATTCCATCGGCTACGAGATCGGTCGGCGCTTCGGACCCGCCCTCCAGCGCAGCCGCCTGGGACGTCGGGTCGGTGACGAGCGATGGCAGCGCGCCGAGGATTACGTGGCCGCCAAGGGCGGTCGAGCCATCCTCGCCGGACGCTTCATCGGCGTGCTGCGCGCCCTCGTGCCTGCCGTCGCCGGCGTCACCCGCATGCCCTACCGGCGGTTCCTGGTCTGGAACGCACTGGGGGCGGTCGTCTGGGCCCCCGGCATCGTGGTGGCCGGGTACCTGGCGGGATCGTCGTACCACCGCGTCGAGCACTACGTCGGGTCGGCCGGGCTGGTCCTGCTCGCCATCGCCGTCACCGTGGCGCTCGTCGTGTTCGTCGCTCGCTGGTTGGCCCGACATCCCGACCAGGTCCGGCGCGTGGTGGACCGCCAGGTGCAGCGGCCGTGGATCGACGCGTTCGTCCGCCGGTACCGGTCGCAGCTGCGCTTCGTCGCCGACCGCTTCCGGCCGGGACGGGCCGTGGGTCTCGTCCTCACCGTCCAGCTCGTCATCCTGGTCGGGGCCGGGTGGGCCTTCGGCGTCCTGCTGCGCGACGCGATCGGCGCCCAGGCGGTGGGCATCGACCGGTCCGTGCTGCGCTACCTGGTGTTCCACCGCACGGCGTGGCTGACCACGACCGTCCGGGCGGTCACCCGACTCGGCAGCACGACGACCCTGGTTCCCCTCGTCGTCGTCATCGGGCTGGCCGTCCGCCACCGGGTGCGGAGCTGGGCGCCGCTCGCCCAGCTGACGCTGGCCCTCGGCGGCGCCATCGCCCTGTACGACACGATCAAAGTGCTGGTCGCCCGGCCGAGACCGCGCCTGGGCCCGATCGTCAGCACCGCCACCGGGTACTCGTTCCCGTCGGGTCACACCACACAGACGGCGGCGGTGGCGTTGACGCTCGCCATGCTGGCGGCCCCGGCGGCATCGTCGTGGACCCGCCGCGTGGGCATGTGGGCCGCGGCGTTCACGTGGATCCTGCTCATCGCCTTCTCCCGCGTCTACCTGGGTGTGCACTGGCCCACCGACGTCGCCGCCGGCGCGGCGCTCGGCGCCCTGTGGGCGATCCTGTGCTCGCTGGTCCTCCACGCCGTGCGCGCGGCGCGGCCGGCTCCGCCGAGCTGACCGGTCACGAAGGCTGACCGGCGCCGGGTCGTTGCGGTGGTCGCGTATGGTCGCCGACATGGAACGGCGACGGATCGGTGAGCTCGGGGTCTCGATCGTCGGGCTCGGCTGCAACAACTTCGGCATGCGCATCTCGGCCGAGGAGACCCGCCGCGTCGTCGATGCGGCCCTCGATGCCGGCATCAACTACTTCGACACCGCCGAGTCCTACGGCGGCGGGCGGTCGGAGGAGTTCCTCGGGGCCGCCGTTGCCGGACGTCGTGACGAGGTGCTCATCGCCACCAAGTGGGGCTCCTCCCCCGCCGACGACGGACCGCGACCCGGCTCCCGCGAAGCGATGCGGACCGCGCTCGAGGCCAGCCTCCGGCGTCTCGGCACCGACCACCTGGACCACTACCAACTGCACCGGCCCGACCCCGACACGCCCATCGCCGACACGCTCGGTGCGCTCGCCGAGCTCCGCGACGAGGGCAAGATCCGGGAGATCGGCTGCTCGAACTTCACCGCCGGCATGCTCGACGACACCGCCGACGCCGCATCGGCGCTCGGCGTCCCTGCGTTCGCATCGGTCCAGAACCACTACAGCCTCCTGACCCGTGATCCCGAACGCAACGGGGTCCTCGACGCATGCTCCCGGCACGGCATCGCGTTCGTCCCGTACTTCCCCCTCGAGTCGGGCGTCCTCACCGGCAAGTACACGGCCGGCGAGCCCCCGCCGGAGGGCACCCGGCTCGCGGCCTGGGGAGATCGCGCCTCGCGGTTCATGACCGACGACGCCATGGCCGAGGTCGCGACCCTGGCCCAGTGGGCCGGCGAGCGCGACCACACGATCCTCGACCTGGCGATGAGTTGGCTGACGTCGAACCCGCAGGTGGCCAGCGTCATCTGCGGCGCGACGACACCCGAACAGGTGAGGGCCAACGTCAGCGCCGCCACGTGGGAACTCTCCGAGGCGGACCGGGCCGAGATCGAGCGTGCCCGAACCCGCTGACGTCGACGCAGGTCGGAGCGGCCCCGACTCCAGGTCGGGCGAGCGGATCGCCGGTCACGACGGGGCGATTGCCGTCCGGGACGGCCGCCCGGTGCTCCCGCCGGCTCGGCTGGCCGTGGTCATCGGCGCGGTGGTGAGCTTCGGCCTGCTCCTCGACGGCGCCCTCGGCGGCGGTCCCGTCGGGATCGACCGACCGATCACGCACGACCTCGCCGTCAACCGGACGCCGTGGCTGACCACGGCGGCCCGGACGAGCACGTGGCTGGGCAGCACGACGACCATGATCCCGCTCGTGATCGTCATCGGCGTCGTGGTCCACCATCGGACGTCGTCGTGGATGGTGCTGGTCCGCCTGGGGGTGGCGCTCGGCGGCACGATGGCGCTCTACGACGGCGTGAAGATCCTCGTGAACCGACCGAGGCCCCGGGTCGCCCCGATCATCAGCACCGCGTCGGGCTCGTCGTTCCCCTCGGGCCACGCCGCCCAGGCGGCAACGCTGGCCACCACGGTCGCGCTGCTCGCGGTGGCCGCTGTGTGCTCGCGCATGGGACGGATCGTCATCTGGACCGCCGCCTTCCTGTGGGTCGCCGTCATCGCCTTCACGCGCGTCTACCTCGGCGTGCACTGGCCGACCGACGTGGCCGGCGGGGCGATCCTGGGTTCGGGCTGGGCCGTGCTGAGCGGATCCCTCGTGAGGCTGGTGCACCAGCGCGACCGGGGACCGTGACGTGAGTGATGTCCCCTGGAACATCATCGGTCCCCTCCTCGCCGTCACCGCCGTCGTGGACCTGCTCCTGCTGTGGGATCTCCGCCGCCGACGGGTCAACGCGCTGCCGAAGCTGGCGTGGGCCGCCATCATCGTGCTCGTCTCGTTCCCGGTCGGGGCGTTGATCTACTGGGTCGCCGGCCGAGTCCCGCCGGGGCAGGAACCGGTGGAGGAAGGCTCCCGCCCACCAGACGACCAGACCCCTGGTGCCGAGGGAGGGCACGAGGCTCCGTCCACCCGGCTCCCCGACCAGGACATCCGCTGGGCGCCCGCCGGTCCGCTGGCCCTGGCCACCCACGGGTTGCGCAAGGTGTACGACGTCGCCGCCATCGACGGCGTCGACCTGCGGGTCCCCGACGGTGCGGTCTACGGCTTGATCGGACCGAACGGCTCCGGGAAGACGACGCTGCTCGACCTCATCGCCGGCCTGCGTACGCCCACCGACGGATCGGTCACGGTCGAGGTCGAGCGGCGACGCGTGGCCGTCCTGCCCGACACGCCGTCGTTCGAACCGTGGTTGACCGGTCGCGAGGTGGTCGACCTCGCCCGCCACCTCGTGGCGCCCTCGCTCGATCCGGAGCGAGTGGAGGACGCCCTCGCCGAGGTGGAGCTGCTCGACGCCGCCGACCGGCGCACCGCCGGGTATTCGCGGGGCATGTTGCAGCGGTTGGGCCTGGCGGCGTGTCTCGTCGGCGACCCGGCGTTGCTGGTGCTCGACGAGCCGTCGTCGGCACTCGACCCCGCCGGTCGCCGATCCGTGCTCGACCTCGTGGGCCGGCTCGCCGGCCGACGGACGGTGCTGCTGTCCACCCACGTCCTCGCCGACGTGCAGCAGGTCTGCGACACGGTCGGCGTCCTGCAGCACGGTCGCCTGGTGTTCCAGGGCCCCATCGACCAGCTTCTGGTCCGGACGTCTTCGGTGTACCGGCTCCGGGTGGCGGCGGACGACGGGCACGTGGCCGAGGCGTTGCGGTCGGCCCCCTGGGTCGCCGACGTGACGCAGGAGGGCGCCGGCGGCTACCGGATCGTGGTCTCCGATGTCGCCGCCGGCGAACGGGGCATGCCGGCGCTGCTGGCCGCCACCGGCGCCCGGCTCCACGCCTTCGGCCCGGCGACCGACCTCGAGGCCGCCTTCCTCGCCCTCACCGAGGAGCACCGATGACCCTGTGGCGGCTGGAGTGGTTGCGCCTGGTGCGCACGAGACGCCTCTGGATCGTCGTCGGCGTCTACGCCCTGTTCGGCGTCGTCGGCCCGTTCTCGGCCCGCTACCTCCCCGAGATCATCGATCGCTTCGGCGGTGGCGTGAAGATCGAGGTGCCCGAGCCCGTCCCGGCGGACGGCATCAGCCAGTTCCTCGCCAACGCCGGCCAACTGGGGCTCCTCGCCGTCCTCGCCGTCGCCGCCGGAGCGCTCGCCTTCGACGCCCGGCCTGAGTGGTCGGCGTTCCTGCGCACCCGGACGCCGACGATGCGCCGTCTGGTGGTGCCCCGCATCGCCGTGCCTGCGTTGGGTGCGGTCTTCGCCCTGGTGAGCGGCACCGTGATCGCCGCCGTCCTCACCACGATCCTCATCGGTGGACTGCCGATCGGCGACCTGGTGCTCGGCACCCTGTTCGGGGCGTTGTACCTCTGCTTCGCCGTCAGCGTGGTCGCCGTGGCGGCCAGCGTGTCGCGCCAGGTGCTGTCGATCGTCTTGCTGTCGGTCGCCGTCCTGGTGGTGCTCCCGATCCTGCAGGTGGTCGGGGCGATCGAACCGTGGCTGCCCTCGAAGCTCCTGGGCGCCACCACCGCACTCCTGGGCGGCGCATCCCTGACCACGCTGCTGAAGGCGACGGCCGTGACCCTTGTCGCCGTGCCGGTGCTGCTGGCCGTGGCGATCCACCGGCTGGCGCAGCGCGAGCACGGCTGAATTGCTCGCTCAGGCCGCAGGACCGCCGAACTCTGCCACCAGCTCACGGCGGCTGCGGACCCCGCCCTTGTCGAAGATCGAGCCACTCGGGCACAGCGCACCGACCTCGTTGCCCCGCTGAGCCGGGCGGTCGCCATGCCACGCCGACCGTCACACCAGGAGCTGGACCACCAGCACCTTCGCCAGCATGGCGGCCGGGAACACCAGGGCGTAGGCCCGGCTGATCCGCTCGTCGCCACTCGTCCGGTCCGTGGCGTAGGCCAAGGCAGCAGGCTGGGTCTCGATGCCGGCGAGCATCCCCGCGGTCTGCACCGCGTCGCGCTTGCCGACCACGGTGACCACGAGCGGGACCGCAGCGGCGAAGAGGGTGGCCACGACCGCACCGGCACCAGCCAGCACCAGCCCGTGGCGGGTCACGATGGCATCTGCGAAGGCGGTTCCGGATCCGAGGCCCGCGCACGCCAGGAACATCAAGATGCCGATCTGGCGCAACACCAGGTTCGCGCCATGGGGGATCTGCCACGTGATGGGCCCGGTGCGGGAGGCGACACCGAGGAGGAGACCCACCACCAGGGGTCCACCGCCGGTACCCAGCGACAGGTCGACGGATCCGAGATGGATGGCGATCGCACCCACCGCCAGCCCCACACCGGCGCCGAGGGCGAAGCCGAGGGCGTCGACCTCGGAGAGACCTTGCTCGGAGTCCCCGAGCAGGTCGGCGACCGCGGCCAGCCGATCGGTGGGGCCGACGACGCGGACCCGGTCGCCCAGCTCGAGCTCGAGCGCATCGGTGGCGAGCAGGTCGTCGTCGCCCCGGCGCACACGGGTCGGGATGACGCCGTGGTGGTGAGGCAGATCCAGCTCGGCCAAGCTGCGGCCGGCGAGCCGGCGGTTCGAGACGACGATCCGGCGGAAGTCCAGCGCAGCCCGATCCAGCGGGAGGTGGCGGTCACTCCGGGTGCCGACCTGGGCCGCGAAGGCCGCCACGACGGCTTCGGGGCCCAGTGCGACGACGAAGTCGCCCTCCACCAGCTCGATGTCGGTCGCGGCCACGACGACCGCGCCGTCGTGCTCCACCCGACTGAAGCCCAGGCCGGGGTACCTGGCGCGGAGCGTGCCGAGGTCGGGAAGCTCGTGCGCCTCGACCCCTACCGTCCAGTTCACGATGCGCTCGGCCCGGGGCGACGGCGGCGGCGGCTCCATCGTGGCCGGCAGGGGCAAGCGGCGGCCGAGCACGAGTGTGATCATGGCCAGCATGGCCAGGACCGCAGAGGGGTAGGCCAGCGAATAGGCGACCACCGGGTTGCCTGAAGACACCGCCTCAGCGGCCGCCTGGAGCGCCGGCGTGTTGGTGGTACTCCCCGCGAACAACCCGGCTCTGATCGGCGGCCGTGAGGTCCAGCATCGCGGCAGCGCCAGCGCACACGCCGGCCAGCGCGGCGACCACCGCCACGGTCAGGCCGATCGCCGCCAGGCCACCGGCGTCGGACACCGTTGACGAAGGTCGGCCCCGATGCGAGACCGACCGTGTAGGTGAACAGCACCAGCCCCAGCTCTTGGAGCACGCCGAGACCGGTGGCGCCGCTGAGCCGTTCGTCGACGGCCCCGACGAGCAGTCCGACGAACAAGGCGGCGGCCGGCCCCAGCGACACGCCTCGGGTGCGGATGGCGCCGACGCCTGCCCCGACGCCCATCACGACGAAGGCCAGCAGGATTGGGTCTCCGGCCAGCAGCTCGGTCACCGCCGGACCCTACTGACCCACCGCCGGCCCGGGTCCCCGGATCGATTGACGCTCCGCCGACGAACCCCGCGTACTGGGCCGCCCTCCGCGTGGCCCCGCACGTTCTCGGCGGCCCAGTTCGCATGGCTCGCCTCCCCAGCCCTTGACAACGCTATGACCCGTAGCCAAACTGCTATGCATGATAACTATTGAGCGTAGCCCCGGAGCGACACCACATCGCCCGGTTCTCCGGCCGCCCGCGACCATCGGCACGGGCGTGGTCTTGACCACGGGGTGGCGCTGATGCCTCGGGCCGGGTTGAGCCCGGAGGCCGTCGTGTCCGCAGCGGCGGAACTGGCCGACGAGGTCGGTCTCGTCCAGGTCACGTTGGCTGCCCTGGCCCAACGGGTCGGGGTGGCGGCCCCGAGCCTGTACAAGCACGTCGCCGGCCTCGACGACCTCCGCGACCGCCTCGCCACTCGGTCCCTGCGGGAACTGGGCGACGGCCTGGCGGCCGCCGCCGTCGGCCGGGCAGGCGCTGACGCACTCACCGGAATGGCGCACGCCTACCGCGACTACGCATCGGTCCATCCCGGTCGGTATGCCGCCACGCTGGGGGCGCCGACCGAGGATCAGGTCGAACACGCCCACGCTGCCCGCGGCGTGTTGACCACCGTGTTCGCGGTCCTGTCGGGCTACGGCCTCGACGGCGACGACCTCATCGACGCCACCCGCTTCGTGCACGCAGCGTTGCACGGCTTCGTGGCCCTCGAGGCCGCCGGCAGCTTCGGCATGCCCCAAGACGTCGACCGTTCCTTCGCCCGTCTCGTCACCGGGCTCGACACCGCCCTCGCCCGCTGGCCCCGCGCCGGAGGCCAGCCGTGAACTCCTCTCCCGTCACATCCCAACGACCCATCAGGAGGAATCCCATGCGTATGACCGCTCACCATCACCCCGACCAGAGCGATCCCTCGAGCCCGATGCGGGAGTCCCGGACCATCGGCGCCGCGTTCGTGGCTGCTGGCGTGTTGTTCGTCGCCTACCCGGCCCTGCGGCCCTTCTCCGACGAGAAGACCCTCGACGGGGCGGCGGCGTTCGCATCCACGTCCTGGCTGGTCGCCCACTCCCTCGCCATGATCGCCTTCGTGCTCGTCGCGCTCGGGTTCTTCGGCGTGGCCCGCCGGTTGGAGTGCTCACCCACCGGCCGGCTCGGCGCCCGCGCCGCGGTGGTTGCCGCGGTGGGGATCGGGCTGACCTTGCCCTTCTACGGGGCCGAGGCCTTCGGGCTCAACGCCCTCGGCCAGGAGGCGATCGACCGCAACGACGCGACCCTGGTGTCGATGTCGGATTCGGTCCGCTTCGGCTTCGGGATCGTCTTCATCACCGTCGGACTCCTCGCCCTCGCCGTCGGCGCAATCATGATGGCCCGTGCCATCTGGCGTTCCGGTGTCCTCGAGCGGTGGAGCGGGGTGACGCTGGCCGTCGCCTTCGGCCTCTACCTGCCACAGTTCTCCGCCCCCCAGCCCGTCCGCGTCGCCCACGGTCTCGTCGTCCTTGCCGGCTGCATCAGCATCGCCCAGCGCGCTGCACCGAGCCGACGCCACCACCACGACTGCCACTGCGGCGCCGGCCCCGACCATCGAGCGAGGCGAGGACCGGGCCATGGTCGGCGCCGCCCGCTGACCACCCGCCCCCGGTTCCAGGCCCGCACGGGGCTGGAACCAGTCGACCCGGAAGGGAGGCTCCGAATCCGCGCCCTGTACCGCAACCGCGACTTCCGTCTGCTGCTGGCGGGACAGACCGCGAGCATGCTCGGCGACTGGTTGTTGCTGCTCGTACTCGGCATGTGGGCCAAACAGCTCACCGGCTCCAACGCCCGCGCCGGCACCGTGCCCGTCGTGCTCGCCGCCACCGTGCTGTTCGGGGCGGCGCTCCCCGCGCTGATCGTGGCCTCCACGACCCTGCTCCAGCAGGAGACCCCCAACCAGCTCATGGGCCGAACGGCGGCCGCGTTCGACCTCGCCACCGGTGTGCCCTACACCGCCTCCATCGGAATCGGCGCCGGCCTCCTCGCCGTCATCAGCTACCACACCATCCTCATCGGCATGGCCGCCGGTCTCGGCGCCGCCACCGCCTACGCCGCCGCCCGCCTCCCCCACGCCCGCATGCGGACTATCCCCGAGGAGGCCCACAGCTGATGTCTGGCATCGAGACCAGAACCCTGATCGGCAGCACCTTCGGCCTGACCTTCGTCATCGCCAACGCCGGCGCGCAGTCCGGGCACGAGGCACCATGGACGCCGGCTACTGGCGCATCGTGGCCGCAGAGGCGACCGCGGGCATCACCGGCGCCGCGCTGATCACCGGCCCCCTCCACACCCCCGACGCCGCAGTGGCATGGGTCTCAGTGGTCGTCGGCGTGCACTTCATCGCCCTCGCCGCCCACTGGCACCAACCACTCCACCTCCACGTCGGCACCCTGATCGCGGGGCGGGGAGCCTCGGGCTTGGTGCTCCTGTTCTGGGACGCGACGGCCGTCATCCACGGCGCGCGGCGCGGCCCAGAATGGGAGCCGCAACGGACTCGAGGATTCGGAGCGGTCGCTGTCGCTCCGACGTGGCGCAACGGGACCACCAACACACGGCCTTCTACCGCGTGTGTCCGATTTCAGGACACCAATGTCCGGCCAGGATGTCCCCGGGGCCGAAGCCCCAGGGACATCCTCTGACCGTTCACATCAGCTGCAGCCGCTGGTGGTCCCGCACGTCGGGCAGGCGTGGCAGCTGCCGGCCCGGATCATCTGCACGCCACAGGTCATGCACATGGGGGCGTCGACGTCGTGGCCGGTGGCCGCCGGTCGGGACACCGGGGTGTCGGACAGGTCGAGCAGCGACGACGCCGACTCGACCGACACGGGGTCGGGCGCCACATCGTGGCCCTGCACGGTCTCGGCGACCGACTCGGCCACACCGGGAAGGGTGGGCTGGGTGCGCTCGCCGATGGTGAGGATGCCGAGCTCGACCCGCTCCTCGTAGGACAGGTAATCGACGGCCAGGCGGCGGAAGATGTAGTCGACCAGGCTCGAGGCGAACCGGATGTCGGGATCGTCGGTCATGCCGGCGGGCTCGAAGCGCATGTTGGTCAACGTCTCGACGTAGGCCCGCAACGGCACGCCGTACTGGAGGCCGTAGCTGATCGAGATGGCGAAGGCGTCCATGATGCCGGCCAGGGTGGAGCCCTGCTTGGACACGTTCATCCAGATCTCGCCCGGACGGCCGTCCTCGTACTCACCGACGGTCACGAATCCCTTGCAGTCGGCCACCCGGAACTCGAAGGTGCGGCTCGTGCGGTTGCGGGGCAGCTTGACCCGCTGGGGCTTGTGGACGATCTTCTCGACCACCTTCTCCACGATCTCCGTCGGCGACGGCTCGGCCGCCGGCTTCCTTCTTCACCGTGGAGAGCGGCTGGGCCACCTTGCAGTTGTCGCGGTAGATGGCGATGGCCTTCACGCCCATCTGCCAGGCGTCGATGTGGAGCTGCTCCACGTCGGTGACCGTGGCCTCCTCGGGCATGTTCACCGTCTTGGAGATGGCACCCGAGATGAAGGGCTGGACGGCCGCCATCATCTTCACGTGACCCAGGTAGTGGATGGTGTTGTCGCCCATCGAGCAGGCGAACACGGGGAGGTGGGCGGGATCGAGGTCGGGGCAGCCGATGAGCGACTTGTTCTCGTCGATGTAGGCGACGATGGCGTCGATCTGCGCCGGCGAGTAGCCGAGGCGCTTGAGGGCCCGCGGGATGGTCTGGTTGACGATCGACATCGTGCCGCCGCCGACCAGCTTCTTCATCTTGACCAGACCGAGGTCGGGCTCGATGCCGGTGGTGTCGCAGTCCATCATCAGGCCGATGGTGCCGGTGGGGGCGAGGACCGAGGCCTGCGAGTTGCGCACGCCGACCTGGGCGGCGAGCTCGCAGGCGTTGTCCCACGCCTCCTGCGCCGCCGACAGCAGCGACTCCTGGACCTGGGTCTCGTCGATGTCCGCCGCCGCGGCCCGGTGCTGCTCGAGGACGCGTAGCGTGGGCTCGGTGTTCTCGGCGTAGCCGGCGAAGGGGCCCATGCGGGACGCCGTGCGGGCCGAGGTCTCGTAGGCCCGGCCGGTCATGAGCGAGGTGATGGCGGCGGCCATGGTGCGGCCCTCGTCGGAGTCGTAGGGCAGGCCCATGGCCATCAGCAGCGCGCCGAGGTTGGCGTAGCCGAGGCCGAGCTGGCGGAACCGCCGGCTGTTCTCGGCGATGGGCTCGGTCGGGTAGTCGGCCCGGCCGACCAGGATCTCCTGGGCGGTGAAGACGACGTCGACGGTGTGCTTGAACGCCTCGACGTCGAAGTCGCTGGACGCCCCGTCCTTGGCCTCGAGGTACTTGCAGCAGGTTGATCGACGCCAGGTTGCAGGCCGAGTTGTCGATGTGCATGTACTCCGAGCACGGGTTCGACCCGTTGATCCGGTCGGTGTTGGCGCAGGTGTGCCACCGGTTGATGGTGGTGTCGTACTGCATGCCCGGGTCGGCGCACTCCCAGGTGCTCTGGGCGAACTGGCGCATGAGGTCGCGGGCCCGGACGGTCTTGACGATCTCGCCGGTGGTGACCGCCCGCAGGTGCCAGTCGGCGTCGTCGACGACGGCCTGCATGAACTCGTCGGTGACCCGGACCGAGTTGTTGGCGTTCTGGTACTGGACCGACGCCATGTCGGCGCCGTCGAGGCTCATGTCGAAGCCGGCCTCCTGGAGGACGCGGATCTTGCGCTCCTCGCGGGCCTTGACCCAGATGAACTCCTCGATGTCGGGATGGCTCACGTCGAGGATGACCATCTTGGCCGCCCGGCGGGTCTTGCCCCCGGACTTGATGGTGCCGGCCGAGGCGTCGGCGCCCCGCATGAAGCTGACCGGGCCCGAGGCCGTGCCACCGCCCTTGAGCAGCTCCTTGGAGGAACGGATCTTCGACAGGTTGATGCCGGCGCCCGAGCCGCCCTTGAAGATCGTGCCCTCCTCCACGTACCAGTTGAGGATGGAGTCCATCTCGTCGTCGACCTTGAGGATGAAGCAGGCGCTGGCCTGCTGCGGGACACCCGGCACGCCGATGTTGAACCACACCGGCGAGTTGAACGCGGCCCGCTGGGTGACCATCAGGTACTTGAGCTCGTCACGGAACGGGCGGCCTCGGTGTCGCCCGAGCCGTCGGTGTCGTCGGCGAAGTAGCCGCCCTCGATGCCCCAGTCGGCGATGGTGTCGCACACCCGGTCGATGACCTGCTTGAGGCTGTCCTCGCGCTCGGCCGTGCCAGGCGTCCCCCGGAAGTACTTCTGGGCGACGATGTTGGTGGCGTTGAGCGACCAGGTCGTGGGGAACTCCACGCCCAGCTGCTCGAAGGCGACCGAGCCGTCCTGGAAGTTGGTGAGGCGGGCGTCGCGGCGCTCCCAGGTCAGGTCGTCGTAGGGGTGCGCCCCCGGTCGGGTGAACAGGCGCTTGATGCCGATGCCGGTTCGTTCGGGGGCGATGGCCATGGTGTTTCTCCACAGTCTCGGTTTGGTTCGGGCGACGGCAGACGGGATCGAGCAACAGCGCGCGCCGGACACAGGTTCAACACCCTGCCTGACGCAGACCTTCCAGGCCCCTGCCACTAGGTCTTGTGGTCGATGGCCCGCCTCGAGCCGCGGCACCACAAGATGTAGGGATGTATTACAGCACTGGAATTACATCGGTGTCAACGGATACCGCAGCACGAAACCGCAGGTCAGGGGGCGTTCGCGATCATTTGCACTCGTGCGTTCGTGCACAACCACGCTCACCCCCAAGGTTTCGTCCAGCCCACCACAGACACGACGTGTGAACCACCGTCCGCGTCCCGCACTGCGGTACCCGAGCACTCAGAGCAACCTAGAGATGACAGCTTGTGGAACGGAAGGGGAACAACCCTGTGAATTACCGGTGATTTCCCGCCCCGGTTCTCCACAGCCTGGGGATTAGGCGACCGGGTGACCTCGACCGGAATGCCGTGCTCAGGGCCTGCGGCTTCGCCGCAGTCGTGCCGGCTGCTCGCTGGCGCTCCCGACGCCGGCCTCACACCGGCGCTGACCTCGACCGGGATGCCGTTGAGCACCGCGGTGCCCGAGATGGGGTCGAAGGCCTCGGTGTCGGCGAGCATGTTGGAGTTGACGCCGGCGTGTTCCGCGGCCACGCGACAGCCGGGCGCCGTCGGCGTCGTGGCCCCAGCCGTGGGGGAGGCTCACGACGCCGGGCATGACGGTGTCGGTGACCTCGACCGGCGCCACCACCGCACCGGTCCGGGACCGGACCTCGGCGTCTCCCCCGTCGACCAGGCCGAGACGGGTCGGCGTCGTCGGGGTGGACCTGCAGGGTGCAGCGGGGCTTGCCCTTCACCAGGACCTGCACGTTGTGCATCCAGGAGTTGTTCGACCGCAGGTGGCGGCGTCCCGATGAGGACCATGCCGTCGTCGGCCTCGTCGAGGCCGGGCCCGAGCCGGTCGGCCATGTCGGCGACCAGCACCTCGGGCGCGACGTCGATCATGCCGTCCGGAGTGCGCAGCGCCTCGGGCATCCGTGGCTGGAGCGGGCCGAGGTCGATGCCGTGGGGATGGGCGAGGAGGACGTCGAGGCTGAGGCCGTCGGGCACGCGCACCGAACCCGTCGCCGTACGGCCCGCTGCGCAGCATGAAGTCGAGGATCCGCTCCGGCCCGACGCCGGGGCGAGAGCGGCCCGGAGGATCTCGTCGGGGTCGCGACCGTGGAGCGGCCCGTGCTCGTCGGCGACGGCCGACTCGACCATCGACGTGATCGTCAGCTCGTCGGCGCACCGCCGGATCGGCGTCGGCGTCCCGCCCCCTGGAGGACCATCGCCAGCCGGCACAGGATCTCCCACTCGTCGGGCTGGCCGTCGTCGAGCGGCAGCACGGCGGGGCTGTAGTTGGCCACGTTGCGGATGGCCAGCTGGAGCAGGGCCACGTCGTAGTGGCTCTTCTGCAGCGCCGACGGCGCCGGCAGGATGACGTCGGCGTGGCGGGTCGTCTCGTTGAGGTAGATGTCGACGGCGACCATGAAGTCGAGCGTGCCGAACGCCGCGTCGAGTCGATCGCAGTCCGGCGTGGACAGGATCGGGTTGCCGGCGACGGTGATCATCGCCCGGATCTGGCCCTCGCCCGGCGTCTCGATCTCCTCGGCCAGGCAGACCACCGGGAGCTCGCCGAAGGTCTCGGGCAGGCCCCGGACCCGGCTGCGGCGCCGGCCGAGGCGGACGCCTCGCGCCACTCGCGGCGTCCCCGGGTGTTGCTGGCACCGGCGGCGGCCGTGGTGAACATGGCCCCGCCCGGCCGGTCGAGGTTGCCGGTGCAGATGTTGAGGGCGTCGACCAGCCAGGACGTGACGGTGCCGAACGGCGAGATCGTGGTGCCGATGCGGGCGTAGACCGCCGCGGACGGGCCGACGGCCAGCTCGTCGGGCCAGGCGGCGGATGGTGTCGGCGTCGATGCCGGTGCGGTCGGCGACGCGCTCGGGGGTGAACGGCTCGACCGCAGCGGCGAGCTCGTCGAGGCGTGACGACGTACGGCGCCACGGCCCCGAGGTCGACGCGGCCCTCGGCGAAGAGCACCTGGAGCATGGCCGCCAGCAGGAACGGGTCGGTGCCGGGCCGGATCGGGACGTGCTCGGTGGCCTCCTCGGCGGTCCTGGTCCGGCGGGGATCGACGACCACCAACCGTCCCCCGCGAGCGGTGAGCGCCTCGATCCGGCCGGGCCAGTCGGGTGCGGTGGCGAAGCTCCCGTTCGAGGCGTACGGGTTGGCCCCGAGCATCAGCAGGTGGTCGGTGCGGTCGATGTCGGGGACCGGGTGTGGTCGAGCGCGTTGCCGAAGATCAGGGCCGACGAGATCTCCTTCGGCCGCTGGTCGACGGTGGACGCCGAGAACACGTTCGGCGTGCCGAGCGCCTTGAGCAGCACCCGGTTGTAGAGCAGCGCACCGAGGTTGTGGGCGTTGGGGTTGCCCACGTAGGCCCCGATCGCGCTCGCGGCCGTGCCGATCGATCACGGCGCCGAGGCCGTCGGCGACCGTCGTCCAGGCCTCGTCCCACGACGCGGGCTCGAGCGGCCGTCGCGCCGCACGAGGGGCTGGCGGAGCCGGTCGGGGTCGTCGTGGAGCTGCTTGAGCGTCGAGCCCTTGGGGCACAGGTAGCCGTGGCTGAACACGTCGAACTGGTCGCCTCGGATCCGGGTGACGGCACCGTCGGTCGAGCGCGATCGAGAGCCCGCATCCGGCCTCGCACAGCGGACACGTCCGGATCGCCGTGCGGGTGCCCGTACCGGCCTCGGCGTCGCTGGCCGAGCCGGCGCCGGTGTCCGTGGGCGAGATGGGTGTGATGGTCATGGTGTCCCTCGGTGATCGACGACGGCGACGACGCCCGCGTCGGGCGGAACACCCATGGTGACACCGGGCCGATACGGTCCGCCCGATGCGCCAGCTGCTGCCCGACGGCCGACGACGTCGACCCGGTGCCGGCCTACCTCGCCGCCGAGCGGCTCCGGCCGGCCGGCCGCCCGTGGGTCACCGTGGGGATGATCGCCAGCATCGACGGCGCCACTGCATCGGAGGGACGGTCCGGGGCGCTGGGCGGTCCGGCCGACATGGCGGTGTTCCGGGCCGTTCGGGCCTTGGCCGACGTCGTCCTCGTCGCCGCCGGAACGGTGCGAGCCGAGGGGTACGGCCCGATCCGGTTCTCCGACGACGTGCGGGCCGCCCGCCTCGCCGCCGGCCGCGGCACCGAGCCACCCCGCCTCGCCGTGGTGTCGGCTCGCCTCGACCTCGATCCCGACGCCGCCCTGTTCGACGCCGCCGTGCCACCGCTCGTCTTCACGACCGAAGACGCCGACGAGGAGCGGGTCGACGCCCTGCGTCCGGTGGCCGAGGTGCGGCGCATCGGGACGGGCGGCCGGGTCGACCTCGCCGCGGCCCTGGGTTCCCTGGCCGACGACGGGGCGGCCGTGGTGGTCTGCGAGGGCGGCCCCAGCTTGAACGGCGCCCTCGTCGACGCCGACGTCGTGGACGAGATCTGCCTCACCACCGGCCCGCTCCTCGTGGGCGGCGACAGCCGGCGCATCGTCCACGGCGCCGCGCCGGACCCGACCCGTTACTCCCTGGCGTCGTTGCTGACCGAGGACGACCTGCTCTTCGCCCGCTGGGTCCGGACGGTGGTCACTCCGACGGGGTCTCCTGCAGGAGGCTGATCTCGCGCTCGAAGTCGCTGATGGTGTCGAAGCTCTTGTAGACGGAGGCGAAGCGGACCGTCGCCACCTCGTCGAGCGCCCGCAGACGGGTCAGCACCTCGAGGCCGACCCGGTCGGTGTCGACCTCGCGCCCGTGGGCGCGCGAGGGCGTCCTCGACCGCGCTCACCAGATCGGCGATCTGGCCCGGGTCCACCGGCCGCGACTTGCACGCCGCGCTGACCCCGGCCGCCACCTTGGAGGCGTCGAATGGTTCGAGGTCACCACTGCGTTTGCGGACGAGGAGCGGCACCTCCTCGAGTCGCTCGAAGGTGGTGAAGCGCCGACCGCAGGTCTCGCACTGGCGGCGACGCCGGATGGAGTCGCCGTCGTCGGCCTGACGGGAATCGACCACCTTGTCGCGGAGACCACCACAGGCCGGGCAACGCATGACGCCACGGTAGTGGCGCTGGGTCAGGGAACCGGCAGCGCCAGGACCTGACCCGGCGCGGGCGAGGCGGTGCCGTTGACGGCCACCAGCCGCTCGACGTAGCCGGCGGCCTCACCGGCGGGGGCGACGTCGCCGGCGATGGACCACATCGTCTCGCCGGCGGCGCACGACGTGGGTCTGGTCGAGCACCGCCACACCGTCGGCGGGGACGAGCGGATCGCTGGCGACCAGGTACACCACGGCAATCAGGGCGACCAGAGCCAACACCGCGGCGGCGAGGACCCGGCCGGTGCGGGACGGGGCGGGCCGGCACGGCGCCCGGAACGACGACCCGTCGGCGTCGACCAGACGCAACGAGCGCCCCGGCGCGGAAGGCGCCGGGCGGAGCGAGCGGGGAGCGGGGGTGGGGAGGGCGATGGCGACCATGGCGACATTCTCCAGAGGGGGTGTGACAGGAACGGCGTCCGTGCCGATCGTGCGGCGGACCCGAACGGACGTTCTCCGAACAACTGTTCGTAGCCTGGCACGAACAGTCGTTCGAGTCAACCCGGTCCGAACGGGTGTTTGCCTCCCGGCCGTTGCCGTCGTATGGTGCAAACACCTGTTCGATCCACGTGCCGGTCACACCAGTGCCCGGTGCGCCGGCCGGCCCACCACACCCCCGGGGGAACCATGTCCGAGGACATCACCAGCCGCCAGCGCCAGATCCTCGTCGTGATCGAGGAGCACCAGCGCACCCGGGGCTTTCCGCCCTCGGTCCGCGAGATCGGCGAGGCCGTGGGGCTCACGTCGCCCTCGTCGGTGCACGCCCACCTCGCCACCCTCCAGCGCCTCGGCTACCTGCGTCCGCGACCCCACCAAGCCCACGCGCGATCGAGGTCCGGTGGGATCCCAACTCCGGCGCCGCGGTCGAACGGCGGCCGGTGCGTCACGTCCCGCTGGTGGGCGACGTCGCCGCCGGCACCGACGTGCTCGCTCACGAGAACGTCACCGAGACCATGCCCCTTCCGTCGGACCTCACCGGCGACGGCGAGCTGTTCATGCTGCGGGTCCGGGGCGAGTCGATGATCGAGGCCGGCATCCTCGACGGCGACTACGTCGTGGTGCGGTCCCAGCCGACGGCCGCCAAGGGCGACATCGTCGTGGCCGGCATCCCGGGCGAGGAGGCCACCGTCAAGCACTTCGACACCGACGGCGACCAGATCGTGCTCGTGCCGGCCAACCCTGCTCTGTCGCCGATGCGCTTCCCGGCCGACGAGGTCGAGGTCTTCGGCGTCGTCGTCACGGTGCTCCGCAAGCTCTGACGGAGCCGGTCGACCCCGGTCGACCACAATGCAGGCGTGCTCCGAGCGACTCGCGCCCTCCTCGGTGCCGTGGTCGTCGTCCTCGCCGTGGCCGGCGTCACCGGCCCCGTCCTGGCCGGTACGGACCCATCCCCCTCGGGCGACGTGGCCCGCGACGACGGATTGCAGTGGAACCTCGACCGCATCGGTGCCGCCACGGCCTGGGAGCGCAGCACCGGGGCCGGGATCACCATCGCGGTCGTCGACTCCGGCGTGGCCCTCGACCACGAGGACCTGCGGGCCAATCTGGTGCCGGGAGTGGCGTGCCGGGGCACCGGCGGCGACCCCGGCCGGTGCCGGGGTTCGGCGCTCGACGACGACGGCCACGGCACCCACGTCGCGGGCATCGCTGCGGCGGTGATGGGCAACGGCGTGGGGATCGCCGGCGTCGCCCCCGACGCCCGGCTCATGCCCGTCAAGGTCCTGTTCCACGACTGCCCGTCCTGTCAGGCCACCGGCAACGCCGGCGACGTGGCAGCCGGCATCCGCTGGGCCGTCGACCACGGTGCCGACATCGTGAACCTGTCCCTCGGCTCGACCAGTGCCTCGGTCTTCGGACCCGAGTTCGTCGATGCCGTCCATGACGCCTGGGACCGCGGAACCATCCCGGTCATCGCGGCCGGCAACCAGTTCGTCCTGACCGCCGACTTCGGTGACGCGCCTGCCGTCGTGGTGTCGGCCACCGACCGTGACGATGTCGCCCCCAGCTACTCGAGCGGGGTCGGGGGCGCCCGCTGGGCGGTTGCGGCGCCGGGGGGCGAGGCCGGCGACTCTGCCTCGACCTGCACCCAGGGCGGAACCCCCCTCGGCATCCTGTCCACCTATTGGGCGCCGGACGACGACGCCGCCTACGCCTGCCTGTCGGGCACCTCCATGGCGGCGCCGCATGTCAGTGGAGCGCTGGCGGTGCTGCTCGCTCAGGGTCTCACGCCACAGGAGGCGGTCGACGTGCTCCTCGGCACCGCGGCCGACGTCGGCGCACCCGGCGACGACGACGTGTTCGGGCGCGGGCGCATCGATCTCGCCGCGGCCGTTGCGCTCGCCGGGTCGCTCCCACCCACCACGCAGCCCGACACGACACCGCTGTCCTCGCCCCGCACCACCACCACGGACGCCCCTCCCTCCTCGGCGCCGGTCACCAGGGCGCCGGGTCCGAGCGGCGGGATCGGCGCCGATCCGGGCCGCCCGGCCGAGCAGACGGCCGCGCCGCAGCCGTACGTGACCGGCTCGCGCCAGCACACCACGGTCCCGGCCACGATCGCCGCGTTGTCGGCCTTCGTCGTGGGCGCGGCCGCGCTCGGGCTGCGTCGCCGTCGGCTCATCTGACCGCCGAGACTGCCCGCGCCCGACCGCGCCGGCGTTCAGGCTCCCAGCAGACCCGCAGCGCGGCGTGCACCCGCTCGATCGAATCCCGGTGCACGTGTTCGTCGGCGGTGTGGGCCACGGTGGCGTCGCCGGGACCGAAGTTCACGGCCGGGATTCCGTTGGCGGCGAATCGGGCCACGTCGGTCCACCCGAGCTTGGCCCGCACCTCGAGACCCGCATCGCGGAGCCGCGAGATCAGCGGATGGGTGAGCGAGGGCGCAGCCGGGTCGGCCGCATCGACCAACTCGAAGCCGTCGTCGGGCTCCAGCAGATCGCCGACCATGTCCCGGAAGGCGTCGACGCCCTCGGCGAGCGTGCGGTCGGGGGCGACGCGCAGGTTGACCGTGAGGGTGGCCTCGTCGGGGACGACGTTCCCGGCCACCCCGCCCTGCACGGCGACGGCCTGCACCGCTTCCCGGTAGGTGCAGCCGTCGATCGTGGGCTGACGGGCCTCGTACCCGGCGATGCGGGCCAGGACCAGGCCGGCACGGTGGATGGCGTTCCGACCCATCCACGGTCGAGCGGTGTGGGCCCGGGTGCCGCGCAGGGTCAGCGCCACCCGCGCCGTGCCCTGACACCCGGCTTCGAGCGCCCCGTCGGTCGGCTCCCCGAGGATGGCGGCGTCGCCGGCCACGAATTCGGGGCAGCGGTCGAAGAGGTGCAACAGCCCGTTGTGCTCGGCACCGATCTCCTCGGCGACGTAGAAGACGTAGGTGACGTCGACCGACGGTTCGGCGACCGTCTCGGCCAGGTCGAGGAACACGGCGAGGCCGCTCTTCATGTCGGCCGAGCCCAGGCCCCACAGGGTGTCGCCGTCGATGCGGGCCCGGTCGTTCCCGTTGGCCGGCACGGTGTCGAGGTGACCGGCCAGGATGAGCCGCTCCGCTCGCCCCTGTTCGGTGCGGGCGATGACGTTGTCCCCGACCCGGTGCACGGTCAGCCACGGCACCCGTCGCAGCCGGGCCTCGACGATGTCGGCGAAGGGCCCCTCGCCCAGGCTCGGCGAGGCGATGTCGACCAGCGCCGCCGTGGCCGCCAGCAGGTCGGGCGCCGTCGCAGCGCCGGCCCCGGTCACACCGTGGCGCCGTGGTCGCGCAGGATGTCGTTCAGCTTCGACTTGTCGTGCCGCTCGCCCGGCTCCAGCCGCTTGATGACCAGCACGCACGCCAGCCCGAACTCGCCGCCCGGGAACGCTCGCGGCCGGGTGGCCGACACGGCGACGCTCCACGGCGGGACCACGCCGCGGCTGAGCTCTTCGCCCGTGGCGGCGTCGATGACCGGGATCGAGGCGGTGAGGATCGACCCGGCGCCGAGCGTGGTCCCCTCCCCCACTCGGGCGCCCTCGGCGACGATGCACCGGCTGCCGATGTAGCACTCGTCGCCGATGACCACCGGGACGGCGTTGGCCGGCTCGAGCACGCCACCGATCCCCACCCCGCCGGACAGGTGCACGTTGCGGCCGATCTGGGCGCACGAACCGACCGTCGCCCACGTGTCGACCATGGTGTTCTCGCCCACGTGGGCGCCGATGTTGACGTACGACGGCATCATGACCACGCCCTTGGCCAGGTGGCTGCCCCACCGGGCCGACGCGCCCGGGACGACCCGGACGCCGCCGGCCTGGAAGTCGGACTTGAGCCGGATCTTGTCGGCATATTCGAACGGCCCCAGCTCGATGGTCTCCATCGCCGACAGGCGGAACAGCAACAGAATGGCGTGCTTGAGCCACTCGTTGACGGTGACGGCGTCGCCGGCGGAAGGATCGCCGGAGACCTCGGCCACCCGGACCTCACCCCGGTCGAGCAGGTCGATGGCCTCCGTCACCGTGGCCATGGCATCGGTGTCGGCCGGCGAGAGCTCGTCGCGCCGGTTCCACAGCTCGGTGATCTGTTCGGGCAGCGTCGACATGGCGGGCGAATCTAGTGGCGCCGCCCCGCGGTCCCGAACGCCGACGGGCTCAGCGGGCGGCGGCCAGCCGGTCGACCACGAGGGCGATGCGCTCGTCGGGTTGCACGGCGGCGACCCGCACGTGCCCCCGACCGGCCTCGCCGTAGAACTCACCCGGCGACACGATGGCGCCGGCGACGGTGGCGAGCGACTCGGTCAAGGCCCAGGCATCACCCCGGGGGGCGGGGATCCAGAGGTAGAAGGCGCCGCCCGGCATGGGGACGTCGATGCCCAGGGCGTCGGAGAACACGGCGCGGAGGGCCTCGAGGCGGCGGCGGTAGCGCTCTCGCTGTTCGTGCACGTGGGTCTCGTCCCCCAGGGCCGCCACGCCGGCGGCCTGGATCGGCGCCGGCACCATCAGCCCGGCGTGCTTGCGGACCTCGCGCAGGAAGCCCACGAGCTCCGGGTCACCGGCGTAGAAGCCGATGCGGCCCCCGGCGAGGTTGGATCGCTTCGACAGCGAATGGACGGCGACGACGCCATCGAGGCCGTGCTCGAGGATCGTGCGAGGCGGGCCGTCCCAGGTGAAGGACACGTAGCACTCGTCGGAGAACACGGGCACGCCGTGCGACCGACCCCAACCGGCGACGGCCCCGAGGTCGTCGAGGCCACCAGCCGGGTTCCCCGGCGTGTTCACCCACAGGCAGAGGGCCCGGGCGGCGTCGGCATCGTCGATGGACCCGAGGTCGATGGTCCAGTCGTCCCGGACCGCGACCGGGACGGCCCGGCACCCCGCCAACGTGGCCCCCATCTCGTAGGTCGGGTAGCTGATGGCGGGATACAGCACGGTGTCGCGTTCGGGGGTGCGGAGCCGGAGCCACTGCGGGACGCCGGCGACGAACTCCTTCGTGCCCACGCAGGCGGCCACGGCATCGACGCCGACATCCACGCCCAGGTAGCTGCGCAGCCATCCGCAGGCCGCCTCGCGGAGCGCCACGGTGCCGATCGACGGGGGGTAGCCCCGGGCGTCGGTCACGCCGAGCGCATCGACCACGACGGCCGGGGGCGGATCGAAGGGCGTGCCGATGGACAGGTCGACCGGGCCCCCCTCCAGCGCCGCCGCCCGCTCGCGGAGCGGGTCGAGCCGGTCGTAGGGGTACGGCGGGGGTTGGAAGCCCGTCACCCGTCATCACCCTCGTCATGGGTCGCGTCGAGGCCGTCCGGGACCTCGTAGGCGCGGAACTGCGCTCTGGAACCCTGGTCGAGACGAGCCTGCACGGTGGTGCCCTGTTCGCCGTGGGTCTCGACCAGCACCTCTCCCTCCCGGTGCACGGCCGCCAGGACGTCGCCGCGGTCGTAGGGGATGGCCAGCTCGACGACCGGTTGCATGGCCCGCAGGTGCGTGCTCACCGTCTCGAGGAGTTCCTCGATGCCCTCCCCGGTGCGGGCCGAGAAGGCCACCGAACCGGGATGGCGCTTCAGCAGCATGGCGGCCGTCTCCGGGTCGAGGTCGGCCTTGTTGAACGCCAGCAGCTGAGGCACCGTGCCGGCGTCGATGTCGCGCAGCACCGTGTGGACGGCCTCGATGTTGCCGGCAACGTCGGGAGCCGTGACGTCGACGACATGGATGAGCAGGTGAGCGTCGGCCGCGACCTGCAGGGTCGACTGGAACGCCTCCACGAGCTGGTGGGGCAGCTTGCGCACGAAGCCGACGGTGTCCGTGCAGAGCACCGACTCGCCGCCCGGCAGGGCCAACCGGCGGGTGGTGGCGTCGAGGGTGGCGAACAGGCTGTCCTCGACGAGGACGCCGGCATCGGTGAGGCGGTTGAGCAGCGTCGACTTGCCGGCGTTGGTGTAACCCACGATGGCGACCCGCTGGAGCCGGCTCGACCGCCGCTGCTTGCGTTGGGTGTCGCGGTGGCGCTGGATGTCGCGCAGGTCGGCCTCGAGCTTGTGCATCCGGCGCACCAAGCGGCGTCGATCGGTCTCGAGCTGGGTCTCGCCCGGTCCGCGGGTCCCGATGCGGGCGCCCCCGGCGGCCGACATGCCACCGGCCTGCTGGGAGAAGGATCCGCCCTTCTTGCGCAGGCGCGGCAGGCGGTAGCGGAGCTGGGCCAGTTCGACCTGGGCCTTGCCCTCCACGCTGGCGGCGTTCTGGGCGAAGATGTCGAGGATCACGGCGGTGCGGTCGATGGCGGTGCGGCCCAGGAGCTTCTCGAGGTTGAACTGCTGGGCCGGCGTGAGCTCGTTGTCGAACACCACGGTGTCGCAGTCGGTGGTGAGGGCGACCTCGCGGAGCTCCTCGGCCTTGCCCTTGCCGATGTAGGTGGGCGGATCCGGCGTCCGGCGCCGCTGCACGACCCGACCGACCTCGTCGGCCCCGGCCGTGTCGACCAGCGCGCTGAGCTCGTCGAGCCCGCGCTCGGTCTCCTCCGGGTCATCGGGCGGCAACGTGACCCCGACGAGCACGATCTTCTCCCGGAAGGAGCGGTCGATCAGCGCCACGGCAGCCGACCCTCCCGCAGCGCCAGCACGACAAGGACAGGACACGGGCACCATCACAACGGCCAGATCACCAGTGCCGTCGCGTCCACCGGGACGGTCAGGAACGTGGGGTCGCCGACTTCGACCTGCGACAGACCCCCGGGCTGGGACACGGCGACGGTGTCGGGCGCCAGCGCCCAGTGGTGCGCGGCCACGGCGACGGCCACGGCGCCGCTCCCGCACGCCTCCGTGAGGCCCACGCCACGCTCGTACACGGTCATGCTGATCTCTCCCCGCTCGCCGGGTGTCACGCAGCTCGACGTTGACGCCGCCGGGGATGGAGGCGTTCATCCGCTCGCCCAGCGCCACGAGGTCGACGGCGGCCGAGGGATCGGGGACGTGGCAGACCACGTGGGGGTTGCCCACGTCGACGGCAACGGCGCGCAGGATGTCCTCCGACTCCCACTCGGTGAGCGTGGCGCCGATGGCCGGGGTACCCATGGCCACCCGCATGCGGTGCGAGGTGGCCGAGCAGCGTTCGACGACCTCGACCGTGCGCGGGCCGGCGTCGGTGTCGATGTGCACCACGCCGGCGTGGTCCTCACCGGCTCGCACCAGCGCCTGGGCGAGGCAGCAGATGCCGTTGCCGCTGATCTCGGCCCGGGATCCGTCCTCGTTGCGCAGCTCCATGCGGAAGCGGTCCTCGTCGACGCGCGTGGCGCGGATGAGACCGTCGGCGCCGACGCCCCGGTGCCGGTCGCACAGCGCCACGGCGGTCTGCTCGTCGATGGGCTCGGCGCCGTCGAGATCGAGGAGGATCAGGAAGTCGTTCCCCAGTCCGTGGTGCTTGGTCAGACGCATGTGTGCCCATTCTGCCCGGGATCGAGGCCGGACCCGCACCGGTTCCTCACCGCAGCAGGGCGCCGACGTCCGCCACGGCCTCGGCGGGGTCGCGGTCGACCGGCACCCACGCGATCCGGGGGTCGCGCCGGAACCACTTGTCCTGGCGCCGGCTGAACTGCCGGGTGCGGCGCCGTGCCAGATCCATCGCCTCCTCCAAGGTCAGCTCACCGTCGAGGTGGGCGGCGAGCTCCTTGTACCCGAGGGCCTGGCGGGCGGACCGCGACGGGGGACGGGGGCCGGCGTAGAGGGCACGGACCTCGTCGAGGAACCCCGCCTCCAGCTGCTGGTCGTAGCGCCGGTCGATGCGCTCGTCGAGAGCATTGCGCTCCCAGCGCAACCCGACGAGGCGGAACGGGGTGGGCGGATGCTGGTCGAGGCCCGGGCCGAACGTCGAGAACGGCCGTCCGCTGCCGATGGTGACCTCGAGCGCCCGGATGATGCGTCGCCGGTTGCCGGGCTCCATCCGTGAGGACGCCCGGGGGTCGAGCTCGGCGAGGCGGGCGTGCAGCGCCTCGGTGTCGGCGTCGGCTTCGAGTTCGGCCCGAACGTCGGGGAAGCGGCCGGGCAGGTCGAGGTCGTCGACGACCGCCCGGAGGTAGAGCGCCGTGCCCCCGACGAGCAGCGCTCGGCGTCCCCGCTGTTCGATGTCGGACAGCGCCCGTCGGACCTCGGCCTGGAAGGTGGCGACGTCGTAGTCGTCCCAAGGGTCCGCCACGTCGATCAGGTGGTGCGGGACGACCGCCCGGTCGGCCCGGCTCGGCTTGGCCGTCCCGATGTCCATGCCGCGGTACACCTGCATCGAGTCGACGGTGACGATCTCCCACGCCGGATCGGCGGTGGCGATGGCCATGGCCACGGTCGACTTGCCGCTGGCGGTGCCTCCCACGAGCGCGGCGTGCGGCCCCTCCCCGGCTTCTGGCACCACGTTATCCGCTCGAGCACCGCCCGTCATGGGTCCAGAACGAGGAACCAACGCTTCTGGCACCACATCCGGCGGTCCACCACCGCCCGTCATGGGTCCAGAACGAGGAACCAACGCTTCTGGCACCACATCCGGCGGTCCACCACCGCCCGTCATGGGTCCAGAACGAGGAACCAACGCTTCTGGCACCACATCCGGCGGTCCACCACCGCTCGTCATGGGTCCAGAACGGGGTCGGGGGGTGCTGCGCCGGGCGGGGGTGGCACGTCGGCGCGTCAGACGGCGGCGACGGGGATGCGCGTGCGATGAGCGGCGACGTGGATGACGTCGCGCAGCTCGCCCCGGAGGTGGTGGGGCGCGGCACCGGTCACCTCGACCATCGCGTAGGAGCCCGGCCGCAACGGCGCCGGCGATGCGAAGTGGACCAGCTTGTTCTGAGCCGTGCGGCCGGTGAGCATGCCGTCGTCCTTGCGGCTCGGCCCCTCGACGAGCACCTCCTCGACACGGCCCACCCGCGCCTCGTGGCGACGCAGGGCGCTGCGCTCGACCACCGCCCGGAGGCGGTCGAAGCGGCCGGCCACGACGTCGGCCGGCACGAAGTGCTCGGCGAGATCGGCGGCCTCGGTCCCGGGGCGGGGCGAGAAGATGAACGTGTACGCGGAGTCGTACTCGGCCTCGGCGGCGACGGCGAGCGTGGCCTCGAAGTCGGCGTCGGTCTCGCCGGGGAAGCCGACGATGATGTCGGTGGTGACGGCGAGGTCGTCCACGCCCCGCCGGGCCGCAGCGAGGCGGTCCAGGTACCGCTCGGCGGTGTAGCCGCGGTGCATGGCCGCCAGGATCCGATCGGACCCGGACTGGAGCGGCAGGTGGAGGTGGTTGCACACCGCCTCGTGTGCCGCCATGGCGGCGATGGTGTCGTCGCGCAGGTCCTTGGGGTGCGGGCTGGTGTAGCGGACTCGGCGGATGCCGGCGACGCCGGCGACCTGGGCCAACAGCTCGGCGAAGAGGGGCCGGATCCGGATGTCGTCGCCGGCCCGTCGGGCGGACAGGGTCAGGTCACGGCCGTACGAGTTCACGTTCTGGCCGAGCAGGGTGACCTCGGTGACGCCGTCGGTGGCGAGTCGTCCGACCTCGGCCACGATGTCGCTCACCGGCCGGCTGATCTCGGGCCCACGGACGGCGGGCACGATGCAGAAGGCGCAGGAGTTGTCGCACCCGATCTGGATCGTGACCCAGGCGGCGTAGGGCAGCTCCCGCTTGACGGGCAGGGCGCTGGGGAACTCGGCGTGGTCGTCGGCGGCGGCCTCGAGGATCTCGGTGATCGGCCCGTCCGTGCGGGACGCATGCAGCAGTTCCACGGTGCGGGCCACGTTGTGGGTCCCGACGACGACATCGACGTACGGGGCCCGGGCGCGGACGTCGTCGCGGTCCTTCTGGGCCAGGCAGCCGGCCACGACGATCTCCATGCCCGGGTTGGCGTCCTTGACCGATTTGAGGTGGCCGAGGTTCCCGTAGAACTTGTTGTCGGCGTTCTCCCGGATGCAGCACGTGTTCAGCACCATCACATCCGGGGTCTCGTCGTCCGTCGCGGCACGAAGACCGTCGGCTTCGAGCAGACCGGCGATGCGCTCGCTGTCGTGCTCGTTCATCTGGCAGCCGTAGGTCCGGACTCGGTAGGTGCGGGCAGACACAGCGGCCCAGGCTACGCGGCCGGTGCCGGACCCGGGCAGCCGGGCCGTGACGGAGACGACGACGAGGGAGCTGGGTCAGGCGACCACGTCGGCCGACGAGCTGGTCTCGAGCACCGGCAGCTCCGCGTCGGCACCGCGGTGCTCGATCCGCAACCGGATGGCGGTGCGGTCCTCCCCGTCGATGGTGATGTCGGCGAAGGCCGGCACGCAGACCAGGTCGATGCCGGCGGCGGCGACGTAGCCCCGGGCGATGGCGATGGCCTTGATGGCCTGGTTGAGCGCGCCGGCCCCGACCACCTGGACCTCCACCGCCCCGTGGCTGCGCACGACACCGGCCATGGCACCCGCGACGGAGTTCGGGTTCGAGCGGGTCGAGACCTTGAGTTGCTCCATGTTCGACGCCCCCGGCCGGCACGCGATTGCCTTCCGGGTCCACTTCGACACGGCGGCGCGCGGTTCCTCCCGGAACCGCGACCGCCGGCGTGTTCAGTCGTCGAGCGAGATGGGCGCGTCCAGATCGATGTCGTCGTCGTCCTCGACGTCGTCGGCGACGACGCCGATCCCGACCTGGGTCCGGATCCGCTCGGAGATCTCGACCATGATCTCGGGGTTCTCGGCCAGGAACGTCTTGGCGTTCTCCCGGCCCTGCCCGAGCTGCTCGCCCTCGTAGGTGTACCAAGCACCCGACTTCTTCACCAGGCCGAGATCGACGCCGATGTCGACGAGCGAGCCCTCGCGGCTGATGCCCTTGCCGTACATGATGTCGAACTCGGCCTGCTTGAACGGCGGGGCCACCTTGTTCTTGACCACCTTGACCCGGGTGCGGTTGCCGACCACCTCGACCCCGTCCTTGAGGGCCTCGATGCGCCGGATGTCGAGCCGGACCGAGCTGTAGAACTTCAGCGCCCGGCCGCCGGGGGTGGTCTCCGGGGAACCGAACATCACGCCGATCTTCTCGCGCAACTGGTTGATGAAGATGCAGATGGTCTGCGACTTCGACAGGTTGCCGGTGAGCTTGCGCAGGGCCTGGGACATGAGCCGGGCCTGGAGGCCCACGTGGGTGTCGCCCATGTCGCCCTCGATCTCGGCCCGGGGGGTGAGGGCGGCGACCGAGTCGATCACGATGACGTCGATGGCCGACGAGCGGATGAGCATGTCGGTGATCTCGAGCGCCTGCTCCCCCGTGTCGGGCTGGGAGATCAACAGCTCGTCGACGTCGACCCCGATGGCCCGCGCATAGACCGGGTCCATGGCGTGCTCGGCGTCGATGTAGGCGCAGATGCCGCCGTTGCGCTGGGCCTCGGCCACGACGTGCATGGCGAGGGTGGACTTGCCCGACGACTCGGGGCCGTAGATCTCGGTGACCCGCCCCCGGGGCAGGCCGCCGATGCCGAGGGCGAGATCGAGGGCGAGGGCGCCGGTGGAGATGGACTCGATGTTCATCGAGGCCTTCTCGCCCATCTTCATGACGGCGCCCTTGCCGAACTGCTTCTCGATGCTGCCGAGTGCCATGTCGAGTGCCTTGTCACGGTCCATTCCTGCGTTCCTTTCGAACGTTGCGTGGCTGCGGGGAGCAGCGAGTCGATGTGGGCGACGTTACGGATGGGGTCTGACACGAACTGGGGGTCCGAGTGGCCCTCGGGCCGGGTGGGGACCAGCGCGGCCCCCGTGAACAACAGCAGCGTAACTTCGAACAACCGTTCGGGCAAGGATGGTCGCGACATCGTCGGCGGCCCGCTCCCGCCGGCGCGTCACCCCAGGGCCAACAGGCGGTGGCGCAGCGCGTCGAGGAGCGAGATGGTGGCGAACTGACGGATCCGGTCCCGGTCGCCGGGCAGCTGGATCCGGCGCACCTCGACGTCGCCGCCGATGTCGGAGGCGAGGAACACGGTCCCCACGGGCTGGCCGTCCTGCTCGGTGGGTCCGGCCACCCCGGTGACCCCCAGCCCGACGTCGGCGCCGAGCACCCGACGGGCACCGGAGGCCATCTGGCCGGCCGCGCCCTCCGACACCACGGGTCCTTCGTCCACGCCGAGGACGTCGAACTTCACCTCGGAGGCATACGACACCACCGCACCCCGAAACCACTCGCTGGCGCCCGGCACCGCCACGATGCGCGATGCCACCAGTCCCCCGGTGACCGACTCGGCCAGGCCGAGCGTCCAACCCCGCTCGAGGAGCAGGGCACCGACGGCGTGTTCCATCGTCTCGTCGTCGACCCCGAAGACCAGGTCGCCGAGCACCGAGCGCAGGGCTGCGTCCTCGGCATCGACCGCTGCCCACGCCGACGCCTCGTCGGCGGCCTTGGCGGTGATCCGGACCTTGATGCCCTCGATGCCGGAGGCGTTGAAGGCGATCGTGGCCGAGCCTGACGCGTCGAGCGCCGACAACCGGTCGTCGATCCGTTCGGCCAGACCCGACTCCGACTCGCCCCATGTCCGCAGGGTCCGGGACACGATGGTCGTGGTGTCGCCGGAGCGACGGCGCAGGTCGGGCACGACGGCCCGG
Source organism: uncultured Acidimicrobiaceae bacterium (assembly GCA_963811245.1). Classification (GTDB taxonomy): domain Bacteria; phylum Actinomycetota; class Acidimicrobiia; order Acidimicrobiales; family Salinilacustritrichaceae; genus Salinilacustrithrix. The sequence goes on from CAWEQL010000009.1 coordinate 305,045, forward strand.
TCGATCATGTCGCGCATCTCGTGCGGGACGCCCGGTACGGCGTAGACGACCTTGTCGGCCCCGACGGGACAGATCAGGCCGGGCGCGGTGCCCCGCGTCTGGGGGATCACCGTGGCCCCCTCCGGGACGTCGGCCTGGCGCAGGTTGTTGTCGGCCATGGTCCGGCCCCGGGCCTCGAACATGGAGCGGATGGCGCCGACCAGCTCGTCGGAGCGAACGAGCTCGACGCCCATGATCTCGGCGACGGCCTCCCGGGTGACGTCGTCCTGCGTGGGGCCGAGGCCGCCGCAGCAGATGACGGCGTCGGCCCGCTCGAGCGATTCGCGGATGCAGGCCACCATGCGGGCGTGGTTGTCGCCGACGCGCACCGACCGGAGGCAGTCGACGCCGGCGAGGGCGAGTTGCTGGCCGATCCAGGCCGAGTTCGAGTCGACCACCGTGCCCAGCAGCAGTTCGGTTCCGATGGCGACGACCTCACAGCGCATGGCGGGGGACGCTAACGGGCCGGCTGCGGGTAGCGGTCGGGTGGACTACCGCCGCTCGCCGGTGAGGCTGAGGGCGCGGGCGCCGTCGGTGACGTAGCTCACGCCGGTGGCCACGGTGAGCGCCACGGCGATCCACAGGACCGTGGTGGCGATCCAGGAGGCGTTGTCCATGGCCGGGGGGAGCAGTGCGAACCCGATGGCCAGTTCCTGCACCACGGTCTTCACCTTCGCCGCGTACCGGGCCGGGATGGCGATGCCCCGCCGGCCGTGGATGCTGCGCAGCACCGAGATCAGCAGCTCGCGGGCCGTGATGAGCACCACCGGGAACCACCAGAACGAGCCGGCGGCGACGAGCGACCAGGCCGCACCGAGGACGAGGACCTTGTCGGCGAGCGGATCGAGGAAGGCACCCGAACGGGTCGTCCCGTGGCGACGGGCCAGGTACCCGTCGAGGCCGTCGCTGCCGGCCAGCACGATCCAGCCCGCCAGCGCCCAGTACGACGCTCCGTCCACGGCCACGAAGGCCAGGAACGGCAGGGCGAGGAGCATGCGCGTGATCGTGATGGCGTTGGCCGGGGTGGCCAGCGCCGAGGCCCCGTACCGGGAGGCGGCGGCGTCGCTCATCGGACCAGGTGCAGGTGTCGGCGGGTCTCGCCTGCTTCCACGGCGTGGACGTCGGGGCCTTCGGCCGACTTCACCACCACGTCGACGATGGAGCCGACCTCGCAGGTGTGCGGGACGTGGACGACGCCGTCGATCTCGGGCGCCTCGCGATGCGACCGTCCGATACCGGGTTCGTCGACCAGCACGGACACGGTGCGCCCGACGAGCAGGTCCCGGCGGGCGGCGGTGATGTCGTCCTGCATGCCCCGCAGCTCCTGGAGCCGCTCGGCCACCAGACGGTCGGCGACGACACCGTCGAGGTCGGCGGCGTAGGTCCCCTCCTCGGCCGAGTAGGAGAAGAACCCGCACCAGTCGAGCTGGGCCTGCTCGACGAAGGCCAGGAGCTCGTCGTGGTCGGCCTCGGTCTCGCCGGGGTATCCGACGATGAAGTTGGACCGGAACACCGCGTCGGGTTCCCGGGCGCGGATGGCCTCGATGCGCTCGAGGTAGCGGGCGCCGTCGCCCCAGCGGCGCATACGCCGGACCAGCGGACGGGAGACGTGCTGCAGCGAGAGGTCGAAGTACGGCACACCGGTCCGGCAGATGGCGTCGATCAGGTCGTCGGTCAGCTCGGACGGGTACAGGTACAGCAGGCGCACGCGGTCGACGATGCCGGCGACCCGGTCGACGAGGGACACCAGCTGGCGGGTGCCGACGCCTTGGTCGCGGCCGTAGCTGGCCAGGTCCTGGGCGACGAGGACGATCTCGCGCACACCGCCGTCGGCGAGGTCTTGGGCCTCCTCGACCAGGGCGGCGAGGTCACGCGAACGTTGCTTGCCCCGGAACGACGGGATGGCGCAGAACCCGCAGGCGCGGTCGCACCCCTCGGCCACCTTGACGTAGGCCCACGGCGCTGTCGGGGCCGGGCGAGGCATGTTGAGCAGGTCGAAGGCGGGCACCGCCGGGTCCGACCCCGCGGACGCCCCGATGGTGACGGGGACCCACCCGTGTTGATCGGACACCACAGGGCCACCGAAGCCCACGACGCGGTCGACCTCGGGGAGGGCCTCGGCGAGCTCGGCGCCGTAGCGCTCGGCCAGGCACCCGGTGACGACGAGCTCGGCGCCGGGCCGGCGGGTGTCGCTCAGCCCGAGGATCGTGTCGATCGACTCCTGGCGGGCCTCCTCCACGAAGGCGCAGGTGTTGACCACGACCAGATCGGCCGACTCGGCGCCATCGGCGGGGAGGTAGCCGTCGGCGAGCAGCGAGCCGGTGACCCGGTCGGAGTCGACCGCGTTCTTCGGGCATCCGAGCGTCTCCACCCAGAATCGGCGAGGTGCCATCACCGGGAGGGTACCGGTGCATCCCTCCATCGCCCGACTCCCGACGCCCGATTCGGGGTCCGGGCGACCCCTGACGGAGGGCTACCGCTCGTACGCCAGCCGCAATCCCGGCCGCGACCACGGCACGCGCACCAGCCGGCCGGTACCGGAAAGGGTCACGTACGCCGTGGCGCCGTCCTCGCCGCCGAAGCAGATGTTGGTGACGAGGGGGTCCTCGAAGGCGAGGTGCTCGACCGTGGCGCCGTCAGGGGACACCGAAGTGATGCCCCCGTTGACGAGCGTCCCGACGCACACCCAGCCATCGCCGTCGACGGCGAGCGAATCGAGGAGTTGATACCCCTCGAGGCCGGCCAGCAGGTGGCCACCGCCGGGCCCCGTCGGGTTGGCCTGGGCCTCGTCGACCGTGCCCGGTCCCGACAGCTCCCACCGCCACACGCGGCCCGTGTGGGTCTCGGCGGCGTAGAGCGTGGCGCCGTCGGGCGACAGGCCGACGCCGTTGGGGGCATCCAGCGGGAAGATCTTCTCGACGCAGGAGGAGCCGTCGGGAGAGGCGTAGTGCAGCCCGGTGCGGTCGGAGGTGCGCTCTTCGCGGACCCCGTGGTCGGTGAACCAGAAGTTGCCGGTCGCGTCGAAGACGATGTCGTTCGGCGCGCGCAACGGGACGGTTTCGCCGGAGGGAGTCGTCGACTCGGTGTAGAGCGTCTCGACCTCGCCCGAGTCCAGGTCGACCCGCTGGATCGACCCGCCGGCCCAACCGGCCGGAAGCGGGCCGGGGAGCGTGAACCCCATGACCTCGATCCAGTCGAAGCAGCCGCCGTTGTTGCAGATGTAGACCTTGCCGTCCGGCCCGAGGGCGGCGCCGTTGGGCCCGCCGTCGAGCTCGAACCGGCGCCGGACGGTCCCGTCGGGCTCCAGCCACGTCAGCGTCCCGCGCTTGATCTCCACCACGAGGATGGAGCCGTCCCCGAGGGCCACCGGACCCTCGGGGAAGAGCAGGTCGGTCGCGATCTCGGTGACGTCAGCCATGGCGGCATCCTGTCAGAGGCTCCGCTGCCTCGTCGGGCATAGGTTCCGGTGATGGCCACGCTCGATTCGCACGCGATCCGCTTCCACGAGACCGGCGGTCCCGAGGTCCTGCGCTGGGAAGCGGTCGAGGTCGGACCGCCCGGACCGGGTGAGCTCCGCATCCGCCACACCGCCGTCGGGCTCAACTTCGTCGACACGTACTTCCGCTCCGGTCTCTACGGCACGCGGCTGCCGAGCGGGATGGGGACCGAGGCGGCAGGGGTCGTCGACGCGGTCGGTGCCGACGTGGACGGGTGGTCGGAGGGCGACCGGGTCGCCTACGCCCTCGGCCCGATGGGCGCCTACGCCGAGGCGATGGTGCGTCCGGCGTCGTCGGTCGTGCGCCTCCCCGACGCCATCGACGACCGGACGGCCGCGGCCGCGATGCTCAAGGGCCTCACGGTCCAGTACCTCATCCGCCAGATCCACGACGTGGGTCCCGACACGGTGCTGCTCGGCCACGCCGCCGCCGGCGGCGTGGGGCTGATCCTCGGGCAGTGGGCCAAGTCGCTCGGGGCCACGGTGATCGGCACCGCCAGCACCGCCGACAAGCGCGACCTCGCCGCCGCCCACGGCTACGACCACCTCATCGCCTACCGCGACGACGACGTCGATGTGGCCGCCGAGGTGAAGGAGCTGACCGGTGGCCGGGGGGTCGACGTGGTGTACGACGGGGTCGGGCAGGACACCTTCATGACGTCGCTCGACTGCCTGCGTCCTCGCGGCCTGATGGTCACGTACGGCAATGCCTCGGGCCCGGTCGAACCGTTCGCCCCTTCGGTGCTCTCGGCGAAGGGGTCCCTGTTCGTGACCCGACCGACGTTGGTGAACTACGCCGACACGCCCGAGCGGACACAGGCCATGGCCGACGACCTCTTCGCCGTCATCGACAGTGGCGCCGTGACGATCAGCGTGGACCAGACGTTCCCGTTGCAGGATGCTGCCGAGGCCCACGCCGCCCTCGAGGCCGGTCGGACCACCGGCTCCACGGTGCTCGTGCCGTGACCGCCTCCACTCCTGTCGCGATCTGATGCTCCGCGCCGGCTGGTGGGGTTTCGTGGGCGGCTTCGCCCTGCTCCTCGGAGCGGTGGCCGGGCTGCGGTTGCGGGCCAGCCAACGGGTCATCGGGCTGATCATGGCGTTCGCCGCCGGCGTCCTGATCAGCGCCGTCGCCTTCGACCTGACCGCCGAGGCGTTCGATCGCGGCGGCACCGACGCCGTGTCCGTCGGGCTCGCCCTGGGCGCCATCAGCTTCTTCGTCGGTGACTGGATCATCGACCACCGTGGCGGGAACCACCGCAAGCGGTCCGGAGGCCAGCAGGAGGGCGGGTCGGGAACGGCGATCGTCCTCGGTGCCCTCATGGATGGCATCCCCGAGTCCGCCGCCATCGGGGTCAGCCTGATCGGCGGGGGGTCGGTGGCCGTCTCCGTGGTCGCCGCCGTCTTCCTCTCCAACGTCCCGGAGTCGCTCTCGGCCGTCACCGGCCTACAGAAAGCCGGGCGCTCGACGAGGTTCATCCTCGGCCTCTGGGCTGCCGTGGTCGTGGTGTCGACCATTGCCGCCGCCGCCGGGTACGCCCTGCTGGGCGGGGCCTCACCCAACATCGTGGCCGGCATCCAGGCATTCGCCGGCGGCGCGATCCTCACCATGCTGGCCGACACGATGATGCCCGAGGCGTTCGAGCACGGTGGCGCCCAGACGGGGCTGCTGACCGTCCTCGGGTTCGCGTTGGCCTTCTGGATCTCGACGCTGGGCTGACGCCGTCCCGGCCGGTCAGGTCCTGGACAGCAGGTCGTCGAGCTCGGCTTCGGTCATCAGCACGTCGCGGGCCTTGGAGCCGATCGACGGTCCGACCACGCCGCGCTGTTCGAGGATGTCCATCAACCGGCCGGCCCGGGCGAAGCCGACCTTCAGCTTGCGCTGGAGCATCGAGGTCGAGCCCAGCTGGCTACGCACGATGAGCTCCATGGCCTGGAGGGCGAGCTCGTCGTCGTCCTCGTCACCGGTGCCTCCCCCGGGGAGGACGGCGGCGGCATCGGTGCTGCTCTCGCCCTGCACCTCCTCGACGTAGGTGACCTGGGGCGCCTGGCGCTTCCAGTGGGCGGCGATGGTGCGGACCTCCTGCTCGGTCACCCACGAGCCCTGGATCCGGTGGGGGCTCGAGCTGGCGGGACCGAGGAACAACATGTCGCCCTTGCCGACGAGGCGCTCGGCGCCGGCCTGGTCGAGGATGACCCGCGAATCGGTGGCGCTCGAGACGGCGAAGGCCAGGCGGGCCGGCACGTTGGCCTTGATGACACCAGTGATGACGTTCACCGACGGCCGCTGGGTGGCGATGATGAGGTGGATGCCGACGGCCCGGGCCATCTGGGCGATGCGGCAGATGGACTCCTCGACGTCGCGAGCGGCCACCATCATGAGGTCGGCGAGCTCGTCGACCACGACGATGATGAACGGCAGGCGTTGGTACTTGGCCTCGGGTTCGTGCTCCGGGGCGCCGGCGCTGCGCACGGTGTCGTCGACCACGTCGTCGAGGTCGCCACGGTCGTAGGCCTCGTTGTACCCGGTGATGTCGCGCACGCCGATCTCGGACAGGAGGTCGTAGCGACGCTCCATCTCCTTCACGGCCCACGACAGGGCGTTGGCCGCCTTCTTCGGGTTCGTGACCACCTGGGTGAGCAGGTGCGGGAGGCCGTCGTACTGGCCCATCTCGACCCGCTTGGGGTCGATGAGGATCATGCGCACCTGATCCGGCGTGGACCGCATGAGGATGGAGGTCAGGATCGAGTTGAGGCAGCTCGACTTGCCGGCGCCGGTGGCGCCGGCGATGAGGATGTGCGGCATCGACGCCAGGTTCATCATGTGCGACTTGCCGTTGATGTCGCGGCCGACGGCGACCTCGAGGGGATGGTCGGCCTTGGCCGCCTCCGCGGACGCGAGGATGTCGCCGACGGCGACGAGCTGGCGGCGGGCGTTCGGGACCTCGATGCCGATGGCCTGCTTGCCCGGGATCGGGGCGAGGATGCGGACGTCGGGGGTCGCCATGTTGTAGGCGATGTCCTTGGCCAGGCTCGTGACCTTGTTGACCTTGACGCCGGGGCCGAGCTCGAGCTCGTAGCGGGTGACGGTGGGTCCGACGACCATGCCGACGAGACGCGTCTCCACGCCGTGCTGCGACAGGCTGGCTTCGAGGCGGCGGCCGTCCTCCTCGATGGCCTTCCGGTCGATCTCCTGGCTCCCCGTGCGGACGAGGAGGCTGGCAGGCGGGAGCGCCCAGTTGCCCGCTGTGGGCGTGAGGCGCAGGTCGAGCTGCTCGGGATCGACGGCGTCGGACGCCGGGAGGGAGATCTCGACCGGGCGGTCGTCGTCGACGGGGGGCGGTTCCGGCGGCAGCGGCTCGTCGAGATCATCGGCGCCGTCGTAGAGCACGGTGCCATCGCCGACGGTGATGTCGACGACGTCGTCGGCTTCGGTCCCGAGGTGGAACAGCGACCCGAACGATGACCGCAGGGCGACCTGCACGGGCCGCACCACGGCGAGGGCGCCACCGGCCGCGACCCGCACGGGCATGCGGGTGAGCACGAAGAAGCCGATGACGGCGACGGTGACGAGGACGACGACCGCGCCCCAGGTGGCGGCGACGGCGAGAAGGGGTCCGGCGACGGACATGCCGAGGAGTCCGCCGGCCGCACCCCACGCGTCGAGCCCATCGGCGACGGTGGGTGCCCCTCGGCCCACGTGGAGCAGGCCGGTGGCGGCAATGGCCAGCAGGACGCCTCCGACGGCCAGGTGCGCCCGGCCGAGGTGCGGCGACTGTTCCGGCTCGTCGTCGCGGATCAACGCGATCCCGACGAGCACCAGCACCGGCGGCACCAGCACGGCACCGAGACCGGTCAGCGCGCTGGCGGCGGCGGCGAAGGCCCGTCCCACCGGGCCGGCCGCGTCGACGTAGAGCCCGGCCGCGGCCACGAGCGCCACCCCGATGAGGGCGAGGCCGGCGACATCGGCGTAGCGGCCCTCGAGCGCCGAGCCGACGGTGGCGGTCACCTTCTGCGTGGCGGTGGGTGCCGCGTGGCGGCCACGGCTCGTGGTCGAGCGTTTGGCGGGCGCGGCGCGCTTCTTCGACGCCGGCTTCTTCTGACTCGCACGCGTGGCAGCCACAGTGACCACAACGGTAACACCAGCCACAGCACCCACGGTGGTTGCTCGGTGTCGGCGCCGACGCGCCACTCGGGGCCGAATCTGTACAGAATCGTTCCCGACGTTCTGTCAAGTAGCGGAGGACGGTGGGGGCTGGCGGGCGTTTGCGCTCGGATCTGCCCACAGGTCGTGGTCGAACCGCACGCGTGGGCTCCAGAGGATGCGTGCGCTCGGGTCCGCCCACACGTCGTGGTCACTCGGTACGCGTGGGCGCAGACGGGCGGCGTCATCCCAATCTGCCCACGCGTCACGGCCGCGGATCGAGGGTTCGCCCAGCCGTCACCGCGCCGCCCACCTCCCGGTCATCGCCCCGCAACCCGGCCCTCCCAGGATGGCCACAGCTCACCCCGCTTCCCAGGAGACGCACCACCATGGCCATGAATCGACGAGAACTCATCACACGCGGCGCCGCCGGACTCGGCATCGTCGCCACCGGCAACCTGACCGACGTGTTCGGCGCCTCCCTCGCCGGCGCCGGCCCGAAGGGCGCCCCGGGCCAGGGCAAGGGCCTCGGCGCGGGCCCCGGCTACGGCGAGCTCGTGCCCGACCCCGCCGGCCTGCTCGACCTTCCCCCGGGCTTTCGCTATTCGATCGTGTCGGAGGAGGGTCAGCGCCTCACCGGCTCGGCCGGCGTGATCCCGGGGCGCTTCGACGGCACCGGCTCGTTCGCCGGACCGGACAAGAGCGTGTACCTGGTCCGGAACTCCGAGTACGGCTCGGCCTACCCGGCCGCCAACCCCGTCGTCGACGGCCCGATGTCAGCGGTCTACGACCCGGTTGCGCCGGGCGGGACGACCACCGTGCACGTCGACAAGCACGGCAACACGGTCGCTGAGTTCGTCAGCCTCGCGGGCACCGCGAGCAACTGCGGCGGCGGTATCACCCCGTGGGGCACCTGGCTCACCTGCGAGGAGGACGAGTCCAAGGCCGGCGACTCCGGGCAGACCAAGGACCACGGCTTCGTGTTCGAGATCGACCCCGCCAACCCGTCGAACACCTCGGGCGAGCCGATCACCGGCATGGGCCGCTTCCCCCACGAAGCCGTCTGCATCGACCCGCGGACCGGCACCTGCTATCTGACCGAGGATGCGTCCGGGCCGCTCGGCCTGGTGTACCGCTACGAGCCGGACGACACGACGCCGGCCTACGGCGCTCTGGCCAAGGGCGGCGAGCTGAGCGCGATGCGCTGCTCCGATGGCGGCACGCACGTGGAGAACCTGGCGGCCTACACCGTGCCAGGCACCACGCTCTCGGTGGACTGGGTGGCGGTCCCGGACCAGCTGGCCGCGTCACTGTCGACCCGAAAGCAGTTCACCGACGACCAGGTCACCCGCAGCCGCAAGTACGAGGGGACGTGGTGGGGCAACGGCCGGGCCTACATCGTGTGCTCGTTCTCGAGCGTGTCCGGATTGCCGAAGCACACCGGCCAGGTGTGGAGCTTCGACCCGCTCAGCGACTCGCTGACGCTGGAGGTGTACCTCGCCCCCGACGACGTCGACCGGCCCGGCGACAGCCCTGACAACATCTGCGTGTCGCCCTACGGCGGCCTGATCATGGCCGAGGACGGCGACAACACCCAGTACCTCCTCAGCGTCGACGACCGACGGCCGGACCGCCGCCCTCGCCCGCAACGCCCGCGATGGAGCCTCCGGGAGCTCGAGCGAGTTCACCGGCGTGACCTTCTCGCCCGACGGCAAGACGTTGTTCGCCAACATCCAGGAGCCCGGGATCACCTTCGCCATCACCGGTCCCTTCGCCCGCATCGGGCGCCGCTGACGAACCGGTTCCCCGCCGGCGCCGGCCCCTCTTCGGGCCGGTGCCGGCTCAGGCCTCCAGGACCACGGGCACGATCATCGGACGGCGCTTGGTCTCCTTGTTGACGAAGCGCCCCGCCGACCGGCGCACCGCCCGCTGCACGGCCTCGATGTCGGAGAGGTCCTTGACCTCGCCGACCGCCTTCTCGACGGCGGCGGCGCAGTCGGCCAGGAGGCCCTCCGCCTCGGCCTCGTACACCCAGCCCCGGGTCACGATCTCGGGTCCGGTGATCATGGCGCCGGTCTCCACGTCGACCGTGACGATCACCACGACGACGCCTTCCTCGGCCAGCACCCGCCGGTCGCGCAGGACACCCTGACCCACGTCGCCGATGGTGCCGTCCACGTAGAGGTACCCGGCCGGGACCTTGCCGATGGGCTTGAGGCCGTCGTCGTTGAGCTCGAGTTGGTGGCCGTCCTCGCACACCCAGACGTGGTCGGCGGCCATCCCCATCTGGCGAGCGAGCTTGGCGTGCGCCACCAGGTGGCGGTACTCGCCGTGGACCGGGATGAACCACTCCGGCCGGAGGATCGAGTGGTACGTCTTGAGCTCCTCCGCCTTGGCGTGGCCAGTGGCGTGCACGTCGGCGATCCCGGAGTAGACGACCTCGACGCCCTGGCGGACGAGGCCGTCGATCACCTTCGACACGTTCATCTCGTTTCCCGGGATGGGGTGCGAGCTGAGGATCACCGTGTCGTCGGGGGTGAGGGTCAGCCAGCGGCTCTCCGTGGCGGCCATGAGCGCCAGCGCCGACATGGGTTCGCCCTGGCTCCCGGTGGAGATGATGCACACCTTGCCGGGGTCATGCTTGTCGATGTCCTCGATGTCGATGAGCGTGTCCTCGGGGATGTCGAGCAGACCCATCGACCGGGCCAGGCGCACGTTCTTCTTCATCGACATGCCGAGCGTCGCCACCTTGCGGTCGAAGGCGCGCGCCGCGTTGGCGATCTGCTGGACCCGGTGGACGTGGCTGGCGAAGCAGGCGGTGATGATGCGGCGCCCCTCGTGGGCGTGGAACAGGTCGAAGAGCACCTGGCCCACGGTGGTCTCGCTGGCGGAGTGGCCCTTCTCCTCGGCGTTGGTGGAATCGGCCAGCAGGAGGCGGACACCCGGGTCGTGGGCGATGGAACCCATGCGGGCGAGATCCGTGAGGCGTCCGTCGACCGGCGTGAGGTCGATCTTGAAGTCGCCGGAGTGGAGGATCACGCCCTGCGGGGTGTGGATCGCGGTGGCGAACCCGTGGGGCACCGAGTGCGTGACGGGGATGAACTCGCAGTCGAACGGTCCGATCTGGCGCCGCTCGCCGTCCTTCACCGCGATGAACTCGGTGCGGTCGAGCAGGCCGGCCTCCTCGATGCGGTTCTTGGCCAGGCCGAGGGTGAGTTCGGAGCCGTAGATCGGGAAGCTGACGTCTCGGAGGAGGAACGCCAACCCGCCCGTGTGGTCCTCGTGGCCGTGGGTGGCGATGCAGCCCTCGATGCGATCGGCGTTGTCGTAGAGGTACGAGAAGTCCGGGAGGACCAGGTCGACACCGAGCATGTCGAGGTCCGGGAACATCAGACCGCAGTCGATGAGCATGATGCGATCGTCGACCTCGATGCAGGCGCAGTTGCGGCCGATCTCGCCGAGGCCGCCGAGGAATGTGATCTTCACCGGTGCGGGCATGGGGGTCCACCGTATCGTTCGCACCGGAACCGTCGTGGTGCCGGGCCGACGCCGCCTGCGACGCAGCGGCTCTCAGCCGCCGAGGTCGGCCCAGATCTGCGTGGCCTGGGCCTCGAGTCCGTCGGGCGTGGGGCCCATCGGCGGCCGGCACTCCCCCGCCGGCAGGTCGAGCGTCCGCAGCATCGCCTTGGTGGGCACGGGGTTGGGGGCGTCGAGCGTGGTCTCGAAGGCGTACGACGGCAGCAGCCGTTGGTTGATGCGGCACGCTTCGGCCACGTCGCCGGCGTCGAACGCTGCGAACATCGCCTTGATGTGCTCGCCGGCCCAGTGCGCGGCCACGCTGATGACCCCGCGGGCGCCGACCGACAGCAGCGGCAACGTCAGGTTGTCATCGCCCGAGTACACCTCGAAGTCGTCCGGCGCCGCTGCGATCACCGCGGCAGTGTCGGCCGGGCTCCCGGCTGCATCCTTCAGCCCGACGATGGTGGGCACCTCGGTGGCCAGGGTGACGAGGGTCGAGGTCTCGATCTTGCGTCCGGTACGGCCCGGGATGTCGTAGACCACGATCGGCAGGTCCGTGGCCGCCGCGATCATGCGGAAGTGCCGGTCGAGGCCGGCCTGGGACGGCTTGTTGTAGTACGGCGCCACGACGAGGAGACCGTCCACCCCGATCCCCGCAGCCGACTCGGACTGACGGATGGCGTGGGCGGTGTCGTTCGAGCCGGTGCCGGCGAGGACGGGCACGTCGACCGCTTGGCGCACGGCCCGGAACAGGTCCACCGACTCGGTGGCCGACAGCGTGGGCGACTCGCCGGTGGTGCCGTTGACGACGAGGCCGTCGCTGCCGTGGTCGACGAGCCAGCACGCGAGGCGCCGGGCGCCGTCGAGATCGAGGCTGCCGTCGCGCTCGAACGGGGTGATCATGGCGGTCAGGACCTGACCGAATCGGGCGTCGGGGAGCATGCCCATCAGCGGCTTCCTTCTGTGGCGCGTTCGATGCCGAGGGTCACGAGCAGGTCTTCGTGGAGCTCGAACCAGTGCGAGTGGTAGCTCGGGAACATCGGCTTGGTGAAGTGATCGTGGTCGCCGGCGAGCACCTTGTCCAAGGCGGTTCGCAACCGGCGCTGGTGGCCGGCGAAGCGTTCGAGGATGGCGGCGAGGCTCTCGAGCACCGGTTCGGCCCGGTGGTGGCCCTCCACGAGCCGGGCGATGACCGAACGGTCGTAGTCCGGGTCGCGGTGGTCGTTGACCGCCGTGCGGCCACCGTCGGGCCGCACCTGCCAGGCCGTGCACACGTCGAGGACCTCGTCGTTGCAGGCCCGGAACCGCTGGTAGGCACCCTCGACGGCCTCCCGGGCGCCCACCTCGGCGAGCTCTTCGGCCACGAGGCGGGCGGCGAGCGCTCGGCCTTCGGGCGTGAGCACGTATCCGGCGAAGCCGCCGTGGCGATAGGTCACGAGATCGAGGTCGGCCAGGGCGGCGAGCTCGAGGTCGACCATGGTGGCGTCGTAGCCGGTGAGCTCGGCCACGGCGTCCGGGGATGCGGTGCCCTTCAGCCGCAGGGCATGGAGCGCCAGGAGCCGCAGCGACGAGGGGTGGGCCACGGCGGGAGGGTAGTGGTGCCGGCCGTCAGGAGGCGGCGGCCCGCAGCGCCCGGTACAGCAAGGCGGCGTCGCCGAGGCGGTGCCGCAGCTCGCGCTCGAGGCCGGCGATGGGATACAGGTTCTGCGGGGCCCGGCGATCCTTGTGCGCGGCGGAGGCGAAGCGGGGCAGGGCCGAGGCGCACGTGTCGGCGAGCGCACGGACCTCGTCGACGGTTCGTTCGGGGCTCGCCTCGCACCGGACGATGCCAGCCCAGCCGTGGGAGCGGTCACCGGGCAGCCGGAGGTACCACGACCAGCGTCGGAAGCGGTCGCCGATGCAGAACACCGGCGTGCGCTCGCCGGCGTCGAGCGCCGGCACCACGTCCTGGACCACCGCCGGCAGGTACGCCACGTGGTGGGTCTTGACGTACCCCACGGCGTGGTCCATCAACCGCCGGTCGCGTAGGGGGCCATCGACCACGAGGAGGCACTCCTCGCCGGCGACGCCGGCGGACACGTGGTGTTCGAGGTCGCCCATCGCCGCCTGGAGGGCCAGGGACAGGGCGTTCGGGTCGCCGGTGTCGACGTGTTGGACGCCGAAGCGGCCATGGCGGGTCTCGATGGGTACGAGGTCGGGCCCGTCGCAGAACAGGCTCCGCCGCACCTCGGCGTCGACGACCGTGGCGGCGCCGTTGCAGCGCACCACGCCGGCGGCGTAGCTGGCGCAGATGCCCTGGTGGGCGGCGCCCGCAGGGTCGGTGACCCAGACCCGGGCCTCGACCCGGCGCACGCCGTCGACGAAGGCCAGCTCCGCCGGCACGGCGGTGCCGGTCGGCGGTCGCAACGGCCGCCACTCGTCGGCGGCGAGCTCGGCGGACACGTCGACCGCGGCCTGGGACTCGGCCATGGCGTCGAGGTCGACCGTGGAGCCGTAGTCGGGAGCCCACTGCTCGACGACGTAGCGCATCGACGCCAGGGGTTCGGCGGCGCTCATTGATCCACCCGACAGATGACGCTGGTACCCGGGCGCTTGGTGAGCTCGAAACGCACGGGCACCCGTTCGGCCAGCTCACGGACGTGGGAGACGACACCCACCATGCGCCCGGTGGACCCGAGCTCCTCGATGGCACTGGCCACGACGTCGAGCGTGTCGGGATCGAGGGTGCCGAAGCCCTCGTCGAGGAAGATCGCCTCCAGGGAGCGACCGCCCGTAGCGGACAGCTCCCCGACCTGCTCGGCCAGGGCCAGCGCGAGGGCGAGCGAGGCGAGGAACGTCTCGCCACCGGAGAGCGTGCGAGCCAGGCGACGGTCGTCGGCGTTGGCGTGGTCGATGACGGCGAACTGGTTCTTGTCGTCCACGGTCATGGCGTATCGACCCGACGACAGCAGCTCCAGCCACCGGGACGCGCCGTCGAGGAGGGCGTCGAGCGCCTCGTCGAGCAGCCACGCCTCGAAACCCCGGGCGCCGAGCTGCTCGGCCAGCAGCTCGTGCACCTGGCGGCGCTCGGTCAGCTCGGCGTGCTGGGCGCGCAGTTGGGCAGCCTGGCTCCGGTCGGCCCGGAGGCGTTCGAGCGCGGAGCGGGCGGTGGCGGCCGCGCTGACGCACGCATCGCGGAGCGCGGCGATGCCCGAGGGAGACCCGGCGGGGAGGAGGACGCCGGCGGCGGCGGCGTGGCGGGCCAACTCGGCGGTGTACTCCTCGGCACGGCCCACGATGTCGTCACGCCGGCGGCGACCGGCGCCGAGGCGATGCTCGCGCTCGGAGCGGGTCGTGTCGGCCCACGTGGCCAGCACCTTCCAGTCGGTACCGAGGTCGTCGCCGGCGGCCGGAGGATCGAAGCGGGCGACTCGGTCGCGGGCGGCGGTGAACTCGGCCCGAGCCGCGGTCACCCGAGCAGCAGCAGCCTCGGCTCGGGCCCGCGCCTGGGCCGACGCCTGGCGGGCAGCCGTGTCGTCCCGGCGTGCCGCGACAAGGGCGGCGTCGGCGGCGGCGACCGAGGCGAGCTGCGCTTCGATCTGGTCGACCGCGGGCCCGTCGACCGTGCGGGCAGCAAGGGTGTCGCGCTCGGCGACCCGGACGTCGAGGCGGGCGCGGTGGGCGGTGAGACGGGCATCGAGGTCGCGTCGGGCGGCGGTGGCGGCGCGGTCGGCCTCCTCGGCGCCGGCGAGCAGGCGTTCGGCGTCGGCCAGGGCGCCGGCGTCGACGGCGGGCGGCTCGGACACCGTGTTGCCGCAGACGGGGCAGTCATCGCCCGGGTGGAGGTGCCGGGCCAGGTCGGCGGCGGCGTGGTCGACCCGGGCGCGTTCGAGCGCGGCGCGAGCCGACTCGAGCCCGGCGGTGGCGGAAGCGACCGCGGCATCGACGGGCGGGCGCTCGGCCTCGATCCCGGCCAGGATCCGCTCGCCCTCGGCGACCTCGGCGGTGAGCGCCACCAAGCGGGCGTGGTCAGCCAGGGCAGCCCGCAGGTCGGACTCGGCCGGCAACTGCGCCCGGACCTCCTCGGCCGCGCGGACCGCGCTCGACGCCTCCTCGTCGACCCTCTGCGCCGTCTCGGCTGCCTCCGCGGCCTCCGCAGCGTGGTGGTTGATCTCGGCGATGCCGTCCGGCACGGCGAGACCGGCCAGCGCCCGGACCGCGGCGTCGTCGTCGGCCAGCTCCGCATCGACGAGCGCGCCGTTGCTCGTCGAGCGCGACCAGTTCCGGCCCGGCCTGGTCGAGCGCCGCGACGACGGCGTCGACGGCGTCGACGTGACGGGATGTCTCGCGCTCGGCGTCGGCGGTGGCGTGCACCAGCCGACCGATCTGGTCGTCGAGCGATTCGAGGCGGAAGCTCACCGACTTGGCCTCCGCCCGGGCGGCGGCGGCGATCCGCTCGTAGACCCCGAGATCGAGCAGCTTGACGAGCAGGTCCTGACGCTTGGCCTTGGTGTCGTGGAGCAAGGTGGCGAACGCGCCCTGGGGCAGCACGACGCACTTGGTGAACTGCTCGAGGTCGAGGCCGAGCAGGTCGGTGACCGCGGCCGAGAGCGCCTTGGCGTCATCGGCCAGCACCGTGGTGGGACCGGCGGGTTCGACCCGCTCGAGCCGAGCTTCCTTGGTGGTGGCGCCGGCCTTGGTCCGCTTGACGACGCGGGTGGCGGTGTAGGCCGTGCCGGCGACGGAGAAATCGAGCCGGACCCGGGCCTCGAGCGCACCCTGCGTGATCACGGGGTGGACGAGGTTCTCGCTGTCGTAGCGGGGCACGGCGCCGTACAGGGCGAAGACCATGGCGTCGATGACGCTGGACTTCCCCGCACCGGTGGGCCCGACGAGGGCGAACAGTTCGACGTCGGTGAGGTCGACGACGGCCGCATCCCGGAAGGCGGCGAAGCCCTCGACCGCGATTCGCAGGGGCCTCATGGTGCGCCCACCTGGTCGAGCAGGTCTTCGAAGGCTGGGACGAGGCGGGCGTCGTCGACGCCGGTGTCGGCGAGGTAGGCGGCGAACAGCTCGGAGGGGGTGGCGCCGTCGGGACGGGTCGTGCGCTCGACGCGGTCGTCGCCGTCGGGCACCCGCACGGCCACGTCGACGGCGTGGGGGAACCACGACCGGATCTCGTCGGCGAGACCGGCCCGGCGGGTGTCGGTGACGACGATGCGGAGGAAGTCGTCTCCGGTGGTGTCCCGGGCGGCGTCGAGCTCGGCCATGGTGCCGGTGAGCGTGCGCAGCGACCGCCCGGCGGTCAGCGGGATCTCCCGGACGGCGGCGGGAACCCCGGGTTCGAGGTCCACCACGGTGACGGACTTGGTGTCGTCCGACTCGCCGAAGTCGAGCTGCAGGGGTGACCCGCAGTAGCGGATGCGGGTGGGCCCGTCGATGTCCTGGGCCCGGTGCAGGTGGCCGAGGGCCACGTATTGGGCGCTGACCGGGAACGCCAGCGGACCGACGCTGTAGTCCATCACCGTGTGGGCCGAGCGCTCGCCGCCACCCATGGCCCCACCGGCGGCGAACAGGTGCCCGCAGATCACGTTGACGGTGTCGCCGGCGAAGCTGGCGCAGAGGGTCGCGATGATCTCCCGCATGCGTTGGTCGTAGGCCTGGTTGAGCTCGAACCCGGCCTCGCGCATCAGTGCCTCGGCGCGGATGATCCCCCGCTTGGACACGAACGGCACGAGCGCGAGGCGCAAGGTGGCGCCGCCGACACCGAGGTCGGTCACGCCGCCGGCATCCGGTGCGACCACCTGGCCGAGCAGGTGGACCCGGCCCAGCTCCAGCAGCGGCGACACCGCCTGCAGCCGGCGGGGGTTGTCGTGGTTGCCACTGACGACCACGACCGGCGCCACCTCGGCCAGGGCGAGCAGGGCGCGGTACACGATCTGCTCGGACTCGGGGCCGGGCGCCGCCGTCTCGAACAGGTCGCCGGCGACGAGGACGACGTCGACCTGTTCGCGGCTGGCGACGGCGGCGATCTCGGCCAGCACGGCCCGGTGCTCGTCGGCGCGGGACTGACCGCGGATGAGCTTGCCGACGTGCCAGTCGGAGGTGTGGAGCAGCCGCATCACAGCCCCTCGAAGACGTCGGTCGGGACGGAGACGGCACCGTCGGGAGCACGGCGGCCGGCCTCGCTGTGGCGGGTGGCCCACGCCGGGAACGGGAACTCGATCACGACGGGCACGGGCAGCTGGGGCTGGCTCACGATCATCGTGCCCGGCTTGATGATCGTGGAGCGCTGGCGCTGCACCGGGGGCAACCAGCCGTATTCGCCCCGGCTCGCCTCGGCGGAGTCGAGCCGGCCCACGACCCGGATCGCCGAGTTGGCCACGACCCGGCGCTCGACCTCGCTGGCGGTCTGCTGGGCGCCGATGAGGATGATGCCGAGGGACCGGCCCCGCTCGGCGACGTCGAGCAGCAGCTCCTTGATGGGCGACGAGCCCTCACGGGGGGCGTACTTGTTGAGCTCGTCGAGCACGACGAACTGCAGCGGCTCGGCGGTGCCGGAGCGCTCCTTGGCCTGGAAGGCCTGGCGGAGGACGACGCCGACCACGAACCGCTTGGCGCGGTCGTTGAGGTTGTGGATGTCGACCACGGTGACCTGGTTGGCGTCGAGGTCGACGGGATGTGAGGTGGTGCGGGCCACGTCGGCCCGGATGAGGTCGCCGACGTGGTCGACCGCGCCGAACAGCCGGCGCACGAAGGCACCGATCGTGCCGCCCCCGATGGCCCGTCCCGCCCACTCGGCGACGGTGAGGTCGTCGTTGAGGCGGTCGTCGATGAGCTCGACCAGGTCGCGGAACGACCGGAGGGTCTGCCCGTCGACCGACACCGCTCCGCTGCCGGCGGGTGTCGCCTCCTCGAGGCGGCGGGCGACGTTGTGGACCACCATCGTGTACTGCTGGCGGTCGTCCTCGGCGTCGGCGAACAGGAACGGCAGCAGGCGCTGGCGGCAGAACTCCTCGATGCGTCCAGAAGAACGGCTTGACCCCGCGTGGTGCGGGCCCCGACGTGGGGTTGCGCGTTCGGATCGCCGGGCCGGGGCGGGGCGACGACGCCCACGCTGGGGAACGGGCCGACCGGGAGGCCGAGCTGGCGGTACGCGCTCGCGCTGGTCCTCGGCGAGCGGCCGTTGGGGTGGTCGAGGAACAGCAGGTCCTCGCCCTTGACGTTGAAGATCAGCGCCTTGGTGTTGGCCTGCGCCGCGCCGAGGACGCCGGAGTGGAACAGCGAGTACAGCAGGAACGTGGCGTAGGTGGTCTTGGTGGCCACACCCGAGACGCCGGAGATGTTGACGTGCGCGCCGCGGCTGCCGTCGAGGAACTCCTTGTCGAGGAAGAACGGCTCGCCGTCGCGGGACAGACCGGCAGGGACCTTCTGGGCCATCGTCGTCGAAGTGGAGGGCCCGGCCCGCGCTCGTCGCCGGTGGCCTTGCGCACCGCCGCTACCGGGCAGCGGCGGTACGAACACCTCGGGCTCGACCCGGGTGGTCATCACCTTGGCCGCCCTGGTGACCTGGGCGGGGAGCACGCCGTCCTCGATGAGGAACACGTCGGAGTCGTACTGAGCGCCCTCGTGGCGGGCCCGGACCTGCTCGACCATGCCGTACAGCTCGACCCGCTGGCCGTCGGGCAGCATGCGATCGGTGGCGACGACGTCGTCGAGCTGGAGGAACTGGTCGTCGGCGATGGCGACCCAGTACTCGAGCGGGGTGGCGTCCTCGGTGCCGATCACCCGGCCCACGGGGCCGAAGCGCGGCTCGTGGTGAGGTCTCCGCCATCGGGACCGACGGTAGCGACGGGGGGTGACAGGAACGGGGGACCCCGGGCAAACGGGGTGCGGCTGGGCCGCCTCGCGGCTCAGCGCGGGGGCTCGGCGGCGCGCAGGTCGTGACCCGGCGACTCGTCGTCGAGCACCAGACCCATGACCACGGAGTCCCAGAGCGACCCGTCACGACGACGGTAGTGACGCCGCCGGTAGCCCTCCTCGACGAACCCGTGCCGCTCGTACAGGCGTCTGGCGGCCGGACGTTCCAGGGCCAGTGCTCGAGGTCGAGCTTGTGGGCGCCGGCCGCGCGGAGCCCACTCGATGCCGGCCGCCAGCAACGCCGTTCCGACGCCCTGGCCGCGGTGGCCGCCCGTGACGTTCATGCCGAGATGGGCGATGCCGATCGGCGCCTGCAGGCCGATCGAACCGACCACCACGCCGTCGACCTCGGCGACGATCATGGCCACCGGCTGGCCGGCGGCGCCGTCGGTGATCGTGCGCCCGAAGGCCTCCCGGTCACGGGCCTCGTCGATCGGCGCCTCGGTGGCGATCCAGATGCCCTCGGCCGCCACCTCGGCCCGGATGGCGAGGATGGCGTCGAGGTCCTCGATCGTGGCATGCCGGGTGTTGGCGTGCCGGGTGCTGGCGTGCCGGGTGCTGGCGTCCATCGCCCGAGTCTGCCGCCGGCGATCCGCCGAAGACCGTGGACATTTCCCGATCGGACGCAACACGTCCCGTGGATCGGGTCAGCCGGCGGAGGACTGCGTCTCGCCCTCGGCGAGGGCGAACATCTCGTACTCCTCCTCGGTGTCGGCCCAGTCCTCGAACTGGATCACACCCAGCTCGGTGAACTTGGTCCGCAGCCAGCCCTGCCCATTCGTGGGGTTGCGGTCGAGCAGGCCCAGCTTCTTGCAGTTGGGCACGATCTTGGCGAACAGCATCGACTGGAACATCTCGCGCTCGGGGGCGGCCATGACGAGCGGGAGGACCTCCTTGACGTCGAGGCCCATGCGCGCCCAGACCTCCTGCTGGAGGAAGCGGTCGCGCATGCGCACGGCGGCCTCGAAGGCGAACTCCTGGCGCTCCTTCATCTCGGCGTCGGACAGCTCGGCGTAGTACTCCTTCAGCGACAGCACGCCGAACGCCACGTGGCGGGCCTCGTCGGACATGACGTAGCGGAGCAGCTGCTTGAGCAGCGGCTCGGTGGTCATGCCGTGGATGAACCCGAACGCCGCCAGCGCCAGGCCCTCGACCATGATCTGCATGCCGAGGTAGGTCATGTCCCAGCGGGAGTCGGCGATGATGTCGTCGAGCAGCATCCCGAGGTGGGCGTTGAGCGGGTAGTGGCCCGACAGCTTCTCGTCGAGGTACTTGGCGAAGACCTCGACGTGGCGGGCCTCGTCCATGACCTGGGTGGCGGCGTAGTACTTGGCGTCGATCCACGGCACGGTCTCGACGATCTTGGCCGTGC
Source organism: uncultured Acidimicrobiaceae bacterium (assembly GCA_963811245.1). Lineage (GTDB taxonomy): Bacteria > Actinomycetota > Acidimicrobiia > Acidimicrobiales > Salinilacustritrichaceae > Salinilacustrithrix. The sequence continues at coordinate 325,514 of CAWEQL010000009.1, forward strand.
ACAGCAGCGCGCCCTGCTCGCCGTGCATGAACTGGCTGAGCATCCAGTTCTGCGACTCGATGCCGACCTGGAGCCACTCCTTCTCGGTCCACTTCTCGAACGGCGTGCCCGCCAGGTCCATCTCCGGGCCGATGCCGGCCGAGCCGGCCTGGTTGGCCATGACCACGGCCTCCTGGTCGACCTCGATCGACCAGTCGAGGTCGGTCTCGCCGTTCCACTGCGAGGTCTTGGCCTTCTCGTAGAGCCGGTTGAGGGCCGGCCGCTCGCCCTTTTCGTAGTTCCACGTGAACAGGGCGTCGGCGTTGTCCTGGACGGCGCGGATGGTGTCGCCCTCATCGGTGCCGACAACGGACAGGATGGCCTCGACGTCGTGGAGGTCGGCCCGGCCGACGATCGACTCGTTCTCGGTGGCGGCGTGGTCGGAGGTGGTGGGGCTGGTCATGACGGTTCCTTCACGGGAGGGGGGCGATATTCGGGTCAATCGTCCCGATTCGCGACGAATGTCCCCATCCGTGAGACACTAAAGGGCTCTCTGTCCCAGCGTCCAACGAGGGACGCTGTGGCATGCGTCACGACGAGGCTGCGCCCTCGGCCTCCTGGGCCCGCTCCGCCGCCTTGTCGCGGGCGACGCGCCGCAGGATCAACGGGTAGCCGACCACTCCGATGGTGGCGAAGATGAACCACTGCACGGCGTAGCTCCGATGCGGCCCGAGGTCGATCTCGGGCAGGGGCACCGGCGACAGGACGTCGCTCTCGGTTGGCGCCGACGAGACCCGTTGGACCACGACCGGCAGGACCGTAGAGCCCACGGCTTCCTCGACGGCGTCGCGGCGCAGGCAGGCGGCGCCGGCGACGGTGCCGCTGTCGTCGCGCCGGATGCCGCAGTTGCGACCGTCCCACGGCACGACGGTGCCGGTGATGCGCACCTGCCCGGACGGCGGAGGTGGGATGACCAACTCCCCCGAGTCGTAGCCCTCGAAGCCCCGGTTCACGGCGACGACGGAGCCGTCGTCGAGGCGCATCGGGGTGACGATCCATGCGCCGGGGAGGCCGTCCTTGGACCGGTTGTCGATCATCACGTCGTCACCGGTGACGTAGGTGCCCTCGACGGTGGCCGACCGGTAGCGGAGGTCCTCCACATCGGTGCCGTCCCGGCCGACGAGCAAGGAGGTCAGCGGCGCGGCGGGTTCCTCGGCCCGGGCGGTGATGGTGTCGCGCCGCTTGACCTTCTCGTCGTGGCGTCGGAGCTGCCAGAACCCGAGGTTCACGAACAACACCACGAGGAACAGCGAGAACAGATGCGACAGCAGCCAGAGCGGCCGGAAGGCGAAGCGGTACACCGGGGCGGAGCCTACGGACCGGGCCCTGCCCGGTGGCAGTCGCTACCGGGTGACGAAGTGGGCGGCGCAGAAGGAGTTCCGCGCCGTGCGTCCCATGCCGAGCAGAGCGTGCAGCGGCGTGTACGTGAAGGTCGTGCGGATCGTCAGCGCCTCGAGGGCCGCGGCCTGCTCGATCTCCTGTGCGATCTGCGCCCGGTCGGCGGCCGTGGGTGCGGTGACCAGCCGTTCGGCGTTGCGCCACGCCTGCTCCCGCCACGCCACCAGGGCCTGTACGGCCACCGAGTTGTCGACGCTGACGCCGGGGACGTCACCATCGTCGAGCGTGGGGTCGAGGTACTTGGCCGCCTCGGTCAGCAGGTACTGGTTGGTGGCGTCCAGGAAGGCGTTCACCCGGTCGTGGTCCGCCTTGCGGCTGGTGCCGTCGGGCTTGACGAGCCCGATCTCGGCGAGCACGAACGGCAGGTCCCGGTTGACGTGGGCGTTCATGCCGAGGAACACGTTCCCCATGCCCGACACGGCCTGGTCCTTGGCGCTCTGGAAGGCGATCCGCCACGCCGGCGGCACCTCGGCGACCCGGCCGGCGGCCCAGTCGTCGTAGGCCGAGAAGTAGTAGTCGGCGAAGGTGGCGTCCTCGTGGTTGACGAAGGCGTTGTCCTCGAAGAACGCGGGATCCTCGACGGCCCGGCGGTACTCCTCGGTGGTCAGCAGGTACGTGAACGAGAAGGTCGAGTCGTGGTTGCAGCCGAGGGCGTCGTACCGCTTCGTCATCTCCCGGATGGTGCGGTCGACGCAGTTGACCTGGCCCCGCTTGCAGTCGTCGCTGGTCGACACCGTGTAGGTCGTCGGCGTCGCCGGCAGGAACGTCGGCCAGTCCAGGAAGAACGGGTCCTCGTAGTCGGTGGCGCCGGCCGATGGCACGAACGCCACCGTCGTGGCCAGCGTGGCCACCGCCACGGCCGCAGCCGTCAGGACCTTCGTCGTTGCCCGCATCTCGTGCTCCCCCTCCGTGTGCTCTCCGCCACCCAGCGTCACACGACGGGACGATGGCTGACCATGGCGCGATCGGGTGGTTTGCCGATGGCCCGCTCGGGCCGCTCTCCCGACCCGACCGCGCCAGGCGGCGGACCTGGCAGAATCCGCCCGTGCCCGACGCCACCCGCCCGGCCCGGACGCCGCCAGGCCCGCACACCATCCGGTGGCTGATCGCACCGGTCATCTTCCTGGTGCTGTGCTCCAACATCGCCAACCTGACGTGGGCGAGCCTGCAGGACACCCATCCCCTCCTGCTGATCTCGCTGAGCAGCATCAACCGCTACCTGATCCTCGTGTCGGACCAACTGGACGCCGTGAGCTACTACGGCGTCGGCACGCTGCGGCTGTTGGTGAGCGATCCGCTGTTCTTCCTGCTGGGCTACTGGTACGGCGACCGGGCCCTCGACTGGATGGACACCCGAGCCCCGAGCTACGGCCCGATGCTGCGCCGCTTCCAGTCGGTGTTCGGCAAGGCGGCGTGGCCGCTGGTGCTGATCGCGCCGAACAACTTCATCTGCCTCTTCGCCGGTGCCGCCGGCATGAGCGTCTGGCTGTTCTACGCCGTGAACCTGGTCGGCACGCTGGGCCGGCTGTACCTGATCCGGGTGCTGGGAGCCACCTTCTCCTCACCCATCGACGACGTCCAGCACTTCGTCGCCCAGTACCGCTGGTGGTTCATCGGCGCCAGCGCCGTGGCCGTGGCCTGGAGCCTGCGCCGGGAGTTCACCGGCGGCGGCGAGATCGACGAACTCGTGCACCTCGAGGAGGAGCTGGAGGCCGAGGCCGAGCTCCGGGAGGGCCGAGACACCGACGACCCCGCCTAGCCTGCGGGGGTGAGCTCGCCTTCGTCGCGCCCGTCGCCGTGGTCACCGGTGCCAGCGCCGGCATCGGAGAGGCCACCGCCCGCCTCCTCGCCGGCGATGGATGGCACGTCGTGGTGGGTGCCCGGCGAAGCGACCGCATCGAGGCGCTCGCCGACGACATCGACGGGACGGCCGTGCCCCTCGACGTCACGGATGCCGAGTCGGTGCAGCGCTTCTGCGATCGCCTCGATGGCTGCCGGCTGCTGGTCAACAACGCCGGCGGCGCGCTGGGCGTGGAACCGCTGGCCGAGGCCGTGGACGAGAAGTGGATCACCATGTGGGAGACCAACGTCCTCGGTCTCATGCGCATGACCAGGACGTTGCTCCCCCGTCTGATCGAGTCCGGCGACGGACACGTCGTGAACGTCACGTCCATCGCCGCCCTCCAGGGCTATCCCGGTGGCTCGGGGTACAACGCGGCCAAGTTCGGGGCTCGCGGCGTGACCGAAGCGCTTCGCCACGAGCTGCTGGGGCAGCCGGTCCGCGTGACCGAGATCCTCCCCGGCATGGTCGAGACCGAGTTCAGCGTGGTGCGCTTCGACGGCGACGCCGACCGGGCCGAGCAGGTCTACGCCGGGCTCACGCCCCTGACGGCCGGCGACGTCGCCGAGTGCATCCGCTGGGCCACGTCGCTCCCGTCGCACGTCAACATCGACTCGATCGTGGTCAAACCCCGGGACCAGGCCGACGCCTTCCGGTCACACCGGCAGAGCTGACCCCTCCGACCGGGCGGCCGGCGCTCAGTTCGACGGGGAATCGGCCTTCGGGGTGGGCACCGGGGTCCCTGCGTCGCGGGTTTGGATGGAACCCCCTGCGTCGAACCCCCGGACGTCGTCGAGCAGCGCATCGTCGAGCGGGACGTCGCCGGACAGCACGCTGACGTCGCCGGTGGTCTCCAGTACGACCGCCCGAACGTCGGAGAGGCGATGGACGTTGGCCTGGCGCAGCTTCTCCAGGACGTCGTCGCGGGTCACTCGGGCCCGTCGCAGGTTCTCGGCGATGACCTCGCCCTCGACCATCAGCACCAACGGTTCGTTGTCCACGATGTGCGAGAAGCGGTCCGATGCGGCGACGGAGCAGGGCGACGACCCACTGGCAGCCGTAGAGCACGGCGAGAGCGAGCGCGCCGTTGGCGAGCGACGTCGACGACGCCGCCACCGACGCCATGATCGACCCCGTGGCGATGGTGACGGCGAAGTCGAACGTCGACATCTTCGAGAACGTACGGAGCCCCAGAGCTGCGGGCCACGCCGATCACCACGAGGAAGATCACGATCCCGGAGACGACCACCAACCACACCTGCTGCCAGTCGGTCCACAGCCACGTGCGGATCATGACGGTGCAGGGACGGCGAGCGACGGCATGGGCGGTCACTTCCCGCCCGCCGGCGCCTCTATGCCGGCGTGCTCAGAGACCGAGCACCTCGTCGAGGCCGACGGTGACGCCGGGGCGGTCGGCGACGGCCTTGACGGCCAGCAGCACGCCGGGCATGAACGACGCCCGGTCGTAGGAGTCGTGCCGGATGGTGAGCGTCTGGCCGGTGGTGCCGAGCAGCGACCTCCTGGTGGGCGACCATCCCCCGCATCCGCACCGAGTGCACCCGGATGCCGGCCGGCCCCTTGCCGCCGCGGGCGACGCGAGGACCTCGGTCTGCGGTCGGGTCCGGCGCCCACTCGTCCGAGGCCGCCGCCATCCGCTCGGCGGTCAGCATGGCCGTGCCCGACGGGGCGTCGACCTTGGCGTCGTGGTGGAGCTCGATGATCTCGGCGGTCTCGAAGTACGGGGCGGCCAGCTCGGCGAAGCGCATCATCAGCACCGCGCCGATGGCGAAGTTGGGGGCGATCACGCAGTTCGACCGGGTGAAGCGGCTCCGAAGCGCTCGATAGTCGTCGGCGGTGAAGCCGGTGGTGCCGACGACGGCGTGGATGCCGTGCTCGGCCGCCCAGGCGAGGTTCTGGCGGGCGGCGTCGAGATGGGTGAAGTCGACCACCACCTCGACGCCGACCCGCTCGAAGGCGGTCGCGTCGCCCGCCACGGTGAGCTCAGGGACGTCGGCACCCCGGCGACCTGGTGCAGGTCGATGCCCGCGTGGTGCGGGTCGACCGCGGCCACCAGCTCGAGCATCGCCATCCGAAGCGACGGCAGCACACACCGTGCTGCCCATGCGCCCGCCGGCCCCGAACACACCGACGCGAATCGTCATGTCCGGAAGAGTACGCAACGGCGGCGGGACCGAGCCCGGAGCAGGCGTCGTCACGGTGCGCCGGCGTCGGTACCGTCGGCCCATGCCCCGATCCTCGACGGTGCCTGATCCGCCCGGCTGGGCGGGGCCGACGGCCGACGAGTCGGTGCCGGCCGCGACCGCCGCTCGCGCACCGGCAGCCGGTGCGGCCGCCGCTGAACGAGGCTCGGCAGATCAGACCGCGGCGGCCAGCGATCGGGCGTCGACGGGTCCGACGGCGGCCACCGACCGGGGCGGCGCCAGGACCGTGCCGAGCACGCGCTCGACGTCGTCGACGGTGACGGCACGGAGCCGCTCGAGCTGCTCGTCGATGCTGATGACCGTCCCCGGTCGACAGCCGGACCGGCCGAGGCGGGCCATGCGGCTGCCGGAGTCCTCCAGGCCGAGCTCGGTCGCGCCGCCAGGTAGCCGATGGCGACGCGGAGCTCCTCGTCGGTGATCCCGCCGTCGACGATGGCTGCGCAGCTCGAGGTCGAGCGCGTCGAGCAGCTCGGCGCGACCGCCCGGGGACGTGCCGGCGTAGACGCCGAGCAGGCCGGCGTCGGAGTACGACGACCGACCCAGAGTACACCGAGTAGGCCAGGCCTCGCTCCTCGCGGATCTCCTGGAACAGCCGCGGACGAGGTACCGCCGCCCAGGACCTGGTTGGCGACGTGCAGGGCGTAGCGGTCGTCGTCGTCGACCGGCAGCCCGCGCCAGCCGAGCACGACGTGGGCCTGCTCGCCGTCGCGGCGGTGCGTCGACAGCGGGACGACGTCGGGCGGCCGGCGCGGTCCGACTCGGCTGGCGCGCCGCCGGCGGGCCAGGTCGAGCCGCTCGGCCACCGCATCGCAGAACTCGTCGTGGTCGACGAGGCCGGCGGCGGCGACCACCAGGTTGGCCGGGCGGTAGTGGGTGTCGAAGAAGCCGGCGATGTCGTCGCGGGCCATGGCCCGACGGTGTCGGCGTGCCGAGGACCTCGCGGCCGAGCGGGTGGCCGGGGAACAGGCCCTCCATCGAGCAGCTGTGGACCACGGTCGTCGGGCGTGTCGAGCGCCGCTCAGAGCTCCTCGAGGATGACCTCGCGCTCGGCGTCGATCTCGTCGGGACGCAGCGCCGGCGCCGACAGGATGTCGCCGAGGAGCTCGAGGCCGAGCCGCCAGTGGGCAGCCGGGAGCCGGGTGTAGAACGCGGTGTGCTCGCGGCCGTGTAGGCGTTCATGTCGCCGCCGACGGCGTCGACCGCCTCGGCGATGGCGCGGGCCGAGCGGGTCTCGGTGCCCTTGAAGAACAGGTGCTCGAGGAAGTGGCGGCGCACCGGCGAGCTCGGGCGCCTCGTCGCGGCCGCCGACGCCGACCCACACCCCGGTGGTCACCGACCGGGCGTGGGGCATCGCGTCGGTGACGACGCGGACGCCGTTGTCGAGGGTGGTGATGCGGGGTTCGGGATCATCAGCTCGAACGCTCCGGCACCACGATCCACGGTCGAGGACCGACGATCGTGGTGCCAGAGCGGCGTCCGGACCGTCGGCGCCGCCACGCCGGCGGCCCCGGCCACGGCCGCCGCCGCTCGCCGCCAGCCGCTGGGGCTTGTTCTCGGGACCGAGGTCGCCGAACTCCTCCTTCAGCTCCTCGTCGAAGGCGTCCTCGAAGGACACGAACTCGCGCGTTGACGTAGTCGGTGCTCGCCGGCGGAGGACGCCTCCGTTCGCCGGCGGCCGCGGTCACGGTCGCCGCGCTCGCTGCCGCGATCCCGGCCGCGATCGCCACGGTCGCGGTCGCGGCCGCCGCCGGACGCTGCGCTCGCGGTCGCCTCCGCCGTCGCCGCCCTCGTCGGCGGGCTCGGAGGCCAGCGAGAGGCTGACCTTGCCGTTCGGGTCGATGTCGTCGACCCGGACCTCGACCTCCTGGCCCAGCTCGAGCACGTCCTCGACCTTGTCGATCGGCGCTTGCCGCCGATCTTGGAGATGTGGAGCAGGCCGTCGCGGCCGGGGAGGATGTTGACGAACGCACCGAACTTGGTGATGTTCACGACCTTGCCCGTGTAGGTGGCGCCGACGTCGGCGGCGGGCGGGTTGAGGATGAGCTCGATCTGGCGCCGGGCCTCCTCGACGGCGGCCTTGTCGGTGGCACCGATGGTGACCGTGCCGACCACGCCGTCGTCGTCGACGCCGATGTCGGCGCCGGTCTCGCTGGATCGCGTTGATGACCTTGCCCTTGGGCCCGATGACCTCGCCGATCTTGTCGATCGGGATCTCGAAGCTGATGATCTTCGGCGCCGTGCCCTGGACGTCGTCGCGGGGCTCGGCGATGCCGTCGTGCATGACGTCGAGGATCTTGAGGCGGGCCTCCTTGGCCTGCTGCAGCGCCTCGGCCAGGACGTCGGCGGGGAGGCCGTCGATCTTGGTGTCGAGCTGCAGCGCGGTGACGAACTCACGGGTGCCGGCGACCTTGAAGTCCATGTCGCCGAAGGCGTCCTCGGCGCCGAGGATGTCGGTGAGGGTCGTGTACTTGCCGTCGGCGTAGACGAGGCCCATGGCGATGCCGGCGACCGGCGCCTTGATCGGCACGCCGGCGTCCATCAGCGACAGGGTCGAGCCGCAGACCGACGCCATCGAGGTGGAGCCGTTGGAGGCCAGCACGTCGGAGACGAGGCGGAACGTGTAGGGCCACTCCTCCATGGTGGGGAGCACCGGCAGCAGGGCCCGCTCGGCGAGCAGGCCGTGGCCGATCTCGCGGCGCTTGGGGCCGCCCACCCGGCCGGTCTCGCCGGTGGAGTACGGCGGGAAGTTGTAGTGGTGCATGTAGCGCTTCTGCTCCTGCGGACCGAGGGTGTCGAGGATCTGCTCCATCTGCGGCATGCCGAGCGTGGGGACGTTGAGCACCTGGGTCTCGCCCCGCTGGAACAGGCCGGAGCCGTGCGCGGTGTCGAGGATGCCGACCTCGGCCGAGAGCGGGCCGGATGTCGGCGGGGCCACGACCGTCGATGCGCACGCCCTCGTTGACGATGCGCGAGCGGACGACGTCCTTGAGGACGGTCTTGATGGCGTTGCCGATCTCCTTCTCGCGGCCCTCGAACTCGCTGGCGAGCTCCTCGCGGATGGCGGCCTTGACCTCGCGCTCGGCGTCCTCGCGCTCGGCCTTGTCGGCGATGGAGCCGACCTCGCGGAGGCGGTCGGTGCCGACCTCGCGGACCTGGGCCAAGACGTCGTCCTCGTAGTCGTTGGCCGGGCGTCCACTCGAGCGGCGGGCCGGGCGCCGTAGGCCTCGACCAGGGCGCGCTGGGCGTCGATCGAGTCCTTGATGGACTGCTTGGCGTCCTCGAGGCCCTGGGCGATGGCGTCTTCGGTCACCTTGGGCGCGCCGTCCTGGTAGAGCTCCCAGGCGCTTCGGTGCCGCCGGCCTCGACCATCATGATGGCGATGGCGCCGTCGTCGGCCTCACGGCCGGCGACGACGAGCTCGAACGTGGACTCCTCGATCTCGTCGTGCTCGGGGTGCGGGACCCATTCGCCGTCGGTGTCGAACGCCATGCGCACGGCGCCGATGGGGCCGTCGAAGGGGAGGCCCGACAGCATCAGGGCCGCCGAGGCGCCGTTGATGGTGAGCACGTCGTAGGGGTTCTTGCCGTCGGCGCCCATGATCGTGGACACGACCTGGGCCTCGTTGCGGTAGCCCGTCGGGGAAGCTCGGCCGCAGCGGGCGGTCGGTGAGGCGGCAGGTGAGGATGGCGAGGTCGGTGGGACGGCCCTCACGACGGAAGAACGAGCCGGGGATGCGGCCCGCGGCGTACATGCGCTCCTCGACGTCGACGGTCAGGGGGAAGAAGTCGATGCCCTCGCGGACGGTCTTGGCGCCGTTGGCGGTGACGAGGGCCTTGGTGCCGCCGATGCTGGTCAGGACGGCGCCCTGGCTCTGCTGGGCGAGCTTGCCGGTCTCGAAGACGAGCTCCTTGTCGGTGCCCGGGATCGGCGCGGAAACCCGTGTGGGTTCGGTTGTCATTGGGAATGCTCCTGTGTAGGCCTCACGCGGTCGTTCCGCGGGTCGGGCCGGTTCGGTGGTGACAGGGCCAGTTCCCAGTCGGCGCTCCCCCGAGCGGAATTCCGTGTGTCGGACGGTGCTCGGGAGATCGGCGACTGGCAGCTGACCGATTCGGTACTGGCCACCGGTTGTGATTGATGGTGCGAAAACGGCGACGAGCTGCCACGGGGGCAGCTCGTCGGTTCCTCCCTAGCGGCGCAGGCCGTGCTGTGGCGATGATCGCCCGGTAGCGCTCGACGTCGTTCTTGCGGACGTAGTCGAGCAGCCGCCGGCGGCGACCGACCAGCTTGAGCAGGCCGCGTCGGGTGTGATGGTCCTTCTTGTGGGTCGACAGGTGCTCGTTGAGGTGGTTGATGCGCTTCGTCAGAAGGGCGATCTGGACCTCAGGCGAGCCGGTGTCGGTGTCGTGCAGACGGTGCTCGGCGATGATGCCGGCCTTCTGTGCATCGATCTGTTCGGACATACGTGAAGAACCTCAGGATTGACGGTGGGTATGGGACCCGGCTGCCCCAGCCGTACGAGACGAGAAGGGGAAGCGGTGGCGTCGTTCGCCCCCGCACGCGGCAGGGACGGCACGAGGCCATGGGTCACCCTACCAGCGCTGACGTCAGGAACCGTGCAATCAGCGCGAGGGACGCGATCGGTTCCCGGGGTGGATGGACCGTGTACTCGTAGGCGGGGGCGCGACGACGAGCCGCGAGACGGGCGAACTCGAGCGGGCGGCGTGAGCGCCCGGATGGGGGCGTGGGGCACGAAGCTGGCGTCGTCGACCTCGGCCAGCGTGGCAGCGTCGGGGTCGAGACCGAGATCGCGCACGGCATCGCGGTAGGCGACGCCGAACGGACCGTGGAGCAGGTCGGCGACGATGGCGGGGAGCGTCTCGGGGTCGCGCAACGGCCAGGCGTGGCCGGCACCCTCGACCACCACGAACTCGCCGTTGCTCCGGCGGGCGGCGTCCTTGGCGGTGCGGAACGGGACGGCGAAGTCACGAGTGCCGTGGATGGCGGCCACCGGCACCTGCTCCTGCGCGAGGCGCTGCAGCATCCAGCGGCTGCCCCGGCTGCGCAGGATCGACACGGCCGGTCCGAGCATGCGCCAGGGTCGGATGACGTGGCCCACCAGCGTGGGCAGGAACAGACGGCCGAGCTTGCGGGCCTGCTGGGGGTTGGTGACAGGGGCGGGGTGGCCATCACATCGACGGCGAGGAGCACGACGACGCCGGCCATCGCCGGTGGGAAGACCCGGCCCAGGTTGACCAGCCGGTCCCACGTCTCGCCGACGATGGCGTCGATGAGGATCACCCCGAGGGCTCGGTCGGGATCGGTGGCGCACAGCTGGGTGACGACTCGGCCGCCCATGGAGTGGCCGGCGAAGAACGCCCGCTTCACCCCGAGCTCGTCGAGGACCCGGCCGAGCAGCTCGGCGTAGTCGCCGAAGTTGGCGCCGCCGGCGGGCAGGCCCTGGGTGCTGCCGTGGTTGGCGGTGTCGATGGCGATGACCTTGAACCCCATCGAGACCAACCGGGACAGGGTCTGGGCGTAGAGGAAACCCTCCGCGGTGAAGCCGTGCACGATGACGAGCGGGATCCCGACGCCCGGACACGGCGACGCCGACCTCGATGGCCGTCGGACAGGGTGAAGACGTGGCGGGCGAGGCGGGGCGCCGCCACGGCGCCGCGTCGGGGCGTCCCGTCGGATTCGGGGCCGACGACCGGCGTCTCGGTCTCGGGGAGCAGCGTGAGCAGCGTGCGGGTGGCCAGATCAGCGGCCTCGGCCGGACGGATCGGGGCGTCGCGACGCCGGATGGGGATCACCACCGCGTCGGGTGGGAGGGAGGCTTCCGCCTCGTTCACGGTGTCCACGCCCGTTGACTCATGGAACGAGTATGGCAGGGACCGCCCTCACCACCGACGATCCCGGCCCGTGTCAGGCGTGGTCGGCGCCCGAGGTCGAGTCGGCCAGCAGGGCGCGGGCCCGGTCGCAGTCTCGGCCCATCTGCTCGACGAGGGCCTCGACCGACTCGAAGCGCTCTTCGCCCCGGAGGCGCTCCACGAAGCGAACGGCGGCGGGTTCGTCGTAGAGGTCGCCGGAGAAGTCGAGGAGGTGCGCCTCGAGGAGGCTGGCATCGGCGGTCTCGTAGAACGTGGGGCGACGCCCGAGCGACATCGCCGCGGGATGGACGCTCCCGTCGGCGCGCTCGTACCAGGCGGCGTAGATGCCGTCGGCGGGCAGCAGGATCGATCCCGGCACGGAGACGTTCGCCGTCGGGAACCCGAGCTCACGGCCGCGCGCGTCTCCGTGGGCGACGACGCCCCGGACCTCGTGGTGGCGGCCCAGCAGGGCGGCGGCTGCATGGACGTCACCGGCGGCGAGGGCGTGCCGGATGGCGGTGGACGACACCCGGTCACCGTCAGCTGCCGGTGCGCCGATGCGTCGACCAGCTCCATCCCCATGACGTCGAACCCGAGCGTCGGGACCCATCTCGCGCGAGCAGGGCCACGTTGCCGGCCCGTCCCTTGCCGAAGTGGAAGTCGGCGCCGACGATGACGGCGCGGGCCCGGAGGCAGTCCACGAGGACCGTCTCGACGAAGTCGTCCGCCGTCTCGGCCGCCCGGGCCTCGTCGAAGGTGATGACGACGTCAGATCGACACCGGTCGACGCGAGCAGCTCCAGCTTCTGGTCGAGGTCGCACAGCAGCTTCGGTGCCGACTCGGGCCGGACCACCGACGCCGGGTGCCGGTCGAAGGTGACGACGGCGGAGGCCAACTCCCGCTCGGCCGCCACCTGCCGGACGCGATCGATCACGGCCCGGTGGCCGAGGTGCACGCCCGTCGTAGGCCCCGATGGTGACGACCGATCCAGCGCCCAGGTCGGGGCACGAGTCGAGGTGTCGCGGACGATCTGCACGGCGTGGAGGCTACGGGCGAGACCGGGACCGGGGAAACCGGATGCCCAGATGCCAGACCGCCATGAGCCCGCCCGGCGTCGGGAGCGCCAGCGAGCAGCCGGCACGCGGCGCTGCGAAGCAGACCGCCATGAGCGCGTCCTCAGAAGGAGTCGGAGATGCTCAGGGCCGCCGGGCCCAGCACGACGACGAACAGCGCCGGCAGGATGCAGAACACCAGCGGGAAGACGATCTTGACCGGGAGCGACGCCGCCTTCTCCTCCACTCGGGCCCGGCGCTTCTCACGCAGCTCCTGGGACTGGATCTTCAGGACCCGGGCGATCGGGAGGCCGTGCTTGGTCGACTGGCGGATCGACACGACGAACTGGCGGAGGTCGGCCACGTCGGTGCGTTCGACCATGCGTTCGAGCGCATCCTGCCGCGCCACCCCGATCTGGAGGTCCTGGAGGACCCGCTTGAACTCGTCGGCAAGCGGGCCGCTGCGCCCCTCGGACGACCGGGCCATGGCGGCGTCGAAGCCGAGACCGGCCTCGACGCTGACGGTGAGCTGGTCGATGACGTCGGGCAGCGACTTCTCGATCTGGCCGACTGGCGCTCGCCCACCTTGCGGTCGAGCCAGGCGTTGGGGCCGAGGAACCCGATGCAGGAGGATGACGAGGGCGAGCAGGAGGTTGTTGCGGTCGATGCCCTGGCTCAGCACGGCGAAGGCGAGGAAGCCGCCGATGCCGATGCCGACGCACGCGGATCACGAGGACGCGCTCGACCGTCCACCCGGTGTCCCACAGGCCGGCCAACTCGAGCTTGCGCTGCGTGCGGGCGCCGGCGTCGGCACCGGAGAAGCGCTTGCCCGTCCGGGCGATGGCGGCGAACACGGGATCGAACAACCGGGTCCGGGCCGAGGCGCTGAGCGCGATCTGGCGGCTGTCGCCGATGCGACCCCCGCGGGCCAGGTTCTCCTGCACGGTGTCGAGCGAACGTTCGCCGGCCAGCGCCCAGACGAGGACGATGACGGCACCGACGACCAGCATGGCGGCGAAGTACACGTAGATCGGCATGTCGGTCTCCTACAGCTCCACGTTCACGAGCTTCTTGAGCCACGCTGCGCCGGCCACGAGCATGGCGACGCCGCCGGCCAGCATGATCAGGCCGGCCGTGCGGTGGAACATGGGTCGCAGGTAGTCGGGGTTCGAGATCCACAGGATGAGCCCCATGGCGATCGGCAGGCAGCCGAGGACGATGCCCGACAGCCGACCCTCGGCAGTGAGGGCGGCGATCTGGCGCTTGAGCCGGTTGCGGGCCCGGATGGTCTCGGAGACCTGGTCGAGGATCTGGGCCAGGTCGCCACCGACCTGGCGGTGGATGCGCATGGCGTCGACGACCCACTCGAAGTCCTCGTTCTGCACCCGCTTGGCGATGCCCGACAGCGCCTCTTCCATGTCTCGCCCGAGCCGGGTCTCGAGGATGGCTCGCTGGAACTCGGTCCCGATGGGCGCCTCCATCTCCTGCGCAACGGAGTCGATGGTGGCTCCGAGACCGAAGCCGGACCGCAAGGAGCCCGCCATCATGATCAACGTGTCGCTGAGTTGCTCGCCGAACTTGGCGTTGCGGCGGCTGGCCATGAACCGCAGGGCGGTGGGGGCGCCGAGGGTCGGCACCAGCAGGCCGATCAGCACGCCCACCGGACCCATGACCAGGTAGAGGAGGACGGCGGCGGCCAGCGCGATGCCGATCACCAGGGCGACGAACTCACCGGCGCGCATCACCAGGCCGGCTCGGTCGAGGCTGGCGTCGATGACGCCTTCCCGCTCGGTGCGTTCCACGGCCCGACTGGTGAAGCGGGTGGCGGTGTCGCGGATCGACGCACCGACGCGTTCGAACGCGCTGGCCTCGGGGTCGACGACGCGGTCGCTGCGCAGCGAGCGGCGTGGCGGACGATCACCCGACGGGGCGACGGCGTAGGCGACGATGCCGAGGGCGAGGGCCACGAGCAGGACGCCGAACCACAGCACCCACGGCTGTTCCAGCGTGGCCGGCCTTGGCCGTCGCGGTGAGGACCGGCGGGATCGTGGTCGTCGGAGGGACCGTGGTGCCCGGTGCCGCCCGATCGGGCAGGGCGATCTTGACCGAGGCCGTGTCGCCGGTGCCCGGGACGGACACGGTGAAGTCGGCCGTGGGGTCTTCGGTGGTCGACTGGAACTCGACCTGGTATTGGTTGGCGATCCGCTGACCCAGCCCGACATAGACGTCGGCCAGGGCGGCCGGGTCGGCGGCCGACACCGTCTGGCCCCCCGTGGGATCGGTGAGCGACGCAAGGGCGGCGGCGTCGGCGTCGCCGGTCTGGAGGAACACGGCGTAGAGCTGGCTGTCCACGCCGTCGAGGGCCTTCACGGCGTCGTCGACCGTGCGGGCGGAGGACGTGTCGGCGCCGTCGGTCAGCAAGACGATGGCGGACAGGCCGTCTCCCGACGCCGCCGCCTGCTGGGCGCTGAGGGCCACCGCGTCGTAGATGGCCGTACCACCGTCGGCGGCGAGGGCGTTGATGGCGTCGCGGCTGGCGGCGCGGTCGGTGGTGAAGCCGGACCGCAGATCGGCCGTGGTGGAGAAGCTGATCACGGCCACCCGGGCGGACTCGGGGAGCGTGTCGAGGAGCTTGAGCGCCGCCACCTTGGCCTGGGCGAGCGGGTCGCCGGCCATGGAGCGTCGACACGTCCATCGTGAGCACGATGTCGATGGGCTGGTCGGACAACGGCACGACGGTGGCGTCGACGGGCTCGCCGTTCTCGGTGACCTTCAGCGTGCCGGCGTCGAGCGGGGCGCCGGCGGCGGCACCGGACACGCCGACCTGGAGGCGGACCGTCGGGAAGTCCTGCAGGTTCGTGCCGGTGATCTCCAACGGAGACACGGCCTGGGCCGCAGCCGGGCCGGCGAACAGCAGGAGGCAGGCGGCGAGCGCGGCCACGAGGGCGGCGCCGCGCCGCAGGCAGCGCGGTCACTTGCGTCCTCCGGTTGGCGGCCAGGGCATCGCTGACCACGTTCGATCCGGAGAACAGCTCGCCGGGCAGCTTGAAGCCCTGGTCGGCGAGGCGGTCGGAGAACGTCGGCCGGATTCCGGTGGGCAAGGGCGTGCCCCGGAAGCGGCCGTCGTCGTCCATGCCGGCGGAGTAGTCGAAGTCGAACAGCGTGTTGGCGGTGATCGTGTCGGACTCCATGCCGATGACCTCGAGCACCTGGGTGATGCGCCGGGAGCCGTCGCGGAGGCGGCTGATGTGGACGATGAGGTCGAGGGCGCTGGCGATCTGCTCGCGGATGGCCCGCATCGGCAGGTCGAGGCCGGCCATCAGCACCATCGTCTCCATGCGGGACAGGGCGTCGCGCGGGGTGTTGGCGTGCAGCGTGCCCAGCGACCCCTCGTGACCGGTGTTCATGGCCTGGAGCATGTCGAGGGCTTCGCCGCCACGACACTCGCCGACGATGATGCGGTCGGGGCGCATGCGCAGGGCGTTGCGCACCAGATCGCGAATGGTGACCTCGCCCCGACCCTCGACGTTCTGGGGCCGGGCCTCGAGGCGGACCACGTGGCGCTGGTTGAGCTGGAGCTCGACGGCGTCCTCGATGCTGACGATGCGCTCGCCCTCGGGGATGAAGTTGGAGAGGACGTTGAGCAACGTCGTCTTGCCGGTGCCGGTACCACCGCTGACCAGGATGTTCATCTTGGCCTCGACACAGGTCGACAGGAAGTCGATGAGCACGGGGGTGGCCGAGCCGGTGCGGATGTAGTCGTCGGCGCCGAGGACCGTCTTGGCGAACTTGCGGACGGTCAGGGTCGGGCCGTCGACCGCGAGCGGCGGGATGACGGCGTTCACGCGGGAACCGTCGGGCAGGCGGGCGTCGACCATCGGCGACGACTCGTCGATGCGGCGGCCGACGGCGCTCACGATGCGGTCGATGACCCGTCGCAGGGACTCGTCGCTGGGGAAGCTGACGCCGGAGTCCTCGAGCAGGCCACGGCGCTCCACCCAGATGCCGTCGGTGTTGTTGGCCATGATCTCGGTGACTTCGGGGTCGTCGAGGAACTGCGTCATCGGGCCGTAGCCGATGACGTCGGCGCTGATCTCGTCGACCAGCCGGGCCTTCTCGTCCACGGTGAGGGCGGTGTCCTCGGCGTTGAGGATCTCGGCCAACGAGTCGCGGGCCATGTCGAGCAGCTGCTCGTCGGACATGTCGGCCGTCGTGGGCCGCGCCGCGATGCGCTCCATCAGCGCGCTGGACACCACTCGCTTGATGTGGCTGTAGGGGTCGCTGCGGTGTTCGACCTCGGCTTGCGGCCGGCGATCCCAGCCGTCGTCGCCGTCAGCGGTCTTGAGCCGGTCGCCGAGCTTCATCTAGTTCCGCCTCCGCAGCAGCCCGCTCGAACGACGGGCCTCGTGGTCCTCGTGCCCCGCTGTGGGGGTCGGGGATGAACCGGTCGACCAGCTCCCACATCGGAGCGATGGCCGGGGAACCGTCGCTGGCCTCGAGCACGGGTGTGCCCTGGTTCATCGACACCGGTAGCGACACGTGGCTGGGGATGAGCACGTCGGGCTCCATCCCGATGGTGGCCGAGATGTCGCTGATCTCGAGGCCCACGCGGGCGTCGGAGCGGTTGAGCACGAAGTGCCGCTCCTGCTTGGTCATGCCGATGCGGTCGAGGGCGTCGATGGTCTTGTGCAGACCACGGACGCTGGCCACGTCGGTGGCTGCCACGAAGACGAGGTCGGTGGCGTGGTCCATGACGGCCAGGGTGCGCTCGCCGAGACCCGGATCGGTGTCGACGACGACGAAGCGGAACTCCTCGGCCAGCATGGTGACGGCCTTGGTGAACGCCTGCGCCGTGATCTCGTCGGCCACGCCGGGGAGGTCTGGCGCGCACAACGCGAACAGCCCAGATCGGTGCGGGGTCAGGTGGACCTTGACCTCGGTGACGTCGTGGAGGCCGCCGGCAATGGCGTCGCGGACGCTGGTCTCGGCCAGGAGCCGCAGCGCGTTGCCGACGTCGCCGAACTGGAGGTCGGCATCGACCAGGACCACCTGCTTGGGGGCCCGCTTGGCGAGACCCACGGCCAGGTTCGTGGAGACGGTCGTCTTCCCGGCGCCGCCCTTGGGCGACAGCACCATGATCAGACGGTTGCGGGTCTCCGTCGAGGCCGTCCGCAGCGTCTGGCGGCGGTCGGCGACCTCGAGGGCCCGCTTGACGGCATCGCGGATGCGGTCGTCGTCGGAGCCGGGTGCCAAGACGTCGCGGACGCCGGACTGCATGCCCCGGGCGACGACGTCGGTGGACGCCGTGGCGTAGAGCACGAGCGTGACGTCGGGGCGCAGATCGTCGAAGTCCTGCGCGATCTGGATGGCGTGGTCGACGTCGCCCGTACCGTCGATGACGACGACCGCCAGCCCCTGCGTCTCGGCCCGGGCGCCGGTGCTGAGCGGAATGGTCCGCACCGCCACGCCATCGCCGACCGCATTGGCGATCGCCTCCTCGAGCGTCTGCTCATCGGAGAGAACAAGGATCATCCGACCGGTGCCTCGGGGTTGATGACGTTCTCCACGCTGATCCCGGTGCTCGGGACGAGGGCGTCACCGTGCTGGAGGGCCATGTGGAGGTTGGCGTTGAGCGACTGACCGTTGCGGAGGTAGAGCAAGCGCTCGGCGTCCGGTCCGGTGAGCGCCAGCGTAACGAACAGCGAGCCTTCGGCTGGTGCGGTCCGCTCGGTGGCGGCCTGCGTCGCCGGCTGGGCAGGCAGCGGGTTGCCCTGCACGTTGGTCACCAGCGCCTGCTGGATGATGATCTTGGTGAGGATCAGCCCGGACGTGTCGGCGTTGGCGGCCGCCGCCGGGTCGACCGTCTGCTGCAGCGGGTCGTTGTTGAACGGGATGAACTGCGAGCGGGAGGCGTTGGCGATGACCGCCACGTGGTCACCCGGGACGGGCACCCCGCCGACGAACTGCTCCTGCGACATGGCGACGGTGACCTCGAGGAGGCCGTCGGGCACCTCGACCGCCGACTTGCGGGCCGAGAACTGGGCCGCGTCGATGAAGCGGCTGGCCACGAGCGTCTCGCCCTGGACGATGTCGACGTTGGCGACGAGGCCCTGGACCTGCACGAGGTCAGCGATGACGCCGACTGGCGCGATCTTCTCGGGGATCTGCTCGGTGTGGACGATGCCGCCGATCTGCGCCACCGGCGTGCCGGCGGGGATCGGTTGATCAGCCACCAGGACGCTGACGAGGGTCTCGCCCTCCAGCGCCCGATCCTCCGCACCGCGGACGAAGACGACCAGCACGATCGTGCCGACCACCGCCATCACCACCGCGGCGATGATGCCCACCACTTTCTTGTTCACGTTGTTCTTCTCCCGGAAGAGGGTGTCGTTTCCAGAGTTTCCCGCAAAATCAGAGCCAAGTGGTGTATCGGCACGCGCCGGCCGCGATCTGAAGTCCGATCGAGCGGCTGGGTTCAGGAGGTGACCGTCAACGTGGCCGTCTGGTCAACCACGGTCGTCCCACTCTTAATGATGACCTTGTATGTCTCTCCCGCCGTGGAACGGGCCCGTCGAGACCGATGCGCTGTACGTGCTCTTGCTTTCCTTGGACGATGTCGAATCGAAGGAATGGCTGACAGAATCGGTGGTGCGCACAAGGTCGAACGTGAGCCCCGCACAGGCCGAGAAATCCTTCACAGTGATGGTGAAGGTGACCGCCGAGTTCAGGTTCGTCGTGTTCTTCTTCAACTTTCCAGACGCTGACGTCGGTGCTGTCGCAGTTTCGCACTTCGCCGGCGGGGGATCCGGAACGTCCACCGAGCCCGACGAGCCGTCAGACGGATTGCTGATGCTCTCACAGACCTGCAGGAGCGTTGCGTCGTCCCTCTCGGCGCACAGGGTTGGCGGCTCGTCCGCTGCGTCGAGCGTGGGATCCGGTCCACCGAACTTCCAGGGGACTGCCCGGTACAGCGTGAGCCGGAACCACTCGGCGCCCTTCTTCGGCTCGTCCTCGGTCGGGAGCTTGCACGCCAGACCGGCCGGCAGGACGGCGGGATACTGGCTGTTTCCATTTTGGAGGCAGTACCCGGTGAGCGAGCCTTCGACGAAGTGCGTGATGTGGAAGGTCTTACTCCTCTTGTCATACGAGTCGTAGGCCGGAAGCCAGAAATGTTGACCGGCAGCAGCCAGCGCAGACAGGCATTCGGTCACCGAGTTGAAGTCGGTACCAGGGTCCTGGTCCGTGTTCTGTGGCACGTCACCGAAATACCCGTATGCCACGTCCGAACTGAAGTTCCCTTCGCCAGGGGCTGCGTTCTTGCACTGTCCCCCGTTGCCGCCGCCGTTGTTGCCGAGGTCGAGTTGACCCCGGTTACCAGAAGCGAGGTCAGTGAGCTTGCAGTTTCCTTGGTCCTTCTTCAGATGTTCCATCTGCACCACCGCATCGACGGGCGTAACCAATGAACCATCCGCACCGGTGGCGCCGTTGATCACGTCGTCCTTGATGCTGAACGGCTGGCCGTCCGCTGGGTTCACGTTGAGCGTGGACTCGACCGAGCAAAGCCCGAGCGGTCGCAAGCCCCCTCCGAGGTCAGTCCGGATGGCCGCGGCGCTGACGCCGTTGACCGCGCCGCTGTTCTGGCCGATAGCGGGACCGAAGTTGAAGTCAACGTCCTTGTTCCCGCCTACGAGGACGTAGCCCCGGTTCGAATCCGTGACCACTACTCGGCACTGTAGGAAGGCCGTCTCGCCGTTCTTGGTCAGGAAGGCCTGGGCGACAGTGTCGGCATAGACGCCAGCAGTTTCCGTCGGTACGGCTGAACAGTCGTAGGTTCCGACTCCGAGACCCGACAGTTGCGCCTCGCCTGCCACGGCGAGCGCGGCCGCATCGGTCGAGAGGGTGACTTCCTTCTTCTGTTGGCGCAGACCGCCAAGGTCGACCACGGCGGCGAGCATGACGATCGCGACGAGTGCAAACACGGCGACGACGATGAGAACAGCTCCACGGTCGTCGCGCGAGGGCTGCATTCTGTTGGTCAGACGGATTCTTCGCATCGGAACTCTCCTCGGCCGCTGATGGTCAGGTCAGGTGCCCCGAAGAAGGGGATGGTCAGCTTGTGCTGCACTTCGGCCTCCACAACAACCGTCGAACCGGCCACACCATCACACGGTTCGTCCGAGTCTCCCGAGATCGCACCGGCCCCCACCCGCGACCCCCGGAATAGCCCGACGCGGCATTCGTAACCGTGACGGTCATCGCCCCATCGTCCTCAAGGCCTTGGAATGCGCTACGAACGGATGTGTCGATGGCGGCGAAGTCGCTCGTAGGGAGGGACGCAGTCCGGGCGCCCTCTCGGGCCGCGAGTTGACGGACTGCTTCATGTCGTAGGCGATACCGAACTGGACGATGCCGAAGAGGAACAGCGTCAGCAGCGGCACCACGAGGGCGAACTCGACGAGCGCCGCCCCTCGGTCCCTCCGACTGCGTCTGGATGCGTGCATGCGTGATCTGCCCTCCGCTTCCGGAATCGCTGCCGCTTCCGGGTTCTCCCGAGGTTGCCCGTTTCTCCCGTCCACAGACATCGGCCGGTGGACCCATGATCTTGAGGACACCGGTTCCGCCCGTGACCTCGCTGCGCGCGGGGTACCCCACGTTCCGTGTCGTTGGAGGTGCGGAGCGGAGAATTCCGCAGGATCCGAAACATCCCATGTGTCGAGATGTCCCTGAGCTCAGGAGCGGAGCCAGGACCACCTCGGGCTTGATCGTGCCCGGCCGGTGCGGGCCGTACACGGCGAGCAGCACACCGTCCTGCGCCTCGATCGCCCACGGCCCGTCGTGGTTTTCGGGGATGCCGAGGCGAGATCGTTCGAGCGGCCGGCCGTGGCCGACCTCCACGGCAGTGCCAGTGTCGACCACGACGGTGGGGAGATCCCGCAGGGCATCCGCGGGCGTCAGCACGTGACGCTCGGCATCGACGTCTCCGATGTGGTGGGCATCGACGACGGTGTGCGACCCGGCGGCCGTGCGGCGCAGGTTGCGGAGATGGGCGCCACCGCCGAGGGCGGCGCCGAGGTCGGCGGCCAGCGTGCGGACGTAGGTCCCCGAGGAGCAGGTGACCTCCACGGGGTACACCCCGGGACCGGTCGGGTCGTCCACCCGGAACGCGTACACGGTCACCGGCCGGGGCTGGCGCTCGACCTCGGTGCCCTCTCGGGCCAGTTCGTGGAGCCGGCGCCGTCGACCTTGACCGCGGAGACCATCGGCGGCACCTGCAAGATGTCGCCCGTCAGACTCTGGGCCGCCGCCCGCACCTCGGCGAGCGTCACGCCGGCCATGTCGTGGGTGGCGGTGATCTCACCGGTGTCGTCGAGCGTGGTCGTCTCCGTGCCGAGCACCACCTCCCCCACGTACGTCTTGGGCAGCGCGGTGAGGAACCGGAGCAGGCGGGTCATGGTTCCGACACCCACCAGCAGGAGCCCGGTGGCGGGTGGGTCGAGGGTGCCGGCGTGGCCGACCTTGCGGGTGCCGAGCACCCCCCGCGCCTTGGCGACGACGTCGTGGCTGGTCCAACCCGGCTCCTTGTCGACCAGGATCAGGCCGTTGTACGGGGACGGGCCGGGCGCGGCTCACGACTCGCCGTCGGCTGCCTCGTCGTCGGCTGTCTCGGCATCGACCGTCTCGTCTCGGTGGGGCCGACGTCAGCCGGGTCGGCGTCGGCCGGTAGATCCAGGTCGCGCAGGATCTCCTCGATGCGGCTCGCCTTCCGCTCGACCTCGTCGGCGTGGAAGGAGAGGACCGGGGTGCGCCGGAGGTGGGTCTGGCGGTTCACCGCTTGCTGCAGCCGGGGCCGGTGCTCCTCGAGCACCTCGAGGACCACGTCGTCGCTGGCGCCCATGTCGGTCCACAGCACCTTGGCGTGCTCGA
Organism: uncultured Acidimicrobiaceae bacterium; assembly: GCA_963811245.1. Taxonomy (GTDB): domain Bacteria; phylum Actinomycetota; class Acidimicrobiia; order Acidimicrobiales; family Salinilacustritrichaceae; genus Salinilacustrithrix. The sequence goes on from CAWEQL010000009.1 coordinate 347,856, forward strand.
TGCCCGGGTCGACCTCGACCGCCGTGATCGTGAAGAACCCGAGGCGCTCGTCGTCGATGCGTTCGATCTCCTCGGCCACGATCTCCCGCACCAGCTCGTTCAGACGAGCCGTCCGGGGATAGCGACGGGAACCGGTCTGACGACGGCGAGCCATCGGAAGATCCTGCCACAGGACCCTCGCCCGGCGCCCCGCCGCGGCCTGGCCGGAGTTCTTGTCGGACCCCTTTCGTACCATTGGTTCCATGAGTGCCGGTCCCGCCACCTACGCCCGCAGCGCAGACACCGCCATCACCGCCCGGGCTCAACTCGACGAGGCCGCCGCCATGGCCGCCACCTTCGCCGACACCCAACGTCAACTCGTCGCCACCCTCATCACCCTGTGGCCCACCGCGGCCTGGCTCGCCGCCGGCGTCCGCACGGCCAAAGCCTGGCTGCTCGCCTACACCACCCTCAGCGACCACGAAGCCCACCGCCTCGAACACGTCGCCGGCCTCTGCGCCGGCCATGGCCCCCTGGCCGACGCCGTGGTCTCCGGCACCATGCCCGTCAAACGGGCCGCCACCCTGGCCCGCTTCGCCACCCCCGAACGCCAGCCATACCTCGACGCCATCCTGCCCGCCCTCCTCGAGTTGAACGCCAACACCACCGACGACGACACGTTCACCACCGCCGTGCGCTACTGGGCCGACCAGGTCGACCAACAACTCCGCCCCCGCACACCACATCCCCACTCGCTGGCGTTGAGCCCGTCCCTGTTCGGCGGTGGCGAGATCTACGGCCAGTTCGCACCCGCGGCCTTCGCCAACATCTGCGCCGCCATCACCGGATGGATCCAAGACCCCGATCCCGCCGACGCCCCCTACCAGCGCAGCTTCCGCGAACGACAAGCCGACGCCCTCGACGACCTCTGCGCCGCCTCCCTCACCGGCGCCGGTGACTCCGACATCGACGACGATCTCGACGACGACGATCTCGACGACGACGATCTCGACGGCGGCGACCACGGGTTCGACCGGGCCGACGACACCTTCGACGGCACCTCGCCCACCACCACCTACGACGAATGGGTCACCGCCACCACCGCCGGCCACGACATCACCGACCTCGACGCCCTCCGCCGCCGCCTGCGCACCATGGAACAGCACCGCCGGCGCCGGACCCGCCGACGGACCCGCATCCGTTCCGGCGCCACCATCAACGCCATCGTCGACGTCCGCACCCTCCTCGGACTCCGCGACGACACCGACCTCGAAGACCTCGTGCTCCGCGGCGACGGCTGGCACCTCACCCGCGAACTGCTCGAACGACTCGTGTGCGACTCCGGCCTGCTCGCCACCATCTTCGACGGCCCCACCAAGATCCTCGACGCCAACGCCCGCGCCGAACAGTTCACCCCCGCCCAACGCCGCGCTCTCGCCGCCCGCGACCACGGCTGCGTCTTCCCCGGCTGTCACCGCCCACCCCGCCACTGCGACGCCCACCACCTCCGCCACCGCGCCCACCAAGGCCCCACCACCACCCCCAACGGGGCCCTTCTGTGCCGGTTCCACCACCGACTCATCCACGAATACGGCTGGCAACCTCCAGATTCACGACGATCACTGGACCGCCACCGACCGACACGGCCAGACCTGGACCGGCCGACCCGCACCACCGGCCCCAGCCACCGCGACCTGACCAGCCTCCCGCGGTGGCGACCCCGAACACCGGCTGGCCACTCTGACCCACCCGTTCCTCCGACATCGGAGCGCTTCGCCCACCCGACCACCGCCTTCACGGGCGGCGGTCGGGTCATCGGCGCGCCCTTACGCGACCTCGGGCTGGCCGTCGAGGAAGACGTCGACCTTCTCGTTGTAGAAGCAGACCAGGCCGGCGATGGGGAGCAGCTGGCGGGTCGGGAAGTCGTAGGCCCAGGCCACGTCGTCGTACACGGTCTCCCCGATGCGGGCCGACCAGTAGCCGGTCGTCTGCCCCTTGTACGGGCACTGGCTGTGGGTGCTGGAGGCTTCGAGGTGCTCCCAGCGGATCGCGGTGCGGTCGAGGTACCACCGCGTGGGCAGCCCGGTCTCGAAGACGGCGACGGGACTGGTGGACTCGGCGAGCACCACGCCGTCCTTCTCGATGCGTACGTGTCGGCTCGATCGCAGCGCATCGACCCGGGTGTACGGGCTGCGCGGATGGACGAAGACCTCCTCGTCCTCCTCGAACCAGGCGTCCATCGCCTCCCAATCGAACCGGAAGGTGCCGTCCAGACCCGGCACCGTCGACGACTCGAGGCGACGAGCCGCCCCGGGGGCGACGCGGTCGCCGCTCACCAGGTCGCAGTGGCGCACCGGGCCGCGATCGGTGTCCTCCACCGGGCCGGGGTCGCCGATCATCGAGCGGTCGACGTCGCCCTCGGGAATGAAGAACTGCGGGTAGTGGGGGTTCTCCCACACGTACACGGCGCGGACGGTGTCGAGCACCGGTCGGCCGTCGAAGAGCGCCCGAACCCGACGGGGAACGGGCGCGGTGTGGTTGACCTCCACCGGGGGCGCTGGGTGGCCGTGGGACGGGGCAGGAGAGGGCATGCCCCCAGGCCTATCGCCGTCGCGACCGGATCAGGCGGTGTCCACCCAGTAGCGGGCGGCGTCGACCACCTCGATCTCGGGGAACGACCACACGAAGCGGTCGACGGCGTCGAGCACGTCGGTGACCTGCGACACCGACCCGGCCACGGCCGCGAACCCGAGCACGGCAACATCGCACTCGTCCTGCCGGTCGACCTCGGCCGACGCCACACCGAAGCGCCGGTGGGCGCCGTCGAGGATCGGACGGATCACCGACCGCTTGGCCTTGAGCGAATCCCCGAGCGGGATCCGCATCTCGATCTCGAGCGCGGCCGACTTCAGCACCGCGACCGAGGCCCCGATCAGCTCGAGCTGGCGGCCGACAGGGTCGGCGCGATCTCGCGCTCTTCGTAGGTCTCGATGATGTCGCCGGGACGCAGATCCTGGAAGTCGCTGAGGCCGATACCGCACTCGAAGCCGGCGCGCACCTCGGTGGCGTCCTCCTTGAAGCGCTTGAGCGACTGGATGGAGCCCTTCCAGATGATGGTGCCCTCGCGCAGGAAGCGGACCTTGGAGTTCCGGGTGATGACCCCGTTCTGCACCATGCAACCGGCGATCTTGCCGATGCGGGGCACGGAGAAGATCTCGCGGACCTCGGCGTCGCCGGTGACGACCTCTTCGTACTCGGGCTCGAGCAGGCCGACCATGGCGGCCTCGATGTCCTCGAGCACCTTGTAGATGATCTCGTAGGTGCGGATCTCCACGCCCTCGGCCTCGGCGAGGTCGCGGGCCTTGCGGTCCGGACGCACGTTGAAGCCGATGATGGTGGCATTGGCGGCCGAGGCCAGCTGGATGTCGTTCTCGGTGATGCCGCCGACGGCGCGGTGCACGAACCCGAGCTTGACCTCGTCGCGTTCGAGCTTCCTGAGGGAGTCGGTCAGCGCCTCGAGTGAGCCGTTGACGTCGGCCTTGAGCACCAGCGACAGCGTGGCGGTCTCGCCGGCCTGGATGGCCGAGAAGATGTCCTCCAGCTTGGCGCCACCGCCCATCCCCGCGGCCTCGCGGCCGAGGTTCGCCTGGCGGTGGTAGTGGTCGCGCTTGGCGGCCACGTCCTTCATCGTCTTGTCGTCCGGGGCGACCACGAACTGGTCGCCGGCGTCGGCGACGTCGGACAGACCGAGGACCTGCACGGGCGTCGAGGGCCCGGCTTCCTTGATCTGGTCGCCGTGGTCGTCGACGATCGCCCGCACCCGTCCGAAGGCGGCACCGGCCACCAGCGGATCGCCGACGCGGAGCGTGCCGCGCTCGACCAGGATCGTGGCGACGGGGCCGCGGCCCACGTCGAGGTGTGATTCGAGCACGGTGCCGGCGGCACGACCCTCGGGGTCGGCCCGGAGATCTTCGACCTCGGCCACGAGCAGGAGGCTGTCGAGCAGTTCGTCGACGCCGTCGCCGGTGAGGGCGGAGATCTTGGCGAAGATGGTGTCGCCACCCCACTCCTCGGGGATGAGATCCTGCTCGGAGAGCTGCTGCATCACGCGGTCGGGGTTGGCGCCCTCGCGGTCCATCTTGTTGACGGCCACCACGATCGGCACGTCGGCCGCCTTGGCGTGGTTGAGCGCTTCGAGGGTCTGGGGCATGACGCCGTCGTCGGCTGCGACCACCAGGACCACGATGTCGGTGGCCTCGGCGCCACGGGCCCGCATGGCGGTGAACGCCTCGTGGCCCGGGGTGTCGATGAAGGTGATGACCTGCCCGTCCTTCGCGGCCTGGTAGGCGCCGATGTGCTGGGTGATGCCACCCGCTTCGCCGGCGACGACGTTGGCTTCGCGGATGTGGTCGAGCAGCTTGGTCTTGCCGTGATCGACGTGGCCCATGATCGTGACGATCGGCGGGCGGTGCGGCGTGTCGTCGTCCTCTTCGTCCTCGTCGGAGAACAGTTCGTCGACGCCGAGGCGCTTCTGGAGCTCGACCTCCTGCTCCTCGCCGGGATCGACGAGGCGGATCTGGGCGCCGAGCTCGGCGGCGAACAGCTCGATCATGTCGTCGGTGAGCGACTGGGTGGCCGTCACCATCTCGCCCTGCTCCATGAGGAACCGGACCACGTCGGAGGCGGTGCGGTTCATCTTGGGGCCGACGTCCTGGGGCGTCGAGGACCGCTCGATGACGACCTCGCCCTCGGGGATCGGCGCGTCGCGCGGCGTGAAGCTCGGGGCCTCGATGGGCTGGAGCTCGTCGCGGTTGCGGCGACGACGGCCACCGCGGCGCTTCGGTGGGCGGCGTCCGCCACCGGGACCGGGACGGCCACCGCCGGGGCCGCCACCAGGGCGCGGGCCGGCGCCGGGGGGCGGGGGCGTGTACCGGACCTGGCCGGCCGCGCCACGACGGGCGGGACGGTTGCCCGGGCCGCTGGGCGCCGACACGGGGCCACGGCCACCAGCACCGGGCGGCGGCGGGATCGGCTTGCCGCCGCGCGAGATCATGGGGCCGGGGGGCGGCGGGATCGGCTTGCCGCTGGTGGAGCGGGGCGGCGTGATGGTGCCGGACGGCTTGGCGCCGGGATCGGCGGATGCGGACGGCGGGCGAGGTGCTTCGCTGGCCGCAGGAGCCTCGGGGGCGCTGGCGGCTGCCGGAGGCGGGCTCGGCGCGGCGCTGGGAGGCGGCGCCGGAGCGGCCGACGGGGGCGGCGGCGCAGGAGCGGCGCTGGGAGGCGGCGCCGGCGCAGCCGACGGCGGCGGCGGGGCGGGCGCAGCCTGGGCGGCGGGAGCCACCGGCGCAGCCGGCGCCTCGTCCTCACGGGGACGGGGCGGCGGGCCCTCGCTGCCACTGGATCGAACGACGCGAGCAGGCTTGGTGGCGCGCACGACGGGCGGCCGGGGCGCGGCGTCGGCGGCCGGGGGACGCGACGGGGCCTTCGGCGCAGTCGCAGGCGGAGGCGGCGGGGTCTTCGCGGCAGGCGCTTCCGGCTCGGCTGGTTCGGCGGGAGCGTCGTCGGACGGCGGCTTCGGGGCGGCAGCAGCGGCCGGCGGCGCCTTCTTGGACGAGACGGCCGCGGACGGTGCCTCGGCGGCCGGCGCCTCCTCGCGGGGCTCGGGCTCCGGCTCGCGGATCAAGCCCTCCCGCTCCGCCTTGCGGCGGACGCGGTCGGCTTGGGGCTCCACGATGCTCGAGGAGTGGCTCTTGACGCCGATCCCCAACCCGTTGCAGAGGTCGACTGTCTCTTTGTTGCTGAGGCCGAGCTCACGTGCGAGCTCGTACACCCTGATCTTGCCTGCCAAGAGTCTTCGTTTCGCCTTGCGTCGTCGTCAGTGGGTCTGTCGGAGTTCTGGTTCGCTTCTCGTGTGACGTGTGGCTGGTCGTGACACGGGCTCGGGTCCGACAGGATCCGAGCCGCGATCTCTCATCCTCGCGCGTTCTGTCCTGAGGTACGAACCGACATGGTCGTTGCCTGTGCCTGAGCACGGATCGCTTCCATGACCGATCCGGGTTCGACCGGCCCCCGGAGGGCCCGTTCGAATGCCCGGCGGCGCAACGCCAGCGCTGCGCAGTCTTCGAGGGACGCGGCACACAGCCACGCGCCCCGACCCGGCAGTGTACGGCCGATCGCCACGGATCCCTCTTCCGTCTCCACACCGGCGCCCGGAGAGCGGACGAACCGGACCAACTCGGACGCATCGGCCACGGTGCGGCAACCGATGCATGTCCGGGCCGGCGCCACGGGAGAAGAGGAGCGTGCGATCAGGTCGCCTCAGGTTCGTCGTCCGACGCCGCCTCGGCCGTTTCCGGCTCCGTCGTGTCCTCGGCCGCCGGCTCCTCGGTGGCCGGCTCCTCGGTGGCCGCTTCCTCGGTCGGAGCCTCCTCGGCCCCTGCCTCCTCTGCGGCTTCCTCGGTGGGGGCCTCCTCGGTGGGGGCCTCGTCCGTCGTGGCCTCTTCGGTGGGGGCCTCGTCGGAGGACTCGAGGTATTCGGTGGCCGACACGGCCGGGCCGCCCTCAGCGGGCTGCCAGACCTGCTCGCCGGTCTCCTCGTCCACGACCCACTCGCCCTCGGCCCAGTCCTCGGCGGCGTAGGCCGCTTCGGCCTCGGCGAGCTGGGTCTCGGACTTGATGTCGATGGCCCAGCCGGTGAGGCGGCCGGCGAGGCGGGCGTTCTGGCCCTCCTTGCCGATGGCCAGGCTGAGCTGGTGGTCGGGGACGATGACCATGGCGGTACCGGACATCTCGTCGATCCGGACCTCCTTCACCCGAGCAGGCTGCAGCGCCTTGGCCACGAACTCGTAGGGGTCCTCGGAGTAGGCGACGATGTCGATCTTCTCGCCCCGCAGCTCGGTGACCACCTGGCGGACGCGCGAGCCACGGGCGCCCACACAGGCGCCGACGGGATCGACGTTGGGCTCGTTGGAGGCCACGGCCATCTTGGTGCGATGGCCTGGCTCGCGAGCACAGGCCTTGATCTCGACGATGCCGTCGGCGATCTCGGGCACCTCGAGCTTGAACAGCTCGAGGATCAGGCCGGGATGGGTCCGCGACACCACGATCTGGGGACCCTTGGCCGTCTTGCGGACCTCGACGATGTAGGCCTTGAGACGAGCGTTGTTCTCCGGACGCTCGTGCGGCACCTGCTCGGCCTGCGGCAGCAACGCCTCGACCCGCCCCAGGTCGAGCAACGTGTAACGGCTGTCGTTCTGCTGGACGATGCCGGTGACGATGTCGCCCTCCCGGCCCGCGTACTCCTCGTACTTCAGCTCCCGCTCGGCCTCCCGGATGCGCTGCGTCATGACCTGACGAGCGGTCTGGGCGGCGATGCGGCCGAAGTTGTCCGGCGTCACGTCGAACTCGTCGCCGACGGGCGCACCTTCCTCGTCGAGCTCCTGGGCGAAGACCCGGATGTCGAAGGTGCCGGGATCGATGGTGACCCAGGCGTACTCGTAGGCGCCGGGCATCCGCTTGTAGGCCGACTCCAGCGCATCGGCCAGCGCGGCCATGAGGGTGTCGACGGAGATGCCCTTCTCGGCGGCCAGCGCCTGCAGGGCGTCGAACATGTCGGGGTTGCTCATGTCGTTCGTGCTTTCTTCTCGGTCGGCGTGCGGGGCCTGCTGCCCGGTTTCTTGGCGGGGCTCTTGCCGCCCGGTTTCGGTGCGGGACCCCAGGAGAACGTGGTGCGGGCCCGTTCGACGTCGGCGTAGGACACGGTGCGGGTCTCGCCGGTGGGGCGATCGGCGTCGTCGGCGATGGCCACGGTGAAGCCGTCGTCGTCGGCCTCGGAGACGGTGCCGTGGATGCGGCGCTCGCCGTCGACCTCGGGATGGGTGCGAACGGTCACCGACTCGCCGATGGCGCCGCGGAAGTGATCGGCGGTCCGCAGCGTGCGCTCGAGGCCCGGGCTGGTGACCTCGAGGGTGTAGCTGCCCCCGATCACGTCGGTCTCGTCGAGGCGCTCGCCCAGCTCCCGGCTGATGCGAGACAACGTGTCGAGGTCGATGCCGCCCGGTCGGCTCAGCGCCACCACGAGCTTCCCGCCGGCCAGGGTGACGTCGTAGATGTCGGCATCGGCCGCTTCGGCGAGGGGTTCGACCATGGTGCGTACGGTGTCGGCCTTGGCCATGGGGATCCTCCTCGTGGGTGTCGTCGGGCCGGACATGAAAGAAGCGTGGGCCGGAGCCCACGCTTCCATCAGGAAACGAATTGGCGAGAAGTATACCCCTCGTTCACCGGGACCGCCCGGTCGGCGTCAGTAGCTGCGGGCGCAGATGGCGAAGAGGTCGTCCTCGTCCTCGTCGGCCGGCACGGATCCGTCGGCGCGCTGGATGCAGCGGACGGTGACGGCCTTGGCCCCCAGGTCCTGCTCGGCATCCCGCACCACGGCCCAGGGAACGCGGGCGAACCCGGTCTCGGCGGCCTCGAGGGTCTCGTCGAGCGTGGACGCGTCCGCGGCGTTGGCGTCGCGGAACGCGGTCGCCTCGGCGAGGAGCCCGGCCTGGATCTCGTCCATCAGGGCCGTCGTCACCGCGGCGGCGTCGGCGATCGGGACCTGGCGCTTCTCGCCCGTGTCGCGCCGGACCACGGTGACCTGGCCGTCGACGATGTCGCGAGGGCCGATCTCGATCCGCACCGGTACGCCCTTCAGCTCCCAATCGGTGGCCCGACGGCCGAAGGCGGTCTCGACCCGGTCGTCGAGGCGGGCCCTGATCCCCGCGGCCACCAGTTCGTCGTGCAGCGACATCGCGGCGTGCCCCGCTCCCTCCTCGTCGCGGATCAGCAGGGTCACGGCCTGGATGTGAGCCAGCGCCGGCGGCACCCGGAGGCCGTCGTCGTCGCCGTGGCACATGATGAGCCCGCCGACCATGCGGGTGGAGGTCCCCCACGAGGTGGTCCAGCACAGCTGCTGCTGACCCTCGGCGTCGAGGTAGTCGATGTCGAAGGCACGGGCGAAGTTCTGCCCCAGCTCGTGGCTGGTGCCCATCTGCAGCGCCTTGCCGTCGCGCATCATCGCCTCGCACGCCATGGTGTTGATGGCACCGGCGAAGCGGTCGTAGCTGGGCTTGATGCCGAGGAACAGCGGCATGGCGAGCACGTTGACCATGAAGTCGGCGTAGGCGTCGTGGAGGATGCGGTCGGCGTAGGCGTGGGCGTCCTCGCGGGTGGCGTGGGCGGTGTGACCCTCCTGCCACAGGAACTCGGTGGTGCGCAGGAAGATGCGGGGCCGCAGCTCCCAACGCACGACGTTGTTCCAGGCGTTCAACAGCAACGGGAGGTCGCGGTAGCTCTGGGTCCACTTGGCCATGAACTCGCCGATGACCGTCTCCGAGGTGGGCCGCACGACGATGGGCTCCTCGAGCTGCTTGCCGCCGCCGTGGGTGACGACAGCCAGCTCGGGAGCGAACCCCTCGACGTGGTCTGCTTCGCGGGTCAGGTAGCTCTGGGGGATGAACAGCGGGAAGTAGGCGTTCTCGGCCCCCGTCGCCTTGATGCGAGCGTCCATCTCGGCCTGCATCCGCTCCCACAGCCCGTAGCCATAGGGACGGATCACCATGGTGCCGCGGACCGGGCCGTTGTCGGCCAGCTCCGCCTTGTTGATGACGTCCTGGTACCAGCGGGGGAAGTCGTCCGCCTGCGGGGTGAGTACGGGTCTGCGGGCCATGGCTGGCGAGGATAGGTGCCCGGCCGACGCACGCCGGCGTGCGTTGGGGTGCGGTCGTCAGGTGCCAAGATCGTCGGCTGTCCGTACGACGCCGTCACGCCGGCCCGGTACCCGGAGACCACCATGTTCCGCATCCATCGCAGCGAGCGAGCCGACGCCCTCGTCGACGCGCTGCTCGACGTGATGGCCGCGGCGCCGGCGGACCCGTTCACAGCGGAGGTCGTCGCCGTCCCCACCCGGGGCGTCGAGCGCTGGCTGACCCACCGCATCGCGGCGGCGGTCGGGACCACCGACGGCCGCCACGACGGCGTGTGCGCCAACGTCGAGTTCCCGTTCCCGGGCCGGCTCGTCGGCGATGTCCTGGCCCAGGCCACGGGGATCGACCGACACGAGGACCCGTGGCGCCCCGAGCGGCTGGTGTGGCCGCTCCTCGACGTCATCGACGAGCACCTCGACCAGCCGTGGCTGGCGCTGCTCGCCGACCACCTCGGCCAGTCGGCCGGCCGTGACGGCTCCGCAGGCCCGGACCCTGCGGCCCGGAACGACGACGAGCTGCGCCAGGACCGGCGTTTCGCCACCGCCCGCCACCTCGCCGACCTGTTCGACAGCTACGGCACCCACCGGCCGGACATGGTGCTGGGCTGGGTCGACGGCCGCCCCGACGGCCCCGACCACCCGATCCCCGACGACGCCCGCTGGCAGCCGCGCCTGTGGCTGGCCCTGCGGGAGCGGGTCGGGACGCCGAGCCCGCCCGAGCGGATCGCGCGGGCCTGCGCACGGTTGCGGGCGGGACCCGTCCAGCTCGACGCCCTCCCCGACCGCATCTCGCTGTTCGGTCTGACCCGCCTGCCGTCCACCTACCTCGACGTGCTCCGTGCGCTCGCCACGCACCGCGACGTCCACCTCTTCGCCCTCCACCCGTCGCTGGCCCTGTGGGAACGGATCGCGGGCGCGCCACTCCCCCCGCTCCCGATCCGGCGCGAAGACGACCCGACCCGCGACGTCCCCCGGAACCCGCTGCTGCGTACGTGGGCGGCGGACACCCGGGAGATGCAGCTCGTCCTCACCGCGGCCGCCGACGCCGATGTCGCCCACCACACGGTCGACGCGCCCGCGCCCCGGACGCTGCTGTCCCGCCTCCAGGCCGACGTGCGGGCCGACGTCGCCCCTCCGGGCATGCCCACCACACCCGACGGTGTCGACGAGCGCCTCGTCCTGGCGCCCGAGGACCGGTCGGTGTCGGTGCACTCCTGCCACGGCCGGGCCCGGCAGGTGGAGATCGCTCGCGACGCCATCTGCCACGCCCTGGCCGACGACCCCACGTTGGAGCCGCGCGACGTCATCGTGTTGTGCCCCGACATCGACGAGTTCGCTCCGCTGCTCCATGCCACGTTCGGCGCCGGCGCCGACGACCCCGACCCGGGCGCTCCCCCGCCACCCGACCGGGGCCTCCCCCATCTCCCCTACCGGCTGGCCGACCGCTCGCTGCGCCAGACCAATCCCCTGCTCGCCGCGCTCGATGCGCTCCTCCACCTGGTCGATGGCCGGCTCACGGCCTCGGAGGTGATCGGCTTCGCCGGTCGGGAACCCGTGCGGAGCCGGTTCCGGTTCGACGACGACGACCTCGAGCGCATCGCCGGATGGACCGCGGCCACCAACATCCGGTGGGGACTCGATGCGGCCGGTCGTCGGCGGTACTGGCTCGGCGACGTCGAGGCCAACACCTGGCGGGCCGGCCTCGACCGCGTGCTGCTCGGCGTGACGATGGACGCCGATGGCTCCCGGCTCCTCGGCGGACGGCTCCCGTTCGACGACGTGGAGAGCGGTGACGTCGACCTCGCCGGCCGGTTCGCGGAGCTCGTGGACAGGATCGACACGGTCTGTGCCGACGCGGCCGAGCCCCACACCGTCGACCGGTGGGCCACCGTCATCGGTGACGCCGTCGATCTCCTGATGGCCTCGCCGACGAGCGAGTCGTGGCAACGGGTGCAGGTCGACGGCATCCTCCGCGACGTCCTGGGCGAGGCCACCACGGCGGGCAGCATTGCGCCCGCGCCCCTGAGCCTCACCGAGGTCCGCACGCTGCTGGCCGACCGGCTCCGTGGCGCACCCACCCGGGCCGACTTCCGCACCGGGGCCGTCACGATGTGCACCCTCGTGCCGATGCGAGCCGTACCGCACCGGGTCGTGTGCATCCTCGGCCTGGACGACGGCGCCTTCCCGCGCACCGGCCGGGCCGACGGCGACGACCTCCTGCGACGCATGCCGATGGTCGGTGACCGGGACCCTCGGACCGAGGACCGCCAGCTCCTGCTCGACGCCGTGCTGGCCGCCACCGACCGCCTCATCATCACCACCACGGGAGCGGACGTCCGGACCAACGAGCCCCGTCCGCCGGCCGTGCCGCTGTCCGAGCTGCTCGACGTCATCGACCGCACGGCCGTGACCGGCGACGGATCGCCGGCCACCGATGCCGTGGTCACCCGTCACCCGCTGCAGCCCTTCGATCCGGCGGCCCACGACGACACCGACAGCCGGCCCTGGGCCTTCGATCGCGTCCACCTCGCCGGCGCCGTCGCCCTCTCCTCGCCCCGACGCGCTCGGCCGCCCTTCCTGCGGGCGGCGCTCGGTCCGGCCCCCCCGCCCGACGGTCGTCGTGGCCCTCGACGACATCGTCCGGTTCGTCCAGCACCCCGTGCGCGAGTTCCTCCGTCAGCGGCTCGGCGTCAACGTGTGGGACGGCGACGACCAGCTCTCCGACGCCATCCCGGTCGAGCTCGACGACCTCCAGCGGTGGGCGATCGGCCAACGCCTCCTCGAACGGCTGCTCGCCGGCGATTCCGTCGAGGCCGCTGTGGAGGCAGAGCTCGCCGTCGGCGCGCTGCCGCCCGATGCCATGGGGCGCGCCACCATCGAGTCGATCCGCGCCACCGCCGAGCGCATTCACGAGGTCGCGGTCACCGTCGATGCCGCCGGGGTGACGTCGTCGCTCGAGATCGACGTGCCGCTCGGCGAGGTCCCGGGGATCGGCCCGGTCGCCGTCGTCGGCACCGTCACCGGCCTGCGAGGCGACCTCACCGGCGCGGTGTCGTACAGCAGCGTCGGAGCGAAGCACCGGTTGTCGGCGTGGATCCGGCTGCTCGCCCTGTCGGCCGCCCATCCGGACACCCCGTGGCGGGCGGCAACCGTCGGCAAGTACCGCGGTGGGGGTCGGTGCACCGAGCTCCGGCCCTTCGACGGTCCGCCCGACGCCCGCCGGCACCAGGCCATTGCCACGCTCACCGACCTCGTCTCGCTGCGGGCCCGGGGGCTGTGCGAGCCGCTGCCGCTCCCGTGCAAGACGGCGGCCGCGTGGGCTGACGCCCGGCGACGCGGGCGACAACCCGAGAAGGCGGCCGCTCGTGACTGGGACTCGAACCACCGCTTCCCCGGCGAAGCGGCCGACCGCAGCCACCTCACCGTGTTCGGTTCCGAACTGCGGCTCGACCAGCTGCTGGCCATCGGCCCCGGTGACGACGAGGCGGGCCCGAGCTGGGCCGAGGACGAGACGAGCCGGCTCGGACGACTGGCCCGGCGGCTGTGGGATCCCGATCCTCGACCACGAGGTGGCGTCGTGAGCACCACCGCCGCCGGCATCGAGCCGGGCATCACGGTCATCGAGGCCAGCGCCGGCACCGGGAAGACGCACCGGGTGACCTCGCTCGCCGTGGAAGCGTTGGCGGACGGCCTGCCGCGTCGACGCGCTGCTGCTGGTCACGTTCACCCGGGCCGCCACCGGCGAGCTGCGCGACCGGGTGTGGCAGCCGGCTGGTGGCGACCGAGGCCGACCTCGCGCGATCACCTGACGTCGGGGACGGCGCCCGTCGACGAGCTCAGCCACCGGCTGTGCGATGCCGATCGCGGCGACGGTGGCCGAGCGCCGACCGTCGCATCGCCGGTCGTCGTGGCGCAGTTCGACGCCGCCACCATCGCCACCATCCACGGGTTCTGCGAGCAGGTGCTCAGCAGCGTCGGCTTCGCCGGCGACGTGGAGCGCGACGTCAGGTTCATCGAGGACGCGCGCGACCTGATCGACGAGGTCGTGGACGACCTGCTCGTGCAGCGCTTCCACAAGCAGGTGGCCTTCGACTTTCCCGGCGACGCGGCCCGCCGGATCGCCGAGGCCGTCATCACCAACCCGCACGCCCGCATCGTCCCCGGCGACGACCGACGACCGGCCGCGGCCATGCGGGCCCGCTTCGCCGGCCTCGTCCGGACGCAGCTGCGAGCGACGCAAGCGCGAGCTGCGGCGTGCTCGGCTACGACGACCTGCTGCTGCCGGCTCGAGGAGGCCCTGGTCGGCGTCCCAGGGCCGCGTCGTGCGCCGCCGGCTGCGACGAGCGGTACTCGCTGGTGGTCGTGGACGAGTTCCAGGACACCGACGCCGTGCAGTGGCACATCCTCCGCGACGCCTTCGTGCGGCCCGGCCGAGGCCGCCTGGTCCTGGTCGGCGACCCCAAGCAGGCCATCTACGCCTTCCGTGGTGCCGACGTGCACGCCTACCTCGCAGCCCGCCGGCATGGCCGGCGCCGGACCGCATCGCGGCGCTGACCGACAACTGGCGGGCCGATGCCGGCGTGCTCGCGCGGCCTCGACGCCCTGTTCGGCGCGGCCACCCTCGGCCACGCCGAGATCGGCTACGCCGGCACGACGGCCGCCGCCCACCACACGAGCCCCAGCGCCTCGACGGCGGCCGGCCGGACCGCCCCCGTGCGGCTGCGTCAGGTCCGGCGCGACGCGCCGACGCGGTGCTGCACCCCGACACCGGCGACCTCCAGGTCGGACAGGGCCCGGCTTCGTGGCCGCGGACCTCGCCGCCGACGTCGTCTGCCAGCTCGCTGACGCGCGCGCGCGACGCTATCGACCGCGACCCCGACGGTCCGCGAGCGACCGCCCGGTGCAGCCCGGCGACATCGCCGTGCTGGTCGAGCGCCACAAGGACGCCGACCGGTCCGCGACGCCCTCGCCGCGGTCGGGGTCCCCGCCGTCGTCAACGGCACGGGCAGCGTCTTCGACACCGCCGCGGCCCGGGACTGGCTGGCCGCTGCTGGAGGCCGTCGAGCGGCCGGCCGCCACGCGCGGGTGCGCAGCGCCGCGCTGACCCCGCTGCTCGGCTGGACGCGGCCGACGACGTGGCCGACCGTCGCCGACGACGACGTGGGACGCCGTCGCACGGCCGGCTCCACGAGTGGCGACCGGCTGCTGCGACGCGCGGCGTCGCGGGCCTGTTCGAGCAGGTCGCAGGCCGCGGCGACCTGCCGGCGCGGCTGCTCGGCGTCGCACGGCGGCGAACGGACGCTCACCGACCTGCGCCACGTCGCCTAGCTCCTGCACGCGCAGGCGCGGCCGAGCGCGCAGCCCGCCGACGCTGCTGGCCTGGCTCCGGGAGCGGATCCGGCGAGGCCGACCGGGAGGCGACGCCGAGGCGACCGCAGCCGGCGCCTCGAGACCGACGACCGAGGCGGTGCAGGTCTGGACCGTCCACCGCAGCAAGGGCCTCGAGTTCCCCGATCGTCTACGTGCCGTTCCTCTGGCGGGCCGGCTGGACCCGGCCGGACGCCCCGCTCCTGTTCCACGACGGCGACGGCGAGCGCTGCATCGACGTCGGCGGATCCCGGCCGCGGGCGACGGGCCGACCACGTCGGCCGGTACATCGCCGAGGAGCGGGGCGAGGAGCTGCGGCTGGCCTACGTCGCCCTCACCCGGGCCCAGCACCAGGTGGTGCTGTGGTGGGCCGCGACCCACGGCGCCCGCGTCGCCGCTCGGCACGCCTGCTCTTCGGCCGGGACGCCGCCGGAGCGGGGAGCTCGCCAACGACGCCGGACGACGACCGGGCCCGCACGGTCCTCGACGTCCTGGCCCAGCGGCGGCCGGGGCGAACGCCGTCGAGCGAGGCCAGCGGCGGCGACGAGCCCGACTGGCCCCCGGTCGGCCGACCGGCGCGCCGCTCTCCGTGCGCCGCTTCGACCGCACCATCGACCGGGCCTGGCGGCGGACGTCGTACTCGGCCCTCACCGCCGCCGGCCCACGAGGCCGCACGCACGCCGCGACCGACCGCGACCGGCGCCGCAGCGCCGGAGCACGACGACGCGCGGCCTCGAGGACGAGCGGATCCCGACGACCTGCTCGCTGGGCGGCGACGGGCCGACGACCGCCGACGAGGTCCGGCTCGCGAGCCGTGCCGTCCGCGTTCGGCGACCTCGGCGGCGGCGCCCGCTTCGGCACGCTGGTCCACGCCGTGCTCGAGGAGGTCGACTTCGCGCGCCGACGACCTCGCCGGCGCGCTCCGCGCCGCGCCTCGCCACCGCAGCCGTCGGGCGCACCAGCTGACCTCGACGCCGACACGCCTGGTGGCGCGGGCTGGCCGCCGCCGATCGAGACGCCGCTCGGTCCGCTCGTCGACGACCTGCGCCTCGCGCGACGTCGCCGCGCACCGACCGGCTCGACGAGCTCCACTTCGAGCTGCCGCTCGTCGGCGGCGACGAACCCGCCGGGCACGCTGACCATGGCCGCCATCGCCGGACGTGGTGGCCCGCACCTGCCCGCCGACGACCTGCTCGCCGGCTACCACGAGCGACCTGCGGGCGCCGGCTCTCGACCGTCGAGGTCCGCGGCTACCTGAGCGGCTCCATCGACGTGGTGCTGCGCGCACCGGCGGACCGCCGGTTCGTCGTGGTCGACTACAAGAGCAACTGGCTCGGCGTCGCCGGCGAGGAGCTGTCGGCCTGGCACTACCGGCCCGAGCGCCCTGCGCGACGCCATGGTCCGGGCCCACTACCCGCTCCAGGCGCTGCTCTACTCCGTGGCGCTCCACCGCTACCTGCGCTGGCGCCTGCCCGACTACGACCCCGACGCGCCACCTCGGCGGCGTGCTCTACCTGTTCCTGCGGGGCATGACCGGCGCCGACGTCCCGCGGGTCGACGGACAGCCCTGCGGCGTGTTCGCGTGGCAGCCCCCGGCGACGGTCGTGACCGAGTCTCTCCGACGTCCTCGACCGGGGCGAGCGGACGATGAGCATGACCGACCGCGGTCGACGCCTTCGCGGCCGGCTCGGGCGACGTCGGCCCCGGGCTGCTCGCGGCCTTCGACGGACGCCACCGTGCTCGACGCCGCCGACGTCCATGTCGCCCGGACGCTGGTCCGACTCGGTCGAGACGCGCCGACCGGCACGCGGCCGAGCTGGTCGGGCTCGCCGCCGCCTTCGCCGTCCGCGCCGTGCGCCTCGGGAGCGTGCACGTCGACCTGCGCCACGATCGCGGGCACCGCGACGGCCGACGACGCCGCGGACGTCGACCTGGCCTCGCTGCCCTGGCCCGAACCCGGCCGACTGGGTCGAGGCGGTGGCGGGCTCGCCGCTGGTCGCGGTCGGCGACGACGCCGCGGACGTCGGCGCCGACGGCGGGCCCGCCCGTTGCGGCTGCTCGGCACCCGCCTGGCGCTCGACCGGTACTGGCGCCACGAGCGCGCCATCGTCGCCGACCTGGTCCGGCCCGGGCCGGCGCGGACGCTGGCCGACGTCGACGACGACCTGCTCGACGACGGCCTCGCATCGCCTGTTCCCCGGCGCCGGCCCCGACGCCCAGCGCGACGCGGCCGCCACCGCCGTGCGGCGGCCGTTCACGGTGATCGCGGGCGGGCCGGGGACGGGCAAGACCACCACCGTGGCCGCCGTCCTGGCCCTGCTCCACGAGCAGGCCGCGGCCGCCGGTCGGCCCGCTGCGGGTCGCGCTCGCCGCGCCCACCGGCAAGGCGGCCGCCCGCCTGACCGAGGCCGTCCACGGTCGGGCCGCCGACGCCTCGACGTCGGCGACCCGGCGGTCCGCGCGGCGGTCGCTCGCCACCGAGGCGTCGACCATCCACCGGCTGCTCGGCTGGCGACCCGGGCAGCAGCAGCCGCTTCCGCCACGACCGGTCGAACCAGCTCCCCCACCAGGTCGTCATCGTCGACGAGACCTCGATGGTGTCGCTGTCGATGATGGCCCGGCTGCTCGAAGCGGTGCGCCCCGTCGGCCCGGCTCGTGCTGGTCGGCGACCCCCAGCAGCTGGCCTCGGTCGAGGCCGGCGCCGTGCTCGGCGACATCGTGGGCGAACGCCGCCGATCCGGACCGCACCGATGCCCCGCCGGCGATCGCGGAGGGCATCGCCGAGGGGATCGTGGTGCTGCGCGACGGTGCACCGCTTCGCCGGCGGCGTGGGCGAACTGGCCGCGCGCCATCGAGGCCGGCGACGCCCGACGCGGTGGTCGGATCTGCTCGCGGCGCGGCGCCCGACGGGCGTCACTGGGTCGACGCCGATGCCGCAGCGTCCGCCGAGGCCGACGACCGTGGTCCGCGAGGCGGTCGTGGTCGCCCGGCCGCCGACGTGGTCACGCCGCCCGCGGCGGGCGACGCCGCCGCGGCGCCTGGCGGCCATGCAGCGCGGTGCAGCTGCTGTGCGCCCACCGTCGCGGGCCCTACGGCGTGGCGACCTGGCGGAACGCGGATCGAGGGTTGGCTCGCCGAGACGGTCGACGGGCTACGGCCGGCAGCGGCTGGTACGCCGGTCGGCCGCTGCTGGTCACCGAGAACGACTACAACCTCGGCCTGTTCAACGGCGACACGGGCGTGGTCGTCGACGACCGACGGCACGCTGCGCTGCGCCTTCGAACGCCGGGGCGAGGTCGTCCACGTGTCGCCCAGCCGGCTCGTCGGCGGTCGAGACCCTCTACGCCATGACGATCCACAAGAGCCAGGGCAGCCAGTTCGGCCAGGTCGTGGTGGTCCTGCCCGACGAGACTCGCCGATCCTCACCCGCGAGCTGCTGTACACCGCGGTCACCCGGGCCGAGCGGGGGGTCACCGTCGTCGGCACCGAGGCCGCCGTCCGCGCCGCCGTGGCGCGGCCGGTCAGCCGGGCGTCGGGCTGCGGGAACGCCTCTGTGGCACTGACCACGCCCGTTCGAACTGGCACGCGGTTACTGGAACCACGATGCCCGCCGTTCCGTAGCCGCGATCGTGAGGCCAGACGGGGTTGAGGACCTCGCGGTGCTTGCGGATGAGGTCGACGACCTGCTCGGAGGCGTTGGCGTCGTCGCCCTGCTCCTCGAGCAGCATCGCCCGGTCGGCCTCGGCCGCCTCCTTGGCCGCCGTGAGGTCGGCCTTGTCCATCGCCTCGTCGACGCCGTGCTCGTGGATGAACGTCGCCCACTCGACGAGCGTGTCGACCATCTCGTCCTCGGGGACGACGGCGACGTTGGTGCCGCGCACGAACAGGTGGCCCCGCTTGTTGCCGGCGGCGATGCCGATGTCGGCGTCGCGGGCCTCGCCCGGCCCGTTCACGACGCAGCCCATGACCGCGACCTGCAGCGGGATCTCCATGCTCGCCGAAGGCGGCCTGGGCCTGCTCGGCGACGGCGATACACGTCGATCTCGGCCCGGCCGCACGACGGGCAGGCGATGAGGTCGACGTTCTTGCGCTCCCGCAGCCCGAGGGCCTCGAGCAGCTGGCGGCCGGCCTTGGCCTCCTGCACGGGATCGGCGGTGAGCGAGTAGCGGATGGTGTCGCCGATGCCCTCGGCGAGCAGCGTGGCGATGCCGGCGGTGGCCTTGATGAGCCCGCCGGGAGGCGGGCCGGCCTCGGTGACGCCGAGGTGCAGGGGGAAGTCGACCTCGTCGGCCAGCATCCGGTACGCCTCGATCATCAGCGGGCACCGACGACGCCTTGACCGAGATCTTGATGTCGTCGAAGCCGACCTCCTCGAAGTACCCGATCTCGATCTTGGCCGACTCGACCATGGCCTCGGGCGTGACCTTGCCGCCGTACTTCTCGTACAGCTCGGGGTCGAGCGAGCCGCCGTTGACCCCGATGCGGATGGGCACGCCCCGGTCCTTGGCCTCGGTGGCCACGGCCTTGATGTGCTCGGGCTTGCGGATGTTGCCCGGGGTTGAGGCGCAGGCAGTGGACGCCGGCCTCGAGGGCCTCGAGCGCCCGCTTGTACTGGTGGTGGATGTCGGCGACGATCGGCACGGGCGAGCGGGGGATGATGCGGGCGAGGCCCTCGGCCGCCTCGGGTTCGTTGCAGGTGCAGCGCACGATGTCGCAGCCGGCGGCGGCGAGGGCGTAGATCTGCTGGAGCGTGCCCTCGACGTCGGCGGTCTTGGTGATGGTCATCGACTGCACGGTGATCGGGGCACCGCCGCCGACCGGCACGTTGCCCACCATGATCTGGCGGGTCTGGCGGCGGGGATGCGACCACTGGCCGGTTTCCATCAGCTCGCCTCCATCACAGGATACGGGGTTGACGATGTCGAGGTAGATCGTCGTCACGCCCAGCATCACCAGGCGATGAACACGACGTAGACGACCGGCATCAGCCTGGCGAAGTCGACGTGGTAGCGCTGGCGGCCCTGGGCGGGCGAACTCGCGGATCCGCTCGTAGGTCGCCACCACGACGTGGCCGCCGTCGAGGGGCAGCAGCGGCAGCAGGTTGAAGATGCCGATGGTGATGTTGATGCCGACGAAGAACAGGAGGAAGCCGAGCATCCCCGATCTCGGTGAGGTTGGCGCCGATGCGCACGGCGCCGACGATGGAGATGATGCGGCCCTCGTCGGGCGAGTCGCTGACCTGGGCGCTCCCGGAACCCGACGACGGTGCGTCGACGGTCTGGTTCGGGTCACCGCTGCCGTTGGCGACGTCGCCGGCGAAGTCGGAGATGCCCGAGGGCGTGAAGAAGTCGCCGAGGAACCCGAGCGTCGCCGTGGACTGGTCGGCGAAGTCACTGAACGACGACGTCACCGCCGTGATCGGACCGGTGGTGGTCGTGGTGGGCTCCACCCGGATGCCGAGCAGGCCGCGGGAGGTGTCGCGCGGTGACACACCGATGGTGGCCGGGAGCTGAGCGTCTGGCCGCCCCGCTCGACGGTGAGCGTCGATGGCGTCGCCGGGGTGGGCGGCGATGTCGTCGGAGAAGTCGCCGAAGGTGGCGACCTCCGTGCCGTCGACGGAGACGATGCGATCCCCCGGCTGCAGGCCGGCGGCATCGGCGGCGCTTCCGGTCACGACCTCGCCGACGGTCCACTGCTTGGTCTCGGTGAGCGACCCGCCGGGGATCCCGATGACGGCGTAGAGGACGAACAGCAGCACCAGCGCCTGGGCGAAGTGCATCGCCGATCCGGCCACCGCAACCAGCATGCGCTTCGGGTAGCTCTTGGACCGGTAGGTGCGGTCCTCGTCCTCGGGAGCGACCTCGTCGAGGTTGTTCATGCCGATGATCTTCACGTAGGCGCCGGCCGGGATGGCCTTGAGGCCGTACTCGGTCTCGCCCCGGCGGAACGACCAGATGCGGGGGCCGAAGCCGATGAAGAACTCGGTGACCTTCATGCCACCGAACTTGGCGGCGAGGAAGTGGCCGAACTCGTGGAGGAAGATCATGACGACGACGCCGAGGATGACCACGGGAAGCGCCCAGCCACCGGCGAGGAAGGCCAGCGCCACCAGCGCGGCGAGGATGGCGAGCCGCACCGGGTTGCCCGTGCCCTCTTCCTGCGGCCCGTCGGTGCGCTCCGCGGCGCCCGTCGGCGCTGCGGGGGTGCTTGGTCACCGGAGCCCGAGGAGGCGACGGGTCGTGCAGGTCGGTCACGAGGAGAACCTCTCGTCGATGAGCACGGAGGCGGCGCTCCGGGCGTTGGCGTCAGCATCGAGAACGTCGTCGAGCGTGCTGGCGTTCCCTCCATCATGCCCATCGAGCACGGCGGAGAGAACGTCAGGGATGTCGACCCAGCGGATGCGGCCGTCGAGGAACGCCTGCACGGCGACCTCGTTGGCGGCGTTGAGCGTGGCGGGCGCCAACCCGCCGGCCCGGCCGGCCCGGTAGGCCAGGTCGAGGCACGGGAACGCGGCGCGGTCGGGGGCTTCGAAGTCGAGCCGGGCCAGGGTCGTCCAGTCGATGGGACCGAACGGTGTGGCGATGCGGTCGGGGTGGGCGAGGGCGTACCCGATGGGAAGGCGCATGTCGGGCATCGACAGCTGGGCGATGGTGGCGCCGTCGGTGAAGGTCACCATGGAGTGCACGATCGACTGGGGGTGGACCACGACGTCGATGTCGTCGTAGGGCACGCCGAACAGCTCGTGGGCCTCGATGACCTCCAGCCCCTTGTTCATCAGCGTGGACGAGTCGATGGTGATCTTCGGGCCCATGCTCCACGTGGGATGGGCGAGGGCATCGTCGATCGTGACCGACTCGAGGTCGGCGCGGGAGCGGCCACGGAACGGCCCGCCCGATGCGGTGAGGACGATGGTGGCCACCCGGTTGGCGTTGTCGTTGGCCCGCAGGCACATGTGGACGGCGCAGTGCTCGGAGTCGACCGGGACCAACTCGGCGCCGGGGGTGGCCCGGGCCGCCTGCACCACCGGACCGGCGGAGATGAGCGATTCCTTGTTGGCGAGAGCGAGGCGCTTTCCGGCCTGGAGGGCGCCGAGCGTGACCGGCAGGCCGGCGAAGCCGACCACCCCGTTGACGCACACGTCGGCGACCGAGCTGATGGCGCCGAGCGCGTCGGGGCCGGCGACGACCTCGGTACCGGGCGGGACCCGTTCCTGCAGCTCGTGGGCCCGGGTGTCGTCGGCCAGGGCCACGATCTTGGGCCGCACGGCGCGGGCCTGCTCGACCAGCAGATCGACCGATGAGCTGGCACCGATCGCGACGACCTCGAACCGGTCGGCCTCCGCCGCCACCACGTCGAGCGTCTGTGTGCCGATGGAACCGGTGGAACCGGCGATGGAGACCGTGGTCGTCACACCCCGAGGCTACCGATCACACGGATCAGGCCGTCGCGGGCCGGTGGGGCGTCAGACGAAGAAGTCGGCCAGCTTGGCGACGTAGTACACGGCGGGCAGCACGAAGAGGAGGGCGTCGAAGCGGTCGAGGAACCCACCGTGGCCGGGGAGGATCGACCCCATGTCCTTGATGCCGAGGTCGCGCTTGATCATCGACTGGCACAGGTCGCCCAGTGGTGCGGCGACGGCGACGGTGAGGCCCAGCATGAGCCCGTCGCCCAGCGAGTTGAACGGTCCGGACAAGAAGCCGTAGATGAGGGCCACCGTGATGGCGGCGATGACGCCGCCGGCGAGGCCCTCCACCGTCTTGTTGGGGCTGGCCGCCGACAGTGGCGACCGGCCCGTGCTGCGGCCCACGAAGTAGCCGCCGATGTCGTAGCCGACGGTGGCGAGGATGGCGCCGAAGAGGATTCCCTTGCCGGCGTTGCCGACACCCTCGCCGCCCTGGACGCCGAGCAGGGCGGTGGCGAAGGACCCGAACATGCCGACCCAGGCCACGCCGAGGAGCGTCACGCCGATGTTCAACGTGGCCTGGCCCTCGCCGGCTCCCGCCAGGAACCACAGCATGGAGAAGACGGCGACGAGCACCATCCCGACGAGGATCGCCGACTCGCCGCGGTGGTAGGCGCCGAAGCACATGCCGGCGGTGGCGACGATACCGAGGAGGACGGCGGGCTGGTAGCCGATCTCGCGCAGCTTGGCGAACAGCTCGGCGGCGGTGAGCGTGACCACGACGATCACGAGCGCGGCGGCCGCCGCCGGCCCGATGAGGAACAGCAGCGCCGCCACCACGATGAACGCCACGCCCACGGCGGCCGCCTGGCCGATGTTGCGGTCACCGCCGACGCCCGAAGCCGGGGGCGCCATCCGCCCCGGACGGCCGGGGGTGACGCGGCCGCCGCCGACCACGATCTTGCGTGGCCCCGTGCGGTGGGGCTCGTCGTAGTCGTCGTCGACCTCGTCCTCGTCGAAGTAGTAGTCGTCGCGGTCGTCGGGAGCACCCGCATCGAAGACGGATCGGGCGGGCACGGGCTCGTCGAGCTCGTCGAAGCTGAAGAAGTCGTCGGGGTGGGGCCGATCGGAGTCGTCGAGGGCGCCGATACGGGTCTCGTCGTCACCGAACGAGCGCACGTCGTCCTCCTCGGACCAGGCGTCGTCGCGATCGCGCCACCGCGGCGCGCCGGACGAGAACGCCGACCACTCGGGCTCACCTGCATCGGGTGCGGCCGCCTCGTCCTCGAACAGCGCGCCACCGACGGCACCGAACTCGCCCGTGGGCGGATCGGACCAGTGCGGGAGCTCCGGCGGGGGTTCGGCATCGGCGGATGACGACAGCGGGAAGCGCAACACGGGCTCGGGCGCACCAGCCGGCGGGCCGCCGGGGCGGTCACCGGGGCGCGGGTCGTCCGGCCCGCGGCGGCGGGCGACGTCGTCGCGCTCGAGTGCCTTCTCGGCTTCGTCGGGCCCGATGATGCGGACACCCTCCGGATCGGCGGGCGCTGGCCGATCGGCTGATCCGCCCCGCTGCGTGGGTTCGTCGTCGTTCATGGCTGAAGTGCCCTCCGGCGACTCAGACCTCGAGGAGCTCCTGCTCCTTCTGGTCGAGCGCGTTGTCGATCTCGGCTTCCCGGGCGTGGGTGAGCTTGTCGAGCTCCTTCTCGGCACGAGCGAGGTCGTCCTCGGAGAGGTCGCCCTCCTTCTCGAGTGACTCGAGCTCGTGGCGGGCGGCCCGCCGCTGGTTCCTGATCTGGATGCGACCGTCCTCGGCCTTCTGCTTCACGATCCGGACGAACTCCTTGCGCCGCTCCTCGGTGAGCTGCGGGAAGTTCAGCCGGAGCATCGACCCGTCGTTCGACGGGTTGAGGCCCAGGTCGGACTGCTGGATCGCCTTCTCGATGGCCTCGAGCGCCCCCTTGTCGAACGGGGTGATGAGCAGCGTGCGGGCCTCGGGGACGCTGAACCCGGCGAGCTGTTGCAGGGGGACGTCGGAGCCGTAGTACTCGACGGGGAGCTTTTCGACCAGGGCCGGCGTGGCCCGGCCGGTGCGGATCGACGAGAACTCGGCCCGGGTGTGCGACACCGTGTCGCCCATCTTCTCCTGGGCGTCATCGAGGATCATCGTGACGAGTTCTGTGCTCACGCGAGGACTCCAGAGGTCACGAAACCAGCGTACCGATCGCCTGACCGGCCAGGATGGACCGCACGTTTCCCGGCGTCATGAGGTCGAAGACGAGGATGGGCAGCGAGTTGTCCATGCACAAGGTGATGGCGGTGCTGTCCATGACGGCGAGGCCCCGGTTCAACACGTCGAGGTAGCTGAGGGCGTCGATCTTCGTGGCGTCCGGCGTCGTGCGGGGATCGGCGGTGTAGATGCCGTCGACGCCGGAGTGGGAGCCCTTGAGCACGACCTCGGCCTCGATCTCGACCGCCCGCAACGCCGCCGTGGTGTCGGTGGTGAAGAACGGGTTCCCGGTGCCGGCGGCGAACACCACGACGCGGCCCTTCTCGAGGTGCCGGATCGCCTTGCGACGGATGTAGGGCTCGGCGACCTGGGCCATGTGGATGGCGGTCTGGACCCGGGTGGGCTGGCCCTTGCGTTCGAGGACGTCCTGGAGGGCCAGGGCGTTCATCACCGTGCCGAGCATGCCCATGTAGTCGGCCTGGGCCCGATCCATGCCCTTGCCGGCGCCGGTCATCCCGCGCCACAGGTTGCCGCCCCCGACCACCACGGCGACATCGACACCGGCGCGCCGGCAGTCAAGCACCTCCTCGGCGATCTGACCGACCGTGTCGCCGTCGATGCCGAAGCCGGCCGAGCCGGCGAAGGCCTCTCCCGACAGCTTCAGCAGCACGCGCTGCCAGCGCGGTGCGTCGGGTTCGGCGGGCTCGGAACTGGAGATGGGAGCCTCCTCAGGCGCCGATCACGACCTGCTCGAAGCGTTCGATGCTGGCGCTGCCGAGCAGGCCTTCGATCGTCTGCTTCTCGTCCCGCACGAACTTCTGCTCGAGCAGCACCTGGTCACGGAACCATCCCGCGAGCTTGCCGTCGACGATCTTGGGCAGGGCCGCTTCCGGCTTGCCCTCCTTGCGGGTGATCTCGGTGAGGGTCTGGCGCTCGTCCTCCACCGCGGCCTCGGGCACCTCGTCGCGGCGCAGGTAGGCCGGCTTGGTGAAGGCGATGTGGATGGAGATGTCGTGGGCCAGTTCGGGCGTGCCGCCCTGGAGGACGGTGATGACGCCGTTGACGCCGCGGCCGTCCTGGACGTGGACGTAGCTGTCGACGACCCGGTCGCCGTTGGGGCCGGCGTCCTTGGCGACGTGCACGACGCGACCGAGCTCGATGTTCTCCTTGAGGGTGACCTTGAGGTCGTCGATGCGGGCGGCGAAGCCGTCGACGGCGCCGGGGCCGTCGGCGGCGACGGCATCGGCGATGTCCTGGGTCAGGGTGACGAACTCGTCGGACTTGGCCGAGAAGTCGGTCTCGGACTTGAGCTGGACGATGGCCGCGCCGGCATCGGTGTCGCCGACGGCGACGGCGCCCTCGGCGTTGTCGCGGTCGGTGCGGGTCGCGGCCTTGGCCAGGCCCTTCTCGCGCAGCTTCTTGGTGGCCGCATCGAAGTCGCCGTCGGCTTCGACGAGGGCCTTCTTGGCGTCCATCATCCCGGCGCCGGTGGCCTGCCGGAGCGCCTGGACGTCCTTCGCGGTGAACTCAGCCATTGTCGGTACGAGGCTCCTCGATGGTGTCTTGGGCGGGGGGCGTGTCGGGCGACGCCGAGGACTGGTCGTCGGCCACGGCCACGGCGGCGTCGGCCTCGCCGGCGTCGGGGGTGATGATCTCCTCCGCCGGGGTGGGCTCGTGCGCCTCGGGGGCAACCTCGACCGTGGGCGGCTCCTCGGTACCCGGCGTGGGCGCCGCGGCCGGAACCGGCCCACTGTCGTCGGCGGCCGCTTCGGCCTCTGCTGCCGCGGCGGCGATCTCTTCGGGCGCGGCGTTGGCGATCGACGGGGCGGTGGGCGAGCCGGCGAGGCGGGCCTCGCGGGCCTTGGCCTCGGCCAGGGCCAGGCGACGGGCCTCGGCCTGCTCGGCGGCGACCTTGTCCTCGTCGAGGAGGCTGCGGGAGGCGGCGGCCTCGGCCTTGCGGGAGGCCATGTAGCGGCCTTCGGCCACGGCGTCGGCGATCACCCGGCACATGAGGGTGCCAGAGCGGATGGCGTCGTCGTTGCCGGGGATCACGTACGAGACGGTGTCGGGATCGCAGTTGGTGTCGACGACGGCCACGATCGGGATGCCGAGCTTGTTGGCCTCGGTGACCGCGATGTGCTCCTTCTTGGTGTCGAGGATGAACACCGCGTCGGGCTGGCGCTCCATGTTGCGGATGCCGGAGAGGTACTTCTCGAGCTTCTCGAGCTCGCGGCTCTTCTGCAGGGCCTCACGCTTGGGCATGGCCTCGAACTCACCGGACTTTCGCATGCGCTGGTACTCGGCCATCTTGGCCACGCGCTTGGACATCGTCTGGTAGTTGGTGAGCATGCCGCCCAGCCAACGGTGGTTCACGTAGGGCATGCCGCACTTCTCGGCGTAGGACTCGACCGCGTCCTGGGCCTGGCGCTTCGTGCCCACGAACAAGACGGTGCCGCCGTTGGCGGTGAGGTCGCGGATGAAGGTGTAGGCGGTCTCGATCCGGGACAGGGTCTGGTCCAGGTCGATGATGTAGATGCCGTTGCGCTCACCGAAGATGAATCGCTTCATCTTCGGGTTCCAGCGGCGGGTCTGGTGACCGAAGTGGACTCCGGCCTCCAGCAGTTGCTTCATCGTGACGACGGCCACGGGTTCTCCTTGTGGTTGCCCCTCGGTTGCACTGCAGCCAGGCCGGCGCCCGGCCCGGATGAGGACCTGGCGACCGCGGGGTGACCCGACTGGTGGATTGGTGTGTGGATCGTGACGCCGACCGGTGTCGGAGCCGACGGGCCAGTGTAGGGAGCGCGGCCCGGGCAGGGAAACCTCAGCCGATCACGTAGGCGCCACCCACGGCGTTCTCGGCGAAGGACACCACCTGGGGCACCGCCGCATCGAGCACGTGGTCGAGGATGCTGCCGCACGTCGGCGGCCGGCCGGCGATGGCCAGCGCCACCTCTCGCGTGGTGGCCGACGCGCCGGGCAGGTCTCCGTGGGCGGACGGTCCGGCGAGGTCGACGACCGCCGACGGGTGGCCGGCGACCGCGGTGTGGTCGGCGGTGACGACGAGGTCGCCGCGGGCGCCGATGGTCCGCAGGTCGACGCCGTCGGGGACGCCGGCGGCGCGCAGCTCGCGGATCACGTCGGAGGTCTCGGCCATCTGGGCCACCGACACGGCGGTCGCATCGACGTGGCTGCCGGCGAGGCGGTTCACGAACTCGACCGACTGACGCTCGGACGGGTCGAGTTGGACGGCGATGGTGGCCAGGTCGGTGCCGTCGTTCGGCGTACCGATGGTGACGACTGCACCGAGGGCGTCGAGGCCGCCCGGGCGGTTGGCGAGGTCGAGCAGGGCCAGACGGGCCACCACGCCGCCCTGGCTGTGGGCGTACAGGTCGATCGGGACCCCGGGGCGGGTCTGCGCCACCTCGACCACGAGGTCGGCCAGCCGATGACCGGCGGCCCGCAGGTCGCCCTGGGTGTCGGCCGGGTCGTACGGGTGCGCCGGGATGCCCACGAGGTCGGGGGCGAGGTCGCCGGCCGGATCGGGAACCCGGCCACCGAGGTAGCTGAACCGCAGGACGTCGGCGGCGTCGTAGCCCAGGTCGTCGGTGCGGAGGGCGTCGATCCCCGAGGGTCCCGAGCTCGACGCGTAGCCGGCCACCAGGAGGGCGATCCGTCCGGCGGCGTCGACGGCCGGTGCCTCTGCGGCCGGGGTGCACGGCGCCCGCCAGTCGTGGACGAAGGTGGTGGCGGCGGCCCGAACGGCGGCGAAGGAGCTGAGCTGCTGGTACGTGGCCACCCCGGCACGCAGGACGTCGATGGCGCCGCCCGTGATGTCGGCGGCGGCGCCGAGGAACCGCTGGAGCGCGTTGCGTTGGTGGACCACCTCGACCAGGGCGAGACGTTCGCGGAGCAGGCCGGCGTCGGTCGGCGGGCAGCGGCTCCTCGTGGGGGACCAGGCGGACGCGGATCTGGAGGCCGCCGAAGAGCGCCGCCGGGTCGAGGTACGCCGCCCCTTCCCGCACGCCGAAGTGGAAGCCGCCGCTGGCGGTGCCGACCACGTCGCCCGCCGCGACCGCCTGCCCGCGGTGGACGAGCACCGACTCCAGGAACGAGTAGCTGGTACGCAGGCCGTCGGCATGGAGGACGGTGACGTGGAGGGTGCCGGCGACGGGACCGGCGAAGACCACCTCGCCCGGAGCCGAGGCCCGGACCGGCGTGGCCGGCGCCAGGTCGTAGGTGAGGCCGCGGTTGCCGGGTCCGTAGGTGGTGGCTGGAGGCCGGAACGGGTCGACGACGGGTGCGTCGACCGGTGGTCGGTACTGGACCTGGCTGTCCTCCGCCGCGGCGCCTTCTGCGGTGGCGACGAGTGCGGTGGCGACGATCGCGGTGGCGGCAACGGCCACGACCGCGAGGAACGACGGGACACGACGGTTTCCCATCGGGACCTCCCCTGCTCGACTGTCACGGGGGAAGTGCCGGTTCTCGGCCCGGAGGCCGGGCCGCTACCGGAGCGGCGGGGTCGTCAGACCGCTTCGCGGTCGGCGGCCTGCATGCGGGAGCGTAGTTGCAGGATGGCCTTGGTGTGGATCTGGCAGATCCGGCTCTCGGTGACGCCGATGACCTCGCCGATCTGCGCCAGCGTCAGGCCCTCGTAGTAGTAGAGGGTGAGGACGACCTTCTCGCGCTCGGGGAGCCGGTCGATGGCCTCGGCCAGCAGGCCCCGCATCTCCTGCACCTCGAACAGGTCGCCGGGGCCCTCGACGTCGGCCGCCACGGTGTCGCCCAGCGTGGCGCTGCCGTCGCGGTCGGAGCCGACGAACTCGTCGAGCGCCACGACGCCGACGAAGGAGATCTTCGACAGGGCGGTCTGGAGCTGCTCGCGGGTCATGTCGAGCTCGTCGGCGACCTCGTCCTCGGTGGGCGTGCGGTGCAGCTTGGCCTCGAGCGCGGCGTAGGCGTTCTCGATCTGGCGGGCCTTGGCCCGGACTGACCGCGGCACCCAGTCGATGGCGCGGAGCTCGTCGAGGATGTTGCCCTTGATGCGGGCGATGGCATAGGTCTCGAACTTGAACCCGCGCTCGGGCTCGAACTTGTCGATGGCGTCGATGAGGCCGAACAGCCCGTACGAGACCAGGTCGGCCTGCTCGACGTTCTGGGGCAGGCCCACCGCGACACGGCCGGCGACGTACTTCACCAGCGGCGAGTAGTGGACGATGAGCTGGTCACGCGCCTTCTGGGACCCACTGGTCTTGTAGGTGGTCCAGAGTCGATCGATGTCTGCGGCTGCGAGGTCGGTCACGATCGGCCCTTGGCGCGGGGATGGGCAGCTGACAGCACCGCCTGCAAACGACCGGCGCTGACGTGAGTGTACCGCTGGGTGGTCTGCAGGTCGCTGTGCCCGAGCAGCTCCTGGACCGCCCGCAGGTCGGCGCCGCCGTCGAGGAGGTGGGTGGCGAAGGTGTGCCGCAGGGCGTGGGGGTGCGTCGGATGAGCGGCCCGCCGGTCGAGGAGGCGTCGGCAGTCGCGGGGGCTCAAGGCGTGGCCGCGCTGGTTCAGGAACACCAGCTCGGCCGGCGATTCGGGGGTCTCGTAGTCGGCGCGGGCGCCGCCGAGCCAGGCGTCGAGCGCCTCGACGGCGCCCGGCGTGATGGGCACCCGGCGCCACTTGTCGCGCTTGCCGAGCACCTGGACGGCGCCGGCGGCGAGGTCGACGTCGGCCCGCTTCAGGCCGCACACCTCGGCGACGCGGAGACCCGACCCGTAGAGCAGCTCGAGGACGGCGTCGTCGCGGATGCGACGGGACGGTGGATCGTCGTCGATGGCGGCCGGCGGGTCGTCGAGGAGCGTGTCGAGCTCGTCCTGGCGCAGGACCTGCGGCAATCGGCTGGGCCCGGACGGCGCCCGGAGGCCGAGGCTCGGGTCGGCCTCGATCAGCCCGCGCCGGCGCAGCCAGCCGAAGTAGCGGCGGATGGCGGCGACCCGGCGGGCGACGGTGGCCGGCGCGTACCGGCGGGTGCCGAGCTGGGCGACGTAGCGGCGCAGGACCCGCCGGTCGACGGCCTCGGGGCCGGCGATGTCGGCGCGCTCGGCGAAGTCGACGAACGCCGTGACGTCGCGCCGGTAGGCGACCACCGTCGCCGGCGCGGCGTCGGTGAGCCCCCGCACGAAGTCGTCGATGTGCCACCCCACGGCCGCCACCGTACCGACCGGCAGCCCGGGCGGTGGGCCCAGCGACCCGGTTCCGCCCGACCGGTAGCATCCCCGGCACCGCTGCCGGACGCCGGTGGTCGACGCCCGTCCCATGGATCCCGACCCGACCTCCGCACCACCTCCGGCCACCCGCCCGAGCGACGCAACCGGAGTCCGTCGTGGCGGGCTGTGGGTGCGACGGCTCTATGTGCTCGGCCCGGTGGCCGTCGCCGTGGTCGGTGTCCTCGTCCTGCAGCGCGACCGGATCGCCGACCTCGTCCGCGACACCCGACCCCTTCCCCTCGTCGCGGCGCTCGCGTCTCGGGCTGGTCTCGCTCGGTCCAGACGTGCCCTGTCTGGTCGCGGGGGCTCGCCGGGCTCGGGCGCCGGTCGCCCGGTGGGCGGTGTGCTCGAGGCCACGGTGGCGTCGCTGCCGGCCCGCTACGTGCCGGGCAGCATCTGGTACTCGGCCGGCCGGATCACGCACCTGCGCCGTCGGGGACTCCCGGCAGCGCCGCTGGCCATCGTGGCCGTGCTCGAGACGCTGCTCTCGTTCCTCGTCGCCGTCGCGCTCGGGCTGGCCGCGCTGTCGCGGCCGGCGACGAGCGGCAGCGGCGTGCGGCTCGTGCTCCTCGTCGGTGTGGCCGCTGGCCATGGCCGCCGCCGCGTCGCCGTGGGTGCTCAACCCGGTCGTCGGGTGGGTGGCCCGCCGGCGCGGCATCGCCGACGTCCCGCGTCTGCGCTGGGCGCTGGAGCTGGAGCTGTGCGCCCACCTGGTGGTCTTCTGGGCCACGTCGGCGGCGGCGTTCGTGCTCTACCTGTCGGCGTTCCCCGCGCGTCGACGCCCCCGACGTGATCCGCGACCGCTGGCGGGTTCCTGCTCGGGCTGGGCCGCCGGTTTCGTCGCCGTGTTCGCTCCCCAGGGCGCCGGCGTGTTCGAGACCGCCGTGGCCGGCACGCTCGACGGCGCACCGCTCGCCGCCCTGGCGGTCGTGGTGGCGGCTACCGGGCGGTCACCGCCGTGCGTGACGTGCTGGCTCTCGTGGTGCTGGCCGCAGTCCGGGCGGTCACCGGCAAGGAGTGAGCGTCGTGCCGACGGGCCGAAGGGCGTCAGGAGCCCCGGGCCCATGGCGGGACCGGGCACCGTACGTCACTCGCCCGGCTGCCGTACCTGGCGGCCGTTGGGTTTCAGGCTGGAACAACGTCATGCCTCCGACACCGACCGGGTCGGTCGGCTCCAGTAAGGCGCCGGATGCTCTAATCGTCGTTGAACACGGTGCCCCTAGAGATGTCCACCTCCAGATCACCATCCGGCGAGGCGGGGACCCACCCCACCGGACGGACCGCGAAGTCGGCGTCTCTGAGTAATGGTGAAGGTGATGGTGCCGTCGGAGGACGTGGCGGGCGCGTAGCCGTCGCCAGCATGACGCTGATGGCGGCGCCATCGACAGACACGCGTTATCCGGCGTCGCTCGCACCGAACAGGCCATTATTAGTCGTCGACGATGGCGTCTTCGGCCCTGGATGAACCCTGAGGTGCGGTCGTCGCCGCACGGATGGGCTCCAGGAAAACGACCGGAGTCCCGGCCGTCATAGGCCGGGACTCCGGCAAACCCAAAGGCTGGATTGTCGTTCCTACGCAGTAGGTAGGAACCATTGCGATAAGACGTATTCCGCACCTTCAGGGTTGGTATCCGTGCCAGCGACGCCTGGCTTGGTACCATTCGCCTGATTGTTCACTGCGCCGTCGTCGACAGGTCCCGACTGCGGCGCTGAGGATCTGGTCGTCGTGGTCGCGGCGCCGAAGGCGTCGCAACGGATCGTGTTGTCGGTGTCCTCCGTCGTGCCCACGACGCGCAACCGCTGAGCAGTCGCGGATGGTGCCATCAGGAAGAACGATGGACAAGTTCGTCGAGCCAGGCACGACGATGTCCTCGTCGAACGTGTACGTGACTCGAGCACCGATCAGCGTGCCGAACGGATCCGCCGTTCGGTCACGGAACGCCCGTGAGATCCGGACCATCGGTCCGGCCGGAAATGGTCGTCGGGCCAGACCCGACGTTCGCGATGCCCACCTCGTCCAGAGGTTGTCCCGATTCTGAGCGCCGGTGCCTTCACTGGACGGCACCGTCATAGACGGAGGCACCGACCACGAGGTCGAGCGTGCCGGCGGCGCCGAAGATCGCAGCCACCTGCGTGTCGTTCGACGTCGACCGGGATGCGAAGACCTGCGCAAGGCTCCGAGCCATCCGTCAGGTACGCACAGTGAAGGAGCCAGCAGAGGGATTGATGACGGGCTCATCGAAGGTGTAAAGGATCGCATCGATGTTCGGCCCACCCAGCGGGTTCGGCTGGTTCAGCGCAGCGATGGCCGACACAAGGTCGGGCGTCTCCGTGTTGCCAGAGTTGGAGACATCAGCGGCTTCCATCGGGTTGTAGTTGCCGCGTTCCGTTGGCGTCGCTGACTGCGTTGTAGTCGATGACACCGCGAGCGATGCTCGAGAGCCGTGATCGGGACAGTCGAGTCTGGGCCGAGGTTGCCATGTCTGGAACGCGACGACGTGGGTTGCGGTGCCATCGCCAGCAACGAGCGTGCCGGTGCCGTTCTCGTTCACACCATCGGTGCTCTCGAGCGATACCCGTCGGAATCCTGGAATGCCGGCTCATCGAACGTGAAGTCGACAAGCGTCTCGGTTCACGTTCGCCGGGGTTCGCTCGGAAGTTGCCGACGCTCACGAGATCGGGAGCCGAGGTCTTCCCCGCCATCGAGTTGCGAGGTCGTACCTGGGTTCAGAGCCGAGTCGCCGATGATGTTGGAGTCGTGACGGCGCGCCGGAGAGCCGCGCACAGCGTCCTCATCGACGGTCGCCACACGACAGCTGAGCGGCCGAGGGCCGCACTGTTGATGTTGGCGGAAGGTCACCAACACCGACTTCGTGTTGCCCGCGTCGACCTGTGCGGTGGTACCGTCGTCGGCGGCCGACACCGTCGACGTGAAGTTGTACACATGGAACTAACGAAGGGTTCACCCCGACGCCCGTGAGCGCCTCGTCGAAGGTGAACCGGACGGTGGTGCCCTGGCGTGGTGGTCTGGACGATGTCGCCGAAATCAGTTCGGGACGGGTGGTCGACGCTTGCGCTGGCCGGCCGGAGCGAACAGCTCGAGTGATGTCGTCGTTCTCGAACATGAACTCCATGGTTCGCACGAGCACGTTGGCCATCTGACGACGGCTGATGTCGTCGCCCGGGCTTCACGTGGCCGGCGCCGTCACCGAGGAAGACACCCTCTTCGGCGAGGATGTTGAGTTCGTCTTCACCGGAGTCGCCGTTGTCGTCGGTGAAGTAGTCCTTCGACGCAGTGGGCACGGAGCCGGCACCGGTCAGGTACGTCTGGAGACGCACCAGGAACTTCGCCATCTGACGCCGAGTGACCGGGGCGTCGGGCGCGAAGGTCGTGGCCGTGGTGCCATTGGCGATGCCGGCTTCGTCGAGCTGGTCGATCGCCTTCTTGACGTCTGCCGGCTCGGCGGAGATGTCGGTGTACGTGGTGACCCCGTCGCCGGCCGGAAGGGCGGTGACCTGGCGAGCCGGTGTCGTTGGCGTTCGCCGTGTCGGCGACGCGCTTGAGGAACAGCGCCATCTGTCGACGGGTGACCGAGCTGTTGGGCTCGTACGTCGTGGCGGTGACGCCGGTGGTGACGCCCGAGTTGACGAGACAGCGTGATCTCGGCGTTGCTGGGATCGCTGGCGCTCACGTCGGTGAACGGCTCGGCGGTCGGCGGATTCTGCGCAGACACTTCCGTTGCCGGTGGCGGTATCGAGGGCACTGGCCGTGCCGGTGAAGCCGAGAATCGGCGTCACCGTCAGAGCCATTGCTCCTGCGAGCACACCAGCGGTGAAGCGCTTGCGGCGCATCGCTGTCTTACTCAATGTGTCCTCCTGGACGTTTCGGGTGGGGTGGAACGTTGCCACAGGACCGCCGACCGCAGACGCGACAGAGCCGGGCGCGGGGCCCGTGAATGCTGCTCTGACGTGTGGAACATGGTGATCGTCGGATTGCTCCCTGTGACGGGGACGCCTCGAGAAGCCTCGAAGCTGACGCGCCGCCGCAGGCGGACCTGCGGCAACGTCGCTCGGGACAATAGACACATGGGGGCAAAGCATCAAGCATCTCCGCCGATATGTGTCCAATGTCCCGCCGTGGGATGCAGCCGTCGCGAGGGGCACGGCCGGGACGGAAATGTCCCGCCCCGACCTGCCGTTCGCGCCGCCTGCTGCTTCCCACGGAGATGTAACCGTCGTCACACGACCAGGGGATACGGGTCGGAACGGAATTCTTGTGTCCTTTCCTTGTCACCCGGTGTGCCACGATCGTCGACCCATGAGCGACTCCGCCGGCCGCCGCCTGCCTCGCCGACCGCCGTCGGTGGCGGCGTGGGTCGGATCGGAGAACCTCGGCGACGAACTGGTGTTCCGGGCGCTGTGCCGCCAGCTCGACGATCCGAGGCATGGCGCCCGATGGCACTGTCGGTGGATCCCGGATGAGACGAGTGCTGCTCACGGGGTGGCCGCGGTCCGACGGCGCCGGGCACTGGTCGTCCGGGGCACCGGCGCCACGGTGCTCGGCGGCGGCGGCCTGCTGCAGGACCAGACCTCGACCCTCAACCTCGACCTGCACCTGACCCCGGTGGTGGCGGCCCGGCTCCGACGCGAGGTCGTGGTGGGCGTCGGCCTGGGTGCGGGTCCGCTGAGCACACGCGGCCGGTCGGCTCCGGGTGCGTGCGGCGCTCGCCGGCGTGCCCGCTCGGCCGTCCGCAGACGCGGGGTCCGCCGACCTCCTGGCTCGGCTCGGCCTCGCTCGCCCCACCGTCGCCGCCGACCTGGCGCTCTCCCTCCCGTCTCCGAGTCCGGCGCCGGCCGACCGCATCGTCGTGTGTCTCCGCCCGTGGTCGGCCCGCCGCCACCGCATCCCCGCCCGGCTGCGACGTCACGTCGTCGACGACCGGTTCGTCGACGGCGCCGCCCGCAGGCCCTCGACGACCTGGTCGCACGCCACCGGGCTCCCGATCCACCTGGTCGCCTTCGAGCCACCGAAGGACGACCCGCTCAACCGTCGCATCGCGGCGGCCATGGCCCACTACCCCGACGCTGGCGACGCCGGGCCTCGACGAGGTGCGTCGACGAGGTGGCGGCCAGCCGCCTGGTCGTGTCGATGCGCTACCACGGTGGCATGGCGGCGGTGCTGGCCGGCCGGCCCGTCGTGCTGATCGGTTACGACCCGAAGGTCGACTCGCTCGCCGCCGACATCGGCCCCGGCGCCGCCGGCCGACGCTTCGACGCCAGCCGGACCGGGCGACCTCGTTCGCCGCGGCCGAAGCGTGCTCGACCGGGAGGACGACGTCGAGGAGGCCCGCCACCGCCTTCGCGAACGGGAGAAGGGCAACGGTGCCGTGCTCGACCTACTGGCCGAGCGGCTCGGCACCTGAGCCGCCCGCTCGGACGACCTCAGGCCGCGGATTGACCAGGTGGTCGACGATGACCGCTGCCGGGCTGGGACCGTCGAGCCAACGCGGCGGACGACGGAACGACTCGAGGTGCTCGAGCATCACCTCCGCGCCCGTGGGGTCGCCCCGCAGGAGCACCACGTTGGCCCCGATGCCGTCGGCTCGTTCGGTGCGGTGGCGCCACAGCAGGGTGGGCACGCCGAGGAGGGCGCACTCCTCCTGCACCGACCCGCCATCGGTGACCACCAGGGGCGCGGCGGCGAGCTGGCGGGCGAAGTCGTGGTGCGGGATCAGCGGCACGGTCTCCACGCCGGCGCCGCGCAGGATCGCCAGGTGGCCGGAGTGCTCGAGGACCGCGGCGGTGGGTCCGTGGACGACGAACCGCACCGGGAACTCGGTGGCGAGCCGCAGCACCAGCGTCACGAACCCGGCCACCTCGTTGCGGCGGTGCAGGTTCTCGACCCGGTGCATGGTGACGAGGACGGGGCCGCTGCGGGGCTCGGGGAGCTCGGTGAGCGAGGCGCGCAATGCGTCGACCGACGTGTTACCCGGCACGGGGATCACCGTGCCCTTCACCCGCATGGCTCGCAGGTTCTCCACGGCTTCGTCGTTGGGGGCGAACAGGGTGCTGGATGCCCGCATCACCGCCAGGCGGATGAGTTCCTCCGGGAAGGGGTGGAGGATGTTGTGGGAGCGCAGGCCCGCCTCCAGGTGGACGACGTCGAGGCCGGCGCGGCGGGCGAGCACGCGTGGACAGCAAGGTGGAGGGGGTGTCGCCGTGGACCACGCAGAGGCGGGCCCCCGGGCCGAACACGTCGCGGCGGAGCAGGCCCGGGCGCAGCCCACGCCAGGCGATGCGACTGGCCCACGCCGCCGCCTGGGGCACCGTGTCGATGTCGGTGCTGCCGCCGAAGCGCATGTCGGGCGAACGGATCCCGAGCTCGATGCGCAGGTCACCGAGGATGCCGGCGTGCTGGCCGGAGTCGATCAGCCGGTAGGCGACGCCGCGCCGGTCGAGCTCGAGGAGCACGGGAGCGGTCTTGATGTACTGGGCCTTGGTGCCCAGGAAGACCGTGATGGCGGTCAGGGCTGACCACCCACCCCGGACGGGGGCACCCCGGAGACGGCGTTGGCGGGCGGCGTCGACGTGGACGTCGACGACGGTGGACGACGTGCTGGACGTCGTGGTGGACTCGGGATCGGTTGTCGTCGTCGACTCCGGATCGGTCGTCGTCGTCGACTCCGGAACGGTCGTCGTCGTCGACTCCGGATCGGTCGTCGTCGTCGACTCGGGATCAGTCGTCGTCGACGCCCCGCTGGTCGTCGTGGACGAACTGGGCGGCTTCGTCGTCGTCGTTGCCTCGACCGCCTTGTCGGCGGCGTCGGCGGTGACCGGACCGACATGCAGCGTCGTGGACGTGGCGTCGGCGAGGGCGGCCGCTGCTCGCTTCTCGGCCCGGGTGGCTGCGGTGGTGTCCGGACTGTCCTCGGGGTCGACGCCCTTGTCGGCGGGGTCGGGTCGGTGGAACGACGGCGGCAGCAAATGGGCCGACACTGCGGGCAGCAGCGTGCGGGCCGGCTCGGGCAGCATCTGGGCGCCCGCCAGGCTGCTCATGGCGACGACGGCGGCCGCCACGCCGGCGATGACCCGCGCGCTGCGCCGAGCCACGGCTTGCGCGGACGCAGCGGCCCGGAGACGATGTGCCTCGGCGGCGGCGTCGGCGATGTGTCGACCGCGGACCTCAGGGCGCGGCGGGGCGCTCACCGTCCGACGGAGCGACAGCAGCTCCGGTGGTGGCAGCGGCTCGGGCCCGTCGCCGTGTTCCGACGATCTCCAGGTCATGACCCTTCAGTCACCGACAGGAGAGGGCGGGAGGATACGGCCGCGACGGTGGCCACCGGCGATGCGGCCGGCTCCAGTTGGCGGCGGAGGGCGGCCAGGCCCCGGCGGTAGAGCGCCTTGACGGCACCGACCGGCTTGTCGACGATCGACGCCACCTCGCGAGAGGTGAGCCCGCCGAAGACCCGCAGCGCGACGACCTGGCGTTGGTCGGGGGTCAGCAGGGACAGCAGGTCGACGGCTGCGGCAGAGGCGGCCTCGATCTCGACCTCGGCCTCGACGTCGTCCGCGCTGCACAGCTGGTCCTCGAGCACCGGATCGAGCGCCTCGGTCGGCTTGCGTCGTCTCCGCCGCCGGTCGTCGAGCAGACGGGAGGTGGCGATGACGAACACCCAGGAGCGGAAGCCCGATGCGCTTCCCTCGAAGTCGTCGATGCCCCGCGCCACGTGGAGGAAGACGTCGCCCACCAGGGCTTCGGCGTCGTCGGCGCCCCGGATGCGGAGATAGCCGAGCAGCTGCGGAGCCAGCGAGTCGTACAGCGCCGCCCACGCCTCTTGGTCCCCTGCCCGGGCACGGTCGAGGACCGTGTCGAAATCGGGCACGTGCCGGCGATCCACAGCAGTGGACGGTACCAGCGATGTTGCCGGCACGGTGGCACGGAGACCCTGACAGTAGGGTTGGCGCGTGCCGATCTCGGTCGTGATCCCCGCCTACGACGAGGCCGACAGCCTGCCCGGCCTGCTCGAACGGCTGGTGGCCACGCTCCCCGCCGTCGACGAGCGCTGGGAGGTGATCGTCGTCGACGACGGCAGCACCGACGGCACCGCCGACGCCGTGCGCGGTCTCGGTCTGGCCGGCGTGGGCGTCGTCTCGCTGCGGGTCAACCAGGGGAAGTCCGCGGCGCTGCGTCGCGGCCTCGCCGAGGCCACCGGCGACGTGGTGGTGCTCATGGACGCCGACGGCCAGGACGACCCCGACGAACTGGCCCGGCTGGTCAAGACCCTCGACGACGAGGACCTGGACCTGGTCACCGGCCGGCGGGCCCACCGCAACGACCGGGCCGCCAAGCGCATCCCGTCGCGCCTGTACAACTGGACCACGAGCCGGGTGACGGGCGTGCCCGGCCGTGACTTCAACAGCGGGTTCAAGGCCATGCGCGCCGACGTGGTCCGCAGCCTCGACCTCTACGGCGAGCTGCACCGCTACATCCCGGTGCTGGCGGCATGGAACGGCTTCCGGATCGGCGAGGTCGACGTCACCCACCACCCACGCAGCGGCGGCAGCTCGAAGTTCGGGATCAACCGGTTCTGGCGGGGGATGCTCGACCTCGTCACGGTGAAGTTCCTGACCACCTACAACGCCCGCCCCTTCCACCTCTTCGGCGGCGCCGCCGCCATCCTCGGCGCGGTCGGCGGTGCATTGCTGACCTGGATGCTGGTGCTGCGCATCGCCGGCGACCAGATCGGCACCCGTCCGGCGCTGCTGGCCGGCGCACTCCTGGTGATCGTGGCGGTCCAGCTCGCCTCGTTCGGGCTGCTGGCCGAGCTCATGGTCCACCTCCGCCGGCCCGACACCGGACGTGCCCTGCCCGACGAAGGTCCCGCCGACACGCCCTCGGATCGCCGCCCGCCCACCCGATGACCATCACCGACCCCGCCACCGTCGTCGAGCAGGACCAGCGCAAGTACCTGGCCACCAACCCGGTGGTGCGGCGCCTCATCGCCCGCTGGCTCACATCGCTCACCGATCTGGTCGACGCCCACGTGCCGCGCGACGAACCGCTGCTCGATGCCGGCGCCGGCGCCGGGTTCTCGCTCGCCGGCTTCGCCCCGGACCGACCGGTGATCGCCGTCGACCTGCACCTGTCCAAGATCGAACAGGTCCCCGACCGCGTCCCGGGTGCGGCGCTGACCGTCGCCGACGTCACCCGCCTCCCCCTCCCCGACCGATCGGTGGGTTGGGCCACGTCGATCGAGGTGATGGAGCACCTCCCCGGCCCCGAGCTGATGGTCGCCGAGCTCGCGCGCGTCTGCCGTGACGGCATCGTCGTATCGGTGCCGTGGGAACCATGGTTCCGGCTCGGCAACCTCGCCCGCGGCAAGAACGTCTCCCGCCTGGGCAACGATCCGGAACACATCGGGGCGTTCGGGCCGGGCAGCCTGTCCGAGCTCCTGCGACGCTCGTTCACCACGGTGTCGGTGACGCGGCGGTTGCCGTGGCTGCTCGCCGTCGCCACCGGGCCCCGCCCGAGCGAGGCATGACGGCCGAGGCTGCCGCCCCGGTCCCGCCCGACACCGCCCCGCCCCGGCCCCTGCGCTTCCCGGGCGCCGTCGTGCTGGCCCTGTGCGGCCTCGTGCTGGCGGCGGCCGCCACCACGGTGGTGCTCCACGATCCGACCGAGGAACCCATCTCCGGCGACCAGGCCTCCTTCGTGCTCCAGGCACTCAGCCTCCAGGGCGGCAACCTGTCGTACGACGTGAACGACCAGCAGTCGTGGCTCGAGCTCGGCTGGGAGCCCCAGCCGCGAGGTCTCTTCGTCCAGCACCGCGGCGATGGGTGGGCGTTCGCCAAGCCCTACGGGTACTCGGTGCTCCTGGCTCCGGCGATCGAGCTCGGCGGCGCCCGCGGCATCTCGGCGGTCGGGGCTGCCCTCCTGCTCGCCTACGCCTGGTGCTGGTTCGCCATCGGCCGCAGCCGCTGGGGACCGGTCGGCGCCGCCGTGGTCGCCACGAGCGCCACCGTGGCGTCGAACGCCTGGCTCATGGCGTTTCCCGCCCACGCCGACCTGTTCGTGGCCGTCCTCGTGGGCACTGCTGTGCTCGGCAGCGTCCGGCTCCTGTTCGGACGACCGGTGACGGGCGCGCCCACCCCGACGGTGCCCCTGTCGCCCACGGCGGCCCTGGTGTGGGCCTGCGTGGCCACTGGGGCCACGGCGTTCCTCGTGACCGAGAAGCTGCCCGCCCTCGTCGCCGTCGGACCGCTCCTCCTCCTGGCGCTGTGGCGGACGCCGGTGCGCACCCGCCTCGCCGCGGTGGGCGTCGGCGCGGCGCTGCTGGTCCTCACCGTCCTGCCATACCTGTACTACTCGGACGGGTCGAGCTGGAACGCCTACGGCGGCGACCGCTACTACGCCCCGTCGGTCACCCCGTGGAGCGGCGGCACCGACGATGACCTCGTGGCCTGGCACACCGCAGATTCGATGTCGCCCGGGCGGGTCGTCGACCAGATCGCTGCACCCGTCGGACGACCTCGCCTCGGCCTCTCTCACCTACGCCGTCGGCCGGCACACCGGTGCCCTCACCTACCAACCGGTGGTCGGTGCGTTGGCAGTGGCCAGCGCTGGTGGCCCTTGTCCGGCACCGGCGCCGGAGGCGACCGCAGCCCGAGGGGGCGGGTGATCGGGGCGCGGACCCCCACCGCCACGTGCGGCCCGCCGTGCTCCTGGCTGCGGCCGGCGGCATCCTCGCCTACGCCGGGCTGTACGTGATCACCTTCACCGACAACTACTTCGGCGGGGCCCAGTCCATCGGCGACCGGTACTTCCTGCAGATCTCGGTCCTCGTCGCCGTCGTCCCGGTCGCCGCCGGCGTCTCCGGGCATGGTGCCCGGTGGAGCGCCGCCGTCGGCGCCGTGGCGGGCGTCCTGTTGCTCCATCCGCTCCTGACCGCACCGGGCGAGGCGTTCTACCACCTCGAACGCACGTCCTCGCTCCAGGAGCTGCTGCCCTTCGACGGCAGCCAGGCCGACAGCTGGCGGTTCCGGTGCGACCCCGACATCTCGTGCGAGCCGCCGCCCGTGACCCCGATCGGCTCATGAGCATCCACCGTTCTGACACGGTCACCGGCGCCGACACCACGTCGCCGCCGTTGCGGCTCCGGGCCGTCGCCGGGCCGTTACTGGCGATCGTGGCGTTCGACCTCGCCCTCATGCTGGCGTGGTCAGTCGTCGTGCCGACCTTTCGCGGCGCCGACGAACACGTCCACCACGACCTGCTCCGCCACCTGACCACCACGTGGACCTACCCCGACTACGACGAGCTCCGGGTCAGCCACCGGACCCTGGCCCTGCTGGGCGAGTCACCCGTCTTCCCCGCCGACGCACCCGCGGCCACCGCCGACGAGGCCACCCCGCGGGAGCCGCGTGTCGTGGGCGGACCTCGGACCCGACGTGCGCGACGGCCCCCCGAACCAGCTGGCCCAACACCCGCCGCTCTACTACCTGCCCACCGCAGCGGTGCTTCGGGTCATCGATCCCCACGGCGACCAACCGCTCGACCGGGTGGTGTGGGTGCTGCGCGTGCTGAACATCCTCACGCTGCTGCCCGTGCCGGTCCTGGCCGCCGACATCGCCCGCCGCTTCACCCGGTCGGTGCCGGTGGTGCTGGCGTCGGCTGCCGCGGTCCTCGCCGTGCCCCAGCTCGCCCACGTCGGCGCCACCGTGTCGAACGACCCGCTCATGGTGCTCCTCGGCTCGGTGACGCTGGCCGGGGTCGCCCGCCTCGTCACCGGTGATCGTCGGCGAGCGACCGGCGGCGGCCACGGGTGTCGCAGCCGGCCTGGCCCTGTTCACCAAGGGGTTCGCCGTGCCGCTGGTGCCGGCCGTGGCGCTCGCCTGCCTGCTCCCGCTGTGGCCGGCGTTCCGCCGCCGGGACGCCCTCTCGGCCGGGACCGCTCGGGTCCTGTGGCGCAGCACGATCATCGCCGTGCTGGCGCTGGTCTTCGGCGGCTGGTGGTGGATCCGCAACATCGTCGTGTTCCACAACCCCCAGCCCGGCATCGGCCTGCGCGACCGGGTCGAGGGCCTGGACCCGGACCCGGTGGCCTTCGCCGGGAACTTCGCCCACCGGCTCGTCGACAGCTTCTGGGGCAACGTGGGGTGGCGGGAGGCCCAACTGCCCATCACGATCAGCGCGGCGATGACGGTGGCCCTGGTGGTGGCCGTGGTGGCGGCGTGCTGGAGGCGTTGGGAACGACTGGTACTGGTGGTCCCCACCGCGGTGGCCGGTCTCATGGTGCTCTCCGCCGGTTGGGGGGCCTACAAGAAGACCGGCGTGTCCTATGCGACGCAGGGCCGCTACCTCTTCGGTGGCATCGCCGCCCTGGCCGCGCTCGCCGCGCTGGGGCTCGGCCGGGTCCTGCAGAACCGTCGACGTCACGAGGCCTCGGTGGTCCTGGCGCTGGCGGTGGCGCTGGAAGCCGCCATGTTGGTCATCGCCGTCGATCGGTACTGGGCGGGGACCGGACTCCTGGACCGACTGCGCTCGCTCGGCGCCTTCTCTCCCCTGCCGGGCGCAGCCACCGCCGCCATCCTCGTCGCGGTGCCGGCGACCGCGGTCGTGGCGGCGCTGGCGATCCTGCGCGGTGAGCGACGGGAGCGCCCGACCTCAGTCGACGCGGGAGCGGAGTAGGAGCGCGCCGATCCCGGCGCCGGCGGCGTCGACCGCCACGAACAGCACCCGGGCCACGACGGCGACCACAGCGGCGACGCCCGGATCGAGCGAGCCCGCGGC
The DNA here is from genome assembly GCA_963811245.1 of uncultured Acidimicrobiaceae bacterium. Lineage (GTDB taxonomy): Bacteria > Actinomycetota > Acidimicrobiia > Acidimicrobiales > Salinilacustritrichaceae > Salinilacustrithrix. The sequence continues at coordinate 391,621 of CAWEQL010000009.1, forward strand.
GGCCACGAACGTGGCTTCGCGGACGCCGACGCCGCCGGGCACGGGAACGGCGACGAACCCGACGATCCACGACAGCACCGCCGCCGTGCCCACGTCGACCAGCTGTGCCGACGAGTCGAGGGAACGGGCCACCGCCCAGGTGGCGGCCCCGATGGCGAGCCACGCCGGCACGTACCGGAGCACCAGACCGGTGCTCTGGCCCCAGCGGGGCACGACCACGTCGAGCGGACGATGCGTCAACCGGCCCAGGCCGGTGACCACGGCCCCGAGCACGCGCGGGTGGAGGGCGACGACGCCGACCGGCACGACGGCGAGGAGCACCAGCCACCAGCGGCTGGCATCGCCCAGCGAGGCCGGGAGGCCCACGGCGACCACGCCGGCCGCGGCGAGGTAGAGCGATGCCAGCGAGAGCACCACCGATCCGTAGGCGACCGACGCGCTGACCCCGGCCCGCCGGGCGAGCTCCCCGTGACCGAGGACCGGCCACACGCCGCCCGGCACGTACTTGCCCAGCTCGCCGAGGAAGTACCGGGCCAGCACCTGGCGCCGGTCGAGCGCGGCGCCGAGCACGCCGATGGCGAAACGCCAGGGAAGCGCGATGGCCACCATGCCGCCGACGGCGAGGACCCCGGCCACGCCGACCCAGCCCACCGAGGCCGTGTCGAGCGCGGCCCGGATCGTGTGGCGATCCCGGACCAGCGCCCGGATCACGAATGCGCCGGCGACCCCGCCGACGAGCACGCCGAAGGCCGTGGAGGCGGCCGCGGCGCGACGACGGGGACGGGCAGGGCGGCTCACGACCGTGCAGTCTCCCCCGTCGACCGGCCACTGGCGAGGGACCGCTGCCCACTGCCGTCATCGCTCGAGGCGGCGCTGGTAGCCCGAGTCGACACGCTGGACCTCGCCGGCCAGCTCGAGCCGCGCCAACTGCGCCGCCACCTCGGTGAACGACAGACCGGTGGCATCGACGATCTGGTCGAGCGAGCTGGCCGGCCACGACACGGCCGCCGCCACCGCGGCTCGTGCACCGGCTCCGCCACCCTTTTCCGTGGGCTCGTCGTCGACGCCGAACGGGAGCTCCGCCGTGGTGCCGGCCGGCGACGGCACCGCGGTACCCAGGGCAGCGAGGATGTCGGCAGCATCGCGGACCACGCCACAGCCCTCGAACAGCAGCTGGTTGGGACCCGCAGAGGCACCCGAGCGCACCGGACCGGGCACGGCGAGCACCGGCACGTCACGGTCGATGGCGGACTCGACGGTCAGCATCGACCCGCCCCGCTGGCGGGACTCGACCACCACCACGGCCAGCGCGAGTGCGGCGATGAGCCGGTTGCGGGCCGGGAACCGCCACCGCTCGGCCGAGGTGCCGAGGGGCGCCTCGGTGAGGAGCACGCCGGTGACGGCCACCTGGTCCCACAGGTCGGCGTGGGCGCGCGGGTAGACGACGTCGAGGCCGGTGGCGACGACACCGACGGCCGGGCCGCCCCCGGTCAGGCAGCCGCGGTGCGCGGCGCCGTCGATGCCGAGGGCCAGCCCCGAGGCGGTGCCCACCCCGGCCAGGGCGAGGTCGTGGCCCAGCTCGCGTGCGACCGATGCCCCGGCGGCGGTGCAGCGGCGCGTACCGACGATGGCCACCGACGGGGCGGAGAGGAGGTGGGGATCGCCCCGGACGAAGACGAGCGCCGGTGGTTCGGGATCGAGGGCGAACGCGACGGGCCATGCCGGATCCTCCGGGCCGAGCGTGGTGATGCCGCATCGAGCATGCTCGGCGAGGAGGTCGGCGACGACCACGCGGCGAGCTCGGGCCTGCCACCGCTCGACCAGCTTCGGGCGATCGTCGGCCTTGCCGTGGAGCGGGATGCCGTCGAGGCGACCCTGACGAATGGCCTCCCACGCCGCGGCCGGCTCACCGAAGGCGTCGAGGAGGCGGGCGAGTCTCCGGGGGCCGAGCTTGGGCAGCCCGAGCAACGCCACGAGGTGCGGGTCGACGGTCATGACGCCAGTTCCCGATCGGCGCCGGCCACGGCCACCCGCAGGGCCAGAGCGGCGGCGACATGATCCTCGGTGAGGGCACCGTCGTGGTCGGCGAGGTCGGCCACGGTGCGGGCGACCCGGCGGATCCGGTGCATGCCCCGTGCGGTCAGCCGACCGGAGCGGACCATGTGCTCGAGCAGGCGGCGGGCGGCGGGACCGAGGGGCGCCACGGTGTCGAGCGCTGGTGCGGCGATGGCGGCATTGTCGGGCACGCCCCGCTCGACGGCCCGTTGTCGGGCCCGGGCCACGCGCGCCGCCACAACGGCGGAGCACTCGCCGGCGGCGGTGCCCAGCAGGTCACCGGGGTCGGGCCGGGCCACCTCGAGCCGGAGGTCGAAGCGGTCGAGCAGGGGACCCGACAGGCGGCGCAGGTAGCGGGCCCGGCCGGCCTCGGAGCACCGGCAACCTCCGGACGGCGGGCCGCACGGGCACGGGTTGGTGGCGGCCACGAGCTGGAACCGGGCGGGATAGGACACGGTGCCGCGCGCCCGGCTGACCCGGACCCGGCCCTCCTCGATGGGCTGGCGCAGAGCGTCGAGCACGGTGGGCGGGAACTCGCCCAGCTCGTCGGCGAAGAGGACGCCGCGGTGCGCGAGCGAGATCTCCCCCGGGCGCATCGCACCGGAGCCGCCGCCCACCAACGACACCACCGATGCCGTGTGGTGCGGCGCCCGGAACGGGGGCCGGCGCAGCAGCCGACCGGCCACCGGCTCACCAGCCGCGGAGTGGATGGCGGTGACCTCGAGCGCGGCCTCGTCGTCGAGATCGGGCAACAGGCCGGGGAGGCGGCTGGCGAGGAGCGTCTTGCCGGCACCGGGCGGGCCGGAGAGCAGGACGTGGTGGCCGCCGGCGGCGGCGATCTCGATGACCGATCGGGCCACGGGTTGACCCCGGACCTCGGCCAGGTCCGGCTCGCTGCGGGGCGTCGGCGGGGTGGCAGGCGGCGCGTCGGGCCAGGGGCAGTCGGCGTTCAGGGCTCGGACCACCGTGCCGAGATCACCGGCGCAGCGGACCTCGACCCCGGGCACGAGCGAGGCCTCGGCGTGCGAGCCGGCGGGCACGACCACTCCGAGCCCGGAACCCCGGACGCCGGCCGTGAGCGGCACCATCCCGCGACAGGGACGCAGCGACCCGTCGAGGCCCAGCTCTCCGAGGAAGGCCCAGCGTTCGGTGGACTCGGCCGGGACGGCGCCCGACGCCGCCAGGACACCGACAGCAATGGCGAGATCGAGCGCGGTGCCGACCTTCGGGATCGACGACGGCGCCAGGTTGACGGTGATGTGGCGCTGGGGCCAGTCGAGCTCGCTCGACTGGATGGCGGCACGCACCCGGTCGCGCGCTTCTCGGCAGGAGGCGTCGGGCAGGCCGACGATGGTGAACGATGGCAGGCCGTTGCCGACGTGCACCTCGACGCGGACGGGGTGGCCGTCGACGCCGACGAGCGTCGCAGCGGTGGTGATGGAGAGCACGGAGCATCCTCCCGGCAGGGCTCGGGGTGGATGGCCGTGCGCCGACGCATCGAGCGGCCGGTGCAAGACCGGTCGGGGACGACCCTACGTCAGCGGGGGTGACAGTGACCGCCGCCGCGGATCACCGGCCACGGAAGTGGGGCTCCCGCTTCTCGGTGAAGGCAGCGAACGCCTCGCGGGTGTCGGCGCCGGCGAGCGTGACGCTCTGCGAGCGACCCTCGTCCTCGAGGGCCTGGGCCATGGTGACGTGGGAGGCGTTGTTGAGCATGCGCTTGGTGAGGCCGAGGGCGATCGGCGGGCCGGCCGCCAACCGGGCCGCCCAGTCGTCGACGAAGGCGTCGAGCTCGTCGGCCGCGACCACGCGGTTGACGAGGCCGAGTTCGGCTGCTTCCGACGCCGAGATGATCTCGGCGAAGAAGGCCAGCTCCTTGGCCTTGTGCAGGCCGACCAGGCGGGGCAGCAGCCAGGACGAGCCGCCGTCGACGGCGAGACCTCGCTTGGCGAAGATCTCGGAGAAGCGGGCGTCGTCGGAGGCCACGATGAGGTCGCAGCCGAGGGCCATGGAGCAGCCGGCACCGACGGCGACGCCGGACACCTTGGCGATGGTCGGCTGCGGGAGATCGTGGAGGCCGAGGACCGCGGCGGTGACGCGTCGCATGGCGAGGAGCTGGTGGTCGGGTTCCTCGCCGGGCGGGAGCCACAGGTCGGCACCGGAGCAGAAGTCGCCGCCGGCGCCGGTGAGGACCACGACGCGACGGAGGAGTCGACGGCGATGGCCCGGAACGTGGCGGCGAGCTCGTCCCACATCGGGGGGTTCACGGCGTTCTTCTTGGCCGGTTGGTTGATGGTGACGGTGACCACGCCGCCGTCTGCGTCGACCTGCACTTCGTCCATGGCGGGCGACCATAACCGTCGACGCAGGCGTGGCCGCGGCGACGCGCGACAATCGCCGGCGATGGGACTCAACCCGTACCGACCCCAGAAGCGCCGGGCCAGCGACATCGTGTTCGTGGCCGCCGGCATCCTGGTGGCGCTCGCTCCTCGTCCTGTGGGCGTTCCTGGGCTAGCGCAGGCGGCGAGCCGACCTCAGAAGCAGCCCTCGAGGATCTCGACCTGGCCGCGCAGGATCGACACCACGTCGAAGCGCAGCTCGGCGGCGTGTTCGCCGGTCTCGGCGCAGAACCGCTGCGCCAGCCGGCGGATCCGGCGCTGCTTGGCCGGGGTGACGGCGGCCGCCGGGACCCCGAAGCGGTCCGAGGACCGGGTCTTCACTTCTGCGAACACCAAACGACCGGGACCGCGGAGCACGAGATCGATCTCGCCGTCGGCGCAGCGCCAGTTCCTGGCCACCACGGAATAGCCGGCGGCCTCGTAGCGCCGGGCGGCGACCCGCTCGCCGTGGGCGCCCAGCTTCTGGCGGGCGACCGTCACGACTTGCGGCGGAACTGCTCCAGGTCGATGTCGGCCTGGGGCAGTTCCTCGACGTTGACGTCTTTGAAGGTGACGATCTGCACCCGGGACACGAACCGGCTCGTCCGGTACATGTCCCACACCCAGGCGTCGCGCAGCTCGAGCTCGATGTACGGGGTGCCCCCGCCGTCGTGCACCGTCCGATCGACCTCGTTGGCGAGGTAGAAGCGGCGCTCGGTCTCGACCACATAGGCGAAGGTGGGGCTGACGTCTTTGTACTCGCGGTAGAGCTGCAGCTCGATGTCGGCCTCGTACTGCTCGAGATCGTCGGTACTCATCGGTCGCGGTTCATCGGTTCGATCCCATCTTCCTCGCTGCTCCGTTCCCGGCACCGTAACCCGGCCGGGGTGACAACGAGCCGGTGGCCTACAGGTAGGCGAGGCGGCCCGGGGGCCAGATCCGGGCCAGGGCGCGACCCACGATGGTGTCGATCGCCACCGGACCGATGTAGCGGCTGTCCTTGGAGTTGGTGCGGTTGTCGCCCATCACGAAGACGTGGTCGACGGGTACCCGGAACGGGCCGAAGTCGTCGATGACGGTGCCCGGGGGCAGATAGGGCTCGAACAGGGGTCGACCGTCGATGAACACGGTCGAATCGTGGCCTTCCACCGTCTCGCCGGGGAGGCCGACCACACGCTTGATCAGCTCCCGGCCCGACGGCGGGAGCAGACCGACCGCTTCGAGGGCGTCGCGTCCGAGGCGCACGGCGATGAAGGGCCGGTCGGGCGTGGCGTCCTCGCTGGGGTCATCGAACACCACGATGTCGCCGCGCCTCGGTTCGTGGAGCCGGTAGGCGAGGCGGGACACGACCACCCGGTCGCCCGCCCGCAGCTGGGGCTCCATCGATGCCGACGGGATGAAGAACGCCTGGGCCAGGAAGGCCTTGACCAGGATCGCCGCCAGAACGGCCACCACGACCAGCGCCGGCATCTCGAGGATGCGGCGCCACCGGGCGCGCAGGCCGGCGCGGGGGTTCAGAAGTCCCGCTTCTCCTTGACCTTGGCCCGCTTGCCGATGCGGTCACGCAGGTAGTACAGCTTCGCCCGACGGACGTCGCCGCGGGTGACCACCTCGATGCGGGCCACGGTCGGCGAGTGCAGCGGGAAGGTGCGCTCGACGCCGACGCCGTTGGACAGCTTGCGGACCGTGTAGGTCTCGCGGATGCCGTCGCCCTGACGCTTGATCACCACGCCCTTGAACTGCTGGACCCGCTCCTTGTTGCCCTCGACCACGCGGACGTGGACGTTCACCGTGTCGCCGGGGGCGAAGTCGGGGATGTCGTCGCGCAGGTTGGGGAGGTCGACGAGATCGGTGGGGTTCATGGCAAGGCTCGGTTCTCGTGATGCGGGCGATCGGCCTGCGGTGGGTGCAGGAGGCGCGACCGGGGACCCCGGCCGGCGAACGGGCCAGTGTAGGAGGAAGACGCACGGGTCGACCAACCCGCGCCGACCCCGGATCCGTCCGCACCGAATGCGATGGCGCCGGTCATCGGCTCGCCGGCGGGTCGAGCGACCTGCGGACGTCGTCGAGCAGCCCGAACTCCACGAGCACGGCTTCGTCCTCGTCACCGATGGGTCGGTGCTCCAGCAGATCGGGCCGGCGCTGCGCCGTCCGGAGCAGGGCCTGGGCGTGGCGCCACCGCCGGATCCGGGCGTGGTCCCCGGACCGGAGCACTTCGGGGACGTCGAGCGGCCCCGACGCCGTGTCGAGCGACGCCGGCCGCGTGTAGTGCGGGTACTCGAGCAGACCAGTGGAGAACGACTCCTCGGTGGCGCTGTCCACGTTGCCCATGACCCCCGGCACCAGGCGGCCCACGGCCTCGAGCACCACCATGGCGGCCACCTCACCGCCGGCGAGGACGTAGTCGCCGATGGACAGCTCGCCGTCGCAGCAGCGGTCGATCACCCGTTGGTCGACGCCTTCGTAGCGGCCGCACAGGAGGGAGAACCCGCCGCAGGAGGCCAGCTCCCGGGCGCGGGCCTGGTCGAGCCGGTCGCCACCGGGGCCGAGGAGCAACAGCGGACGGGGAGGGTCGGCGGCCTCGATCGAGGCGAGGAGCGGTTCCGGCTTGAGCACCATGCCCGCCCCGCCCCCGAAGGGGGCATCGTCCACGGTGCGGTGGACGTCGGTGGCGTGGTCGCGCAGGTCGTGGGTCCGCACGTCGAGCAGGCCGCGCTCCTGCGCCTTGCCGAGGAGCGCCTCGGCGGCGAAGCGGCCGACCATCTCGGGGAAGATGGTGAAGACGTCGATGCGCATCGGCGGCACAGGCTACGGGGCGGCGCCGGCACCGAGGGCCGTTCCGGGACGCGTCGCACGCCCTGGGGTGCGTCGCACGCGGCCCAGAAGCGAGGTTGTGCCGATGCTCAGGGCAGGTCGAGCAGGCCCTCGGGCGGGTCGATGACGATCCGCCCCTCCTCCACCGTCTCGACGAACGGCAACGGGACGAGGGCGCCCGACGCCAGCTCGACCATGTCGTAGGCGGGGTTCTCGATCACGGCGACGCACTCGCCGACGACCGTGCCGTCGGCCAGCTCGACGGTGGCGCCGATCATGTCGTGGACGAACCAGGCGTCGTCGTCCTCGATCGGTTCGGCCCGCAGGACGAGGCCGTGGAGCTCGTCGGCCTGCTCGCGGGAGTCGAAGCCCTCGAACCGGACCCGCCAGCGGTGGCCGTGCGGTGTCGCGGCCACGACGGTGAGCGGGCCGCGCTCGGTCTCCAGGACGGCTCCGTCGTCGAGACGTTCGAGCCGGTCGGTGCTGAGCGCGACGATCACCTCACCGCGCAGGCCGTGGGGCTTGGCGATCCGCCCCACTTCCAGGAGCTCGGTCATCGACGATCCTTCGCTTCTGGTACCACTTCGGCCGGTCAGAGACCGGCGATCGTGGTGCCAGAAACCCTTCAGTCGGCGAACTCGACGTCGATCTGGTCGACGCCGTCCTTGGCGGCTGCGGCCCGGACCACGGCCCGGATGGCGTGGGCGGTGCGGCCTCGGCGGCCGATGACGCGGCCGGTGTCGCCGTCGCCGACGTGGACGGTCAGCTCGTAGCGGCCGTCGTCCTCGTCGACTTCGACCTCGACCTCGTCGGGCTCGGCCACGATCGATCGGCAGATGTACTCGCAGACGGCAACCGCCGTCGGGACGGCGTCTTCGCTCACGAGGCGCTACCGGCGGGCGCCTCGGCGGTCTCGCCGGCGGGCTCGAAGCCCTTCTGGTACTGCTCGGCGCCCTCGGGGGCCTTCTCGCCCTTGAAGGCGGCCATGGCACCCGAGATCGTGAGCAGCTTGCCCACGGTCTCGGACGGCTGGGCGCCATTGCTCAGCCAGTGGACGGCGCGGTCGTTGTCGACCTTGATCACCGAGGGCTCACGACGGGCGTCGTAGTGCCCGATGATCTCGATGAAACGGCCGTCGCGCGGGGAGCGCGAGTCGGCGGCGACGATGCGATAGGTGGGCTGCTTCTTCTTGCCCATCCGCATGAGGCGGAGCTTGACGGCCACAGGTTCTTCTCTCTGCTGAAGTTCTCGTTCGGGGCGCGCTCGGGTGGTGGGCGCAGCGGACCAGTGTGCGCGTTGCGGTGCACGAACCGCAACCTGGCGGGTCAGTTGTCGAGGCCGGGCAGGGTGAAGGGCTGCTTCGACGACGACGCAGCGAGCGGAGTGCCGCCCTTGGGAGTGGTGCGTCCGCCCCCCTTGCCCTTCTTCTTCTTGCTCTTCTTCTTCATCGCCCGACCGGCGAGGCCGGGCATGTTCTTCATCATCTTCTGCATCTCCTGGAACTGCTTCACCAGCTGGGAGATCTGGCCCACGTCGGTGCCCGAACCCGCCGCGATCCGAGCCCGCCGGGACCCGTCGATGATGGAGGGATCGGTGCGTTCCTCGCGGGTCATCGAGTGGATCATCCCCTCGATGCGGGCGAGCTCGCGGTCGTCGATCTGGACGTTCTTGATCTCCTTGGGCACCCCCGGCATCATCCCGAGCAGCGAGGAGATCGAGCCCATCTTCTTGACCTGCTGCATCTGGTCCAGGAAGTCGTCGAAGGTGAACTGACCCTCCATCAGCTTCTGGGCGGCGACCTCGGCCTCCTTCTCCTCGAAGACCGACTCGGCCTTCTCGATGAGGGTGAGGACGTCGCCCATGCCGAGGATGCGGCCGGCGAGGCGATCGGGATGGAACAGGTCGAAGTCGTCGAGCTTCTCGCCGGTGGACGCGAAGGCGATGGGCTTGCCCACCACCTCCTTCACCGACAGAGCGGCGCCACCGCGGGCGTCGCCGTCGAGCTTGGTGAGGATCACGCCGTCGAGGGCCAGCGTCTCGTTGAAGTTCTCGGCGACCGTGACGGCGTCCTGGCCGGTCATGGCGTCGACGACGAGGAACGTGTAGTCGGGCGCCGTGGCCTCGGAGATCTGGCGGACCTGCTCCATCAGCTCGGCGTCGATGGCGAGTCGGCCCGCGGTGTCGACGATGACGACGTCCTTGCCGAGGCGACGGGCCTCGTCGATGCACCGCTTCGCCACGTCGACGGGGTCGCCGGTGCCGGAGGCGACGACGTCGTCGGGCGCGGAGTAGACGGGGACGTCGATCTGGCCGGCCAGGGTGCGGAGCTGTTGGACCGCGGCGGGGCGCTGGAGGTCGGCGCCGACGAGCAGCGGGTTGCGGCCCTGGGCCTTGAACCAGCGGGCGAGCTTGGCCGAGTTGGTGGTCTTGCCCGAGCCCTGCAGGCCGGCCATGAGCACGACGGTGGGGGGCTTCGAGGCATAGGTGATGCGGATCGTCTCGCCGCCGAGAGAGGCGATCAGCTCCTCGTTGACGACCTTGACGACCTGCTGGCCGGGGTTGAGGGCCTGGCTGACCTCGGTCCCGACCATGCGCTCGCGGATCCGACCGACGAGGTTCTTGACGACCGAGAAGTTGACGTCGGCCTCGAGCAGGGCGAGGCGGATCTCCCGGAGGGCGTCGTCGACGTCCTCCTCGCGGAGCTTCCCCTTGCCGCGGATGGCGGTGAAGATGGTCTCGAACCGGTCGCTGAGTGCCTCGAACATGGAGATCCGAGCCTACCGGCCGCTCTGACCGGCGGTCCGCACGACCCGAGCCACCGACTCGCCCCGCCGGTGTCAGCCCGCGCCGGCCGTCTCGAAACGCGCCTCGCCACGCACGCCGGTGAGCAGGTAGGCGGGAAGGCCCGGCGACTTCGCATCGACGAGGAGCGGCTCGACCGGTCCGTCGGCGTCCTCGCCCGAGACGAGCGCCCACCGCCCGTCGAAGTCGATCGTCACCGATCGCAGCGACGAACCGCCCACGACCAGTTGCGTGCGTTCACCGTCCTCGGCCTCGACCACGAGCGTCCAGGGACGGTCGCCGGTGGCGTCGGCGGTGCTGGTCTTCGCCCTGGTGGGCGCAGGGCCTTCCAGGGTGGCGGTCCCGAGCCCGTCCGCCGACAGGGCGACGGAACGGATGAAGGGTGGCCCGTCGCCGGCGCCGTCCGTCGGCGACGAGCGGGCGACGGCGGCGCCCGACAGGTCACGGAACTCGACGGTGGCCGCACCCGTGTCCGGGTCGACGAAGGTCACCACGACCTCGTCGCCACCGACGGATGCGCCGGCCAGCACCCGGGCACCTCGCGCCACGTCGGCGACGGTCGTGACCGCACCGGTGGTGAGGTCACGGAGCAGGAGCCGGCCCGGCACCGTGCGGTCTCGGTCGGGAGCGTCCTCGAACAGCGCGTAGAGGACCTTGGTGGTCTCCGACCGCACGACGACGTCCTCCAGCCGCACGGAACGGTGCGTGGCGAGGGTGAGCCGTGACGACGTGCCGTCGGCCCGGAGGCGGACCAGTCCGAACGACTCCGGCGCCCCGTCGGCGCTGTTGCGCTGGGTCTCGAAGAACACCGTGCCGCTGCCGTCGCCGAACACCCGACCGACCCGGTCCGGCGGGTCGACGACCACCGTGGCAGCACCGTCCACGACCCGCTGGATCCGGTCGCCGTCGGACACGAGCACGGGCGGTACGTCGTCGGCGGCCGAGACGTCGAGCGCCGGCACGAGCCACGGATCGGCCAGGGTGCTGGCGGCGGTGACCCCGAAGGTCCCCGGCTGGCTGCCTTCGGCGGGCGCATCCGAGCCGCCGGCATCGTCGGCGCCCCCTCCACAGGCGACGAGCAGCGCGACGGCCACCGCCGCCAGCAGCGCCCGCCGGACCCTCACGCGTCGCTCGAGGTGGGGGCGACCCTGATCCGGTTGTCGACCGCGCCCACGCCGGCGATCGCCCCGGCGGTGCGCCCGAGATCGACCTTCGCCGTCTCGTGGGGGACCTGGCCGGTCAGGGTGATCCGGTTGCCGGAGACGGTCACGCCCGGTTGGGGGAGGTGCCACGTGCGTGGGGAGTGCGCCAGCTCGTAGCGCACCGTGTCGGCGAGGTCGACGACGGGTGCGGGGGTTGCGGCGCTCCCGGCGGTGAGCCGGGCCTTCAGGTCGGTGCTCGCGGCCGGCGCCACCGCCAGGCCGGTGGCCACGCCGGCACCGAAGGCGGCGAGACGGCCCAGGCCCACGAAGCGCAGGGTACGTACGAGCAGCGCCACCACCGCGGCCACGACCCGGACGGGCAGCGTGATCAGTTTCCACGTCAACCAGATCATCGGTCCCCCCGGGGACGAGCGGGCGCGGCCTCGGGTGGCCGCGTGCGAGGTGATCCCATTCGATCAGACGGTGACGAGCGCGTCGACGAAGTCGTCGGGATCGAACTCGACGAGGTCGCCGACCTGTTCACCGAGGCCGACCAGCTTGATGGGGAGGCCGAGGTCGAGGGCGATCGCAAGCGCCACGCCTCCCTTGGCGGAGCCGTCCAGCTTGGTCAGCACCACACCGGTGCACTGCGTGGCCTCGGTGAACTGCTTGGCCTGAGCCAGCCCGTTCTGGCCCGTGGTGGCGTCGAGCACGAGCAGCACCTCGGTGACCGTCCCCGGATCGCGGTCGGCGACGCGGCGTACCTTCGAGAGCTCCTCCATGAGGTTCGTCTTGGTGTGGAGGCGTCCGGCCGTGTCGGCCAGGACGAGGTCGATGCCCCGGGCGCCGGCCTTGGCGATGGCATCGAAGATGACCGACGACGGGTCCCCGCCCTCGTCGCCGCGGTGGAACTCCGTGCCGGCCCGCTCGGACCACGTCTGGAGCTGTTCGGCCGCCGCGGCGCGGAACGTGTCGCCGGCGGCCATGATCACCGACCGGCCGGCGTCGACCTGCTGGCGGGCCACCTTGCCGATGGACGTGGTCTTGCCGACGCCGTTGACACCGACGAACAGCCAGACGTTGGGACCACCCGGCTGGAAGTGCAGCGTCCGGTCACCCTCGGACAACGCCGCCTTGAGCTGGGCCTTGAGGGCATCGACCAGCTCCCGGGGCTCCGTCAGGCCCTCGGCCTTGACGGTGGCGCGCAGCTCGTCGAGCAACAGCGTGGTGCGGGCGACGCCGACGTCGGCCCGGATCAGGGCCTCCTCCAGCTCCTCCCAGGTCTCGGCCGTGATGTCCGACCGGGACAGCACCGACCCGAGGTAGCCGCTGAACGTGCTGCGGGCCTTGGCCAGGCGGTCCCGGAACGTGGGGCGCTCGAGCGGTTCCGGCGGGGTGACAGCAGCCGGCGCGGCCTCGGTGGCGACGGGCTCGGCCTCGGCGTCGGCCGGGGCCCCACCCGAGCTCGGGGTGGCGGTCCCGACGGGGGGACGGGCGGGCGGCGGCTCGATGCCCGGGGCGGGTCTCGCGGCGGCCGACGGCCACCACGGCCAGTCCTCCGACGAGGACGACGAGCGCGAGGATCAACAGGACGAGCTCCATGATCTGGCGAGCCTACCGAGGTGATCCGAGCGCTCCGGCGCCCGCGGTTCGTTCCGCGACACCGCGCCTCTAGCCTGCGAGACGTGGAGCAGCACCCCCGTCCTGACGACGACCCCATGGTGGCTGCGGCCCCGCCACCCCCGCCGCCGGCGATCAGCCCGGCCGAGCTCCTGCGCACGGTGACCCAGGAGGTCAAGCGGGTGATCGTGGGGCAGGACCGCGTCGTCGAGCGTCTCCTCGTCGGGTTGCTGGCCCGAGGCCACCTGCTGCTCGAGGGCGTCCCCGGTCTGGCCAAGACCCTCGCCATGGAGACCCTGGCCACCGCCGTCGGCGGCACGTTCGCCCGGATCCAGTTCACCCCCGATCTGTTGCCGGCCGACGTCACCGGCACCCGGGTGTGGCGCCAGAGCAGCGAGCAGTTCGACGTGGAGCTCGGTCCGGTGTTCGTCAACTTCCTCCTGGCCGACGAGATCAACCGCGCCCCGGCCAAGGTGCAGTCCGCCCTCCTCGAGGTCATGGCCGAACACCAGGTCTCGATCGGCGGCGAGTCGTTCCCGGTGCCGGAGCCGTTCCTGGTCATGGCCACCCAGAACCCGATCGAGCACGAGGGCGTGTACCCCCTGCCCGAGGCGCAGCGGGACCGCTTCCTCATGAAGATCCTGATGGACTACCCCTCGCCGGCCGAGGAGGCCGAGATCGTCCGCCGCCACGGCGTCTCGCCGCCCACCGCGACGCTCGCCCTCGACGCCGACACACTCCTCGGGCTCCAACGGGCCGCCGATGCCGTGACCCTCGATCCCGGCACCCTGCAGTACGCCGTCGACGTGGTGCAGGCCACGCGGGAGCCGGCGGGATACGGCCTGCCGGACCTCGTCGACTACCTCGAGTACGGCGCCTCGCCCCGCGCCACCCTCGGCCTGATCGCCGCCGGCAAGGCGCTGGCCCTGCTCCGCCAGCGCGACTTCGTCGTCCCCCAGGACGTCTTCGACGTGGCCCCCGACGTGCTCCGCCACCGCCTGGTGCTCTCCTACGAGGCCCTGGCCCAGGGCGTGGAGGTCGACCACGTGCTCGCCCGGCTGCTCTCGACCGTCCCGGCTCCCGCCGTCGCCGGACCCTCGTCACCGGACCCGTACTCCCGTCCCACCGACCGCGGCGCCACCACCCCGCCCGACCACCGGGCGCAACCCGGCGGCGGCGACCTCGATCCCACCGGCTCCGGGTTCTGACCGTGGCAGCGGTCGCCACGACCGATGCCCGGGCGGCCGAGATCCTCCGCCGGCTGGAGCTGACGGTCAACCGGCGCCTCGACGGCCTGCTCCAGGGCGACTACCGCGGCCTGATCCCCGGGCACGGCTCGGAGAGCGGCGAGACCCGTCCGTACGTGGCCGGCGACGACGTCCGTCGGATCGACTGGAACGTGTCGGCCCGGACCATGGACACCCAGATCCGGGAGTCGATCGCCGACCGTGAGCTCGAGACCTGGTTGCTGGTCGACCGCTCCCCGAGCCTCGACTTCGGCACCGCGGCCATGACCAAGGCCGAGCTGGCCGTCGCTGCGGTGGGTGCCGTCGGGTTCCTGACGGCCCGGACCGGCAACCGTCTCGGCGCCGTCGTCGCCGGTCCCGGCGGCACCGAGGTGGTCCCCGCCCGACCCGGGCGCGACCACCTGCTGGCCCTGCTCCACTCGCTCGTGGCGCTGCCGGGCCCTGGCTCCCCCGCCGTACCGGGGACCACCCAGCTCGGCGCGGCGATCGCCCGCCTGCTCACCCCGCCGCGCCGGCGGGGCCTCACCGTGGTCGTGTCCGACTTCCTCTCCGCCGACGCGTGGGACCGACCCCTCCGCGCCCTGGCGACCCGCCACGACGTCATCGCCGTCGAGATCGTCGACCCCCGTGAGCTCGACCTCCCGGCGGTGGGCATGCTCACCGTCGTGGATCCCGAGACCGGCCGGCACCGCGAAGTCCCCACCAACCGCCGTACCCGCCAGCGCTACCACGACGCCGCCGCCGCCCAGCGGGCCGACATCGCCGACCGGTTGCGCGCTGCCGGCGTCGGCCATCTCCAGCTCCGGACCGACCGCGACTGGGTGCTCGACATCGTCCGCTACGTCAGCACCCGGCGTCGCGTGGGAGCCCCCCGATGAGCTCGCTGTGGCCGGACCAGTTCCTGTCCCCCATGCGGCTGTACGGGCTCCTCGGCGTGTTCGTGTTGGCGCTGCTGTACCTGGTGCTCGCTCTACAGCGCCGCTCGTACACGGTCCGCTTCACCAACCTGCCGCTGCTCGACGCCGTCGCGCCCCGACGGCCGGGTTGGCGTCGGCACGTCACCGCGGCCGCCTTCCTGCTGGCCATCGCCGCGATGCTGCTGGCCTGGGCGCAACCGGTCGACGAGGAGCTCGTCCCGAAGGAACGAGCCACCGTCGTGCTGGCCATCGACACGTCGCTGTCCATGCAGGCCACCGACGTCACCCCGAGCCGACTGCAGGCTGCGAAGGAGGCGGCGGCGTCCTTCGTCGACGGCCTCCCTCCCCAGATCAACGTCGGGCTGGTGACCTTCGACGGCGTCGCCCGGGTGCGGGTCACCCCCACCACCGACCGCCGGCCGGTGCAGTCCGCCATCGCCTCGCTCGAGCTCGGGCCGGCCACCGCCATCGGAGAGGCGATCTTCGCCGGCCTGGACGCCATCGACACAGCCCCGATCGTGGGGGCCGACGGTGAGCCGGTCCCGGCCACGATGGTGGTCATGACCGACGGGAAGACGACGGTCGGCCGTCCCGACGCCGACGCCGCCCAGGCGGCAGCGGACGCCGGCGTCCCGGTCTCCACGATCGCCTTCGGCACCGAACGCGGCACCATCCTCATCGACGGCGAGATCCAGCCGGTCCCCGTCGAGAAGGAGGCCCTGCGCCAGATCGCCGACACCACCGGCGGCCAGGCCTTCAGCGCCGACTCGCTCGACCAGCTCGAGTCGGTGTACGCCGACATCGGATCCTCGATCGGCTACGACACCGAACAGGTGGAGGTCACGGATCGCTTCGCCGGGTACGCCGTGGTGCTGATCTCGCTGAGCGCGCTGTTGTCGCTGCTCTGGTTCCAGCGCATCCCGTGACCCGGTCCGCGCCGGCGGCGCGTTCGCGGGCGATGGCTACGGCGGTCGTGGTGGTGCTCACGATGGCGCTGCCGGCGTGCGGGGGCGGCGGGTCGGGCGACGTCGACACCTTCTGCGCCTCGGTGCGCGACCTGCGGACGCAGGACCCCTTCGCCGACCTGGCCGTGGCGTCCCCCGAGGAGATGCGCGACGCCTTCGACGAGCTGTCGACCGCCGCCGACCGCGTCGCCGAGGTGGCCCCTGACTCGGCCGATGCACAGGCCTCGGCGTACCGCGCCGCAGTGCGTGCCCTCGTCGACCAGCTGCGTGGCGCCGGCTTCGATCCCCGGGCCGTGGATGCGCTGCGCTACCGCCAGGCGGTGGGCGACTACACCGACGCCGCCGTCTCCCTCGACAACACCGCCACCTCGGTGTGCCGCTGACGCCCTCGGATCCGTGCGGGGGCGGGGATACGGTGGAAGACGATGAGCATCGACGAACGTACCGACCTCGACACGATCCCGGGCGTCGTGGCCACCCTCCGCCACAGCTTCCAGAGTGGCCGGACACGGCCCCTCGAATGGCGTGAGCGCCAGCTCGACGCCCTCGTGCGCCTGCTCGACGACGGCGGTGATCGCCTGGTGCGAGCCATGCAGGACGACTTCGGCAAGCCCGAGACCGAGGCCTTCGCGACCGACATCGCGTTCACGCGCTCCGAGGTCGGTCACCTGCGCAAGAACCTGGCCAAGTGGACATCACCGCGCAAGGCGAAGCTGCGGCTGAAGGACCGGCCCGGCTCGGGCACCGTCCAACCGGAACCGCTCGGCGTGGCCCTGATCATCGCCCCCTGGAACTACCCCGTGCAGCTGTTGTTGGCGCCGATGGCCGCCGCGCTCGCCGCCGGCAACGCCGTCGTGGCCAAGCCGTCCGAGCTCGTTCCCACCACCTCTGCGGTGCTGGCCGAGTTGATCCGCGCCCACCTCGACCCCGAGGCCGTGGCGGTGTTCGAGGGCGGCGTCGACGTGTCCACGCGCCTCCTCGAGCAGCGCTTCGACCACATCTTCTTCACCGGCTCCACCGCCGTCGGCAAGGTCGTGGCCCACGCCGCCGCCGAGCACCTCACCCCGACCGTGTTGGAGCTGGGCGGCAAGTCACCAGCCATCGTCATGCCCAGCGCCGACATCGAGGTCAGCGCCCACCGACTGGCGTGGGGCAAGTTCCTCAACGCCGGCCAGACCTGCATCGCACCCGACTACGTCCTCGTCGACCGCACCCGCAAGGACGAGCTCGTCGACGCCCTCGTGGCGACGATCGGCGAGTTCTACGGCGACAGCCCCACCACGTCCCCCGACTTCACCCAGATCGTCAACGATCGTCACGTGCAGCGCATCGAGCACCTCCTCGACGGCCACGGCGGAACGATGGTCTGCGGCGGTCACGTCGACGCGGCCACCCGACGCTTCCAGCCCACGATCGTGGTCGACCCCGACCCCGACTCGGCGCTGATGCAGGAGGAGATCTTCGGGCCGGTGCTTCCCGTGCTCACGGTGGACTCCGTGGACGAGGCCATCGCGTTCGTGAACGGGCGCGACAAGCCACTGGCCCTGTACGTCTTCACCACCGAGGACGACCAGGCCCAGGTGGTGGTCGATCGCACCTCGTCCGGCGGGGTGTGCGTGAACCACACCCTGTTCCACATCACGCCGCCCGACATGCCCTTCGGTGGCGTCGGCGCCTCGGGCCAGGGCCGCTACCACGGCCGGTCCGGCGTCGAGGCGTTCTCGAACCTGAAGCCGGTCCTTCGCAAGCCGGTCAAGCCCGAGGTGTCGCTGATGTACCCGCCCTACACCAACCTGAAGGCGAAGATCCTCTCCAAGCTGGTCTGACCGGCAGGCCGTTCCAAACCCCGTTCTGGCACCACACCGTCCGCGCACGGACCGCACGTTGTGGTGCCAGAACCGGTGTTTTTGGGGTCAGGCGGCGCCGGCGGTGGCCGCGGCGCCCTTCTCGGACACCACCCGTGACGATCCACCCGGCGACATGGTGACGCCGTAGAGCACGTCGGCCGCCTCCATCGTCCGCTTCTGGTGGCTGACGATGACCAGCTGCGCCTCCTGGCGGAACTCGGCCACGAGGTCGAGGAAGCGGTGCAGGTTGACGTCGTCGAGGGCGGCCTCGACCTCGTCCATCACGTAGAACGGCGACGGCCGCGACCGGAACACGGCGAACAGGAAGGCGAGCGCGGTCAGCGACCGTTCGCCACCGGAGAGCAACGACAGCTTGCGCACGTTCTTGCCCGACGGCTTGGCCTCGATCTCGATGCCGGTCTCGAGCAGGTCCCCGGGATCGGTGAGGCTGATCCCGCCCTTGCCGCCGGGGAACAGCGTCTGGAACAGGGCGGTGAAGTTCTGGGACACGTCGGCGAACGCGCCGGCGAAGACGTTGACGATCTCGTCGTCGACCGCCTTGATCACCTTCGACAGCTCGCGACGGCTCGCCTTCACGTCGTCGAGCTGGCCCTGGAGGAACGTGTGGCGCTCCTGGAGCGCCTCGAACTCCTCGAGCGCCAGCGGGTTGATCGGGCCCATGAGCCGCAGCTCGCGCTCGAGCTCGCGGGTCCGGGCGGCGGGTGATGCACCCTCGGGCAGCTCCGGCGCCTCGCTGGCGAGCGCGGTGTCGGGATCGATGTCGAGGTCGCGGCGCATGGACTCCACGGCGGTCTCGATGCGCAGGTTGATCTCGTTCAGCTCGAGGTCGGCCCGTTGCATGCGCTCGCGGACCTCCGCCAGCTCGCGCTCGACGCCGACGCGCTCGCGGCGCAGGCCGTCGAGGGCGACGCTCACCTGGCGCTGGGCCTCGGACTGGGCCCGGCGTTCCTCGCGCAGCACCACGAGGCGCTCCTCGATGGCGGCGAGCGACGCGTCGCACGCCGTCGCCAGGCCGTGCAGCGCGCGGGCGCGCTCGTCGAGTGCTTCCCGGCGGACGGCGGCCTCGGCCGCCGCGGCGTGGTTGCGTTCGAGCCGGGCGTCGACCTCGGCGAGGCGGGTCTGGAGCGAGCTGCGCCGCTCTTCGAGCTGGGCTGCCCGCACCTCGAGGTCGGACCGCAGTGCGCTGACCGCCGTGGCGCGCTCGTCGAGTGCGGAGCGGGCATCGGCCATGGCGCGGGCGGCCTCGCTGGCCGCCGCCTCCTCGGCCTCGAGCGCCGGCAGGGCGGCTTCGAGCTCGGCCAGGCGGGACCGCTCGCCGGCGATGCGCTGGTCGAGGTCGGAGCGGAGGGCATTGCCGCCGGCCAGCTCGTCGTCGGCTTCGGCCGCCTGCTGGCGGACTCGCACGAGTGCCTCGTCGGCGCGGCGCCGGCCGGCGGCGGCCTTCTCGGCCTGCTCACGGGTCTCGGTGGCAGCCCGCTTGGCGTCGGCCAGGCGCTGCCGGGCCGCGTCGCGCGTCTCGGTGGCGGCAACCACGGCGGCCTCGGCTCGGCCGGCGGCAGCCTCGGCCTCGTCGAGCGCGGCGCCGGTGGCGCCGGTGGCGGTGCCGCCGACACGCCAGGCACCGGGGCCGAAGCGGGCGCCGTCGGCGGTCACGACGACGGCGTCGGGGTGGGCCAGGGCGATGTCCAGCCCGGCGGCCCAGTCGCCGTCGACGGCGACGGCGGCACCGACGATGGCGTCGAGCAGGTGATCGACGTCGGCCCGGGCCGAGCGCACGTGGTTCGCGGACCGGTCGACCCACCGGCGGCGGCGTGCGGGGCTGCGCGGCCGACACCGAGGGCGAGCACGGCACCGGTGGCGTCGCCGGCGGCGAGAGCACCGAACGCGGCCCGGGCGGCATCGGGGACCGTCGACGACGACGGCGGCGAGCGCATCGGCGGCGGCCGCCTCGAACGCCGCCTCCCAGCCGGGGTCGACCTCGACCAGGTCCAGCAGGGTGCCGATGACGCCGTCGACCTCGGCGAGGCGCTCGGCGCCGGCGGCCGATCGGGCCTCGTCGAGGGCCAGGGCGAGGGCCTCGGCCCGGGCCGTCCACGAGCGGCGCTCGGCGTCGGCATCGGCGAGGGCGTCGCCCGCCGCCTCGAGGGCGGTCTCGGCCGCGGCGCGCTCGGCGGCGGCCGCGGTCCCGGCGTCGGCGACGAGATCGGGGAGCTGTCGGTCGGCGTCGGCGATCTCGGTGGCGCAGACGTTCGGCCTCGGCCCCGAGGCGGTCGCGCTTGTCGGCGAGCGAGCGGAACCGCTCGTCGAGGCGCTCGAGCTCGGCGCGGCGCCAGGTCGACCGCGTTGCGCAGGCCGGCGAGCTCGCCGCGGACCTCGGCGGCTTCTCCCGAGCTGACCGGGCACGCCGTCGCCCCAGCGCTCCTCGAAGCGGGCCCGGGCCTCGGCGAGGCCGGCCTCGGCCCGCTCGACCTCGTCGGCTTCGGGCAGCAGGGCGGCGGCCGCGTGGTCGATGGCGGTCAGCGCCGATCGCAGCTGGGCCTGGTCGGCCTCGAGCGAGGCGATGAGGGCGGCGTCGACGCTGGACTCGCGCTCCTTGGCCAGGCTGCGCTCACGCTCGGCGAGCACGGCGGCGATGCCCCGGCCCCGCTCGCGCAGCGCCTCGAAGCGGGTGAGCTCGTCGCCGAGGTCGGCGCCGCCGAGGGCGTTCGAGCTCGGCCTCGGCGGCCAGCACGGCGGTGTCGAGCTCGGCCAGCCGGGCCTGCAGCGATCGCGTCGGCGCCGGCATGGGCGGCTCGGTCGCGGGTGGTGGTCTCGAGACGCGAGCGGAGCTGGGCGAGCTCGCGACCGGCGAGGAACCGGCGCAGGGCGGTGAGCTCGTCGACGAGGGCGCCGTGGCGGCGGGCGGCGTCGGCCTGACGCTCGAGCGGCCGCAGGCCCCGGCGCACCTCGCGCAGCAGGTCCTGGACCCGGGTGAGGTTGGCCTCGGTGGCGGCCAGGCGACGCTCGGCCTTCTCCTTGCGCTTGCGGTACTTGAGGACCCCGGCGGCCTCCTCGATGATCATCCGCCGATCGGTGGGCTTGGCGTTGAGCACGGCGTCGATCTGGCCCTGGCTGATGATGACGTGCTGCATGCGCCCGACGCCGGAGTCGGACAGCAGGTCCTGGATGTCGAGCAGGCGGCACGGCACGCCGTTGATCGAGTACTCGGAGTCGCCGGTGCGGAACAGCGTCCGGCAGATCGTGACCTCGGAGAACTCGATGGGCAGGAGGCCCGCGCGAGTTGTCGATGGTCAGGCTCACCTCGGCCCGGCCGAGCGCCGCCTTCTTGGCGGTGCCGGCGAAGATGACGTCGTCCATCTTCTGGGAGCGGACCGCGGACGGCGCCTGGGCGCCCAGCACCCAGGCAATGGCGTCGACGACGTTGGACTTGCCCGAGCCGTTGGGCCCGACCACCACGGTGACGCCGGGTTCGAGCCCCAGGTCAGCGGTGTCGGCGAACGACTTGAAGCCCTTGATGGTCAGGTTCTTGAGAAACACCGTTGCCGACGGTAGTGGGCCCCCGCCGTCCCGCCGCGCATCCCTCCGATCAGCGCTGGGTCAGGTCTGGGCGAGGGCGTCCTCGACCCGTCGCCGAGGGGGTGGTCGGCCTAGAACGGCCCGACCACCGCTGCGTCGAAGAGCATCCGGGCGGCGGCGGCATCGCCGGCGCCGAGCGAGGGCCAGGACCCGAATCGCCTGCGCCGACGCGTCGTGCTGGCTCGGCGAGCGCCTCCAGCGCGTCGGCGGGCGCGCTCGACGTCGACGAGGGCGAGCGCGTGGACGAGCCGGCGGCGCTTCGACCCGGGGCCGGAACTGGCGGGCGAAGGCGGCCCAGGGTTCGGCGAGCCGGCGCAGGCGGGGTCCTCGGAGAGCGAGGCCGCCCACGCGGCGTCGGCGGCGAACCCGGCCCGGCCGGCGACCGTGACGGCCGGGTCGTCGATCAGCGGCGCATAGGCGTCGACCACGTCGGCGAAGCGCCGCTGCGCGAACGCCACGACGCCGGCCAGCGCAAGCAGCGCCCGGGTGCGGCCGACCCGTCGAAGACCGGCGTCGACCAGGCGGCGGGCCCGTCGAGATCGCCGTCGTCCTGGGCCCGCAGCGGCCGATACCAGTACCAGCCGCTTCGTTCCTCGGCGATGGCGTCGGCGTCACCGGCGAGCAGGTCGTGGAGCATGCGGCCGTCGGAGGACGGGGCGCCGAGCTGGCGACGGCCACCGGGCCACAGGTTGGCGGCGGTGGCGAGGACGTTGAAGCCCACCATCAACTCGAGCCGGCGACGAGGCCGGCCACGGCCAGCGCCACGTTGGCGGCCACCCCGGCGCCCGACGCACGCCGACCGCCAGCGGAAGCCGTCCCCGGAACGCGACCGGTCTGCACGTGGCCGCCCAGGGGCAGCGGCGCCAGCCGGAGCTCGACGTCAGCGATGCGCCGCGACCACGCCGGTCCGCCGCCGATCTGGATCTCGAAGACCTCGTGGCCGACCAGGCGGGCGGTGACGAGATGGGCGGCTTCGTGGGCCACGATGGCCGTGGCCACCACCGCGACGAGCGCCGCCAGCTCAGCCACGGCTCACCGGCGCTGCGGAGCAGACCGCCACATCACGGCCGGCGTCGGGAGCGCCAGCGAGCAGCCGGCACGCGGCGCTGCGGAGCAGACCGCCACATCACGTCTGGCACTGCTCGCAGAAGTAGGTGTTCCTCCCGCCGAACTTCGCCTTGACGATGGTGTCCCGGCACCGGCGGCACGGTTCGCCGTCGCGCGCCGAGACCTGGTGGTACTCGGAGTACCCGCCGGCCTCGCCGTGGAGGTCGTGCCACCCGTCGGCGTCCATCGTGGTGCCGCCGTGCTTGATGGCGTCGTGGAGGATCTCGACGACGCTGCGGTACAGGCGCCGGACCTCCTGCACCGACAAGGAGTCGGACATGCGGTCGTAGCGCAGGCCGGCGTCGTAGAGGATCTCGTCGGAGTAGATGGTGCCGATGCCGGCGAGGAGGTCCTCGTCGGTGAGGAAGGACTTGAGCTTCATCGACCGGTTCAGCACCAGCTTGGCGAAGTCGGCCCACGGCACCGGCTGGTCGACGACGTCGAAGCCGAGGAGCTCGATCTCGTCGACGCCCTCGGCCACCTCCTCGGGCGTCAGGATCCACAGCTCGCCGGTGTGCTTCGGGTCGATGTAGCGGAGCTGGCCGCCCTGGGTGAAGGTGATCACGACCGATGTGCCGTCGTCGAGGTCGTCCTTCGACGGCGTCTTGCGGAGCTGACCGCCGAGGCCCGGCCGGACGATGAAGCGGTCGTCGGAGTCGAGCGTGAAGATCAGGAACGTGCCCCGTCGCATCAGCGACTTGAGCTTCGCTCCTTCCAACATCGCGGCGAACTGCTTCTTGGAGCTGTGGCGAGGGATCGCCTTGGTGTCGTGCACCTCGACGGACTTCACCTTGCGGCCGACCACCTCGCGCTCGAGCTGTCGTCGAATCGTCTCGACCTCGGGTAGTTCAGCCATCGTCGGCGCCTCCGGGGGCGTTGCTGTCTCGGGTGGGATCGGCGAGCAGCTCGAGGGCCGCACGGGCCGCCTGCTGCTCGGCCTGCTTCTTGGACCGTCCGATGCCGACGCCGAGGGCTCGGCCGTCGGCGGACACGGTCACGGTGAAGCGGCGGGCGTGGTCGGGGCCGGCGGCCTCGAAGTCGTAGGCCAGGCGAGCGTCGCTCTCGGTGGCGAGGAACTCCTGCAGCCGGCTCTTGTGGTCCTGGTTGCGGCCGCCGGCGTCGATGGCGGCCTGGATGCGATCACCGAAGAGGCGGATGACCACGTCGGCGACGGCCTCGATGCCCCCGTCGAGGTAGACGGCCCCGAGGACGGCCTCGACGGAGTCGGCCAGGATCGACGGCTTCTCCCGCCCACCCGACTGCTCCTCGCCCTTGCCGAGGCGCAAGTGGGAGCCGAAGTCGTGCTCGATGGCGATCTCCGCCAGGCAGACCGAGTTCACGACGGCCTTGCGGATGTCGGTGAGGGCGCCTTCGTCGAGATCGGGTTCGCGGCGGTAGACGAGGTCGGCGACCACGAAACCGAGGACCGAGTCTCCGAGGAACTCGAGCCGCTCGTTCGAGTCGTCCTCGGGGTGCTCCGAGCACCACGACCGGTGGTTGAACGCCTGGGAGAGGAGGGCATCGTCGTCGGGCTGGTAGCCGAGGGCGGCCAGCAGCTGCTCGCGGCCGACCACGGGGCGGTGACCGCCGGACGTGATCGGCATCGAGCCGTCCCGGCTCGGATCAGAGCCGCGCGACGACGTAGTCGACGGCGTCGCGGATGGTCTTCAGGTCCTCGAGATCCTCGTCCTCGATGCGGAAGCCGACGGTCCGTTCGCCGATCTCCTCCTCGAGGGCCTCGACCAGCTCGATGAGGGCCAGCGAGTCGGCGTCGAGATCGTCGACGAAGCTGTCGCTCTCCTTGATCGACTCGGGGTCGATCTCGAGGATGTCGGCCAGGCGGTCACGCACGAGGTTGAGCACCTCGTCGCGATCCATCTTTCCGCCTTCCACGTGCGTCTCTGCGGGCACCACGCTGCTCCTGGGTCATCGTCGGGCGATCAGTCACTGTAGCGACTCTCCACGAAAGGCGCCGGATCGACGCGAACACCCAGCAAAGTGCCTACGAAACGTGCGAAGATCCGCACGGAACGTCGGATACGGCTCAGGCGATGGCCGCGGCGATGCTCTCGACGACCGCCCCGCGGACCATGTCACGAGCGACCCGGATGGCGTTGACCACCGCCGTCTCCCCCGACGAGCCGTGGCTGATGATGCACACGCCGTCGACGCCGAGCAACAGCGCACCACCGGTGTTCTCGGGATCCATCGCCGCGTAGAGCGGCAGGAGGGCGGGCAGCAACACGTCAGCCGCCGCTCGGGTCTCCTCGGTGGAACCGAACGCCTCGAGCACACCGCCGACCAGGGCCTTCATGCCGCCCTCGAGCGACTTGAGCGCCACGTTCCCGGTGAAGCCGTCGGTCACCACGACGTCGACGTCGTCGGTCATGAGGTCGCGACCCTCGACGTTGCCGATGAAGGTCCCCCCGGCGGCGTCGAGCACCCCGGCGGCGGCCAGCAGCGGGTAGGTCTCCTTGCGCAGCGAGTCGCCCTTGCCGGGTTCCTCGCCGATGGAGAGCAGACCGACTCGCGGGGCCTCGATGCCGTAGCGGACCCGGGCGAATGCCGTGCCCATCTGGGCGAACTGCACCAACCACTCGGGCTGGCACTCGGCGTTGGCGCCGGCGTCGAGCAGCACGGTGTGTCCGCCCGACGGCACCGGCAGCGGGGTGGCGATGGCCGGGCGCTTCGCCCCGCTGATACGTCCCATGCGCAGCAGGGCCGACGCCATGGTGGCCCCGGTGTTGCCGGCCGAGACCATGGCGGAGGCCGCGCCGTCACGGACGGCCTCGGCGGCGCGCACCAACGTGGAGTCCTTCATCCGCCGGACGCTCTGGCCCGGATCGGCGTCCATGGCGATCACCTGGGACGCCTCGATGAGCGGCAGGTCGCCGGCGAGATCGGCGATCTCGGGGGTCCCGACCAGGACGATGTCGACGTCGAGCTCTTCGCGAGCCCGGCGGGCGCCGGCGACGATGGCCTCCGGCGAGCGGTCGCCGCCGTTGGCGTCGACCGCGATCGGCAGCATCAGTGCGACCGGCCCGTGGGACGACGAGCGCTCGGGCTCAATCGACCTCGACCGCTTGGCGGCCGTGGTACCACCCGCAGTTCGGGCAGACCACGTGCGGGACCTTGGTCACGCCGCAGCGGGGGCACAGGCTGCGAGAGGGGCGCTCCAGCTTCCAGTTGGCGGCGCGGCGGCTGCGGCCCTTCGCCTTGGATGTCTTGCGCTTCGGAACGGCCATGACGGTTCAACCTCGGAGACGAGCAACGGCTCGATGCGTGGGCGTGGTGGCGCGCCGGGACTGGCAGACGCGAGCGAGCCAGCGTAGCGGCGCACGGCCGGCAGCTCACAACCGCACCGGCGGGCCGGGGCGGGAGCCGGTCACCGCCTGGGTGCGATCACTCGAAACGGAGATCGTCGAGGCCGGCCCACCTCGGGTCGGGCGCCGGCTCGGCGGCTTCGGCCTCGGCGGCGAGCTCGGCCTCGTGGGCCTCCTCGGTCGTGGTCGGGAACCGATCGGGATCGGGGCCGGCGCAGTCCTCGCGGCACAGCGGCGCCAGCGGGAGGCCGGAGAGCACGAGCTCGCGGCACGAGCGGTTCGAGGTCGAGCAGGTCCCCTTCGATCGGGAGGACCTCGTCGTCGATGGGCTCGCGCTGGGCGATCTCGCGGAACGCCACGGTCTGGTGCCCGTGGATCTCGTCGAGGCAGCGCCGGCACTCGCCGTACCAGTCGAAGCCGACCTCGCCGGTGAGCTCGACGCCGCCGGCCATCGCCATCGCCTCGCCCTGCACGGTGACGTCGGTGCCGGGGATCGTGCGCGTCGCACTGGTCTCGAGGGGACCAAGGTCGACGGATCGGTCGATCGGCCGGCGGCTCCCCGGCTCCCGGAGGAGGTCACCGACCCGGACCAGGAGTGGCCGGGCCATCGGTCAGGTGTCGTCTTGGTCGAAGAAGACGGGCGACGCGGGCTCGGGCCGGTGGTCGGGCACCGCCTCGAGCCGCGCCCGGCGGGCCGGGCGGCGTTCGGCGGGGCGGCCGTCGTCGCCGTCGTCATCGTCGTCGCGGGCTTGGCTCCCCTGGAGCTTGAGCCGCCCGGCGTTGACCACCTTCATGGTCCGCTCCAGGACGATCTCGAAGCTGGCGAGGCGCTGATCACAGAAGTCCTCGGCCTCGAGCTTGAGGCGGCGCGATTCGGCGTCGGCCTGGTCGATGACGGCGCGCGCCCGGGCCTCGGCCGCCTTGACGACCTCGGTCTTGGAGATCATCTCGTCGGCCTTCTCGCGCGCTTCCTCGAGGATCTCCTCGGCCTCTCGTCGGGTCCGGGCCAGGAACTCCTCGCGTTGCTTGAGCAGCCACTTGGCGGCCCGGAGCTCCTCCGGGAGGCGCTCGGAGGCCTCGGCGACCAACTCGAGGACCTCGTTCTGGTTGATCATCACCGAGGTCGACAGCGGCATCGGCCGCGCCTGTTCGATGAGGCCGCGGATGTCGCGGAGCACCGACTCCACCTGCGGGGACTCGTAGGGCGACTGCCCGGGCCGGTCACCTGTGCTCATCGGCTCTCCTCGTGCATCGCTTCGGGCGAGCCGGCACCGAACTTGCTGTGCAGCCGCTTGGACACGGCGTCGGGCACCATCTCGGACACGTCGCCGCCGAAGCGGGCGATCTCGCGGAGCAGCTTCGACGCCACGAACGAGTGCTCGGTGGCCGAAGGGATGAAGAGCGTCTCCAGCCCGGAGATCTTGCGGTTCATGTGGGCCTGGTGCATCTCGGACTCGAAGTCGGAGACGGCCCGGAGCCCCTTGACGATGACGTCGGCGCCGACCTCGCGGGCCAGGTCGACCACGAGGCTGGAGAACTGCACGACCTCGACGTTGCCCAGGTGCGATGTGCTCTCCTCGATCATGGCCCGGCGGTCCTCGAAGGAGAACAGCGGCTCGCCCTTCTGCGGGTTCCGCATGGCGGCGACGTAGACGCGGTCGAACAGGCGCGACGCCGTCTCGATGATCTCGAGATGGCCGTTGTGGATCGGATCGAACGTCCCGGGATAGAGGACTGTCCTCACGCGTCGGCTCCTGTCGCATCGGTGGGGTCGTCGGGCACGGGCGGCCGACCTGGTGGACCGACCGGGAGATCGGCGGGCGGGACGGCGAACGAGATCACGGTACCGCCGTAGGTGCGCTCCCTCATGTTTTCCCAGCCGGGGGGAAGCGGGACGGGACGATCGGATTCGGCCACGACCACCCCGTTCGCGGCCAGGTGCGGTGCGATCCGGTCCAGCAGCGCCTCCCAGCCGTCGAAGGCGTACGGGGGGTCGGCGAGGACGATGTCGAGGCCGGTGGGCAGCTCCGCCACGGCCGCCGCCACCGGCTGGCACAGCACCGTGGCGCGGTCGGCGAAGCCGAGGGTGGCGAGGTTGTCGGCGATCACCGCCGCCGCCCGCCGGTCGGACTCCACGAACCAGGCCGCGGCGGCGCCCCGGCTGAGGGCCTCGATGCCGAGCGCGCCGCTGCCGGCGAAGAGGTCGGCGACGGTGACGCCGGCGACCGGTCCACGGCTGAAGAGGGCGTTGAACACCGCCTCTCGGACGCGGTCCGACGTCGGGCGGGTGGCGTCGCCCTCGGGCGTGCGGAGCCTGCGACCGCGCGCCGATCCGGCGACGACCCTCAACGGAACGAGGATCCGCCGCCGTACGGCATCGAGATCCAGGTCTGGCCCGGGGTCAGGCCGATGTCGTGGCCGTCCTGGTCGACGTAGCGGGTGGGGGTGGCGTTGTCGGGCTTGATCCAGCGGCCCACGGTGACGGTGCCCTGCGAGAACACCCACGCCTCGCCCTCACCCACCACCTTCGCCGTCGGGACCCGGGTACCGGTGCTGTCGACGCTGCCCGAGTCGAGCGCCTCGGTGAAGCGGACGATGACGTTCTCCACCGCCACCTGCTCGCCGGCGGCATCGACGTGCGGATGGCCCTTCTGGTTGCGGAGCCACTGCGCGCCGTTCCACGTGTAGTCGACGAGGGGGGTGCGGGCGCCGCGACCACCGAAGGGGGCGGGGAACACGATCGCCACGTGGGACATCGGGACGGCGTACGGGGAGGGCGCTGCGCCGGGCCGGGCGAAGGTGAGGATCGGGTGGTCCGGGCCGGACGAGCCCGCCGGCGCCGTGGCGCGGATCTGTGCGATCCCCTGCACGAAGCTGTTGTACGGGGCCTTGCGGCCGTGGTCCCGGAAGAACAGCTCGGGGATGTCGTCGATCGAACGGGGCACCACCGATGCGGCCCGCACGATCGGCGCCAGGATGCCGTTGGCCCCGTGCCAGGTGAACAGCGGCTCATGGAGCTCCTCGAGCAGGCCCACCTCGCTCCCCCGGGCGGAGCGCACGGGCCCCACGGGAGCGGCATCGGTGGACTGGAACAGCGACAGCAGCCGGGTGATCTGGCCCTCGACCTGGACCTCGTAGACGACGTCGGCCTGGTTGATCCCCATCTGCGGCGTCGAGTGGCCGTCGACGTTGTCGATCTTGACGGCCACGATCGGTCGGGTGAGCGCCGCCGGATCCCCGGGCAGGCCCGTGAGCGCCGACACGGCCAACGGAACGGCGGTGGTCGGCGGCGGCGCCGTCGAGGTCGTGGTCACACGGGCCGTGGTGGACGTGACCGCCGGCACGGCGACGTCGTCGTCCCCACCGCAGGCGGCGAGCACGATCGACAGCGCGACGACGACCACACCGAGGGAGCGGGTGCGCATCGGGCTCAGTGTGGCAGTCGGGTCCGCGCCGGACGCGGCACCCGTTAGCGTCGGAGCGGTGTTCGAGCCCGACCCGATCATCACCTGCATCGACTGCGGGGGCCGCGCTCACCTGAACTCCTACGAGCCCGAGGACGGTTGGGCGCCCGGCGACGTCACGGTCTACCGGTGCGAGGACTGCCTCGACGCCTGGTACCTCGAGGTCCCCGAGCCCGACTGATCGCTCAGCTCTTGAGGAGGAACTCGGCGTCGGCCTCGTCGAGGTGCACGCCGACCTCCACCCGCAGGGCCGCCGGCACGCCGTCGGGGCCGTCCACGATGGCGAACGCCGCCTCGCGAGCCCGCTCGACCCACTCGCGATCGGTGCGCAGCGAAGCCAGCTTCAGGTCGTTCATGCCCTTCTGGCGTTCGCCCATGATCGTGCCCTCGCCCCGGAGGTCGAGGTCGACCTCGGCCAGCTCGAAGCCGTCGGTGCTCCGCACGAGGGCCTCGAGCCGGGCGGCGCCGTCGTCGGTGGCGCCCTCGCCGACCAGGTAGCAGACCGACGCGTGGCTCCCACGGCCCACGCGGCCTCGAAGCTGGTGGAGCTGGGCGATGCCGAACCGGTCGGCGTCGAGCACCACCATGACGGTGGCGTTGGGGACGTCGACGCCCACCTCGATCACGGTGGTGGCGACGAGGGCGTCCAGCGCACCGGAACGGAACGCTGTCATGGTGGCCTCCTTCTCGTCGGACTTCATGCGTCCGTGGAGCAGACCGACACGACGCCCGGACAGCTCGGTGGCGGCGAGCAGCTCGTAGGTCTCGGTCGCCGAGGCGACCTCGATCTTCTCCGACTCCTCGACGAGCGGACACACGACGTAGGCCTGGCGGCCGGCGTCGAGCTCGCGCCGCACCCGCTCCCACATCTCCGCCTGCGATTCCTCGGTGCGCGGCCAGACCGTGTCGATCGGGGTGCGGCCCGGCGGCAGCTCGTCGAGAATCGACACGTCGAGGTCTCCGTAGACCGTCATGGCCGCGGTCCGGGGGATCGGCGTCGCCGTCATCACCAGGACGTCGGGGACGGCGCCTCGCGACTTGTCCCGCAGCGCGGCCCGCTGCTCGACCCCGAAGCGGTGCTGCTCGTCGATGACGACGAGTCCCAGCGACGAGAACGCCACGTCGGCCGAGAGGAGCGCATGGGTGCCGATCACCAGGTCCACGCGGCCCTCGGCGAGATCGTCGGTGATCTGCCGGCGAGCGGCCGCGGCGACCCGGTTGGTCAGCAACTCGACCCGGAGCGGGCGGTCGAACAGGGCGCCGTCGTCGCCCACCGTGAACCCTTCGAGCATGGCCCGGACTGCGAGCGCGTGTTGCTCGGCCAGCACCTCGGTGGGCGCCATCAGCGCTCCCTGGTGGCCGCTCTCGACCGCGTGCAGCAGGGCGGACACCGCGACCAGCGTCTTGCCGGCACCCACGTCGCCCTGCAGCAACCGGTGCATCGGCACCGCTCCCGCCATGTCGACGGCGATCTCGTCGATGGCGCGGCGCTGTGCGTCCGTGAGCGGGAACGGGAGGCCGGCGTGGAAGCGCTCCACCATGGGCCGGCCGGTCCGGTGGGCGACGCCGGCCGTCGTGGCCTCGAGCATGCGCTTGCGCAGGACGAGGGCGAGCTGGACGCGGAGCAGCTCGTCGAAGACGAGCCGCCGTCGCGCCAGGACGTGGACATCCATGGACTCGGGCAGGTGGATGTCGCGGAACGCGTTGGTCCGGTCCAACAGGTCGTACCGGTCGAGCAGGGCTTCGGGGACCGGGTCCTCGAGCTCGCCGGTGCGCCGCAGGGCCTCTTCGATCCATGACGCCAGGTCGTGGGAGGTCAGCCGGACCTTCTCGGACTGCGGGTAGACGGGGATCACCCGGCCGGTGCGATCGCCGACGAGGTCCACGACGGGGTTGGTCATCTGCCGCCGCCCTCGGAAGTCCTCGAGCTTGCCGAAGAACACGGCTTCGGTGCCGGGTGCGAGCTGCTTCTCCCGCCACGCCTGGTTGAAGAACGAGATCCGCATGGTCGCCGAATCGTCACGGACGGTGCCCATGACCATCACGCGGCCCCCTTTGACCCGACGCGACGTGATCTCGGTGACCCGGGCCACAACGGACGCTTCGTCGCCCAGCGCGAGGTCGCGGATCCGTGCCTGCTTGGTGCGGTCGATGTAGCGGCGCGGGTAGTGGGTGAGCAGGTCGAAGACGTTGTGGATGCCGAACGACGCCAGCGCCTTCGCCTTGGCGGGCCCGACACCCGACAGCCGGGTGACCTCCACCGATCGCAACGACTCGAGCGCACGCGCCATGACGCGATGATGGCCCACCCCCACCGACAGATCGGTGGAGGTGGGCCAGGACGGGGTGCTGCGGGGACGAGTTCCCCGGATTGCGCCGCCGGAACGGCGACGGGATCAGGCGCTGCGGAGCGCCGAGATGAGCTCGTCCTTCGACATGCCGGAGCGGCCGTCGATGTCGAGCTCCTGGGCCCGCTCGTAGAGCTCGTCCTTGGTCCAGTTCTCGTAGGCACCGGTGGGGCGGTCGGCGCCGGCCTCGGCGGTGCGGGCCGCGGCGGTATCGGCGCTCTTGACGGCGCGTGAACCGGACTTCTCGGCTTCGCGCTCGACGCGGTCCTCGACGTCGGCGGCGTCGTCGGCGACGACACGGAAGTTGCGACCGATGTCCTCGCCGGCGGCACGGGCGCGGTTCGAGATGGTGGACCGGGCCTGCTTGACGTCACCGACGGCACGGCGGCCGGTGGTGCGCAGCGTCTCGGCGGAATCCTCGACGGCACGCTCGGTGGAGGTCACGAGGCCGTTCACGCCCTTCCATGCGACGGAGGCGAGGTCGCCCACGGCGTCGAGCACAGTGGCGGTCATGTGGCCGTACTGGCGGATGGCCTCGGAGTTGAGGGCGCCGACGCGACGAACCACCACGTTGAGGGGCGGCGGCGTGCGGCCGGCCAGCCGGGTTGCGTTCGCGTCGTATGCCCGAGCGAACTCGCTGAACTGGGTGTCGATCGTCTGGGTGAGGGTCATGACTGTGCTGTACCCGATGCTGTATATCCCATGCGGATCGTGACGGATATCACGCACGGCTGCGGCGGAGCCGCAGACCCTGAGCACGGCTGGCCGGAGGCCGCAGACCCTGAGCACACTTCACTCGATGCCGAAGAGATAGGGGTAGAGCGGCTGGCCGCCGTGGTGGATCTCGGCCTCGACGTCGGGATGGTGCTCGGCCAGCCACTCGGTGACGGCTCGCGTGGTGCCCGCCGAGGCGCCGTCGCCCTCGATGATCGTGACGAGCTCGTAGTCACCGTCGGCGAGCAGCACGTCGAGCAGTCCGGTGCAGACATCGTCGAGCTCGGCGGCGACCACTTCGATGCCCGACGGTGCGATCCCGAGCCAGTCACCCTCGGCGATGGGGCCGGCGTCGCACATCGAGGGCCGCACGGCGCGTGTGACCTCCCCGTTGACGATGGCGGCGGCGAGCTCGCCCATCGAAGAGAGGTTCTCGTCGACCGACGCCTGCGGGTCATACCCCATCAGGGCGGCGAAGCCCTCGGTGATGGACCGGGTCGGCAGGACGCGGACCACCTTGTCGGTGAGGGCATCCACCTGCTCGGCGACGGCGATGATGTTCTTGTTGTTCGGCAGGATCACGACCTCGGGGGCGGGCACCGACTCCACCGCCTCCAGGAGCTGCTGCGTCGACGGGTTCATCGACTGGCCGCCCGTGACGACGTGCTGCACCTTGAGGTTGACGAAGATCCGCCGGATGCCGTCGCCGGTGGCGACGGCGACGACGCCACACGGCACCGGCTCGAGGGCGGGTTCGGGGCCCGAACCGGCCTCGCGCACCCAGCGCTCCTCCTCGATCGCCCCTTGCTCGTCGAGCAGGTCGGTGACCCGGATCTGGCAGGGACGGCCGATCTCGATGGCGGCCTCGATGGAGGCACCGATCTCGTCGGTGTGGATGTGGCAGTTGAACATGCCGTCACCGCCGACCACGACGATCGAGTCGCCGATGCCGGCCCACACCTCCCGGAAGGCGGAGATCGCCTCGTCGGGCGCCTCGAGCAGGTACATGACCTCGTACCGGAGCTCGGAGACGTGCTTGCCGGTCTCGGGGGTGGGCGTCCGGGCCGACCCGCGGGCGCGATCGGCCGCCCCCTCGGGTGCGGCCGGAGGGGCCTGCACCTCGCGGCCGTCGACCACCTGGAGCAGGGCGTCGAGCAGGAGCAGGAAACCGGCGCCGCCGGCGTCCACGACGCCGGCCTCGGCCAGTACGGGGAGCTGCTCGGGTGTGTGGTCGAGCGCCACCTGGCCCGCCGCCCGGGTGGTGTCGAGGACGTCGACGAGGGCACCGCCGTCGTCGCTGGCCGTGCGGGCCGCCTCGGCTGATTCGCGCACCACGGTCAGGATCGTGCCCTCGACCGGACGCTGCACGGCCTCGTAGGACAGCTCGGACGCCCGGAGGAGGGCCGCCGCGAGCACGCCGGCGTCGACCGAGTCGACGTCGCGGACGACCTCGGTGACGCCGCGCAGGAGCTGGGACAAGATGACGCCGGAGTTGCCCCGGGCGCCCATCAGCGAGCCGTGGGCAATGGCCTTGCAGACGGCCGCCATGTCGGCATCGTCGCCGGCGGCCTCGACGGCCTCGACCACCGACCGGACGGTGAGCATCATGTTCGTGCCCGTGTCGCCGTCGGGGACGGGATAGACGTTGAGCCGGTTGATGGCGTCCTGGTGAGTGGCGAGCGCGTCGCCGAACGCCGCCACGGCGCGAGTCACCTCCCGTGGTCCCAGGATGTCGAGCGTCGTCATCGCCGGGCGAGCCTACCGATGCGCCCCGGCCCGATCGGACTCCGCCCCGGAGGCGCCGTGTGGTGTCGCGCGAGAGGGCACCGATATGGTGACCGGACCCCAGGGAACAACCCGCCGGAGGCATCGGCACGTCGTGCGAGGTGGACACAAGTGCAAGGTGTGATCAAGTCGTACGACCCAGGCACCGGCGACGGCGTCATCCTGACCGACACCGACTTCGCCGAGTACGAACTGGCGCCGGACGCGCTGGTGGGATCGGTGTTCCGGATGGTCCGTCAAGGCCAGCGGGTCGTGTTCGACCTCGACGAGCGGGGACGGGCCCATGGCCTGCGACTGGGGTCCGAAGTGGACATGAGCACGCCGCACTTCCCGGAGGACGACGTGCCTTTGGAGACCGGGATCTGACCGCCCTGGCGGCCGATCCCCCGACCGAAGTCGCAACGGCGCGACGAAAGGCGAGACCGAGATGTCTTCCACGACCGAGACGGCCACCACCGGCGATGCCGGAACCGACAACGAGCGACTCAAGGCCTGGGTGGCCGAGTGGGCGGAGATCTTCCAGCCCGACGCCGTGGAGTGGTGCGACGGCTCCGACGAGGAGTGGGACCGTCTCACGAACCTCCTCGTGGAGCAGGGATCCTTCACCCGCCTCGACGAGTCGAAGCGCCCCAATTCGTTCCTCTGCAACTCCGACCCCGCCGACGTGGCCCGGGTCGAGGAGCGCACGTTCATCAACTCCGAGCGGGAGATCGACGCCGGCCCGACCAACAACTGGCGGGCGCCGGCGGAGATGAAGGAGGAGGTGCTGTCGTTCTACCGGGGCGCCATGCGGGGCCGGACGATGTACGTGATCCCGTTCTCCATGGGCCCCCTCGGCTCCGACATCGCCCACATCGGTGTGCAGCTCACCGACAGCGCCTACGTCGTGGTGAACATGAAGATCATGACCCGCATGGGTCAGGCCGCCCTGGACGTGCTGGGCGACGGCGACTGGGTCCGCTGCGTCCACTCGGTGGGCTACCCGCTGGTCGACGCCGACGGCAACGAGCGGCCCGACGTGGCGTGGCCCTGCGACGCCGACAACAAGTACATCTGCCACTTCCCGGACGACCGCGAGATCTGGTCCTACGGCTCCGGGTACGGCGGCAACGCACTGCTCGGCAAGAAGTGCTTCGCCCTGCGCATCGCCTCGACCATGGCGCACGATGAGGGGTGGATGGCCGAGCACATGCTGATCATCGGCGTGACCCCGCCCGACGGCGAGAAGAAGTACGTCGCCGCCGCGTTCCCGTCGGCGTGCGGCAAGACCAACATGGCCATGCTCATCCCGACGCTTCCCGGCTGGAAGGTCGAGTGTGTGGGCGACGACATCGCCTGGCTCAAGTTCGGCGCCGACGGCCGCCTCTACGCCATCAACCCGGAGGCGGGGTTCTTCGGCGTGGCGCCGGGCACCAGCGAGGAGACCAACCTCAACGCCCTGCGCTCGGTCGACGCCAACTCCATCTTCACCAACGTGGCCAAGACCGACGACGACGACGTCTGGTGGGAGGGTCTCTCGGAGCCCCCCGCGCACCTGATCGACTGGAAGGGCAACGACTGGACGCCCGAGTCGAAGGCGCCGGCGGCGCACCCCAACGCCCGCTTCACCGCCCCCGCCGTGCAGTGCCCGGTGATCGCCCCCGAGTTCGACGACCCCAAGGGCGTGCCCATCTCGGCCATCCTCTTCGGGGGCCGCCGGGCGTCGAACGTGCCGCTGGTGACCGAGGCACGCGACTGGCAGCACGGCGTGTTCCTCGGCTCGATCATGAGCTCGGAGAAGACGGCGGCGGCGGCCGGCAAGGTCGGTGAGGTCCGCTTCGACCCCTTCGCCATGCTGCCCTTCATCGGGTACAACGCCGGCGACTACATGCAGCACTGGCTCGACATCGGCGAGGCCTCGCCGGGGGGCACCCCGGCGCAGCTCCCGAAGCTGTTCTGGGTCAACTGGTTCCGCCGGGGTGAGGACGGGTCGTTCCTGTGGCCCGGCTTCGGCGACAACAGCCGGGTCCTCAAGTGGGTGCTCGAGCGGCTCGACGACGATCCGGATCACCGAGCCGAGGCCGTGGAGACGCCGATCGGTCTCGTCCCAACGGCCGACGCCATCGACACCAGCGGCCTCGACCTCGAGGGCGCAGTGCTCGACGAGCTGCTCCAGGTCGACCCGGAGTCGTGGCGCCAGGAGATCCCGCTCATCGAGGAGCAGTTCCGCTTCATCGGCGAGCGGTTGCCCGCCGCACTGCGTGACCAGCTCGACGAGCTCGAGAAGCGCCTCAGCTCCTGACCGAACCTCTGGTCGATCAGCGGTGCCGGGTGGGCAGGGGCAACAGCCCGGCGCCCCGGCACCGACGAGCCAGGTCGGAGAGCTCCTCGACGTAGCGGTCGCGCGTCATCGCGCCGGCGAGGTAGCCGTCGCGCAGGTCGAGGAACATGGACTCGACCAGCAGGTCGACGAGCTGGTCGAACAAACGGTCCAGCAGCCCCGCGTCCCGGCCGACCAGCTGGATGGTGCTGAGGATGTCGTCCTGCTCGTCGGCCACCCGGGTGGCCAGCCGCTCGTGCGCGTCCATGGACGTTCCATTCGCCGCGTCTCGCGCCCGGTCCTTCCCACCCGAAGTTGCGGTGCACGCGACGAGCTCATCGTCGCCGAACAGACCGGCCTCGATCTCGGCCTGAGCCCCTGGCCGGCCCGGCGGACTCCGGCGCTACGGGGCTAGAGTCCGCCGCTCGGACCGCGAGCAGACGAGAGAGCATCCCATGGCCGTGAGCGCGTACATCCTCATCCAGACCGAGGTGGGCAAGGCGGCCGAGGTGGCCGGCGAGGTCGGCGGCATCCCGGGCGTGGTGTCCGCCGAGGACGTGACCGGGCCCTACGACGTGATCGCCCGCGCCGAGGCCGGCACCGTCGACGAGCTGGGCAAGATGGTGGTCAGCCGGGTGCAGATGATCGGCGGCATCACTCGCACGCTGACCTGCCCGGTCGTCAAGCTCTGACCAGGCTCCTCGTCACCAACCGACCCTGATCGCCCCCGGGCCCGCCACGAGGCCGGCGGGGAGGTCGAGCGCCACCGGGTCGCCCGCGTCGTCCACGGACGAGAACGCGACCTCGACCGCGTCGGGGCCTTCCTGCACGCCGATGGTGGTCATCGACGCCGTCTTGGCCACCGACTGCACCACGGACTCGATCACCCCCAGCACCACCAACGCCGCTTCCGGTGGCGCGGGCGCCACGAAGGTCCAGTCCAGATCGATCCCGGCGCCAGCTTCCTCGCGGGCGGCGTCGACCTCGATCTCGACCGCGGTGCGCAACGCGTCGGCGGAGGCGGCCAGCGGCGAGCCGTCCTCGAACCCGAGAGCGATGCTGGTGCGCCAGGTCCGCTCGGCCCGCGCCAGGGCGAGCTGCCACAGCACCGCCGCGGTCGACGTCTCCACCTCGGCCGCGACAACGGTCTCCGGCGTGGCCGTGCCCTCCACCCGTCGGCCCTCGATGTGCGCCAGCCGGGTCTCGGTCTGCGCCAGCTGGGCCTCGGCCTGCGCCCGGGCCTGATCGGCGTCGTCCCGATGTCGTTCTGCCTCCGCACACCGCTGCTCCGCCTCGCTGCGGCGCTGCTCCGCTTCCGCGGTGGCCTGTTCCGCCTGGGCACGGGCGTCGTCGGCCTCGGCTCGACGCTGGTCGGCCTCGGCCCGTGCGGCCGCTTCGGCGGCCAGCCGGGCGCCCACCTCGGCGGCGTCGCGCCGGGCCCGCTGCACCCGCTCGGCGGCGTCGTCGCGGGCGCGATGAGCGTCGTCGGCCTCCGACCGGGCCGCGGCCACGTCGGTCAGCGCCTGCCGGCGGGCCGCATCGGTGGTGGCCAGCTCGGTCTCGAGGTCGTCGATGCGGGACCGGGCCCGTGACCACAGGCCGAGCAGCACCGCGACGGCGAAGCATGCTGCGGCGACGACGACGACCATCGGCGCGACCCTACCGAGCGGCCCGTGCCCGATCGGGATGCTGCGGGGGCGGTGCGGTCAGCGGGGACTGGAGAACTGCAGCGACCGCAACCCGAGCCCCATGAGGAACAGCCCACCGCCGCCGTAGAGCAGATAGCGGTAGGCGGCCAGCTGGTTGCGGTAGCTGTAGATGATGCCGACGGTGGCAAAGGCCACGAACCCGTAGAAGGCGTGGAACTGCGGGAGCTGCTCGTCCACCCGCGCCTGGAGCGCGACGCCGAGGCCGACCTGCACGACGATGGCGAGCTCGGCCACGGCGGTGGCGATCCACAACGCCCGACGGCGGGCCGGCGGCCACCAGTGGGCGGCGAGCGCCCAGGCACCGACCACGGCGTTGCCCACGATCACCAACCAGGCGTTGGCGCCGTGGAGCGTGCGCAGCACCTGCGTCAGTCGGCGTTGCCGGCGGAACCGCCGGCCACCTGGTAGCTCCACAGCTCCGACGACACCGACACCGGTGCACCGCTCTCCGTGGGGCGGTCGGCGCCACGGTGCCCGTGGGCGAAGTCAGCCGACGACACCCAGGCGTCGAACGACTCCTGGTCGGCCCAGCGGGTCACCACGAGCCACTGCGTGCGCTCGTCGGTGGGCTGGAGCAGCTCGAACCCCTCGAACCCGGGTTGGCCGTCGACGGCGCCGGCTCGCGCCGCGAAGCGCTTGGCGAGCTCGTCACCCGAGCCCTCCGGGACGGTGATGGCGTTGATCTTGATGACGGTCACGATGGGTCCTCACGTTGTCTCGGGCGGGTCTCACCCATCCTGTCGGTCCGGTACGGGGAGGAGCCAGTCGTCGACACCGGCCGGGGCGGGGCTGCGCCGGATGAACCACTCGGTGCCGAACGCGGCGGCGAACCGGTCCTCGGGCATGGTGAGGAAGAAGCTGTCGGCCGGGATCTGGCTGGCGTGGGCCGCCATGGACCGGCGCTTGTGGTCCACCCAGTCGCGGACGTCGACGA
Organism: uncultured Acidimicrobiaceae bacterium; assembly: GCA_963811245.1. Lineage (GTDB taxonomy): Bacteria > Actinomycetota > Acidimicrobiia > Acidimicrobiales > Salinilacustritrichaceae > Salinilacustrithrix. The sequence continues at coordinate 430,688 of CAWEQL010000009.1, forward strand.
CCGTGGTGATCTCGTCCTCCGTGCTGCCGAAGGTGGCGTCGTCGAGGGAAGGAGGCTCCGGGAGATCAGGGTCGGGCACGGTGTCCTCGGCCTGGGCCTGCTCGATGAGGCGGCGGAGGTGGTCGCGGTTCATGGTGGCCTCGAGCACGTGCGGCGTGCCGGCGAGGGCCGTGGCCCGGACGCCGACCCGGTGCACCTGCACGTGGTCGGGGTGGCCGTATCCGCCGTGATCGTCGTAGATCGTGCACACCTCGGCACGCTCGTCAGCGAGGATGGCGGCCAACCGGCGGGCGGCCTCGTCGACATCGGCCTGCCAGAAGCACCGGGGGTCGTCGTTGGTGGGCTCACCGTCCATGCCGGAGTCCCGATAGCCGAGGAACTCGACCCGGGCGACCCCCAGGGCGGCGGCCGACGACGTCACCTCCTGGACCCGACGGTCGGCGAGCGATTCGCCGTCGGCCAGGAAGCCCTCGGGGTACTCGCCGCACTCGCCCCTCGTTCCGAAGACCAGCACCACGCGATGGCCTTCGGCGGCGGCACGGGCCAGCGTGCCACCAGTGCTGATCGATTCGTCGTCGGGGTGGGCGTGGAACGCCACGATCGTCGCCATGGCAGGAGTCTGCCGGGACACGGTGGGCGAACGTCGCCGGTCAGGCGATGGCGCCTGCCGACCGCAGTTCGTCGATGCGGGCCTGGTCGAAGCCGAAGTCGGCGAGCACCTCGTCGGTGTGCTGGCCGGCGTGGGCGGGTGGCCGCTGCAGGTCGGCGTGGGTGCGCGAGAAGCGGGGCGCCGGAGCGGGCTGCACCACGCCGTGGCGCTCCACGAATGTCTGGCGTTCCACGTTGTGCGGGTGCTCGGGCGCCTCGCCGAGGCCGAGCACGGGAGCGAAGCAGACATCGGTGTGCTCCATGACCTCGCACCACTCGTCGCGCGTGCGGGTCCGGAAGATGGCCGCCAGGCGGTCCTTCATCGCCGGCCACCGCTCTCGGTCCTGCTGGTGGGGCAGGTCGTCCTCGGCGCCGAGGCCGGAGAGCTCCAGGAGCTGGGCGTAGAACTGCGGCTCGATCGAGCCGATGGAGACGTACTTCCCGTCGCTCGTCTCGTAGACGTCGTAGTAGTGCGCCCCCGTGTCCAGCATGTTGGTGCCCCGCTCGTCGTGCCAGATGCCCATCGCCCGGAAGGCGTGGAACATCGTCGTGAGCACGGCGGCGCCGTCGACCATGGCAGCGTCGACGACCTGGCCCTCCCCGGACCGCTGGGCCTCGAGCAGGGCGCAGACGATGCCGAAGGCCAGGAACATGCCGCCACCGCCGAAGTCGCCCACCAGGTTGAGCGGCGGCACGGGCGCCTCACCACGACGGCCGATCGGATCGAGCGCCCCGGCGAGGGCGATGTAGTTGATGTCGTGTCCGGCCGCCTGCGCGTAGGGGCCCTCCTGGCCCCAGCCGGTCATCCGGCCGTACACCAGGCGGGGGTTGCGGGCGAGGCAGTCGTCGGGACCGATGCCGAGCCGCTCGGTGACGCCGGGCCGGAACCCCTCCATGAGCACGTCGGCCTTCTCGACCAGCGACAGCACGGCCTCGACACCGTCGGGCGACTTCAGGTCGACGCCGATCGAACGGCGGCCACGGTTCAACACGTCGGCCGGCGGTGCGTCCGGGTCGCCGCCCATGACCTGACCGGCGCGATCGATGCGGATGACGTCAGCACCCATGTCGGCGAGGAGCATGGCGCAGAACGGGCCGGGCCCGATCCCGGCGATCTCGAGCACGGTGATGCCTTGGAGGGGTCCCATGGCCAGATGCTGGCCGCTCCTTGACTGCGCGGTCAAGATTCGGCGCGGTACCGTCCCGGCGATGGGTGCGGCGAGCTCCGACGAGCTGATCACCGCCTTCGCTCCGGGTCGCGTGAACCTCATCGGCGACCACACCGACACCACCGGAGGCCTCTGCCTTCCGATGGCGGTCTCCATGGGCGTCACGGTCGCGGGTCGGCGTACCGGGACCACCGTGGTGCTGGACTCCACCACCGTCACCGGAACAGCCGAGGTCCCGCTGGACGTCTCCGACCCCGCCGCGGTCGATCCGGCATGGGCCCGCTACGTCGCCGGCGTGGTCGCTGGGGTCCGCCCCGGCATCGGGTTCCGCGGCACGGTCATTTCGGACCTTCCCGCCGAGGCCGGGTTGTCGTCGTCGGCCGCGCTGGAGGTGGCCACCGCACTCGCGCTGGGTTTCGACGGGACCACGCTGGACCTGGCCCGCGCCTGCCAGGAGGCCGAGCGCGCCGCCACGGGCGTGCCGTGCGGGATCCTCGACCAGCTGGCCTCCGCCGGCGGGGTCGCCGGGCACGCCCTGCTCATGGACTGCGACGCCCTCACCCTCGAGCCCGTCCCGGTGCCCGAAGGGGTGGAGCTCGTCGTCGTGCACTCCGGCCAGGCCCGCACGCTGGTCGGGTCCGCGTACGCGGAGCGCCGGGCGCAGTGCGAGGCCGCGGACCGCCTGATCGGTCCCCTCCGCAGCGCCACCCCGACCGACGTCGAGCGTCTCGACGACCCGGTGCTGCGCCGACGCGCCCACCACGTGGTCAGCGAGAACCAGCGGGTGAGAGACGCCGCGACCGCGCTGCGCGCCGGTGATGCCCCGACGCTGGGGCTGCTGTTCCGGGAGAGCCACCGGTCGCTCCGTGACGACTTCGAGAGCTCGACACCCACCGTGGACACCACGGTGGAACGCCTGTGCGCCACGCCGGGCGTGCACGGCGCCCGGATGACCGGAGGCGGGTGGGGCGGCTGCGTGGTGGCGGTGACCGAGCCGGGCGCGGCTCGACGAGGGATGGATCGTGCGCCCGGGCCCGGGCGCACGGGTCACGAACCGAGCAGCCGGGCCTTCTGCGCCGTGAACTCGGTCTCGGTGATGACGCCCCGCATCCGCAGGTCGTGGAGCTTGGCCAGTTCGTCGGCCACCGACGGCGCCCCACCACCGTGGCCGATCCGATCGAACTTGCGGTTCTCGTTGGCCTCGATCTGGCGGTAGATCTCGTTCTGCACCGCGGACGGTTTGCGGACGTCCGAGAATGCCTGCCGGCCGCTCTCGCCGGCGGATTCGATGATCAGGTCACCGGCGCCGAGCAACCGCTCGACGAGGGTCTGGGAGAACAGCACGTTGTTGACCCGATCGAGCGGGATCTCGATGCCGGACTTCGACAGCACCCCGTTGCGGTAGATGAGGCGATCGGTGGTGACGACGAAGTTGGTGGTCCGCCAGGCCATGTAGCGCACCCCCCACCAGATCAGCGCGGCGATGATGAGCACCCCGGCGAGCACCTGCAACACCCAGTGGACGCCGAACGCAAGCGCCAGGCCGCCGAGGATCAGGGCCCCGACGAGGGCGAGCGTCTGCTCGGCGATGAACCCCCAGTGGGGATTGAGGTCGAGCACGACGTCCTCGGAGTCGTTCAGGAGCTTCCGCGGGAACGGCACGCACCGATCCTACGACGATGCGGGCTCTAACCTCGGCGACGATGGATGCCGCCGCCGCGCTTGCCGGGCTCGACGACGAGCAGCGCCGGGCGGCCACGTCACCGGCGATGCCGCTCGCCGTCGTGGCGCCGGCCGGCTCCGGCAAGACCCGGGTCCTGACCGCCCGCCTCATCCACCGCATCGCATCCGAACAGATCGAGCCCCAGCACGTCCTGTGCGTCACGTTCACCCGCAAGGCGGCTGACGAGCTCCGGAACCGGCTCCGTTCCGCCGGCCTCCACGACCACATCGAGGCCGGCACCTTCCACGGCGTGGCGTGGCGTCAGCTCCGCGACCGGTGGGCCGCCAGTGGTCGGCCCGCGCCACAGCTGCTCGACCGGGTCCAGCCGTTCCTGCAGGATCAGGTGGTCCGGGACGCCACCCGTCTCGAGGTGGCCGATCTCGCCGCCGAGATCGGTTGGGCACGGGCACGACTGGTCCGCCCCGACGACTACGAGGCCGCCGCCAAGGCGGCCGGTCGGCGAACGCGCCGGCCGGCGCAATGGGTGGCCGAGCGCTTCGCCGAGTTCGAGGTGGCCAAGTCCCGCCGCCACGTCGTCGACTTCGACGACCTGCTCGCCGCCTGCGCCAGTGCCATGGAGGGCGACCCGGCCTTCGCCGCAGCCCAGCGCTGGCGCTTCCGTCACCTCTTCGTCGACGAGTTCCAGGACGTCAACCCGCTCCAGTTCCGGCTCCTCGAGGCGTGGCGGGGCAACCGCTGGGACGTCTTCGTGGTCGGCGATCCGCACCAGTCGATCTACGGGTGGAACGGCGCCGAACCCGGTCTCCTCGACACCCTGGCGACCCGCTGGCCGGCGCTGGAGACGATCCACCTCGATCGCACCCACCGATCGACGCCGCAGATCACCGCCGCCGCTGCATCGGTCATCCGCGCCGCCCGGCTCCCCGACCGCCATCCCGTCTCCACCGGCGCTCCGGGACCGATGGCAACCGTCGACGCCCACGACGACGAGGTCGCCGAGGTCACCGCCGTCGCCACGGCCATCCGGAGGCGACGGGGTCCCGGGCTGCCGTGGTCGGCGTTCTGCGTGCTGGCCCGCACGCACGATCAGGTGCTCGGAACCGAGCGCGGCCTCGCCGCCACGGGCATCCCGGTGCAGGTCCGTCGTCAGCGGGCCGTGCTGGGTGACCCCGGCGTGCGCCGGATCCTCGCCGCGCTCGGTCAGGACGACCGGCCGCTGCTCACCGCGGCCGGAGACGCAGCGGCCCGCCACGAGTCGTCCTCGCCCGCCGTCACGCGCCTGCTCGAGGTCGTCGAGTTGCAGGCCGAGACCAACGCGAACACCACCGGTCGGGACTTCGCCGGATGGGCCTGGGTGAACCTGTCCGACGACGACGACGTCCGCATCGACGCCGTGACCATCTCCACGATCCACGCCGCCAAGGGCCTGGAATGGCCCGTGGTCCACATCGTGGGGTGCGAGGAGGGATCGATCCCCCACGTCTCGGCGCGACGCCGGGAGGCCAGGGCCGAAGAAGCCCGGCTGCTGTACGTGGCGGTCACGCGAGCGGTCTCCGAGGTCCACCTGCACTGGGCACAAACGCGCACCATCCGCGGCGTCCGCCGCGAACGCGAGCGCAGCCCGTTCCTGGCCGACTTCGAGGAGGCCGTCGCCGACGAGCCCGCGCCCCCTCCCTCCACGGGCCGATCCCAGCTCGCCGCGCTGCGCGCCACCGTCGGCGCACCGCACACTCCCGATCCGTTGCTCGCCGCCCTTCAGGCCTGGCGCGCCGGACGGGCACGGGCGGCGCGGACCTCGCCCGAGGTCGTGCTGGCCGACGAGTCGTTGGCTGCCATCGCCGCACTGCGACCCCGCACGGCCGATGCGGTGGCCACCATCCCGGGGATCGGCCCCGCTCGCGCCCACCGGTACGCACCCGAGGTCATCGCCATCGTCGAGCGGGGTTGAGCCGTTAGCGTGCCGAGGCCATGCGCCTCGCCACCTGGAACGTCAACTCGCTGCGGGCGAGGCTCGAGCGGGTGGAGGCCTGGGTGGTCGAGGCCCAGCCCGACGTGTTGTGCATCCAGGAGACGAAGCTCGCCGACGACGCCTTCCCTGCGCTGACGTTGGCGGGGCTGGGCTACGACGCCGTCCACCACGGCCAGGGCCGCTGGAACGGGGTGGCGATCCTCTCGCGCGTCGGGATCGCCGACGTGGTCCACGGCTTCGCCGACGGCGGTCCCCCCGACCCCGAGGCGAGGTTGCTCACGGCGCGATGCGACCGCACACTCGTCGTCACCGCGTACGCACCGAACGGGCGCGCCATCGGACACGAGCAGTTCGCCTACAAGCTCGACTGGTTCGAGCGGTTGCGCCGCCACCTCGACGCGGTGACCGACCCCACCGACGACGTCGTGCTCTGCGGCGACCTGAACGTCGCCCCGGAGGACCGCGACGTCTGGGACATCGATGCGGTTCACGGCGCCACGCACGTCACCGACGACGAGCGCTCACGATTCCAGGCCCTGCTCGACTGGGGAATGGTCGACGTCTTCCGACAGGCCCATCCCGACGACGACCGGCTCTACACCTGGTGGGACTATCGGGCCGGGAACTTCCACAAACACAAGGGCATGCGCATCGATCACGTGTTGGCCACCGCACCGCTCGCCGGCCGGATGTCGTGGTCCATCGTCGACCGGAACGCCCGCAAGGGGCAATCGCCATCCGACCACGCGCCACTGCTCGCGGAGTTCAGGGCGCCGTCGTGCTAGCAGTGTGGGCGTGACCGACCAGGACGCCAGCCCAGAGTTCCCGTTCCGGAGCCGGACCCCTGGCGGCGGACCCCCCAGCGCAGGCTGGGCCGAGCAGCTCGAGAAGCTGGCCACGACGGAACCGTCCGGTCGGCGCGTCGAGGCCCGTCGCCTCGCCGATGCCGCCCGGCGGGTGATCCACGGCCTCGTCGTCACCGACGCAGCCGAGGACGACCTCCGTCACGCCGCCGACCAGCTCGAGGCCGTGGCGTCGTTGTTCGACTCCTCCGCCATCCAATCGATCTACGAGGGGTTCGCCGAAGCGGCCAACAGCGGCGATCCGCACGGCTTCTTCGACCACAGCCCGATGCTCGGGCGCGCCAACCCGCTCGCGCCGCCGATCTCGCTGCGGGTCGGCGGAGAACGATCGATGGAGGGCCTGGTCACGTTCGGTGCCGCCTACGAGGGCCCACCCGGCTGCGTGCACGGGGGCTATGTCGCGGCGGCGTTCGACGAAGTGCTCGGCGCGGCGCAATCGCTGTCCGGCCAGCCCGGCATGACCGGCCGGCTCACGATCCACTACCGCTCGCCCACCCCGTTGCACGAGGAGCTCCGCATGGTCGGGCGCTTCGATCGGGTCGAAGGACGCAAGATCTTCGCGTCCGGGACGCTGCACGCCGGCGACCGGCTGTGCGCCGAGGCCGAGGGCTTGTTCATCTCCATCGATGCCGAACGGTTCGCGGCCTTGAAGCAGGCGCGGGAGGAGCAGCGGGCGGCGGACGCCACCCGCCGCCCCGCGTCGGACGAGGACCGCGGCTAGGTCGTCTTCTTCGCCGGCGTGGCGCGCTTGGCCGGCGCCTTGCGCTTCGCCGGCGCCTTCTTGGCCGCCGCCTTGCGCTTCGCCGGCGCCTTCTTGGCCGCCGCCTTGCGCTTGGCCGGGGCCTTCTTCGCCGCCGCCTTCTTCTTCGCCGGGGCCTTCTTCGCCGGAGCCTTCTTCGACGGGGCCTTCTTCGTGGCGGCCTTCTTGGTGGCGGTGGTCCGCTTGGTGGTACCGGCCTTCTTGGCCGGCGCCTTCTTGGCCGTGGTGGTCCGCTTCGTCGCCGTCTTCTTCGCCGGAGTGGCCTTGCGCTTCGCCGGCGCCTTCTTGGCCGCCGCCTTGCGCTTGGCCGGGGCCTTCTTGGCCGCGGCGTTCTTCTTCGCCGCGGCCTTCTTGGCGGGCGCCTTCTTTTCCTGGGCCATCGTTTCCCTCACCGTCTCGGTTGATTCGCTGGTGGCTTCCTCGGCGGCCGCCTGCTGAGCGCGCAACTTCCGCCGTTGCGACACGCTGAGCTTTTCTCCTCCGTCGGCCGGTGTCGCAGCGGCCTCCGTCCTCGACGGCTCGGGAGCCGCCTCGGCCTCTTCGCTGGATGCAGTCCCCGACGAGCGGGTCGTGCTCCGTGAGCGGCCGCGGGTGCGTCCCGAGGTCCGCTTCGATGCAGCATCATCCGCGGTGTCGGCGCCGGCCGTGTCAGCAGCCTCGGTGTCGGCGGACGCATCGTCGTCGACGACGTCCTCCGCCGCCTCGACCCCGGGCATGGCCAGATCGATGCCGCGGCGTGGCGTGTCGATCGCCACCACCACGAACTCGCGCGTCTCACCCAGGGTGAGGACGTCGCGTGCGCTTCGCGGCGGGGGCTCGGCCAGCGCCTTGAGCGCCACGTAGCAGCGCGTGCCGTCGACGAGCACGTAGGCACCGTGCGACGAGAACTGCTCGACCTCGGCCTCGACCACGGAACCGACGGGATGCGCGCCCACGAACTCGATGAACGGCAGTGGCTCGTTGTACGGCTCGGGCTCCTTGCCACCGCTCTTGCGACGATCGGCCTGGCTCGCGCCCGACGACGATCGCGACGACTTCTTCGTCGCGGCCTTCTTCGACGACGACGCCGCCTTGGCGGCCTTCTTGGCCGGCGACTTCGGCCGGGACGACGCCGCGGCCTGCTTCGACCCGCGCCGCTTGCGCTTGGCGTCGGAGACGGCACGTCGACTGGTGGGGCCACGCACGGGCGATCGGGCGAGGAAGATCCACCCCACGCCGGGGACGTGCTTGCCGCCGATCAGGCGACCCTCCTCGAAGAGCCACTCGTACTTGCCGTGGAACTCCTGGAACGAGTCGTTCGAGAGCACCACGGCATCGGCGCGGTCGGCGACCTCGAGGATGAAGGCGTCACCGCGGCCGATCACGCCCGCCGGGGGCGTGATGATCTGCCCGTTGCTGGTGGCGTCGTCGTACTCGTCACGCTCGGACTTGTCGATGCGGTGACCGAACGTGGCGTCGACGATGACGGTGACGTTCTCGGGGTCGAACTCCTTCGTGACCGCGTCGACGGCGTCCAGCAGTTGCTGGAGGCTCGGCAGCGAACGGCCTTCGGTGGCGATGTTCGAGCCGTCGACGACGAGGTGTGAAGTGCCCATTGGCGGGGCCAGTCAACCACGACATGGGCGCGTTCCGACGGATCCCGCCGCCGAGAGCGGCGCGAGCAGCGTGCTACACCTCCGCCATGAGCATCACTGCAGCCCTGTTCGACTTCGGTGGCGTCATCCTGTCGAGCCCGTTCGATGCGTTCGCCGCCTACGAGCGCGCCAACGCGCTGCCGGAGGGGTTCATCCGTTCGCTGAACGCCACGAACCCGGACGACAACGCGTGGGCGAAGATGGAGCGCAGCGAGGTCGACGTCCCCGAGTTCTGCGATCTGTTCGAGGCCGAGGCACGCGCGGCCGGGCACGACATCGACGCTGCCGCCGTGCTCGCCGGGCTGCGCGGCGAGATCCGGCCCGCCATGGTCGAGGCCGTGCGGCGGTGTCGCACCCGGCTCAAGACCGCCTGTCTCACCAACAACTTCGTCGCGCCCGCCGCCGACGATGCCAACGCCCGCATGGACCCCGAGAGCTTCGACGGCGTGATGGAGCTGTTCGACGTCGTGGTGGAGTCGTCCAAGGCCGGATGCCGCAAGCCCGACCGCCGCTTCTACGAGATCGCGTGCGAGCTGCTGGACATCGAGCCCAGCGAGGCCGTCTTCCTCGACGACCTGGGCATCAACCTGAAGCCGGCGGCGGCGATGGGCATGACCACCATCAAGGTCGTGGACCCGGCGGTCGCCATCGCCGAGCTCGAGGCCGTGGTCGGGTTCCCGCTCGGCTGAGCCCGTTTGGATCCTCCCTGACGGTGACTAGCGTGCCCGGCATGTCCGCATCGTCCCGCCACAACGTGCGCGTCGCCGGCCCACCCGACGGCCAGCCGATGCTGTTCGCGCACGGCTTCGGGTGCGACCAGAACATGTGGCGGGGCGTGGCTCCGCACTTCGAGGACCGGTACCGCATCGTGCTGTTCGACCACATCGGCGCCGGAGGGTCCGATGCCTCGGCATGGGACCCCGAGCGGTATCGCACGCTCGACGGCTACGCCGACGACGTCCTCGCCATCTGCGACGACCTCGACCTCCGCGACGTGATCTTCATCGGCCACAGCGTCAGCGCCATGATCGGCGTCCTCGCCGCGGTCCGCGAGCCCGACCGCTTCGCCCACCTCGTGCTCGTCGGTCCCTCACCCCGCTACATCGACGACGGCGACTACGTCGGCGGGTTCGACGCCCGGGCCATCGACGAGCTGCTCGACTCGTTGGAGTCGAACTACCTGGGCTGGTCCACGGCGATGGCACCGGTGATCATGGGCAACGCCGATCGTCCCCAGCTCGGGGCCGAGCTGACAGAGAGCTTCTGCCGGGCCGACCCGGTGATCCAGGCGCAGTTCGCGCGGGCCACGTTCCTCTCCGACAACCGCGCCGACCTCGACCGGGTGCGCACGCCGACGCTCGTCCTGCAGTGCCGCGACGACGTCATCGCCCCCGAGGTCGTGGGCCGGTACGTCCACGACCACATCGCCGGCAGCTCGTTCGTGCAGCTCGACGCCACCGGGCACTGCCCGAACCTGAGCGCTCCGGACGAGACCGCCGCCGCCATCGACCAGTACCTCCAGGCGAGCCGCGATCCCGCCCCGACCGGGTGAGCGTCGTGCTGGGGCCAGGCCCGTCACCAGACGGCTTCTACGACGCGCTGATCGACGACGACCCCGAGGAGCTGTACGAGACCGCGCCCTGCGGCTACGTCTCCACCACACCCTCGGGGACGATCGTGAAGGCCAACCGCACGTTCCTGCAGTGGACCGGATTCTCGGCCGACGAGCTGTTCCACCGGCGGCGGTTCCAGACCTTGCTGCCGGTGGGTGACCGGATCTTCTGGGAGACGCACCTGGCACCGACGCTTCTGATGCAGGGCTCGGCGCGAGAAGTCGCCGTCGACGTCGTGACCGTCACCGGCGAACGCCTGCCGATCCTGCTCAACGCCGCGTTGAAGAGCAGCCCCGCGGGCGAGCCCCTCGCCGTGCGCATCGCCCTGTTCGACGCTCGCGAGCGCCGCTCGTACGAGCGCGAGTTGGTGGCCGCGCGCCAGGCGGCGCTGCAGGCGGCACGGGAGGCGCGGTCACTGGCCGAGACGCTGCAACGCACCCTCCTCCCGCTCACTCCCCCGACCATCGGCGGCCTCGACGTCGGTGCCGCGTACCGGCCGGCCGGCGACGGCAGCGTCATCGGCGGCGACTTCTACGACGTGTTCGAGATCGCGTCGGACGTCTGGGGCATCGTGCTGGGGGACGTGTGTGGCAAGGGAGCGGCCGCGGCCGTCACCACGGCGTTGTCCCGCTACACCGTTCGGGCCGAAGCGGTCCGCTCCGCGTCACCCAGCGTCGTGCTCCACGCCCTGCACGACGCCCTCGAGCGGGACGACGGCCGGAGCTTCTGCACCGCGCTGTACGGCCGGCTCGAACCCGAGGGCACCCACCACCGCATCGACCTCGCCGCCGGCGGTCACCAGCTCCCGCTGCTGGTCTCGGCGGACGGCACGATCCGGGAGGTCGGCGTCGCCGGTTCGCTGCTGGGCATGCTGGGTCCGCCACGGCTGCACGACGAACGGGTCGAGCTCCACCCCGGCGATGCGCTGGTGCTCTCCACCGACGGGGTCGTCGAGGCGCGAGCGGGTGAGGAGTTCTTCGGCGCCGACCGGCTCCGGGACCTGGTCGTCGACCGTCGGGCCGACGACGCCCAGGGACTCGCCGACGCCGTCGCCGGCGCTGCCATCGGCTTCCAGCACGGCGACACGCGCGACGACATCGCCGTCCTCGTCGTCAAGTCTCCGGCCGGCACGGACTGACCGTCACCGGTACCGCCACCTGCACCCGAGTTCAGTACGAGAGCGCCTTGTCGAGGATCGAGGCCTGCTCCTGGCCGTGGATCTTGTTGGAGCCCGTGGCCGGGGAACCGGACTCGAACCGCGACACCCGTCGGATCTTGTGGCTGTCGCCGAAGCCGTCGTAGAGCCGGCCCTTGACGAAGTTCCAGGCGCCCATGTTCTCGGGCTCCTCCTGCAGCCACACGATCTCGCTGGCGTTGGTGTAGCGGCCCACCTCCTCGGACAACTGGCGGGTGGGCCACGGGTAGAGCTGCTCGATCCGGACGATGGCCACCGGCGCCCCGCGCTCGTCTCGTTCGGCGATGGCGTCCTGGGCCACCTTGCCGGTGGCGAGCACCACACGGTGCACGGAGGTGGGGTCGAGCTCGGCGGGATCCGGGAGGACCTCCTCGAAGGACCCGTGGATCAGCGAGTCGACGCTGGAGCGCGCCGTCTTGGCCCGCAGGAGCGACTTCGGGGTGAACACGATCAACGGCTTGACCACGTCGTGGTGCACCTGGCGACGCAGCAGGTGGAACATCTGTGCCGAGGTCGTGCAGTTGGCGACCTGGATGTTGTCCTCGGCGCAGAGCAGCAGGAACCGCTCCATGCGGGCCGACGAGTGCTCGGGACCCTGGCCCTCGTAGCCGTGGGGCAGCAACATCACGATGCCCGAATCCTGGTTCCACTTGTCGGCAGCGGACACGATGAACTGGTCGATGATGATCTGGGCCCCGTTGACGAAGTCGCCGAACTGGGCCTCCCACAGCACCAGCGCCGACGTGTTCTCGACCGAGTAGCCGTACTCGAACCCCAACGCGGCGTACTCGGACAGCAACGAGTCGTACACCCAGAACTTGCCCTGGTCGGGCGACAGGTCGGCGAGCGGGGTGTACTCGGACCCGTCCAGGTGGTCGTGCAGCACGGCGTGGCGGTGGGCGAAGGTGCCGCGGCGGGTGTCCTGGCCGGCCAGGCGGATGTCGATGCCCTCCCGCAGCAGCGTTCCGTAGGCCAGGGTCTCGGCCAGGCCCCAGTCCACATCGCCGTCCTCCCACATCTTGCGACGGCGTGTCGAACTGCCGCTCGAGCTTGGGGTGGATGGCGAAGTCGGCGGGCCACGAGTCGATGGCGGCGAACACCTCGTCGAGCAGCTCGCGGGAGACACCCGTCTCGATGTGGGGCAGCACGCCCTCCGGTACGGGCGGTTCGGCGGCGACGATCTCCTCGTCGGGGGCCGACGACCGGGTCTCGTCCAGCGATGCCTGCAAGCGGTTCTGGAAGTCGTCGAGGGCGGCCTCCGCCTCCTCGAGCGTGAGGTGGCCTCGCTTGACGAGCGACTCGGTGTACAGCTTGCGGACCGACCGGTGCTGGTCGATCTTGGTGTACATCAACGGCTGGGTGTAGCTCGGGTCGTCGCCTTCGTTGTGACCGTGGCGGCGATAGCACACCATGTCGATCACGACGTCCTTGTTGAACCGCTGGCGGAAGTCGAAGGCGAGCCGGGCGGCGCGCACGCACGCCTCGGGGTCGTCGCCGTTCACGTGGATGACCGGCGCCTGGACCATCTTGGCCACATCGGTCGAGTAGAAGCCGGAGCGGCTCGCCTCGGGCGTGGTGGTGTAGCCGATCTGGTTGTTGATGATGACGTGCACGGTGCCGCCGACGCGGTAGCCGCGGATGTCGGACATCTGCAGGGTCTCGGCCACGACGCCCTGACCGGCGAACGCGGCGTCGCCGTGGATCAGGATCGGGAGGACCGAGAACGCGTCGGGCTGGTCGATCTGGTCCTCGATGGCACGCACCATGCCGATCACGACGGGATCGACTGCCTCGAGGTGGCTGGGGTTGGCCGCCAGGGCGACCGGGATGGTGTCGCCGTGGCGTGAGGAGAACGTGCCCTCCTGGCCGAGGTGGTACTTCACGTCGCCCGACCCCTGCACGGAGTTCTCGGGGATGTAGCCCTCGAACTCGCTGAACAGCTTGTCGTGATGCTTGCCGACGATGTTGACGAGGACGTTGAGTCGGCCCCGGTGGGCCATGCCGAGGATCGCCTTGTCCATCGATGCGCTCGCGGCGGCTTCGAGGACGGCATCGAGGATCACGATCGCCGACTCGCCGCCTTCGAGGCCGAAGCGCTTCTGGCCCACGTACTTGGTGGCGAGGAACTTCTCGAAGGCCTCGGCCGCGTTGAGGCGGCCGAGGACGTGCTGCTGGGCGTCGGTGTCGAGCTCGACCGCCACACCCTCGACCTGCTCCTGGATCCAGGCCTTCTGTTCGGGTTCCTGGATGTGCATGTACTCGATGCCGATGGTGCGGCAGTAGGCGTCACGCAGGACCTTGAGGATCGTGCCCAGCGGCATCCGGTCGGCGCCGGCGAGGCCGCCCGTGAGGTACTCGCGATCGAGGTCCCAGATCGTGAGGCCGTAGGTGAGCGGGTCGAGCTCGGGGTGCATGTGCGGCTCGCGCCAGCGCAGCGGGTCGAGATCGGCGATGAGGTGGCCCCGCACCCGGTACATGTTGATGAGCCGTTGCACGGCCATCTGCTTCTCGAGCCGGTGGGTCTCCTGGTCGACCGGGCGCACGTCGGTCCGCCACTTGACCGCCTCGTACGGCACGCCGAGCGACCGGAAGATGTCCTCGTAGAAGTCGTCGGCCCCGAGCAGCAGCTCGTGCACCCGCTTCAGGAACAGCCCCGACTCGGCGCCCTGGATGATGCGGTGGTCGTAGGTCGACGAGATCGTGATGACCTTCGACAGGCCGAGGTCGGCCAGCGTGTCGGGGTCGGCGGCCTGGTACTCCGCCGGGTAGTCGATCGAGCCGACACCCACGATGAGGCCCTGGCCGGGCATGAGCCGCGGCACCGACTGCACGGTGCCGATGGTTCCGGGGTTGGTCAGGCTGACGGTGACACCGGCGAAGTCGTCGGGCGAGAGCTTGTTGTTGCGAACCTTGCGGATCAGCTCCTCGTAGCCGGCCCAGAAGCCCTTGAAGTCGAGCGTGTCGGCGTCACGGACCACCGGCACCATCAGGGTCCGTGATCCGTCGGCCTTCTCGACGTCGACCGCGATGCCCAGACCGACGTGTTCGTTGCGCACGATGCGCGGCTTGCCGTCAGCGCCCTCGAGGTAGCTGTTGTTCATCGCCGGCATCTCGTCGGCGACGGCGCGCACCACGGCGTAGCCGATCAGATGGGTGAAGCTGACCTTGCCGCCCCGGGTGCGACCGAGATAGCCGTTGATCACCCGACGGTTGACCTCGAGCAACTTGGCCGGGACCTGGCGGAAGCTGGTGGCCGTCGGGACGTCGAGGCTGCGCTCCATGTTCTCGACGATGCGGGCGCCGACGCCGCGGATCAGCTCCCCGCGCTCATCGGCGTCGCCGTCGGCGGTCTTCGGAGCCGGCTTCGACGGGTTCGGCGCCTTCGGTGACGACTGCTTCGGTGCATCGGAGCGCGCCGCGCGGCCGCCGTTGGACTCCGGCCCCGCCGCTCGCGACGCCGGCGCTTCGTCGGCCGGGGCAACCGGCTCGGAGGCCGTGGCCCGCACGGGCACCGTGTCGCCGTCGCGCCGGTAATCGGCGAAGAAGTCCTGCCAGGCCTCGCTGACCGACGCAGGATCGGCGAGGAACTGCTCGTACATCTCGTCGACCATCCACGAATTCGGTCCGATGAGATCGGGCATCTGGTCGGCCGGGTGGTGGTTCTCTGGCACGAAACGGAGCGTACCGCCACCTGCACGGGCTCCTACGAAGGCGACCGGCACGAATCGACGGCGAGCGAACGGGTAGGAGGCCGGTGGTCCGACCCCGCCCGCCGGCCGTCCCGGCCCCTGTCCAACGAGGCCCGAATGCCCAGTTCCCCTGCTCCGTCACCGCCGACCCTCGCCGTCCTCGACGTGAACGGTGAGCGCCGCCCCGTCGCCGTCGAGGCCGACGAAGTGCTGTTGCAGACGCTCCGCCACGAACTGGGCCTGACCGGCACCAAGGCGGTGTGCGAGATGGGCGACTGCGGGGCCTGCACCGTCCTGGTCGACGACGTGGCCGTGTACTCGTGCCTGGTGCTGACGGCCGAGTGCCAGGACCGCCGGGTGGAGACCATCGAGGGCGTGGCCGACGGCCAGGCGCTCGATCCGCTGCAACAGGCCTTCGTGGACTGCGACGCGCTCCAGTGCGGGTTCTGCACGCCGGGCCAGGTGATGAGCCTCGTGGCCCTGCGACGCCGGACCCCGGACCCGAGCGACGCCGACATCGAACACGCGGTGCAGGGGAACCTGTGCCGATGCGGCGCCTACCGCCACATCCTGCACGCCGCCCAGGCCGGGTTGCGGGGCGACGGAG
This sequence comes from uncultured Acidimicrobiaceae bacterium, assembly GCA_963811245.1. Lineage (GTDB taxonomy): Bacteria > Actinomycetota > Acidimicrobiia > Acidimicrobiales > Salinilacustritrichaceae > Salinilacustrithrix. The sequence goes on from CAWEQL010000009.1 coordinate 446,519, forward strand.
CCGGGGGAACGCCGTGAGAGCCACACAGCTCGACCGGTGGGACGACGACGCAGAGCTCAGCGAGGTGACCGGATCACGCACCCGCCTCGAAGCGCACCAGAAGGTGACGGGGTCCGCCCGGTACAGCTCCGACGTTCGTCTGCCCGGCCAGCTCTACGCCGCCTTCGTCCGCAGCACGCACCCCCGGGCCCGGATCACCGCGGTGCACGTCGACGACGCCCGCGAGGTCCCGGGCGTGGTCGACGTGCTCACCGCCGACGACGTGACCGACGTGACGTGGTTCGAGGAGGAGCTCCCGCTGTTCGGTCACACCGTGCGCTACGTGGGAGACGAGATCGCCGCCGTGGCCGGCCTGACCGTCGAGGCGGCGCGACGCGGCGCCGCTGCCGTCGAGGTCGACTACGAGGTGCTCGACCACGTCACCGACGGCGAACGCGCCCTGGCCGACGGTGCGCCGCCCGTCCACGACGGCGGCAACCTGGCCGAGGAGCGGCGGGTCGACGGCCGAGGGGACGTCGAGGCTGCCATGGCCCGTGCCGACGAGGTGGTCGACCTGTGGTTCCGCACGCCGGCGGCCGTCCACAACGCCCTCGAACCCCACGGCGCCACGGCGTGGTGGCAGGACGGCCAGCTGACGTTGTACAGCTCCACGCAGGGCGTCAACGACGTGCGCGACATGGTGGCGCAGCGCCTGGGCCTCGACCACAACCACGTGCGCGTGGTGGCCGAACACGTCGGCGGCGGCTTCGGGGCCAAGCAGGTCCCGTGGAAGCCGACGGCGGTCGCCGCACTCCTGTCGCGCCGGACGGGTCGGCCCGTCCAGCTCATGCTGGACCGCCGGGGCGAGAACCTGGCGGCAGGCAAGCGGAACAGCACCTGGCAGCACGTCCGGCTCGGTGCGACGTCCGAGGGCCGCCTCGTGGCCATCGACGCCCAACTGTTCGCCGACAACGGGGCGTATTCCGTGTCAGGTGAGTCCAGCAATGTTCCCGGCTCGTACCTCCAGCTGTACGCGTGCGACGACGTGCGCACCGTCTACACCCGGGCGTACACCGACACGGGCCCGGCGGTGGCGTTCCGAGCACCCGGCTACGTCGAGGGCGCCTACGCCCTCGAATCGGCCATGGACGAGCTGGCCCGCCGTCTCGACATCGACCCGGTCGAACTCCGGCGCCGCAACTACACCGAGCGTGACCAGCAGAAGGACCTCCCCCTGTCGTCGCCGGACGCCCTCCGCGCCTGCTACGACCGGGCGATGGAGGTGGCCGGCTGGGACACCCCGCCGACCGACGGTGAGGACGACGCGTGGCCCGGCGTCGTGCGAGGACGGGGCTTCGCGGCTCACGAGTGGATGGCGGGGAAGCCGTCACCGCCCGGGTATGCGTGGATCGAGCTCAACTCGGACGGGACGGTCCACGTCGTCACCTCGGCACAGGACATCGGGACGGGGACCCGCACGGCGCTCACCCAGGTGGTCTCCGAGGAGCTCGGCATCGACGTCGACCGGATCCGGTTCACGTTGGGAGACACCGCCGCCGGGCCGCCGGCGCCGACCAGCTCCGGCAGCGCCACCATCCCCACCATGGCGCCGGCGGTCCGGGCCGCGGCCCACGACGTCCGCCAGCAGGTCCTTGCTGCTGCGGCGGAGGTGCTCGACGTCGACACCTCCTCCCTGCGCTTCGACGGCACGACGATCTCGTCGCCGACCGCCGAGGTGGACGATCTCACCCTGACCGACCTGCTCGACGAGCTGTCGCCGGTCGGCATCCACGGCCACGGTGGCTTCGTCGATCCACCCGACGACGTCAGCGTCCGCACCTTCGGAGCCGCCGTCGCCGACGTCGAGGTCGACACCGCCACCGGCGAGGTGCGTGTCACGAGGATCGTGGTGGCCCCCGACTGCGGCCGGATCGTCAACCCGCTGCTCGTCGAGAGCCAGGTGATCGGTGGGGTGACGCAGGGCATCGGATTCGCCCTGTTCGAGGAGCAGGTGGTGGACCATCGGCTCGGCCACGTCGTGAACCCCGACCTCGAGGAGTACCTGGTGCCCACCGTGTCCGACACCTGCCCGATCGACCACGCCGTCGTCGACCTCCCGGACTTCGCCGCCAACCCGCTCGGCGTGAAGGGGATCGGCGAGCCGCCGCTCATCGCCGTCCCGGCGGCGATCGCCAACGCGGTCCGCGACGCCACGGGCGTCCGGATGAGCGAGCTGCCCCTCACCCGCCGCCGGGTGCTGGACGCCCTCGACGCCCACGGGGAGGTCCGCTGATGTCGTTCGAGTACCGACGCCCCGACACCCTCGACCCGGAGGCGCTCGCCGACCCCGGTGTCGTGCTGTACGCCGGCGGCACCGACCTGTTGCCGTTGACCAAGCTCGGTCTGGTCCGCCCGCAGGTCGTCGTCGACGTGAAGGGCACGTCGATCCCGGGCGCCATCGAACGCACCGAGGACGGCTGGCGGCTCGGCGGCCTGGCCACCCTGGCCGCCATCGAGGACCACGACGGGCTCCGGGCCGACCTGGCGGTCATCGACCAGGCGGTCGCGCAGGCCGCCACCCGCCAGATCCGGAACCGGGCCACCGTCGGCGGCAACCTGCTGCAGCGGCCCCGGTGCCGCTACTACCGCGACGAGGCCATGTCGTGCTGGTTCAGCGGGGGTGACTCGTGCCCGGCGCGCGAAGGGCGCAACGAGCACCACGGCATCTTCGACACGGGCGGATGCGTCGCCGTGCAGCCCTCGGATCTCGCCTCGGCGCTCGTGGCCCTCGACGCCCACGTGGCCATCGTCGGCCGTGCGGACCGGACCGTGGCCGTGGCTGACCTCCTCGCCCCGCCGACCGACGACCGTCGGTCGCTCAACCGCCTGGAGCCCGGAGAAGTCGTGGACTCGGTGCTCGTGCCGGCCGGCGACGGGCGTCGGTCCTGTTACCTCAAGGCCATGGACCGGGCGGCGTGGCAGTTCGCCCTCGTCGGGCTGGCCGCCGTCGTCGACACCGCCGACGACGGCACCGTCCGCGATGCACGGCTGGTGGCCAGCGGCGTCGCCACCGTCCCCTGGACCCTGGATTCGACCCGGGATTCCCTCATCGGCCGACCGCTCGACGCCGAGACCATCGCCGAGGCCGCCGGCCACGCCGACGACGGGGCTCGCGCCCTGTCGGAGAACGGGTACAAGCGAGCGCTGCTTCGCGGCCTCGCCCGCCGCGCCCTCGAGCGTCTCGCCGACACCTGACCCCCTCCGATCTCGTTCGTCGCCCGTGCCGGCGCCACCGCCATGTCCCAATAGGCTGCTGCGGTGGCTGAATTCATCTTCACGATGCAGAACCTCTCCCGGTACTACCCGCCGGACAAGGAGGTGCTGCGCGACATCAACCTGTCGTTCTTCCCCGGCGCCAAGATCGGTGTGATCGGCCACAACGGCTCCGGGAAGTCCTCGCTGCTGAAGATCATGGCCGGCCTGGACGACGAGTTCAGCGGCCAGGCCCGCCTCTCCCCCGGCTACAGCGTGGGTTATCTGCCCCAGGAACCGCACCTCGATCCCACCAAGGACGTACGGGCGAACGTCATGGACGGCATCGGGTCCGTCGTCGCCCTGCAGGAGGAGTACGACGCCCTCCTCGCCAGCTACGCCGACCCCGACGCCGACTACGAAAAGATCGGCGCCCGGCAGGCCGAGCTCGAGGCCAAGATGGCGGCTGGCGGCGTCGACGACGTCGACCGCACGGTCGACATCGCCATGGACGCCCTGCGCTGCCCGCCCGGCGACGCCGCGGTCGACAACCTCTCCGGCGGCGAGCGCCGCCGCGTGGCGCTCGCCCGCATCCTGCTCTCCAAACCCGACCTGCTCCTCCTCGACGAGCCCACCAACCACCTCGACGCCGAGTCGGTCGCGTGGCTCGAGCGCACGCTCAAGGACTACGCCGGCACCGTCGTGGCCATCACGCACGACCGCTACTTCCTCGACAACGTGGCCCAGTGGATCCTCGAGCTCGATCGCGGCCGTGGCTACCCCTACGAGGGCAACTACTCGGGGTGGCTCGAACAGAAGCGGGCCCGCCTCGAGGCCGAGGACAACTCCGACATGAAGCGGCGCGAGACCCTCAAGCGCGAGCTCGAGTGGATCCGCAGCTCGCCCAAGGCCAAGCAGGCCAAGGGCAAGGCCCGACTGCGTGCCTACGAGGAGCTGCAGAGCCAGGCCGACGCCGGCACCGGCCGGCTCGAGAAGCTCGAGATCGCCATCCCGCCGGGCAAGCGGCTGGGCGACGTCGTCATCGAGTTCGACGACGTCTCCAAGGCCTTCGGTGACCGTCTCCTCATCGACGACCTCAGCTTCAAGCTGCCGCCGGCCGGCATCGTGGGCGTGATCGGCGCCAACGGCGCCGGCAAGACGACCCTGTTCAAGATGATCACCGGCAGCGAGAAGCCCGACGACGGCGACATCACCATCGGCAAGACCGTCGAACTGTCCTACGTCGACCAGGACCGCGACGTGCTCGACGACGACAAGACCGTCTACGAGGAGATCACCGGAGGCGTCGACAACCTCCTCATCGGCAAGCGGGAGATCCACGGCCGGGCGTACGTGTCGAGCTTCAACTTCAAGGGCTCCGACCAGCAGAAGAAGGTCGGCGTGCTTTCGGGCGGTGAGCGCAACCGGGTGCTGCTCGCCCGCAAGATCCGCGAGGGCGGCAACGTGCTGCTGCTCGACGAGCCCACCAACGACCTCGACGTCGACACCCTGCGCGCCCTCGAGGACGCGCTCGAGACGTTCCCCGGGTGCGCGGTGGTCATCTCCCACGACCGCTGGTTCCTCGACCGGCTCGCCACCCACGTGCTCGCCTTCGAGGGTGACTCGCAGGTGCGTTGGTTCGAGGGCAACTTCACCGAGTACGAGGAGTGGCGCCGCCGCGAGTTCGGAATCGACGCCACGCAGCCCCACCGATTGAAGTACAAGCCGATCACCCGGGCGTGACGGCCCCGCCATCGCGCAGGGACGAACCGGTCGTAACGGACAGAACGCCCAGAGACGACCTACAGTCAGGGATGTGACGCCGCCGCAGGCCCGTCCACCGGGACCAGCCCGGATCCTGGTCGTCGATGACGACCCGACCACCCGCTCGCTGCTCCGGTTCACCCTCGACGATGCCGGCTTCGACGTCCTCGAGGCCGAGAGCGGCGACCAGGCCCTACGCCGCCTCGTCGCCGAGGACGTCGACGCCGTGCTCCTCGACCGGGTGATGCCCGACATGGACGGGGTCGAGGTCCTGCGCTGGATCCGGCGGACGCCGTCGACGGCGCAGACCCCGGTCCTGTTCGTGACCGCCCTCGACCAGGTCGAGGACCTGGTCGAGGGGCTCGGCATCGGGGCCGACGACTACGTGTTCAAACCGTTCGATCCCGACGCCCTGGTCGCCCGGCTCCGCCGTCACCTGCGCGGGCGGTCCGAGTGGGACGAGATCGTCCGTCGGGAGGTCGAGCGGCGGGTCGCGCTCGTCGAGGCCGCCGCGTCCAGCGCCACGCCGTCGGTGGAGGTGGCCGTCACGCAGCTCTGCGACAGCCTCCTCCACCTGCCCGGCGTGCGTGGCGTGGCCGTGGCCGAGCTGTTCGGCGACGTGGTGGCAGCTCTGGGCGGCAAGGGCGACGACCCCCTCGCCGTCCTGCGCAGCCACCGCGGTCCCCACCACCTCGGCCGGCACCTCCGCGAGCGCGCCGTAGCCGGGCCGTGGATCGAGCTGGCGTCCGAGCGCGGCGAGGCCACACTGGTGCCTGCCGCGCCGGTGCGGGCCGGCGATGCCGTCGTCGCACTGCTCGTCGCGCTGCCGGAGCGGGACGCGACGCGCACCGACATCGACCGCCTCCATGCCTCGGTCATCGACTTCGCCGCCCTCGCCAGTGGCGTCTTCGGCGCCTCGTTGCTCGACTCCGCCCGCCGCGACGAAGCCCACCGCGAAGCCCTCGCCCTGGCCGATCGCCGCGAGTTCGCCATCGCCTACCAACCCATCGTCGATCTCCGCCGCGACGAGTCGGTCGGCTACGAGGCTCTGGCCCGCTTCGACGACGGCCGCGAGCCGCTCGAGGTGTTCCTCCACGCCGGCGCGGTCGGAGCCGGCCACACGCTCGAACTCGCCGCCCTCGATGCCGCCATCGAAGGCTCTGCGCACCTGCCGGCCGACCACCACCTCTCGGTCAACGTCTCGCCCTCGCTCCTGGTGCACCGCGACATCGGGACGCACCTGCGCCAGGCCGACGACCGGACGATCGTCGTCGAGCTGAGCGAACTCGAGCCCGTCGCCGACTACGCCCGGCTCCGCGCCGCCCTGGAGAAGCTCGGCACCAACGTCATGCTGTCGGTCGACGACGCCGGTTCGGGGTTCGCCAGCCTCGCGCACATCCTGGCCCTCGACGCCACCTACGTGAAGCTCGACCGCTCCTGGATCCGGCGCATCGATCGCGACGCCGCGAAACGGGCGTTGGTGGCCGGCATCCAGAACTTCGCCGGCGAGACGGGCGCCACCGTCATCGCCGAGGGCATCGAGACCGAGGCCGAGCTCGACACCGTGCGGCGGTTGGGCATCCCGCTCGGCCAGGGCTTCCTGCTCGGCCGACCGGCCACCGCCTGACGGGCTCCCGGCCCCGGCCGGGTGCGATAGACAACCGGCATGGCCAACTCCGGAAGCATCCTCGGCACTCGCGTCCAACGGATCGAGGATCCGTCGCTGCTCCGCGGCGAGGGCACTTACATCGACAACATCGCCCCGCGCGACGCCCTCCACGTGGCGTTCGTCCGCGCCATGACGGCGCACGGCCGGATCGAGTCGATCGACGTCGAGGAAGCCCGATCGATGCCAGGCGTCGTGGACGTGATCATCGGCGCCGACCTGGACATCGGGCCGCTGATGTCCTCACCGTTCCTCGCGCACCAGGTGGCCCAGCCACTGCTGGCCACCGACGTGGTGCGCTACGTGGGAGAGCCGATCGTCGCCGTCGTCGCCGAGACCGCCCGCCAGGCCGTCGACGCCGCGGAGGCGGTCTGGCCCGAGGTGGAACCGCTCACGCCGATCCTCGATCCCGAGGCCGCCGCGGCGGACGAGCTCGTGCTCTTCCCCGACAACGGAACCAACCTCCTGCTCGACCAGGGCGATCCCATCTCCGCCGAGGGGCTCCCGGGCGAGGTCGTCGTCTCCCAGCGGATGATCAACCAGCGCATGGCGGCCGTGCCGCTCGAGGGCCGTGTCGTCGCGGCCCGCTGGGACGGCGACCGGCTGACGCAGTGGGCGGCCACGCAGGGCGCCCACGGGACCCGCGATGCCCTCGCGGCGCTGTTCGGTCTCGACGCCGGCCAGGTACACGTGATCACGCCGGACGTCGGCGGTGGCTTCGGCGCCAAGCACGGCACCACCCCCGAAGAGCTCCTCGTGCCGTGGCTGGCCCGCCGCCTCGGCCGGGCGGTCCGTTGGACGGAGACCCGATCGGAGAACCTCGTCGGGATGGTCCAGGGCCGAGGCCAGGTGCAACACGCCCATCTCGCCGGCAACCGCGACGGCACCATCACCGCCTACCGGCTCGACGTCATCCAGGAAGGCGGCGCCTACGCCGGCATGGGAGCCGTGCTCCCCTACATGACCCGGTTGATGGCTCCCGGCGTCTACGCGATCGACGACGTCGACGTGCGCATCCGGTCGGTCGTGACCAACACGTCGACGGTTGGCGCGTACCGCGGCGCAGGACGGCCCGAGGCGGCCGCCGCCATCGAGCGGATGGTCGACCTCTTCGCCGACGAGATCGGCATGGACCCGGTGGAGGTGCGCCGCAAGAACCTCATTCCCGCCGATGCCTTCCCGGTCGACACCGTCACCGGGGGCCACTACGACTCGGGCGACTACCAAGCGGTGCTCGACAAGGCGCTCGCCGCGGCCGGGTACGAGGAGCTGCGCCGGCGCCAGGAGGAGCGACGGGCCGAGGGGGGCGCCACCCAGCTCGGCATCGGCGTGTCGGTGTACGTCGAGATCACCAACGTGATGAGCGAGAGCGAGTACGGCTCCGTCGAGATCACCCCCGCCGGCGGCGCCATCGTCCGCACCGGCTCGTCCGCGGATGGCCAGGGCCACCACACGGCCTGGGCGATGCTCGTCTCGGACCGGACCGGCATCCCGATGGAGCGGATCGAGGTGCGCCATGGCGACACCGACGACGTGCCCCGTGGCGGCGGAACCGGTGGTTCGAAGTCGCTCCAGTTGGGCGGCGCCGCCGCCGCGGCAGCCGCCGAGCTCGTGGTCGACGAGGCCAGGAAGCGGGCGGCCGAACTGCTCGAGGCCGACCCCGCCGACATCGTCCACGACCCTGCCGCCGGCACGTTCGCGGTGGCCGGTGCGCCGGTGTCGGCCCGGTCCTGGGCCGACCTGGCATCGGCGGGTGTCGACGGCGGGATGGAGCCCCTCTTCGCCGAGACGGACTTCCAGCCGGCGGGCTCGACCTTCCCGTTCGGCGCGCACGTCGCCGTCGTCGAAGTCGACACCGACACGGGGAAGGTCCGCCTGCTGCGCCACGTCGCGTGCGACGACGCCGGCACCCTGATCAACCCGCTCATCGTCGACGGCCAGGTCCACGGCGGGGTGTGCGCCGGCATCAGCCAGGCGCTCTACGAGGAGATCCGCTACGACGAGGACGGCAACCCGCTGACCACGACGCTGGCCGACTACGCCTTCCCGTCGGCCGCCGAGTTCCCCTCGTTCGAGCGTGTCGAACACGAGACGCCCACCCCGCTGAACCCCCTCGGGGCGAAGGGGATCGGCGAAGCCGGCACCATCGGCGCCACCCCAGCGGTGCAGAACGCCGTGGTCGACGCCGTCTCGCACCTCGGCGTCCGCCACATCGACCTCCCGCTCAGCCCCGAGCGGGTGTGGACGGCGATCCAGGACGCCACCCGGTGAGCGCCTGAACGGAGGCCCACGGTGTGACGTCGGTCGCACCGGGAGGTTGATCGGTCCGAGCGTGAATGCTTCGCGCGGCCCTCGGGTACTGACACGAGGACTGACGACGACACACGCACGAAAGACCTTCCCTCATGAGCCTCCTCGATCGCACCGAGAGCCTGCCCCGTCACGATGACGAGAGCCTGGCCCGCCACGACGACACGATCGATCTGACCCGTCCCGACGACGATCTCGCCGCCGACCACGACCTCCGCCACGACGACGATCGCCACGACGTCGACGAGACACCGGCCGCCGAACGGTCCGACCGCACCGCCGACCACAGGGAGCGTCGCCCGGCCCGTCCCCGATCCGGGCGCCGCCCCGTGCGTGGCATGCGCATCCGCCGGGTGCGGATCGCCAGCGTCGCCAAGGTCGCCTCCGTCTTCTCCATCCTCGGGTACCTGTCCACCATGGCCACGCTCGTCGTCGTCTGGAACGTCGCCCTGCACCTCGGCTTCGTGTCCAGCATCGAGGACGGCATCGCCAGCGCACTCGGGCTGCCCGCCTATGACGTCGTCGGCCAGGCGCTGTTCAACGTGCTGCTCGTCGCCTTCGGCGTCCTCGCCCTGGTCGGCCTGCTCATCACGGTGCTGCTGGCCATCGTCTACAACGCCTCGTGCATGCTCTTCGGGGGCATCGCGGTCGAGACCGGGCCGCTCCGTCGCGGCCACCGTGTCTTCTCGCTGCGCCACCGTCGTTTCGTGACCGTCCGCCGGTAGATGAGCTCGTTCCTCCGAGACCTCCTGCGACCTGCTCGACGGTTCGCGCTCGTCGCGCTGACCGTCGGCGTCGTCGGTGCGCTGATCGTCGCCATGCTGTCGGCCACCACGCTCTTCGTCGCGAATGCCGCCATCGAAGCGGCACCGAAGCTCCCCGATCCCGGGGTCGACGTCTCCGCCATCGACGACCTGTCGGCGGCAGTGAACCGCACGGCGTCGCAGTCCTCGATCGTGCTCGACGCGAAGGGGAAGGTGATCGGACGCTTCGCGCCCGAGGAGTACTACCTGCCCTTCCAGGTCGGCGAGGTCCCCGACGTGATCACCGACACGCTCACGGCTTCCGAGGACGTGCACTTCTTCGAACACGGCGGGTACGACCCGAAGGCCATCTTGCGTGCGGCCATCGCCAACGCCCGGAGCGGCAAGATCGAACAGGGCGGGTCGACGATCACCCAGCAGTTGGCCAAGAACCTCTTCACCGGGAACGACGACAGCCTCGAACGCAAGCTGCAGGAGCTCCAGGTGTCGATCGACCTGGAGAAGCAGTTCTCCAAGCAGGAGATCCTCACCGCCTACGCCAACTCCGTGTTCCTCGGGAACGGCGCCTACGGGTTCGAGGCGGCGGCACGGACCTACTTCGACAAGCCGGCCAAGGACCTCTCGCTCAGCGAGGCCGCGCTCCTCGTCGGTGTTCTCCCTGCCCCAACCACCCGCGATCCCCGAGCCCATCCCGAGGCCGCCGAGAGGGCTCGGCGCGAGGTCTTGCGCAAGGTGGCCTCCGCTGGCACCCGCCCGCAGTCCGAGGTCGACGCGGCCCTGGCCGACGCCGTGAAGGTGCTGCCCCGCAAGCCCCGGGTCGAGAACTGGCCGTACTACATGGACTACGTCCGGCGGTACCTGCTCGACACGCAGAAGATGGACCCCGACCTGCTCTACAGCGGTGGGCTCACCATCGAGACCGCGCTGGTCCCTGAACTGCAGTACGTCGCCCGCCTCGCGGTGAACAAGCACCTCCCCGATCCCGCCGGGCCGGATGCGGCCCTTGCGGTGGTCGACGTCCACACCGGTCTCGTCACCGCCCTCGTCGGCGGCCGGTCGTTCGACGACGCCCAGGTCAACCTGGCGCTCGGTCGCCTCGGTGGCGGCACCGGACGCCAAGCCGGTTCGTCCTTCAAGCCCTTCGTCCTCGCCACCGCGCTCGAGCAGGGATACGTCCCCGAACAGCGCATCCCGGCGCCCAAGGAGTACATCCCGCACACCGTCCCCGACCCCAAGCCGGTCGAGAACTTCTCGCACCGCGGCTACGGACAGGTGACCCTGCTCCAGGCCACGATCAACTCGATCAACACGGCGTTCGTGGGCCTCACCGAAGCCGTCGGCGCCGACGCAGTTCGGAACACGGCCACCGCCCTCGGCGTGACCGGCCTCCCCGAGCACGTCGGCCCCAGCGTGGGCATCGGTGCCTACGAGACCTCCCCGCTCGACATGGCCACCGCCTACGCCGGGTTCGCCAACGACGGCCACCAGGTGCAGTCCGGTCCGGTGAAGCGGATCTTGGCGCCGGACGGCTCGGTCGTCGCCGACTTCACCCCCCGTTCCCCGATGGAGGGTCCGCAGGCCATCAGCGTGCAGACGGCACGCCAGGTCAGCCGGGTCCTGCAGGAGAACGTGAAGCGGGGCACGGCCACCCGGGCCCAGATCGGCCGGCCCGCCGCAGCCAAGACGGGCACGTCCGACGAGTACGCCAACGCCTGGCTCGTCGGCTACACCCCGGAGTTCGCCACGGCGGTCTGGGTCGGCCACCCCGAAGGCAACGTGTCGATGCGCAACGTGGCCGGCTTCTCCCGGGTCACCGGTGGCTCGATCCCGGCGCTGATCTGGCACGACGTGATGGCCTTCGCCGCCCAGTTCGTCCCGGCCACGGCCTTCCCGGCGCCGGAGCCGTCCCATGCGCCGCTCAAGTCCCTGACCATGCTCACACCGTCGACCAGCGCGCCACGGTCGACCACCACGCGACGCACCACCACCACCCGGGCGCCGACCACCACCCGGCAGCCGACCACGACTGCCGCCCCCACAACCCAGGCCCCGACCACCACCCGGGCGCCGACCACCACGACCACCCAGGCACCCACGACCACCCAGGCACCCACGACCACCCAGGCACCCACCACCACCCAGGCACCCACCACCACCCAGGCACCCACCACCACCCAGGCACCGACGACGACGGCCGCACCCACCACGACTGCGGCCCCGACCACCACGCAGGCTTCCTCGACGACAACCAGCGGATCCACCAGCTCGTCGACGAGCGGGGGCTGAGCGCACCAGGTCCGGACCGACGCCGTGATGGCGTGGGTTGCGCTCCGACGACTCAGCCGATCCGTTCGATGACCGCCGCCCGAACGAGCTCGGCTTGGTGGCGGGCGTCTCCGTCGTCAGGCACGAGTCGCACGTCCGGCTCCTCCGGCGCCTCGTAGGGGTCGTCGATGCCCGTGAACCCGCGAAGTTCGCCGGCCCGGGCCCGGGCGTAGAGCCCTTTCGGATCGCGTTGCTCACACAGGTCGAGTGGGGTGTCGACGAAGACCTCGACGAAGGGCAGGTCCGCGGCGCCATGGATGGCCCGCACCGCGGCACGGTCGGCGCGGTAGGGCGAGATCACCGGCACCAGTGCGACGACGCCGGCGTCAGCGAACAGGCGAGCCACCTCCCCCACCCGGCGCACGTTCTCCGTGCGGTCGGCGGTGCTGAAGCCGAGATCGCCGTTCAGGCCGTGGCGGAGGTTGTCGCCGTCGAGCAGGTACGCGGGCCGGCCCGAAGCGACGAGCATCCGTTCGACCTCCACCGCCACCGTCGACTTCCCCGACCCGGAGAGGCCGGTGAACCAGACCGTGCCACCGACCGACGGGCGCTCGCGGCGATCGAGTGCCGAGGGGTGCCAGACCGTGTTCGGTGTGACCCGCGATTGCGTCACGACTCGCCGAGGATCATCCCGGCCGCCACCGTGTTGTTCGTCGTCTCGTCGACCAGGATGAAGCTGCCGGTCGACCGGTTGCGGCGGTATTCGTCGAAGAACAGCGGCGCCGTGGTGCGCAGCGACACCCGACCGATCTCGTTCAGGGCGAGTTCGTCGGCCTCCTCGTCGCGGTGGAGGGTGTTGACGTCGAGCCGGTACTGCAGGTCGGTCACCATGGCGCGGGCCCATCGCGAGGTGTGCTTGATGGCCAGCTTCTGGCGCGGCCGCAGGGCCCCCGTCTCCGACATCCAGCACACCATCGCCTCGACGTCCTGGCCCACGACCGGCTGGTTCCGCTGGCGACAGATCATGTCGCCCCGGCTGATGTCGATCTCGTCCTCGAGGCGGATGGTCACCGACATCGGCGCGAACGCCTCGTCGACCGGTCCGTTCGGTCCGTCGATCGCCTTGATCGTCGACGAGAACCCGCTGGGCAGGACCACCACCTCGTCGCCAGGTTTGAACACCCCACCGGCGACGACGCCGGCGTAGCCCCGGTAGTCGAGGCCGTCGGACGTCATGGGCCGGATCACGTACTGCACCGGGAAGCGGGAGTCGATCAGGTTGCGATCCGAGGCGATGTGCACCTCCTCCAGGAACCGCAGGAGGGGCAGGCCCTCGTACCACTTCATGTTGTCGGAGCGATCGACCACGTTGTCGCCGAGCAGTGCCGAGACCGGGATGAAGGTGAGATCGCTGACGTCCAGCTTCATGGCGAAGTCGCGGTACTCGGCCTTGATCTCCTCGAAGCGGTCCTCGGACCAGCCGACCAGGTCCATCTTGTTGACGCAGACCACGAGGTGCGGGATCCGCAACAGCGAGGCGATGAACGAGTGGCGCCGCGACTGCTCGGTGATCCCGTTGCGCGCATCGACCAGGATCAGCGCCACGTTGGCCGTGGACGCCCCGGTGATCATGTTGCGCGTGTACTGGATGTGGCCCGGGGTGTCGGCGATGATGAACTTGCGGCGGGGCGTGGCGAAGTAGCGGTAGGCCACGTCGATGGTGATGCCCTGCTCGCGCTCGGCCCGCAGGCCGTCGGTCAGCAGCGCCAGGTTGGTGAACTCGTCGCCCCGCGCCCGCGACGTGGCCTCGACGGCGGCGAGCTGGTCCTCGAAGATCGTCTTCGAGTCGTAGAGGAGGCGGCCGATGAGCGTCGACTTGCCGTCGTCGACCGAGCCCGCGGTGGCGAAGCGGAGGAGTTCCATCAGAAGTAGCCCTCTCGCTTGCGGTCTTCCATGGCGGCCTCGGAAACGCGGTCGTCGGCCCGGGTGGCGCCCCGCTCGGTGATCCGGGTGGCGGCGACCTCGGCGATGATCTCGTCGTAGTCGGCGGCCGAGGACTCCACGGCGCCGGTGCAGGTCATGTCGCCGATCGTCCGGTAGCGGACCGTCTCCTCGTAGACCGTCTCACCCTCGAGCTGGCCGATGAAGTCGGACTGGGAGAGGAGCATCCCGTCGCGCTCGAAGACTCGGCGGCGGTGGGCGAAGTAGATCGAGGGGATCTCGACCTCCTCCTCCTTCAAGTACTGCCACACGTCGAGCTCGGTCCAGTTCGAGATCGGGAACACCCGGATGTGCTCGCCCTTGCGGTGGCGGCCGTTGTACAGGTTCCAGATCTCGGGGCGCTGCGCCTTCGGGTCCCACTGGCCGAAGTCGTCGCGGAAGCTGAAGACCCGCTCCTTGGCCCGTGCCTTCTCCTCGTCGCGTCGGGCCCCACCGAAGACGGCGTCGAACCCGTTGGACTCGATGGCGTCGAGGAGCGTCACCGTCTGGAGCATGTTGCGGCTGGCCCGGGGTCCGGTCTGCTCGACGACCTTGCCCTCGTCGATCGACTGCTGCACCGAGGCCACCACCAGACGCGCACCGGCGCGATCGAGGCGGCGGTCACGGAAGTCGATCACCTCGGGGAAGTTGTGACCGGTGTCGACGTGCATCACCGGGAACGGGATCTTGGCCGGAGCGAAGGCCCGGATGGCGAGCTCGAGCATGACGACCGAGTCCTTGCCACCGGAGAACAGCAGGCAGGGCCGTTCGAACTCGGCCGCGACCTCGCGCATGACGTGGATGCCCTCGGCTTCGAGGGCCCTCAGGTGGGACAGCTCGTAACTCATCGTTCCTGCGCAGGCTCCCGATCGCGAACGGACAAATGTACGGGCCGGTTCTGTTGGTAAACAATCGAAGTGCCTCCGCATTCCACCGCCGTGACGCCGGCCGATCACCAGCTCGCCCGACGCCTGGCGGTCGAGGCCGGGACGCTCCTCGTCGACGACGAGGCGCGACCTGCTCGACGCCGGCGCCGATCCCCGGACAGTGAAGGACGAGGGCGACCGTCGGGCCAACGACTACCTGATGAGCGAGCTGGCGGCGCACATCCCTGCCGGCGACAAGGTGCTCTCCGAGGAATCCCGAGCCACCCATGGCGACGAGTCCCGGCTGGCAGCCAGCCGGGTCTGGATCATCGATCCGCTCGACGGCACCCGTGAGTTCTCCGAACCGGGCCGCACCGACTGGGCCGTGCACGTCGCCCTCTGCATCGACGGCGATGCCGTGTGCGGCGCGGTCGCCCTCCCGGCCCTAGGGCACGTGCTTCTCGACCGCCGACGACCCGATCATGCTCGGCCCGGTGCCGACCCACCCCCGGATCGTCGTGTCGCGAACCCGCCCGCCGGCCGAGGCCGAGCTCGTGCGGGCTGCGCTCGACGGCGTCACGGTCGCGATGGGTTCGGCGGGGGCCAAGACCATGGCCATCCTGCGCGGCGAGGTCGACTGCTACCCGCACTCGGGCGGTCAGTACGAATGGGACTCGGCGGCGCCGGTGGCGGTGGCCCGCCACCACGGCCTCCACGCCTCCCGGCTCGACGGATCCCCACTGCGTCTACAACGATCGCCGACCCGTACCTCCCCGACCTGCTTGGTGTGCCGGCCGGAGCTGGCCGAGGCCGCGATCGCGGCCGCGCGGGGAGCTGACGACGTGGAGCTGCAAGCACCATCCGCTACGAGGTCGAGCGGCGGCGTCGCCCGGCTCACCCTCGACCGGCCCGAGCGCCGCAACGCGTGGACCGGCCGGATGCACCTCGAGTACCGGTGGGCGCTGACCGAGGCCGAGGCCGACCGGGCGGTGCGGGTCGTCGTGGTCACCGGGCGCGGGCGACCTGTTTCTGCGTCGGCGCCGACGCCCGCGCCCTCGAGGGCCACGTCGAGCAAGGGTGGCTACGACGACGGTCTGCGGGGCGACGGAGCCGCCGATGCCGGCCGTGCGCCGAGCCCTTCGCCGCCGACTTCGCGTTCCAGCTCGGCATGCGGACACCGATCATCGCCGCGGTCAACGGCGCCGCGGCCGGGGTCGGTCTGGTCATCGCCTGCTTCGCCGACATCCGCTTCGCGGTGCGACGGGCGCCAAGCTGACCACGGCCGCGCCCAAGCTCGGTTTCCCCGCCGAGTACGGGTTGTCGTGGCTCCTCCCCCGCCTGGTCGGCGCCGGTCGGGCGGCCGACTGGCTCCTGTCGCGGCCGGGTCTTCCTCGCCGAGGAGGCCGGCGGCGGTCGGGTCTGTTCTCTGCCGTCCTGCCCCGAGGCCGAGCTGGCCGGCCACGTCGACGATTACGCCCACGACCTCGCCCGCCACGTTTCGCCGGCATCGATCGCCGCCACCAAGGCCCAGCTGTGGGGCGATCTGCTGCACGGCGATCCCGCGGCAGTCGGTGCGGGAGTCGATGCGAGCTGCTGCGGCGAGATGGCCACCGGCCCCGACTTCGCCGAGGGTGCCGCCGCCCTGGCTGAGCGGCGACTCCCCGAGTTCTGACCGCGGCGTCGCCCACCGGGACGCGCCGTTGTCCGATCGCGACGGTCCTGCGACAATGGCCTGATGGCGACCGACCCAAGCCCGCCTGACCGCCCCGCCGACCTCGAGCTCGGGGCGTTCAGCGACACGCCGCCGTGGATCGTCGACCGTGAACGAGCTCCGCTGGCTCCCGCCCCTGGCGACCGCCCGGCGCGTCCGTCCGGGCCGAGCTGCCCCGACTGACCCGCGCCGTCGCTCGCTCCCGCCGGCCGGGCGGGTCGTGAAGGTCAGCGCGCACCTCGGATGGGCGGTCGGGCCGGTGGGCCGTCGGTGCGCGCCGCACGGGCGGATCGGTGTCCCGCGCCGACCTGTCCCGCCGGCTCCGGATCGCCGCCGAGGCCCTCGGACCGACCTACATCAAGCTGGCCCAGATCATCTCGAGCGGGGAGGGCCTGTTCCCCGAGGAACTGGTCGCCGAGACCAAGAAGTGCCGCGACCAGGTGCCGCCGGAGCCTGGGAGGACGTGCGGCCGGGTGGTCGAGGAAGACCTCGGTCGTCCCATCGACGAGATCTTCTCCCACTTCGAGACCACGCCGCTCGCCGCCGCCTCGATCGCCCAGGTCCACCTGGCCACCCTCCGCACGGGTGAGGACGTCGTGGTCAAGGTCCAGCGACCCACCGTGGCCACCCGGGTGCGCCAGGATCTCCGGGTCATGGCGTGGCTGGCGCCGAAGCTGGTCGGGCGGATCCCGGTCGCCGCGCTCGCCAACCCGCCCGCCCTGGTCGAGCTGTTCGCCGAGACCATCTCCGAGGAGCTCGACTTCCGCCTCGAGGCCGAGAACATGCTCGACGTCGCCCCGTCGTTCGCCCAACTCGGCCAGCGCGGCTACGTCATCCCCCGCCCGCACCCCGAGCTGGTCACCCGACGGGTGCTGGTCATGGAGCGGCTCGACGGCTTCAAGTTCGACGACGTGGCCGGCATGAAGGGGGCCGGCGTCGACACCGAGCAGGTCGTGCGCACCGGCATGATCGGCTTCATGGAGGGCGCCCTGATCCACGGCATCTTCCACGGCGACCTCCACGGCGGCAACCTCTTCGTGCCGCCCGACGGCAGGACCGCACTGCTCGACTTCGGCATCACGGGCCGGCTCGACGAGTTCAAGCGCACCGCGTTCCTGCGGATGCTGATGTCCGGTACGTCGAACGACCCCAAGGGCCAGCTGGCGGCGTTCCGTGACCTCGGGCGCCCTGCCGGCCGACACCGACCTCGACGCCGTCATCCGCGACCTCGGCCTCGACACGGGCGAGGTCCTCGACCCCACGCAGATGGACGGCGACGCGCTGGTGGCCGAGATCCAGCAGACGATCAAGGCGTTGCTGGGCTACGGGGCCCGCATCCCCAAAGAGCTCATGCTGTTCGTCAAGAACCTCATGTTCGTCGACGGCGCCATCGCCACCCTCGCCCCCGAACTCGACATCCTGGCCGAGATCGCCAACGTCACCATGTACTTCGCCACCCAGCACGGCGAGACGATCGCCAGACAGCTCGGCACCGACATGTCGTCCTGGGAGTTCGACATGGACGGCGTCAAGGCCGGCTTCGGTCTCGGTGACGACGTCGAGCGGCTCACCTACCGCGACCTCCAGGAGCGCGGGAGCTCATCCGCCAGCGGCTCGAGGGCCGCAAGCTCGTCTGAGCGTGCCGGCTCCCGACGCCACGAAGGCCGAGTGGCGACGCTGGGCGCGGTCGCTCGCGCCGGTCGATGCCGACGCGGCCGCCGCCGTCGTCCGCGGTCTGGCTGCCGTTCGTCGGCTCCCTCGACGGGCCGGTGCTGATCTACGTCGGTCTTCCCGACGAGGTGCCGCTCACCGGTCTGCCGGTCGCCGATCCCGTGCTGCCCCGCCTCGGCGACGACGGCGTGATGACCCTGCACCGTGACGACCGGTCCCGCGAGCGCCACCGATTCGGGATCGACCAGCCTCCCGCCGGGCGCCCCCTCGTCGACCCTGTCGAGCTCACCGCCGTCATCGTCCCCGGCCGGGTCTTCGATCGGGACGGATTCCGGCTCGGCCGCGGCGGCGGTCACTACGACCGGCTGCTGCCCCTCCTCGCCGGCGGCACCCCGGTGGTGGGGGTGACGGTCACGACCCGGGTGGTCGACCGCCTCCCCCGGGAGACGCACGACCGGCCCATGACCCATCTCGCCACCGAGGCGGGCGTCCAGACCGTCCGAGGGCGCGGGAGGCCGTCGGGAGGTGGGCGGCCGGCCGCCTAGCATCGCTCGCCGTGCGCCTCGTGATCGCTCGCTGTTCGGTCGACTACCGCGGCCGTCTCCAGGCCCACCTCCCGTCCGCTGACCGGCTGCTGCTGGTCAAGGCCGACGGCAGCATCTCCATCCACTCCGACGACCGGGCATACAAGCCGCTGAACTGGATGAACCCGCCCTGCACCATCACCGAGGAGCCGGGGCGATGGCTGGTGCGGTCGAAGAAGGGCGAGGAGCTCGAGATCACGCTCGAGGCCGTGCACTCCGACACCCAGGCGGACCTGGGGGTGGAACCCGGTCTGCAGAAGGACGGCGTCGAGGCGCACCTCCAGGTGCTGCTCGCCGAGCGGTGCGAGGCCATCGGGCCCGGCTTCACGCTCGTGCGGCGTGAGTACCCCACCGACATCGGCCCGGTCGATCTGCTGTGCCGGGACGCCGACGGGGTGGCCATTGCCGTGGAGGTGAAGCGCCGCGGCGAGATCGACGGCGTCGAGCAACTCACCCGCTACCTGGACTTCCTGAACCGGGACCCCCGCCTCGCCCCCGTGCGTGGCGTGTTCGTGGCCGAGCAGATCAAGCCCCAGGCGAAGGTGCTGGCCGCCGATCGTGGCATCGGGTGCGTGGAGATCGACTACGACGACCTGCGCGGCATGGAGTCGTCCGAGCTCCGCCTGTTCTGACCGCCTCGCCTTCGTCGGCCCGTCAGCGGGCCGGTGCGCGGTCGTCGATGTCGACCCGGGTCCGTCGTCCCGAGCGCCCGGCGACGGTGGCGATGCCGCGTCGGCGGCGGCCGGTGGCGTCGGTGAGGTTCACGACGAACTGCGGCCGGCGGTACAGGCGCAGGTAGCGGTAGCGGCACGAGGTGAGGCGCATGTCGTTCTCGTCGGCCCAGCGGGCCACGTGGACCCGGCCGGCCACCGCGCGGCGCCGCTCGAGGACCACGACCACGACGAGCACGGCGGCGATGAGGAACACATCCATCCCGACAGTGTGGCCGCCGGGCGCGGCGCCACGACCGGCAGCCGTGGATACGCTCGCCGACCGTGGGAGCCCGTTCCGAGATCGAGACCGTCGGCCAGCCGTGGCCGGTCGTCTACGACGCCTTCCTGCAGGCGCTCCCCACGAGCGGCTTCCGCATCACCGACGTCGATGCTCGGCGAGGCCGCATCGGCCTGGAGACCCGCAACAGCCGGCTGGTGCTGGCTGTCGGCGCCGTCGACGCCATCACCTCCGAGTGGGTCGCCACCTCGGAGCAGAAGTTCGGCATCGTCCCTGATCGACACGAAGCGCACTTCGCATCGATCAGGGACGCGCTCGACGCCTACCTGGCGGCGTACTACGTGTAGCTGCAGGTGCCGTTGTCGAGCACCACGCGGCCGTCGCCACCCTGGGTCTGGAACACCGCCGTGCCATCACCGGTGCGCCAGACGTTGATCGTCAGGCTCTCGCCCGGGAACACCGGGGACGAGAACCGTCCGTACATGGCCCGGAACCGGGACGAGTCGCCGTCGCACAGGCCGTGGAGCAAGGCCCGGCCGGAGAACCCGTAGGTGCACAGGCCGTGGAGGATGGGGCGGTCGAAGCCGCCCATCGCCGCGAACTGCGGGTCGGCGTGGAGCGGGTTGCGGTCGCCGGAGAGCCGGTAGATCAGGGCCTGCTCCGGCCGGGTCGTGTAGGTGATCGACACGTCTGGGTCGCCGTCGGGCTTGTGCCAGTCGGTCGACGGTCCCCGGTCGCCTCCCCACCCGCCCTCGCCCCGGATGAAGGCCGACATGGTCTTCGTGAACAGCGGCTGGCCGTCGGACACGAGGGTCGACACCGACTCGGTGACGACCACGGCGCCCTTGCCCTTGTCGTAGATGCCGGTGATCTCGCCGACGGTCTCGATCTCGCCCTCGACCGGGATCTCCCGGTGGAGCTCGATCGACTGCTCGCCGTGGACGAGCATCGCCGGGTTGAACTCACCGATCTTGCCGAAGGCGCCCCCACCGAAGCCGAGGATGACCGCCATGGTCGGCAGCACCTTCTGGTCGATGTCGACGGAGTTCTCGGTGGTGTACTGCAGTTCGTCCAGGGGCTCGTGGCCGGCGCCCACGCCGACGGCGTAGAGGAGGGCGTCCTTCGAGGTCCATGACTGGCGGGTCGGCTCGCTCTTCGCGCCGACGGCATCGGGGTTGATGGGCATCGATCCTCAGCTCTCGTCCATGCCGAACATGTTGGCGTTCGGGCGGGCCTCGCCGACGATGCGGCGCACCTCATCACCGATCGTGGTCGGGTCGTCGCCCGGCATCTCGATGGTGGGGCCGCGGTGCCACCCCTCCGACACGGACAGGGCCCGGCCGGACACGTCGAACACGCGGCCGGTGACGTCCTTCGACTCGGGGCTGGCCAACCACACCACGATCGGGGCGATCATGCGGGGCGACATCAGCGCCTTGTCCTCCTCGGAGGCCTGACCCATGCCGAGGTTCTCGGTCATGCGGGTCAGCGCCGCCGGCGCGATGGCGTTGACGGTGACGCCGTACCGACCGAGTTCCTTGGCGGCGATGATCGTGAAGCTGGCGATACCGGCCTTGGCTGCGCCGTAGTTGGTCTGGCCCACGTTCCCGTAGATGCCCGACGGCGACGACGTGTTGATGATGCGGCCGTCGACCTCGTTTCCGGCCTTCGACTGCTCGCGCCAGTAGGCAGCGGCATGGCGGCTCGGAGCGAACGTGCCCTTGAGGTGGACCGTGATGACGGCGTCCCACTCGGCCTCGGTCATGTTGGTCAGCATCCGGTCCCGCAGGATGCCGGCGTTGTTGATCAGCACGTCGAGCCGTCCGAAGGTGTCGACGGCCTGGTTGACGAGGCGCTCGGCGCCGTCCCAGGACGAGATGTCGTCGGTGTTGGCGACGGCCTCGCCGCCCATCTCCTTGATCTCGTTCACCACCTGCTGGGCGGGACCGGCGTCGTCGCCGGTGCCGTCCATCGAGCCGCCCAGGTCGTTGACCACGACCTTGGCCCCCTGCTCGGCGAGCATCAACGAGTGCTCGCGGCCGATGCCGCGTCCCGCACCCGTCACGATGGCCACGCGGCCGTCGCAGATCCCACTCATCTCGATCCTCCGAATCGTCGTTTGGCGAAGCGTCGTGACCATAGGACACGGCTGCGCTGGGTCACGACCGTCAACACGCGTCGCGAGATCGTCATGTCGATGACTGCGCCGAGCACCAACGGACGTGTCAGGGTTGTGAGCCCGTGGCTACGCGAACACGCATCGTCTGGATTGCCGTCCTCCTGCCCGTGGTTCTGGTGCTGGGGATCGTCGCCGCGTGGGCGATCGACACCGGCGCATCCGGTGGCGAGGTGCTGCGCAACGTGGATCTCGCCGGCCAAGACGTGAGCGGTCTGCCGTCCGACCAGCTGGTGGACCGCATCACCGACCTGGACGCCGCGATGACCGACCGCAAGGTCCACATCGAGACACCCGACGTCTCCTACGACACCACGGCGGCCGAGATCGGGCTGACCATCGACGCCGATGCCACGGCGCAGGCCACCCTGGACCAGGGCCGCACCGCCGCGCTGCCGGCCCGACCGTTCCTGTGGCTGGGCAGCTTCTTCTCCCCCCACGACGCCCCCGTCCACTACTCCGTCGACGTCGAGAAGGCCCGAGCCACCATGCGCCGCCTCGAGGGTGAGGCGCTCGTCTCCCCGGTCGAGCCGACGATCGAGTCGCGCGACGGCGAACCGTTCGTCGCCGTACCGGGCGTCCCCGGGTCGGGCATCGACCCGGGGACGCTGGCCGTGGCGCTCGAAGCCGCGGCCGAGGACGCGCCGGTCGACGAACCCGTGATGGTGCGGATCCGTCCCACCGACCTCGCCCCCCGTCTCGACGATGCCGTGGCGGAAGCGGCCGCCGCCCATGCCAATGCCCTGGCCGACACGACGCTGTCGGTCACCGCCGGAACCAAGACGATCCAGCTCGTCCCGCAGGAGCTGCGCTCCCTCGTGCAGACCACGTCGTTGGAGGACTCGATCGCCGTGAGCCTCGACCCCGAGGCGGTGCGCTCGACGCTGGAGTCGGAGTTCGCGTCCTTGCAGGTCGACGCCGTCGACGCATCGTTCACCGTCGTCGACGGCGTGCCGCAAGTGAAGCCCTCCGTCGAGGGAGTCGCCTGCTGCGCCCCGGGGGCCGTGGAGGCGGTCGAGCAGGCGTTCCAGAGCGGGTCGGGAGCGGCCACGATCGAGCTCACCAAGACCGAACCCGCGCTGAGCACCGACGACGCCCAAGCGCTCGGGATCGTCGAGGAGGTCGGGTCGCCCGACGCCTTCGGCCCCACCACGCACCACAAGTGCTGCCAGAACCGGGTCACCAACATCCATCGCATCGCCGACATCGTGCGGGGGGCGGTCATCAAGCCGGGCGAGACGTTCTCGGTGAACGACTACGTCGGCCAACGCACGATCGCCAAGGGCTTCGTGACCGACGGCGTCATCTACAACGGCGAACTCACCGAGGACGTCGGCGGCGGCGTGAGCCAGTTCGCCACCACCCTGTTCAACGCCGCGCTCTTCGCCGGTCTCGACTTCGGCGAGTACCAGAGCCACAGCCTCTACATCTCTCGCTACCCGAAGGGGCACGAGGCGACGATCTCGTTCCCCCACCCGGATCTGCAGATCGTCAACACGTCGAAGTACGGGGTGCTCATCTGGCCGACGTACACGGACACATCGCTGACCGTGCACCTCTACAGCACCCGTCACATCGACGTGAGCGTGGGCGAGCCCACGTCGGCACCCTCCGGAAACTGCACGAGGTGGACGACCCCGCGGGTCCGCAACTACCCGGACGGGTCCACCGACCGCGACACTGTGTCGGCGCGCTACCGCCCGGCCGAGGGCGTGAGCTGCTGACATCCCCTGCACCGAGGACCGCACCATGACGGAGCTCCACTTCCAATCACGGATGAGCGACAGCGATGCGCTCATGTGGAACATCGAGAAGGATCCGCTGCTGCGATCCACGATCACGGTGGTCACCTTCCTCGATCGCAGCCCGGACCGTGCCGTGGTCGCCGACAAGATCGAACGTGGGAGCCGGTTGGTCCCCCGGATGCGCCAGCGGGTGATCGGCAACCCCATGTCGCTCGCGCCGCCCCGGTGGGAGTGGGACTCGAACTTCGACCTCCGCTACCACGTGCGTTGGGTCAACGCCGGCGGGGCCGGCACCCCCCGCAGCGTCCTCGACATCGCCGAGCCCATCGCCATGCAGGGCTTCGACCGGGCCCGACCGTTGTGGGAGTTCGTGTTCATCGACGGCCTCGAGGGTGGCCGCGCCGCACTGATCCAGAAGCTCCACCACGCCATCACCGATGGCGTCGGAGGCATGCAGATCGCCATGCTGCTCCTCGACCTCGAGCGCGAACCGGCGACCGACGACAGCGGCCTGCCCCCGCTGCCCGACATGCACGTCATGAGCCCGGCCGAGCGAACGGTCGACGCCGTGACCCACATCGCCCGCCGCAACGCCGGCATCGCCCGCCGGGCGAGCACGGCCATGACCGGCGCCACCCTCGGCGTGGCCCGCGCACCGCTGACCACCATCCGCAACGTCGGCGAGGCGCTGGGCTCGGTGGGGCGGATGCTGGCCCCTGCCACCGAGCCGATGAGCCCGATCATGCGGAACCGCTCGCTGTCGGTCCACTTCGACACCATGACCGTGCCGATCGACGGGCTGAAAGCGTCGGCCAAGCTCGCCGACGGCCGCCTCAACGACGCCTTCGTGGCCGGCGTCGCCGGCGGGCTGTCGCGCTACCACCACCTCCACGGCGCCGACGTCGACGCGCTCCGCATGAACATGCCGATCAACGTGCGTACGGAGACCACGCAGAACGAGGCGGGCAACCAGTTCGCACCGGCGCGTTTCCCCGTGCCGATGACCATCGAGGACCCGGTCGACCGCATGCATGCGGTCCACGACATCGTCGTCCACGAGCGGGGCGAGCCCGCGCTCCACCTCGTCGGCCCCATGGCCGGCATCCTCAACCGGCTGCCGATCACACTCACCACCGCCGTGTTCGGATCGATGCTCAAAGGCGTGGACTTCACCACCTCCAACGTTCCCGGCGCCCCCATCCCCGTGTACCTCGCCGGTGCCCGACTGGAGGCCATGTACCCGTTCGGGCCGCTGGCCGGCGCCGCCGTGAACGTCACGCTGCTGTCGAACTGCGACGACGCGCACCTCGGCATCAACGCCGACCTGGCCGCCGTCCCCGACCCCGACCAGCTCCGCGACTGCCTCCAGGACTCGTTCGACGAGTTGTTGGCGCTCGCCTGACCGCACCCGACCGACCCGCCCCTCGCCCCCCGCATGCTGACCTACGACGTCGCCGTCATCGGCGCCGGCCCCGCCGGTGCCGCGGCCGCCATCTCGCTCGCCCGGGCCGGCCGCCACGTCGCCGTCATCGACAAGGCCACCTTCCCCCGCGACAAGTGCTGCGGTGACGGCCTGACGACGCTGGCCCTGCGCCTGTCCGAGCGCCTCGGCCTCGATCCGTCCGTCATCCCGTCGTGGAAGACCATCGATGCCGCCACGGTGTACGGACCGAGCGGTCACGGCGTCCGCTTCCCCCTCCCCGACGACCGGGGCACGTTTGCCGCCGTCGCCCGTCGCCACGAGTACGACGCCGCCCTCGTCGAGCTGGCTCGCCGCGCCGGCGCCGAGGTACTCGACGGCCACTCGCTGGCGGGGATCGAGGAGACCGACGACCGCGTCCGCCTCGACGTCACCGGCGTCGGAACGATCGAGGCCCGTTACGCCGTCGCCGCTGACGGCATGTGGTCACCGACCCGCAAGGCGCTCGGGCTCGCCGTCCCGGGCTACCGCGGCGAGTGGCACGCCTTCCGCGCCTACTTTCGGGACGTCTCCGAGCGCGCCCACCGCGAGCTCGTGATCTGGTTCGAGGCCGACCTGTTGCCCGGCTACGCCTGGTCGTTCCCGGAGGGCGACGGCACCGCCAACTTCGGGTTCGGGATCCAGCGCGGCGGCAAGGCTGCCGTCGGCGACATGGCCGGGCTGTGGAGCGACCTCCTCCAGCGGCCCGCCATCCGCGACGTGCTGGGCGACGCCGCCGAGCCGGAGGCCCGCCACACGGCCTGGCCGATCCCGGCTCGGGTCGACACGCTGGTGCGCACCGCCCGGCGCACGCTCTTCGTCGGCGACGCCGCCGCCGTCACCGACGTGATGACCGGGGAGGGCATCGGCCAGGCGCTGCTCACCGGGATGCTGGCCGCCGAGGCCATCGAGGCCGCCGGTCCCCATGGCGCCCGCATCGCCACCGAGCACTACGACCGGGCGGTGGATCACCATCTCGTGGCCGACCACCGCATGTCGGCGCTGCTGGTCCGGGCCATCCAGCACCGCAAGGGGGCCCGGGCCGCCATTCGCGTCGCCGGGCTCACCCCGTGGACGAGGCGGAACTTCGCCCGGTGGCTGTTCGAGGACTACCCCCGCGCGCTGGTCGCCACGCCCGGGCGCTGGCACGCCGGCATGTTCTCCGGAAACGGCACCTACCGGTCGTGACCTGGCCGGCGGCCGTTCACCGAACGTCCGACCGCCTTTCACCTGTCGGACACACCGGCGAAACAGGCCGTGGATACGTTCATGCGCAGAACCGATGGCGCATTCGGCGGTGCAGCCATTTCGGTTGGCCCGGTGCACTCCACTCCCCCGGAGGGCACCGGGCCTTCGTCGCGTCCACCCCGGCTTCTGGCACCACGTTCTGTGCTCCGTGACCGGATGATGTGGTGCCAGAACGCCGATCGGGGGCTAACCGCCGAGGCGCTGACGGGCGGCCTTCGACCGCTCGATCAGATGCGCAGGGATGGCCACGCCGTTGACGGTGGCGCCATCCGACGCGGCACCACCGGTGGCGGCGGCATCCTCGTCGGCCTCGATCTCCGCGGGCCGGTCGAGCACCCCGGATTCGATGGCGTGCGTCCGTCGCGACCGGAGGTCGTCGTACTGCTTCGCCGGCGCCAACAGCTCCCGGTTGATGGAGCCGAGATCGACGCCGTTGTCGAACAGGACGTGGTAGCGGATCCAGCGGTCCCAGCCGTCGACCAGGGCCACCTTGCCCGTGGTGCCCTCGGGGACGCCGGGGAGATCCTGGAACGCAACGACCTTCGACTTGCGCTTCAGCTCGCCGTCGTTGCCGATCTCACGGGCGATGTCCGCTGCAGAAACCGTTGCGGCCGTGACCATGGAGCCAATGCTGGCACGTCGTGACCGACGGGCAGCAACTCAGGACCGGGCCGCTTCCGCCCACGTCTTCCCCGCCTCCACGTCCACGTCGTGGGGCAGGCCGAGCACCCGCTCGGCCACGATGTTGCGCTGCACCTCGCCGGTGCCACCGCCGATGGTGAGCGCCCGGGCGAAGAGGTAGCCGTAGTGCCACCCGTGGAGGTCGGGCCGCCGGAACGGGCCGACGCCCTCCAGCACGCCGTGCACCCCGGCCAGGTCCTTGGCCAGTTCCATGATCTCCTGGCCGTGCTCGTCGGCCATGATCTTGCGGATCGACGCCTCGGGGCCGGGTTGCTCGCCCCGGAGGCGGGCCGACACGGTCCGCAGTCGGATCAGGTCGAGCACCTTCGCGTCGGTGTACAGCCGGGCGATGCGATCGCGCAGCACGGGGTCCTCGGTGCCGCCCGCCTCGCGGATCTCGTCGAAGAGGTCCCACGACGTCGGCCCCATCCCCCACAGCAGCCCGCCGGTCGACAACGACACCCGCTCGTTGCCGAGCGTGACCTTGGCCAGGCCCCAGCCTGCGCCCACATCGCCGACGCGGAGCGAGTCCGGGATGCGGACGTCGTCCAGGAAGACCTCGTTGAAGATGGCGACACCGGTCATCTCGCGCAGGGGCCGGATGGTGATGCCCGGAGTGTCCATCGGGCACAGGAAGTACGTGAGGCCGGAGTGCTTGGTGGTGTCGGGGTCGGTCCGGGCGATGAGGATTCCCATCTGCGACTCCCGGGCGCCGGACGTCCACACCTTCTGCCCGTTGACCACCCATTCGTCCCCATCGCGGACGGCCCGGGTCGACAGGTTGGCGAGGTCGCTGCCGGCGCCCGGCTCGGAGAACAGCTGGCACCAGGTCTCCTCGCCGGCCAGCAGCGGCAGCAGGTATCGCTCCTTCTGCTCCTCCGTCCCGGCGTGGACGATCGTCGGGCCGGCCCAGCCGATCCCGATCATGTTGGTGGGACGCTTCGCCCCGGCGGCCCGGAGCTCCTCGTCGATCACGATCTGGTGGATCGGATCGGCGTCGAGGCCCCACGGGGCGGGCCAGTGCGGGGCGACATAGCCCGCTTCGGCCAACTGGCGCCCGGTGGGCGACGGGTGGGCGGCCAACCAGTCCCGTACGGCGACGCGACGGGGATCTTCCGGGCCAGGGAGGTCGAAATCCACGAGAAGAACCTAGATCCAACAGGATTTCTTCTCACCAATCCGGAATATGCAGGTAGCATCGGAGGCCGGGCGAGTTCCACCCCCGCAACCACGGGGGTCACCGTCAGTTCCCGTTTCCACACCCCCGCCCTGGAGGTCCTCGTACCCGTGAGCCCCGCCGCACGCGCCACCCGATCGGGAGAGTCCGACGAGGACATCGTCAGGCTGTACCTGAACGACATCGGGCGCCATGCGCTGCTGACCAAGGAAGACGAGGCCCGCCTCGGCGCCCTGGTCCAGGCCGGGGTCGACGCCCGGGAGAAGCTCGCCGACGACGACGAGCTGTCCTCGGCCGACAAGGCCAAGCTGCGCCGCCAGGTCCGCGCCGGCGACCGCGCCACCGAGCAGTTCGTGAATGCGAACCTGCGCCTCGTGGTGTCGATCGCCAAGAAGTACCACCGCACCGAGCTCCCCCTGCTGGACCTGATCCAGGAGGGCAACCTCGGCCTCATCCACGCCGTGGAGAAGTTCGACCACCGCAAGGGGTTCAAGTTCTCCACCTACGCCACGTGGTGGATCCGCCAGGCCATCACGCGCGGCGTGGCCAACACCGCCCGCACCATCCGCCTCCCGGTCCACGCCCACGACCTGCTGAAGCAGATCGACAAGGCGCGCGGCATGCTCGAGTCCAAGCTGGGCCGGCCGCCCACCCTCGAGGAGCTGTCGGTCGAGGTCGGCCACCCGCCGGCGAAGATCGAGGAGATCCTGGCCTCGGCCCGCATCGCCAAGTCTCTCGACGACGGCCTCTCCGACGACGGCGACATGACCCTGGGCGACCTCGCTGCCGTGGCCGAGGACGACCCCGAGGGCGACGCCGTCACCGAGGCCACCCGCGGCGACGTGCTCGCCGGACTCAAGGGCCTCGACGACCGTGAGCAGCGCATCCTGATCCTGCGGTACGGCCTCGACGGCCACGAGCCCCGCACCCTCGACGAGGTCGGTCGCCACTTCGACCTCACCCGGGAGCGGATCCGCCAGATCGAGGCCCGCGCCATGTCGAAGCTCCGTCACCCGGCCAACGCCGGCATCCTGGCCGACCTGGCCAGCTGAGCTCCCACCTCCGCTGACCGATGCCCCGGCCTTCGGCCGGGGCATCGTCGCGCCCACCCCCAC
This sequence comes from uncultured Acidimicrobiaceae bacterium, assembly GCA_963811245.1. Lineage (GTDB taxonomy): Bacteria > Actinomycetota > Acidimicrobiia > Acidimicrobiales > Salinilacustritrichaceae > Salinilacustrithrix. The sequence continues at coordinate 475,883 of CAWEQL010000009.1, forward strand.
ACCGTTCTGGCACCACGTCCGGTGCATGCAGAGCGACGAATGTGGTGCCAGAACGGGTTTCAGGGGGGCGTCGTCGGCTCCGGCACCGCTACGGGCATCGAGTCCTCGAGGGGGGAGGGCACCCGGTAGGTCACGAAGCCGGGGAGGGCACGAGCGAGGCCGAGCATGACCACGACGCACGCCACACCGCCCGACACGATGGCGAACGACGGGCTGGTGGCGGCAGCGACGAGGCCGGACTCGAGCTCGCCCAGCCGCGGGCCGCTGGTCCACACCGCCATCCCGACGCCTTCCATCCGCCCCACGAGCTCGGGCGGACTGGCGAGCTGGAGGAGCGCCTGCCGGGAGATCCCCGAGATCATGTCGGCGGCGCCGCCGACGGCGAGGGCGGCGAGGCTGAGGACCACGCCGTCGACCAGGCCGAAGACGGCCATGGCCAGGCCCCATCCGACGATGCTCACGGTGACGACCAGCCCGTGGCGGGTCACGCGCCGTGACCAGCCGCTGGCCGTACTGGCCACCAGCGATCCGACGAAGGGCGCCGAGTAGAGGAGACCGAGCACGGCGGGGTGCTCCGGGAACCGGGTGGCGGCGACGGCGGGGAACAGCGCCACGGGCAGGCCGAAGACCATGGCGTTCAGGTCGGAGGCGAACGAGCCGAGCAGCACGGGCTCCCCGCGCAGGTGCCGGAGGCCGTCGAGCACGAGGTGGAACGTCGGGTGGCCACCCACGATCTGGGGGTGGAGTGGGCGCATGCCGGCGATGAGAAGGGCGGCCAGCGCGAAGGTGACGGCGTCGCCGGCGTAGGTCCACTGCGGCCCGACCCACGCGATGATCACGCCGGCCAGCGCAGGTCCGGCCACGTGGGCGATGCTGCCCGACACGGCCTTGAGGGCCATGGCCGAGGCGACGTGCTCCCGGCCCACCACCCGGATGATCGAGGCGCGCTCGGCCGGTGCTCCGAGTGCGAAGGCACAGATGTTGACGGTGCCCAGCACGAAGATCACGACCACGTTCGCTCGGTGCAGGCTGGCGTTGGCGGCCAGGCCGGCCGCGGTCACCAGACCCAGCACCTGGCATCCGACGATCCACCGGCGGCGCTCCACCTTGTCGGCGATGGCGCCGCCCACGACGTTGAGGACGAGCAGCGGGACGAAGGCCACGGCCCCGAACAGCCCGATGGCCAGCGTCGACCCGGTGAGGGCGTAGAGCTGGAACGGCACGGCCACCGTGGTGAACGCGCTGCCGAACTGGCTCACCGCCGTGCCGGCGTAGAGGAAGCGGAAGTCCCGGGACGCCCGTAGCGGTGTCACGTCGACGGCCGCAGCAGCAAGTCGGTGCCGGAGCCGGGGCATCGCACCAGTCTGCTCCCCACTCCCCACCGTTCTGGCACCACTTCCGTTGGTTGCCGAGCGACGGATGTGGTGCCAGAACGGTGGGGCTGGGGGGTGGGTGGTCGGGTGGGGTGGGTCGATGGCAGTCCCTACGCTGCGGTCATGACCGGATGGAACTTCGCCGACATCTGGGAGACGGTCGCCGAGACCATCCCCGACGCCCCCGCCCTGCTCCACGGCGACCGGGTCGTGTCGTGGTCCGCCTTCGACACGCGGGCCGACGGCGTGGCCGAGGCCCTGCTGCGGGCTGGGGTCGGGGAGGGAACGACGGTGGCGCAGTACCTGACCAACCGGCCGGAGTACCTGGAGTCGGTGTTCGCAGCGTTCAAGCTCGGCCTGGCCCCGGTGAACACCAACTACCGGTACGTCGACGACGAGCTCGTCTACCTCTGGGACAACGCCGACACCTCCGTGGTCGTCTTCCAGGGCGAGTTCACCCATCGCATCGAGGGGCTCCGCAGCCGGGTCCCGGGCGTCGTGCTGTGGCTGTGGGTCGACGACGGATCCGGGCCGTGCCCGGCGTGGGCCGTGCCGTACGAGGACGCCGCCACCGCGACCACCGGCCGCGCCAGCTCGCCGTGGGGTCGCTCGGGGGACAGCCTGTTCCTGCTCTACACCGGCGGCACCACGGGCATGCCCAAGGGCGTGATGTGGCGCAACCACGACCTGGTGCTCGTGTTGAACGACGGCGCTCCGCGGTCGCGCTCCCTGCCGGAGGACGCCGATCTCGACCACCTCCGCCGGATCACCGCCACGCCCGGCTACCGCACCCTGCCGGCGTGCCCGCTGATGCACGGCACCGGCGCGTTCAACGCCTTCACCGCTCTCACCGTGGGCGGCTCGGTCGTGACCCTCACCGGTCACCACTTCGACGCCGTCGAGCTCCTCGACACCATCGAGGAGCAGCAGGTCAACAACACCGCCATCGTGGGTGACGCCTTCGCCCGCCCGATCCTCGCCGCCCTCGACGAGCACAACTCCGGCGACGGGCCCGACCGCTGGGACATCTCGTCGCTGCGGGTGGTGCTGTCGTCGGGCGTCATGTGGAGCCAGGCCACCAAGGAGGGTCTGCTGCGACACAACCCGAACATGATGCTGGTCGACACCCTCGGCTCGTCCGAGGCGATCGGCATGGCCAAGTCGGTGTCGAGCGGGTCCGGCGCCGATCGCGCCTCGGCCACCGCCACGTTCTCCCTCGGTCCCGACACCAAGGTCATCGCCGATGACGGCGTCGAGGTCCGGCCCGGCGACGACCGCATCGGCAAGCTGGCCATCCGGGGCCATGTGCCCATCGGCTACTACAAGGACCCGGTGAAGTCAGCCGACACCTTCGTGCAGATCGACGGGGCCAACTACTCGATGCCCGGCGACTACGCCCGGGTGGAGGCCGACGGCACCCTGGTCCTGCTCGGCCGCGGGTCGGTGTGCATCAACACCGGTGGCGAGAAGGTGTTCCCCGAGGAGGTCGAGGAGTCGCTCAAGGAACACCACGCCGTCCACGACGCGGTCGTGGTGGGCCTCCCGGACGAGCGCTTCGGCCAGGCCATCACCGCCGTCGTCGAGCCGATGCCGGGCGTGACCGCCGACGAGGCCGAGCTCATCGCCCACGTGAAGGGCCGCATCGCCCACTACAAGGCGCCGAAGCGGGTCGTGTTCGTCGACTCCCTCGGCCGGGCCGCCAACGGCAAGGTCGACTACAAGCGCTGGACCGCCCACGCCACCGACGTTCTGGAACCAGGTTGACCGGTCGGGATCCACGAGACGTGGGTCCAGAACGGTTCGGACGGGCCAGGGGATCCGGGGGGATTTCGGGGCGGTCGCCGGCCGGTCGTAGCCTCGCCGCCATGACGCTCTCCTTCGACGGCAAGGTCGCAGTCATCACCGGTGCCGGTGGTGGTCTCGGCCGTTCGCACGCACTCGAGCTCGCCCGCCGGGGCGCGTTCGTGGTGGTGAACGACCTCGGCGGGTCCGTCGACGGCGTCGGCGGCGACGACTCCGCGGCACAGAAGGTGGTCGACGAGATCAAGGCCGGCGGCGGCGAGGCCGTGGCCAACCACGACTCCGTGGCCACCCCCGAGGGCGGCAAGGCCATCGTGCAGACCGCCCTCGACACCTGGGGCAAGGTCGACATCGTCATCAACAACGCCGGCATCCTGCGCGACACCAGCTTCGCCAAGATGACGCCCGAGCAGCTCGAACCGGTCCTCGACGTGCACCTCAAGGGCGCGTTCTACGTGACCCAGCCCGCCTTCGTGCACATGAAGGAGCAGGGGTACGGCCGCATCGTCAACACCTCGTCGGGCGCCGGCATCTTCGGCAACTTCGGTCAGACCAACTACGGCGCCGCCAAGATGGGCCTCGTCGGGCTGATGAACGTCCTCGCCGTCGAGGGCGCCAAGTACAACATCAAGGCCAACGCCATCGCCCCCGTGGCGGCCACCCGCATGACCGAGGACATCCTCGGCCCGCTGCTCGACCAGCTCGGCCCCGAGTACATCACCCCCATCGCGGTGTACCTGGCCCACGAATCGTGCGAGGTGACCGGCGAGATCTACAGCTGCGGCGGCGGCCACGTGGCCCGCGTGTTCATCGGCGTGACCCCCGGCTTCACCGACAAGGAGCTCTCGGTCGAGTCGATCGCCGAGCACCTGGGCGAGATCCGGGCCGAAGAGGGCTACGAGGTCCCCGGCAACCTCAACGAAGAGCTGGGCCTCACCCTGAAGGCGCTCACCAGCTGAACCGTCAGCGGCGGACCACGTAGGTCCGCTGCACCATCCCGCCCGGGAAGGTCGTCGACGACTCGAGGTCGAGGGCGATGTCGCCGGCAGTACCACCGAACAGGGGGATGCCGTCGCCGATGAGCACCGGCACCACCGAGATCGTCATGCGGTCCACCATCCCGGCGTCGAGCCAGGCCCGGATCGTGGCGCCACCGTCGACGTAGACCCGCTCGACGCCGTCGGCGCGCATCCGAGCGCACACCTCCTCGAGGGTGCCCGAGACCGGCCGTACGTCGGAGCCGGGTTTCGCGTCGATCTCGGCAGGGTGGGAGGTCCAGACGTAGACCGGCTTGTCGTAGGGCCAGTCGCCGTCGAAGGCCCGGACGACGTCGAAGGTCGCACGGCCCATGCACAGGGCGTCGACCGTGGCGACGAAGGCGCCGTAGCCGTAGTCCTCGTCGGGATCGTGAGCGCCGGTCT
>CAWEQL010000010.1:0-497500 GCA_963811245.1 uncultured Acidimicrobiaceae bacterium
CTTCTTCCTGCCGCCGCTCGGTTCGTTACGTATTGCTACCATGCCGTCGACGCACACGTCCCACCGATACCGGCTGCTGCGCTCGTACCCCCTGGTCACGAGGTGCGCACGATGATCGGCATCGGTCCACACGGCGGCGATGGCCTCGGCGAGGGCGGTCCCGTCGCCGGCGGGCACGATGGCGGCCGCGTCGCCCGCCACCTCGACGATGGCGGGGACGTCGGTGGTGACGACGGCCACGCCGGCCGACATGGCTTCCAGCACCGGCAGCCCGAACCCCTCGTAGACCGACGGGTAGGCAACCAGGGTGGCGGCGGCGTAGAGGGTCGCGGAGCACGTCGTCGTCGACGCGTCCGAGCCGGGTCACGAGGTCGGCTCGGTCGGCGTCGCTCAGCGCCCGGTCGAGGTCGTCGGCGCCCCACCCGTGGGGGCCGACGTGGACCAGCGGCACCTCGAGGCCGCGTCCGGCGAGGTGATCGACGGCGCGCACCAGGGCGGGGAGGTCCTTGCGGGGTTCCACCGTCCCCACCGCCAGCACGAACGAGCTGGTCCCAGCCGCGGCCCGACCGCGGTCGGCATCGCCGCCGGCCATGGGGGTGACCCCCAGGGGTACGCAGACGACGCGGGCCGGATCGAGCCCCAGGAGGTCGATCACCTCGATCCGAACCGCCTCGCTGTCGGTGTGCACCCAGGCCGCCGGCCGCAGCCCGACGGATGAGGTCGGGGTACGCGAGCGTGGCGGGCTGGCACAGCTCGGGGAACCGCACCGGTGTCAGGTCATGGACGCTGACCACCGCGCCGCCCGGGACGGTGGGACGACGAAGTTCGGTCCGTGCACCACGTCGTGGGAGCCGATGGCCCGGTCGATCCGGGGTCGGTCGAAGCGCCGCCAGCCAGCACGCATGGCGGTGGCGGGGAGCGGCGGGGTCACCACCGACACGCCGGCAGGGACCGCCCCGGCCAGCCGGCTGCGGCCACGGATGCTGACCGGGAAGGCGGTGACCTCGACGTCGTCGCGCCGGCCGAGGCCGCGTAGCAACGCGTGCGTGAAGTTGCCGACCCCGGTGCGGGTGTCGAGCAGCGAGGTGGCGTCGACGGCGACGCGCAGGGGTGTCTCGACCATGCGATGACAGGTTCGCAGACGGGCGGGCCCCGGACGCGAGGCGGCGGCAGGGACCCGGGGGAGGGGGACCTGCCGCCGTGACCCGGTCGGACGCTGAGGGCCCGACCCGTGGGTCGATCAGTTGATCCGGGGGACCAGCGCGCGGAGCTGCGTGCGAGCGTCCTTGGCGACCGTCCGGGCCTGGTGCATCACGACGCGAGCCTGGTCGGGAAGGCGTTGCTCGACGTCGTCGAGGACGGCGTCGATGCGCTCCTCGACCGCTTCGAGGCGCTCCTCGACCTCCTTCACCCGGCCGAGCGCGGCCGTGCGGGCGTCGCCGGCGCCGCCGAGCTGCTTGCGGAGCTCCTGGCGCTGGACCTGGGCCTTCTGGAAGGCGATGACGCCGAGCCCGATGGTCACGTACACGGAGTCACGGACGGTTCGCTGGATGTCGTCGAGGGTGATCTCGGCCATGGTGCTCGTCCTTTCGAGAAGCGTTGCTTGAAAGACTAAGCGGATGTGCGTGGCGTTGCACGCACGTGTGAAATGTGTCTCGCCGCAGCAGTGCGACGTCCAGGGGTGGCCGGGTCGGCGCGGACTCGGCCAGTACCCTGCCGCAATCGTGGAGACGCCCGCCCCGAGCCGTCCAGCGGCGCCTGCGGTCGTCGCCGTGGTGGTGACCCGGAACCCCGGACCGTGGTTCGACGAATGCCTCGCCGCTCTCGCGGCGCAGGACTACGCGAACCTGGCCGTCCTCGTCATCGATGCGGCGAGCGACACTGACCCCACCCCACGGGTGGCGGCGGTGCTCCCCGATGCCTACGTGCGCCGCATCGACGACAACCGCGGATTCGGTGCGGCCGCCAACCACGTCCGAGAGATCGTGGACGGCGCCGCCTTCTACTGCTTCCTCCACGACGACGCAGCGCCGACCCCTCCGGCCGTCACCACCATGGTCGGGGAGGCGCTGCGGTCGAACGCCGGCATCGTCGGCCCCAAGCTCGTCCGCTTCGACGACACCCGACGGATCCTCCAGGTGGGGGAGGCGGTCGACAAGACGGGTGAACGGGTCCGGCTGGTCGAACCGGGCGAGCTCGACCAGGAGCAGCACGACGCGGTGCGCGACGTCTTCGTCGTGCCCGGCGCCTGCACGCTGATCCGCAGCGACCTCTTCGCCGCCATCGACGGCTTCGACGCCGGCATCGACGTCCTGAACGACGACCTGAACCTGTGCTGGCGGGCCCACCTGGCCGGCGCCCGGGTCATCGTGGCCCCCGACCGCGGTCGTCCGCCACCTCGAATCGCTGGGCGAGCACCTCCCGTCGGAGCATCGTCGGGAGCGGTTGGTTCGCCACCGCCTCCGCACCATGTTGAGCTGCTACAGCCGTTGGCACCTGGTGCGCGTCCTGCCGCAGGCCCTCCTGGTCGCCCTGCTCGAGGTCCTCTACGCCGTCGTCGTCGGGCGGCGCGGACAAGCACGCGACATCATCCAGGCGTGGCGCTGGAACGTCGCCCGCCGCGACGAGATCTCGGCCTGGCGATCGAAGGTGACGGCGTTCCGCGTCGTCCCCGATGCCGAGATCCGACGGTTCCAGCTGCGGGGATCATCCCGGCTCGGGCTCTACCTGCGGGGCCAGACCGTCCGGGGCGGCACCCGCAGCGAAGGCGTGCAGGCTTCGCTCGGGCGGTTCACCGACGGCGTCCGCGACGGCTCGTTGCGCTGGCCCCTCGCCGCCTGGATCGTCACGGTCCTCATCGTCGGCTTCGGCAGTCGGCACCTGTTGCTGCGACCGATCGCCGCGGTGGGTGGCTTCCCGGCCTTCGATCTCGGGCCGATCGAGCTGTTCCGGCGCTACCTGTCGGGATGGCGCGACGTCGGTCTCGGCACCGAGTCGCCGGCGCCGACGGCGCTGGCGCTCCTCGGCAGCCTCGGGATCCTCTTCGTGGGAGCCATGGGGACCTTGCGGCGCGTGCTCCTGCTCGGCTCGCTCGTGGCCGGCCTCGTGGGATCGTTCCGATTGCTCAAACCCGCCGGTTCGGTGCGGGCGCAGGCGGTGGCGCTGGTGGTCTACGGCGCCATCCCGCTCGGCTACGACGCCATCGCCGACGGCCGATGGGGCGCGCTGACGATGTACGCGGCCACGCCGTGGATCCTGGCGTCGCTGGCCCGCGCCGGCGGGTGGGCCCCCTTCGGCCGTCCCGTGGGCGTGGCCCCGCCGCCCCGTCGCGACCAGATGCTGCCGTTGGGGTTCCTGCTGGCGGTGGTGGCCGCCGTCGACCCGTCCGTCCTGCCGGTCACCCTCGTGGTGGCCGCGGCACTCGCGCTGGGGTCACTGATCGTGGGCGCCCAGCGCGGGACCAGGCCGTTGGTCGTCGCGTCGCTCGGCGCCGTCGGTGTGGCCGTCGTACTCCACCTCCCGTGGACACTCGAATTCCTGCTGCCCGGCGCCTCCTGGGAGCAGGTCGTGGGCCACGCCGGCGTCAGTGCCCCTGCGTCGCTGGCCCAACTGTTCCGATTCGATGTGGGCCCGGTGGGCGCGTCGGTCATCTCCGTCGGCCTCCCCCTCGCTGCCCTCCTGCCCCTGGCCATCGGACGCGAATGGCGCTTCGACTGGGCGGTCCGGGCCTGGTGCGTCGCGATCGCCCTTCTCGGCCTGGCCTGGGCCGGAGCCCAGGGCTGGCTGCCCTTCACCCTCCCACCGGCCGAGCTCCTGCTGGCGCCCGCCGCCATGGCGCTGGCCCTCGCCGCCGCCATGGGCGTGGTGGCCTTCGAGGTCGACCTCCGGGCCTACGGGTTCGGATGGCGCCAGGGCGTCGCTGCGCTCGCCGCCGTCGCCTTCCTCGTCGGTGCGCTGCCGACGCTGCTCGACGCCGGCAACGGGCGGTGGTACCTGCCCTCCGGTGGGCTCGAGACCACGTTCGCCTTCCTGGGCCAGGAGGATCCCGGGTACCGCGTGCTCTGGATCGGTGACCCGGACGTCATGCCCGTGGACGGGTACGCACTCGGCGACGGTTTGGTGTACGCCACCACCGACGACGGACTGCCCACGATCACCGACCGCCAACCGGGCGCTGCCGAGGGATCGACCCAACTCATCGAGGACGCCCTCGGTCTGGCCGAGTCCGGTCAGACCAGCCGGCTCGGTCGGCTGCTGGCCCCGATGTCGGTCCGCTACGTCGTGCTCCCACGAGCGGCGGCACCCAAACCCCTCGGCGGCATCCAGCGCCCCCTCCCGAGCGACCTGCTCGACACACTGGCGGCCCAGCTCGACCTGGCCGAGGTGCCCGTCAACCCGGCGTACGTCGTGTATCGCAACGATGCGGCGCTGCCGGTCCGGGCGTCGGTCGCCGCCGACGCGGCCACGGGGACGGCGTTCTCGGTCGACGCCACCGACCTGGCCGGGGCCACGCCCGTGCTCGGCCGACGGGAGGGCGCCACCTCCTACTCCGGAGCCGTCGACGCCGGGGCCACGATCCTCCACTCGTCAGCGGCCTCCGACGGATGGGAACTGCTCGTCGAAGGCCGGCCGGCGCCCCGCACCAAGCTGTTCGGCTGGGCCGACGGGTACCGCACCGAGACCGGGGGCAACGCGGTGCTCCGGTACGACACGTCGGTGCTGCGCTACGGCATGGTGGCCCTCCAGTTCGTCCTCTGGGCAGTGGCGTCGGTGGCGGTCATCCGAGCCTTGCGACGCCGACGTGTCGCGCACCCCGCACCGCCCGTGACCGCCGAGGAGCTCTCGTGAGACGCCTCCCGGCCCTCGTCATCGTGTTCGGCCTCCTGCTGGCCGGGTTCCTCGTCGACGCCGCCGTCGACGGCGGCACCGATGTCTCGACCGGCCCCGAGACCGTCGACGCATCGGGCTTCCCCACTGCACCCGTGGCCGACGCCTTGTCATCGACGTGGTTCTGCGCCGGTGGGACCGCCGACGAAGAGGCGTTCGCCGACCACGTCATCGTCATCACGAACCCCACGGGCACCGACACGGCGGTCACGTTGACCGCGTTCGGCGGCGTACTCGTCCCTCCGGCCGAGGCCAGCGCGGGTTCGACCACGACCGCGACGACGGCGGCCCCCACCACCACGACCGCCACGACCGTTGCGCCGGCGGCGCCCGAGCCCGTGGTGCGCGCTGTGCCCGTGGCCGCCCGCTCACGCGTCCAGGTGGCCCTGCACGACCTGCTCGACGCCCCGGTGGCGTCGGCCCTGGTCGAGGCCTCACCGGGCGGCGTGGTCGTCGAGCACCAGGTGACGAGCGTCAACGGGTTCGACGCCAAGCCCTGCGCCACCTCGGCGGCGGCGTCGTGGAGCTTCGCCTTCGGCGAGACCACCGTCGACGCGCGGGAGCTCCTCGTCCTGTTCAACCCGTTCCCGGAGGACGCCATCGTCGACGGTCGGTTCTCCACCGAGAACGGCATCCGCGAACCCGAGCGGTTCGACGGCCTCGTCGTGCCGGCACGCGGCACGATCGCCGTCGACATCGGCGACGACGTCACCCGTCGCGCCGAGGTCGCGGCCACCATCACGGCCCGCAACGGCCGCATCGTCGTGGACCGGCTCCTCCGGTACGCCGGCGATGCCGAACGGGGGCTGACCGTCCAGACGGGCGTCCCCGTGCCCCAGGACGCCTGGGTGTTCCCCGACGGGTACCGGTCGGACGGGACCCGTGAGGAGTACGCCGTCTACAACCCCGGCGATCGTACGGCCGAGGTGGAGATCGCCTTCGTCGTCGACGACCCCGCGAACAACGGCGTCCCCGAACCCATCGAGCTCACCATCCCGCCCGGTCTGCACCAGCTGATCGACGTCGGGGCGGAGGGACGGGTGCCGGCCAAGGTGGGTCACAGCGGCATCGTGCGCAGCCTGAACGGCGTGCCGATCGTGGCCGAGCGGGCCCTCTACGCCGAACACGAGGGCCGTCGGGGCGTGACCGTCACCACCGGTTCACCGGTGGAGTCCCGCCGGTGGACGTTCGCGGCCGGCGCCGTCACCCCGAACGACGACGAGTACCTCGTGCTCGTCAACCTCGATCCGCAGATCCTCGCCACCGTCGACGTCACGGCGATCGTGGGCGGGCAGGCCGTACCCGTCGCCGACCTCCAGGACCTCGAGCTGGGCGCAGGGGGCCGCCTCGCCATCCGCATCGGCGAGCACATCAGCAACCGCCCCGACCTCTCCCTGGTCGTGACGTCGTCGGAGCCGATCGTGGCCGAGCGTGGCCTGTACCGGGTCGGTGCCGACCGGAGGGGCATGTCCAACGCTGTCGGCGTCCCGTCGCGCCAGGGCCTGCGCTGGCCCGCCGATCCCTTCGCCGCACCCGAGGTCGTCGACGACACGGGCACCACCGTTCCGGGCACGGAGGGGTCGACGGTCCCCGACGTCCAGCTGCCGGAGCCGGACCAGACCATCGTGATCGAGGATCCCGATGCCGAGGCCGAGCAGCCGACGACGTCTGCGCCGGCACCCACCACCTCGGCGGCCCCGACCACGACCGCGGCGGGGACCGGCTGACGACCGTCGCTAGCCTTGCGGTGTGGAGCGGTTCGTGATCGTCGTCGTGGTCGGCCTCGTCGCCGTGGCCGTCGCCGCCGTCGCCCAGCGCCGCCACCCCGTGGCCGTCAGCGCTCCGACCCGGTTCCACGTCCCCGCCCAGCTGCACCGGCGGGACTTCGTGCGACCGGAGGTGCCGTGGCTCGTCGTGGTGTTCACCTCGGCGACGTGCGATGCGTGCGCCGGCGTGTGGGACAAGGCCCGGCACCTCGAGTCGGGTGAGGTGGCCGTGCAGGAGGTCGAGGTGGTGGAGCGCAAGGACCTCCACGACCGGTACGGCATCGACAGCGTGCCGACCACCGTGGTCGTCGACGCCGACGGCGTGGTGCGGGCGTCGTTCCTCGGCCCGGCCACGGCCACCGACCTGTGGGCGTCGGTGGCCGAGCTCCGGTCGCCCGGGTCCGTGCCCCCGTCGTGCGACACCCACGGCGTGGCGTCGGACTGATCGCTCTCGCCGCCCGCCGCCACCGGCGGGCGGGGATCAGTCGGCGGGGGTCGAGGCGCGGGCCTCGTCGCCGGCCGTGCCGTGGCCGTTCTCCCGCCCGAGCTCGATGAGACGGGTCACCTCGGCGCCGTCGATGGTCTCGTGCTCGAGCAGTGCCCGGGCGACCAGGTCGAGGCCGTTGCGGTGCTCGTGGAGGAGGTCGCGGCAGCGCTGCTCCTGGTCCCGGAGGATGCGCTCCACCTCCTCGTCGATGACGCGGGCGGTGTCGTCGGAGTACTCGCGCGAGCTCATGAGGCTCTCGCCGAGGAACACCTGGCCCTGGCTGCTCCACGCCTGGGGCCCGACCTTCGGGGACATGCCCCACTCGCGCACCATCTTGGTGGCGAGCTCGGTGGAGCCCACCAGGTCGTTGTTGGCACCCGTGGAGTAGACGCCGAAGATGGTCTCCTCGGCGATCCGGCCGCCCATGCGCACGACGAGCGTGTCCTCGATGTAGTCCTGGCGGTGGATGTGACGCTCCTCCATCGGCAGCTGCTGGGTCACGCCGAGGGCCATGCCGGTGGGCAGGATCGTCACCTTGTGGACCGGGTCGGCGTTGGGGAGCACCGCAGCGCACACGGCGTGGCCGGCCTCGTGGTAGGCGATGACCTCCTTCTCCGGATCGGAGAGGGCCATCGACTCGCGGCGCTGACCCATCAGCACGCGGTCCCGGGCCTGCTCGAAGTGGCGCATGTGGATCTGCTCGTCACCGGCGCGCACCGCGTACAGCGCAGCCTCGTTGACCAGGTTGGCGAGGTCGGCGCCGCTCATGCCGGGGGTTCCCCGGGCGACGATGACGAGGTCGACGTCGGCGGCCAGGTTCTTGTTCTTGCCGTGCACGCCGAGGATGGCGAGTCGCTCCTCGAGCTCGGGCAACGGAACCACCACCTGGCGGTCGAACCGGCCCGGCCGCAGGAGGGCGGGATCGAGGATGTCGGGCCGGTTGGTGGCCGCCATCATCACGATGCCCTCGGTGGCCTCGAAGCCGTCCATCTCGGACAGCATCTGGTTCAGGGTCTGCTCTCGCTCGTCGTGACCGCCGCCGAGGCCGGCGCCGCGCTTGCGGCCGATGGAGTCGATCTCGTCGACGAAGATGATCGCCTTGCCCAGCTTCTTGGCCGTCTGGAACAGGTCGCGCACCCGGCTGGCGCCGACGCCGACGAACATCTCCATGAAGTCGGAGCCCGTCACCGACAGGAACGGCACGCCGGCCTCACCGGCGACGGCCCGGGCGATGAGGGTCTTGCCGGTCCCGGGCGGGCCCACCAGGAGCACGCCCTTGGGGATGCGGGCGCCGATCTCGGCGAACTTCTCGGGGTGGCGGAGGAAGTCGACCACCTCGGTGATCTCCTGCTTGACCCCCTCGTAGCCGGCGACGTCCTCGAACGTGGTGCCCGGCCGCTCGGTGTCGTAGGTCTTGGCCTTGGACCGGCCGATGTTCATGACCCCGCTCATCTGGCCCTGGGCTCGGCGCTGCATCCACAGGAAGAACGCCACGAACAGACCGATCATGATGATGTACGGAAGGATCGCCGACAGCAGGCCCGGCTGGGGTGTCTCGTAGCTGACCTTGACGTTGTTGTCGCGCAGCAGCTGGATGTCGGAGTCGGGGATGCCGCCGTTGAGCGGGCCGGTGGTCCGGAAGTCGGAGCCGTTCTCGAACGTGCCGGAGATGTCGCCGTTGTTGTTGTCGATGGTGACCTCGGCGACCTTGCCGGCGACGATGTCCTGGCGGAACTCGCTGTAGGTGATGTCCTTGCTGGTGGAGCCGGGGAACAGGCCGGCCACGCCGAAGCCGAGGACGAGGATGCCGACCAGCACCCAGATCGACCAGCGGGGCAGCCCGCCGAGCAGCCCGCCCGAGCCCGTGCGGCCGCCACTGGGCTTGCGGCCGGGGGGCGGCGGGGGCGGCGGTGGGGACTGCGGTTGCATGGCTCCACGATACGGCCCGCGACCGTGACTAACCTCGCCAGGGTGAGCGCGAGTTGCAGTCGTCCGGGATGTCAACGGGCCCCGACGGCCACCCTGACCTACGACTACGCCGGCCGGGTCGCCACGGTGGACCAGCTCGCCGCACCGCACCCGATGCAGTACGACCTGTGCGATCTGCACACCGAACGGTTGTCGGTGCCCAACGGCTGGACCCTGGTCGACCAGCGGGTCGTGGCCCCGGTCCTCGAGCTCGGCGACCGCCGAGCGTCCTGACCTCAGCGGTCGGGAGATCCCGACCACCGTCGGTAGATTCCCGCCGGTGACGGCCGTTCCCCCCTCCACCGTCCCCCCGGACGATGCGGGGGTGTCCACCCCTCGCTGGGGGGTCGCCGACGTGATCGTCGCCTTCCTGGTGGCGCAGGTGGCCTCGCTCATCGGCTTCTCGGTGTTCGCCGCGGTGAAGGGCATCCCCGCCGCCGAGCTGTCCACCGGCAGCCTCAGCATCGGCGAGCTCGCCCTGCTGCAGGTGCCGCTGTGGTTCGGGCTGCTCGGGGTGCCGCTGGTGGCCACCCGCATCCGGGGCAACGGGCCGGTCATCGACCTCGGGTGGTTCATGCGTTGGCGCGACGTGCCCACGGGCATCGCCATCGGCGTGCTGTGCCAGTTCGTCCTCGTGCCGCTCGTGACCCTGCCGGTGTTCTGGCTCACCGACGCCGACGGCTCGGCCCTCGAGGCCCCGGCCCGCGAGCTCACCGACAAGGCGTCGTCGGGTGTCGGTTGGCTGATCCTGGTCTTCGTGGTGGTCATCGCTGCGCCCTTGGCCGAGGAGGTCTTCTACCGGGGCCTCCTCCAGCGGACCCTGGCCCGGTCGTGGCCGATCTGGCCGTCGATGATCGTCACCGCGCTCGCTTTCGCGGCCAGCCACTTCGAGCTGCTCCAGTTCCCGGCCCTGGCCGCCTTCGGTCTGGTGCTGTCATACCTCGCCCACCGCACCGGTCGGCTGGGTCTCAACACCTGGGCGCACGTGGGTTTCAACGCCACGACGGTGCTGATCCTGTTCGTCCAGCGCTGACCCGGCGTGACCGCTCGACCACCCCTCCGGGATGCGAGGATGTGCGCCGCATGACCGTGCTCGACCGGCCCGACACCGAGGCGGAGGACCTGCCCCCGGAGCAGCCGGCCCGGCCGCGCCCGGACGAAGGTCCGGTACGTACAGCGATCGACGTCGGGGTGGTCGCCGCGTGTGCCGCGTTCGTCTTCTGGCAGCTCCATCCCGGGCTGCTCCTGGCCGACACCACCCCGGCCGGCGGCGACATGGGCGCCCACGTGTGGGCCTTCGGCTACCTGCGCGACGTGCTGTTGCCGTCGGGCCGCCTCGTGGGCTGGACCCCCGACTGGTACGCCGGCTTCCCGGTCTTCCAGTTCTACATGGTGGTGCCGTTCCTGGCGATGGTGGTGGTCAACGCCGGCCTCTCCGGGGTGGCATCGATCCTCCCCGGGTTGGTGTCCCTCGCCATCACGGCGAGGGCGGCCGGCCGCGCCGCCTCCGTCCGGTGCTGGGCGGGCTCGCGGTGGTGGCCGTGGTGGCGCTCGCCGGCGGGGTGTGGAGCGGCTACGCCACCGGGTTCCGCTTCGTGATGGGCGCCGGTGCGGTCGTCGCCGCCATCGTCGCCGGACGGGTGGGTCCCGGTCCGGCACGAACGAGGTGGTGGCTCGCCGTGGCCGCGATCGCCGTGGCGCTGGGCGGCATCTCGCTGCCCTACGGGCCGTCGTTCAAGATCGTCTCGGTCGCCGGCGTGGTGGCGCTGCCGGTCTCGGCGTACCTGTTCGGCCGGCTCAGTCGCCTGCCGTACCCGACGCCGGCGCTGCTCGCCGTCGCCGCCGTCTGGTACCTCTTCGACAAGAACTTCACGATCTACGGTGGCAACATCGCCTCGACGATGGCGGGCGAGTTCGCCTTCTCCATCAGCCTCGCCCTCGCCGTCGCCTACCTCGGCGTCCTCATCCACGGTCTGCGCACCGGGACGCACCGCGCCGCTGCGGCGGTGCTCCTCGCCCTCGTCGGCTGCTGCCACCTGATCCCCGCCTTCTTCGCCATCGGCGCCACCGTCGTCATCGTCGCCCTGCACATCGTCGGCGAGGTCGACATCACCGGTCCTCGTCAGCGGGCTGCCACCGCTGTTGCCGCCCTCCTCGTGCTGGCCATCGCCATCGGTGGTGCCGTGGCCGTCCTGGCCGGGGTGGCCCCCACCGGACCGGTCATCCTCGTCACCGTGGTGGCCGCCGTGGCCGTGGCCATCGCGTCGGTGGAGCCGCCTCGGACCCGAGGAACCCCTCACCGGGCCGGTGGGTGTGGCCCGGACGTGGTGGCTCGCCACCACCGGGTTCGTCGCCGCGCTGCTCGCCGCCTGGTGGGTGCTGCCCTTCTACGCCCGGACCACCTACCTCAACGACATGGGTTGGGAGAAGATCGCTGTCCATGCCGAGGGCGTCGGTCTGTGGAAGTGGTTCAGCTCCGACGTGTGGCCGTTGCTGGTCCCGTCCGACATGCGGGTCGTCGCCGCGCTGGCGCTGGTGGGTGCGGTGCTCGCCGTGCTGTTCCGGAACCGGATCGGCTCCGCCCTCGTCATCACCGGTCTCGTGCTGTTCCTGGCCTTCCTCTACGCGCCGCGGGCCGTCTGTGGAACGCCCGCCTGCTCCCGTTCTGGTACCTGGTGGTGTACCTGCTGGCGGCCATCGGCGTCGGCGAGGTGGTCCGTGCGCTCGCCCAGGTCTTCGCCGCCCGGCCCGACCGTCCACTCCGCTCCGTGCGCTGGCTCGCCGCGCCCCTGTGCCTGCTGGTGCTCGGCACCTACCTCGGGGCGCAGCTCCACAACCTGCCGGGCGGGCGACAGAACGCCGACGGTTCGTACCGGGTCTTCGCCTCCGTCGGCGTCCCGGGCCTGTTCAGCCTCGATCTCCCCGATGCCGTGGGGATCGACGTGAAGGGCCGCAACTTCGTCACCGACTGGTCGCGCTGGAACTACAGCGGGTACGAGCGCAAGGACGCCTACCCGGAATACCGGTCGATCGTGTCCACCATGGCCGACGTCGGGCGCGAGCGAGGGTGCGGGATGTCGCTGTGGGAGTACAGCGCCGAGCTCAACGACTACGGCACCCCGATGGCCCTGATGCTCCTGCCGCACTGGACCGACGGGTGCATCGGTTCCATGGAAGGCCTCTACTTCGAGGCCTCGGCCACCACCCCGTTCCACTTCCTCATGCAGTCCGAGCTGTCCGCCAAGCCCTCACGAGCCCAGCGCGACCTGCCCTACCGGGAGCTCGACCTCGACGCCGGCGTGCAGCACCTCCAGCTGATGGGCGTGAAGTACTACCTCGCCCGCAGTCCCCAGGCCGTCGCCGCCGCCGACGCCCACCCCGACCTCACCGCGTGGCCGCGTCCGGACCGTGGGTGGTCTACGAGGTGGCCGACGCGCCGATGGTCGAGCCGCTCCAGAACCAACCGGCCGTCACCACCGCCAGCGAGCACCAGCACGACTGGCTCTGTGCGTCGCTGGACGACGCCGGGCACTGTCACGGTGCGGCGCTCGACTGGTTCCAGGACCCGTCGCAGTGGGACGTGGCTCTGTCGGCGACGGGACCTGAGGACTGGCAGCGCGTCGACCCCGGTGAGCGCCCCGACCGCCGTCCCGTCGATCCCGCCACCGTCAGCAACATCTCGGTGGGCCGCGACGGCATCTCGTTCGACGTCGACCACCCGGGGACGCCGGTGCTGGTGAAGGAGTCGTACTTCCCCAACTGGACGGCCAGCGGCGCCGAGGGGCCGTACCGCGTCGCCCCCAACCTGATGGTGGTCGTCCCCACCGATACGCACGTGTCCCTGACCTACGGACGGACCGGCGTCGACTACCTCGCCATCGTGCTCACCCTGATCGGGATCGGGCTCGCCGTCGCCTTCGTCCGCTCGGGAGGGGTGGCGGTGCCGGTGCTGCGCGACAAGAGCCCGGCCGCGGCGCCACCACCACCGGATCCGACCCCCGTCTGACGCCGTGGTGCGTCGACGTCTGCGGAACTTCGTCGTCGTGGCGCTCGTACCCACGGCGGTCGACGTGGGCCTCCTCGTCGCCCTGCGCCAGGGGCTGGGATGGCCGCTGCTCGCTGCCGACCTCGTGGCCATCGCCGTGGCGTCGGTGGTCTCGTACGGGCTGCACCGGGCCGCCACCTACCGCGGCAACCCGTTCTTCCGCTGGGTGCGGTACCCGTGGGCGTTCGCCATCATGCCACCGCCGCCGGCCTGGTCGACGCCGTCGTGCTCCGTCTGACGTTCACCGCCGCCGGCTTCACCACGGTCGGCGGCCTGCTGGTCGCCAAGACCATCTCCCTGGGTGTGGCCGTGACGCTGCGGGCCGTGGGCTACCGCTTCGTCCTGTCGGATGCGGTGGCGGGGTCACAGCACCGTCGTCGCCAACCGCCGTCCGAGGGCGAGCTCCGCCTGAGCGTGGTCATCCCCGCCTTCCGCGAGCCGCTCCGCATCGGACTGACCATCGACGCCATCCGCGCCGAGCTCGTCGACGTCGCCGGCGACGGCGGCCTCGAGATCATCGTCGTCGACGACGGGTCGGGGGACGGCACGGCCGACCGCGGCCGTGGGAGCCGGCGCCGACCAGGTGGTCTCGCTGCCGCAGAACCGGGGCAAGGGGGCCGCGGTGCGGGCCGGGATGGCGGCGACCCGGGGCCGAGCCGTGGCGTTCACCGACGCCGACCTCGCCTACCACCCGTCGCACCTGCGCACCCTGCTCGCCGAGGTCGGAGTCGGGGTGGGATGCCGTGATCGGCAACCGCCGGCACCCCGACTCGGTGGTCGAGGGCGGTGGGGGCCTGCGCTCGGTCGGCAGTCGCATCGTGAACGTGCTCGCCACCGGCGTCCTCCTCGCCGCCCCCCTCGACACCCAATGCGGGCTGAAGGGCTTCCGGGGCGACGTGGCCCGTTCGCTGTTCGCCCGGACCCGCATCGACGGCTTCGCCTTCGACATCGAGGTGCTTCACCTCGTCGAGCGGGCCGAGTGGTCGCTGCAGGAGATCCCCGTGCATCTCGTCGACCCCGGCGGTGCGTCCACGGTGCGCATCGTCGCCGACGTGATCCGTCTCGTGGTCGACCTCGGCCGGGTCCGCTACTGGTCGCGCACCGGCGTCTACGACGTCGGCTCGCTCCCGACGGTGACGCCGAGCTCAGCGCCGGGTGCACCGCCTCGCCGGTCTGGACCGCCCACAGGGCGGCGTACGGTCCCTCGCCGCGATGAGCTGGTCGTGCGTGCCCCGCTCCACGATCCGGCCCCGGTCGAGCACGTGGATGACGTCGGCGTTGCGCACGGTCGACAGGCGGTGGGCGATGATCAGCGTCGTCCGATCGAGCCGAGATGCGGTCCAGGGACCGCTGGATGGCAGCCTCGGTCTCGTTGTCCACGGCCGAGGTCGCCTCGTCGAGCAGCAGGATGACCGGGTCCTTCAGGACGGCCCGGGCGAGGGAGATGCGCTGGCGCTGGCCGCCGGAGAGCTTCTGGCCGCGCTCGCCGACGATGGTGTCGTAGCCGTCGGGCAGCGACATCACGAAGTCGTGCACCTCGGCCACCGTGGCTGCGGCCACCACGTCCTCGAGCGAGGCGTCGGGGCGGGCGTAGGCGATGTTCTCCCGCACCGTGCCGTGGAACAGGTACACGTCCTGGCTGACGAGACCGGTGAGGCGCCGCAGGTCGCCCAGGTCGAGGTCGCGCACGTCGTGGCCGTCGATGCGACCCGGAACCCTCGTCCACGTCGTAGAAGCGCAGCAGCAGCCGGACCAGCGTCGACTTGCCCGAACCGGTGGGGCCCACCACCGCCGTGGTGGCGCCGGCCGGGAGCTCGAGCGTGACGCCGTCGAGCGCCGGCGTCGCGGGTGGTTCGTAGGAGAAGCGGACCTGGTCGAACACGACCCGCCCCTCGCCCTTGTAGAGCGTGAGGTGCTCGGGGCCGCTGACGATCCCCGGCTCGGTGTCGATGACGTCGAGCACCCGGTTCGTCGAGGCCATGGCCCGCTGGTACTGGTCGAAGGTCTCGCCGAGGCGCGTCAGTGGCCACAGCAGGCGCTGGCTCAAGAAGAGCAGGACGCTGTACTGGCCCACGGTGAGCGAGTGCGACCGCGGATCGCCTCGAACCCGCCCCAGATCATCGTGCCCGTGAACCCGACCAGGATCGCCATGCGGATGAGCGGCGTGAACGCCGAGCTCAACGTGATGGCCTTGCGGTTGGTGTCGCGGTAGCGGTCGGATTCGCCGGCGATCCGTTGTGCTTCCCGGCCCTCGGCGGTGAAGCTCTTCACGGTCGACATGCCGAGCAGGTTGTTCGCCAGCTGCCCGTTGAGGAACCCGGCCTGGTTGCGCACGGCCTCGTAGCGGGGCTCGAGCTTGCGCTGGAACCAGAACGAGCCGTAGAGGATCACCGGCATCGGTGCGATGGCCAGGAGTGCGATGACGGGATCGAGCGCCACGAAGATGGCCCCGATCACCACCACCGTCGTGAGCACCTGGATCAGCTCGTTGGCCCCGATGTCCAGGAACCGTTCCAGCTGGTTCACGTCGTCGTTCAGCACCGCCATCAGATCGCCGGTCGATCGCCGCTGGAACCAGGCGTGCTCGAGCTCCTGCACGTGGCCGTACGCGTCGAGGCGCAGGTCGTGCTCGAGGTCCTGAGCCAGGTTCCGCCACGCCACCCGGAACAGGAACTCGAACAGCGACTCGAACGCCCAGACCACGAACGTGAACAGGGCGATGCCGACGATCTGTGCTCGCTGGGTCCGCGAACCCCCAGTCGCCGAGGAAGGTGTCGCCGGTCGTGGACGACGTCGACGGCGAGGCCGATGAGCAACGGCGGCGCCAGGTCGAAGATCTTGTTGAGGACGGAGTGGAGCGTGGCCCACGCCACCCGGCGGCGGTACGGGTCGGCGTAGCGCCACAACCGCCCCAGCGGACTGGTCCGGGGTGTGTCGGTGGAGGATGCGGCGGCGATGGACACGGGCGGTCGGCTCCCAGGGCGTGATCGGGGTGGCGAGTCTGCCCGGTTGGGCGCCGGAAGCGACCCACACGTTCGCGAACCGGGACGTGGTCGCTTGCGGATCCGGTCCGCCGCAGAGCACCCTTCGGGCGTGGCCGACATCGATGCCGTCTTCAAGGCGTACGACATCCGGGGTACGACGCCGGATCAGCTCGACGCCGACCTGGTGCGCCGGATCGGTGCGGCCTTCGCCCGGTTCGTCCGGACACAGCCCCATCCCCACGACCGCGTGTTGGTGGCACGCGACATCCGCGAGAGCGGGATCGAGTTGGTGGAGGCGTTCTGCGCCGGGGTCACCGGACAGGGCATGGACGTCACCACGCTCGGCCTGTCGTCGACCGACATGTTGTACTTCGCCTCGGGCAGCCTCGACGCGCCAGGGGCCATGTTCACCGCCAGCCACAACCCGGCTCGCTACAACGGCATCAAGATGACGCTGGCCGGTGCCCGACCGATCGGCGCCGACTCCGGTCTCGCCGACATCAAGCGAGCCGTGGTCGAGGACGACCTCGAGCCGGTCGGGACGCCGGGCCAGCGGACCGAGCTCGAGCTGCTCGGCGCCTTCGCCGACCACGTCCGGTCCTTCATCGACACCGCTGCGCTGCGTCCGATGAAGATCGTGGCCGACACCGCCAACGGCATGGGCGGACTCGTGGTCCCGGCCGTCTTCGAACCCCTGCCCGTCGACCTCGAGATCCTCTACGGCGAGCTCGACGGGAGCTTCCCGAACCACCCGGCCGATCCGCTCAACACCGAAAACCTCCGTGACCTTCAGGCCCGGGTGCTCGAGACCGGTGCCGAGCTCGGCCTGGCCTTCGACGGCGACGCCGACCGCGTCTTCCTGGTCGACGACCAAGGCGAGCCCGTGTCGGGGTCGATCACCACCGCCATCGTCGCCAGGGGGGTGCTCGCCAAGGAGCCCGGGGCGACCATCCTGTACAACCTGATCTGCTCGAAGACCGTGCCCGAAGTGGTTCGTGAGGAAGGCGGCACCCCGGTCCGCACGCAGGTCGGGCACAGCTACATCAAGGCCGTGATGGCCGAGACCGGCGCCGCCTTCGGCGGCGAGCACTCGGCCCACTACTACTTCCGCGAGAACTACCGGGCCGATTCGGGATGCATCGCCGCACTCGTCGTGATGGAGCAGCTGAGCCTGAGCGGGAAGAAGCTGTCGGAGCTGCGCCAGCCCTTCGAGCGCTACGCCGCCTCCGGTGAGATCAACACCGAGGTCGACGATCCCGCCGCCGTGATCGAGCGTGTCGCCGCCGCCTACTCCGACCTCGACCAGGACCGCCTCGACGGCCTCACCGTCGATGCCGGCGATTGGTGGTTCAATCTGCGTCCGTCCAACACCGAGCCCCTCCTGCGGCTGAACCTCGAAGCCGCCACCCGCGAGCAGTGCGACGCCAAGGTCGCCGAGGTCCGCTCGCACTTCACCTGATCCCCACACCACGGAGAACCCCCATGGCGCTCGACCAGCTCCTGCTCGACATCCTCGCCTGCCCGGAGGACAAGGGCCCGCTCTACTACTTCGAGGACGAGAACATCCTCCTCAACCCGCGCCTGAAGCGGACCTACGAGATCCGAGACGACATCCCGATCATGCTCATCGACGAGGCCACCACCATCGACGACGCCGAGGTCGAGCGGCTGCTGGCCAAGGCCGAGGCCGACGGGATCACCCCCACCTTCGACGCCGACTGACGCCCCGGTGGCCAAGCTCCTGCCCGACGGTCCGATCGACACGCTCGGGTACCTCGACACGGTCCTCGGCCGACCGGAGCGCGTGGACGACGTGCTGGCCAGCGGACCCGTCGAGGGTCTGGTGGCAGCCACGGAGATCGACCACGTGGTGGTCGCCACCTCGGCCGCGCTCGTCTCGGCCGCGGACCTCGTCGCCGTGCTCGCCGGCCCGGTGTCGCCGATCCCCGTGCTGGCGCTGGGGGTGGCTCCGCTCCCCGCCGCCGTGGGGCCCCGATCGCTCGTCGTGGCTCTCGGCATCGAACCGGCCCAGGCCGCCACGGCCCGGGAACGGGGCGCCGCCGTGGTGGAGCTGGCCGGCCAGGAGGCGCACCTGCCGCGCCTCGGCGCGTCGGGTGCGGCGCTACGGACGCTGCTGGTGCTCGAACAGCTGGGCCTCCACGCCGGGGTCTCCGAGTCGGCGTCCGCGGCCGTGACGCAGCTCGGCCGGCGTCGCGATCAGCTCGGCCCGGACGCGCCGCCGCTGCGCACCCTCGCCCGCCGCATCGGTCGCACGCTGCCCATCGTCTACGGCACCGACGCGCTCGGCGGTGCGGCCGCGTCCAGCTGGAAGCGCCAGATCAACCTGTCGGCCAAGGTGGCGTCCTTCGCCGGGCGGTTGCCCGAGGTGGCCACGGCCGAGATCGCCGGCTGGGGACAGCACGGCGACATGACCCGCCAGGTGTTCTCCCTCGTCGAGTTGCGCCACGACCACGAACCCGCCGGCACGGCGGCGTTGGTGGACCGCACGGACGCGCTGGTCGACGAGGTGGTGCACGAACGCCACGTGCTCGCCGCCGAGGGCAACGGGCCCATGGCCCAGCTCTTCGACCTGGTGTTCCAGGGCGACGTGTTCGCCTACCACCTCGCCCAGGAGCTCGAGGTCGACCCCGGCCCCACCGCCGCCGTCGACGCCCTCCGCTGACCCCGTTCTGGCGCCACATCGTTCGGTCGCAGCGCGCACATGCTGATACCAGAACGAATGGGGCGTAGGGTTGTCCGCTGGTCGGCTGTGATGATCGGCGCCGGTTGCGCCCAGCCCCCTTCCCGTCCCGTCGCTTCGACGCGCCCACGAAAGGTGCCAGCAACCATGTCCCATCCCGACTTCAAGGTCGCCGACCTCTCCCTCGCCCCCTGGGGTCGCAAGGAGATCCAGCTCGCCGAGGTGGAGATGCCCGGGCTGATGGCCCTGCGGGCCGAGTACGCCGACGAGCAGCCCCTCGCCGGCGCCCGCATCACCGGCAGCCTCCACATGACCATCCAGACCGCGGTGCTGATCGAGACCCTCACGTCCCTCGGTGCCGAGGTCCGCTGGGTGAGCTGCAACATCTTCTCGACCCAGGACCACGCCGCGGCCGCCGTGGCCGTCGGGCCCGACGGCACCGTCGACAACCCCCGTGGCGTGCCGGTCTTCGCCTGGAAGGGCGAGACGCTCGAGGAGTACTGGTGGTGCACCGAGCAGGCCCTGCGCTGGCCCGGCGCCGACGGCACCAAGACCCACGGCCCGAACATGATCCTCGACGACGGCGGTGACGCCACCCTCCTCGTCCACAAGGGCCTGCAGTTCGAGAAGCAGGGCGCCGTGCCCGAGGCCACCGACGACGACTCCGAGGAGTACGGCCACATCCTCGACCTCCTGCGCCGCCTGCAGGCCGAGGACGACCAGCTCTGGCACAAGATCGCACCGGACATCAAGGGCGTCACCGAGGAGACGACCACCGGCGTCCACCGCCTCTACCAGATGCACGAGGCCGGCCAGCTGCTGTTCCCGGCCATCAACGTGAACGACTCGGTCACCAAGTCGAAGTTCGACAACCTCTACGGCTGCCGGCACTCGCTGATCGACGGCATCAACCGCGCCACCGACGTGATGATGGGCGGCAAGGTCGCGGTGGTGTGCGGTTACGGCGACGTGGGCAAGGGTTGTGCCGAGTCACTCCGGGGCCAGGGCGCCCGCGTCATCGTGACCGAGGCCGATCCGATCTGCGCGCTGCAGGCAGCCATGGACGGCTACGAGGTCACCACCCTCGAGGACGTCGTGGAGAAGGCCGACATCTTCGTCACCGCCACCGGGAACAAGGACATCATCCTCGCCGGCCACATGGCTCGGATGAAGCACAACGCCATCGTGGGCAACATCGGCCACTTCGACAACGAGATCGACATCGCCGGCCTCAACCGCATGAGTGACGTCCAGAAGGTGGAGATCAAGCCGCAGGTCCACGAGTACGTGTTCCCCGACGGGCACTCGGTCATCATGCTCGCCGAAGGGCGCCTGCTGAACCTCGGCTGCGCCACCGGCCATCCCAGCTTCGTGATGAGCTGCTCGTTCTCGAACCAGGTCGTGGCCCAGATCGAGCTGTTCAACAAGACGGCGAACTACCCGCTCGGCGTCCACGTGCTGCCCAAGGTCCTCGACGAGAAGGTCGCCCGCGCCCACCTCGACGCTCTCGGGGTGAAGCTCACCACGTTGAGCAAGGAGCAGGCCGACTACCTCGGCGTGCCGAAGGAAGGGCCCTACAAGCCCGACCACTACCGCTACTGAGCGGTTTCCGGCTCCGCTGACGGACCCGTCGGAGCCGGCCTCGGATCGACTGCGGTGGTGGTCGCCTCCTCGGCGATCACCACCCGGTTCCGGCCCGCAGCCTTGGCGCGGAACATGGCCTCGTCGGCCAACTCGACCAGGCCCTCGGCGGTGGTCGACTGCTGGTGGTCGGCAACGCCGAAGCTGGCGGTGAACGGCGGCACGGCGGCCGACGCCACTTCGCGTTCGAGCGCGATCCGCATCCGTTCGCAGGCGGCTGCCGCCACGACCCGGTCTGCGCCCGGGAAGACGATGACGAACTCCTCACCGCCCCAGCGGCCGACGACGTCGCCCTCGCGGACCGTGTCGTTGCAGGACTCGGGTGAACAGCCGCAGCGCCCGGTCGCCCACCTCGTGCCCGAAGGTGTCGTTCAGGTCCTTGAAGTGGTCGAGGTCGGCGAAGACGAGACCGAACGGCGACGCCGCCCGCACCCGGCGGTTGATCTCGTCGCCGATGCTGCGCCGGTTCCGGACGCCGGTGAGCGGGTCGGTCGTGGCCTGACGCTCGGTCGTGGCCATGGCCCGGAGGATCGACAGCCGGGACCCGACGACGTCGGCCAGCGTCTCGAGCTCGTCCACCAGCAGTTCCGGCGCCAACGATTGATCGACGTCGGCCCGGTGGACCACGCCCACTGGGGAGCCGAGCACGGTCAGCGGGATGCAGGTCGCCGAACGTGGTCCGCCCTCCCGGTCGCGGAGGTGGGGGCAGACGTCCAGCGACGTGGAGGTCGGGAACTGACGGGTGTGGCCGCGGCGCACCGCCGGGCAGTCCCACGGCGTGGTGACACCACAACCGGGGCCTCCGGCCTCGGACTCCACCGCCACCCGCAGGTGGGCGTTCGACGCATCGGCCAGGAGCAGCTCGGTGGAGCCGCCCGGGTCCAGCCGATCGAAGGCCCGGCCGACCAGTTCGACCAGCGCCACCTCGGTGTCGCACATGCGCAGGCCCTCGTCGAGCTCGGACCGGAACCGGTGGCGAGCCGCCTCGGCGCTCAGTTCGATCGTGGCCGCCTCCACGAGCTCACGCTGGGCGAGCACCGCCTTGCGGATCGGGTGCCCGCTGGTGACGTGGAGCATGCCGCCGCCGAAGAGCGTGATGAGCGCGGCGTGCACCAACAGGCCGGCGCCGTCGTAGGCGATCCCGAGCCAGACATCGGCCAGCGCCCACGTCAACACGAAGGCGAGGGCGAAGCCGGCCGCCGCCAGGGCCAGCTGCTCGACCAGCGAACGCACCGTGCCGTCGAGGCGCCGGAACCGTCGGCTGTCCAGCTCCTCGATCAGCTTTTCCGAACGTTGGGTCGACAGCACCGTTCACCTCCCGCCACCGGTCGTGTCATCCGTCGTGACAACATCGGGCCGGAGAGGCGGGAACTTGAGGAAGAACCGGAAGCCGTTACGGTTCGGCCATGACCGACCCCACGGCGCACCGCCCACGTCCCGACCGTCCCCGCATCGAACCGGTCGATCCCGCCACGCTCGACGACGAGACCCGCCGGCACGTCCCCGGCGATGCCCTCAACATCTTCCGCACCCTGGCGCGCCACCCGAAGCTGCTGAAGCGCTGGTTGGTGTTCGGCAACCACGTCCTGGCCAAGTCGACGCTGCCGGCACGTGAGCGTGAGCTGCTCATCCTTCGCACCGGGTGGAACTGCGCCGCCGAGTACGAGTTCGGTCAGCACACCGTGATCGGTCGCGGCGCCGGCCTGACCGACGAGGAGATCTCCGCCCTCACCCGTCCGCTCGACGACGGTGGGTGGACGGACGCCGACCGGGTGCTGCTCGACGCCGTCGACGAGCTCCACGACGACCAGTGCATCACCGACGCCACGTGGGCGGCGTTGGCCTCGCGGTGGGACGAGCAGCAGATCCTCGACATCGTCTTCACCGTCGGGCAGTACACGCTGGTGTCGATGGCGCTGAACTCCTGCGGTGTGCAGCTCGACGACGGCGTCCCGGGGTTCCCCCGGTGAGCGGTCGGGTCGAGGGGCGGGTCGCGTTGGTGGTCGGAGGGGGCCAGACGCGAGGAGCGACGATCGGCAACGGTCGGGCGATCTCGGTGGTCCTGGCGCGCGAGAGCGCGTCGGTCGTGGTGGTCGACCGGTTCCTCGACCGGGCCGACGAGACGGTGGCGCAGATCGCCGACGAGGGCGGCACCGCTGTGGCCGTCGAGGGTGACGTGACCGAGAGTGCCGACTGCGCGGCCATGGTGGATGCCGCGGTGTCGGCGTACGGCCGGCTCGACATCCTGGTCAACAACGTGGGCATCGGCGCCGGCGACACCGGCCCGGTCGGTCTCGACGAGGACGTGTGGGACCGGATCCAGGACGTGAACCTGAAGTCGATGTACCTCACGTGCAAGCACGCGTTGCCGGTGATGCGCCAGCAGGGGAGCGGCGTGATCGTCAACATCTCCTCGGTGGCCGCCGTGTGCTCGGTGGGGCTGCTGGCCTACAAGACCTCCAAGGCGGGCGTGAATGCCCTGACGCATGCCGTCGCCATGGGCAACGCCGCCCACGGGATCCGCGCCAACGCCGTCATGCCGGGTCTGATGGACACGCCGATGGCCGTCGACGCGCTCGCCGAGACCCTGGGCGTCGATCGCGAGCTGGTGGCCGAGAAGCGGGCGGCGCAGGTGCCGCTCCGGGCCCAGCAGGGCACGGCGTGGGACGTGGCCAACGCCGTGTTGTTCCTGGCCAGCGACGAGGCCCGGTTCATCACCGGTGTGGCCCTGCCGGTCGACGGCGGTCAGTCCGCCCGCATCGGCTGAGCGGATCGCCGGCCGAACGGATCAGCCGGGAACGGTCAGCCGGGGCCGTCGTCGAGCACGGCGCGCACCGCGTCGAGCGCCGCACCGATGTCGTCGGACGACACGTCCAGGTGCGTGCACATCCGGTTGCGGTCGCCCATCGTGGAGATCTCCACGCCGCGAGCCGCCAGCGCGGCCGCGAACGAGGTGGAGTCGAACCCGGCCGGCCGGGGATCGAGGAACACCAGGTTGGTGTCGGGTTCGACGACCTCGATGCCCATCTCGGTCAGGCCGGCGGCGAGCCGCGCCGCGTTGGCGTGGTCGTCGGCGAGGCGCTCGACGTGGTGGTCGAGGGCGTAGAGGCACCCGGCCGCCACGATGCCGGCCTGGCGCATGGCGCCACCGAAGCGGTGCTTCAACAGCCACGCCCGTTCCATGACCTCGTCGTCGCTGCCGGCGAGGACGGCTCCCGTGGGGGCGCCGAGGCCCTTGGTGAAGTCGATCCAGATCGTGTCGACCGGTGCCGCCCACTCCGCAGCCGGGATGCCCGAGGCCACCACGGCGTTCATGAGCCGGGCACCGTCGGTGTGCACCGACACCCCGGCGCCCCGGGCCAGGGCGGCCACCGCCGAGTAGCGGTCGAGCGGCCAGACCGTCCCGCCGGCGAAGTTGTGCGTCTGTTCGAGGCACACCAGGCGCGACGGTGGCGTGTACTGGTTCCCGGCGGTGAGCACCTCGGCCAGCTGGTCGGGGGTGAAGGTTCCCCGGTGGCCGCGAATGGTCTCGATGACGCAACCGCTGACCGCGGCGGCCCCCGAGGTCTCGGAGCGCAGCACGTGGCCGGAGTGCTCCACGATGATCGAATCGCCAGGGGTGGTGTGGGCGGCCACGGCGACGAGGTTGCACATGGTGCCCGTGGGCAGGAAGATCGCCCGTTCCTTGCCCAACAGATCGGCCACCCGCTCCTGCAGGGCGTTGACGGTGGGGTCGGCGCGGCGTTGCTCGTCACCCACCTCGGCGGCGGCCATCGCGGCGCGCATGGCGTCGCCGGGGCGGGTCTGGGTGTCGGAGAAGAGGTTGACGGTCACCGTTGCAGGTTGGCACGAACCGTCGGGGCCATCAGCCCGCCTGGAGCCGCACGGGGAACGACGTGGCCTGCATGATGTGGCCGTCCTCGGCGGACGCTGTCCGGTAGACGACGATGCCGGGAGCGTCCTCGCTCGGAGCCGTGAAGTCGATGGAGCCCTCGAAGGGGCCGGCCGGGGGCGTGCCGCTGCCGGTGACGAACCCCTCGCCGAGCACGGTCTGGTCCTCGTGGCCGAGCACGACCACATCGACGGTGCCCTCGAACGCCAGTGCCGTCCCGCTGGTGCTGAACGGGGACATCACGGCCTCGCCGGCCGACGGCGTGTCGACCGTGATGTCGGCGGTGGTCGATCCGAGCACGTACCAGTGGTCGTCGCCCATCTGGCGCACCAGCACCGTGGTCTCAGGACCGCCGGCGCGGTCGGTCACCGGCACCTCCCCCGACCGGCTGTCGCCGGCGCGGAAGTCGCCGACCACGAGATCGGTGAAGCCGAGGACCTCGGTCGCGTACGACTGGGCCGCGGCCTCCGGGGCATCGAAGCGCTGGCTGGTGGCCGGCGACGGGTAGGCGACGCCGAACGGATCGACGGCCAACGAGAAGGTGGTGGAGGTGGTCGGCATCGACGTGGACGTCGTCGTCGAGAGGGTCGTCGTCGAGTCGGTGGTGGTGGCCGTGGTCACCGCCGTGTCCTCGTCGCCCCCGTTGTTCAGTGCGATCACGCCCACCACGACCAGCACCACGGCCGCCGCGGCCGACAGACCGGTCAGGGCCCACCGGCGGTTCGTCCAGTTCTGCGAAGACATCAGCTTCTCCTCGATTCGGTCGAGACCGCCGGATGCGGGCTCGATGTGGGCAGCGCGGTCCGACAAGGCGGCGCGGAGGCGCTCCTCGACGGATCGGTCGTGGTCGGTGTTCACGATCCCTCCAAGCGGGTCTCGAGCGCGGCGAGGCCACGGTGGACGTGGGTCTTGACGCTCCCTCGGGAGATCCCGAGGGCGTCAGCGATCTCCGCCTCGGTCAGCTCGCCGTAGAACCGGAGCACGAGGACCTGGCGCTGGCGCTCGGGCAGCGAGTCGAGGGCGGCCAGCATCCGCCGGTGCTCGTCCGACGCCATCACCGCCCGGTCGGCCGGTGGGGCGTCGGGGGGTGCCTCCACCGAGCGCAGGTGCCGGCGGCGGACCTCGCGCTTGCGGAGCTGGGAACGAGCCCGGTTCAGCACGGCGCTGCGCAGGTACGCCGGCGCCGCGTCGCGGTCACGGATGGCTGTGCCCCCCGTCCGGGCCACGGCGACGAAGGCGTCCTGGACCAGCTCCTCGGCGGTCCCGACGTCGTCGACGAGCATGGCGGCGAGGCGGACCAGGTGCCGGTAGTCGGATCGGTACAGGTCCACCAACCACGGGTCGAGTTCGCCCGGCCGCGAGCGGTCGCCACTTCGGGTTCGGGATGGAGCCATCACTGCCATCATCGTCGGGACTGACGCCCCAGCCGGCGGATCGGTTGACACGCCGCCGCCGGATCCGCTGTCACCGGGGCTCCGTAGGGTCGCCTCATGGAGCTGTTCCGCCGCGGATGCGTGCTGTGTCGCGAGGGTGGCGAACCGCTGTGCAACCGCTGTGGTGGCGATCTCGCGCCCCCGCCCACCACCCGGATCCGCGGCGTGGGGCCCGTGCCCGCCCTCTTCGCCTACGAAGGCGGCGGTGCCCGGATCGTCCAGGCGCTCAAGTTCCGGGACGGTCGCCGCCTCGTCGCCCCCCTCGCCGACGGCCTGTGCTCGCTCGTTCCGTCCGGGCCGCCCCCGTTGGTCTCCTGGGTCCCCACGTCGGCGGCGCGGCGTCGGCGGCGCGGGTTCGACCAGTCGGAACTGCTCGCCCGGGCCCTCGCCCGCCGTATCGATGCGCCGTGCCGGCCGGCGCTGCGCCGGCGACCCGGCGCCCCCCAGACCGGACGCACGCGGCGACGAACGGGCCGTGAACGTGGCGTTCCGCGCCCTGGGATGCCCACCGGCCCGGGTGGTGCTGGTCGACGACGTGTGCACCACCGGGGCCACGTTGCGCGCCGCCACCAGGGCGCTCGACGACGGCACCGGCCGCGTGGTGTCGTGCATCGTCGTGGCCCGTACACCCTGACCGTGCCGTCCGGGTCACCTCGACGCCCCCCGTCCTGACGGCGTCACCGCCCCGGTCGGGTGGCCCGACCTGGCCATGGTCGGTTACCACCTGGTGTGGTCATCCTCGGTACGCTGTGCGCCCGAGATGTCCGGAGGGCCAGCGGTGGATCACGACGACGCAGACAACGACGCCATCGACCTCGTCCGGGTCATGGTCTGCGACGACCACGCCCTGTTCCGGCGGGGCCTCGTCATGGTCCTCGAGTCGGAAGCCGACATCGAGGTGGTGGCCGAGGCCGAGGACGGCACCGACGCGCTGGCCAAGGTCGTCGAGCACGTGCCCGACGTGGTCTTGATGGACGTGCGGATGCCCGGCATCGACGGCATCGAGGCCACCCGGCGCATCGCCGATGCCGTTCCCAGTGCCAAGATCGTGATGTTGACGGTCAGCGACGAGGAGTCCGACCTCTACGAGGCCATCAAGGCAGGGGCCAGCGGCTACCTGCTCAAGGAGATCTCCATCGAGGAGGTGTCCACGGCGGTGCGGGCGGTGGTGGCCGGCCAGAGCCTCATCAGCCCATCGATGGCGTCGAAGCTGTTGACCGAGTTCACCAACCTCTCCAAGCGGGCCGACGAACGCACCACCGTCCCCACCCCCCGGCTCACCGACCGCGAGCTCGAGGTGCTGCGGCTCGTGGCCCAGGGCAAGTCGAACCGCGAGATCGCCGAGGACCTGTTCATCTCGGAGAACACGGTCAAGAACCACGTGCGCAACATCCTCGAGAAGCTCCACCTCCACACCCGGATGGAGGCCGTGATGTACGCCGTCCGCGAGAAGCTCCTCGACGTTCCCGGCACCTGAGCGTCCGCCGGCGTGACGCCGGTCAGTGGGTGACCGACACCAGCAGGTCGGTGTAGCGGATGCGGCCCTGCGGGGTGAGGTGGACGCCGTCGTCGGTCAAGAGGCCGTCTTCCTTGCCGGTCAGGTCGTACCAGTCGGCCAGTACGGCGTTGGGGTGGGAGCCGGCGTAGGCGACGAGCTGCTCGTTGACCTGTCCCATCCAGTTGCGCGGCACCCGCACCGTGACCAGGACCAGCAGCCGATCGGGCCCCACGGCGGCGCCGATGCGATCGAGGGCGCCGGCGGGAGCGGCGCCGTTGTTGCCCATGTGGACGACGACGGTGGGGGTGAGCCGGCCGGCGGCGGCGAGCTGCTCGACGACCTCGACCCCGTCGGAGAACGAGCGGCCCTCCACGGCGTCGATCTGGACCCGGGCGCCGTAGACCTCATGGAGGCGCGGCGCGGCGCCGAGCGTCACCGACTCGCCCACGATCGTCACGTCCGGCACGGTTGCCGGCGGAGGTGCCGTGGTGGGTGCAGGGGCAGGCGTCGGTGGGGGAGCAGGCGCAGCGGTGGTGGTGGGCGGTGCGGCGCTGGTGGGGGGCGGGACGGTCGTGCTGGTCGTGGTCGTCGTGGTGGGTGCGGCGGTGGTGGTGGTCGGAGCGGGGGTGGTGGTGGGGTGGAGTGCGATGGTGATCGGCGACGCGGTGGCCTGCACCACGGGCTCGCGGTCGGGGGCGGCGATCACGGCCCCGACCAGGCCGAGCACCAGCACGGCCACCGCTCCCTCGAGGACCCACGCGCGGCGTCGGGTGCGGGCGCCGTCGACGAGCGCCTCGATGCTCAGGCGCATCCGGCCGTCCCGGAAGGGCTGCTCGACCCAGCGGTACGACGCCTCGGCCAGCGCCACCGTGATCACCAGACGGGCCACCAGCGCCGTCGTGCCGGTGAGCGGCCAGTCGACCCCGGGACGGGTGAACACCACGACGGGCCAGTGCCACAGGTACAGCGAGTACGACCGTCTTCCGACGGCGGCCAGAACCGGGGAGCCGAGCATCCGGCGCAGGGGCGATCCGGGATGGGTCACGGTGACGATCAGGACGAGCGTGCACAGGTCGACCAGGGCGAACCCCCAGGGATAGGTCCAGGGGTCGTACTCGCTGCGGTGCCCGAGCTGCCATCCGAGCACGACCAGTGCAGCGGCGCCGCAGACGGCCAGCGTCCGGCGGGGGGCGGTGCTGATGTCGTCGCGGAAGCGGTCCGGGCGCCAGGCGAAGGCCAGGGCGCAGCCGAAGAGGATGGCGAAGGCCCGGGTGTCGGTGCCGTAGTAGGCCCGGTCGGGTGCGCCGATGTCGGCCACGGCGTCCATGATCCCCATCGACGCCACCGCCCCACCGAGGGTCAGGATCGCCGTGCGGCGGGATCCGAGCCGCCGCAGCGCCGCCGGCAGCAACAGCGGCCACAGCAGGTAGAACTGCTCCTCGATCGCCAGCGACCACAAGTGCA
Organism: uncultured Acidimicrobiaceae bacterium; assembly: GCA_963811245.1. Classification (GTDB taxonomy): domain Bacteria; phylum Actinomycetota; class Acidimicrobiia; order Acidimicrobiales; family Salinilacustritrichaceae; genus Salinilacustrithrix. The sequence continues at coordinate 28,767 of CAWEQL010000010.1, forward strand.
GCAGGGGAGAGGGGCGCCCGAAGGCCTCGAAGTACGGCTGGCGGGCGATGATCGCATGCCAGTTCTGGACGTACAGCAGGCTGGCCACCCCGTCGCCCCGGAAGCGGCGCAGCTCGGTCGTGCCCGACACCAGCGCGACGTAGGCCAGCACGCCGGCGACGAGCACGATCACGGCGGGCAGGAGCCGCCGTGCCCGGCGGATCCAGAAGGCCCGCCGGTCCATGGCTCCCGTCCGGCGGTGCTCGTCGAGGGCCAGCATGGTGATCAGGAACCCCGACACCACGAAGAACACCTCGACGCCGAGATACCCGCCGGTCGCCCACGTCTGGTCCAGGTGGTAGGCCAGCACGGCCGCGATCGACAGGGCGCGCAGGCCGTCGATGCCGGGGAGATAGCCGATGCCGGGACCGGACCGGTCGGCGACCAGCGGCCGGTAGCGGCGCGGTTCGGTGGCGGTGGTCACGACCCGCACCCGCAGCGGACCCGGTCGGCGATCAGGGCGGCCAGCGCGTCCTGCCCGGCGGCGTTGGGGTGGACGTGGTCGGCGAGCCAGGGCCGCCCGTCGCTGGCGGCGTGCCAGTCGACGACCGAGGCGCGGGGGTCGCCGGCCGCGAAGCGGTCGAGGAGGCGGTTGTTCAGGTCCTGTCGACCGAACCCGTCGATCCTCGTGTTCACCCACCACACCCGGTCCACGCCGGCGGCCGCCGCCATGGCGGCATCGAGGTCGGCTCGGGTGAGCGTGGAGTTGTCGGCCAGGGCGAACACGGCGACGTCGGGCACCACGCCCTCGGCCGCCAGTGCGGCCATGGCCGTGCGCACGCTGGTGACACCGTCGCGCACCTCGACGCCGGCCGGCACCGAACCGCAGGGCCCGCGGACCGGCTGGTCGATGCGGCGACAGTCCACCGCGTCCACGAAGACGTCCCCGCCGAGTCGTGCGGTGACGTCGGCCGCGACGAGGTGCAGCACGGAATCGCCGACGAGGAGGACGTGGTCAGGTGCGGGCGGTGTCCCCGGCTCGGACGACGTCGTGGCTTCGCCCGGTCGGTCCCGTCCGGCCTCGACGGGCGAGCGGGCCAGGTCCGTGGGCAGGCCGGTCGGTGCGGCCGGCGGCGTCGCGGAGGTCGTCGTGGCCGCACAGGCACAGCAGGACCGCGACGAAAAGCATGGTGATCACCGCGTTCGAGACGCGACCGGACCCCCGTCGAGGGCGCCACCGAGCCACCGGCAGAGGCTACCGACGGGTCGTCGCCCGTCGTTGGCAGGTCGTGCAGACGGAGCGGCACGGCCCCACCGATACACTCGTTCGCCGCATGGGTCTTCTCGATCGCGTCCTCAAAACCGGTGAAGGCAAGCGTCTGCGGGCGCTGCAAGGCCTCGTCCCCGACATCAACGCGCTGGAGCCTGACTACCAGGCCATGAGCGACGACGAGCTGAAGGCGCAGACCCCTGCGTTCCGCCAGCGCCTCGAACAGGGCGAGGACCTCGACGACATCCTCCTCGAGGCCTTCGCCGTCACCCGGGAGGCATCGACGCGGGTGCTCGGCCAGCGCCACTTCGACGTCCAGATGATGGGTGGGGCGGCGCTCCACTTCGGCTGGGTGGCCGAGATGAAGACCGGTGAGGGCAAGACCCTCACCTCGACCCTGCCGCTGTACCTCAACGGGCTCAGCGGCAAGGGCACCCACATCATCACGGTCAACGAGTACCTGGCCACCTTCCAGTCCGAGTGGATGGGTCGCCTGTTCAAGTGGCTCGGCCTGAGCGTCGGGCTGATCGTCCCCGGCGAGCGCGAGCCCGACTACAAGCGGGCCCAGTACGCAGCCGACATCACCTACGGCATCAACAACGAGTTCGGCTTCGACTACCTCCGCGACAACATGGCGATGAGCCGCGAGCGGCAGGTCCAGCGTGGCTTCAACTACGCCATCGTCGACGAGGTCGACTCGATCCTCATCGACGAGGCCCGCACCCCGCTCATCATCTCGGGCCGGTCGGCCGACGCCGCGCAGCTCTACTACAAGTTCGCCTCCATCGCCCGCGGCCTGCGTCGCGACGAGCACTACGAGGTCGACGAGGAGAAGCGCACCGTCGTCCCCACCGAGGAGGGCATCGAGCGGGTCGAGGCCGCCCTCGAGGTCGAGAACCTCTACGACGGCGTCGCCCAGGACCTCGTGCACCAGTTCTCCGTGGCGCTGCGCGCCAAGGAGCTGTTCCTGCGGGACAAGGACTACATCGTCGTCGACGGCGAGGTGAAGATCGTCGACGAGTTCACCGGCCGAGTCCTCGAGGGCCGGCGCTGGTCCGAGGGCCTCCACCAGGCCGTCGAGGCCAAGGAGGGGGTGAAGATCAAGGAGGAGAACCAGACCCTCGCCACGGTGACCCTCCAGAACTACTTCCGCATGTACGACAAGCTCGCCGGCATGACCGGTACGGCCACCACCGAGGCCGCCGAGCTGGCCAGTACCTACGACCTGCAGGTCGTTCCCATCCCCACCAACATGCCGCTCATCCGCAACGACGAGGGCGACCTGATCTACAAGACGCTCGACGGCAAGTTCGACTCCGTCGCCGAGGACGTCGCCGGGCGGTACCAGTCCGGCCAGCCGGTCCTCGTCGGTACGGCATCGGTGGCCACTTCCGAGCGCGTGTCCCGCGTGCTCGACAAGAACGGCATCCCGCACCAGGTCCTGAACGCCAAGCCCGAGCGGCAGTTCCGTGAGGCCGACATCGTCGCTCAGGCCGGTCGCCTGCACACCGTGACGGTCGCCACCAACATGGCCGGTCGTGGTGTCGACATCCTCCTCGGCGGCAACCCCGAACTGCTGGCCAAGCAGGAGCTGCGCAACGAGGGGATCGACATCGACGACCCCACGGTCGCCGAGCTGCCCGACGTGTCGGAGAAGTACCTGAAGCTGCTGGGCACGTACCAGACCGAGTGCTCGGCCGAGGGCGACACGGTGCGCGAGCTCGGCGGCCTCTACGTGCTCGGCACGGAACGCCACGACTCCCGCCGCATCGACAACCAGCTGCGGGGCCGTTCCGGCCGTCAGGGCGACCCGGGCGAGAGCCGGTTCTACCTCTCGCTCGAGGACGACCTCATGCGTCTGTTCGCCACCGGCGCCGTCCAGTGGGTGATGGGCCGGGCCCTGCCCGACGACGTCCCCCTCGAGGCGAAGATGGTCACCAAGGCCATCGAGCGTGCCCAGCAGACCGTCGAGCAACGCAACGCCGAGATCCGCAAGAACGTCCTCAAGTACGACGAGGTGTTCAACGAGCAGCGGATGGTCATCTACGAGCTGCGCGACCAGATCCTCGACCAGACCGACCTGCGGGCCAAGATCGTCGACAAGTACCTCCCCGAGGCGGTCGAGTCGCTGGTCGCCACCTACTGCGTGGCCGACTTCTCCGACGAGTGGGACCTCGAGGGTCTCGTCGTCGCCGTCGGCGAGTACTGGCCGAGCGACATCACCCAGGAGCAGCTCGCCGCTCTCGACACCTCCGACGAGGTCTACGAGCGCCTCGTCGACGAGGCGCTCAGCCGCTACGAACGGCGTGAGGCCGAGCTCGGCGATGACGTCATGCGCCAGGTCGAGCGCCAGGTCATGCTCCGGATCATCGACACCGCCTGGCGCGAGCACCTCCAGGAGATGGACTACCTCCGCGAGGGCATCAACCTGCGGGCCATGGGCCAGCGCGATCCGCTGGTCGAGTGGCAGCGCGAGGGCTACGAGATGTTCGAGGCCATGGTGTCCCGCATCGAGCGCGACCTGGTCCGCTACGTGATGCACGTCCAGGTCCGCCAGCCCGACGAGCAGGTGCCCTCGGCACCGGCCGTCGGCACCGCGTTCCAGCCGTCCGCCGAGCGGGAAGCGGAGCCGCAGCTGGCCAACGTGCAGACGTCGGGCCCCAGCGACCCGTCGGCGCAGGCCGGCGGTGTCAGCGCGTTGGCGGCGGCGAACCCCGCGGTCGAGGGCGCCCCGGAACGGGTCACCGAATCGGCCGCGCCGTCGCACACCCCGGTCGTCAAGTCCGACTGGGACAAGACCCCGCGCAACGCCCCGTGCCCGTGCGGCAGTGGCAAGAAGTTCAAGCTCTGCCACGGCAGCAACTGAGCTCCTGGCCCGGCGGGGCCGTAGGCTTGCCGGTCCCATGCGCGACTTCACCGACGCCATCAGCGACCTCCGCCGCCGGCTCGACGAGGCGCGCACGTACCTGCGCATCGACGAGCTGCGGGGCCGCCTGCCCCAGCTCGAGACCGAAGCTGGCCGCCCCGACCTGTGGGACGACCAGGAGCGAGCCAAGCAGGTCAACGCCGAGCTCGCCGGCGTCACCGACGACCTGAACGCCTACGACGGCCTCATGGGCCGGATCGAGGACGTCGAGACGCTGGTCGAGATGGGTCGCGAGGAGGGCGACGACAGCCTCGAACCCGAGATCGAGGAGTCGCTGACCGCCATCGCCGCCGCGCTCGGCCGCATCGAGCTGCGATCCCTCTTCGCCGGCGAGTACGACGAACACGACGCCATCTGCGAGCTCCACTCCGGTGAGGGCGGGGCCGACGCCTCCGACTGGGCGAACATGCTGCTGCGCATGTACCTGCGCTGGGCGGAGCGCCACGGCTTCGACACCGAGATCGAGGCGGTCACCGAGGGCACCGAGGCCGGGATCTCCTCCGCCACGTTCCTCGTCCGCGGCCGGTACGCCTACGGGTGGCTGCGGTCAGAACACGGCGTGCACCGTCTGGTCCGCATCAGCCCGTTCAACGCGCAGGGCAAGCGACAGACGGCCTTTTCCGCCCTCGAGGTCGTGCCGCTGCTCGACGACGCCGAGACCGACGTCGAGATCGACGAGAAGGAACTGCGGGTCGACGTCTACCGGTCGTCGGGGGCGGGCGGCCAGCACGTCAACGTCACCGATTCCGCCGTGCGGATCACGCACCTTCCCACAGGGATCGTCGTGTCGTGCCAGAACGAGCGGTCGCAGCACCAGAACAAGGACCGCTGCATGACCATGCTGCGCGCCAAGCTCGCCGACCTCGAGCGTCAGAAGCGCCAGGACGAGCTCGACTCGATTCGCGGCGAGCAGCGCAGCGTGGGCTTCGGCAGCCAGATCCGCTCCTACGTGTTGCAGCCGTACCAGATGGTGAAGGACCTCCGATCCGACTTCGAGGTCGGCCAGGTCGACGCCGTGCTCGACGGCGACCTCGACCCGTTCATGGAGGCGTACCTCGGCTGGCAGCGCACCCAGGAGCTCGGCGAGGCCTGAGTTCGGCAACTGGGCGCGCGAGGTTGGGAAGTCGAACGGACCGGCCGATCCACCGCGGGTCATCGAGCGCCACGTCGGAGCGACAACTCCACTCCGATCATCCAGTTCTCTGTCGGCAGGAGTGCGCGCGAGCCGGCATTTCCTTGCACCCTCACCGAGGACGGTGTCCTCAAGGATCTCAAGCGACAGTGACGGCGAGCCCTTCCGCAGTGAGCGCCGCTTCGAGCTTCGGCGAACTCACGGAGAGGTGAACGTCGGCATCGAGGCGTGAAGCTGCGGCGAGTGCCTCCATCGCCAAGATGTTGAGCTGGTGGCGTGATCGCAGTCGACCGATTGTCGGACCCAGGTCGCGCAAACTCAGCAGACCGATCGAGTCCGGTAATGCGAGGAGGGCGTCGATCGCCTCCGAGCGTGCGGGCTCGGGAAGATCGAGGAACGGGCCGGACAACCGACCGGGCTGTGATGCGGCGGTGAGCACGGCCCGGCAGAGCCGGACGTACCAGTGGCCGGTGGTGAAGACTTCGGCATCGGGATTCGGTGGCGGGTCTCCTCTGAGGACTCGGCCGAGATGTTGGTCGTCGACGAGTTGGATCACTGGTCGGCGAGCTCGGGGTCGCCGAACCCGTTCCGAGCCTCCTGCCAGATGTCGTCATCGATGGCGTCCACGAGCGAGGCGCGCAGCTTGTCGACGCCACCGGGGATGAGGACGACGACGTCGCCCAAGTCGAGGTAGCCGACATCGCCGCCTTCGTCGAGGCCCCAACGATGCCGGGCGCTCGCCGGGAGGCTCATTTGGCCTCGCGAGGAGATCTTGAGGTCACCGGTCGTCGACATGCGACCAGCATACAAGGAGAGCCTGTACTTCACCTTGTATGCCGTGTCTGCCTCGTATGTGGCGCGGAAGGCAATCGTATGGCTCGTCCGTCTGGAGCGCGATGGAGCGGCGCATTCCCTGGTGCGAGGAATCACTACACGAACTGTGGTCGGAATCGAGTTCGGTCCCCGGCTCCGACGTGGCGCCCCGGCACCATCCACACGGGTCAACTCGGCGCGGCCGACAGCACGCTTTCGGCTGTCGGCTCGCGTGATCAGCCGAAGTCCACCGTGGCGGCCTTGGCCAGCGCGGTCGCGCGGTCGGCGGCGAGCGCGACGCCGGCGGTGACGCTGCGATCGTAGGCCTCACCGTAGGCGGCCAGGTAGGCGTCCTTCGAGCCGTAGCGGGCGGTGAGCTCCTCGGGTGGGAAGGGTGTGGTGGATCCGAACAGCCGGCACAACACGCTGTCGCCAACTGGCTCGCCCGACAGCGTGGCCACCGGGACCTCGACCGCGGGGAGGCGAACGCCTCCCACCGCGTTGCCGTCGTCGTCTCGCACGATGGCGCCGTCGGCATCCAGCGAGATCGGCTCCCCGCGGGGAGGCGGCGTCCCGTCCACCACCCACTCGACGAGGTGGGCGAGGGCTGCCTTCAGCGCCAGGTGCTGGGGCCCGTCGTTCACGGGTTGGTCGCAGCCCAGCGCCTCGGCGACCCGGGCGGGATCGGCGCCGCCGAGGATGTGGGCGTCGGCGTGGGCGGTGCCGGCCACCTCCCAGCTGCGGAAGCGGTCGGTGTCCGGTTGGCGGGCGGCGGCGTAGCCGAGCAGGGTGAGGTCGGTCTCGGTGGAGAACACGAACACTGGCACGTCGCGGTCATCCCGGATGCGGATCGAGCCGTCCGTGGCGGCTGCCACGCCGCCCGACCCGTCGTACGTTGCGCTCCCCCCACCGCGGCTGTGGATCAGGAACCCGTCGAACACGGGCTCGAGCGCCTGGAGACCGTTCACGTAGGCAGTGAGCCGGAACGCCGACTGCGACTCGCCGACGGCGATGACGTGGTCTCGTGGGAAGCCCTGGAGCGGATCGAGCCCCTGCGCCGGTCCCGCCTTCGCCAGGGCGCCGATCTGTCGGAACAGGTCGTAGCTGTAGTCGTCACCGGGGTGCGAGAGCGAGCCGTACCGACCGGGGTCCGACGACGCGAGCGAGCTGCCGAGGGCGCCGACCAGGCCGGGGCCCTCGCCGTCCACGCCCTGCTTCTGCGCCGAAACGCCGATGGAGACGTGACCGGCGCGCATCATCTCGGCCGAGGTGAAGGACCAGTCGGGGGTGCTGTCGAAACCGGCCGAGACGTTGTTCCACTCGACGACGACCGTGCCGCTGGCCGCCGCCGGATCGGCGGGGCGGCGCACGAGGATCCGGGTCGTGAACGGCGCGGTGTCGCGCTCGGCCAGCGTCCAGCGGCCGTCATCGGCCAGGGGACCGGCAGCATCGAAGCTGCCGGCTGACCCGCTGACGAAGTACTCCTCCTCCACGTAGCCGGTTTCATCCATGCCGGCCGTGTTCGAGGTCTGGGGCGTACCCGCCACCGGTCCGGTGACCGTCAGCTCGGGCGGCGTCACGGCAGGGCCGGGACGCGTCGTGGTGGTCGGGGACGGGTCGGCCGGTGCGGTGGTCGAGTCTCGAGCGCCGTCGGACGCATCGCCGGTGCCGCTGGTGCAGGCGGCGAGCACGAGCGACAGGCACAGGAGCGGGGCAGCGAGCCGGACGGGACCATGCACCGAGGCAGGGTGGCACATGGGCGGTCGCGCTTCGCCGGCGGTGGGGGCCTGGGTGTAGCGTCGTAACCTGTTCGCAACACGCGGTCGGGTGCTCGTCCAGGGCCTGGCCGGCGTCGACGGTGCCACCAGCCCGGTCGAGACCGTTGGTACCGTTCCCCAGTCCTCCCGCCCCGTCCCCGCACCTCTGCAGGCCGTCCCACCGATCCATGATCAAGCTCGAGAACGTCACCAAGACGTACAAAGGCGACGTTCCGGCGCTTCGCAACGCCGACGTCGACATCAACAAGGGTGAGTTCGTGTTCCTCGTCGGCGCGTCGGGCTCGGGCAAGTCCACCTTCCTGCGCCTGGTCAACCGCGAGGAGCGTCCCGAACAGGGCCGGATCTTCGTCGCCGGCAAGGACATCCTCGACCTCAGCTCGTGGAAGGTGCCGTACCTGCGCCGCAACATCGGCTCGGTGTTCCAGGACTTCAAGCTGCTGTCGAACAAGACCGTCTACGAGAACGTGGCGTTCGCCCTCGAGGTCATCGGCCGCCCCAAGCACGTCGTCAAGTCCCAGGTGCCGGCCATCCTCGAGCTGGTCGGTCTGTCCAAGAAGCTGGAGAGCTTCCCGCACGAGCTCTCCGGCGGCGAGCAGCAGCGCGTGTCGGTGGCCCGGGCGTTCGTCAACCGGCCGCTGATCCTCCTCGCCGACGAGCCCACCGGCAACCTCGACCCGGCCACGTCGGTCGGCATCATGCGCCTCCTCGACCGCATCAACCGCACCGGCACCACCGTGGTGATGGCCACCCACGACCGCTCCATCGTCGACACGATGCGCCGCCGCGTCATCGAGCTCGACCGGGGCACGATCGTCCGCGACCAGCACCGCGGCGTGTACGAGTAGGGACGATGGCGCTCAAGCTCGACTACATGGTGCGCGAAACCGGCACCAACCTGTTCCGCAACTTCTCCTTGACCATCGCCTCGGTCCTCACCGTCGCCGTGTCGTTGTCGCTCGTGGGCGGCGCGTTCCTGCTGCGGTCGGCGGTGGACAACGCCACCCAGCAATGGGAGGGCGGCATCGAGTTCATCGTCTTCATGCAGCCCGACGCCACGCAGGCCCAGACCGACGCGGTCCAGCGCCAGCTCGATCAGTCCCCGCAGATCGACAAGTGGACCTACTTCGACCAGGACCGGACCTTCAAGGAGTTCAAGGAGCTGTTCAAGAACACGCCCCAGATCGTCGACTCCGTGACGCCCGACATCCTGCCGCCCAGCTTCCGAGTGGTCCCCGTCGACAAGTCGGCCGAGACGATCGAGGGCCTGCGGACCGTGTTCCAGACCAAACCAGGCGTGCGTGAGGTGGTGGCGGCCTTCGACTCGATCCGCACCATCCGCAACCTGTCGAACCTGATCGGGGTCGGCCTGTTCGTGGTGGCCACGTTCCTGCTCGTCGCGGCATCGCTGCTGATCCTGAACTCGATCCGGATGGCCATGTTCGCCCGCCGCCGTGAGATCGAGGTCATGAAGTTGGTGGGTGCGAGCAACTGGTTCATCCGGATCCCCTTCATGCTCGAAGGAGTGATCCAGGGTGTCATCGGGTCGGCGTTCGCCATCGGTGTGGTGTTCGCCGTGCAGCGGGTGTTCGACAACATCGCCTCCGACCAGCGGTTCTCCCTGTTCGCCGGCCTCGTCGTCGACAACCACCAGGTCACCTTCACCAGCGTGCTGGTGGTCGTGGCGGGCGTGCTCATCGGCGCCCTGGGCTCTGCCTTCGCCGTCTCCCGCTTCCTCGACGTCTGAGACCGCTCGCCGGCCGCTCCGGTCCCGCCATCGCCCGACGCCGGTGAGGCACGATGAGGTGATGGAGCCTGCCCGATTGCGGCCCGGTCGACGTGCGCCTCGACCCTCGGCGGCCGTCGCAGGGCACATCGACGGCCTCGACGGCCTGCGCGGGTTCGCCGTGCTGGCCGTCATCGCTTTCCACCTGTGGCCCAACCGCGTCCCCGGTGGCTTCCTGGGCGTCGACGTCTTCTTCGTGATCAGCGGGTTCCTGATCACCACCCTGCTGCTGCGCGAGCACCACCGGACCGGCCATGTCGACCTCCCGGCGTTCTGGGTGCGCCGGGCGCGACGGCTGCTGCCCGCCCTGGCGACGGTGGTGGTGACATCCGTCGTCGTGGCGTCCGCGGTGGACCCGGACCTCGTGGTCGGCATCGGGCGCCAGACCGTCGGCGCGCTGACCTTCAGCAGCAACTGGCTGGAGGTGCGGGCCGGCTCCGACTACTTCGACGAGACCGCACCCGTGTTGTTCCAGACGTTCTGGTCCCTCGCCGTGGAGGAGCAGTTCTACCTGGTGTGGCCGGTGGTGTTCCTCGGGATGGTCGCCGTCGTGCGCCGCTCGGTGGACCGGGTCCGGGTCGCCGCCGGTCTGGCGGTGAGTTCGGCGGTACTGATGGGGGTGCTCTTCGCCCCGGGCACCAACCCGACCCGGGTGTACTACGGCACCGACACCCACCTGTTCGGCCTGATGATCGGTGCCGGGCTCGCCTTTGCTTTCGCCGGCGAGGTCGGCGTCCTCGCCCATCGGCGATGGCAACGGCTCCGGGTGTGGCTGGGGTACGTGGCGCTCGTGGGTCTTCTGGCGATGATGTCGAGCATCGACAGCGCCGACGCCCTGACCTACCGCGGCGCCATCTTCGGGGCGTCCCTGCTCACCGGCATCGTCGTGGCCGCCCTGCCGGGCGAGCCGACGGCGTTCACCCGCCTGCACCGCCTCCGTCCGCTGGCGTGGATCGGCGAGCGTTCCTACGGCATCTACCTGTGGCACTGGCCGGTGATCCTCGTCGTCACCGCCCTGCGACCCGCCACTGCACCCGGTGCCGATCCCGCGGCCGTGACGGTGGTCGTGGCGTTGGTGTCGACGTTCGCGCTGTCGGCCCTGATGTACCGGTGGATCGAGATGCCGGTGCGCCGCCTCGGCTTCCGGACGGCGGGGTCACGGCTGTGGACGTGGCTCCACGCGGTGGGTGGCCGGCCATCGGTGGTGCCGCGGCTGGCGGCGGCTGCGGCCGCCGTCGCGCTGGTGGCGACCGTGGCCACGGCCATCGGCGACGCGCCGGGCGAGTCGGCAGCTCAGCGGGCGGTGGAGCGGGGTCAGCTCGCCATCGCGGCCCAGTCGGCGACCACCGCACCGGAGGTCGACGCCCTGACCTCCTCGGCTCCGATGACCACCACCTCCATGGTTCCGGTGGCGTCGCCCCCGACGTCCGCACCGACCACCACGGCGCCCACACCCGCGTGGCCGATCGGTCAGGCCGAGCCGCCCGGTCAGCTCATGTCGGGCTTCGGCGACTCCGTGCTCTCCGGTGCCGCCCCGGCCGTCTATGCCCGCTTCCCGGGCGTCTTCCTCGATGCCGAGCCGATCCGGCAGTGGCGCGACGCCCCGGCCGTCATCCGCGACGCCCTCGACGACGGCGTGCTGCGACCGGTCGTCGTCCTCAACTTCGGGACCAACGCCGGTCTCGTGTCCGACGAGTCCCGCCAGGCCCTGGCCACCGTCCTCGATCTCCTCGGACCCGACCGCCGCGTCGTCCTGGTGAACACCGTGGGGGTCAGTCGCTGGGTGCCGTCGACCAACGACACCCTGGCCGGCGTGAGCGCCCAGCACCCCAACACGATCGTGGCCGACTGGCACGCCGCCGTGGTGGCCGACCCCAGCCTCCTCCACAGCGACCGGACCCACCCCAACACCCGGGGCATCCGGGTCTACGCCGAGGTGGTGGCCGCCGCCCTCGCCACGCTCGGACCGGTGTGACCGACGTCACTCCCCGTATCGGTGTCGGTGCTCGAACCATTCGATTGACTAACCATTCGTGCCGACCCACGATGTCCCCGTCCGGGTGATCGCCCGGCTCGCCCGCCTCTTCGAGACGCGGCTGAGTGCCGAGTCGATGAGCCTGCCCCAGTTCCGCGTCCTCGCGTTCTTGTCCGACGGCGAGTGGGCGGCGTCGGCTCTGGCCGACTGGCTCACCGTGTCCCGTCCGTCGATCACCGCCATGGTCGACGGGTTGGTCGAGCGCGGGTGGGTCGAGCGACGCGACAGCCCCGATGACCGCCGCCGGGTCCTGCACCACCTGACCGCCGACGGTCGGGCCGCCCTCGACACCGCCGGCGCCTGCCTCGAGGACGCCCTCGGGTCGGTGCTGGAGCACCTCGCCCCCGACGAGCGCGAGCGCGCCCTCGACGGTCTCCAGCTCATCGGGGTCGCCATGCGTCGCCAGCGCGAGGCGGTGACGTCGTGAGCATCACCGAGGACCGCCACGACGCCGGCACGGACGAGGTGGCGCCGCCGGCCGTGTCGGTCGACGTGGACGCCCCGCCGACGCGGTACGAACCGATGCCGCCGGCCGCGCACTACGACCCGCCGTCCGGGCGCATCCACCCTGATCCGTCGCTGGGCTGGCTGCGCCGCATGCAACCCATCGTGGGAAGCCACAAGCGGTCCTTCGTCATCGCCATGGCGATGGCCGCGATCGCCCTGCTGTCCAACGTCGCCATCCCGGCGGTCGTCGGCTCGGGTATCGACTCGATCCGGGCCGGAGACGGCCAGGTGCACGTGTGGGTCGTCGTGCTGCTCGTGCTCGCCCTGGCCCGCGCCGTGTTCACCTACGGGTACCGGAGCCGCCTCTACAAGTTCGCCTACGCCATCGAATACGACCTGCGCTCGCTCATGTTCCGGCACTTCGCGTCGATGTCGCACGGCTTCTACGACAAGGTGCAGACCGGCCAGCTGGTGAGCCGCGCCAACAGCGACATCCGGGCCGTCCAGATGCTGCTGGCCTTCGCTCCCTTCATGGCCATGATGATGATGACGTTCGTCCTGGCGTTCGGCTTCATGCTCACCAAGGACGTGCTGTTGACCCTGGTGGCGGTCTCCACGCTGCCGCTGGTGTTCATCCTCGGCGTGAAACTGCGCAACGTCATGTTCCCGTTGTCGTGGGTGGTGCAGGGTCGGCTGGCAGAGGTCGCCACCACCGTCGAGGAGAACGTCACCGGCGTGCGTGTCGTGAAGGCCTTCGCCGGCGAGCGCCGCCAGATCGACGTCCTGGCGAACCAGGCCCGGCGCCTGCGGTGGGCGTCGGTCAAGGTGAACGACACCCGGGCGAAGTACGCGCCGATCATGGAGAACCTGCCCCGGCTCGGCATGGCCCTCACCCTGCTCTACGGCGGCTACCTCGCCATCGACGGGCGCGTCACCGTCGGCACCATCATCACGTTCTCCGCCTACGTGCTGTTGCTCCAGGCTCCGTTCCGGATGCTCGGCTTCTTCATGATCATGAGCCAGCGGGCGGCGGCGTCGGCCGGGCGCATCTTCGAGATCCTCGACACGCCGGCCGACATCACCGATCGGCCCGGCGCCGTCGACCTCGTCGACCCGGCCGGTGACGTGCGCTTCGACGATGTCCGGTTCCGCTACGGCAGCGACGACGAGGACTCCGACCTCGCCTCCGCCGACGTCCTCGACCACTTCGACCTCCACATCGAGGCGGGGGAAACCGTGGCGATCGTCGGCGGCACCGGCTCGGGCAAGAGCACGATCGCCCGGCTCCTCCTGCGCTTCTACGACGTCAACGACGGCGCTGTCCGCATCGACGGCCACGACGTCCGGGACCTGACCATGGCCTCCATCCGTCACCACGTGGGCATGGTCACCGACGAGCCCTTCCTGTTCTCGGCCTCCATCAGGGACAACATCGCCTACGCCCGCCCCGACGCCACCGACGACCAGATCGTGGCCGCCGCAGTGGCCGCCAACGCCGACGGGTTCGTCACCGCGCTGCCGGAGGGGTACGACACGGTGGTGGGGGAGCGGGGCTTCACCCTCTCGGGCGGGCAGCGCCAGCGCCTGGCCATCGCCCGCACGCTGCTCGCCGACCCGGCCGTGCTCATCCTCGACGACGCCACGAGCGCCGTCGACGTCCGGGTCGAGGCCGAGATCCACGAAGCCATCGAGCGGCTGGCGCAGCACCGCACGACCATCGTCGTGGCCCACCGCCTGTCGACCATCGCCCTCGCCGACCGCGTCGCCCTCGTGGAGGGCGGACGGCTCCTCGCCTACGACACCCACGAGCGACTGCTGGCCGACGAACCGCACTACCGCGAGGTGCTCGCCAGCGTGGAGGCGGCCGAAGACGCCGTCACTGACGACGGTGTCGACGGTGTCGACGGGGAGGTGTCCAGCTGATGGGCGGCTTCGGTCCTCCCGCTGGCTCCCCGTTCGGTCAACCGGGCGCCACCGGCCTGCCCTTCGCCGGCGTCCCGCAGGAGCTGCAGGCCCGGGTCGACGCCCTCCTCGAGTCCGAGCCCGAGCACGACCAGCCCGACGTCGACTTCTCCCACGCCGAGTGGGACCGTCGCCGGTTCACGCTCTGGCGGTTCATCGGTGAACGACGGGGGGCGGTGGCGTTCGCCTTCGTCCTGGTCGTCTTCGAGACGCTGATGATCACGGTGGGCCCGTTCCTCACCGGTCAAGCCATCGACAAGGGCATCATCGCCCGCGACCGGGGCGTGCTGCTGAGCATCGCGAGCATCTACGTGGGCACCGTCGTCGTGGGCACCATGCTGTCGGCCGCACGGGTGGCGTGGACCGGCCGGGTCGGCGAGGCGATGATGGAGACGCTCCGCATCCGGATCTTCTCCCACTTCCAGCGGCTGTCGCTCAGCTTCTTCACCGCCGAGAAGGGCGGCGTGCTGATGACCCGCATGACCAGCGACATCGACTCGTTGACCGCGCTGTTCCAGGACGGTCTGGTGAACATGTTCGTCCAGTTCCTCACGCTGGCGATCGTCGCCGTCGTGCTGTTCGCGGTGAGCCCCACGCTGGCGCTGGTCCTGTTCCTCGGCGTGGTCCCCGTGATGCTCGTGCTCACGCTGTGGTTCCGCAAGGCGTCGGATGTGGCCTTCCTCGCCGTCCGCGACCGCATCGCAGACGTCATGTCCGACCTGCAGGAGAACCTCGGCGGCATCCGGGTCGTCACCGCCACCAACCGGGCCAAGCGCAACGTCGTCAGCCACGACAACGTGCTCGGTTCCTACCGGGACGCCAACGACCGCACGGCGGTGATCGGTGCCGTGTACGGGCCGGCGGCCGAGATGCTCGGCTACCTGGCCCAGGCGCTGCTGCTCGGCCTCGGCGGGTGGCTGGTGAGCCGCGGGAGCCTCACGGTGGGCGAGCTCGCCTCGTTCTTCTTGTACCTCACGATGTTCTTCGCGCCGATCCAGCAGCTCGTGCAGCTGTACAACACGTATCAGCAGGGCCGGGCCGCGGTGCGCAAGCTCGACCAGCTCTTCGCCAACGAGCCCGCCGTCCGCGAACGCTCCGGTGCGCCCGACCTGCCGACGATGGAAGGCGCCATCGAGCTCGACCACGTCACCTTCGGCTACGACCCCGCCGTCCCGGTCCTGGTCGACGTCTCCCTCGACATCGCCCCCGGCGAGACCGTGGCCTTCGTGGGGGAGACCGGGGCCGGCAAATCGACGGTGGCGAAGCTCGTCAACCGGTACTACGACCCCACCGCGGGCACGGTGCGCATCGACGGCCACGACCTGCGCGACGTCACCCTGGCGTCGGTCCGCCGCCAGATCGGCGTCGTCCCCCAGGAGCCGTTCCTCTTTGCCGGCTCGATCCGCGACAACCTCACCTTCGCCGCTCCCGACGCCACCGACGACCAGCTCTGGGAAGCGGTCGACGCCGTCGGCCTGCGCGACCTCGTCGAGCGCCAGAGCGTCGGCCTCGACCAGATCATCCACGAGCGCGGCTCGTCACTCAGCTCGGGGAGCGTCAGCTCCTCGCCCTGGCCCGGGCGTTCCTCTCCCAACCTCGGGTGCTGGTGCTCGACGAGGCCACCTCGAACCTCGACCTGGCCAGCGAGACCCGCATCGAACTCGCCCTCGACGCCGTCCTCGAGGGACGCACGGCGATCATCATCGCCCACCGCCTCGCCACCGCCATGCGGGCCGACCGCATCGCGGTCGTCCACGACGGCGAGATCGTCGAACTGGGCAGCCACGACGAGTTGGTGGCGGCCGGCGGCCGGTACGCCGCGCTGCACGACACCTGGATGGCGCAGTCCGGGTCGCCCGCCGCCAACGCCTGAGGCTCCGCTCGACAGACGTGACCGAGGATCATGCCGGTGAGGCGGCTGGGTGAGCGGGAGAGGGAGGGCTTTCCACCCGCCCCACCGGCGATCCTGATGGTCACGACGATGACGTCCCGGGGTGCTGGGAGTTGGGAGGGCGCACCCCGAGCCGCCACCGCCGCTGCTTGAGTGATCGCCTCCCCGAACCGGCAACTTGAGGACAAATCAAGAGAAATTGCAGCCGATGCGGCCGCACCGGAAAGGTCGGAAGCGGCCGGCCCCTCCGGACCCCTCCGCGCGGTTCGACCGGGCGTGCCACGATGCTCGGATGACCGACATCGACCTGCAGCTCGAGGACCGGATCGCCACCATCACGCTGGACCGGCCGGACCGGCTGAACGCCTTCACGGTGACGATGCAGCGCGAGTTGTGTGACGCGTTCGACCGCATCGACGCCGACGACGATGTGCGGGCGGTGGTGGTCACCGGCCGCGGGCGCGGGTTCTGCGCCGGCGCCGACCTCGGCGGTGGCGGAGACACGTTCGACCTGTCGTCGCAACCCGACGACGGCTCGGGTGCGGTCAGCGGCGGCGAGACCGAGATGGCCCACCGCGACGAGGGCGGCCTGCTCACGTTGCGCATCTTCCGCTGCACCAAGCCGGTCATCGCCGCGATCAACGGCCCGGCGGTCGGCGTGGGCGTGACCATGACCCTGCCGATGGACATTCGCCTGGCATCCACCGAGGCCAAGTTCGGCTTCGTGTTCGCCCGACGGGGGATCGTCCCGGAGGCGTGTTCGTCGTGGTTCCTGCCGCGGATCGTCGGGATCAGCCAGGCGGCGGAGTGGTGCTACACCGGCCGGGTCTTCGGTGCGGACGAAGCCCTGGCGGGCGGCCTCGTCCGGTCGGTGCACGAACCCGACGACCTGTTGCCCGCCGCGCTCGACATCGCCCGGGAGATCGCCGACAACACCTCGGCGGTCTCCATCGCCATGACCCGCGCCATGCTGTGGCGGATGTTGGGCGAGAACCACCCGATGGCCGCCCACGAGGTCGACTCACCGGCCATCGCCTACCTCGGCCAGAGCGCCGATGCCCGGGAGGGCGTGGTGTCGTTCCTCGAGAAGCGCCCGGCCGAGTTCGCCGACACGGTCACCGCCGACATGCCGCCGTTCTACCCGTGGTGGACCGAGCCGACCTTCCGCGGCTCCTGAACGGACGCCGTCAGGCGCGCAGCGGCAGGACGTCCAACCCGCGCAGCACGATCCGGTTGTTGCGCACCGGTTCGCCGTCGAGGTCGAGGCCGGGATAGCGGTCGAGCAGTGACCCGATCGCCACCTGCGCCTCCATTCGGGCCAGCGCCGCACCCAGGCAGTGGTGGATGCCCGACCCGAAGCTGAGATGGTGGTTGGCGCCCTCGCGGCCGATGTCGAAGGCATTCGTGTCGGGCCCCCATCGCTCGGGGTCGCGGTTCGCGGCGGCGGTCATGGCCATCACGAACTCGCCGGCAGGGATGGTGACGTCGCGAACCTCGTAGGGAGCCATCGTGATCCGCCGCGTCATCTGCACGGGCGGGTCGAAGCGGAGGCACTCTTCGACGGCGTTGGTGATCAGGTCCGGCTCGGCGCGCAGCCGGACCGCCTGATCGGCGTGCTCCAGCAGGGCGAGCATGCCGTTGCCGATCAGGTTCACGGTGGTCTCGTGGCCGGCGATGAACAGCAGGCTGAGCTGGTCGAGCAGCTCCTCGTCGGTGAGGGCGTCGCCGTCCTCGTTCTGGGCGATCATGCCGCTCAGCAGGTCGTCGGCCGGGTTCGCCCGCTTCCAGGCCACCACCGCGGTCAGGTGCTCCCGCATCGACTGCGAGGCCCGGAACGCCCGGCGGATCTGGTCCTCGTCGAGCATGGGGTCGAGCGTGCCCGCCAGCGTGTGCGACCAGTCGCGCAGCTCGGCGGTGTCGCCGTCGGGGAGGCCGAGCATCAACGAGATGACCTGGAACGGCAGGGGGAAGGCCAGCGTCTCGACCAGATCGAACCGGTCGCCGGGGCCGATGTCGGCCAACGCGTCGTCGACCAGGCCCTGCACCTGCGGGCGGAGACGATCGATGGCCCGCGGGGTGAACACCCGGGCCACCAGCTTGCGCAAGCGGGTGTGGTCGGGTGGGTCGAGGTTCAGGATCGAGCCGTTCCCGGTGTCGTCGATCCCGTGCTCACGGGCGATCCGCTCGAACGCGTCGGAACGCATCGTCGGGTTCGACACATTGCGGTCCTCGACGCTCATCCCCGGCTCGCGCAGGAGCCGGAAGCAGTCGTCGTAGGCGAACAGCTGCCAGCCGCCGAGCGGGCTGCGCAGCACGGGACCGGCCTCTCGGAGGCGGGCGAACTGGTCGTAGGGCCATGCCAGGTAGCCCGGTTCGAACGGGTCGAACAGCATCGGATCGGCGGTGTCGGTCACGGTGGGCGCCCCCCTGTGGGTCGTGTCGCCGCAGCGACGGTAGCGGCCGAGGCGGTGGTTGGGGTGCTCCGCCGCCGTGTGGAAGCCTGACGCGCCCATGCCCGCCGACACCGACACGAACGCCGCCGGTGCGAGCAACCGAGGCGACATCGTCCTGCTCGGTCTCGCCGTCGTCGCCGTCTCCACGTCGGCGCCTCTCATCCGGTACGCGGCGGCTCCGGCGCTGGCCGTGGCCATGTGGCGCAACGCCCTCGCCATCCCTGCGCTGGTGGGCTTCGCCGGGCGGGGCCGACTGCCCGACCGGCGGGAGCGGCGGTTGATCCTGATCTCCGGTGCGCTGCTCGCCGCGCACTTCGCCACGTGGATCCCGTCGGTGTCCTACACCAGCGTGGCGTCGTCCGTCGCGCTCGTGGCGACGCAACCGGCGTGGGCCGCGCTCTTCGCCCGACTCCGGGGCGAACCGGTCGAGCGCCAGGTGTGGGTCGGCATCGCCGTGGCGTTCTGTGGCGTGCTCGTGCTGTCGGGCGTCGACCTCAGCGTCTCGGGACGAGCCGCGTTCGGCGACCTCCTCGCCGTCATCGGCGGGATGTTCGCCGCCGCCTACGTGACCGTCGGATCCGAGGTGCGCCGAACGGTCGACACCACCGTGTACGCCACCGGTTGCTACGCCGTCGCCGCCCTCGCGCTCCTGGTCATGTGTGCCATCGGGGGTCGACCGGTGATCGGGTTCCCGGCGGGCACCTGGCTGGCCATCGCCGGCCTGGTCATCGGACCGCAGCTGCTCGGTCACACGCTCGTGAACTGGGTGCTGCGCTCCATCTCGGCCACCGCTGTGTCGGTGGCCATCCTGTTCGAGGTGGTCGGTGCGTCGGTGCTGGCTGCTCTCTGGTTCGATGAGACACCGTCGGCCGCAGCCGCGCCGGCTGCGCTGCTGATCCTGGCCGGTGTCATCCTCGTCATCCGCTCCGGCCGACGTCGCACCACCGAAGGAGTCCCCGTTGCCTGATCTCGACTTCACGCCGATGCTCGAACCGCCCGCCGGGGAGCCGGCAGCCGGTGAACCCCTCGTCTTCTCCGTTCGGGGCCAGGCCGTCCACGTGGGGACGGGCGACGGCGCCGAGGCCGACCTCTACCTGGGCCGTCTGGGCGACATCGACTGCTGGGCGGTCGACCTCGACGGCGATGCCGAGCCCGATGTGGTGGTCACCCCGCTCCTCGCCCTGCACGCGTCGGTGTCCGAGCAGGAGTGGACCGTCGCTGGCCGCGCCGTGCAGCTGCTGGAGTGGCAGCGGACCCATCGCTTCTGCGGCCGGTGCGGTGAGGCCACCGAGCCGGTACCCGGCGAGCGCGCCATGCGGTGCCCCGGCTGCGGGCTGCTCGCGTTCCCCCGGCTGGCGCCGGCGGTGATCGCGCTCGTCACCCGCGACGACGGCCGGGCACTGCTCGGCCGCAACGCCAGCTTCCCGGTGCCGATGTTCTCCTGCCTCGCCGGCTTCGTGGAGCCGGGCGAGACGCTCGAGCAGGCGGTCGCTCGTGAGATCCGGGAAGAAGTAGGGGTGGAGGTGCGTTCGATCTCGTATCGCCGCTCGCAGCCCTGGCCCTTCCCCCATTCGCTCATGATCGGCTTCCGTGCCGAGTGGGCCGGGGGCGACATCGCCGTCGACGGCGTCGAGATCGCCGAGGCGGCGTGGTTCGACGTGGACGACCTCCCCCCGGTGCCGCCGCGCCTGTCGATCGCCCGCACCCTCATCGACGAGTGGATCGCCGAGCGCTGAGACCGATGGACTCGTCCACCGCCGCCCCGGAGCGGCTCGTCACCCCCTTGTTCGCGCTCATCACGGTGTCGGGCCTGTGCTACTTCGTCGCGGTCGGGTCACTGCTTCCCACCCTGCCCCGCTACGTCGAAGACGAGCTCGGCGGCGGTGGCGTGTCCGTGGGGCTCGTCGTCGGCGCCTTCGCCGTCTCGGCGGCGCTCGTCCGGCCCCTGGCCGGCCGGCTCGGCGACATCGTCGGCCGGCGCACGATGGCCGTCGTCGGCTCGGCCATCGTCGCCGTCTCGATCCTCCCGCTCGGGCTGGTCCGGGCGGTCTGGTTCCTGGTCGCCATCCGCCTCGTCACCGGCCTCGGCGAGGCGGGGTTCTTCATCGGCGCCGCCACGGCCGCCCAGGACCTCTCTCCCGATCATCGGCGTGGAGAGGCGGCGTCGTTCTTCTCCATCGCCATCTACGGCGGCTTGGCGTTCGGGCCGGCCGGCGGCGAGTTCGTGTACCGCCACTACGGCCCCAGCACCACGTGGGTGACGGCCGCCGGGCTCGCTGCGCTGTCCACGGTGTTGGCCGCCTTCATCCCGCGTGAGCTGGGCCGGGTCGAGAACCCGACGCCGCGCCGCGGCATCCTGCACCCGGCGGCCATCCTGCCCGGATCGGTGCTGCTCCTCGGCCTCATCGGCTTCGCCGGGTTCTCCGCCTTCGTGCCGCTCTACGTCGACGAGATCGGGGTGTCCGACGCCGGGCCGTTCTTCCTCGGCTACGGGCTGATCGTGCTCGCCGTGCGGGTCGTGGGAGCCAAGGTGCCTGACCGCTTCGGGGCGGTGCGCACCTCGACCTTCGCCCTCAGCTCCATCGCCGTCGGCATCGGCACGGTCGCCGCGGTCCCGTCGGTCACCGGGCTGTGGATCGGGACCGTCCTGCTCTCGATGGGTATGTCCCTGCTGTTCCCCGCCCTGTTCATCCTGGCGGTGAACCGGGCGCCATCCACCGAGCGCAGCCATGCCGTCGGGACCTTCTCGCTGTTCTTCGACCTGTCCCAGGGGCTGGGTGCACCGCTGCTCGGTGTCCTGGTCACCCTGTTCGACGCCGAGCGGGCCGCGTTCGTCGGGGGTGCGGTGATGGCCGTCGCCGGCCTGGTGCTGGCGAACACCCGGCTCCGGACCTCCATCGCCGGCCCCGCCGAGGTCTGACCCGGCTCAGCGCGGCGCGGTGAGGGCGAAGGCGACCGCGGCCGCGGTGGCCACGTTGAGGGAGTCGACACCCGGCGCCAGGGAGATGCGGGCACGGACGTCGGCCGCGGCAAGAGTTGCATCCGACAGACCAGGGCCCTCGGCGCCCAGCAGCCACGCCGTGGGTCGGGTCGGGTCGAGATCGCGGACGTCCCGGTCGCCGGTCGGGGACAGCGCCACGGTGACCAACCCGGCATCGGCGACGGGCTCGAGCCCGACTGGAAGTCCGTCGATGCGAGTCCACGGGACGTGGAGGACGTGGCCGAGCGGCACGCGGACGGAACGGCGGTAGAGCGGGTCTGCCGTGGTCGGGTCGAGCAGGACGGCGTCGAGGCCGAACGCCGCGGCGTTGCGGAACAGCGCGCCGATGTTCTCGTGGTCGTTGACGCCCTCCAGGACGGCCACGCGGCGGGCGCCGGAGAGGACGGCCTCGGGGGTGGGGAGCGGGAGCCGTCCGGCCGAGGCCACCACCCCGCGGTGGATCCGGAAGCCGGTCACCTCCTCGACGAGTGGGGGAGGGGCGACGTGGACGTCGACGTCCGTGGCGCCGAGCACCGCCAGCACCCGTTCGAGCTTCGGCTCCGCCACGAGGACCGAACGCAGGGGGTACGGGGAGGTGACGGCGGATCGGAGGGCCAAGAGCCCCTCGACGATGAAGCATCCGTGCGTGGCCTCGATCGTCGACCGGGCCTGGGCATCGGTCAGCCCGGTCAGCTCGATCAGCCGGGGATCATCCGGATCGTCGACGGGCACGATGCGGGGCGCGGTCACGCGAGGAACCTACGGGCCCAACCACCGTTCTGGACCCACCTCGTCCGCGCACGGACCACACGTCGTGGTGCCAGAACGGGTTCGGGGTGGGTCAGCCGGCGGCGCGGCGCAGGGCCCGGCCGGTGAGGACCCGGGCGAGGTGCTGGCGGTAGTCGGGTTGTGCGTTGATGTCGGCCGGCGGTGTCGTGTCGTCGGCCGCATGTCCGGCGGCGACGTCGATGGCGTCGACACCCTGGCCGGCGAGCGCGTGCTCGGTGGCAGAGGCGCGCACCGGGACCGAGCCCATGTTGGTCAGGCCCACTCGGGCTTCGGCCACCGACCCGTTGTCGCGCCGGACCATGGCAGCGACGCCGACGATGGCCCACGCCTGGGCCACCCGGTTGAACTTCTCGTAGGCATGACCCCACGAGGAGTCGTACTTGGGGACCTCGATGCGGACCAGCACCTCGCCCGGCGACAGCGCCGTCTCCAGGTAGCCGGAGAAGAACTCGGCCGCCGGGATGGAGCGCGCCCCGCCCGGGCCCTGGGCGACGAAGGTGGCATCGAGCGCCCGCATGACGGCCGGCAGGTCGCCGGCAGGGTCACCGTGGGCGTTCGCCCCACCCACCGTGCCCCGGTGCCGGACCTGGGCATCGCCCACCATCGACGTGGCCTCGGCGAGGAGCGGGGCGTGCTGGCGCACCAGCGGGTCGTGCATGACGTCGTGGTGGGTGGTGCCGGCCCCGATGGCGAGGTGGTCGCCGGCGTCGGTCACGCCGCGGAGCTCGTCGATGCCACCGATGTCCACCACGAGCGACGGTACGGCGAAGCGCAACTTCATCAGCGGCAGGAGGCTGTGCCCGCCAGCCAGCACCTTGGCGTCTTCACCGGCGTCGGCGAGCGCCCGTACGGCGTCGTCGACGGACGTCGGGGCGACGTAGTCGAAGGAGGTGGGGATCATGACCGGCTCCCTTCGGCGCCGGCCCCCGCCTGGAGGGCGCGCCAGATGCGTTCGGGTGTGCAGGGCATCTCGACGTCGGCGACCCCGAGGTGGCGGACGGCGTCGATGACGGCGTTGACCACCGCCGGCGTGGAGGCGATGGTGCCGGCCTCGCCGACGCCCTTGACGCCGAGATCGTTGGCCGCCGCGGTCTCGGTGCGGTCGGTGATGAACTCGGGCAGGTCGGGGGCGGCGGGCACCAGGTAGTCGACCAGCGTGCCCGTCACGAGGTTGCCGTCGTCGTCGTAGATGGCTCCCTCGTACAGCGCCTGGGCGATGCCCTGGGCCAGGCCACCGTGGACCTGCCCTTCGACGATCTGCGGGTTGATGACCTTGCCGACGTCGTCGACGCAGGCGTAGCGCCGGATCGTGGGCCGGCCCGTCTCGGTGTCGACCTCCACGGCGCACAGGTGGGTGCCGTGGGGGTACGAGAAGTTCTCCGGGTCGAACACGGCGTGGCCGGTGAGGTCGGGCTCCATGTCCTCGGGGTAGTCGTGGGCGACGAACGCCGCCATGGCCAACTCCTGGAACGTCTTCGCCGCGCTGGGCGAGCCCTTGACGCTGAACACGCCGTCGGCGAAGTCGATGTCCTCCTCGGCGGCCTCGAGCAGGTGGGCAGCGAGGCGCGTGGCCTTGCCGATGACCTTCTGTGCCGCCCGTTGGAGCGCGATTCCCCCCACGACCAGCGAGCGCGAGCCGTAGGTGTCGAGGCCCATCGGCGACACGGCGGTGTCGCCGTGGAGGATCTCGATGTCCTCGAAGGGAATGCCGAGGGCCGACGACGCGATCTGCGACCACGTCGTCTCGTGGCCCTGCCCGTGGGGCGAGGTCCCGGTGACCACCTGCACCTTGCCCGTGGCCAGGACGCGGACGGTGGCGGCTTCCCACCCGCCGGAGCCGAAGCTGAGGTTGCCCAGCACGCGGGAGGGTGCGAGACCGCACATCTCGGTGAAGGTCGAGATGCCGATGCCGAGCTGCACCGGGTCGTT
Organism: uncultured Acidimicrobiaceae bacterium; assembly: GCA_963811245.1. GTDB lineage: Bacteria > Actinomycetota > Acidimicrobiia > Acidimicrobiales > Salinilacustritrichaceae > Salinilacustrithrix. Next base: position 52,934 of record CAWEQL010000010.1, read on the forward strand.
GCGCTCGCGGCGTTCGCGCTGCTCGGCGCGCAACCCGTCGTAGTCGAACAGTTCGAGGGCCCGCTCGGTGGCAGCCTCGTAGTTGCCCGAGTCGTAGGTGAGCCCGGCGACGCCCTCGTAGGGGAACTCCTCGTGCTGGATCCAGTTCTTGCGCCGCAGCTCCATGGGTTCCATGCCGAGCTCCACGGCCAGCTCGTCCATGATCCGCTCGATGGCGAAGGTGGCCTCGGGCCGTCCGGCCCCCCGATAGGCGTCGGTCGGCGTCTTGGTCGTGAACACGCCGGTGCAGTTGAAGCGGTACACGTCCATCTTGTAGATCGCCGGGTACATGAACGCTCCGAGGATCGGGATGCCCGGCGTGACCAACATCAGGTAGGCGCCCATGTCGGCGATGAGGTCGACCTTGAGGCCGAGGAGCGTGCCGTCGGAGGTGGCGGCGATCTCGATGTCCTGGATCTGGCCCCGGCCGTGGTGCATCGCCAGGAACGACTCGCTGCGGGTCTCGGTCCACTTCACCGGCCGGCCGAGCCGGCGAGCGACGAGCACCGAGACCAGCTCCTCGCCGTAGACCTGGAGCTTGGAGCCGAAGCCGCCGCCCACATCCGGTGCGACGACGCGGATCTTCTGCTCGGGGATGCCGGTGGTGGCGGCGATCATCAGCCGCAGGATGTGGGGCACCTGGGTCGACGAGTACAGGGTGAAGTCGCCGGCTGCGGCCGACGGGATGCACACCGTGGCCCGTGGTTCCAGGGGCGTGGGGAGGAGCCGCTGCTGGATGAACCGTCGCTTGACGATCACGTCGGCGCGCTCGAAGGTCTCGTCGATGTCGGCCCCGGTGGGCATCGAGAAGAAGTAGCTCGTGTTGGTGCCGAGATCCTCGTGGACGAGGACCCGGTCCTCGAGTGCCTCCTCGAGGTCGATGACGGCGTCCAGCGGCTCGTAGTCGACCACCACCTTCTCGGCGGCGTCGGCGGCCACGAAGCGGTCGCGGGCCACCACCACGGCCACGGGGTCGCCGGCGTGGCGCACGGTGCCCACGGCGATGGGCGGGTGGGCCGGCAGCTTCATGTCGGGCGTGACGGGCCAGGCGCAGGGAAGGCTTGGGCACTCGTCGACCAGGTCGGCGCCGGTGAACACCGCGATCACGCCGGCCATGGCCTCGGCCTCGGAGACGTCGATGGAACCGATGCGGGCGTGGGCCAGCGGGCTGCGCACGAACGCCATCGTCAACATGCCGGCGGCGCGGATGTTGTCGGTCCAGTTGGTCTGGCCGGTGACGAGATGGGCATCCTCCTTGCGTCCCGGCGATGTGCCGATGCCTCCGACGGCGGCGGTGGGGTCCTCGGTGACGGTCATGTCGGGCTCCCGTTCATCTCGGCGGCCGCCGCCCGGACGGCCTTGACGATGTTCTGGTAGCCGGTGCAGCGGCACAGGTTGCCCTCGAGGCCGTGGCGGACCTCGTCGTCGGTGGGGTCGGGGTTCTCGCCGAGCAGGTCCAGCGAGGCCATGATCATCCCCGGCGTGCAGTACCCGCACTGCAGTCCGTGGGCCTCGTGGAATGCCTTCTGCAACGGGTGCATCCCGTTGCCGGCCGTGGCGGCGAGGCCCTGGATGGTGAGGACCTCCTTGCCGTTGGCCTGGACGGCGAGCATGGTGCAGGACTTGACGCTCCGGCCGTCGACGTGGACGGTGCACGCACCGCAGTTCGACGTGTCGCAGCCGATGTTGGTGCCGGTCAGCCCGAGGTTCTCGCGCAGGTGCTGCACGAGCAACATCCTCGGTTCGACGTCGTCGGTGTACGTCGTCCCGTCGACGGTCACGGTCACAGATGCCATGGGTCCCCCTGGGCCTCGTGTGGTTGGCGCTCCCCCTCGAGCGATGGTGGCGTCCGGTCGTCCCCGGCCGAGCGCTGTCGCCCATAGGAGCACACTCGGCGGCACGACGCTCGTCGGCCCCGGTGTCCAGGCACATCGAGACGCCCCACGGGGTAACAAGGGACCGTGCCGAAGAACGTCGCCCAGCAGCTGATCGAATCCCACCTGGTCGAGGGGGTGATGGAAGCCGGCTCCGAGATCGGACTGCGCATCGACCAGACGCTCACGCAGGACGCCACCGGGACCATGGTGATGCTCGAGCTCGAGGCCATGGGGTTGGACCGGGTGCGGACAGAGCTGTCGGCGCAGTACGTCGACCACAACCTCCTCCAGGCCGACAGTCGCAATGCCGACGACCACCAGTTCCTGCACAGCGCGGCCCGCAAATTCGGCCTGTGGTACTCCAAGCCCGGCAACGGGGTGAGCCACCCCGTCCACATGCAGCGCTTCGGGGTTCCCGGCAAGACCCTGCTGGGCTCCGACAGCCACACCTGCGCCGCCGGTTCGCTCGGGATGCTCGCCATCGGTACGGGCGGCCTCGACGTGGCCATGGCCATGGCCGGAGAACCGTTCCACGTGACGATGCCGGAGATCTGGGGTGTCCGCCTCACCGGCGAGCTGCCCGCGTGGGTCAGCGCGAAGGACGTGATCCTGGAGATGCTCCGTCGCCACGGCGTGGAGGGCGGGATCAACCGCATCGTCGAGTACCACGGCCCGGGCGTGGCCACGTTGTCGGCGATGGACCGCCACGTGATCGCCAACATGGGTGCCGAGCTCGGCGCCACCACCACGGTGTTCCCCGCCGACGAGGAGGTCCACCGCTTCCTCACCTCCGAGGGGAGAGGCGACGACTTCACCGCCATCGCCGCCGAGGACGGGGCCAGCTACGACGTCACGGACGAGATCGACCTCTCGACGCTCGTCCCGCTGATCGCCAAGCCGGTCAGTCCCGGCAACGTCGTCCCGGTCTCCGAGGTGGCCGGCGCCGAGATCTCCCAGGTCGTCATCGGTTCGTCGGCCAACCCCGGCATCCGAGATTTCGCCATCGCCGCCCTGATGGTGCGGGACCGCCAGACCGACGACCGGGTGAGCTTCGATGTGAACCCCACCAGCCGCCAGACGCTCGAGGCGCTCACCCGCGACGGGTACCTGTACGACCTGGTGGCGGCGGGGGCCCGGATCCACCAGTCGGGTTGCATGGGCTGCATCGGCATGGGTGAGGCGCCCGCCACCGACACCATCAGCCTGCGCACCATGCCCCGGAACTTCCCCGGCCGCTCGGGCACGAAGGAGGACAAGGTGTACCTCTGCTCCCCGGAGACGGCGGCCGCATCGGCCCTCACCGGCGTGATCACCGACCCCCGGACCCTCGACATGGCGTATCCCACCTATCGGCCGTCGGGCGAGACGCAGATCAACACCCGCATGCTCGTCGCCCCCGATCCCGACGCGTGGGTGGTGCTGCTCAAGGGGCCCAACATCGCCGACTTCCCCGACCTCGACGGCCTGCCCGACGCACTCGAGTGTCCCGTCCTGTTGCACATGGGCGACGACATCTCGACCGACGAGATCAGCCCCGCCGGGGCGCGGGTCCTGCCCTTCCGTTCCAACCTGCCGAGGTTGGCCGAGTTCAGCTTCGACCCGGTGGACCCGACGTACGCCCAGCGGGCCAAGGACCTGGGCGGCGCCCACGCCGTCGTCGCCGGCGACAACTACGGGCAGGGCTCCTCTCGCGAGCACGCCGCCCTCGCCCCCCGGTACGCTCGGGTTGCGAGTGGTGCTGGCATCGGGGTTCGCGCGGATCCACTGGCAGAACCTGGCCAACTACGGCGTCCTCCCGCTGGAGTACGAGGACCGCAGCGACCACGAACGTCTCCGGGTCGGCACCGTGCTCCGACTGCCGGACGTGCGGGCCGAGCTGGAAGCCGGCCGGCCGATCACCGTGGAGACCGACGACGGGCCCGTGCCCGTGCGGCACCGCCTGTCGGAGCGACAGGTCGAGTCGGTGCTGAGCGGCGGCGCCATCAACGCGGTGAAGGCGCGGCTGCGCTCCTGAGCGCTGACCGCTGTACCGGCGGGTGTGCGGCCGGCCTGGAAGACTGGCCCGGTGACCTCACCCCATTCGTTCCCGTCGACGTACGAGATCCAGGGGCGCGAGGTCACCTTCCCTGTCCACGTCCGGTCGGCGCGGATGGCCAACGCGGTGTACACCGTGCCGGCCGAGTTGGTCGAGCCCCTCGTCGACGAGGCCTTCGTGGTGGCCGCCGACGTCCACGGTGCTGCCACGGTGATCGTGGGTTTCGTCGACTACCTCGACAACGATCTCGGTGACTACGACGAGGTGATGCTGGCCACCATGGCCCGGACCCGCGACGGCGGCCACGAGGGGACCTACATCTGGCGGCTGCCCGTCAACCAGGCCTTCACCTGTGAGGCCGGCCAGCGGATGCTGGGGCTCCCCAAGACCGTCGAGGACATCGAGATCCACCGCCGTGCGGGCGACGCCGTGTGCACGCTCCGCAGCGGGGGCGCGCTGGTCTTCCGACAGACGTTTCCCGACCTGGCTGGTGTCGATGCGGTGCCGATGCCGACGCCGACGGTCTGTCTGAGCCGGATCGACGGACGTCCGGCGGTGTCGACCTCGGATCCCACCGGCTCGCTCCGCATGGCGTTCGCTGCTCCGGGCTATGCCCTCGAGCTGGGCGACCACCCGTGGGCCGACGAGCTCCGGGCGCTCGGTCTCGCCGATGCCACGCCCAGCGTCGTGACCGTGTGCGACGACTGGGCCTCGACCTTCGCCGCTCCCCAGGCGCTGGGCTCGAACCGGGGCTCGGCTGCAGGCGGCGGAGAGCCGTCGCGATAGCGTCGGCCCCGATGGGGGAGGGTGACCGGGACGCGGAGCGGGCGATCACGCTGGTGGAGACGGCGATCAGCCCGTTCTGCACCATGGCTGCCGACGGCACCCTGACCTGGGTCAGTGCCAGCGTCGGAGAGCTGCTGGGCTGGACGGCGGACGAGCTGATCGGGCGCAAGATGGGCGAGCTGCTCACACCCGACTCGCTCCGTCGCGCCGTCACCATGCTGCGCCGGTTCCAGGAGTCGGGGCCGGTCGGTGACGCCGGCTGGGTCGGGTCGGGGATCGAGCTCGACGTCCACCACGCCGACGGATCGCTGGTCCCCTGCAACGTCGCCGTGGCGTCGCCGCTCCGGACCGGCCGGGACGACTTCGTCCTGCAGCTCCGCCGGGTCGGCGGGCTGGTCGACCTCCAGGCTGCGCTGGTCAACATGGCCGAGGACAAGCCTCTCGAACCGGTTCTCGAGCGGATCGCCTGCGGCCTCGCCGCGGACATCGCCCGGGCGCGGGCCGAGATCCACCTCGGATGGAACGGCGTCCGGTTCGACACCTCGGTCACCAGCGACGGTGCCGGCTCGCCCCTCGCGTTCAGACGATCCGTCGCATCCCGGCGTCCGGCCGTGGGCCACGGCGCTCGACGAGAGCCGCAACGTGGCGTTCGAGACGATCGACGAGCTGCCGAAGCCGGTCGCCTGCTGGGCGGCCGAGCACGAGATCACGAGCTGCTGGGTGCAGCCCGTCCCCTCCGTGAGCGAGGAGACCAGCGGGGGGGTCGTGATCGTGTGGCGCTCCGGGCTGGCCGACTGGTCGTTCTTCCCCAGCTACGAGATGGACCGGGTCACCGGGATGGTGTCGGTCGCCCAGCAGTGGCACCGGGGGCGCCAGTCGCTGCGCTTCGCCGCCAACCACGATCCGCTGACCGGACTCGCCAACCGCCGCACCCTGCTCGAGCGTCTGCGCGGGCCCGTCCCCACCGACCCCGACGGCACCGTGCTGTTCATCGACGTGGACGACTTCAAACCCGTGAACGACGACTACGGCCACGCCATGGGCGACGCCGTCCTCCAGGTGGTGGGGGAACGGCTGCGCCAAGCGGTTCGCCCCACCGATCTGGTGGCGCGCTACGGCGGGGACGAGTTCGTCATCTATTGCCCCGGTTCCAACGATCCGCGACAGATCGACGAACTGGCCGACCGGCTGGAACGAGCGATGCGTCGCCCCATCGGCCTCGAGGGGCTGACGGTGCAGGTCGGGATCAGCATCGGCCGTGCCGCGGTGGTCCCCGGGAACGACGTCGACGAGGTGCTCGCCACGGCGGCGCGCCACATGGGCCAGGTCAAGCGGCGCAAGCACGCCGATTGAGAACCTCGCGGGTCAGACCGTGGTGGGGATGTCGGTGGCGTCGTCCGGCTCGGTCACGGCGACGCCCCGCAGGGCCAGGTCGATGGCCAGGTCGGTGAAGACGTCGGCCATCTCGCCCCGGTAGCGGAGCTGGATCTCGTTCGACTCGCGGTAGCGGCCGAAGACGCTGTTGGCGTCGAGGACCTCGAGGCCGGCAGAACGTCCGGAAGTGCGGACGCGATCGGCGGCCAGGATGAACAGGTCGGCGTGGTCGGGGAGCGCTGCCGACATCTCCTCGAGCGCGGCGAGGATGACACCTTCTTCGACGGTGCCCGAGAGCTCACCGCGATCGTCGGCTTGGAGCCCGAGCGTCTTGGCGGTGGTGAGCACGTGCATGGTGTTCCTCCTCGGAATGGTGCGCAGTCACGATGCCGTGATTCGTACCCGACGACAACCCGTCGCGTGCGTCGTCAGTGTGTCTTTTGGCGCATCGTCAGGCGCGGATGAGCCGTTTCCCGGGCTGGGCCTAGGGTGCGGCCATGTCCGGCCCCGCTCACGACGTCCGATTGGCCACGGTGAGCGACCGGCAGGCGCTGAGCCAGGCGCTGGCGGCCGCCTTCCACGACGACCCGGTGATGGCCCATCTCATGCCCGAACGGAACCGGGCGGCGAGGATGCACCGCTTCTTCGGCTTCGAGATCGACAGCACCCGTCCACGCGGACGGGTGTACACCACCGCCGACGTGTCCGGCGGTGCGCTCTGGGCCGAGCCGGGCCGCTGGCGGCTTCCCATCACCTCCGTGCTCGGCAGTGCGCCGACCATGGTCCGCACGTTGTCCTGGCGGGTGCCGCGAGGACTGCGGACGCTCTCGGTGATCGAGAAGGTGCACCCCACCGAGCCGCACTGGTACCTGGCCGTGCTCGGCACCGACCCGTCCCGGCAGGGTCGTGGAGTCGGGTCGGCGCTGCTGGCACCGGTGCTCGACGAGTGCGACCGCGACGGCATCGGCGCCTACCTCGAGTCCTCGAAGGAGTCGAACATCGCCTTCTACGCCAGACACGGCTTCGAGGTCACCGAGGAGATCAGGCTGCCGGGCGGCCCGCCGGTGTGGGGCATGTGGCGGGACCCGCGCGTCTGACCGATCGGTCAGCTCTCGCCGATGCGATCGAAGCGGGGCGGGCGCTTCTGGAGGAACGACTGCACGCCCTCGGCGAAGTCCGGGCGGCCGAAGCTCTCCACCATCAACTCCCGGGCCTGCACCTCGGCCGCACCCAGGCCAGCGTGCATCCCCTGGTACACCTGCCGCTTCATGACCGCGATCGACGCAGGCGAGCAGCGTTCGGCCAGCTCGGTGAGGTAGGCGCGTGACACGTCCAGGAGCTCGTCGGACGGCACGACGCGGTTGACGAGCCCGAGCCGCTCGGCTTCGGTGCCGTCGATCCGGCGGGACGAGAACAGCAGGTCGAGGGCGGCGGCGGTGCCGACGAGGCGGGGAGCAGCCAGGCGATGCCCCACTCGGCGATGAGCCCGCGCTGGGAGAACGCCACGGTCAGCACGGCGTCCGGGGTCATGTAGCGCAGGTCGCAGGCCAGGGCGATTGGCACGGCCATCCCGGCGATGGGGCCGTTGATGGCGGCGATGATCGGCTTGGGCACCGACATCAGGTACGTGTATTCGCCCCGGAGGTCCTCGCCCCACACCGGATCGCCCGCATCGCCCAGGTCGTCCGGGACGGGTGCGGCCGTGTCGTCCCGGTCGCCGCCGCTGAGCCCGCTGAGCATCTTCATGTCGGCGCCGGCGCAGAACCCCCGGCCGGCGCCGGTCAACACGATGCCCACCACGCGCCGGTCCCGTTCGGCTCGGCCGACGGCGTCGCGCACCTCGGCCGCCATCCGGTTGGTCCAGGCGTTGAGCGCTTCGGGCCGGTCGAGCGTGATGGTGGCGACCGGGTCGTCGACGTCGTAGATGATCTCGTCGTACATGGTCACGTTGTTAGCGCACGAGCGCTCATCGTGGGGCCGGTAACGAGTACGATCCGCCACTTCGAAACCAAGGGGTGGGCCATGCGCGTTCGTCGTGGGTTCCGTGGTGCCGTCTTCATCGGCGTCCTCGCCGTCGCCGCCCTGGCCGGCAGCCAGCCGGCGAGCAGCGCCGGGAACGCCGGCGGTGCCGGCAAGTCCGACGCGGCGCACGGTGCGCCGTACTGGACCGCAGCGCGCCGGGCAGCTGCCGTGCCCCGGGATCTGTTCCTCGACCAACGAGGGCTCGCCTACCGCCGCGGCGCCGGTGGCGGCCTGACCCCGTATGGGCACTCCACGCCCGCCGAACCGGTCCGTGCCGTCCCCACCGGCAAGCCCGCCGGGGGCGGCGGCTCGTCGGGCACCGACACGACCCCGCCCACGGTGACGGGAACCAACCCGGCGACCGGGGCGACCGTCACGACGTCGTCCTACGCGTTCAAGGCCACCGTCACCGACACGTCAGGGCTGCGCTCCGTCGCCTTCGTCGTCCGTAAGGGGACGGCGGCGAGCCGGTCCTACACCGCCACCGCAGGTGCCGGCGGGGTCTACTCGGCCACGGTGAGCGGCCTGACGGACGGGTCGTGGAACTGGTGGGTCGTGGCCAAGGACGGCGCCAAGCGGACCAACACCAGGACCACGAGTCCCACGTCGTTCACCGTCGCGATCTCGACCGGTGGTGGTGGCGGCACGCCCCTGGTCACGAGCGCGCCGTGGTCGTCCGGCGGGGCGGTGCAGAACGCTGCCGGCCGGCTCTACTTCGAGATGCCGACGAACGCCGCGGAGTCCACGTGGGGTGGGTACGTGTGCTCGGGCACGGTGGCGACCGATGCGACGACAGGTCGTTCGATCATCATCACGGCGGCCCACTGCGTCTACGACGACGAGCACAAGGTCTTCGCCCGCAACGTCATCTTCATCCCCAACCAGGCCGGGACCACGGGCACCCGCACCGACCTCGACTGCACGAACGACCCGCTCGGATGCTGGACGCCCAGCTTCGGTGTCGTGGACGTGAACTGGACGACGCGCACCTTCCCGGCGAACATCCCGTGGGACTACGCCTACTACGTCGTCCCCGATACGGGGGCGCACACGGCGGGCCTGTCTGGTGCGTCCACCGGCGATATCCTCGATTCCGCGGTGACGCCGCTCACGCCGAAGTTCCAGGCCGCTGCCACGCAGACGGCGTACACCCATGCCCTCGGCTACTCGTACAGTGAGGACCCCAAGTTCATGTACTGCGCCCAGGGGCTGGGCACGGAGAGCAGCTACCAGGATCTGTGGTTGGGCAGCTGTGGCCTCTCGGGTGGCGCCTCGGGCGGTCCGTGGGTCCAACCGATGGACCTGTCCACGGGAACCGGGCCGATCATCTCCGTCAACTCGTGGGGCTACACGAACCAGCCCGGCATGGCGGGCGCGCCGCTGGCCGGAACGTCGGCGAGCTGCGTGTTCACGAAGGCGATCGGCACGAACTTCACGTACGTCACCAATCGGGGCGTCGCCGCCGGCTGTTGAGTGGTGCGCCTCAGACGGCGGGGGTGATGGAGTCCCGGCCGTCGGGCGGGATGATCGTCCACGATCCGTCGTCGCCCCGGACGGGGCGGAACCCGCGCTCCTTGATGCGGTTGTGGAACCCGCAGAAGGCTTCGCTGTTGTCGATGTCGGTCGGCCCGGTGAGGCGGGCGGGTTCTCGGTGCTCGGCCTGGAGGCAGGGGCCCCGGCCGTCGCACCCGGGCCACCCGCATCCCAACCCGCCGGGGCCCCGGAGCAGCGCTTGGAGCATGACCGCGGCCCGGCTCGACCCCGTGAACAGGCGCCGCTTGGTGCCGAGGTCGATCACCGTGCCCTTGGCGCTGAGCACCACCCGGCGCACGTGACCCACCAGGGCCGCGACCAGGGCATCGCCGGGATGCAGCGGGGTGCCGTCGATGGTGTGGCACCGCCGGCTGTCGAGATCGGCGTTGGGGTCAACCTCCACGTCCTCGCCGGCCGCTCGCCGGAGCTCCTCCTCGAAGGTCTGCTGGTCGACGATGATGTTCACCAGCGGCTCGGGCGAACGGGCGTCGGCCGGCGCGGCGCCGGCCCGGCGGAAGATCTCGAACAGCGCATCGGCCCGGCGTTGTGCCGGGGTGCGGGCCAGGTGCTCCACGCGGGCGTCGGCCCCGAACCGCTCCCGGGCCTCGGCCCAGTCGGCGAGGAACTCGGCGTGCTCGAACTGCGCGAAGACCTCGGCCGTCGCCGCCCCCTGGAGCGGTCCGAAGGTGGCCTCCAATGACCACGAGCCGTTGATCGCACTGTCCAGGAGGCTGGCCCGGCGGCGTTCATGGGTCTCGTCAGCGGACTGGTCGGCACCGTCGGGGTCGGCCAGCCGTTCCCACTCCCGCAGCACGGCGATGAGCTCGTCGTAGGAGAGGAGCCGGGCGTGGTGGGCGAAGATCTGGTCGGCGCCCGGCACGTGCTCGGCCACTCGCGGGTTCGAGACGGTCCGCACGATCGCCCGCACGTGCGCGGTGGGGATCTCGCCCCGCTCGTACGCCGCCGCGACCAGGGGCACGTCGCACAGCGCCCGAGCGGTCCGGACCCGTCCGTGGGCCTCGCGCCCCGTGATCCGGCCGATGCCCTTCAGCGCACCCTTGGCCGACTTGTACCCGTCGAGGCTGAACGCCCCACTGCGATCGAGGTGACCGACGGACCGGTCCGTGCCGGCATCGAGGCGCCGGCGCACCTTCTCCAGGCGACCGACGAGCCGGAGCTCCTCCGCCGCCGAGAGCTGACCGAGATCGGCCGACAGGAACGAGGCAACCGCCTGCTCCAGGGCGTCGACCGCATCATCGACCGGTACATGGACCAGTACATCGACGGGCACGTCGTCTGGCACGCCGGCCGGCACCTCGAGCTCGGTGATCTCCATGGTCATCGACACGGCGACACCCCCATCGGGATGCCACCGGACCGAGGACGGGGGCTGCGCAGAGACACGCGCGGCTCCTTCCACTTGGATGCGACGGTCGGCGCAGAGCCGACGAGTGGCGCTCTCTCGCCGCAGCGAGATCGCCTACCACCATTCAACCCAGGGGGTCTGACACAAACCCCTCGGAACCGGTCCGCTTCACCCGAACGAGCGGATGCCTACGCTCGCCCCATGGATCTGACCGAGCTGTTCGCACTCGGCACACGGGTGGGGGACCGGCTGGCCGAGCGAGGCGAGACCGTGGCCGTCGCCGAGGGATCGTGCGGCGGCCTCGTGTCGGCCGCGCTCCTCGCCCGGCCGGGCGCCTCGGCGTACTACCTGGGTGGCGGGATCATCTACACCCGCCAGGCCGTCGACGGCCTCGTCGCCGGAGAGATCGACCGCCCCGAAAGGATGCGGGGCGCCAGCGAACCCTTCGTCGCCTATCTGGCCGAATCGATCGCCCGGCGCCTCGGCGCCACGTGGGGGATCGGGGAGGGCGGCGCCACCGGTCCGTCCGGCAATCCCTACGGGGACCCCGCCGGGCACGTCTGGGTCGCCGTGCACGGACCTCGCTCGGCCACCCGGCACCTGCTCACCGGCGAGGCCGACCGCACCGCGAACATGGTGGCGTTCGCCACGGCCGCGCTCGGCCTTCTCGAGGACTCGTTGGCCTGACGTCGGGCGGATCGGCGGCTCAGTCGGCGTTGCGCTCGGGCAACGGTGCCGCCATGGCGTGGAATCCGCCGTCGACGTGCAGGACCTCGCCGGTGATGGCCCGGGCGGCGTCCGACAGCAGGAAACAGACGGTGTCGGCGACGGGTGTCGCATCACCCACGTCCCAACCGAGCGGTGCCGTGGTCGCCCAGCGCGTGCTCCAACAGATCGAACCCAGGGATCGCGGTGGCGGCCCGGGTCCGGAGCGGGCCGGCGGCGACCAGGTTGACCCGCACCCCGTCGGGGCCCAGATCCCGCGCCAGGTATCGGGCACTCGACCGCAGCGCCGCCTTGCACACGCCCATCCAGTTGTAGGTCGGCCACGCCCGGTCGTCGGCGTCGAAGTCGAGGCCGACGAGCGAGCCTCCCGAGCCGGGTGCCAGGCGCTGGAGCAGACCGGCCAGGGCGGTGAAGCTCCAGGCGCTGGTGCGGAAGGCCAGCTCGATGCCGGCGGGGGCGGCATCGACGAGCCGGCCCTCGAGTGCGTCGGCCGGGGCGAAGGCCACCGCGTGCAGCGCGCCGTGCAGCGGAGCTCCGACCGTCGCCGCCACCTCGTCGACCTGCGTTGCGTCCGTCAGGTCGAGCGGGAGCACGGGGATCGATCGATCCAGGCACCGGGCCAGGTCGGTGACGGCGTCGAGCTCCCGCGGGAACGCCGTCACCACGATCTCGGCGCCGAGTTCGAGGCTGTGCCGGGCGGTGTGCAAGGCGATGCTGTCGGCCGTCGCCACGCCGGTGACCAGGAGTCGTTTGCCGTTCAGGTTCATGCGTCGCCGCTCGTGCCGGATGTCGGGTCCGACGATTCGTGGCCTGCTCGGATCCGGCTGTCCTTGGCGTGGGTCTGGTCGACCATGTCGCGCTGCAGCTGTTCGAGCGTCGCCCGCACAGCGCGGTCGTGGGCGCCGATGATGCGGGCCGCCAGCAGACCTGCGTTGCGTCCTGCTCCGATGGCGACGGTGGCCACCGGGACGCCGGCCGGCATCTGGACGATCGACAGGAGCGAGTCCAGTCCGTCGAGCCGCGACAGGGGAACGGGGAGGCCGATGACGGGCAGGGTCGTCACCGCCGCCAGCATCCCGGGGAGGTGGGCGGCGCCGCCGGCCGCCCCGATGAGCACCTCCAAGCCACGGTCGGCTGCTGTGCTGCCGTAGGCCAGCAGGTCGTCGGGGGTGCGGTGGGCGGAGATGACGCGGGCCTCGACCGGGAGGCCGACCTCCCGGAGGGCGTCGACGGCCAGCCCGGCCACGGACCAGTCCGAGTCGCTGCCCATGATCACCCCGACCCGGGGCGCTGCTGCGGTCATCGTCCCTCCAGTGCTGCGGCCGCCCGGTGGGCGGCATCCAACGCCTGGGCACGGGTCGCGGCCAGCGCCGTCACGTGACCCAGCTTGCGTCCCGGCCGCCACGACTTGCCGTAGAGGTGCAGGTGGACGCCGGTGTCCTCGAGTGCCTGCGGGACCCGCTCGAGGTCGAGCGCCGATCCCGTCCCGAGGATGTTGACCATGGCGGCGGCCGGGGCGCGCATCGTCGTGTCGCCCAGCGGCCAGTCGAGGATCGCCCGGAGGTGGTTCTCGAACTGCGATGTGTGCGAGGCGTCCAGGGTGGCGTGGCCGCTGTTGTGGGGCCGTACGGCGAGTTCGTTGACGACGAGCCGCCCGTCGACGGTGACGAAGAGCTCGACGGCGAGGATGCCGATGGCGTCGATGCCGTCGGCGATCGAGCGGGCCATCGCCACGGCGCGCCGTTCGATCTCGACCGGGATGTCCGCCGGCATCACCAGCTCCCGGCAGATGCCGTCGTCCTGCGTCGTCTCGACCACCGGGTAGACGACGGCATCGCCGGAGGGCCGGCGCGCCACCAGCACGGCGAGCTCCGTGGCGATGGGCACCATCTCCTCGAGCAGCCAACGTCCGTCGGGCCGGCCGGGCCCCGACGACAGGGAGGCCAGGTCGGTGAGCTGGCGGATGATGTTCACCCCGCGGCCGTCGTAGCCGCCGGTGGGCCATTTCACGACGACGGGCCATCCGTGCTCGTCGGCGAACGCGGCCACCCCAACGGCATCGCCGGCGTCCACGACCGTGTGAGCAGGTACCGGAAACCCCGCCCCGGCCAGCGTGCGGCGGGCGAGGGCCTTGTCCTGGGCCATGGCGAGCGCACCGGGACCGGGGTGCACGCGGTGCCGGGTCGTGATCTGGCGGAGCGCGTCGGTGGAGACGAGCTCGTGGTCCAGCGTGATCACATCGCAGTGCTCGGCCAGCGCCGCCAGTGCTGAGGGGTCGTGGGGATCGCCGGTCATGTGGCGGGCGCCGGCACGGACCGCGGGGTCGTCGGCGCGGGGGGACAGGACCACCAGGTCGACGCCGAGGCCGATGCCGGCCTGGTGCGTCATGCGGGCCAGCTGCCCTCCGCCGATCATGCCCACCACGGCGGACACGCCCGGATGGCGACCGCGCTCGGCCACCGCCGTCATGCGAAGTACTCCGGGCGGCTGACGGCGGTCGAGGACACGAACAGCACGCCGGGTCGGTCGTCCAACAACGCACGAACGGCCTCGATCACACCGTCGATGCGGTCGTCGGGAACCACGCTCAGGACCATGCGCAGCGAGTCGCGGTCGTTGAAGTGCAAGCGGCCCTGGTGCACGCCGTGGTGGCCGAGGCCGGCCACGGCGGACAGGATCGTGTACCCCACCGCCCCGCTCGCCGCCATGCAGTCGGTGACCGCCGGCACGTCGTCGCCCCGGACGACGACCTCGAGCTTCGTCATCGGGGTCAAGGTGGATCTGGTCATGGTGCGGGTGCCTCCCCGTCGGTGTGGTTCACGGATTCCCAGCCGCCACCCGGCCGCCGGCGGAGCCAGGGCTCCGGCGACGTCGGATCCACGGCGAGCAGGTGGACCCACTCGCCGTCGAAGAGATCTCGCAGGATGGGGTTGCGGCTGATCACCCCATCGATCCGGTCCGGTGCCGCCGCGACCACGGTCAGCAGCCGGACCGGTTCGTGGTGGGGGCCGTACTCGTCGGCCACGGACTGCCACGGCAGCCCGGGTCGCAGGTCGGTGCCGGCACCGACCAGGACGCCCACGCCCGGCACCGGGTTGTGCATCGTCTTGTCGCCCGCACCCCACACGTCCGGTGCCACCGTCGAGCCGTAGTACTGCATGTTGATCCAGTGCCCCACGACCATCGGCGCGGTGAGGATCGTCTCGAGCACCTCGCCGGTGTCGTCGGCGTCAGCGTCGTAGGAGTGCAGGAAGGCACGTCCGGCCAGGTCCTTGCCGCGGGTGAGGTCGCGGGACGCCACGACGAAGGCTGCGTTGTTGGCCAGGCCCCATTCCGGCCGGGTCTGCGTCCAGTCCCGGGCCCGGACCCCGGGCGGGTGCCGCCGGCCGGAGCCGGGCAGCGTGGCGGCCCGCTCGGCCGCGTTGCGCCGCCCGGCTTCGGCCAGGTCCCGCTCCAGTGCCTCCACGGCGTCGTGGTGGGAGGCCGGGAGGAGGTCGAGGTCCAACAGCTCGACGCGGTCGGTGGTGGTGTCGTGCTCGGCGGCGACGAACCAGGTCCCGGCAGGCACGGCGATCCCGCGCTCGGCGAGCTCGGCTCGGACGGCCGCCTCGTTCAGGATCGCCGCCGCGGCTCGGGCATTGGCACCACCGGGGTTGCCGGCGCAGGCGCCGCAGTCCAACGACGAGGCGTGCGGGTTCGCCGTGGTCGTCGCCCGGTGCCCGGACAGCACCACCAGCGGGGCGAACTCGCGGGTCAGCCCCATGGTCCGCAGCGCGGATTCCGCCACCAGCACCCGCTCCTCCAGGGAGAAGCCGGTCCCGATCTCGGCCTCCACCGCGATCCGCGTCGCCGGTGTCGCGGGACGCGCCCTGCTGGCCAGCGCCGGTGCCAGCGTGGAGGCGACGGCCCGGGGGCCGAGCACCCAACCGGCGGCCTCGGCGAACGCGTACATCGACACGGGTCCGTGCGAGACGTGGTCGACGGTGGCGGACAGACGACCCTGTCGGCGGCGCCGGCCGACCAGGGCCGAAGCGCCGGTCGAGGTGCGGTCCTGCTCGGGCACCTCGACCTCGGGGTCGATGAGGGCCGGCGCCTGCGGCACGCTCTCCAGCGAGCCGATCGGCCGGAACCGGATGGGGACGGCGAAGAACCCGGCGAACCCGATGGTGTCATACGGACCGACGTCCTCGAGGTGGCGGCGGAGCCCTTCCGAGCGGACGTCGATGCAGAACACCAGTTGGGCGGCGACGCGCTCGGGTGCGGGTCGGGGTGGGGGGGAGAGGCGGCGAACGAGGTCGTGGCGGTAGCCCCGCTCGAGCAGGTCGAGGATGACCGAACCGGGGTCGACGGCGTCTGCCGCGGCTGCGGCGGCCGACGTCGGTGCGGGCGGCGTCGGCGCAGGGAGCATGCCCAGCGATTCGAGGATCAGCGCATCGCACGTGAGCTTCACGGCGAGCAGGTCGACCGTCGCCAGCGACGGGGCGGGGTCGTGCGCCGCCGCCCACTCGTCCGACCAGCGGGCCCAGCCGGCCCACCCCGGGGTCCGCGCCAGCTGGCCCCGGAGCTCGTCGACCCGTGCCGGCCCGTCGACGCCGAGCGCCAGGAGGGCGTCGTTCACGGCATCATCGGCCCGGGCCGGGAGCTCCCGGAGGCGACGGCGCACATCGCGGCCGACGAGCCGTCGGAGGCGACGGTGGAACGGGGCGAGCGCCGTCCACGCCTCCCACAACCCACCGCCCTCGTCGTGGTGGCCGGCCACCAGCTGCAGGCACCAGGCGCCGACCTCGGCATCGATGGCGGCGGCGAGCGCGGTGCCCCGGTCGCCGTCGGCTCGTTCCAACGCCGTTCGGGGCGCCGGTCGAGGTGGACCGTCGAGGCCATGCCCGAGGAGGTCGGCGACCGTCGAGCCCGGCAGGCGCCGGCGTACGGCATCGGCCACCTCGTGGTCGCAGACGCGGCCCTCGTGCAGGGCCCGGGCGAGATCGGCTCCGCCGGGATGGGTGTCAGCGCCCAACCACCGTCGTGCCAATGCCGCAGCCTCGTCGAAGGGGCGGCCGGTCAGCCCGTGCATCGGGTTCACGGCGATGAATCGGTCGATGGGCCACAGGGGGGCGATGACGCGCGCCGCCTGGGCGATCTCGGCACGGAGCCGGCCCCGCTGCGCCCCCAGTCCGGCCGCGACCACCTCCTCCGTGCTCAGGGTCGGCGGCTGCACGAGCGTCATGACGGACCTCCCGTCGGTTCGAGGCGCACGGGCCGGACCGTTCCGCCGGTACTCAGCCGTGCGGGCCGTGGTCGGCCGGAAGGGACGAGCACGCCGCGGAGCTTCGAGGACGTGGCGGGATGGCGGAAGCCGGAGAGGGCGACGACGACGGCGACGGACAGCACTGCCAGGGCGGCGGCGGCGGGTACGTCGACGTCCTGCGTGTCGGGGATGGAGGTGACGATGAGGTGGTGGAGGCCGGCGACCACGAGGAGATGGGCCACGGCGAGCGCGCCGACGACCGCCGCCGCGACCGCCGCCGCGCCCACCCGGAGCTGCGGCGCCCGCATCGTCCAGGACCACGCCAGCTGCGCCAGAGCGGCGCCGACCGCGGCGAGGACCATCCACCGCTCGGCGCCGCCGAGGAAGCGCCCCGACACGACGGCGCCCACCGTCAGACCCACGGCGGTGAGCGACGCAACGGCGGCGGCGCGCCCGGGGGTGATGGCCACCGGCGCGGGAGCGAACCGGCGACGGACGAGCGCGGCACGGATGGCGTCTCCGGCTCCGAGGAAACGGGCGGACTTGTACATGGCGTGTCCGACGAGATGGGTGACGGCCGCGACCGGGGCGCCAACGGCCACCGCCAGGAGCATGAACCCCATCTGGGCCGAGGTCGACAGGGCCAGCGCGCCCTTGGTGTCGGGCCGGGCCCGCATGCTGCTGGCGGCGATCACGATGGTGGCGATCACGCCCGCGGCCAGGATCCAGTCGGCACCCGGAGCCACGTCGCGCAGCGCGGACGTGCGGATGAGGAGTACGGCACCGGCATTGACCACGCCGGCGTGGAGGAGGGCCGACGTCGGCGTGGGAGATGCCAGGGTCCCGAGGAGCCAGTTCGGGGAGGGGAGCTGCGACGCTCGGGCCAGGGCGGCCACGACGAGCAGCACGGCGACGACGCCGGCCTCGCTCACGGACACCCCCGCCACCGTGATGCGCTGATCGGCCAGGGTTGCTGCGGCGCCGGCCAGGTCGGTGAACCCCACGTCGCCGACCCGGCGGACGACGAGCGCGACACCGGCCACGAGACCGAGATCGGCGAGGCCGAGGGACCGTCCGGCACGCGTCGCCGCAGCACGACGCGCCGGGTCACGGCCGTGATCGAGCAGCACCAGCGTCGCCAGGGTGGTGGCGACCCATGCCGCGGCCAGCACGCTGAGACGATCGGCGGCGGCCACGGCGACGGTGGACGCCAGGACGAGGCTCCCGGCAGACGCCGTGCGGCGTGCGTCCGGTCCCGGCTCGAGGGCCCGGGCGGCCCATGTCAGGACCGTGATGCCGATCGTGGCGACGGTGAGGATGACCACCATGGCGAGGCCGTCGGCCCGGAACCAGGGGGCGCTGTCGGGGCCGAGCTGGGGGGCATTGCCGGTGGCGGTGGCCCAGGAGACGGCGAGGGCGGCGACCAAGGTCGTGGCTGCGCCGGCGATGGCGGCGGCTCCAGCACGCGGAGTCCGGGTGGAGGCAAGCACTTCGACGATGCATGCGGCGGCGGGAGCGGCGAACACGGCGAGGAGCATCAGCGTCACGACGCAACAATGGACGATCTAGGATTCGTATGTCAAGAACCACGTATCGAAGAATGTGTGATGAGGTTCGGGACATGTGCAGCACATGCCGTCCGCCTCCCCGCTACGATCCGGGCCCTGAGGGCAGCGCTGGGATGGAGACCATGAGCGACGGAACCAAGCCGACATGGACGTTCCTGACGAACCACGGCCACGTGCTGGTCTGCATCGCCGAGGAGCCCGACATCCGGGGGCGCGACATCGCCGACCGCGTCGGCATCACCGAACGGGCTGCGCAGTCGATCGTCGCCGACCTCGTGGCGGAGGGCTACGTGACCCGCACGCGTGAGGGTCGCCGCAACCGGTACCAGGTCCATCCCTCGGCCCCGCTGCGACACCCCCTCGAGGACGATCACACGATCGGCGATCTGCTGACCACGCTCGGCAAGCTCCGTCCGCGCCGAAGGGGTGCTCGGGCCTGACCCGCCCCGAAGTCGGCGTGCGGCGGGTCAGCGTCGAGCGAGGATCGACCCGACGGCACGCCCGAGTGCGGCCCCCTCGTCGACCGGGGCGTGTTCGGCCCGCCAGGCGATGTGTTGGTCCGGCCGGACCAACAGGGCGCCATCAGGACCGAGGTGGGCGCATCGGCGCCGCCAGGCATCGCTGATCTCGGCGTCGATGCCGGCCCTGACGTGCACGACCGGGGCATCGACCGAGCGGCAGGCTCGGGCCCAACCCTCGTGGTCGCCCATGCTCAGCAGGGTGAGCGAGCCGGGCGCGACGAGGTCGAGCGTCGAGCGACCGGCGCCGATCCACCCGTGGGGAAGACGCCCGCCCACCACACCGTCGGGTTCGAAGCGACTGGGGTCCTCGAGCGGTGGGGGAGCATCACCGTCACGCACCAGCGCGCCGTCGCCGTAGACGTAGCCGAGCTGGAGGCCCAGCATGTCGAAGTGCGTGGCCTGCTCGGAGACGGCGTCGGCGATGGCCTCGCGAGCGTCGTCGTCTCGCAGCCTCGCCAGCAGCGCCTCGGTGGAGGGGTCTTCCGTCAGGCCCAGCGCCTCGAACAGCGAGATCAACGTGAAGGCGTTCGCCGTGCTCTGCTCGCAGTTCAGCCGGGCAACCGGTTGTCGTTCGGACTCGTAGGTGTCGAGGAGGCCGGCCGCGGCCCAACCATCCTCGACCGCGCACAGCTTCCAGACCAGGCCGTGGACGTCACCGACGCCGGTGTTGAGCCCCAGCCCACCGGTCGGAGGGAACCGGTGGGCGGCGTCGCCGACCAAGAAGATGCGCCCGTCGCGCATCCGGTCGGCGACCTGGGCCGACATGTGCCACGACCCTGTCCCTACGACCTCGACCGGCACGTCCTCGCGGCCGATGGCCGAGCGGACGAGCGCGCGGCATCGGTCGACGTCGTAGTCCTCGACCGATTCGCGGTCGGGATCGAACGCCACCATGAACACCCACTCGCGATCGATGTCGTGCGCCACGAACACCCCGCTGGCCGCGGGATCCATCGTGAAGTGCAGCACGCCGGGCCGATCCCGGACGATGGAGCGCAGGTCGGCGGCGAAGTGGACGGCGATGAAGCTCTCCAGCCGGGGAGGACCGGCCATCTCGATCCCGAGGGACTTGCGAACCCGGCTCCCGGCGCCGTCGGCCGCCAGCACGTAGCGGCTGCGGACCTCGACGCGGTCGCCCGTGACCAGGTCCTCGATGACGCTGGTCACCCCGTCGGGGTCCTGGACCGACGATTCCCACTGCGTCGAGTACCGGAGGTCGACCCCGGCGCAGTCGGCGGCCGCCCGGGCCAGGATCGGCTCGAGGCGGTGCTGGGAGATGTTGCGCAAGGGCGTCGGGGTCAGGTCGGTGCAGTCGGGTCCCTGCCGCTCGTAGGGCAGGCGGCCGATCAACTCGCCGTCGAGGCGGGTGAGGAAGTTCACGTGACCGCCGTCGGCCGGGTCGGTGGCCACGGACCCGATGGCGTCCATGTCGAGGCCGGCCTGGCGGAAGATCTCGAGCGTGCGGGGGTTCACGGCATGGGCGGCGGGGTGGCGCTGGGGGCCCGATCGACGCTCGACGATCAGGCAGCGCTGGCCGTGCTGGGCCAGGAGCGCGGCTGCTGTGAGACCGACGGGGCCGGCGCCGACGATCAGGTACGGGACCTGCGCCGGGGCCGTCACAGCAACCCCTGGTAGCTGCCGCCGTCGAGTTGGAGGTTCTGGCCCGAGATGAAGCCGGCCTGCGAACTGCAGAGGTACGCACACGCATCTCCCACCTCGGACGGGAGTCCCAGCCGGCCGGCGGCGATGGTCCGGGCCATGTGCTCGTAGGCCTCCTCCACCGTGATGCCGGCCAGCTCGGCGTGGAGCGCAGCCATCTGCCGCTGGCGGCCGGTGTCGATCCGCTCGGGCAAGATGTTGTTGATCGTGACGTTGGCGGCGGCGACGTCACGGGACAACGCCTTTGCCACCGACGTCAGCCCTGTCCTCGCCCCCGTGGAGAGCCCCATCGGCGACAACGGTGTCTTGACCATGGCCGACGTGATGTTCACGATCCGGCCGAACCGGCGGTCGGTCATTCCGTCGATCACCAGCCGGATCATCAGCAGCGGCGCCAGCATGTTGGCGTCCAGCGCAGCCACCCAGTCGTCGCGGTCCCAGTCGCGGAAGCGCCCCGGTGGTGGCCCGCCGTTGTTCGTGACGAGGATGTCTGGCTCGGGACAGGCGGCCAGCAGCGCCTGACGCGTCTCGGGGTCGCCGATGTCACCCCGGACGGCGACAACCTCGACGCCGTGGGCTTCGGTGAGCTGCGCCCGGGCGGCCTCGAGGGCGTCTCCGTCACGCCCATTGATCGTCGGGCGGACCCCTTCACGGGCCAGTGACGCCGCGCAGGCGAACCCGAGTCCTTCGCTGGACGCACACACGATGGCGGTTCGTCCGCCGAGGCCGAGGTCCACCGGCTACCGATCAGCGTGGAGCCGGGCTCCGAAGTCCGACTTCCAGCGGTCGAAGGGTTGGAACTCCGGGAGCTGGTCGATCTCGGCTCGGGTCGCCGCCTCGATCTCCGCGTCGGTCGTGGCCAGGTCGAGGCCCCCGGCATGGGGCTGGGCGACGTGGAACGGCGTGTCGACGAAGCATTCGAGCCCGTTCCCCTCCGGGTCGTTGAAGTACAACGACCAGGCGTTGCCGTGGGAGATGGGAATGACGCCCTCGATGCCGGCGGCGGCGAGGCGGCCGCCGATGGCGCGCAGGTCGTCGAGGGTCCCGGTACGGAAGGCCAGGTGGTCGGCCAGGACGAACTGGTGCTCCGGCGTCGGTATCCCGCTGACGAGGACGATCTGGTGGTGTGCCGTGGGGTCCTGGCACAGGAAGGCCATCTCGGCGCCGTCGTCCCCCACCGGTCCCCGGTTGGTGACCTCGAAGCCGAGCGCGTCGCAGTAGAAGCCGACCATCCGATCGAGGTCGCGCACGGCGATGGTGACGTGGCCCAGGGTCAGCCGGCTCGTCGACGGGGAAGAACGCATGGATGAGAGCATCCTCAATATTGGGATCACTGTCAATATTGAGGATCGATACAGTGTGGACATGTCCGTGCCGGCCGCCGAGGAACCTCGAACGAGAGGGCACAAGAAGAAGGAGCGGACCCGTCGTCGCCTGGTCCAGGCTGCGATCGAGGTGATCGCCGAGCGGGGTGAGGCGTTCAGCGTCGGTGATGTGGTGGAGAGGGCCGGTGTGGCCAACGGCACCTTCTACAACTACTTCGACGATCGTGAGTCACTGATCGCCGCCGTCGTGCCCGAGATGTTGATGTCGTTGACCGATCACCTGGCGCAGGTGGTCACCGACGACGACCCGGTCCAGCGCTTCGCCACCAGCACTGCGATGGCGATGCGGCGTGCCGCGATCGCGCCGTACGAGATGCGCGCCCTGCTGCGGACCGAGGCCCTCCAAGCGGCGATGGGCGTCGCGGGGCCGTTGAACCACCTCCGCGCCGACCTGGCTGCGGGTGTGGCCGCCGGGCGGTTCACGATCGTCGACGCCGAGGCTGCCCTCGACGTGGTGGCCGGCGCCGTGCTGATGACGGTGCGACGCGTCCTGGAGCGTGGCCCGGACACCGCCCACGAGGCTGCCGTGATCGTGCACCTGCTGCGATCGCTCGGCGTGCCCGGGCGGCGGGCCACGACGATCGCGGACCAGGCGGTGTCTCGGGCCGGGTCGGTCGAGCCGGCGGGCTGAGCCTCAGCCCCGGGTCGAGACGTCGTTCCAGGTCGCCTTGGCCCCGCTGTGGCCGACGTCCACGACCGTGTAGGTGGCGCCCGCCGCGCTGACCAGGGCCAGCACCAGCACCGCACCGGTGACGGCGCGGCCGGGCAGCTGAGGTCGGCGTGCCAGCAGCTCGGGGGCGGCCACCACGAGCGCGCTGGCGACCGTCAGTGCGATCGCCCAGGGGAGCACCTGCTGGCCCGCCTCGGCGTGGTCCTCCACCAGCTGCGTCTCCTTGACGCTGTGCTGGAGCTCCTCGCCGGAGCCCTGCGCGAGGCCCACCGCCAAGGTGGCGAGCGCGGCCAGGCCGAACACGACGGGGCCGTAGGTTCGCCGGAACCGGGGGAGGAAGGCGAGTACGACGGTGGCGATGGCGGCCAGCGGCAGCAGGACCACTGCGGCGTGCACGACCAGGGGGTGCGCGGGCAGACCAAAGAGCTTGTTGAGCTCCATGTGATGACCTCGATCTTCTTCCTCGGAGGAACGGTTCGCTCAGTACGCCCCACCAATGTGGGTCTCACCTGAGCTTGTCATTGGAGGCAGCTGAGAACCGCCCCGATCGGGTCCGAGGACGACCGGGAGTGCGTCGAGACCTCGCAGGACGAGCCCGTCGCCGTGGGACCAGGTGGAGGTCGCGCCGGGGAACCGCGAGGCGGAGCTCCGGGAACCGGCCGAGCAGCGCGCCGAACGCGACCTCGGCCTCCAGGCGGGCCAGCGGGGCGCCCAGGCAGTGGTGCGGGCCGTGTCCGAAGGCGAGGTGATGTCGTCCCGTTCGTGTGACGTCGAGTCGGTCGGCATCGTCGATCAGCGACGGATCGCGGTTGGCGGCGGCCGAGACCGACCAGCACCTGCTGTCCGGCGGGGATCGAAACGCCGGCCAGTTCGACCGGCTCGGCGCTGACCCGGAACGTGGCGTGAGGAACCGCGGCGGTGAAACGAAGGAGCTCCTCGATGGCGCCCGGGATCAGCACCGGTGCATCGTGAAGCGCGGCGCAACTGGTCCGGATGGTCCAGCAGGGCGACCACGCCGTTTCCGATCAGGCTGCTGGTGGTGTCGTGCCCGGCGACGACGAGCTGGAACAGCGACGACAGCATCTCCGCCTCCGAAGCGACGCCCGCGTGCACCGCATCGACGAGGACGGCGACGGGGTTCCCGTCCGGGTCCGGAGCGGTTGACGTGGCCGACGAGCGTTCGGAGCGTCCCGGTGACGACGTCCGAGGCGGCGACGGCTTCGGGTGGGGGCGGCGACGGCCAAGGCCGGAGCAAGGTGGCGAACGCCTCCTGCAGCAGGCTCCGGTCCCCGGCGGGCACGCCGAGCAGCTCGCAGATGACGCGCGAAGGGCAGCGCGTGGGCGAAACCGGCCCGGAGGTCGACGACGGCGTCCGGTCCGTCGGCGGCCAGCGTCGTCGAGCAGCTCGCCGGCCAGTCGCTCGACGGCCGGACGCATGGCGGCCACCCGGGACGGCCGGAACGCCGATGCCACGAGCCCGCGCAGCCGACGATGGTCGGCACCGTCCATGCCCAGCATGTGGTGGGCGAACTCGGGGCCCGGGAGCCCTTCGGCGACCACGTCGGGATCCTGGTCGAGCGCGGCGATCATGTCCTTGGAGAGACGTTCGTCGCCCAATGCCTGGCGTGCGGCGTCGTAGCCGAGGACGAGCCAGGCACGCGTGTCCGTCGGGGAGATCGACGCGCTGCACCGGACAGCGACGTCGGGCCTCGGCGAAGGCCGGGAACGGGTCGTCCCGGACGTCGTCGGCCCAGCCGCCCCAGACGATCTCGGTCACGGCTGGTCCGGTCGGTAGCCGGTGCACAGCAGGGAGACGTCGTGGAGCCGTCCGTCGCAGCCGACGTCGGCGTAGACCTGCTGCTCGACGAGCAGGTTGCCCGGGGCCGACCTGCGGGTTGGTCACGCTCAGTCGCCACCGGAGGTGGACGCGGCCGCCGATCTCGCCGACGACGGCCTCGACGAGGTCCCAGCGCTCGGCGCCGCCGAACCAGGTGTCGAACGCTGGCGCGGACGGCATCGCGGCCCTCGAGAGTCCAGGACGCGACGGGGGAGCAACGCTCGGAACCGGACGTCGTCGGCGAGGGTGGCGACCACGCCGTCGAAGTCACGGGCGGCGAGCCCGTCGATGAATCGGCCGGCGACGGCGAGGCTCGGGGCCTCGCGCCGTGCGGCTGGGAGGTCGGTGAGTTCGGTGGTGGCGGTCATGCGACCGTTGTACGGCAGGATCGGGGATCGGCGAATCGGTCAGTTGACCGATGTTCCTGTCGGACCTCGCCGTTCCTGACGTCGGTCAGTCGGTCGGTGGTTCCTCGACGAGGCCGTGTCGCATGGCGAAGAGCGCGGCCTCCGTGCGGCTCGACACGCCGAACTTGGTGTACACGTGCTCGAGGTGCGACGTCACGGTGCGACGGGACACGCCGAGCACCTCGGCGATCTCCGGGTTGGTCCTCCCCGGGCCAGCTGGACGACGACGTCGACCTCACGAGGGGTGAGACCGCCCGGTAGGCCCGCTCGTCGGCGCACGCGGTGGCCGGCGGCGGACTAGGACGGCGTTGACCGCGTCGCCGTCGAGTCGACCAGCCGAGACCTCCTCGCGCAGCACATGCTCCGCCGCCCGCGGCGTCGACGGCCGCCCGGTGCGGGCGGGGTCGGCGCAGGGCTTCATAGACGTCGGCGGCGGCGAGGATGCGAGCGCTGATCGGGATGGCGTCGGCGGTCAGGCCCTTCGGGTAGCCCGAGCCGTCGAGGCGCTCGTGGTGGAGGGCGGCGCACTGTCCGATCCGACGCAGGGACGGTGATCGGGTCAGCATCCGCTCGGTGAGATACGGGATGCGTCCGGGCCCGTTCGCGCTGACCGAACGACCACGGGCCCGGCTCGTTCCAGACGGTGCTCGACACGCCGATGACGCCGACGTCGTGCAGCCAGCCGGCGCGGCGGACGTTGGCCACCTCGGTGCCCGGCAGACCGAGGAACGACGCTGCCCCGCCGGCGAACGAGGCGACGCCACGGCTGTGGCCGGTGCGCGTCGGCTCCTTGAGATCGGCGAAGTCCCCGAACGTGGCGAGCGCCTCATCGAACAGCGCCTCGTCCATCGGCTGCGCCGAGCGAGGGGTCGAGCGCGATCACCTCGTCCCAGGCCGACAGCTCGTCGCAGGTCGGCGAGGATCTCGCGGGCGTGGTCGCAGAAGGCGTCGACGAGCAGCGGGATCGAACTGGGTTCCCCGTCGCTCCTGCGCCACGGCGATCGGCGGCGTCGAGGCCGCCGAGGTGGTTGAAGGCCTCGACGTTGTCGGCGAGGTGGACCAACCGGATGGCGCGGCGCGACGTCCTCGCTGCCCGACGTTTCCGGGCGTGCCCTTGCCGTCCCAGCGTTCGAACGCCTGCAGCAGCGGCGTGCGGACCTCGTCCCCCAAGCCCGAGACGGTCGGCGAAGTCGCCGGCCGCCTGGCAATGCGCCTCCATCACCTTCTGCACCGATCGCCCGGCCGTGGCGACGAAGCGACCCACGAGCCCGACCCGTCGCAGCGCCGGGCCCGCCCCGTCCGAGGTGCCGGGCAACGAACATGCCCATGGCCATCGGCGTCAGGTCGTCGTCGTGGGTGTCTGCGTAGAGGCCGTCCTCCGTCCCCGAACAGCGCCGCGAGGTCGCTGGTGTCGGTCGGCGCAGCCGACCCAGGTGAGCAGCGACGTGTAGTAGGTGCTGGCGCGGACGTCGGGCGCCACGCCGGCCGCGTCGGCCAGACGCATGGCGATCACCGTCTGGCGCAGCACCCGTTCGACCGGACGACCCATCCCGAGGTCAGACGCGATCGACAGGGTCGACACCAGCTCGGCCAAGCTCGGGATGGTCGCCTCGGCATCCACGGGCGCCATCCTGGCCGATGGTGGCTCCCGCCGGCCGAGGATTGCCGGGGTCGACGGGGGCGGGCATCCTGGACGACCATGAAGGTGTTGGTCGTCGGAGCGGGCCCGGCGGGCCTGACGTTGGCCGGTCGTCTGTCCCAGCAAGGGCGGCCCCCCGTTGTGGTCGAACGGGCGACGTCCCCGGAGGGCGGCTACGCGATCGGGCTGTACCCACTCGGCAGCTGCGTGCTGCACGGCCTCGGCCTCTACGACCACCTCGTCGAGTGCGCCCTGACGGTCGAGCGCTACGAGCTCCGGTCCGCCTCGGGCCGGCCGTTGCAGGCCATGGACATGTCGCTGCTCACGGGCGCGGTCGGGCCGATGCTCATGGTGAGCCGCACGACGCTGGTGGAGGTGCTCGAGACCGGGTGCGCGAACGCGGACCTGCGGCGCGGCGTGACCGTCACCGACCTGCGCCACGAGGGTGAACAGGTCGCGGTGACCTTCGACGACGGTACCGCCGAGCGGTTCGACCTCGTCGTCGCCTGCGACGGCATCGCCTCCTCCCTGAGGGCGCAGCACGTCGGACCGGCCGACGGCTTCGACTCCGGATGGGTGTTGTGGACGTGGTGGACCGGCGCCGAGCGGTTCCGGCCCGAGGTGACCGCCGAGTGGTGGGGCCCCGGCTGCTTCTTCGGCGCGTACCCCGCCCCCGGCCAGGTGATGTGTGCGGCAGGCGGGCCGGCAGCGTCGGTCGACGTCGACCACGACCGCACGGCCGTGCGTCGGCTCGTGGAGCCGATGGCGTCCGTATCCGATGCCATCCGCGGCGCACTCGACGACCTGGACGCCGGCGCAACGACCCACCGCTGGCCGATGCGCGACGTCCGCAGCGAGCGCTGGAGCACCGGGCGCGTCGCCGTGTGCGGCGACGCCGCCGTCGGGTTCCTCCCCACCGCGGGCGTGGGGGCGTCGAACGCGATGCGGGCCGCTGCGGCGTTGGCCGACGAGCTGTCACGCGCCGACGCCAGCACGGTGCCACTTGCGCTCGAGCTGTACGAGAAGCGTTGCCGGTCGGTCATCGAGCGCAACCAGACCGAGTCGCGCCGGCTCTCGCGGCTGATGTTCGTCTCGCACCCCGCGCTCGCCTGGGGGCGTGACCAGCTCGCCCGTCGATACCCGGCCGAACGGGTGCTTGGGCAGATCATCGCCAGCGTGCACGAACCATTCTGATCGGGCGACCGGATGCGTGACGTTCGGCCCTGACCGGCGTGACCGCTCGGGCCGATGATGGTCTTCGACCGCACGTGCGGGTGTTCGTCGACCGAGGGGGCGACCACGGATGACACGGCTGACCCAGTCGCCTCGGCGGTTGATCCGCCGGGACCGACCGTCCGGGCTGCTCGCGTTGGAGCTCCCCTTCGGAAAGGAGTTCGACGACCCGATCGTCGAATGGCGCCGCCTGTTCGCCGAGTTGCTGGGCACGGCCCTCCTGGTCCTCGTCGCTGCAGGTGCGGCCGTGGTG
Source organism: uncultured Acidimicrobiaceae bacterium (assembly GCA_963811245.1). Classification (GTDB taxonomy): domain Bacteria; phylum Actinomycetota; class Acidimicrobiia; order Acidimicrobiales; family Salinilacustritrichaceae; genus Salinilacustrithrix. Next base: position 81,109 of record CAWEQL010000010.1, read on the forward strand.
AACGCGACGGTGCCCGGATCGATCCCGCCGACGGCCGGTGTGGTTGCGCCGGGGCTGATGGTGATGGCGTTGATCTACTCGACGGGCGCCGTGGGCGGGGCGCACCTCAACCCTGCGGTCACCCTGGCATTCGCCGTGCGGGGCAACTTCCCGTGGAAGCGGGTGCCGGGATACCTGCTGATGCAGGTGCTCGGCGCCGCCGCCGCCGTCCTCGGGCTCCGGGTGGTGTTCGGCGACGTGGGCGGCCTCGGGGCCACGGTGCCGGCGTCGGGCGTCACGACCGGTCAGGCCCTGGCCGTCGAGGTCGTGCTGACCCTGGGCTTGGTCACGGTGATCCTCGGTACCGCGTCGGGCGCGAAGAACGTGGGTGCCAACGCCGCGATCGCCATCGGCGGCTACGTGGCCCTCGCCGGCCTGTGGGCAGCGCCGGTCTCCGGAGCGTCCATGAACCCGGCCCGATCGCTCGGACCCGAGCTCATCGGTGGTGAGGGGAAGGCGTGGTGGGTCTACGTGCTCGGCCCCGTCGTCGGTGGGCTCGTGGCGGTCGGGTGCGCCTGGCTCCTGCGGGGTCCGCCCACGCTCGCCGGCGACGAAGCGGCTCAGGGATGGATCGACGAGCTGGCTGCTGGTTCGGCACCGGTCGGACGCCACCAGGACGCAGTCACGTCGTCCCCGGAACCGGGCACACCGGCGAGCACGTCGTCCCGGCGCGTGCCGGACAGCACCGCGTAGCTGATCGTGCCGCGCTCCGACACCATGGCGCCGGCGATGTTCCGCCACGCCTCCGCGGGACGCAGTTGTCGCACCGACGTGGCGGATCGCACCCATCGACGCTGCGATCCGAGCACGGGATGGCTGCGCCGCCTCACGTGGTGGCCAGGTGCCACCGTCGACACACCTCGCACCGATAGGGCGTCCGGGCGGTGACGTCGGGATGGGCGTGCAGGAACGTCCGGGCCGCCCGCTCGTCGGCGAAGGACCGCTTGGGACGTCCGGTGGCGGTCAGGTGCTGGCGGTTCGACGGCGCTGCCGGCCCTGGCCACTTCGGCTCGTCCCGGCGCTTGCGTCCCACGGTTCGCAGGGTAGGGCGGGAGCACCACCCTGCGGCCGTTCACGGTGTTGGGCCGTGCACCTCGAGGGTCGTGTGCCGAGCGAGGACGTCGAAGTCTGCGTCTGCGTGCAGCACCGGCACCCGCTCGCGAACCGCGACTGCGCCGATCAGGCAGTCGATCAGCGTTCGGACCGTCTCGCCTCGACGTCGACAGACGCGGTACAAGGCTGCTCCTGCCTCGTAGTCGGCTGGACCCGTTGGCAGCACGGTGGCGCGAGCGAGAAGCCCGCGGAGTTGCCGGAGGTGGGCGTCATCTCTCGCGCCGGCGAGGACCTCCATCCGCACGGGGTCGCAGATGGCGACGTCGGTGGGGAGGAGCCGGTCCACCTCGTCACAGGTCGGTGATCCAGTGTCTCGGAGGAACTCGATCCAGGCGGAGGTGTCGATGAGGATCATGCGGTTCGGGTGCCACGCATCTCGTCGAGGTCGCCGTCCCACCCCGAACCTCGCAATGCGCGCGCAGCGTCGAGGTCGAGGGCTTCAGCGGCGACGAGACGAAGGGCGTAGTTGACCGCGTCCCGCTTCGACGTGAGGTGGTACCGCTCCATCACCGTGTCGCACGCCTCATCGTCAATGTCGATGTTGGTGCGCGTCATACACCAATCATACACCATGAGCCGTTCATCCGGCGCACGCTCTCCTGAGCTCGCCGGCGCCGACGCCCAAAGCGTCGATGAGGGACAGGTGGCGCCACGCCCTCCACCGGCAACCTTCGTGGCAATGCCCCCCGGAGATGTGGGCGCGCGATAGGTGACGGTTCACCGGCGCGCGATCGGCACCTCGGATGGGCGGGTCGAGACGTCCGTACTGGGACGCGGCGCACGTCGCACAGGCGTCTCCCGCGTCCCAGAAGCTGGGGTTTCCCGTACCGGGACGCGTCACACGTCACGCATGCGTCGCACGCGTCCCAGAACGGGAGCCGCACCGAGTGCAAGTTCGCGCGGTGCGCGTCCACTGGAGGTCTCCGCTCCGACCGACCAGATGGGTGCGGCCGCACGGCCGCCTGTGGTGCGCGATCGGTCTGCGCCCCGACGCCGACTGGAACGGCGTCCCTCGAAATCGCGTGTCGTGCGCGTGTCGCGGGCTTTCACGACCTGACCCCAAAACGCACTCTGACCTGGGCGAATGTGCCCAGGTCAGTCGTGGAGCTGGGGGGAATCGAACCCCCGTCCGTCTGGCGGTCACGGCTCGTGCTACGACCATTCCCGAGTCTGTAGCTCACGGTTGCTACGCCCCCGGGTGGGCACACCGCCGGGTCTTTCCTCGGCTGTCAGGGGTCTTTCCCTCCGGTCAGCGGTCTCTCCCGCCGTCCACCACTACTTCTGTTGCCAGGCTGTAGTGGTCAGGCCCCGCGTGGCCTTGCGGCTCGCGATGTGTCGCTTAACTCTCGCTTCCTGGGATCAGGCGGCGAGGGCGTACGACGGCTGCTCGTTGGCAGTCGTTTGGTTGCCCCGATTAACGAGTCTGAGCAACTCGGGTCGCACGATGTCGCTTCCGGTCCCGACGTCGAAACCGATCAGCCCCTTGTCAATGAGCGCCCGGGTGGTGGCGAGCACCATCCGGGGGACAGACCATCCTACCGGCCCCTCGTGACGGCCGCACCCGACCACCGCACCCGAACTGACACCGATGTAATTGTCAGACCCGGTTCGGATGATGGCGGCATGGAACCGAACCGCCTTCCCCCGTCCGATCCCGGCCCCGCCGGCCCGCCCACGGTCGAGGCCATCATGGCCCGCCTCGTCGCCGGCGACGAGGCGGCGGTGTTCACGCTGGCCGAGCACCACGGCCACCGGGTGGCGGGCGTCATCCGCCGCCAGCTGGCCCGGGCGGGGGTCGACACGGTTTCGGCCGACGACCTGTCATCCCTCGTCCTCGACGCCTGCATGGAGCTGCGCCATGTGGCATCGGCGTGGCGGCCCGACGGGGCGCTGCCGTGGTGGTGGGCCGAGGGTCGGATCCGTTCCCTCGTCAACGCCTGGGTCGGGGTCCACGCCGACCCGATCGACGACCACTGGGGTGCGGTGGACGGCGAGCAGGGCGACCCCGCCCCGTCGTTCGAGGACTCCGTGGCGGCCACGTTCGCCCGCCTGGTGCGGGAGGTCCCGCTCGTCGGGCTGGTCGCCGAGGCGGCCCGGGCCGCCCGGGTCGACGAGGTCTCGCTCGTCTGCCTGCTCGACTACCGCATCCAGCAGGACCAAGGCGACCCGTCCCCGGCGCACACGCTCTCAGGTCGCTACGGCGTCAGCCCGGAGGCACTGCGCCAGCGGGTGTCCCGCAACCGGCGCCGGCTCCGCCACGTCGTGGCCACCGATCCTCGCTTCGCGGCGCTGGCCGAGTTCCAGCTCGTCGCATGATCGGCACCCGTGCCGATCAGCAGCAGGCTCGCCTCCGGCATCCCTGCATGCGCTCGCCCGTCCCGGTCGAGAGTCTTCGCGTGCGGGTGGCCGAGGCGCTCGGGGCCGACGGGGTGCGTCACGTCGAGGTCGCCGCCGGCGTGCTCGAGGTGCGCGGCCGAACCGGTCTCGCACGTGAGGAGTTCGCTCGGCGCGCCGGCGTCGACCCGGAGGTCCTCGACCGGGCCGAGCGTGGCGAGCTGGCGCGAGACGAACTCCCCGGCGCCTTGCGGCGCATGGTGCCCCGCTGAGCCCCCTGAGTCCGCCGGCACGTCGGACCGGCATCTGGCGCCGGTCCGGAGACCCCTTCAGGTGAAGACGATGTGGCCGCCGGCGGCCATCTCGTAGAACTCGCCGACCGTGATGATGTCGGTGACCTGGTCGATGAAGTCGTTCTTCTCCAGGCCGAACAGGTCGACCGACGCCTTGCACGCGTACAGGCCGGCGCCGGTGTCGGCGATCAGCTCCACGAACTCGGGGATCGACGGGATGTCGAGGCCGGCCATCTTGTGCTCCATGTAGTGCGTCATCAGCGTCGACACGCCGGGGATGCCGCCCGCCCACGTGGCCATGTGCAGGCCAGGGTTGCCGACCGTCGCCAACTTGATGTGCTCGTGGCGCTTGCGGTGGATGGCGTCGAGGCCGAAGAAGGTGAAGAACAGGTTCGCCTCCATGCCCTCGGCCCGGGCCCCGTTGGCCATGATCAGGCCCGGGTAGATGCCCTCCAACGATCCCTGCGAGATGATGATCGAGACCTTCTCGTTGGTGAGGTCCATCTCCGCTCCTTCCGTGGTGGCAACCGCCGTGGCGACGACCCGTTTGTCAGATGCAGCCGCGCGGTTTGGGGATGCCGGCGAGACGGGCGGCGGTCTTGGCCGGACCCGTGGGGAAGAGCTGGTAGAGCTCCTTCACCGCGACGCCCGACGCCTTGCCCAGCATGCGGACCGAGGGGCCGGCACCCTTCTGCTCGAACTCCCGCCGCATGAACCGGATGACCTCCCAGTGGCGGTCGGTGAGGTCGTCGAGGCCGGCGTCACGGGCCAGTGCCGGCACCATGGCCTCGGTCCACTGCTCGGGATGGGCGAAGAAGCCCTCGTCGTCGAGCTCCACATCGGTTCCGTCCAGCGTGGCGGTGACCATGGCTCCTCCTTGCGCTCAGTCGAGGCGCTTGCCGGCGACGGGCATGTCGGCGTGCACCCCAGGGATGTCCCGGCCCGGCAGGAGGCTGTGCCAGTAGAACCACTGGAAGAGCAGCTTGCCGAGGTGGTTGAGACGTGACTCCTTGAGCAACGGGAGCCCCACGGCGGCGGGGTAGTGGCCCTCGACCGGCTCCTGCTCGTAGTTGAAATCGATCAGCAGCGCCTTGTCGAAGCCCGTCTCGATGAAGCAGTTGGCGTGGCCGTCGAAGCTGGCGTCGAGCTCGTCGCCGGCCAGGAAGCGAGCGATGTTCTCGACCAGGACCTCGCCTTCGAAGTGGCTCACCGACCCGGCCTTCGAGGCGGGCAGGTTGGCGGCGTCGCCGATGGCGAAGATCTCCGGCGCCGCGCGCGACTGCAGGGTGTGCGGGTCGGTCTCCACGAAGTCGAGCGGGTCGCCCAGACCCTCCGACCGGCCCACGTACGCCGCGCCCGAGTGGACCGGGATCACCACGGCGAGGTCGAAGGGGACCTCTCGGCCGTCGTAGGCGACGAGCCGTCCCGTTTCCCCATCGACCTCGCTCGTGTTGAACTCGGTGACCAGTTGGATGCCCTTGTCCACCAGCATGCCGTCGAGCACCGCTGAGGATCGAGGCTTGGTGAACGCCCCGTCGAGCGGGGTCACGAACGTGAGCGACACGTCGTCCCGTCGGCCTCGCTCCCGGAAGAACCAGTCGGCCAGGAAGCAGAACTCGAGCGGCGCCACCGGGCACTTGATCGGCATGTCGACGATGTCGACGACGATCCGTCCCGACGTGAACCCGTCGAGCGCGCGCTCGAGGGCGGTGGCGCCTGGCAGGTCGTAGAAGGTGAACACCCGCTCGCGCCATCCCGGGCCGATCAGCCCGTCGGTCTCCTCGGGAACCAGCCGGCACCCCGTGGCCACCACCAGGACGTCGTAGGGGAGGATCGACCCGTTCCCGAGGAAGACCGTGCGCGACTCGATCTCGACCCGGTCGATTCCGTGCTCCACGAACCGGATCCCGGGGCGGAGTTGCCGCCGGCGAGGACGCACGAGGTCCTCGCCGTGAGCCAGACCGAAGGGTACGAAGAGCAGGCCCGGTTGGTAGAGGTGATCGCCGTCCTGGTCGACCACCGTGATCTCGACGTCGTCCACGGCGAAGCGCTTGCGGAGCCGGTTCGCCGTCAGCGTGCCGCCGGTACCACCACCGAGGATCACGACTCGCTTCGTCACACCCGGAGTGTCACAAGGCAGGCGGGAGCGGGCCAGAGTCGAAGGTCACGTGGGAGGACCCGGCCCGCCGGGAGGCGCGGACGAGCTCCGGTGCCGTTGGGCGAGCGCCCGTTGCACCTCTCGCTGGGCATCGCGGGTGGCGACCGCCTCGCGCTTGTCGTGGAGCTTGCGGCCCTTGCCGACGCCGAGCTCGACCTTGGCGGTGCCGTCCTTGAAGTACAGCGACAACGGGACGATGGAGACGCGCTCGAGGTCGACCAGCGATCGGAGGCGATCGAGCTCGCGACGGTGGAGGAGGAGCTTCCGGTGGCGGTCGGGGTCGTGGCCGCTGTGCTCCTGGGCGTGCAGGTACGGGGCGATGTGCACGCCCTGCAGCCACGCTTCGCGGCCTTCGAACCGCACGAACCCGTCGGCGATCTGGACCTGTGCCTCCCGCAACGACTTCACCTCGGACCCGTGCAGGACGATGCCGGCCTCGAGGGTCTCTCGGATGTCGTAGTTGCGTCGCGCTCGCCGGTTGGCGGCGATGAGCTTGGTGTCGCCGGTGGGCATGGACGAGCCACGCTACCGCCGGCGCCGAGGCTCCAACCCTCCCGAATCCACGACCCGCCGTTGCCTAGCCTGACGGGCGGATGTACCCCTCGAACCGGTCGCTCGGGCCCCCGCCGAACTACACCCTCCGACGACTGGTCGCCCTCACCATCGTGGTGCTGGCGCTCCTGGCCCTCACCGCGCTGGTCCGGACGCTGACGGGGGGCGGCGGCGGCGAGAAGCTGTCCGCAGCCACCACGTCGACGTCCACCACCACGACGCCCCTCGTCGCCCCGCCGCGCTGCGCCGTCGGCGACGAGCCCACGATCTACGGCCGCGAGGACGACTGGTACCGGACCATCGTCGACACGACCTACGCGGTGCCCGAGCAGTACCTCCCACCCGACCTGGTGTCGGCAGCCGAGGCCAACTACAGCTCGCAGTACCAGATTCGGGCCATCGTCGTGGACGACCTCAACGCCATGCGCAACGCCATCATCGAGGCCGGCATCCCGGAGGTGGCGCTGCTGGCGGCGTACCGGTCGGTGGCCGATCAGGCGGCGCTGTTCGACGCACGCGTGGCCGAGATGGGCCCCGAGGCGGCGGCCGACGGCACGGCCCGCCCCGGCCACAGCGAGCACCACCTCGGGACCACCATCGACGTCCGTCCGATCGGTGCCCAAGACGTGGACCAGAGCTTCGGCGACACCGAGACCGGCCGTGGCTCGCCGCCAACTCGTGGCGGTACGGGTTCATCCTGAGCTACCCGAAGGACAGCCAGGACGTCACCTGTTACAAGTACGAGCCCTGGCACTTCCGCTACGTCGGGGTCGACCTGGCGTCTCGGGTCCATGCCTCGGGACTGACGCTGCGCCAGTACCTGTGGCACTGGGAGGTCACGGGGAGCGAGCCCGGCATCCCGTCGTCGGCGCCGTCCACCGCCACCACGATCCCGGGTGCGACCGACGACCACGGTCGGGTCCTCCGGGTAGGTTCCCGCCGTGCTCCGCCTCAGCGACGCCGCCTACGCCGCCATGATCGGCCACGCCTACGACGGGCTGCCCGACGAGGCCTGCGGGCTGCTGGGTGGTGTCGGCGACCGCATCGACGTCTTCGTCCCGTGCGCCAACGAGGATGCGTCCAGTCGCACCTTCACCATCGGCAAGGACGGGTGGGACGAGGCCGATCGCGTCCTCGGATCCCGGGGCCTGGAGGTGGTCGGGGTCATGCACAGCCACACCCACACCGACGCCTATCCGTCGCCCACCGACGTCGACAAGGCCGGGAACCCGCTGCTCGAGCACTGGCACTGGATCATCGTCTCGCTCCGCGACGACGCCCCCGTGCTGCGCAGCTACCGCATCGTCGACGGCGACATCCGCGAGGAGCGCGTGGCCCTGATCGGGTGAGGTCGGGCTGATCGGGCCCGGCGTGGGGTAGGACCGCGGACGGGTTCCGGGGTACGTCGGAATGCCACGACCCCGGTACATTGTTGACCGGAACGGTCACCTTTGGTGCCCGTCGCCGCGACCCCCGAGGAGCACAGGAGCCATGGCAGTCCACGCTTCCGTCCTGGACATGATCGGCAACACGCCGATCGTCGACTGCAGCGCGCTCAGCCCCAACCCCCGACGTGCGCATCCTCGGCAAGATGGAGGGCCAGAACCCGGCCGGTTCCGTCAAGGACCGCATCGCCCTGGCGATGATCGAGGAGGCCGAGGCCGACGGCACGCTCACACCGGGCAAGACGATCATCGAGCCGTCCTCGGGCAACACCGGCATCGCCCTGGCCATGATCGCCCGCATGAAGGGCTATCCCGATCAAGATCGTGCTCCCGGAGAACGTCTCGATCGAACGGCGCCAGCTGCTCGAGATCTACGGCGCCGAGATCATCTTCAGCCCGGGCGCCGAGGGGTCCAACGGCGCCGTGGCCCGGGCCCGCAAGCTGGCCGACGAGCACCCCGAGTGGGCGTTCCTCTACCAGTACGCCAACGAGGCCAACCCCCGCGCGCACTACCGGACCACCGGTCCGGAGATCTGGGCCGACGTCCCCGAGATCACCCACTTCGTGGCCGGACTCGGCACCAGCGGCACGCTCATGGGCGTCGGCCGGTTCCTGAAGGAGCAGAACCCCGACATCAAGGTCATCGCCATCGAACCGCCGCTCGGTGAGCGGGTCGAGGGGCTGCGCAACCTCGACGAGGGCTACATCCCTCCGGTGTTCGAGAAGTGGGGTGGCTACGAGCTGCTCGACCGCAAGCGGATCGTGCGGCCCCGCGAGTCCATCGAGTGGACCCGCAAGCTGAGCGACGATCGGCATCTTCTCCGGCATCTCGGCCGGTGCGGCCTTGGCCGGGGCGGTGAAGGTGGCCGGCGAGATCGACGAGGGCACCATCGTGTTCGTCGTGTGCGACTGCGGCTGGAAGTACCTCTCCACCGGCGCCTGGACCGACGACCTCGACGACGTCGTCGAACGGGCCGAGAAGATCATCTACTTCTGACACTGTGTCCCTCGTGACGCTGGCAGACATCGGTTCGTGGATCGCCATACGCGCCCAGTTGGCGGGTGACCCCACCCAGAACCTGGACACGGTGGTGCCCAAGGGGTTGACCACCCGCGACTGGGTCGTGGCCGGCGCCACCTTCGTCGGCTTCATCGTCGTCGGACGTCTCATCCGCTCCGTTGTCGAGCGGATGGTGCGGCGGTCCGACAGTGAGGGCCAGATCGCCCGCTTCGTCGGCCGGTTGGTGCAGAACGTCCTCGTCCTCACCGGCTTCGTGTACGCGCTCAACGTCCTCGGCGTGCAGATCGGCCCGCTCATCGGCGCACTCGGCATCTCGGGCATCGCCATCGCCTTCGCCCTCACCGCCATCCTCGAGAACGTCTTCGCCTCGGTGATGCTCAAGACGCGTCGGCCGATCCGGGTGGGCGACCAGATCAGCACCCACGACCAGAGCGGGACGGTCGAGGACATCAACTTCCGCACGGTGGTCATCCGGAACTTCGACGGCGAGACCGTGATCATCCCCTCGTCGCTCGTCACCTCCGACGTGTTGGTCAACCACACCGAACACGGCTGCCCGACGCACCGTGCTCACCGTCGGCGTCGCCTACGACACCGACCTGCGCCGGGCCCAGACCCTCATCCTCGGGGCTCATCGACAGCGTCGAGGGCATCGAACCCGTGCCCGCCCCGCAGGCCTGGGTCACCACGTTCGGGGAGTCCAGCATCGACTTCGACGTGCGTTACTGGCACGACCCTGACATCGCCACCGTGTTCCGGGTCCGATCCGAGGTCGCCATGGCGATCAAGGCCGCCTTCGACGGCGCCGGCGTCGAGATCCCCTTCCCGCAGCGGGTGGTCACCATGGTCCGGGACGAGCCCGATCCGGCCGGCGCCGACTGAACGCCACGATGGACGACCGTCCCATCGGCATGTTCGATTCCGGGTTCGGCGGCCTGACGGTGGCGCGCGCCGTCATCGATCTGTTGCCCGCCGAACACCTCGTCTACGTGGGTGACACCGGGCGCTACCCGTACGGCTCCCGCGACCTGGCCGAAGTCCGGGGCTTCGCCCACGAGATCAGCCGCTGGCTGGTCGAACACCACGACGTCAAGCTGGTGATCGTCGCCTGCAACACGGCCGCCGCTGCCGCCCTCGACGAGCTACAGGCGGAGCTCCCGGTGCCGGTGGTGGGGGTCATCGACCCAGGGATCCGCTCGCTGGTCCTCGCGACGCAGACGGGCCGCGTGGGGGTCATCGGCACGGTGGGGACGATCTCGTCGGGCGCCTACCAGAACCTGGTCGCGGCCGTGGCGCCCGAGATGGAGCTGACCTGCGCCGCGTGTCCCGGCTTCGTGGAGTTCGTCGAGCGGGGCGAGACCGGATCGCAGCAGGTCCACGTGCTGGCCGAGCGGCTGCTGGCGCCGGTCGTGGCTGCCGACGTCGACGCCCTCCTGCTCGGCTGCACGCACTATCCCTTCCTCGCCCGCACCATCTCCGACGTCATGGGTCGCGACGTCGTGCTCGTGTCGTCGGCCGACGAAACCGCGTTCAAGGTGCGCTCGATGCTCCACGGGTCGGCACTCGGGCGGGACCCGGCCTCGGCACCCGGCCGGCACCAGTGGTTCAGTTCCGGGGACGTGCGCGTGTTCCGCGAGCTCGGGGCTCGGCTGCTCGGGCCCGAGCTCGACCGGGCCCTCGCCGTAGCGTGGGAGCGATGAGTCCGGCCGCCCCGTTCACGGTCACCGTGCTGGGCTCGTCCGGCACGTATCCCGCAGCAGGAACGGCGTGCAGCGGCTACCTGCTCCGCACCGCCACCACCGCCGTCTGGCTCGACTGCGGGTCCGGCACCCTGGCCAACCTCCAACGTCACGTGGCACTCGATGCGCTCGACGGCATCGTCTGCACGCACGCCCACCCCGACCACTGGCTCGAACTGCCCGTCGTGGTCAACGCGCTCCGCTACGGGATCGGCCGACCCGACGCCCGCCTTCCGGTGTACTGGACCGCCGAGACGGCCGAGCTGTTCACTGCCGTGAGCGGCCGTCCTCCGGAGCCGGCGTTCGCCCCGCAGGTGATCGACGAGACGTCACGGGTCCGCATCGGCGACATCGATCTGCGCTTCTCCCGTACCGACCACCCCGTGGAGACGTTGGCCGTCCGGGCCGACGCCGGCGGCCGAGCGATCGCCTATTCGTCGGACACGGGGAACGGCTGGGAGCTGGCGTCGCTGGGCTCCGACATCGACGTGGCGCTCGTCGAGGCCACGCTCGACGAGGACCAGGCCGGTACCACTGCCCACCTGACCGCCGGCGAGGCCGGTTCGCAGGCGACACGGGCCGGTGTGGCAGGTTTGGTCCTCATCCACCTCGCCCCTGGCTCCGACCCGGCGGCACGGATGGCCGCCGCGGCCGCCACCTTCGACGGCCCGATCGGCATCGCCCACACCGACGAGAGGTTCTGACGTGAGACACGACGGCCGCACTCCCGAAGCACTCCGACCGCTCACGATCGAGCGAGATCCGACGGTCATGTCGGCCGGCTCGTGCATGATCAGCTTCGGTCGCACTCGTGTGCTGTGCACGGCGTCCATCGACGAGGACGTGCCCCGCTGGATGCGGGGTCGGGGCACCGGCTGGGTCACGGCCGAGTACTCGATGCTCCCCGGCTCCAGCCCCGAGCGGATCGGCCGTGAGGCCGCCAAGGGCAAGCAGAGCGGGCGCACCCAGGAGATCCAACGCCTCATCGGCCGCTCGCTGCGGTCGGTCTGCGACATGCGGATGCTCGGCGAGCGCCAGATCATCGTCGACTGCGACGTCCTGCAGGCCGACGGCGGGACACGCACGGCGTCCATCACCGGCGGGTACCTCGCCCTCCACGACGCCCTCACCCGTCTCGTCCACGCCGGCGTGCTCAGCGATCATCCCCTCACGGCATTCTGCGCTGCGGTCAGCGTCGGCATCGTCGACGGCACCCCGGTGTGCGACCTCCCGTACGTGGAGGACTCCACGGCCGAGGTCGACATGAACGTGGTCATGACCTCCGACGGCGACTACGTCGAGGTGCAGGGGACCGCCGAGGGGGCGGCCTTCGGTCGCGAGGCGCTCGACCGGCTCCTCGACCTCGCCGAGGGCGGCATCGCCGAACTGATCGAGGCCCAGCGGTCCTACGTGGCCGAACCACCACCGGCCCGTGGTGACTGAGCCCCGCCGGATCGCCTTCGCCACGGGCAACCCCCACAAGGTCGACGAGGTGCGTGACATCCTCGGTCCCGGTTGGGTCGTCGAGGCCCGGGATCCCGCCGTGGAGGAGACCGGCACCACCTTCGAGGCCAACGCGCTGCTCAAGGCGCAGGCCGTCGTCGATGTCGCCGGGGTCGTGGCGATCGCCGACGACTCCGGCATCGAGATCGACGCCCTGGGCGGCCGGCCCGGGATCCACTCCGCCCGGTGGACCGAGGAGCACGACTGGATCCCTCGGGTCCTACGCGAGCTCGCCGACGCCACCGGCAAGCGGCGCTCTGCCCGCTACGTGGCGGCCGCGGCCGCCGTGTGGCCCGACGGCCGCCACACGGTCGTTCGTGGCATCGTCGAGGGTCTCGTCAGCGACGCGCCCCGGGGGAGCGGCGGCTTCGGGTACGACCCGGTCTTCGTGCCGGACGAGGGCGACGGGCGCACCTTCGCCGAGATGTCACCGGCGGAGAAGCACGGCCTGTCGCACCGGGGTCGGGCGTTCCGGGCCCTGCTCCCGGCGCTCGCCGACTGACCGCCGACGCTCACTCCCGGTACTGCAGGGACCCGTCGTCGAGGTCGATGACCGGCAGCTCGTCCTTCTCGGTCCAGTAGTCCTGCGTGAACCGCCACGGCGCTCGGTCGCCCTGGCGCGGCATGAGATGCAGGGAGCGAGCCAGGTAGCCTGGGTTGAAGTCCTCCGGGTCGACCCAGGGCAGCAGTGCCATGTCGGTGTCGCCGGGCCGCAACTCCGGCGTGACCATCGACGCCCCGAGATCGTCCATGTGGTCGAGCAGTCGGCACACGAAGCCGGCGATCAGGTCGGCCCGCAAGGTCCAGCTGGCCCGGAAGTACCCGAACACCCACGCCATGTTCGGTACGCCGGTGAACATCATCCCGTGGTAGCCGATCGTCTCGGCGAAGTCGACGGGTTCGCCGTCCACGGAGAAGGCGATGCCGCCGAGGACGCTCAGCTCGAAGCCGGTCGCCGTGATGATGACGTCGGCCTCGAGCGTCTCTCCGGACTCGAGGAGGATGCCCTTGGCCGTGAAGCGGTCGATCCGGTCGGTGACCACCGACGCCTTGCCGCTCCTGATGCCCTCGAAGAGGTCACCGTCGGGCACGAACGCGATGCGTTGCTGCCATGGGCGGTAGCGGGGCGTGAAGTGCGGCTCGAGGTCGTAGTCCTCGCCGAGGATGGCCCGGATGCCCTTGAACAGCTCTTCGCGGACCAGCTCCGGCGCCTCGACCGACATCTGGGTGATGAGCGCCTGGTTCTTGAGGATCTGGCGGCGGACGATCTCGTGGGTCCACTCGTCGGGGATCTCGAGGTCGCGGAGCTGGTCGGCGAGCTCGTTCGCGTTGCGGCCGGTGGCGAAGTAGGTCGGGGAACGCTGGAGCATCGTGATGTGCTCGCACGCCGGGGCCATGGCGGGGATGAGCGTCGCCGCGGTGGCACCCGATCCGATCACGACGACCCGCTTGTCGGTGTAGTCCAGGTCCTCGGGCCACGTCTGGGGGTGGACGATGGGGCCCTCGAAGTCCTCCATGCCGGGCCACTCGGGGGTGTAGCCCTTGTCGTGTCGGTAGTAGCCCTGGCACATCCACAAGAACCCGGCGGTGAACGTCAGTGTCTCGTCGGTGTCGGTGCGGGTGGCCACGATCGTCCAGCGGCGGTCGTCGGTGGACCACGACGCTGACGAGATGACGTGCCCGTAGCGGATGTGGCGACCGAGGTCGTTCTCGTCGATCACCTCGCCCAGGTAGCGCATGATCTGCTCGCCGGTGGCGATGGGAGGACCGGTCCACGGCTTGAAGCCGTAGCCGAAGGTGTAGAGGTCGCTGTCTGAGCGGATGCCGGGGTAGGTGTGCGTGCGCCAGGTGCCGCCGAAGCCGTCCTGGCTCTCCAGTACCACGAAGCTGGTTCCCGGTCGACGGTCAGTGAGGTGGTACGCAGCGCCGATGCCCGAGATGCCGGCGCCGACGACCACGACGTCGAAGTGCTCTGTCACGATGGTCCTTCCTGAGCGGAGCATGCAGTCTGGCTGGCGGAGCCGACGCCGGATAGGGACCTCCGTCCCGAACCACCTTCGCCGGGCACGGAGGTCACCAGCCGCGCAGGTCGACCCTCCACTCGTCGACGACGTCGTCGCCGTCGAGCACCCACATCCGGTCGTGCTTCGAGACGGTCGGGTCGAGGTGGGCGGGGAGCAGACGGATCCGGTCGCCCACGGCCACGCCCACGCCCCGGAACGTCACGTGCTCATCGGAGCAGAGCAGCACCTCGCCGCCCAGCAGCGTGGGGTTGCCGTGGTCCATCGCGAAGGCCTTCAGGCCGGCGTCGGCCACGGCGTAGCCCCGCGGGTTCACCGAGACGACGGTGGCCACGACCGAGATGGCGATCTCGAAGGGCACATGGGGGGCGAAGGTGGTGTCCATCAGGACATACGTGCCGGCCTGTACCTCCGTGACCCATTCGTTGAGCTCGGCGGTCATGGTCCCGCCGCCTGACACCACGTCTCCGCCCACCAGCTCGTGGGCTCGCCGCAGCCGGGTCATCGCCTGCTCCACCGCCGCCCGCCGCTCGGACGGGTCGTCGATGATGTTCACGTGGCCCTCGTAGCCCATGACGCCGCGGACCTCGAGCCCGGCGGCCCGGGCCCGGTCGGCGAGGCGCCCGGCGTCGTCGGGGGCGCATCCGCAGCGGGGCAGGCCCACGTTCACGTCGATCAGGACCTCACGGATGCCCCCGGCGGCGGCGACGTCCACGGTCTGGTCGGAGTCGACGGCCACGGTGACCCTGGCGTCGGACTCGACCATGGCGCGGACGCGGCGGGGATCCAGCGTCTCGTTCGCCAGCAGTAGGTCGGTCCCCAGGCCGGCGGCGGCCATGCCGACCACCTCGGCAGGGGTGGCGCAGCAGAAGCCGAGGTGTCCGGCCTCGGTCAGCGCCCAGGCCAGCGCGGTGGACTTGAACGCCTTCACGTGTGGTCGCAGCGCGGTGCCGGGGCGGATGGCGGCCATCGCGGCCACGTTGGCGTCGAAGGTGGAGCGATCGACGACCAATGCCGGGGTGGGGAGCTCGTCGACATGCACCGGCGCCGAAGGTAGCGGCCTCAGCGGGGCTGGCAGGTGGGACAGGCGAAGGAGTTGCGGTTGCCCACCGACGTGCGCTCCACGGGACCCCCGCACGTCCGGCACCGCTCCTGGTCGTAGACGTGGACCGATTCGGCACGCGGGATCCGGGCGGCCTTCCGACCGGCCAGCGGCACGGTGACGATGCGGTTCCGTTCGAGGCCGAGACGCAGCTGGCGCACGCTGGTGTCCCACAGCGCCTTCGCTTCGTTGGTGGTGAGGGACCGGCCGGCGCGCTCCGGATGGATGCCGGTGAGGTGGAGGATCTCGGCTCGGTAGACGTTGCCGATCCCGGCGATCACCGACTGGTCGAGCAGCAGCGTGCCGATCGGTGCGTCCGACCGGCGCACCCGGTCGAGGAACCGTTCCGGATCGGCATCGGCGCGGAGCGGGTCGGGGCCGAGCTTCGCGGCCACCTCGTCGACGACACCGGGGTCCCGGATCTCGCAGATGATCGCGCCCGTGAGATCCCAGGCGTGCGTGGGGCCGGCCAGCCGCAGCCGCAGGGCGTCGGACGTGTCCGTGACCGGAAGTGTTCGCCGGCGGAACTTCCCGACCAGGCCGAGGTGCACGTGGAGGACGTCGTGGCCGGCGCCGTCGTCGTCGTCCCAGTGGAGGAAGAGGTGCTTGCCCCACGCCGAGGCATCGGTCAGCACCCGTCCGCCGAGTCGTCGCGCCCCGTCCGCGAAGCGCGTCCTGGCGGCTGTCGGTGGCAACGGGGTGGCCGTGCAGGTCGGCGGCGATGTCGCGGGCGAGGCGGTGGATGGTGTGGCCCTCGGGCATCGGCCCAGCATGCCGAGCGGCGCCCAGAAGCGGGCGCACAGGTACCGTGATCTGCACGCATCAGTGGTGGAACTGGCAGACACGCAGGGTTTAGGTCCCTGTGCGCAAGAGCGCGTGTGGGTTCGAGTCCCACCTGGTGCACGGAGGCCCAGGCCCTGACCAGAGGCCGCAACGGTTGCACGGCTTCGTCGGGATCTCGGAGGTCCCCGCTAGATTCGCCACCGTGACTGCTCCGCTCCCGCACCCCCTCGCCGCCGACCCCGGGTTCGGCGACCCCGGCTTCCAGGTCTTCAACCAGCTCCTCCAGAACCGGATCGTCTTCCTCGGGACCGATGTCAACGACAGCATCGCCAACCAGATCTGCGCACAACTCCTCTACCTCGAGGGCCAGGACGCCGAGAAGGACATCTGGCTCTACATCAACAGCCCCGGCGGTTCGGTCACGGCGGGGATGGCCATCTACGACACCATGAACTTCGTGGGCCCCGACGTGGCCACCATCTGCATGGGCCTGGCCGCCTCGATGGGCCAGTTCCTGTTGGGCGCCGGCGCCAAGGGCAAGCGGTACTCGCTGCCCCATGCCCGGATCATGATGCACCAGCCCTCCGGCGGCTTCCAGGGCCAGGCGTCCGACATCGCCATCCAGGCCGAGCAGCTGGCCTACATCAAGCGGCTCATGGCCGAGCGGATCGCCGAGCACACCGGCCAGACCGTCGAGCAGATCCAGAAGGACTCCGAGCGCGACCGCTGGTTCACCGCCGAGCAGGCCCAGGACTACGGCATCGTCGATCGCGTCATCACCAGCCGCGGCGACGCCTGATCCACCGGCTGTTCAGCAGTTCGAGTCGACGTAGAGCTTGATCCGGTTGCTCGCCGCTTGCACCTGGTCGAACCGGGGCCTGAGTTCGTCGTAGATCGCCGGTCGCTCCACCTGGGTGCGATCGGCGTCTTGGAGGCCCGCGATCAGGTCGTCGAAGAAGCCGATGAGCAGGTCGATGTCCGATCGCACCGCCGCCGGCGCGTCGGCGCGCAGCTCCTCCTCCTGGGTCCGAGCGGTCTGGAACGCCGGGAGTGCAGCATCGACGTTGGTCGGATCGAGCTGGTCGAAGATCGTGCTGAACCGCTCCGTGTCCGTCGCGGCACGGCAGAACGCCTCGGGGTCGCCGCTCGACCCACCACCACAGCCGGCCAGGGCGGCCGCCGTGAGCGCGATCGCCAGCATCGATGCGAACAGGCGAGCGGGCACCGGCTTCAGACCGATCGGGCCGCCTCGGCGAGCGCCCGCAGCTCGGAGACGGCGTGGGCGAGGCCAGCCTCGTCCTTGAACAGCGACGAGCCCGACACCAACACGTTGGCGCCGGCCGCCGCAGCGGCCTCGACGGTGGCGGGGCCGATGCCGCCGTCGACCTCGACATCGCAGTCGATGCCTCGCTCGACGATCCAGCGCCGGATGGTCGAGACCTTGGGCTCCATCGTGGCGATGTACCGCTGACCGCCGAAGCCGGGGTTGACCGTCATCACCAGCACCATGTCGCACAGGTCGAGGACGTGTTCGACGGCCTCGGGTGGGGTGGCGGGGTTGAGGGCCACAGCCGCCCGGGCGCCGAGGTCGGCGATGCGGCCCAGCGTGCGGTGCAGATGACGGCACGCCTCGGCGTGCACGATCACCAGGCCGCAGCCGGCCTCCACCCACAGCGGGAGCAGGTCGTCGGGCTCTTCGACCATGAGGTGCGCTTCGAACAGCAGGTCGGTGCGGTCCCGGCACGCCGCGATCACGTCGGGCCCGAAGGTCAGGTTGGGGACGAACCGGCCGTCCATCACGTCCCACTGGATGCGGTCCACGCCGGCATCGGTCAGCGCGGTGATTGCCTCGCCGAGCCGGGAGAAGTCGGCGGGCAGGACGGAGGGCGCGATCTCGATCGGCCGGTCGGTGCCGGGCGGTGCCGGAGCTCGGTCGGTCATCGTCCCATCCTCGCACGGAGGCGCCGGCCGGCCGGACATGGCGGGGCGATGGGAGGCCGTCGGCGGCGCGGGGGTCCGAACCGCATACGGTGTCGGTGGTGGATTCGCTCCAGGTCGTCGTCGACGACGTCGCCGCCGGCGGAGACGGCATCGGGCACGCCCCCGACGGCCGGGTGGTGTTCGTCTCGGGCGGGGTCCCGGGCGACTCCGTCGACGTCGACATCACCGAGGAACGACCGCGGATGCTGCGGGCCTCGGTCCGAGCCGTCGTCGAGCCCAGCGCGGACCGGATCGCAGCACCGTGTCCCCACGTGGCCGACGGCTGCGGCGGATGCGGGTGGCAGCACATCGAGCTCGCCGCCCAGCGTCGCCTGAAGGTCCGTATGGTCGAGGAGACGCTGCGGCGGATCGGTCGTCTCGATGGTGCTGTCGACGTCGGCCCGGTGCTGCCGGCGATGGGTCACCGGACCACGATCCGCTGCCTGGTGGTCGGCGGTCGTGCGGCCTACCGAGCCGCCCGGAGCCACGATCCCGTGGTGGTCGACCACTGCATGGTCGCCCACCCCGCTCTCGACGAGCTGGTCGCCCACGGGTGCTTCGGTGACGCCGCGGAGGTGACCCTCCGGGTGGGGGCGGCCACCGGCGAGCGGCTGGTGCTGGCCGACCCCACCGGCGACGGCGTGGAGGTTCCCGACGACGTCGTGGTCGTCGGTGTCGACGAGCGGCGGGCACGACGAGCCGCCCACTTCACGGATCGGGTGGCCGGCCACACCTTCCGGATCTCGGCCGACTCGTTCTTCCAGACCCGCACCGACGGCGCCGCGGCCCTCGTCGACACCGTTCGCTCCGCGGGGGCGGACGTCTGGGGTCGAGGCCGGATGGTCGACCTCTACGGCGGCGTCGGTCTGTTCGGCGTCTGTCTCGGTGCCGGCATGCACGTGACGCTGGTGGAGTCGAGCCGGTCGTCCACCGAGGACGCACGCGCCAACCTCGCCGGACGCGACGCCCAGGTGTTGCGCCTCCCGGTGGATCGGTGGCGCCCGTCGCCAGCCGACATCGTGGTCGCCGACCCGCCCCGGGCCGGGCTCGGGGCAGATGCGGTCGAGCGCGTCGTCGCGACGGGCGCCCACCGGGTGGTGCTCGTGAGCTGCGACGCCGCCAGCTTCGCCCGTGATGCCGGCTTGCTCTGCGGCGCCGGCTACACGTTGCGTTCGACGACCCTCGTCGACCTGTTCCCGCACACGCCCCACGTCGAGTTGGTCTCACGCTTCGATCGTGAGGGTGCACTTCGGTGAGTATCGGGAGCGGAGATCATCCAGGGGTGCCTCCGGCGCCGAAGAGGCCCGTGATGGCGATCGAGCAGCTACAGGAAGCGAGCGATGCCTCGCTGGTGGTGTCCGTCGGGCGCTACCACGAGGAAGCGCTCGCCGAGCTCTACCGCCGCCACGCGGGGGCGGTCTTCGCCCTGGCCCGTCGCCTGCTGTCGGACCGGACGCTGGCCGAGGAGATCGTCCAGGAGGTCTTCCTCCGGCTCTGGAACGACCCCGACCGTTTCGACCCCGACAGGGGTTCGCTCCGCTCGTACCTGCTCGCGCAGTGCCACGGTCGGTCGGTGGATCTCATCCGGGCCGAATCGTCGCGCCGGCGTCGAGAGGAGAAG
Source organism: uncultured Acidimicrobiaceae bacterium (assembly GCA_963811245.1). Taxonomy (GTDB): domain Bacteria; phylum Actinomycetota; class Acidimicrobiia; order Acidimicrobiales; family Salinilacustritrichaceae; genus Salinilacustrithrix. Next base: position 100,813 of record CAWEQL010000010.1, read on the forward strand.
GAGAGCACCCTGGCGGCGGAGGCCGGCTACGACCTCGAGCACGAGGTGTGGGACATCGCCGTGGCCGACAAGGTGAAGGGCGCGTTGCGGAACCTGCCGGACGGCGAACGGGAGGCGATCTTGCTCGCCTACTTTGGCGGCCACACGTACCGCGAGGTGGCGGACCTGCTCGACACGCCGGAAGGCACCGTCAAGAGCCGGATCCGGGCCGGACTGAAGCGCATGCGAGGCGACCTCGCCGGAGTCGGGATCGGTGGTGAGTAGTGGAACCAACGCATGACGAGATCATCGAGCTGCTGGGGGTCTACGCCCTCGACGCGGTGGATGACGACGAACGTCGGCTGGTCGACGCGCACCTCGAGACCTGCCCCCGATGTGCGGCCGAGGTCGCCGAGCACCGCGAGGTCGCGGCATCGATGGCGTACACCGGCGCCCCTGCGCCGGAAGGGATCTGGACGCGCATCGTCGCCTCGCTCGAGGAGCCTCCGCCGGCGCTCGACCTGCCGCTGGGCGCCCCGCGTCCGCCGCTCGCTCCGGACACCGTGGTGGACCTGGCCGACCGCCGGGCGCAGCGGAGTGCCATGCGTCGGTGGGCGCCGCTGGCGGCGGTTGCCGCCGCGCTGGTGGTGGTCAGCCTCTTCGCCGGCCTCCTGGTGGGTGCGGCCTCCCGGAACGACTCCGGAGACGGTGACGTCGCCGGGCCGGTCACCATCGAAGAGGTCGCCCGGCAGGTGCTCAGCGATCCTGAGGCGACCAAGGTGTCGCTGGCGTCGATCGACGACCACGACCTGCGGGCCACCGCCGCCGTGGAACCCGACGGGACCGGCTACCTCGTCGGGACGTCGTTGCCGGCGCTCGACGAGTCGAAGACCTACCAACTGTGGGGCGTTCGCCCCGACGCCGTCGTTTCGCTCGGCCTGCTCGGGCACTCGCCGGGTGTCGTACCGTTCCACCTCGACGACAACATCGAGACGCTGGTGATCACCGAAGAGGTTCGCGGCGGTGTCCCGCAGTCGTCGAACCCGGCGCTGCTGGTGGGCAACATCACCTGAGGCCGACCCGCTGCGGGTCAGGCCCGCGGCAACGAGATCTCGATGGTGGAGCCCGTGTCCGATGGCATCGTGCGCACGGTCCCGTTCATGCGGGTGACGAGCGACCGCACGATGTAGAGCCCGAGCCCGGTGCCTCGGGCAACAGCGGAGGCGGAGTCACCCCGTTGGAAGGGTTGGAACAGGTCGACACCGTCGGGCAGGCCGATGCCCTGGTCGGAGACAGCGAGGTGGATGCGCCCGCCGTCGACGCGGGTGGAGATGGCGATGGCGCCGCCGCCGGGGGAGTACTTGACGGCGTTGTCGAGCAGGTGGGCGAGCACCTGGCGCAGCGCCGACCGGTCGGCGCGCACCGAGAGGTCGTCGGGGATGGTGATCGTGACCGGATGCTCCTCCTGGTCGTACCGGGTGTCCTCCACCTGGTCGGCGACGAACTCGGCGAGGGGCACGGTGTCGATGTCGATGAAGTGCTCGAGCAGGTTGGCCCGGGCCTCGTCGAGGAGGTCGTCGATCTGCGACTGGAGCTCGAAGGTGGACCGTTCGATGGCCTCGAGCCCGGTGGTGCGCTCCTCGTCGGAGAGCACGTCCCATTGCTGCAAGGTCGCCCCCCACCCGGCGATGACGGCCAGCGGTGTCTTCAGCTTGTGCTGGGCGACGGCGAGGAACTGCGTCCGCTCGTCCACGGATCGGGCCAGGGCGTCGCGTTCGGAGGCGATGCGACCTCGTTCTCCCACCGCCTGGTCCCGTTCCATGCGGGCCCGGATGAGCACCTCGACCTGCCGGGCCGCCCGGCGCAAGAGGTCGCGCTCGGCGTCGCCCAACGACCGCGGCTCGGTGTCGATGACGCACAGCGTGCCGACGGGTTGGCCGTCCGGGGCCCGGACAGGTGCTCCGGCGTAGAAGCGGATGTGGGGCCGTCCGACGACGAGGGCGTTGTCGGCGAAACGGGGGTCCTCCCGTGCATCGGGCACGACGAGCAGATCGTCGGGCTGCTGGATCGCATGGGTGCAGAACGCGTCGCTCCGCGGTGTCTCGCTCACCTCGATCCCCGTCTTGGCCTTGAACCACTGACGGGTGTCGTCGACCACGGTGATCAGCGATATCGGGACGCGGAACGCCGACGTGACCAGGTCGGTGATGGTGTCGAACAGCTCCTCGTGACCGGAGTCCAACAGCCCTGTGGCTCGCACGGACGCGACCCGTGCCGCCTCGTCAGGAGGATTCGATGAGGTCTGTTCCGCCATCGGCCGAGTCTGCCCGGTGCGGCCGGGCGGCCGCAGGCCGCCGGCGGTGTGGCAGGCCGGGACGCAGCGAGGCCCTCCTCGCTGGTGCGCGGAGAGCCTCGAACTGCATGGTTCCGTACCCCCCCTGGGACTCGAACCCAGAACCTGCGGATTAAGAGTCCGACGCTCTAACCAGTTGAGCTAGAGGGGCAGGTGATGACACCGGTGGCCGGTGTGTTTGAGCGGTCGAATCTATCGTCCGCCCGCGAGATGTCGAATGGGCAACTGTCGAAATGGGGTGACCGAGGGGACTTGAACCCCCGACCTCCAGGGCCACAACCTGGCGCTCTAACCGGACTGAGCTACGGCCACCAAGGCTCAGCGATCCTAGGCAACCTGGCGGCGGCACGACGAAACCCCTTCTGCCCGGCGACTTGACGCGGGCGGACAGCGTGGGTTACTACTAGTAACTACTTACTCGCAGTAACCCCCCTGATCGACCTCCCCCGAGGAGCGTTCCCCGTGTCCCCCCGCACCACCGCCCCCACCCGCACACGCACGTCCACCGACGATGCCGTCACCGATGCTGCCTTCCACGCACTGGTGCGCCGGCTATCCGACCAGTCGGTGCGCAAGCACTTCGACGCCTACGTCGACGTGCCGTGGGACGACCACGACATCGACCCCACCGATCCCCGCTGGGAGCTCGGCGACACCGACTTGTTGGGCCGCACCGACTGGTACCGCAGCCTTCCGCAACCGGAACGGGCCCGGCTCGGACTGTTCTCGGTGGTCGCCAAGATGAAGACCGGCCTGCAGTTCGAGAACGTGCTCGCCCGAGGGATCCTCGAGTTCGTCGACGGCCTCCCGAACGGCGCTCCCGAGTACCGCTACGCCATGCACGAGCTCATCGAGGAGGGCCAGCACCAGCTGATGTTCCAGGAGTTCGTGAACCGGTCCGGGATCGACGTCGACGGCATGCCCCTCGACGCACGGATCGGGTCCCGGTTCGTCGTGCTGCTCGGACGGGTGTTCCCGGAGCTGTTCTTCATGTTCGTGCTCGGCGGCGAGGACCCGATCGACCACGTCCAGCGCGCGGCGCTGCGGGCCGGCGACAGCCACCCGCTGCTCGAGACGATCATGCGCATCCACGTGACCGAGGAGGCCCGCCACCTGAGCTTCGCCCGGCACTTCCTCAAGGACCGCGTCGCCACCATGGGCCGGCTGCCCAAGCTGGCGCTCACCGTCGGCACCCCGCTCATCCTCGGCGAGATGGGCCGCATGATGCTCATGCCGTCGAAGCAGATGGTCCGGGAGTTCTCGATTCCCGACGCCGTCATCCGCGAGGCCTATCTCGACAACCCGGAGTACGTGGCCGGGGCCGCGGTGGCCCTGCGAAAGGTCCGCACCCTGGCGACCGAGCTCGGCATCACCGGAACCCTGGGTCGGTGGCTGTGGCGGCGGCGCAACATCTGGGCCGACGATGCCTGACGGTCGCCCGTGGGCTCGGCGCCGGGTCGCTCACCGGTAACGTGCCCGGCCTGCCTCCGTAGCTCAACTGGATAGAGCAGGCGGTTTCTACCCGTCAGGTTGTGGGTTCGAGTCCTACCGGGGGCGCGGGTGGTCGGCGTCGTGGACCGGCGGCCGGTTCAGGTCACCCGGCCGGGGTCCTGGGGCAACCGCTCGTGGGCACCGGATACGACGACGTCGCGGAGGCGCGCCAGGCCGCCGGCCAACTCGACGAACGAGGTGGACAGGGGGCCCGGTCCGAGGCGGACGATGTCCGGAGCTCGGAAGTCGGCCACCACGCCGACGGCCCGGGCCGCTCGGACGATGCGGCTGGCGTCGCCGTGGCGGAGGGCCACGTGCCCGCCCCGCCGGGCGTCGTCGCGGGGCGACGCCAGCACCAGGCCGAGGTCGGCGAACCAGGCGTCGTACGCGTCGAGCATCATCGCCCCCAGCGCGAGCGACTTGGCGCGGATCGAGTCGATGCCCACCTCGGCGACCAACCCGATGCCCGTGGCAGCCACCTCCAGGCCGATCATGCCGGGCGTCCCCACCCGCCACGAGCCCATGCCCGGCGCGGGGTCGTAGGCCGGGCCCATGGCGAACTGGTCGCGTTGGCCGAACCAGCCGTGGATCGGTTGGTCGAGCTCGTCCTGGCGCTCGGTCGCCACGTAGGCGAACGCCGGCGAGCCGGGCCCGCCGTGGAGGTACTTGTACGTGCACCCCACCGCCAGGTCGGCGCCGACGGCATCGAGTCCGAGCGGGATGGCGCCGGCGGCATGCGAGCAGTCCCACACCACCAGCGCTCCGGCCTCGTGGGCGGCGGCGGTGAGCACGGCGTGGTCGGCGACGGCGGCTGTCTCGAAGTTCACCACGGAGCCGACGACGGCCACGACATCGGCGTTGAGTGCCTCGACGACGTGTTCAACAGCCATCGACTCGACCCATCGCACGCTGCGGCCGGTGCGTCGGGCGAGGCCGTCGACGACGTAGCGATCGGTGGGGAAGTCGTCGGAGGCGGCTACCACGACCGTGCGTCGGGGTCGGGCAGCCAACGCTGCACCGACCGCCTGGTACAGCGCCACGGTGGTCGATTCGCCGATGGCGACCTGGCCCGGGCCCGCGCCCAGGACGGGGGCCAACACATCACCGATCTCCAGCGGGCGGTCGATCCAGTGCTCCCACGCCACGACCAGCTCATCGGCCCAGGCGTCGACCACCGCCGTCGCCGCGGCGCGGGCGGCGCGGGCGGGTCGACCCAGGCTGTTGCCGTCGAGGTAGCAGACGTCGGCATCGGGGATCTCGAAGCGAGTCCGCACGTCGGCGATCGGGTCGGCGGCGTCCGCGGCTTGGGCAGCCTCGGTGCTCGGCCCCCCGCTCATCGGCTCAGCGGCGGGCGGTCCGACGGCGTGCCGCCAGACCGACGACGGCCAGTGCCAGACCGGCGAGCATCATCGACTCGCCGCCCGTCGCCGCCAGCCCGTCGGCGGTGTCGGATCCCTCGGCCGCTCCGCTGGTGCCGAGGCCGGATCCAGGGGCCGACGTCGTGGTGGCGCCGTCCGCCACGGTCGTGCTCGTCGAACCCGACGTTCCGCTGCCGGTGCTCCCGCCGGCGTTTCCGGTCCCCGGGTTCACGGCCGTGGTGCCAGGCGCCCCGGCCGCGGTGGTCGATGGGGACGTGGTCGTCGAGGACCCAGTGGTCGTCGACTCGTCCGTCGCGGTGGTCGTGGACCCGGTGGTCGTGGAGGATCCGGCCGATCCGGTGGTGGTCGACCCGTCAGCGCCCCGGCTCGTGGTCGTCTCCGTCGGTGCCGCGGTCTCGGTCCGCCCGTCGCCGAGGGATCCCGGACGGGCGACGGCCAGCCCGACGCCCGCGGCCAGCACCAACAGCGCGGCGACGAGCAGGATCCTGGCGGGGCGGTTCACGTGGGGAACGGTTCCTCTGGGAGGGCGCGTGGATGTGGAGCGGGTGACGGGAATCGAACCCGCATGACCAGCTTGGAAGGCTGGGGCTCTACCATTGAGCTACACCCGCGGGACGACCCACAGACCGTAGCAACGACGACCACCGGCCTCGCCATCTGCGCCGGAGCGTCGACCTCGGGGTGGTCAGGTCCCCGTGCGGCTGAGACCCGGGATCCCGGTGAGCTTGGGTCGCAGGCACCGCCACGACCGTTCCCGCCAGCAGCCGAACCAGACGCCGGCACAGTACGAGGCATCGTCGAGGAGTCGGACACCGACCCAGCGCAGGGGATCGAGGTCGGGCTCGATCTCGCGCCACTCGAGGATCGCCGGCACCACGGCTGCCGCCACCGTGGCCCGCCGGATCCGCCGAGAGGCGACACCCCGCGATGAGCGCGACCGGCAGCCAGGCCCGCACCACGGCGTGGGCCAGCCACCGGCCCGCCCACAGATTGCCGAGCCCGCCGAGACGAGCGGCCTCGGCCACCGGCCGATCGAACCGACCGCGGAGCTTCGGCACCAGCGCAGCCGTCGAGCCGAGCGCGGTTCCCGCGCCCGCCACGGCCCCCGGCCACCCGGCCACCACCGGGAGCGTCCAGCTGACGAGGCTCCAGACGTTCACCGCGACGGGGGGGACCGCGCCCGGATGGCGTCGGTCGAGCGCGGCCGCCGACGAGCCGTACCGGGCTCGCTGCCGGGCGAACGCCCGCCAGTCGGGCCGGTTCCGGTGGGTGACGACCGCCGCTGGGCACGTACCGGATCCGGTGCCCCCGTCTCGACGGTGCGCCAGACGAGGTCCACGTCCTCGCCGACCTGCATCGACTCGTCGAAGCCGCCCGTCTCGTCCAGCACCGTGCGGCGGTAGGCGATCGCCGCCGTCGGCACGTAGCTGACCCGGCGCGCCGGGCGCGACCGGGCCCTCGGTGGCGCCGAGATCGAGGGGCGAGCGGTGCTCCTCGTAGCGGTCGAGAACCGAGTCCGACGATCGCCGGCCCCGCACCCGGGGGCGCCGGCGCCGACGGCCGGATCGACGAAGTGGTCGATGACGGCGTCGAACCAGCCCGGCTCGGGGCGGACGTCGGCGTCGAGGAAGACGACGATGTCGCCTCGACGTCGCCCGCCATCCGGTGTTGCGCGCCGCACCCGGCCCACGCGGGCGCGGGTGGCGCACCACGATGGCGCGCCCGGCCGCGGCCACGTCGTCGACCCGTCCCGGCTCGACGCGAACCGTCGTCGACCACGACGATCTCCGGTGGGCCTCGGAGCCAGAGCTGGTCGAGCAGCACTGCGAGGTCGTCGGCGTGGTCCCGCACCGGGCACCACGACCGACACCGAACACGTCCGGGCCGGTCGAGCGGGTCGGGATGGGCCATGTCCGGCGTCGAGCAGCCGTCGGGCAAGCCGCTGCCGGTCGGCTGCGGCGCCCACCGCGCGCACCCGACGCCAGGTCGTCGACCAGGCGGGCGCCACGCTCGGACAGGCGCAGCAGCCGCAGGGGGGAACCGCCGAGGAGGGTGCGGCCGCCGTCGCTGCGCCGAGTGCCGGCGTCGAGATGCAGTGCGATAGATTCCCAGGACCCCTCGGTCACGTTCCTCCTCGTGGGCGCCCGCGGACGGTGCCCCGGGAGCGGAGTCCGAGAGGGTAATCCGCACCCCCTTCGCCATCCGCCGCCATGCCGGGAGGAACGACATGACCGTCACCGAGCCCACCAACGACACCGCGCCGTGTCCGACGATTCCGTGCGCTCGACGACCGGGCGTCGGTCGAGAGCGACGTGGTGGTGGAGGACGACGTGCTGGTCGAGGAGATCTCGATCGACGGGATGTGCGGCGTCTACTAGGCGGCCGCCCCGTGTTCGACCCCGACGCCCACTACCGCCTGAGCACCCGAGTCGGGCTGCGTCCCGAGCCCTTCGGTGCTCTGGCGTACCACTTCGACACCCGCCGGCTGGTGTTCCTCAAGTCGCCTGATCTCGTCGACCTCGTGCACACGCCTCGGACGTCCCACGCCAGCGCCAGCGCCGCCATCGACGCCGTGATCTCGCCCCCGCCCGCCCGCCGCCCCGTCTACGTCGACGGCGCTCGCCTCGTTGTGCGAGTCCGGGCGTCGTCGAGCCCGCACTGGAGCCCGTACCGTGACCGATCACCAGCCCCGCCCCCGGCACGCCGCCGCTCGTCGAGCAGCTCAAGGGCGGCCTCGACGCCCCGATCTGCCTGACCTGGGAGCTCACCTACGCCTGCAACCTCGCCTGCGTGCACTGCCTGTCGAGCTCGGGACGGCGGGACCCCAACGAGCTCACCACCGCCGAGGCGCTGTCCGTCGTCGACCAGCTCGCCGCACTCCAGGTCTTCTACGTGAACATCGGTGGCGGCGAGCCCATGCTGCGCACGCGACTTCTTCGACATCGTCGAGTACTCGGTCGACCACCACGTCGGCGTGAAGTTCTCCACCAACGGCACCTACCTCGACGCCGCGGCCGCTCGTCGCCTGGCCGGCCATGCCCTACCTCGACGTGCAGATCAGCCTCGACGGCATGGACGCCGCCACCAACGACGCCGTGCGCGGCGACGGGTCCTGGGCCGCGGCTCGCCGTGCCATGGACAACCTCGCCGCCGCCGACTTCGGCGAGTTCAAGATCTCCATCGTCTGCACCCGCCACAACGTCGACCAGCTCGACGCCTACAAGGCGATGGCCGACGACTACGGCGCCCAACTGCGCATCACCCGGCTGCGCCCGTCGGGGCGTGGCGTCGACAGCTACCGCGACCTGCGGATGACCAACGACCAACAGCGCCAGGTCTTCCACTGGATCCTCGACCACCCCGACGTGCTCACCGGCGACTCGTTCTTCCACCTCAACGCCCTCGGCGCCAGCACCGGCGGAGAGCCTGCCCGGCCTGAACATGTGCGGCGCCGGCCGGATCGTGTGCCTCATCGACCCGGTCGGCGACGTCTACGCCTGCCCGTTCGTGATCCACGACGAGTTCCTCGCCGGCAACGTCCGCGACGAGGTGCGGCTTCGCCTCGGTGTGGCGGGAATCCGAGCTGTTCCACCGAGCTGCGCCAGCCACAGAGCGCCGGCGCCTGCGCGTCGTGTGGCAGCTTCGACGCCTGCCAGGGCGGCTGCATGGCGACCAAGTTCTTCACCGGTCTCGCCCTCGACGGCCCCGACCCCGACTGCGTGCACGGCCACGCCGACGACGCCCTCGCCGCCGCCGGTTCCGTCCCCCGGCCGTCCCAGGACCACAGCCGGCCCGGCGCCACCGTGCCCGTGGCCCTCACCCGCAAGCCCCACTGACCCGGACAGGAACCCCCAAACCGTTCTGGACCCACAACGTGTGGAGCCCGACCGGCTGACGTGGTGCCAGAACGGGTGCGCCACGTTCTGGACCCACGTCCGGTGGTCGCCGCCCGCGATGTGGTGCCAGAACGGCTGAGGGGCCGGCCGAACGATGTGGTGCCAGAACGCGTCGGGGAGAGCCGGGGAGGCGGTCAGGGCGGTCGGTCGGCCTGGATGAAGGCGTCGGAGAAGCCGTCGGGCACGACGATGTCGGTCGGCGACAGCTCGGCGAGCGACGCCTTGCCGAGGCCGAGCATGGCCGAGTCGATGCCGTTGCGCAGGACGTCGAGGACGTTCTCGACGCCGGCCTGGCCGCCGACGGCGAGCGCCCACAGCGAGGCCCGGCCGATCATGACGGCCCTGGCGCCGAGGGCGACGGCCTTGACGACGTCGCTGCCCCGGCGGATGCCGCCGTCCATGACCACCTCGATCCGGTCGCCGACGGCGTCGGCGATGACGGGCAGGGCCCGGATCGGGGCCGGCGTGGTGTCGAGGTTGTTGCCGCCGTGGTTCGAGACGCTGATGGCGCTGAAACCGGCGTCGACCGCCTTGCTCGGCGTCGGAGACCCGCATGATCGCCCTTGAGCATGAAGGGACCGTCCCACTGGTCGCGCAGCCAGCGCAGGTCGTCCCACGACGGGGGCGGCGTCCCCATCCACTGGCCGTAGGCCTCGAAGAACCCCGGTGGCTGCTCGCCCTCCGGAACCATGTTGGGAACGTGCAGGTCGGGCAGCGAGCGGTGCTCGAGGACGTCGCGGCCGTAGCGCCAGGCGTACACCGGGCTGGTCAGCAGCTCGGGGGCGTGCTTCACCGACGTGCGCGAGGTCGAGCTGTTCGGGGATGTCGGGACTGCCCCAGTCGCGGCCGTGGGAGAAGGACCAGTCCAGCGTCACGATCAGGCCCGGCACCCCGGCCCGCTTGGCCCGGTCGATGCGCGGCGCCATCTGCTCACGCGTGCCGCACCAGTAGATCTGGAAGAAGGTCTGCGGGTTCTCGGCCATGACGCGCTCGACCGCCGTGGAACCGAAGTTCGACAGTCCGAGGGCTGTGCCCCGGTTGGCCGCGGCCCGGGCGATGCCGATCTCGGCCTCGGGGTGGACCATCTGCACGCCGGTGGGGGAGATGAGGACCGGCATCGAGATCGTCTGGCCGAGCACGGAGGTGGTCTGGACGCGCTCGGCCGGCTTGTCGGCGACCGTGGGCACGAAGCCCAGTTGGCGGAAGGCGGCGACGTTGTCGACGAGGGTCTGGCCGGCCTCAGAACCGGCCTTCAGGGCCGAGAACACCGACCGGGGGAGGGTCCGCTCGGCGCGCTGGCGGGCGATCTCGACGGTTTCGAACCACTTGTGAGCCATCGGTGCACCTCGTGCCGGGTCGGGAACGGTCATGGTAGGCATGACCAGCCTGTCGGGAAGGAAGTCGGTCGCGGTGCGTGAGGCTGGTCGGGAACACGGCGATGCCACGTGGACGGACGTGGCGTCCTCACCACGACGGGTGCTGCTCGTGCCTGTCGGGAGCTGTGAGCAACACGGCCCGCACCTGCCCCTCGACACCGACACCCGCATCGCGACGGCCGTCGCGCGGCGGGTGGCGGCGGCCCGGACCGACGTCGTCGTCGCCCCCGCACTGGCCTACGGCTCGTCCGGGGAGCACCAGGCGTTCCCCGGGACGCTGTCGATCGGCACCGAGGCGCTCACGACCGTGCTGGTCGAGTTGGGCCGCTCGGCGCTGCCCGACCCGGACACGGCTCCGTACGCCGGCATGGTGTTCGTCAACGGCCACGGCGGCAATGCATGGGCGGTGCGGCGGGCCACCGAGGTGCTCGTCGCACGAGGGCCGGGCGGTCGCATCGTGGGCGCCGGCGGTCCCAGACGGCGACGCCCACGCCGGGCGCACGGAGACCTCCGTGCTGCTGGCCATCGCGCCGGACGCCGTCGGGCCGGACCGGCCCGTCGGGGCGGTCGCCCCGCTCGCGGACCTGCTGCCGGCCCTGCGTGTCGGCGGCGTGCGGGCCGTGAGCGACAACGGCGTGCTGGGCGACGCCGGTGGTGCATCGGCCGCCGAGGGGCACCGGATCCTGGATGTGCTCGTCGCCGATTGCCAGGCGCTGGTCGGCCGCCTCGGGGCCGTCTGACGGGCTGGCCCGGCGGCTGGGACAGGAGCCTGGTGTGGGCCTAGGTTGGCGACGCACGTCTCGTGCGTTCGTAGGAGCACCGACAAGACCGGGGGAACCCAGATGAAGACCCGTGCCGCCATTCTGTGGGAGGTCAACACCGACTGGAGCGTCGAGGAGATCGAGCTCGATCCGCCCCAGACGGGCGAGGTGCTGGTGAAGTTGGTCGGGTCGGGCCTGTGCCACTCCGACGAGCACCTGCGCACCGGCGACATGGTCGTGCCGCAGGAGACCGCCGACATGCTCGGCCTCAAGCAGTTCCCCATCATCGGTGGCCACGAGGGCGCCGGCGAGGTGGTCGAGGTCGGGCCCGGTGTCGTCGGCCTCGCCCCCGGCGACCACGTGGTGCTCGGCTTCATCCCGGCCTGCGGCAAGTGCCCGTCGTGTGCCCGGGGCCGGTCGAACCTGTGCGACTACGGCGCCTTCCTCCTCGCCGGGCGCCAGATCGCCGACTTCACCGCCCGCCACCATTCGGCCAAGGGCGAGGACCTCGGCCTGATGTGCCTCCTCGGCACCTTCGGCGAGTACACGGTCGTCAACGAGGCGTCGTGCATCAAGATCGAGAACGACATCCCGCTCGACAAGGCGGCCCTCGTCGGCTGTGGCGTCACCACGGGCTGGGGCTCGGCCACCTACGCCGCCGATGTCCAGCCCGGTGAGACCGTGGTCGTGGTCGGCGCCGGCGGCATCGGTTGCAACGCCATCCAGGGTGCGGCCATGGCCGGTGCCCGCCACGTCATCGCCGTCGACCCGATCGAGTTCAAGCGCGAGCAGGCCATGGTCTTCGGCGCCACCCACACCGCCTCGTCCATCGAGGAGGCCACGGCCCTCGTGGGCGAGATCACCTGGGGCGCCAACGCCGACAAGGCCATCATCACCGTCGGCGTCGGCGACGGCGACCTCATCGCTCCCGTCATGGCCCTCACCGCCAAGGGCGGCCGGGTCGTGCACACGTCGGTGGCGCCCATCGACCGCAACGACGTCCAGCTGAACCTGTTCGACCTCACCCTCCAGCAGAAGCAGCTGGTCGGCTCGATCTTCGGCTCGGCCAACCCGCGCTACGACATCCCCCGCCTGCTGCGCCTCTACCAGGAGGGCAAGCTCAAGCTGGACGAGCTGATCACCCGCGAGTACGACCTGGCCGAGATCAACCAGGGCTACGCCGACATGAACGACGGCAACAACATCCGCGGCTTCGTCCGGTATTGATGGCGGTCTGCTCCGCAGCGCCGGTCAGCTCTTGAGCGCCGGCACCCCACACCACTTCGGCCGGGCGCTGGTCGACAGCGCCTCGGTCGAGGTGGTGGGTCGCCGGCGCGAGCTCGAGCTGGTCACGGCGGCCCTGGCCGCCTCCCGGCACGTCCTGCTCGAGGGTCCCCCGGGCACCGGCAAGTCGACCCTTCTGCGTGCCATCGCCGAGCGGGCCGGCCTGGAGCTGGTCTTCGTCGAGGGCAACGCCGAACTCACCCCGGCCCGCCTCGCCGGGCACTTCGACCCGGCCCGCGTCCTCACCGACGGCTACGCCGAGGATGTCTTCGTCGACGGTCCGTTGGTGCGGGCGTTGCGTGACGGTGGCCTCCTGTACGTCGAGGAGATCAACCGGGTCCCCGAGGAGACGCTCAACCTCCTGATCACCGTGATGTCGGAGGGCGAGCTCACCGTGCCGCGCCTCGGGCGGATCGCGGCGGCGCCGGCGTTCCGCATGGTGGCGGCGATGAATCCGTACGACGCCGTGGGCACCGCCAGGATCTCTGGCGCCGTCTACGACCGTGTGTGTCGGGTGTCGATGGCGTACCAGTCGCTCGACGACGAGCTCGCCATCGTCGAGCACGAAGCGGCGGCGGCCGGCGCCGCCTCCGACGAAGACTTCGTGCGTCGCGTCGTCAGCGTGGTGCGGGGAACTCGTGAGCATCCTGACGTCCGCATCGGCTCCTCGGTGCGCGGCGCCATCGACCTCGTCCTCATCGCCGAGCAGCTCGCCGGTCTGCGAGGCACGGCGCCGTCCGACCAGGACACGGCTCTCGACGCGGCTCGGATGGCGCTGTCGGGACGCATCCGGGTGCACGAGTCGACCCAGCGCACGCCGGAGCAGATCATCGAGGAGCTCTGGGACCTCTACGCCACGTCGGTCGATCTCGGCGACGGCGAGGCCCGGGAGGACCCGGGAAAAGGCTGAGCCTCCCGGACAGCGCCGGGAGGGACGACGACCGGGAACGGACCCTCGACGAGCAGGAGACCCAGGAGCAGCTCGCCGAGTCGTCACGACGGACCACCTCCCGCCGTGAGCTCGCCCGCCACGACGACTTCGACGACGTGTCACCGGAGCTGGGCGTGCTCGACGAGCAGGCGGTCGAGGAATCGCTGGCCGACCGGCCCGACGAGACGCTCGCCCTGCTCGGCGACCTCACCGGCGCCACCGACGAACGTCTCCGGGCGCTGGCTCGCCGGCTCGCCGGCCGCATCGTGATCGGCATGGCTCGGGCCGACGCCGCCCGTCGGCGGGGCATCGGACGGATGCGTGCCCTCCCGATGGACGACACGGGCGGTGATCTCGACCTCGACGCCAGCCTCGAGTCGTTGCAGCTTGCCGCGGCCACCGGCACCGCCCCCGCCGTCGACGAGCTCACCGTGCGAACGTGGGCGCGACCGGCGCTGGCCATCTGTCTGGTCATCGACCGTTCCGGATCGATGGGGGGCGAGCGGTTGGCCGCCGCCGCCATCGCTGCCGCCGCCACGGCCGAGCGCGCCCCCGACGACTTCTCGGTGCTCGCGTTCTCCGACAAGGTGATGGTGCTCAAGGGTCAAGGCCAGCGCCGGTCGATCGACGACGTGGTCGAGGACGTGTTCCGCCTTCGCGGGCATGGTCCCACCGACCTCGGCCTCGCCCTGCGCGTCGCCGTCGCCCAGTTGTCGACGTCCACCGCGCAGCGCCGCCGGGTCATCCTGCTCTCCGACTGTCGCCCCACGCAGGGCACGGCACCTGAGCGCGAGGCGTCCTCCCTCGACGAGCTCCACGTCATCGCCCCAGCCGACGATGCTGCCGACGCCGAGGCCTTCGCCCGCGCCACCGGTGCTCGCTTCGCGGCGCTCACCGGACCGAGCGCCGTCCCGGCCGTGTTCGCCCAGCTCGCCGAGTGACGCACCCGGCCCGGCGAGTGGTCGATCCAGGCCTCATCGGGTAGGTGGACGCGGGCGGGCACCAACGACCGCAAGCATCGACGGAGGAACGACATGGCAGCACTCGACGGCAAGACGATCGCATTCCTGGTCGCCAACGAGGGCGTGGAGCAGGTGGAGCTGACCACGCCGTGGGAGCAGGTCGAGAAGTCGGGCGGCACGCCGGTCCTGGTCGCGCCGAAGTCCGGGACGACACAGGGCTTCAACCACCTGGACAAGGCCGACACGTTCGACGTCGACCGCACCACCGGCGACATCGCGCTCGACGACTTCGACGGCGTGGTCCTGCCCGGAGGCGTGGCCAACCCCGACCAGCTCCGGATGGACGACTCGGCCGTGAAGTTCCTGCGCGGCTTCGTGGAATCCGACAAGCCCGTGGCGGTCATCTGCCATGGCCCGTGGACCCTGGTGGAGGCGGGCGTCCTCGACGGCCGCACCGTCACCTCGTGGCCCAGCCTGCAGACCGACATCCGCAACGCCGGTGGGACCTGGGTCGATCAGGAGGTGTGCCGGGACGGCAACCTGGTCAGCAGCCGCAAGCCCGACGACCTGGACGCCTTCTGCGACGCGATGGTCGAGCTCTTCAGCTGATCGACGGACCCGCGCCGCGCCGGGCATCGGCGACCCGGTCGGCGCGGGCACCGGCGCGCTGTTCGGCCAGGTACCAGCTGCGGAACACCACCGCGGCGATGGCGACGGTGAACAGCTCGCCGACGCCCCACAGCAGCCCCGCGGCCTGACGCTGGTCCTCCAGCGACGGGTAGGCGTCGAACAGCGGTGCGTTCGCGCCGAGCAGCGCCACCCCCACGAAGGCGTGGAACGGCACGGCGGCGAGCACGAGGAGGAGGCGGGCGCCGTGGCTCGGCCGGCTCGGCACCGGGTCCACGCCGACGAGCGGCCACACGAACAGGCAGCCGGCGAGGACCAGATGGGCGTGGACGGCGACGTGGACGGCGTCGTTGCGGGCGGCGAGGTCGAGCAGCGGCGAGAACGTCAGCACGACCAGCGAGGCCCCGAACACCACGAACCCGACGACGGGTCGACTCGCCGCCACCACCGCGGGATGGTGCAGGGCACGGCGGACCACGGTCCGCGTCCGCGGGTCGGCGGCCTGCAGGACCAGGGTGAGCGGCGCCGCCAGCGCGGCGCAGAACGGCACGGCCATGCCGAGGAGGATGTGTTGGAGGGTGTGCGCGGTCAACGACGTGGTGTCGTGTGATCCGATCCCGGATTGGGTGGCGATCACGGCCAGGCCGACGGCGCACCAACCGGCGACCAGCCGGTGGACCGGCCAGTCCTGCCGGCGCCGTACCAGCACCAGCCACGTGGCACACAGGAGGACGATGACGGCGGCCGAGGCGGGATCGAACGCCCAGTCCAGCGCCAGGTCGGAGGCGGATGGGTTCGTGATGGGGCCAGGTTCGCCGCGGACGGACCCGCGCGGCGGTCTCCGTGCACTAGAACGGCTGGCGTGAGCGATGCCGTCGCCGCCGAGACCCGCACCCGTGCGACGCGGGGCCCGACTGCGTTGTCGGTCGGGGTCATCGTGTGGCTGTCGTCGGAGCTGATGTTCTTCGCCGGGCTCTTCGCGGCGTACTTCGACCTCCGAGCCGCCAACGCCACGTGGCCACCCGAGGGTGTCGAGCTCGCCACGTTGCGCACCGCGGCCGCCACCGTCGTCCTGGTCGCGTCGAGCGTGACGATGCACGGCGCGGTGGCGGCGGCCGAACGGGGCGACCGGCGTTCCGCCATCAGGTGGCTCGCGTTCACGGGCACGCTCGGAGCAGTGTTCCTCGCCAACCAGGTGGCGGAGTACGCCGGGCTGTCGTTCGGGATGTCCTCCCATGCCTACGGGTCGATCTTCTTCCTCATGACCGGCTTCCACGGCCTCCACGTGCTGGGCGGACTGCTGTTCATGGCGTCGGTGGCCGGCGCCATCTCGGGGCCGTCCCGGGCGCCGGCGAAGCAGACGGTCGAGGTGTGCGCGTACTACTGGCACTTCGTCGACGTGGTGTGGGTCGCCATGTTCTCGACTATCTACCTGTTGCGGTGATGATGCGCCTCCGCCCCGTCCCGCTCGTGCTCGCCGCCACCTGCTTCGCCCTGGGCCTGGTGGGGATGCACGGCGCCGGAGCGGCGCCCGTCCAGGACGCCGGTTCCCAGGACACTGGCTCGGGGGACACTGGCTCGGCGGCGACACGGCGTTGATCGAGAGCGGACGTGAGCTGTACCTCACGGGCTGCTCGAGCTGCCACGGCGCCGAGGGCAAGGGTGTCACCATCGCCGGCGACCTGCGCGGCCCGTCGCTCGAGAAGTCCGGTGAGGCAGGCGCCTACTACTACTTGTCCACCGGTCGGATGCCGCTGTCGGACCCCGGCGACCAACCGCGACGCAAGGAACCGGCCTACACCCCGGAGGAGATCGACCAGCTCGTGGCCTACGTCGCCTCCCTCGGCAACGGCCCGGAGCTGCCCGACGTGTCGATCGAGGGTGCCGACGTGGCGGCGGGCGGGGTGCTGTTCCGGGCCAACTGCCAGGCCTGCCACTCGGCGTTCGGGAGTGGCGGCGCTCTCAGCTACGGCCGGGCGGCACCGGCGTTGCACCAGGCGGACCCGGCGGAGGTGGGGGCGGCCGTACGTGTCGGCCCCGGTCAGATGCCCGTCTTCGGCGAGGAGTCGGTCAGCCCCGCACAGCTCGACGATCTGGCCGCGTACGTGGACTACCTCGAGAAGCCCCGAGACCGAGGGGGGCCTCCAGATCGGCCGCAACGGGCCGGTGCCCGAGGGCTTCGTCATCTGGATCTTCGGTATCGGGGCCATGCTGCTCGTCGTGGCCTGGATCGGGGGCCGTGATCCCCGCCGCACCGCCCACCGATCCGAGGAGACGGCGCCATGACCGATCCCCAGGCGACTACGGGCCCGCGGCCGGGTGATGCCAACGAGGGCGTCGACGCCGATCGCGCCGAGCGCACGGTGGCCGTCGCCTTCGCCGTCGCGATGCTGGCGGCCGTGGGTCTCGGCGTCACCTACTGGCGCGGCGGGCAGACCCAGCTGGAGGGTGTGCTGCTCGCCGTCACCTTCGGCGGCATCGGCGTCGGCATCGTCGTGTGGGCCAAGGCCTTCATGCCCGACGACGAGGTCACCGAGGAGCGGCACCCGATCGGCTCGGACGAGGAGGACGTGGTCGCGTTCACCGCCGACTTCGAAGCGGGTACCGCCGGGCTGCGCCGGCGCCGGCTCCTCTCCGGCCTGGCGGCCGGTGCCTTCGCCGCGCTCGGCGGGGCCCTCCTGTTCCCGATCCGCTCGCTCGGCCCCCGTCCCGGGCGAGACCTGAAGGTACACGCCGTACCGGGACGGCCCCATGCGGGTCGTCACCGAGGACGGCCGCCCGATCCGACCGTCCGACCTCGACGTCGATGCGGTGGTGAGCGTGTGGCCCGAGGGGCACACCGAGGCGTCGGACGCCGTCACGCTGCTGATCCACACCCGGCCCACGCAGGAGCTGCGCCTGCAGGGCAAGAAGGTCGGCTGGGTGGTCGACGGGATCGTGGCGTACTCGAAGCTGTGCACCCACGTCGGGTGCCCCGTCGGGCTCTACCAGGCCGACGAGGGGCTGTTGCTGTGCCCTTGCCACCAGTCGACCTTCAACGTGCTGACCGGCGCCGAACCGATCTTCGGACCCGCGGCTCGTCCGCTGCCACAGCTGCCGCTGTCCGTCGACGACGAGGGTTACCTCATCGCCACCGGTGACTTCGAAGCGCCGGTCGGCCCCGGCTTCTGGGACCGGGGCCGCTGATGGCCGGCGCGACCAAGCCGCATCACCGGCTCCTGACCCACCGCCTGGCGCGCTGGGTCGACCGCCGACTCGGCGCCGCCCGGTTCGCTCGCACCGCGCTGAACAAGGTGTTCCCCGACCACTGGTCGTTCCTCATCGGGGAGCTGGCGCTCTACAGCTTCGTGATCCTGTTGCTCACCGGGACCTACCTGACGTTCTTCTTCGACGCCAGCCAGAACGAGGTCGTGTACCACGGTTCGTACGCGCCGCTGCGCGGCGTGGAGATGACCGAGGCGTTCCGGTCGGCGCTCGACATCAGCTTCGACGTCCGCGCCGGCCTGGTGATGCGACAGATCCACCACTGGGCGGCCCTGCTGTTCGTGGCGGCGATGGTGGTCCACCTGGCGCGGGTGTTCTTCACCGGCGCCTTCCGCCGGCCCCGGGAGCTGAACTGGATCATCGGCGTCACGATGCTGATCCTCGGCATCTTCAACGGCTTCGCCGGGTACTCGCTGCTCGACGACCAGCTCTCGGGCACCGGCCTGCGCATCGCCTACTCGATCGCCCTGAGCATCCCCGTGGCGGGCACGTGGCTGACCTCGTTGGTCTTCGGCGGTGAGTTCCCCGGGCCCGACATCATCAGTCGGCTCTACGTCATCCACATCCTGCTCATCCCGGCGGTGATCGCGCTGCTCGTCGCCGTCCACCTCGGCCTGGTGGCGTTGCACAAGCACACGCAGTTCGACGGACCGGGCCGGACCGAGCGCAACGTGGTGGGGGAGCGGGCCTTCCCCACCTACGGTGCCAAGGCCATCGGCGTCTTCTTCATGACGGCGTCGCTGCTGTCGTTCCTCGGTGGCGTCGTGGAGATCAACCCGATCTGGATCTACGGCCCGTTCGTGCCCTCCGACGTCAGCTCCGCCAGCCAACCCGACTGGTACATGGGGTGGCTCGACGGTGCGCTGCGGATCATGCCCGGGTGGGAGATCCGTGCCTTCGGCTTCGAGATCCCGAACCCGTTCTTCCCCGCCGTGCTGCTGGCCGGGATCACGTTCATGTTCCTGTACGCCTGGCCGTTCCTCGAAGCGAGGGTCACCGGTGACCGTGAGCCGCACCACCTGGCCGATCGGCCGCGGCAGCGCCCGGTCCGCACCGCACTGGGGGTGGCGGCCTTCGGCTTCTACCTCGTGATGTTCCTCGGCGGCTCCGCCGACATCCTGGCCACCACCTTCGGGGTGTCGGTCAACCAGATCCTGTGGTCGTTCCGGGTCGCGGCGTTCGCCGTGCCGCCCATCGCCGGGTGGGTGACCTACTCGCTCTGCGTCGAGCTCAGCCGCCGCGACGGACTCCCCACCGGCTCGAAGGTGACGTTCTCGCAGCTGGCGGTACGCCTGCGCCGGGGGACCGACGAGCCGGTCAGGAGCGAGCCCTCGTCTGGCGGATGAAGCCGACGACGCCGACGGCCATGAGCACGGCGCCGGGGACGAGGAACCAGGTGCCGAGGATGAGGCCGTTGGTGAGGAAGAAGGCGGCGAGGCCGATCCAGAACGGCCAGATGCTGGCGTGGGGGAGGTACAGGGCGTCGGCAGAGGCGTCGTCTGCTGATCCGGGCTCGGCGGCCGTGCGGTGGAGGAACAGGTAGATCCCGCACATCAGCCCGAGCAGCGACGCCACGCCCAACATCATCTGGCCGGCGTCGTCGTCGGTGAACAGGTAGATCAGCGACATCGTCCCCACGGCCGACCCCACGAACAGGAACATGCGCATGGCGACCCGAGAGTCCCGCCGGCGTCGCTCGGATTCCGCGCTCGGCACCGGAGGGCGCCGGACCCGGCCGGTGACCGACGTCGGGCCGATCGCTCATCGGTTCGCGACCTCGTGTCCGGCCGTGACGTGATCGGGATGGTTGCGGTCCCAGACGGGTCGGCTCGAGCGGATCGGCGGCAGGGCCTCGACGAAGTTCTCGGCCGGCGGGGGAGACGGCGTGGCCCACTCGAGCGTGTGGCCGCCCCAGGGGTCGTCACCGGCGATCGCTCCGTGCTTCCACGAGCGCCACATGTTCCACAGCAGGGGGAGCGTGGAGGCACCGAGGATGCCGGCGCCGATCGACGACAGCAGGTTCATCCACGCGAAGCCGTAGGCGTCGACGTAGTCCGGGACCCGCCGGGGCATGCCCTGCAGGCCGAGCACGTGCTGGATGGCGAAGGTGAGGTGGAAGCCGATCAGCGTCATCCAGAAGTGCACCCGGCCGAGTCCCTCGGAGAGGAGTCGGCCGGTGACCTTGGGGAACCAGTAGTAGATGCCGGCGAAGAGGGCGAACACCGACCCGCCGAAGAGGACGTAGTGCATGTGGGCCACCACGAAGTAGGTGTCGTGGACGGCGAAGTCGATGGGGGCGGTGGCGAGCAGCACGCCCGTGAGCCCGCCCAGCAGGAACGTGAAGATGAAGCCGGCGGCGAAGAGCATCGGCACGGTGAACGTGATGGCGCCACCCCACATGGTCCCCAGCCAGTTGAAGATCTTCACACCCGTCGGCACGGCGATGAGCATGGAGAAACCGGTGAAGAAGGGCAGGGCCACGGCGCCGGTCACGAACATGTGGTGGGCCCAGACGCCCACGGACAGTGCGGCGATGGCGATGGTGGCGAAGACCAGGCCGGCGTAGCCGAACACCGGGCGGCGCGAGAACACCGGGAGCACCTCGGTGATGATCCCGAAGTACGGCAACACGATGATGTACACCTCGGGATGACCGAAGAACCAGAACAGGTGCTGCCACAGGATCGGTTCCCCGCCCGCGGCGGCGTCGTAGATGTGGGCGCCGAAGTGCCGGTCGGCGAAGAGCATGGCCGCGGCCGCGGTGAGCATCGGGAACGCGATCAGCACGAGGATGCTGGTGACCAGCATGTTCCAGGTGAAGATCGGCATGCGGAACATCGTCATGCCCTCGGTCCGCATGGTGATCACGGTGGCGACGACGTTGACGGCGGTGAGGACGCCGGAGAGGCCGACGAGGATCAGCGAGACGATCCACAGGTCGGCGCCGACGCCGGGCGTCCGGATGGCCGACGACAGCGGCGTGTAGCCGGTCCAGCCGAAATCGGCGGCGCCGCCCTCGGTGAGGAAGCCCGACAGCATGGTGATGCCACCGAAGAGGAAGAACCAGTAGCTCAGCGCGTTGAGGCGGGGGAACGCCATGTCGCGAGCGCCGATGTGGATCGGGACGAAGTAGTTGGCGAGGCCGAACGCGAACGGGCCGATGAACAGGAACAGCATCACGCTGCCGTGCATCGTGAACAGCTCGTTGTAGGTGGCGTACCCGACCACCTGCCCGCCCGGCTCGGCCAACTCGGTCCGGATGAGCAGGGCGAGCACCCCGCCGACGAGGTAGAAGGCGAACGCCGTCACCATGTACGCCATGCCGACGCGCTTGTGGTCGGTGGTGGTGAGGAACGCGAGCAGACCGGTTGCCTCGGTGTGGGGCGGCGGTGCTCCCTCGGGCACGGCGGGACGGTCCTGGAGCAGGGTCATGTCGGCCTCATGGCGTGTTGTCCGCGACCCACGCGTCGAAGTCGGCGTCGTCGACGACGGACACCTCGAAGCGCATCCGGGCGTGGTCGAGGCCGCAGAACTCCGCGCACACGCCGTCGAACGTGCCGATCTCGGTGGGGGTCACGTCGATGTGGTTCTCGACGTCGGGGATGAGGTCGCGCTTGTTCAAGAAGCGCGGCACCCAGAAGCTGTGGTTGACGTCGGTGGTGCGCAGGTCGAGGCGCGTCGTGCGGTTCACCGGCAGCACCAGCACGGGGTAGTCCCCTTCCGGGGTGCCGGTGACGACGATGCCCGAGTCGGGGTACCGGAACTGCCACTGCCACTGGAAGCCCACGACCTCGACGGTGAGGTCCGGGTCGTCGACCGTGTCGTTCACGCGGGTCTGCGTGCGGACGCTGAAGAAGAACAGGACCGCAACGATCAGCAGCGGCGTGACGGTGTAGAGGACCTCGACCGGGATGTTGTACTGCTTCTGCGACGGGATGTCGTCGCTCCGTCGCCGGAAGCGGACGATCACGTAGAGGAGCAGCACGGTGACGAACACGCCGATCCCCGTGGCGGCGGCGGCGTAGTACCGGTACAGGTCGTAGATGTCGCGGCCCTGCTCGGACGCCGGTGACGGTGCACCCATGGACGGCAGTGCGCATCCCCCGAGCACCAGCGGGGCGACGGCGAGAGGCAGGATGCGTCGCTGCATCGTCGGCGAACCTAACACCGCATGCCGACGGCCTCGTCGGCCTCGTGCCGGCGCCCGCCACCGGGGCGCCCCGGGGCGGCTCGCCGCGGCCCGGACCATCGGTCGGGGAGACAGGATTCGAACCTGCGACCCCCTGCTCCCAAAGCAGGTGCGCTACCGGACTGCGCCACTCCCCGCGGCCACGGTGCGTGGTGGCGGACGCCAGAGGGTACACGGCCCGACTCGGGAGGCTCAGCCCCCGTACCGGGTGTCGAGCGCGCTGGAGGTACTCGTCGCTCGACGCCAGGTCGATGGCCAGGGCGACGTCGCGCCCGTTGGTGAGCACGCTGGTCCAGGTGGCCAGCCCGCTGGCGTCCGGCCGGCGCTTGAGCAGCCGCAGGTAGAGGTTCGTGACCCGAGTCCGTCGGGACTCGAAGGACTGGTAGAAGCGCAGCGCGATGGTGGAGCGGGGCGTCCCGGCGTCGGCCAGCGCCGTCCAGGCCCGCAGGCCGTCGGCGTCCGGCTCGCGCTCGAGGATCTCCCGGTACAGGTCGGTGATCCACGCCCGGTTCGTGCCGCCGGACCGGCGGAAGTACTCCGCCGATGCATAGATCCGGGCCGCGACCTCGGCCGGGGTCATGCCGCTGCGGATGGCGTCGAGCCAGGTCTGGCGGCCTGTCGGGTCCGCCGCCCGCCCGAGGGTCGACAGGTAGTAGCTGTCGACCAACTGGCCCACGTAGTCGTCGGAGGCGGCGAACAGGGTCACGAAGCTGCGTCGCGAGATCCGGCCGGAACCGAGCTCGGCGGCGGCGGTGTCCATCTCCGATGGGGTGGGGAACGATCGGAGGAAGTCGCGGGACACGGCGGTGACGAACGCCTCGTCGCGAGAGCGCGCTTCGAGGCCCCAGCCGAAGTCGGCGAACATCGCCTGGGTGAGGGCCGGCACGCTGAGGTGCGACTCGCCGTTCGCGATGAACGGGGTCATCAGCCCGTCGGGGTAGGTCGACTCGTCGAGGTGGCTGGTGGAGGTCCCCGGCACGAAGGTCGACGGTGCGTACAGCTCGGGGTAGAGACCGCCGTCGGCGTCGATGCCTTCCTGGCCGCCCCACATCACGTGGCTGGTGAGGGCGCTCGTCAGCTGGGTCGACGTGAGCGACGTCAGAGGCCGGCGGGAGCCGTCGAGGAGCTCGCGGTCGAAGGCGAGCGGGAACCCCTGGGTGGTGATCGAGGCGGACGACCCGCTCTTGGAGACCAAGGTGGTGTGGCCCAGGCCGTGGCCCAGCTCGTGGACCGCCAGCGTGACGAGCGAGATCTGGTCGGCAGGCACCTGGTCGTCGACGCCGTCGTAGAAGTCGTAGTCGGAGCTGATGACGACGTCCACCTCGGGCGTGGCCGGGTCGAGGTCGCGGCTCGCGAACTGGTTGGCCTCGGCCGAGACGAACCAGACGTTCTGCGCCGGGAACGACAGGTCGTTGGCGTAGATGTTGGTGGGGGTGGCGCCGCCGAGGATGCCGGGGTCGTCGAAGCTGGTCGCCGACACCGCGACGTGGATGGGCACCTCCACCTCGAGCACGGCCGACCAGATCCCGCCGGCGGCCTCGAAGGCGGCCCGTTCCGCCGTGGTCACCGTGGGTGCGTAGTCGAAGACGAAGTCGTCGTTCGGCGGTGGGAGGAACGGGGCGGCGTACGCCGGGGCGGCGGTGGTGGAGGTGCGGGCGGACGCGACGGGCACGCGGGCTGATCCGCTCCCGGCCGGCGCCCCGGACGACGGGCGCGGCGCCGCCGGGCCGGAGGCGGCGCGTGTGATGGCCAGCGGTGGCGGTGGGCCGGTGATCGGGTGGTGACCGGGCACCATCGTGGCCGGGGCGGTGCCGGTGGCGGCGGTGCCGGCCCCGGCTGGGAGGGCCCCCAGGACCAGGGTGGTGGTGAGGGCCACCGCGGCCGCTGCCAGTTGTCGCTTCATCGTCGTTCTCGAATCGCCGTGAGCCGTCGGGCCCCCTCCCACCGCACACAGCATGGCATCGTTCGGCCGGTGCTTCGGCGCGCTGGCGGCATCCGCGCAGATACGGGGGCGGCCGGGCCCCTCGGTACACTTGCCGGTCCGCATGTCCATCGAACCACACGTCCGAGCCGTGCCCTCCCGTGTCGTGGAGCCGACGCTCGCCAAGGAGTCAGCCCGGTGAATTCCACCGTCGAAGCCCTCGAGGGCAACAAGGTCAAGGTCACCGTCTCGGTCGACGAGTCCGAGTTCGAGACCGACCTCGACGCCGCCTTCAAGCGCATCGCCCAGGAGGTGAACCTGCCCGGGTTCCGTCGGGGCAAGGCGCCCCGCCGGCTGCTCGAGGCCCGTCTCGGCAGCGGCGTGGCCCGCGAGGAGGCACTGCGCGAGGCGCTCCCGAAGTACTACGCCGAGGCCGTCGTCGAACACGACGTCGACGTCATCGCCGCTCCCGAGCTCGACATCACCGCCGGCGAGGAGGAGGGCCCCATCACCTTCGACGCCGTCGTCGAGGTCCGGCCCGTGATCTCGGTCGCCGGCTACGACGGTCTCCGGGTGACGATGCCCTCGCCGGTGCCGAGCGACGACGAGATCGATGCCCAGCTCGACCGGATGCGCTCCATCGACGCCACCGTCGAGACCGTCGAACGCCCCGCCGAGGCGGGCGACACGGTCGTGATCGACATCGTGGGCACGCTCGACGGTGAGGAGCAGGACGGCCTCACCACCGACGACTACAACTACGAGATCGGCTCCGGCGTCATCACCACCGAGGTCGACGAGCAGCTCACCGGCGCATCGGCCGGCGACGAGCTCGACTTCGACGCCACCCACCCCGACGAGGACGAGGAGCGCCAGCTCCACTTCTCGATCTCGGTGAAGGAGGTCAAGGCCAAGGTGCTCCCCGAGCTCACCGACGAGTGGGCGGCGGAGAACTCGGAGTTCGACACCGTCGATGCCCTCAAGGCCGATCTGGTCGAGCGGGTCACGACGGTGCGGACGGCGCAGGGGTCCGATCAGCTGCGCGACAAGGTCGCCCACGCCCTCGCCGAGCTCGTCACCGACGAGGTCCCCGAGGCGCTGGTGAGCGGCGAGCTGAACGGCCGCCTCCAGGACCTGGGCATGCGTCTCCAGGCCCAGGGCATGGGCCTCGAGCAGTACCTCATGCTCACCGGTCGGTCCCAGGAACAGCTCCTCGACGAGCTGCGCGAGGCCGCCGAGGTCAGCGCTCGCGTCGATCTCGCCCTCCGGGCCGTGGTGGTCGCCGAGGACATCGAGTGCACTGACGAGGACCTCGACGACGAGATCGACGCCGTCGCCGAACGGGTCGGCGAGAAGCCGGACAAGGTTCGCCGCCAGCTGGAACGGAATGACCAACTGCCTGCGGTACGCTCCGACATCAACAAGCGCAAGGCGCTGGAGTGGCTCCTCGACCACGTCGAGATCGTCGACGAGAACGGCGATCCGGTCGATCGCACGCTCTACGACCAGGACCACGACCACGATCACGACGATGCGGCTCCCGATGACGAGCCGGGGACAGACGAAACGGAAACGGACGAGGCATGACTCCTGAGCAGGTCGCACAGCACACCGGGGTGGTCCGCAACTACCTGGTGCCCACGGTCGTCGAGTCCACCAACCGCGGCGAACGGGCCTACGACCTGTACTCGCGGCTGCTCAAGGAGAACATCATCTTCCTGGGTACGCCCATCGACGACGGGATCGCCAACCTCATCTGCGCTCAGCTGCTGCACCTCGAGTCGGAGAACGCCGACAAGGACATCAGCATCTACATCAACTCGCCGGGTGGCGACATCACCGCCCTGTTCGCCATCTACGACACGCTGTCGTTCATCCGCAACGAGATCAGCACCATCTGCTACGGCCAGGCCGCCTCGGCGGCCGCCGTGCTGCTCGCCGCCGGCACGCCCGGCAAGCGCCTGGCGCTGACGCACTCCCGGATCCTGCTCCACCAGCCGTGGGGTCAGGGCGGGGGACAGGCCACCGACATCGAGATCCAGGCCCGCGAGATCATGCGGATGCGGGACCTGCTCAACCAGATCCTCGCCGAGCACACCGGTCAGACCGTCGAGAAGATCGAGGCCGACACGGACCGAGATTTCGTGATGACCGCACAGGAAGCGCGCGAGTACGGCATCATCGACGAGGTGATCGACCGCCGGGCCGTGGCCGACACGGCAGGACCCATCCGGGCCAACTGACAGAGCTCATTCGGGGGAAGGGAGACGCAGGGTGGCCAAGTTCGGAGACGGGGGCGAGCTGCTCAAGTGCAGCTTCTGCGGCAAGTCCCAGAAGCAGGTCAAGAAGCTGATCGCGGGTCCCGGCGTCTACATCTGTGACGAGTGCATCGATCTCTGCAACGAGATCATCGAGGAGGAGCTCGCCGAGACCTCCGACTTCGCCTTCGACGAGCTGCCCCGGCCCAAGGAGATCTTCGAGTTCCTCGAGGAATACATCGTCGGGCAGATCCCTGCGAAGAAGATCCTCTCCGTCGCGGTCTACAACCACTACAAGCGCATCGAGTTCGGCCACAACACGGTCCACGACGACGTCGAGGTGGCCAAGTCCAACATCCTCCTGCTCGGTCCCACCGGCTCGGGCAAGACGTTCCTGGCCCAGACGCTGGCCCGCCTCCTCAAGGTGCCGTTCGCCATCGCCGACGCCACGGCCCTGACCGAGGCCGGCTACGTCGGCGAGGACGTCGAGAACATCCTGCTCAAGCTCATCCAGGCCGCCGACTACGACGTCAAGAAGGCCGAGACCGGGATCATCTACATCGACGAGATCGACAAGGTGGCCCGCAAGTCCGAGAACCCCTCGATCACCCGCGACGTGTCGGGTGAGGGCGTCCAACAGGCGTTGCTCAAGATCCTCGAGGGCACGGTGGCGTCCGTTCCGCCCCAGGGCGGACGCAAGCACCCCCACCAGGAGTTCATCCAGATCGACACGGGCAACATCCTGTTCATCTGCGGTGGCGCCTTCGCCGGCATCGAGCGGATCATCGAGTCCCGCAAAGGGCACACCGGCGTGGGGTTCGCCGCCGAGATCCGGGCGAGCCGCGACAGCGAGGCCGCCGAGCTGCTCCAGGACGTGCTCCCCGAGGACCTCGTCAAGTTCGGCCTCATCCCCGAGTTCATCGGCCGCCTGCCGATCATCGGCGCCGTCGGCCACCTCGACCACGAGGCCCTCATCGAGATCCTCACCGAGCCGAAGAACGCCCTGCTCAAGCAGTACCAGAAGATCTTCAGCTACGAAGACGTCGAGCTCGAGTTCACCGAGGAGGCGCTCGTGGCCGTGGCCGACCAGGCCCTGCTCCGGGGGACCGGCGCCCGCGGCCTGCGCGCCATCCTCGAAGAGGTGCTGCTCGACATCATGTACGACATCCCCAGCCGTACCGACGTCGGCAAGGTCGTCATCGACCGCGACGTCGTGCTGGACAAGGTGAACCCCACCATCGTCCCGCGCGAGACCAAGGCCTCGAGACCGAAGCGGGCGGCGAGCTGAACTTCGTCGAGGCACTCGCCTACCTCGACGAGCACATCAACCTGGAGGCCACGGTCTCCGGGCCGAGCGCCGGGTCCGTGCACGGGCTGTCGCTGGACCGGATGCGCGGCATCGTCGACGTGCTCGGCGACCCGCAGTTCGCCGCGCCCCTGATCCACGTCACCGGCACCAACGGCAAGGGTTCGACCGCCCGCATGATCGCGGCGCTCCTCGCCGAGCACGGTCTCACCGTCGGCACCTACGCCAGTCCCCACCTCGAGTCGATCACCGAACGGCTGCGCCGCAACGGCGAACCGATCAGCGAGACCGACTTCGCCGAGATCATCAGCGAGATCGCCGCGGTCGAATCGCTGTTCCCGGAACGCCCCAGCTACTTCGACCTGCTGACCGCGGCCGCCTACGCCTGGTTCGCACGAGAGGCCGTCGACGTGATGGTGGTCGAGGTCGGCCTGCTCGGCCGGTACGACTCCACCAACGTCGGCCGGGCCGACGTGGCCGTGATCACCAACGTCTCCCGAGATCACACCGACGGTGCGGGGGAGTGGCGGCGCGCCATCGCCGAGGAGAAGGCGGGGATCATCGAACCCGGCTCCGCCGTGATCATCGGCGAGATCGACCCGGCGCTGGTCGAGGTGTTCCGGTCCGAGGGCGGCGCGCTGCACTGGGTGCGGGGCCAGCACTTCGGCGCCCGTCGGTCGGTGGTGGGCCTCGGCGGACGCCAGGTCGACCTGTTCACCGCCAACGGACCTGTCGACGGCGTCTTCCTGCCCGTGCACGGCGCCCATCAGGCCGACAACGCCGCCGCCGCGCTCGCTGCCGTCGAGGCGTTCTTCGGACGACGGATCGACCACGACGTGGTCGCCGGCGCCTTCCTCGGCCTCGAGCTCCCCGGCCGCTTCGAGGTCGTCCACCACCGGCCGCTGCTCGTGCTCGACGGTGCCCACAACGCCGGCGGCGCCCGCGCCTTCGTCGACACCGCCACCGAGGAGTTCGACGTCGCCGGAGACACCACGCTGGTGGTGGGAATGCTTCGTCGTCCCGACCTCGCCGAGGTGCTCGCCGTGCTCTTGGAGGTCGGCCCGCGGCGGGTCGTGTGCACCCGTCCCGATTCGCCCCGCGCCGTCCCGGCCGAGGAGCTGCGGGACGAGATCCAGCGACTCCGTCCCGACGCCGAGGTGGTCGCCGTCGACGACGTGGCCGCCGCCGTCGACACGGCCTACCGGGCCGCCTTCGACGACGATGCGGTCTTCGTCGTCGGGTCGCTCTACACCGTCGGCGCCGCCCGGGGGGCGTGCCGACGCCTGGGGCTGCTCACCACCTGAGGCGGGCGGCGAGCTTTGGTCGGCACCGGATGCGGCTCGTACGCTCCGGCCCGTGAACCGGACCTTCGTGATGTGCAAGCCCGATGCCGTGGAGCGTGGTCTCGTCGGCGAGATCATCAGCCGACTCGAGCGCAAGGGGCTGACCCTGGTCGCGGCCCGGTTGCGGATGGCCGACCGTGAGCTGGCCGAGGCCCACTACGACGAGCACAAGGACAAGCCCTTCTACGGCGAGCTGGTCGAGTTCTTGACCCGCGGTCCGGTCATGGCCATGGTCGTGGAGGGCCCGGCCGACAACACGTTCTCGATCTGCCGCACGCTGATCGGCAAGACCAGCGTCGACGATGCGCAACCGGGATCGATCCGGGGCGACTTCGCCACCACCACCAACGAGAACCTCGTCCACGGCAGCGACGGGCCGGAATCCGCGGCGCGCGAGATCGGCCTCTGGTTCCCGGAGCTGTAGCCGCCGGTTGCCCCTCGCTCGGGGCGGCTCGTCCCCCCGATATTGCAGTTCGGTGACGGATCGTTACCATGGTGCAACCTCCCGCGTCGGGATGGTCGCCACCGGGGACCGGACAGCGTCTCGTCCCGGCCGGTACCATGCCGCTCCACCCGGCGCAGGCCCTGTTCGCATCCGATCGGTGATCCCATGTCCGAGAACGTCTTCAGCTCCCTGATGGGTCGCGACATGGCCGTCGATCTGGGGACCGCCAACACCGTCATCTACGTCCGCGGCCGTGGCATCGTGCTGAACGAGCCGTCGGTGGTCGCGGTGAACGTGCGCGACGGGCGGCCCCTGGCGGTGGGCGTCGAGGCCAAGCGGATGATCGGTCGTACACCGAGCCACATCCAGGCCATCCGGCCGTTGAAGGACGGCGTGATCTCGGATTTCGAGATCTGCGAGAAGATGCTGCGCTACTTCATCCAGAAGGTGCACCAGCGTCGCTGGGCCAAGCCCCGCATGGTGATCTGCGTCCCGTCCGGCATCACCGGTGTCGAGCAGCGTGCGGTTCTCGAGGCCGCCGAATTCGCCGGCGCCCGCAAGCCCGCCCACATCATCGAAGAACCCATGGCGGCCGCCATCGGCGCCGGGCTCCCTGTCCAGGAACCCACCGGCAACATGATCGTCGACATCGGTGGTGGCACCACCGAGGTGGCGGTCATCTCCCTCGGCGGGATCGTGGCCAGCCAGTCGGTGCGGGTGGCGGGCGACGAGCTCGACGACGCCATCATCCAGTACATCAAGAAGGAGTACTCGCTGGCGCTCGGCGAGCGCACCGCCGAGGAGATCAAGATGGCTCTCGGCTCGGCCTGGCCCCTCGAGGAGGAGGTCTACGCGGAGGTCCGCGGGCGCGACCTGATCACCGGCCTCCCCAAGACCATCGTCACGTCCACCGACGAGATCCGCGAGGCCATCGAGGAGCCGGTGTCGGCCATCGTCGACGCCGTCAAGGTGACCCTCGACAAGACCCCGCCCGAGCTCGCCGCCGACATCATGGAGAAGGGCATCGTCCTCGCCGGCGGTGGCGCCTACCTGCACGGCCTCGATGCCCGCCTCGAGCACGAGACGGGCATGCCCATCGTCATCGCCAACGACCCCCTCCACGCCGTGGCGCTCGGTTCGGGTCTGGCCCTCGAGGAGTTCGACGCCCTCAAGGACGTGCTCTTCAACAACCCGCCCGAGCACTGACGCCGCGTGGCGTCCGTGCCCCCAACGCGCTCAGCTGTCCACCAATGGCAATGAACTCGTCCCGTCACGGGCGATCGCGCTTCACCATCATCCTCCTGGTGCTGTTCTCGCTCACCGTGCTCACGCTCGACTTCCGCGACGTCGGTTTCATCCAGGACGCCCGTCACGGGGTGGCCAAGGTGCTGTCGCCGGTGCAGGGCGTGGCCGACTTCGCCGCCACCCCGTTCCAGAACGTGTGGCACGGCGTCTTCGACTACGACGACGTGGCCAACGAGAACGAGGCCCTGCGGGCCCGGATCGACCAGCTCGAGGGCGATCGCGCCCAGAACGCCGACGCCGCCGTGCAGCTCGAGCAGCTGCTCGACCAGGTCGACATCCCCTGGGTCGGGTCCATCAGCACCGCCACGGCCCGGGTCATCCAACAGCCGGTGAGCTCGTTCTCGCACGTGGTGGTCATCGACAAGGGCTCGTCGGCGGGCATCAAGGTCGACATGCCCGTGGTCACCGGCGCGGGACTCGTCGGCCGGGTCGTCGACGTGTCCTCCGACCGCTCCTCGGTGCAGTTGGTGACCGATCCGGAGTTCCGGGTCGGGGTGCGCCTGGTGTCCAGCCAACGGCTCGGGACGGCCAAGGGTCAGGGACCGTCACGCGCCCTGCGCATCGACACGGGCATCGAGACCACCGACGCCGACGCCAAGGTCCCCGAGCGGGAGATCCTCACGACATCCGGCATCGACGACCGCTCGTCGTTCCCCGGCTCCATCCCGGTCGGTCGCGTGGTCCGCACCGGGCAGGCCAACGGCGGCCTCAACGTCGAGCTGTTCGCCGAGCCACTGGCGAACCTCGACGAGCTCAGCTTCGTGAACGTCCTCCTCACCACCCCGGTGCGCTGATGCTCCGCGCGCTTCGTCTCGGTTCGGTCGTGCTCGTCGCCGTGGTCCTCCAGACGACCTGGATGGCCCAACTGCACCCCTTCGGCACCCCGGGCGACCTGCTGCTCCTGCTGACCATCGCCGCCGCCATGGCGAGCGGCCCGATCCGCGGTGCCACGGTCGGCTTCATCGCCGGCCTGTCGATGGACCTCGTCGTGCTGACGCCGTTCGGTCTCTCGGCATTGGCTTACCTCGCCGTCGGCTACGCCGTCGGAACCATCCACGACGGCGTCCTGCGCTCGGCCCCGTGGATCCCCGTCGTCGTCGCGCTCGTGGCCTCGGCCATCGGCGTCGTCTTCTACGTGGTGCTCGGCCAGCTCGTCGGCCAGCAGTTCCGCACCCCCGATCTCACCCGCGTCGTCGCCGTCACCTCGGTGATGAACGCCGTCCTGATCCTGCCGGTGTTGCCCGTGGCGCGCTGGATCGAGCGCGCCGCACCCGACCGGATGATGGGCGCGTCCATGCGAGGGGCCCGATGAGCGCCGCCGAGTCCCCCCGCATGCGCCTCGGTGTCATGGCGATCGTGATCGTCGCCCTGTTCGCTGCCCTGTTCGCCCGGCTCTGGTACCTCCAGGTGCTGTCGTCGCAGGACTACGTACAGGCGGCGGAGGCGAACCGGATCCGGGTCGTGCAGGTCGAGGCGCCCCGCGGCCGGATCCTCGACCGCAACGGCACGGTGCTGGTCGACAACCGCGTCTCCACCATCGTGACGGTCGACCGCGTCCAGTTCCTCGAGCTCGCCGACGACGACCAAGCCGGGCTGCTCAACCGGCTGGCGGCGGAGATGTCCCGCTACGGGTCCCCGGCCACGGTCGAACAGCTCCTCGACCGGGTCAACAACCAGCGGTACTCCCGCTACGCCCCGGTCCCCGTGGCCCAGGATGTCACCGAGCAGCTCAAGATCTACATCGAGGAGCACGAGGAGCTGTTCCCGTCGGTCGCCGTCCGTCGGGTCGCACTGCGCCGATACAACTACGGCACCCGCGCCGCCCACCTCCTCGGCTACGTCGGCGAGATCAACGACACCGAGCTCGCCGACCGGGCCGACAAGCCCAAGACCTACATCCAGGGCAACCAGATCGGGAAGTCCGGCGTGGAGCGCCTCTACGAGGACGACCTCCGGGGCACGCCGGGCCAGACGGTCTACGAAGTCGACGCTCAGGGCCGGCCGGTGCGGGTCCTCGAGGACCGGTCCCGGCCGCCGATCCCGGGCGACGACGTGTGGTTGACGATCGACGTCACCACCCAGGCCCTCTCCGAGGACCTCCTCGAGCAGGCGTTGGAAGCTGCCCGCGCCCGCAACCCACGGGGCAGCAACGTGCAGAACGAGGCCACGGGCGGATCCGTCGTCGTGCTCGACCCCACCGACGGTTCGGTCCGGGCAATGGCCAGCTATCCCACCTACGACCCGGCGGACTTCATCAACGGCATCTCGTCGTCTCGGTATGCGTTCTTGACAGGACCCGGCCAACAACCAGCCGCTCACCAACCGGGCCATCCAGGGCCAGTACGCGCCGGGCTCCACGTTCAAACTGGTCACCTCCTACGCCGCACTGGTCAACGGGCTCCGGTCGCCGACGACGCCCTTCGTCGACACCGGCAGCTACACGATCCCAGGGTGCAGCGGCGAGCGGTGCATCTTCCGCAACGCCGGCGGGACCCGCTACGGCACCGTCGACCTGCCGCGCGCCATCACCGTGTCGTCCGACGCGTACTTCTACTCGATCGGCGCCGACTTCTGGAACAACCGCGGTCGCCTCGGCGACGAGGCCCTCCAGGAGTCTGCTCGGCTCTTCGGCTTCAGCCAGCAGACCGGGGTGCCGCTGCCGGCCGAGGCGGATGGGCGCATCCCGTCGCCCGAGCAGCGCCGGCGCCAGTTCGACGCCAATCCGGGCCAGTTCCTCGGAACGGAACTGGTTCACCGGCGACAACGTGAACATGGCGATCGGCCAGGGCGACGTGGCCGTGACCCCGATCCAGCTCGCCAACGCCTACGCCACCTTCGCCAACGGCGGCACCCGCGTACGCGCCGAACATCGCGCTGAAGGTGACCCGGGCGGGCCGGAGGCCTCCGTCAAGCGCACCATCGGGCCCCGCATCAACGGCACGATCGATCTGCCGCCCGAGGTACGCGACCCCATCCTGCAGGGCCTGCTCGGCGTGACCTCCCAAGAGCGAGGCACGGCCTACGGCGTGTTCAAGGGTTTCCCGCTCCAGTCGTTCCCGGTCGCGGGCAAGACCGGTACGGCGCAGGTGACGGGAAGGCCGACACCGCGGTCTTCAGCGCCTTCGGCCCCGTCCCCGACCCCGACCTACGAGGTCACCGTGGTGATGGAGGCGTCCGGGTTCGGCGGGACGGCCGCCGCACCGGTGGCCCGCAAGCTGTTCGACGTCTTCGCCGGCGTCACACCGCCGCCGACGATCCAACCGGGCGGTGCGCTGCTGTACCCCGAGGCGTGCCGCGCGACCAGCCCACCCAGGATCAGCTCGCCGCTGCCGGAGGTCACGACTGATGGACGCCTTCGCCGGCCGCTGGCCCGGCACCACCCGGGCCGGTTCGATGCGCCGCAACCCGGCGGCCCCGTGGCGCCACGTCGACCTGCTCATGCTCGGGACCATCGTGCCATCTCGATCATCGGCACGCTGATGGTGTTCTCCTCGACGCGGGGACCCGACGCCGGCAACCCGCAACACCGCCGTGCTCGAGCGCGTCACCTCGTGTTCCTCGCCACCGGGTTCACGGTGATGGCGCTGGTCACCATGGTCGACTACCGGCGCTTCCGCGACTTGCCCTCATCTTCTACGGGGCCGTCTGCCGCGCTGCTGGTGGGCGTGATCTCCCCGCTCGGGACGGAGGTCAACGGTGCCCAGGCCTGGTTCGCCATCGGTTCGTTCCAGCTCCAGCCATCGGAGTTCACCAAGATCGCCATGATCCTGATCCTGGCGTCACTCGGGGCCCACTTCGCCTCCGACATCGACCTGCGGCGTCTGGGCGTCCTGCTCGGCGTGGCCGGCCTCCCGCTGGCGCTCATCATGCTCCAGCCCGACCCCGGCACCGGCATGGTCCTCATGGCCATCATCATGGGCGTCCTGCTCGTGGCGGGCGTCCGGCCCAAGCACATCGCTGCCCTCACCCTGCTCGGCCTCACCGCCCTCGTCGGCATCCTCAACTCCGGCTTCCTGGCCGACTACCAGAAGGACCGCCTCACGGTGTTCCTGAACCCGAACGCCGGCCTGCAGGCCGAGGCCTACAACCTCAACCAGTCCAAGATCGCCATCGGCTCCGGGGGGGTGCTGGGCAAGGGCCTGTTCAAGGGCACGCAGACGCAGCTCAACATCGTCCCGGAGCAGCACACCGACTTCATCTTCACCGCCGTGGGGGAGGAGCTCGGCTTCATCGGCGCCGCCACCCTGCTCGTGCTGTTCGCCATCCTGTGCTGGCGGATCTGGCGCATCGCCCAGCTGTCGCACGCGACAGCTGGGGATGCTGATCTGCGCCGGCGTGCTCGCCATGGTGGTGTTCCAGCTGTTCCAGAACGCCGGCATGACCATGGGCATCATGCCGATCACCGGCATCCCGCTGCCCCTGGTCAGCCACGGCGGCTCGTCCACCATCGCGCTCTTCGCCGGCCTCGGGCTCGTCCAGAACGTCCACATGAGACGTTTCTCTTGATGGCTCGTCGGCTCCTTCGTCGCTGTCCTCGCCATCCCGTTGCACGGAGCCCCGTCGCGTCTCGTGTGAGCGCCTCGCTGGCGCTCGGCTCGGACGGGTGCTTGCACCGGCTCCTTCGTCGCTGTCCTCGCCATCCCGTTGCACGGAGCCCGTGCGTCTCGTGTGAGCGCCTCGCTGGCGCTCGGCTCGGACGGGTGCTTGCACCGGCTCCTTCGTCGCTGTCCTCGCCGTCCCGGTGCCCGGTGCTCCGTCCGCTCAGGCGACCGGCGTCTGCTGGTGGACGGCGAGTCTCCATTGGCCGTTCTCCTGGACATAGGTGCTGGCGAACAGCGCCGAGTACTCGGAGTCGTCACGGACGGCCCGGCCCCGGTACGCCACCACCCCACTGGCGGCGGTGAGGCCGATCACCCGTTCCTCGGACAGCTCGTACGACGACCAGGGCGGACCGACCATGGACTCGATGACGGCGTCGCGGTCGTCGATGACCATCCCGCCCGGGAGCAGCATCAGGACGTCGGCGGCCAAGACGCGGTCGTAGAAGGCGGTGGCGGCGTCGCCGCTCGATGACAGCGCCTCCCACGCCGCTCGCTCCAAGTCCAGCAGTTCGTCGGTGGTCGTCATCGGGGCGGCTCCTGGTCGATCGACAGCTCCTCACCAGTACATCGTCGGAGCGGGCCGAACCCCTACACATGGGAGGGGAGTACCCCGCTCCGGCGCCACGTTCGGGCGCGGGGGCTCAGGTCTGCGTGGTGAGCCGCAGCAGCAGGACACTCTCGGGCAGCAGGAGCGGCGGCTGCAGCCCGACCGTCATGAGCGACGCCCCCGAGACGCGCGACGGGCCGTTCGATCCAGGCTGGCTGCTCGGCCGTCAGGCCCAGCACCTCGCCGGGGCCCTGGAGCCGTTCGAGGGTGTAGGTGCGGTCGGGATCGAGCCCGTCGAGGACGAGCGGCGCCGGCGCCGCGTGACGTGACGTGCGCAGCTGGGCGAGGGCGAACACCGCCTCCGTGCGGTCGCTCGCCACCACTCCGTGGGCCAGGCAGGCCGGGTCCGGGTGGTCGAGCCGGACCACGTCGCCCCCGTGGAGAAGGGGACGGAGACGTTTGTACAGCTCGACCCAGCCCCGCAGCTTGTCGAGGTCGCGCTCGCTGGCATCGAGCAGGTTCCACTCGATCCCGAGGTGACCGAACAGGGCGGTCGCGGCCCGGAACGAGAGGCGGTGGACCCGTCCCGTGGTGTGCGCCCGCGGCGGTCCGATGTGGGCCCCCATCACCTCGGGCGGGAAGAGCAGCGAGAACCCTCGTTGGATGTCCTGGCGTTCCAGCGGGTCGTTGCAGTCCGAGGTCCACACCCGTTCGGTCCGGGAGAGGATCCCGAAGTCGGCGCGGCCACCGCCCGATGCGCACGTCTCGATCTCCACACCGGGATGCGCGGCACGCAGGGCGTCGAGCAGGCGGTAGACCGCCAGCGTCTGAGCGTGGGCGCCGGCGCCGGCCAGGTCGCGGTTGTGGTCCCACTTCACGAACGAGATGGTGTGGTCGGTGAGGAGCCGGTCGAGTTGGTCGTGCACGTGCTCCCAGCAGGCCGGGATGGCCAGATCGAGGACCAGTTGGTGTCGTCCCAGCACATCGGAGCGGCCGAGCACCCAGTCGGGATGGGCGCGGTACAGGTCGGAGTCGGGGTTGACCATCTCGGGTTCGACCCAGATGCCGAACTCCATCCCCAGGCCGGTGACGTGGTCGATCAGCGGACCGAGGCCCCCGGGATGGGCGTCGGGGGAGACCCACCAGTCGCCGAGGCCGGCGGTGTCGTCGCGTCGGCCGCCGAACCACCCGTCGTCGAGGACGAACCGCTCGACTCCCACGGCCGCCGCCCGATCAGCGAGGTGCAGGAGGGTGTCGTGGTCGTGGTCGAAGTACACGGCCTCCCACGTGTTCAGCACCACCGGACGGGCGCGTGCCGGCAGACGGCCGCGGAGGTGACGGTGGAAGCGCCGGCTCACCGGACCGAGACCCTCGCCGGCCGCCGCCAGCACCGTGGGGGCGGCGTAGGTTCCCCCTGGCTCGAGGACGACCTCGCCGGGCAGGAGCAACTCGGCCGCCTGGACCAGGCGTCGGCCGTCGGCGAGCCGATCGACGCGGAGCGAGTGGTTTCCGCTCCAGGCGAGGTGGACGCCACGCACGTCGCCGTGTGCTTCCCCGAAGCCCACCGGCCCGGCGAAGATCACGGGCACGGCGTCATGGGAGGTGCGACCGGACCGGCTCTCGACCACGTGGGTGCCGGCGACCCACGGCAGGCGCAGCGGCTGGAACTCCCGGCACCAGTGGCCGGTGAGGCGCAACACCTCGTCGGCACGAGCCGGGAGCGGAAGCGTCGGCGCCACCCGCTGCACGAAGAGCGGCTCGTCGCCGGTGTTGGTCACGCGCAGATCCACGGCGATCACCTCACCGACCCGAATCGTGCCGTCCACCGCCACTCCGGCTGCTGGGTCCTCGGCCCGGAACGAGCACCGGTCGGCGGTCGCCTCCCACGTCGCCAGCGACAGGCGGGGCAATACCAGACCGTCGGCGCGGTGGCACTCGAGGCCCGGTGGCCCGGCAAAGCCGACAGCCGCCTCGGGCAGGATCCCGAGGTCCGGCTCCACGTCGAGCGCGCCCGCCGGTCGGGGCCGTTGCACCACGGCCCCTGCCCCGTCGAGGCCTCCGGATCCACGCGGACCCTCGCCCCAGTGGACGATCGCAGGGATCGCCGACGACGTGCGGACGAGCACGTGGAGGCCGTCGTGGTGCAGGACGTGCAGCGACATGGGCGCAGACTTCCACGTCGGCACCCGTACCGGGTTGTCGAGGACTCTCCGATAGCCTGTGGCCACCGTGCCCACCTCCTCTGCGACCTCCACTTCGATCGCCGCGGGTGCGTCCACCGACGTCTGGCCGGCTCTCGAGCGCCAGCTCGCCAAGGTGGCGAAGCCCGCCCGCTACATCGGCCTCGAAGCCGGAGCCGCGGCCTCGCCGCGCGCCCCGGGCAAGGTCGGCTGGCTGCTGTGCTACCCCGACACCTACGAGATCGGCCTCCCCAACCAGGGCCTGCAGATCCTGCGGGAGATCCTCAACGAGCGCGACGACGCCTTCGCCGAGCGGGGCTACGCCGTCTGGACCGACCTCGAGGCCATCATGCGGCGCGAGCGGATCCCGTTCTTCTCCATCGAGACCCACGCCCCGGCGGCGAGCTTCGACATCGTCGCCTTCAACCTGTCGGCCGAGCTCGTCTACACCAACGTGTTGAACTGCATCGACCTCGCCGGCGTACCGGTGCGGTCCGCCGACCGTGCCGACGACGACCCCCTCGTGATGGTCGGTGGGCACTGCACCTACAACCCCGAGCCCCTCGCCGACTTCGTCGACGTGGTCGTGCTGGGTGACGGCGAAGAGGTCGTCAGCGAGATCACCGAGGTGATCGCCGCCTGGAAGGCCGAGGGCAAGGCCCCCGGGTCGCGGCACAACGTCCTGCGGGCCCTGGCCCGGCTCGAGGGCGTCTACATCCCGTCGCTCTACGACGTGGCGTACGACGGCAACACGCTGGTGTCGGTGACCCCGCAGTTCGGCGATGTCCCGGAACTGGTGGGCAAGCGGACCGTCGCCGACCTGGCCGAGTGGCCCTACCCCAAGGCGCAACTGGTACCGCTGACCGAGGTCGTGCACGACCGTCTCAACGTCGAGGTGTTCCGGGGCTGCACCCGCGGCTGCCGCTTCTGCCAGGCCGGGATGATCACCCGGCCGGTGCGTGAGCGTCCCGCCGAGCAGGTCCGGACCATGATCGACGAGGGCCTGCGTCGCACCGGGTACGACGAGGTGACGCTGACGTCGTTGTCCACGGCCGACTTCTCCGGCATCGAGCAGACCGTCTCCGACGTGATGCACCTCGACACCGGGTCCGACCAACCCATCACGCTGGGCCTGCCGTCGTTGCGGGTCGACGCGTTCACGGTGGGGCTCGCCAACCAGATCCAGAACGCCCGCCGGACCGGGCTCACCTTCGCCCCCGAGGCCGGCACCTGGCGGATGCGCCAGGTCATCAACAAGCTCATCCGCGAGGAAGACCTCTACGGCGCCGTCCACTCGGCCTACTCGCAGGGCTGGCGGCGCATGAAGCTGTACTTCCTGACCGGTCTGCCCACCGAGACCGACGAGGACACGCTGGGCATCGCCGAGCTCGCCCACCACTCGGTCGAGCTCGGCCGCGAGTTCCACAAGAACCCGAGCGTGACGGTCAGCGTCGGCGGGTTCGTGCCGAAGCCCTTCACGCCGTTCCAGTGGTTCGGCCAGAACACCGAGGTCGAGCTGCGGCGCAAGATCAACCTGCTGCGCGACGCCACCCGGAAGATGCACGGCGTCAACCTCAAGTGGCACGACTCCCGGGCGTCGGTGATCGAGGG
Organism: uncultured Acidimicrobiaceae bacterium; assembly: GCA_963811245.1. Lineage (GTDB taxonomy): Bacteria > Actinomycetota > Acidimicrobiia > Acidimicrobiales > Salinilacustritrichaceae > Salinilacustrithrix. The sequence continues at coordinate 140,822 of CAWEQL010000010.1, forward strand.
ACTGCTCTCACGCGGCGATCGCCGCCTCGGCCGCGTCATCGAGTTGGTGTGGCAGCGGGGCGGGACGTTCCAGGAGTGGTCCGAGCACTTCGACATCCAGCTGTGGCTCGACGCCATGGCCGAGTGCGGCCTCGACCCCGACTGGTACATCCACCGCCACCGCACCGAGCACGAGGTCCTGCCCTGGGATCACCTCTCGGCCGGGCTGCACAAGGACTTCCTGTGGATGGACTGGCAGGACGCCCTCGCCGAGCTCGGCCTGCCCGACTGCCGCTGGACGCCGTGCTACGACTGCGGCGCCTGCACCGGGTACTCCATCGAACACATCGTGGCGTCGGCCACGCCGCCGGCCGGCGGCAGCCAGGGCACCGGTGTCGACCTCGCCACCGGGCACCAGGTCCCGGTCGAGCTCTCGCCACGACGCCAGCCCCAGGGCGCCGGCCGATGAGCGGAGGACCGCCGCGCCCCGAGCGCATCCGGATCCGCTTCTCGAAGTTCGGCCGCATCCGGTTCACCTCACACCGGGATCTCGCCCGGGTCTGGGAGCGCACCCTGCGCCGGACCCGCCTTCCGGTCTCCTACAGCGAGGGCTTCTCACCTCGTCCGAGGCTCCGCTTCGGACTGGCCCTCGCCACGGCGCACGAGTCGTGTGGTGAGTACCTCGATGTCGACCTGGTGCCCGGCACCACCGTCGACGTCACCACGCTCGGGGACATCATCGATCCGATGCTGCCCCCGGGGATGCACGTCCAGGGCGTGACCCATGTCGCGCCCGGGACACCCAGTTTGCAGGAAGCGGTCGAGTCGTGCTCCTGGCTCGTGGAGGTCCCCGACCTCGACGAACACCGGGCCCACCAGCTCGTCGAGCACGTCACGACCGCCCGAGAACTGCCGGTCACCCGATCACGGAAGGGCAAAGCCGTCACCGACGACATCCGCCCGGCCGTGCTCGCCCTTCGCGTCGCCGACCCCGTCGAGTGCCCGCCCGCTGCGCAGCTGCAGCCGGCCGGCACCCTGCTCAGAGCCGAACTGGCCACGCACCCGCGTGCCTGCCGGCCGTCTGAGTTGCTGGCGGCCGTCGACGACGTGTTCGAGGACCTGGTCCTCGAGGAGGGACGGGTGGTCCGGCTCCACCAATGGACGATGGTCGACGGCGACCGGCGCGAGCCCCTTCCCCTGGCGGACACCGCCGGGGACGGGACGATCGCCCGGCCGTCGGCCGCGCACGCCGTCGAGCGTGCGTCATGAGAAGGGAACGCAATCATGTCCGACACCCGTCAAGGGTCGGCCAACCCCCCCGAGCAACGCCCCAGCGGCGACTCGGCACCTGAACGAGACACCCCGAACCGGCCCAAGATCGGAGACACCAGGGCCGCCCCATCCTCGAGCACGAAGGATTCCTCGGAGGGAGGCGGCAACGGCCGCCAGCGGAACCGTTCCGGCGACGACAGCCGGGCGAACGCCGGCGAGGGGGACGGCGACGGCAAGCCTGGACGCCCGCGCCGCCGTCGCCGCGGCCCGCGCCGCCGTCCGGGCTCGAACCAGGGCACCGAACCGGTGGAGCTCGCCACCGACATCGCTGCCGTCGAGCTCGACGAGGACCAACTCGAGGCGCGTCGCGGCAAGCACCGCAACGGCAAGCCCGTCGGGCGGTACCTGATGGCGGTCCACAAGACCGCCGCTGCCACCCAGATCGCCGTGCTCGAGGGCCGGCAGCTGATCGAGCACTACGTGTCCCGGCCGTCCGACGACGTCAACCAGATCCACGGCAACATCTACCTGGCCCGGGTCGCCAACGTGCTGCCCGGCATGGAAGCCGCCTTCGTCGACATCGGCACGCCGAAGAACGCCGTGCTGTACCGCAGCGACATCACCTTCGACCCCGACGACGTCGAGGGCAGTGGCGGCAAGCCCCGCATCGAGGAGGTCCTCAAGGCCAAGCAGACGATCATCTGCCAGGTCACGAAGAACCCCATCGGCGTCAAGGGAGCCCGGCTCACCCAGGAGGTGAGCCTGCCCGGCCGCTTCGTCGTGCTGGTCCCCAACTCCGGGACGTACGGCATCTCCAAGCGCCTGCCGGACAACGAGCGCAAGCGCCTCCGCAAGATCCTCGACGGCGTCAAGCCCGACCAGCACGGGGTCATCGTCCGCACCGCGGCCGAGAACGTGACTGCGGAGGAGATCGAGAACGACGTGCAGCGGCTGCTCGCCCTCTGGGATCAGATCGAGGCCCTCGCCGCCAAGTCCAAGGCGCCGACGCTGCTCTACCGCGAACCCGACGTCGCCGTCCGCGTCGATCCGCGAGGAGTTCTCCAAGGACTACCGCGCCGTCGTCATCGACGACCAGCAGCTCTACGACGAGGTCAACGACTACGTGTCGGGGATCACGCCCGCGCTCGCCGACCGCGTCGTCCACTACGACCCCGAGGCCGAAGGCCTGCCGCTGTTCGAGCGCCACCACGTCCACGAGCAGCTGCACCGGGCCCTCGACCGCAAGGTGTGGCTGCCGTCGGGTGGCTCGCTCATCATCGAGCACACCGAGGCCCTGACGGTGATCGACGTCAACACCGGCAAGAACGTCGGCACCAGCAACCTCGAGGACACCGTCTACGCCAACAACCTCGAGGCCGCCGAGGAGATCGCCCGGCAGCTGCGCCTCCGCGACATCGGCGGGATCATCGTCATCGACTTCATCGACATGGAGGTGAAGAAGAACCGCGAGGACGTGGGCCGGGTGCTGCGGGAGGCGCTCGCTCGCGACAAGACCCGGACGCAGGTGTTCGACATCTCCGAGCTGGGTCTGGTCGAGATGACCCGCAAACGCATCGGCGAGGGGCTGCTGGAGGCCTTCACCGAGGAGTGCGAGACCTGCAACGGCCGTGGCGTGCTGTTCGACCAGCGTCTCCTCAGCGAGTGAGTGTGAATGCCATCGGGTTGGTACCCGTGACCGGGCGGCCGTAAGCTGTCAAACTCTATGTACGCAGTGATCGCCACCGGTGGGAAGCAGCATCGAGTCGCCGAGGGCGACGTCATCGAGGTCGAGCGCCTCGGCGTCGACGAAGGGACCTCGGTCGATCTCCGGCCCGTGCTCCTCGTCGACGGCGACACGGTGCTCGCCACTCCCGACGACCTCGGGGGCGCCACCGTGTCGGCCCGGGTCGTGGGCGACGCCAAGGGCCCGAAGATCAACGGCTTCACCTACAAGAACAAGACCAACAACCGCAAGCGTTGGGGTCACCGCCAGAAGTACTCGGTCATCGAGATCACCGGCATCAGCCGCTGATCCCGGCCCCGCACCGCGAGAGAGAGCTCCCATGTCCAAGACCAAGGGTGGCGGTTCCACACGGAACGGCCGTGATTCCGAATCCAAGCGCCTCGGCGTCAAGGAGTTCGACGGCACCATCGTGTCGGCCGGCTCGATCCTGGTGCGCCAGCGCGGCACCAAGTTCCATCCCGGCCTGAACGTGGGCAAGGGCGGCGACGACACCCTCTTCGCCACCATCGACGGGTCCGTCAAGTTCGGCTCTCGCAACGGCCGCAAGCTGGTCGACGTGTTGCCTCTGTCCTGACGGACGTCGGCAACCTGGAGTTCCTCGGCTGCGGCCTCGCAACTCCCGATCAGGACGTCTGGCTCGCAGGCAGATCGTCGGCCCGCCACCCCAGGTGCTCGACGGCCCGGTCGCAGCGCGAACCGGTCGGTCATGCCGCCCACGAAGGCCACCGCCTCCCGGGTCACGTCGGCGTCGTCGGCGAGATCCCGACCGGCGCCCGCCAACCGAGCGGGCTCGGCCGCGTAGCACTCGACGAGGCCACCGAGGAGCCGGTCGACGATGGCCGCCTGCGCCGTGGACTCGTCGCGCAGGTAGATCCGCTCGTAGTTGAAGCGGCGGAACTCGCCCAGTGCCTCGGTGTGGGCGCCGTCCATGCCGACCGCGCCGGCGGTCACCGTGCTGGTGACCAGCGCATGGATGAACGAGTGGAGCTGCTCGCGGCGACGCCGCCCGCACCGCTCGGCGACCACGGCCGGTAGCTCGGCCGCCGCCACGACGCCGGCGTCCACGGCGTCCTCGAAGTCGTGGCAGAGGTAGGCGATGCGGTCGGCCCACGACACGACCTCTCCCTCCGGGGTCGACGGCGCCGGCCGCGACCACGAGTGGTTGCGGATGCCGTCCAGCGTCTCGTGGCACAGGTTCAAGGGCTCGAGCACCACGTCGGCCCCCCAGGTGGCGTGGTCGTACCCGCCGGCCACGAACGGCGCGAGCGCGTCCTCGGAGGCATGCCCGAACGGGCCGTGCCCGCAGTCGTGGCCGAGGGCGATGGCCTCGGCCAGGGCGACGTTGAGTCGGCAGGCACGCGCCACCGACATCGCCACCTGCGCCACCTCGAGGGCATGGGTGAGCCGGGTGCGCTGGTGGTCGTCGGGGCGGACGAACACCTGCGTCTTGCCCGCCAGCCGGCGGAACGCTGTGCCGTGGACGATGCGGTCACGATCCCGCTCGAAGCAGGTGCGCCAGTCGTCCGGTTCCTCCTCGATGGCCCGGTTCCCGGCGCCGACCGCCCGGGTGGCGCCGGCGGCCAGGTGCTCCGCTTCCCGCGCCTCACGGTCGACGCGATCGGCCACCAGCAGCGGCTGCACCTCGGCGGACGAGTCAGCGTGTGCCGTGCGGATCCCGTCGGCGTCGTGGCCGCCATGGTCGCAGCCCACCGTCGGGCCCGGGGCGGTCAGATCCGCACCGGCGCTCGGGTGGCGAACGGTTCGGTGCCACTCACCGAGTCTCGCACGGAGCACGGACATCGCCACGCACCTGCGGTTCCGCGGCACCCTCCCCGTAGTCTCGTCCTGTGTCCCAGTTCGTCGACGAGTGCGGTCTCCACGTCAAAGGCGGCGACGGCGGTGCCGGGTGCGTGTCGTTCCGGCGCGAGGCCCACGTCCCCTTCGGTGGCCCCGACGGCGGCGACGGGGGCAACGGCGGCGACGTGTGGCTCGTCGCCGACCACAACGTGGCCTCGCTGCTCGCCTTCCGCGACCACCCGTTCCGGCGGGCCGAGGACGGCACCCACGGCTCCGGGAAGAAGCGCCACGGCCACAGCGGCGCCGACACGGAGGTCGCCGTTCCCGAGGGCACCGTCATCCGCGACCAGGACGGAGTCGTCCTCGCCGACCTGGTCCGCCACGGCGACCGCTTGCTCGCCGCCGCCGGCGGGCGCGGCGGGCGGGGCAACGCCAAGTTCCTCTCCAACCGCCGCCGAGCCCCGGCCTTCGCCGAGCAGGGCGAGGTGGGGGAGGAGCGGTGGTTGCGCATGGAGCTGAAGCTGCTGGCCGACGTCGCCCTCGTCGGGTTCCCGAGCGTCGGCAAGTCGACGCTCATCTCCGTCATCTCCGCGGCGAAGCCGAAGATCGCCGACTACCCGTTCACCACGCTCGAGCCGAACCTCGGCGTGGTCCGCATGGACGACGGCATCGAGTTCGTCGTGGCCGACATCCCCGGCCTCATCGAGGGCGCGAGCGAGGGCAAGGGCATCGGCGACCGCTTCCTGCGCCACGTCGAACGCGCCCGCGTGCTGACCGTCCTGTTGCGACCTGTCGCCCCTCGCCATGCATTCGCCGGCCGAGCAGGAGCGCATCCTGCTGCGGGAGCTGGCCGACTACGACGCCGAACTGCTCGCCCGCCCTCGCATCGTCGTCGGCTCGCGCGCCGATCTCGACGACGGCACGTGGGACTTCGACGGCGATCGCATCGCGGCCGTGACCGGTGACGGCGTCCGCACGCTCGTCGGCCGGATGGCCCAGGCCGTCACCGACGCACGCGCTGCGCTGCCGGCACCCGAGGCCTTCGTGGTGCACCGCCCGCAGGGCGAGGGGTTCCAGGTCGTGCGCGACGACGACCGGCGACTGGGTCGTCGAGGGGCGCCAGGCCGTCCGGGCCGTGGCCTTCTCCGATCTCACCAACGCCGACGCGCTCGACGAAGCCCACCGCCGGTTGAAGTCGCTCGGGATCGACAAGGCGCTGGCCCGGGCCGGAGCCAAGGCGGCGACACCGTTCACATCGGGGCGCTCAGCTTCGACTACGAGACCGAGTGACCCTCTGGACCGGCCCGTCGACCCCAACCGATTCGACGCTCCGGCAGCGGCGACGACAAGCTCTGCCGATGGCAGGAGGGGAGCCGGCGTGATCGTGGTGGCCAAGATCGGGACGTCGTCGATCACCGGCGACGACGGCGCCATCGACCGCTCCGCCATCGCCAAGTTCTGCGCCGACGTCGCCGGGCTCCGGGCCGACGGCCACCGGTGGTGATGGTGACCTCCGGTGCCATCGCCGCCGGCCTGCCCGCCCTGGGCTTCGACGTCCGCCCCCGCGACGCCGTGACGCTCCAGGCGGTGTCGGCCGTCGGGCAGAGCCGTCTCATGGCCGTCTACGACCGCCAGCTCGCCGAGCACGGCCTCGTCGGCGGGCAGGTGCTGCTCGCCCCCCTCGACTTCATGGTCCGCGAGCAGTACCTCCATGCCCGCGGCACCCTCACCCGCCTGCTCGACCTCGGCGTCGTGCCCGTCGTCAACGAGAACGACGCCATCGCCGACGACGAGATCCGCTTCGGCGACAACGACCGCCTCGCCGCCCTCGTCGCCCACCTCATCCGGGCCGATCTCCTCGTGCTGCTCACCGACATGCCGGGCCTGCTCACCGCTGACCCCCGTCTCGACGCCTCGGCGTCGCTCATCGAGGAGATCATCGAGGTCGACCACGGCCTCGAGGTGCTCGCCGGCGGCGCCGGCACCGACCGGGGCAGCGGGGGCATGGCGTCCAAGCTCGCCGCCGCCAAGATCGCCGCCTGGTCCGGCGTGCGGGCCGTCATCGCCGCCGCCGACCGCGACGGCGTCCTCGCCGACGCCGTCGCCGGCACGCCCGGCGTCGGGACCGTCGTGCACCCCCGCCACGACCGGCTCCCGGCCCGCAAGCTCTGGATCGCCTTCGCGGTCGGATCGTCCGGGGTCATCGTCGTCGACGAGGGCGCCAAGCGGGCGCTCATCGATCGGAGCGTGTCGCTGCTCCCGCCCGGCGTCGTCGACGTCAAGGGCGGCTTCGACATCGATGCCGCCGTGGAGATCGCCGGGCCCGACGGCGCCGTGTTCGCCAAGGGGCTGTGCCGCTTCGACGCCGCCGGACTCCGCGCCGTCGCCGGCCGGCGCACCGACCAGCTCCCCGAGGGCAGCCCCCACGAGGTCATCCACCGCGACGACCTGGTGGTATTGCCCTGAGAGACCTCGCTACGGAGTCGCTTCGCCCTGGGCTTCGGCTTCGGGCGTGGCCGGCGCCTCGGAGCCCTCGCCGGCGAGGGCGGCCGGCTCTTGGCCCTCCTGCGAGGCGGCAGAGATGCCGAGCTGGGCCCGGATCTCGGCGAGGCGGCCCTGGGCCTCGACGTTCATGGCGGCCTGCTCGACCTCGAGCATGCGGCCCTCCACCGTGGACCCCTGCAGCTCGGACATGCCCTTCGCTCGGGCGTAACGGGTCTCGACCTTCGAGCGGACCTCTTCGAGGGTCGGAACGTCCTCGCCGACGGCCGCCGTGAGCTGAGCCATGGCGTTGTTCATCTCCTCTTGCATGTTGGCCTGGTCGATCTTGCCCAGCAGGGCCTGGCGCTCGGAGAGCTTCTTCTGCAGCGCCGTCGAGTTCTGCTGCACCGCCGTCTTCGCCTGCTCGCGCCGCCTCCGCGGCCTGGAAGTGCAGCGCCTTGAGGTCCTCGACCTCGGATTCGAGCTGGATCATGCGGTTGGCGAACGACTCGGCCGCCGACGTGTACTCGGCGGACTTCGCGGCGTCGCCCGTCTTCGTCGCCTGGTCGGCCATGAGCACCGCCTGGCGGGCGTTGCCCGACACCTTCTCGAGCTCCTCCATGGCCCGGTTCAGGCGTATCTCGGTCTGCTTCTGGTTCGCGATCACGTTGGCTGCCTGCTGCGTGAGGCGCTTGTGCTGCTCGTGTGCCTCGGCGATGGCCTGTTCGAGCTGCACCTTGGGATCGGCCCGATCCTCGAACGACCCGCCCAACCGGGCCACCGTGTACTTCCACCAACGCTTCAGGACCTTCAGCATGCGGCGATCGTAGACCGCCGGTCCCGACCCGGCTCCCCGGCCGCTCAGCGTTCGGTGCCAGCCAATTCGTCGCGCACCCGGAGTCCGACCAGCGCCGTGAGGCCCAGGTAGACGAGGGCGGCGACGCCGAAGACGGGGATCGCGGCCAGCAGCGCCGGCGGGTCACCGATCACGAAGTCGACGATGCGCCCCGACGCCGCGGCGGCCAGCGCGATGGTGAAGACGGTGGGGAACCGGCCTCCACCGACCGACACCGGCCCGATTCGCCACGCCAGCGCCTTGCGCAGGCAGAAGAACTCCACCCACGCCGCGGTGGAGGACCCGATGGCGATGCCGACGACCCCGAGGTGCAGGACGCTGCCCCCGGCCGTTGCCGCCGTCTGGTGGTGGATGGAGGTGCCGATCAACACGTAGTTGTCGAACCAGAACATGAGCGACAGCGCCACGACGGTGCCGGTGACCACCCGGACCAGGGCGAGGCGGGCCGGCGTGCGCGGGTCGTCGAGGGCGTACAACGAGTTCTGCAATAGGCGCGACGACGTGGTGGCGGTGAGGCCCAGGGCGTAGGCGGCCAGGGAGAACCAGACGAGCCGGGTGTCGCTGGGACCGAACCGGCCCCGTTCGAACAGGGCGGCCACCAAGAGCTCACCGAGGGCGAGGTACAGCACGGCCGTCGGCGCCACGAAGTAGGCGACCCGAGCGAGTCCCCGGTCGATGCGGGCCCGCATGGCCGAGGGTGATTGCGCGCCGATCCGTGAGAGGTCGGGGAGCTCGGCAGCGGCGATGCTCACCCCGAACAGCGACACCGGGAGGATGTAGAGGAACTGCGCCGACGTGTCGGCAGCGAGGCCGCCGGTGACCAGGAGGCTGGCGAGGAACAGGTCGACGTAGCCGGAGATCTGGACGATGCCCCGGCCGAAGATCACCGGACCGAGGCGGCTGAGGCTGTCGCGCACCGCCGGCCGGTGCCGGTCGAGGCTGAGCCGGAGGTCGGGGACGAGGTGGCGGACCGAGGGCAACTGGATCAGGAACTGGAGCAGGCCGCCGACCACCACGCCCCAGGACAGGGCATACGCCAGCGACTTCTCGGTGCTGCCGCCGATGGCCACGACCGTGACGATCACGATCTGGGCCACGTTCCACAGCACCGGAGCGACGTACGACAGGAAGAACCGGCGGTGCGAGTTGAGGATCGCCAGGCACCATGCCGAGAGCACGAGGACCCCGATCCCGGGGAACATCAGCCGTTCGAGCGAGACGGTGAGGGCCAGCTTCTCGGGGTCGTTGCGGAAGCCTGGGGTGAGGATGATCGTGATGGGCCGGGCCAGCACCATGCCCACGACCACGAGCACCGACGTGGCCGCGGCCAGCAGGCCGGCCACCGCGCCGGCGGTGCGGCCGGCCTCCTCCTCGTCGGTGTCGACCAGGCGGGCGTAGACGGGGATGAACGACGCCGACAACACGCCCTCGCCCAGGAGGTTCTGCATCAGGTTGGGGATGCGCAGGGCGGCCCGGAAGGCATCGGCGGACACGCCGAGACCGAGGAACCCGGCCGTCACGACCTCGCGGACGAGGCCGGCGACCCGTGACAACAGGATCCCGGCCCCGACGTGGGCGGCCCCGGATCGGTCGTCCGCCACCGCCGGCCGTCGCGTGCGACGGCCGCTGGACACGGTCACGCCCACGCCACCGGCGCGGTCGGGAAACGGTTCCCGCGGGACGGCTCTGGCATCCGAGCGAGGCTACTGGTCGGGTCGTCGGCCATCGGAGACGCCGTCGGTCAGGGGATGTCCTCGTCGCGCAGCTCGATCAGCTGGGCGTCGGTCGGCGCCTCGACCTCGACGATCCGCGACGCCTGCCGGGCCACCGCCCCCTCGAACAGGTTGCGGGCCACCCGCCCGTTGCCGAAGCCCTTGTCCCGGGGGAGGCGCTCGAGTCGGTCCCGTACGACGGTGAGCGCGGTGTCGGTGGGCGCGTACCCGCCGGCGTCGCACTGCGCCCGGAAGATGGCGACCAGCTCGGCGGTGGTGTAGTCGGGGAACAGGATCTGTTTCGGGAACCGGGATCGCAGCCCCGGGTTGGCGTCGACGAGGAGCTGCATCTCGTCGGGGTAGCCGGCCATGATCACCACGATCCGGTCCCGCCGGTCCTCGACCAACTTCACGATGGTGTCGATGGCCTCACGGCCGAAGTCGGTGTCGCTGCCCCGGACCAGCGAATAGGCCTCGTCGATCAGCAGCACACCCTCGTCGGCGGCGTCGAACGCTGCCACGACCTTGGGCGCGGTCTGGCCCACGAACCCTGCGACCAGACCCGAGCGGTCCACCTCGACGAGATGGCCGCGGTCGACGACGCCGAGCGACCGGTAGATCTCCGCCAGCAGCCGGGCGACGGTGGTCTTCCCGGTGCCCGGATTGCCGGAGAACACGAGGTGCCGCGACTGCTCGACCACCGGGAGGCCTCGGGACGCGCGCAGCTGCTGGACCCGGGTCAGCGCAGCGACCAACCGGACCTCGGCCTTGACGGCATCGAGACCGATGAGCTCGTCCAGCTCGGCCAGGACCTCGTCCACCGGGCGAGCCGGGTCTCGCTCGACGACCTCGGCGCCCTCCCGGTCGTGGCCCTGGTCGGCCGGTCCGGCGGTGGGTGCGGCGGCTCGGTGTGCCGCCTCCCGACGACCGAGGCCCCGGCTGATGGCGATCCGGTCGAGCAGCCGGCCCCGGAAGGCCTCGATCGCCGCCAACTCGACGGGGGAGGCCAGTTGGTCGAGGCTGGCCACGACGAAGCCGACGGCGACGGCCCGGTCGTAGTAGAGGGTGGCGAGGTCGGTGCCGTCGCGCTGATCGGCGGCGACGAGGACCTCGAACAGGTCCGAGGGCATGTCGAGGAACGATTGCTTCCCGGCGATGAGCCGGGCCGACCGGACGTCCTCCGGTGCCGCCTTCGCCAGCGACCCTCCGAAGCGTGGACCGAACGTGTCGACGAACGCCCGCAGCTCGGCGTCGGTGTGCAGGCCGTCGCAGTCGATGAACGCGGCCGCCAGGTTGTACGCCTCCACCTCAACGTCCCGTTCGGCGCCGGCCTCGTCGACACCGGCGACCGTGCCGGCCAACGCCCGCACCCGGGGACCGAGCGCCTCGCAGAACGACGCCACGGCGGCGTCGAGGGCAGGGTCGGCGTCCACGAGCCGAGTCTGCCCGAGCACACCACGCCGCGGTTCGATCCGGACGCGTGCGTCCGCCCCAGCCGCCGCAGATGGCTGCCGGCTCCCCGAAGGCCGTCCCTACACTGCCCCCATGCCTGCCGCACCCGTCGCCGAGCTGGGCGCCAGGGCGAAGTCGGCCTCGCGCCGCCTCGCCACGGCCTCCACCGACACCAAGAACGCCGCGCTCCACGCCGCGGCTGACCTGTTGGAGCAACGATCGGCGGACGTGCTGACCGCCAACGCCCGGGATGTGGCGCGCGAGGAGGCGGCCGGCATGGCCCAGGGGCTCCTCGACCGGCTGCGGCTCTCCGACGCTCGCATCGAGGCCATGGCCGGAGGACTGCGCCAGGTGGCCGCCCTGCCCGACCCGGTCGGCGAGGTGACCGAGGGATGGACCCGACCCAACGGACTCCGCATCACCAAGGTCCGGGTGCCGCTCGGCGTGGTGGCGATCATCTACGAGTCACGGCCCAACGTCACCAGCGACGCCTTCGGCCTGTGCCTGAAGTCGGGGAACGTGGCGTTCCTGCGCGGCTCGTCCGCCGCCATCGAATCGAATCTGGCCATCGCCGCCGTCCTGCGCGAAGGCATCGCCAAGTCCGGCCTCCCCGAGGACTGCCTGGTGCTCGTCGACGACGTGAGCCGGGAGGCGGCGGTCGAGTTCATGCAGCTGCGCGAGTACGTCGACTGTCTCATCCCACGAGGTGGGCCGTCGCTGATCCGCTCGATCCTCGACCACGCCACCGTGCCGTTCGTGATCGACGGCGACGGCAACTGTCACGTGTACGTCGACGCCGGTGCCGATCTCGACATGGCAGAAGCGATCGTCGTGAACGCCAAGACGCAGCGACCGAGCGTGTGCAATGCCGCCGAGAAGCTGCTCGTCCACGCCGGCGTGGCCGACACCTTCGTTCCCCGCATCGCGGCGGTGCTCGACGGCGTCGACCTGGTCGGCGACGACCGGGTCCGCCGACTGGTGCCGTCGGTGGGGGCCGCCACCGAGGACGACTGGGACACCGAGTTCCTCGACCTGAAGCTGGCCATCGGCATCGTCGACTCCCTCGACGCCGCCATCGACCACATCGCCCGCCACGGTTCCGGGCACTCCGAGGCGATCGTCACCCGGGACCTGCTGGCGGCCGACCGGTTCACCACCGAGGTCGATGCCGCCGCCGTGGTCGTCAACGCCTCCACCCGCTTCGTCGACGGTGAGGAGTTCGGCTTCGGTGCCGAGATCGGCATCTCCACGCAGAAGCTGCACGCGCGCGGCCCCATGGGCCTGCGCCAGCTCACGACCGAGAAGTTCGTGGTGCGTGGTACGGGCCAGGTCCGAGGCTGATCGCCCCGCCCGGCCGGCCGTTCTGACGGTGCGTGGCCCTGGGTAAATCCGACTCGCCGGCGAGACGACGGGCGTCGAGGCCGGCGGACACCCAGAAAGGAACCCATGGCATCGAACGACCACAGGGTCGCGTTCTTCGATCGCGAGGTGGCCGAAGAGCTCCTCGACCTGGTCGATGACCAACCCGGCGAAGCGGACGAGGACCTGCTCGACGAAGCCGTCGACGCGATCCGGTCCGCCAACGGAGGCCTCCCGGCCGAGGCGCAGCAGGCTGTCGCCCGAGGCGACGCCGTCGCCGTCGGCCTCCAGCCGGAGGAGATCCAGACCCTCACCGTGCTGATCGAGGACGACAAGGAGTCCGATCGCACCACCTTGCGCTCCGTCGGACGCACGCTGAAGTCGAAGCTCCGCGCCGCGGCGAAGAAGGCCCGGCGTTCCTGATCGATTCAGTTGACCGCACGGTCAAGAGCACGGATAGGGTCGGGGGATGACCGAGTTCCGTTTCGAGTCCGTCCCCGCCGTCCGTGAGTCGCTGAAGTCGGTCGACTACCTCTCGGACGAGGGGATCGCCGGGATCGTGTACCTGGCCGACCGGCTCGGCAAGCCGATCCTGGTCGAGGGGCCCGCCGGAACGGGCAAGACGCAGCTCGCCAAGTCGGTGGCCGAGATGTCGGGCGCCCGGCTCATCCGCCTCCAGTGCTACGAGGGCCTCGACGAGTCCAAGGCGCTCTACGAGTGGAACTACAAGAAGCAGCTCCTGCGGATCCAAGCCGCCGGAAAGAGCGACGGCTCGGGCAGCGACGAGTGGGACGAGATGTCGGGTGACATCTTCTCCGACGACTTCTTGCTGACCCGGCCGCTCCTCGAAGCCATCAGCGCCGACGACCCCGTGGTCCTGCTCATCGACGAGGTCGACCGCGTCGAGGTCGAGACCGAGGCCCTGCTGCTCGAGATCCTCTCGGACTACACGGTGTCGATCCCCGAGCTCGGCACGATCGAGGCCAAGCAGATCCCGATGGTCTTCCTCACGTCCAACAACACCCGCGAGCTGTCCGAGGCGCTCAAGCGGCGCTGTCTGTACCTCCACGTCGACTACCCCGACCTCGAGCGCGAGAAGGAGATCGTCCTCACCAAGGTGCCGGACATCACCGCGTCGCTGGCCGACCAGGTGGCCCGCATCGTGCGCTCGATCCGCAACCTCGAACTGAAGAAGTCGCCGTCGGTGTCCGAGACGCTCGACTGGGCCCGCACCCTGCTCCTCCTCGGTGTCCAGCAGGTCGACGCGGCCACGGCCCGCAGCACCATCAACATCCTGCTCAAGTACCAGTCCGACATCACCAAGGCGCTGCGCGAGCTCGAGGACACCAAGTCCGAGATGGCCGCGGCGGCCCCGGCTACCGCGTAAGTGGCCGAGGACCAGCTCACCGAGGCTGAGCTCGGCGCCGGGACGGCGTTGAACGAGCTGCTGGCGGGCTTCATCCAGGAGCTGCGCTCCGCCGGTCTGCCGGTCTCGCTCACCGAGAACCTCGACGCCATGGAGGCGGTGAAGCACATCCCGATGGAGGACCGCGAGGCGTTCAAGTACGCACTGGCCGCCACCCTGGTCAAGAACAACTCGCACTGGAAGGCCTTCGAGACCGTCTTCGAGGTGTACTTCTCCTATCGCGGCCCCGAGTACGACATCGACCCCGACTCCGATCTCGCCCAGGCGCTCGACGAGCTCATGGAGCAGCTCCAAGGCGATCAGGGCGAGGACGGCCAGCCCTCCGGCGGCGGTGGCGCCATGGACGCCATGACGCCGGAAGAGATCGCTCAGATGCTGATGAAGGCCTTGCAGCAGGGCGATCAGGGGATGATGCGGGCCGTGGCGCGCCAGTCGGTGAAGCGGTTCGCCGGCATGGAGCCCGGCCGCCCAGTGGGTGGCACCTACTACCTGTACCGGACGCTGCGGCACCTCGATCTCGACGGCGTCCTCGACCAGCTCATGGACCAGTCGCGCCAGGAGTCGCCCGAACCGCTGAGTGCGCTCGAGGAGCGCCTCGAGCAGGACGAGTACCAGAACCGCATCGAGAAGCTGAAGCAGGAGATCGAATCCGAGATCCGTCGTCGCCTGGTGGCCGACCGCGGCGTCGAGGCGATGGCCCGGACGCTGCGCAAGCCGCTCCCGGAGGACATCGACTTCATGCATGCGTCACGCGAGGAGATGGCCTCCCTGCGCAAGGCCATCTACCCGCTGACCCGCAAGCTGGCGGTGCGTCTGGCCCGCAAGCGCCGCCACGGCCGCAAGGGTCCCTTGGACTTCCGCAGCACGATCCGCCACAGCCTCAGCTACGGCGGCGTGCCGGCCGAGCCCAAGTTCCGCTACCCCCGGCCGGCCAAGCCGGAGATCTTCGTGGTGGCCGACATCTCCGGCTCGGTGGCGAGCTTCGCCCGGTTCACCCTCCACCTGGTGTACGCCATCCAGAACCAGTTCTCGAAGGTCCGCGCCTTCGTGTTCATCGACGGCGTCGACGAGGTCACCCGGCTGTTCGAGGGCGTCGAGGACATCGCCGAGGCCGTGCACCGCGTCAACACCGAGGCCGACGTGGTGTGGGTCGACGGGCACTCCGACTACGGCCACGCCTTCGAGGTGTTCTGGAGCACCTACGGCAAGGACATCGGCCCGAAGACCACGGTCCTGCTGCTCGGTGACGCCCGGAACAACTACCACGCCTCCCAGTCGTGGGTGGTCAAGGAGATGCAGCACCGGGCTCGTCACGTCTACTGGCTCAACCCCGAGCCGAGGTCGTACTGGGACACGGGCGACTCGATCATCGGCGAGTACGCCGACCACACCGATGGCGTGTTCGAGTGCCGCAATCTGCGCCAGCTGGAGCGCTTCGTCGACGTCCTCGAGTGAGCGAGCAGAGCGCCAGCGGCGCTCACTCGCAGGGAGGCGAGCGTGCGAGCCGACCGCAGCAGCTCGAGTGAGCGAGCAGAGCGCCAGCGGTGGGTTCACCGCTCGGCGCGCCGGCGGACACCGTCGCCCGAGTCGTGCAGGGTCATGGCGGTGTTGACGATGGCGAGGTGGCTGAACGCCTGCGGCATGTTCCCCAGCAGGGAGCCGTCGCGAACGTCAACCTCTTCGGAGAGCAGCCCCACGTCGTTGCGCAGCGCCAGGAGCCGATCGAACAGTTCCCGGGCCTCGGTCCTGCGTCCCTGCATCGCCCACACCTGGGCGAGCCAGAACGAGCACAACAAGAACGCGCCTTCACGGCCGGCGAGGCCGTCGACGCCGGACTCGGTCCGGTAGCGCAGCAGGAACCCGTCCTCCATCAGCTCGTCGGCGATGGCGTCGACGGTGGCGACGACCCGATCGTCGTCGAAGGGGAGGAAGCCGACGAGCGGCATCAGCAACAGGTTGGCGTCGAGATGCGACGACCCGAACGCCTGCGTGAAGACCCCGCGCTCGTCGAGGGCCTTCTCGATCACGGTGGCATGGATCTCGTCGCGCAGCGCCCGCCACCGCTCCACGGGTCCGTCGAGCCCGAACTGTTCGATCCCCTTGATGGCCCGGTCGACCGCCACCCATGCCATGACCTTGGAGTGGGTGAAGTGCTGGGGTGCGCCGCGGACCTCCCACATGCCGTCGTCGGGGTCCTGCCACCGCCGCTCCACGACCTCCACCAGGAGGCGCTGCAACTCCCAGGCGTCGTCGTCGGCTTCCATGCCGCCGGCCCGGGCCTGGTGGAGGGCGTCCATGACCTCGCCGAAGACGTCGAGCTGGAACTGGTCGTGGGCGCTGTTGCCGATGCGGACGGGAGTCGATCCCCGGTGGCCGGCCAGCCAGGGGAGGTCGGTCTCGGGGAGGCGGCGCTCGCCGGCGACCCCGTACATGATCTGGAGCTGGTCGGGGTCGCCGGCGACGGCGCGCAGGAGCCAGTCGCGCCACGCGACGGCTTCGTCGACGTGACCCGTCTCGAGGAACGCCAGCAACGTGTAGGTGGCGTCGCGCAGCCAGCAGTATCGGTAGTCCCAGTTTCGCGACCCGCCGATCGTCTCGGGGAGCGAGGTGGTGGGGGCGGCGACGATGCCCCCCGTGGGATCGAACACCAGACCCTTGAGCACGGCGAGCGACGCATGGACCTCGTCGGCGTAGTCGCCGTCGTACTCGCCGGTCGCGATCCAGTCGGACCAGAACGACTCCGTGCGTTCGAGCGCGTTGTCGGCATCGGGCACGGGGCTGAGCTCGGCGTGGCTCGGGTGCCAGTCGAGGACGAAGGCCACGCGCTCGCCCTCGCGCACCGTGAACTGCGCGGTGGACCGCATGTCCTCGCCCTTCAACGTGACAGGGGAGTGGAGCCGGATCCGGTCCGGCCCGGCCACGGCGATGAAGTCGCCCTCGATGCGGCGCACCCACGGCACGATCGAGCCGTAGTCGAAGCGCAGGACCAGCTCGCAGGTCATGTCGACCTCGCCGTCGATGCCTTCCACGATCCTGACGATGTCGGGGCGTTCGTTGCGCACCGGCATGAAGTCGAGGACCCGCACCGTTCCGCCGTCGGTCGTCCACGTCGTCTCGAGGACCAGGCCGACCCGGTAGCACCTGGTCGACGCCGCGTCAGCGTCGTGCGGGGCGATGCGCCACATGCCGTTGTCGTCGTCGCCGAGCAGGGCGGCGAAGCAGGCCCCGGAGTCGAAGCGGGGGAAGCAGGCCCACACGACTGCACCCGACCGGTCGACCAGCGCCGCGGTCTCCAGATCCGACACCAGGGCCAGGTCGTCGATGTGCACCACGCGGGGGTCGTCCGGCATGGGACCATCATCGGTCATCGGCGGCCGACCCCTCACCTCGGGGTGCCGTTCGCCGGAGAAGTGTGACAAACCGGTCCGCTTTTGTTACCGTTCCGCAACACTGCTGGGTGCTTCAGGCCCGGCCCTGCATTTCGATCCTGTTCTCCCGCCCTCCGAGCCTCGCCGGAGACACGTCCGCCAGCCCTCGTCTCGAAACCGATCTCCTCACCCATGCCGACAGTCACACGACATCCGTTCCGGGCCGTGGTCGCCCTCGCCCTGGTCCTCGGGATGCTGGCCATCCCGATGGCCGCCCAGGCCGACACCAAGTCCGACCGGGCCGCCGTCCAGCGCAAGAAGGCCGCGGTGGCCGCACAGATCGACACGCTGCGCGCCACCGACGCCCAGGTCGAAGCGGCGTTGCGAACGTTGAACCAGAACGTCGCCTCGCAGACCGCCGCCCTGCGCGACGCCGAGCGCAAGGCCGCCGAGGCCGAGGCCGCGTTCCAGACCGCCACCGCCGAGGTGGAAGCCAAGAAGGCCGAGATCGCAACGCTCGACGCCGCCGTGAAGGAGGTGGCGATCGAGGCCTTCATCCAGCCCCCGTCGTCGACCGGGCTGATCGATTCGCTGGCAGCGAAGAACATCGGTGAGGCCGAGCTCAAGCGGAGCTTGCTCGAGGCCAAGTCGTCCAACCAGCTCGACGTGCTCGACCAGCTCGAGCGGGCGCACCAGGACCTCGAGACCGCCCGCGCCGCCGCCGAGGCGGCGTCCCAGACGGCCAAGGACAACCGGGCGGCGGTCGCCGGCAAGCTGTCGGAGGTCACCGCCGCTCGCAACCAGCAGGCCAAGGTCGAGGCCGACGTGCAGTCGAGGCTGGATCGTCAGCTCTCCGAGGCCGCCAACCTGGAACAGCTCGACAAGTCGCTGGCGGCCAAGATCCAGGCCGAGCAGGCCCGCCTGGCCGAGCTGGCCAAGCGCGCCAGCCGCTCCTCCCGCAGCTCGGGCGGATCCGTGACGATCTCCATCACGGGATCCGGCAGCATCGTCTCGGTGCGCGGCATCCGCGTGCACAAGAGCATCGCCGACCAACTGGCCCGGATGCTCTCGGCCGCCGAAGCCGACGGCATCTCGCTCTCCGGCGGCGGCTACCGGGACCCCAGCTCCCAGATCGCTCTGCGCCGGGCCCACTGCGGGACCAGCAACTACGCCGTGTACCAGATGTCGGCCAGCAGCTGCTCGCCTCCGACCGCCCGGCCGGGTTCGTCGATGCACGAGCGGGGCCTGGCCATCGACTTCACCTACGGCGGCCGGGTCATCGGGTCCCGCTCGTCGCCGGCCTACCGCTGGCTCGCCGCCCACGCCTCGTCGTATCGGTTCTACAACCTGCCCAGCGAACCGTGGCACTGGAGTGTGAACGGGAACTGAGCTGGGCAGGCCCTGCCCAGCGAACCGTGGCACTGGAGTGTCAACGGGAACTGAGCTGGCCCGGCCCGGCCCGCTGAGGCGTTGCCGAGGCCGGTCCGATCAGCTCAGGTGGATGCCGCACTCCGTCTTGTCGCGGCCGGCCCAGCGACCGGCCCGAGGGTCGTCGCCGGGCGCCACCGGTTGCGTGCACGGCATGCACCCGATCGACGGGTAGCCCTGGTCGAGCAGCGGGTTGACCGGCACGTCGTGCTCGGCGATGTAGCTCTCGACGTCGAGGTCGGTCCAGGTGGCGATGGGGTTGATCTTGACCAGGCCACGGAGATCGCGTCCCACGACGAGCGCGCTGGAGCGGGTGTCGGCCTCGTCGCGCCGCAGGCCGCTCATCCACGCCGCCTTGCCGGCGAGGGCCCGTTCGAGCTGTTGCACCTTGAGGGCCGAGCAGCAGTTGTCGGGGTCGGTCTGCCAGAGCAGCTCGGTGTTCTCGGGAGCCGTCATGATCTTCATGTTGAGGCCGTACCGGCGCCGGACCGTCTCGACGGTCTCGAGCGTCTCGGGGAAGTGGTAGCCGGTGTCGATGAACACCACCTCGATCGCGGGGTCGGCCTTGACGGCGAGGTCGATGAGCACCGCGTCGGTCATCGACGCGGTGAGGCAGAGGTGCGGGCCGAAGGCCTCCACGGCCCATCCGATGATCTTGCTGGCCGGGGCGTGCTCGAACTCGCGGTTCAGTTCGAGGAGCTCATCGTCGCTGTAGGTGTGGCGCAAGCTGGGGAGCGGCACGGTCACGGGCACGGGGGAGACGTCTCTTCCGGATGTTGTCGTCGGTTGTTCAGCAGGCCGAGGTAGCGGATCACGTGGCGCACTCGGATTCGCCGATCTCCTTGACGTACGGGCCGGTCTCGCCGTAGTCGACGTAGAACTCGGGGGCGTCGTCGTAGGCCGGGAACACGTCCAGGTCGGCGAGCTCGGCGCCGATGCCCGCGGCGCCACCGGACCGTTCGAGCCAGGCCCGGAAGTCCTCGCCGGCCTGGCGTTCGCCGGCGAAGCGCCGCACGACCCGGACCGCAGCCTCGGGCGCGTTCTTCGCCGGGAGCCGCAGGGCCTTGTCGCCGAAGTGGATCTTCTCCTGGCCGACGTAGCCGCCGAGCAGCATCTGGTACCCCGGGGCGGAGCGCCCGTTGGCCCGCCGCTCGGCCCCGAAGAACCCGATGTCGGCGATGTGGTGCTGGCCGCACGAGTTGGTGCAGCCGGAGATGTTGGTCCGGATGCCCCCGACCTCGGCGAGGCCCTCGCGGTCGAGCGCCTCACCGATGGCGTCGGCCAGGCCCCGTGACTGGGTCACGGCGAGGTTGCAGGTGTCGGCACCGGGGCAGGCGACCACGTCACGCGCCAGCTCGGCGCCCGGTTCGGCCATGCCGAGGACGGCGAGCCGGTCGAACAGCGTCGGCAGCTGCTCCTCGGAGAGGTCGCGGAACACGAGGTTCTGGCGGTTCGTGACGCGCACCTCGGCGCCGAGCTCGCGCTGGATGCTGGCCAGGGCGCGGAACTGCTCGGCGGTGATGTCGCCGAGGCGGGCCCAGGCGTAGGCCGACACCGTGCCCTTGGCGTTGCCGCGTACGACGTTGGCGTCCTCCCACCGCTCGTAGGCGCCCCGGGCGCTGCTGGGGGTCGGCGCAGCACCACCGGGGTGCCCTGGCCGACCGGCGTGGGGGCGGTGCCGACGGCCGTGCCGGCGGGGGAGTCGCCCCACTTGTCGACGACCTCGGGGACGCCACCGGGCCATGTCGACGAGGCGATGAGGAACGTCCGCTCCTTGAGGATCCGCTCCCGGACCTCGTCCCAGCCCATGGTGTCGATCAGCCACTTCATGCGGGCCCGCAGCTTGTTGTCGCGGTTGCCGTGGTTGGCGAACACCCGCAGAACGGACTCGAGGGTGGCGAGCAGCTCGTCGCGGGGCGTGAACTCCTCGAGGGCGAGCGCCGGATGCGGGTTGGCGCCGAGGCCGCCGGCGACGAAGACCCGGAAGCCGGCCTCGAGGGAGCCGTCCTCGCGCGGGCGGTGGACGGCGATGACGCCGCAGTCGTTGAACATGGCCTGGCCGCAGTCGGTGTCGCAGCCGGAGAAGTTGATCTTGAACTTGCGGGGGAGCCGTTGCACGAGGGGGTTGCGCAGGAAGTGGCGGTTGGCGGCCTCGGCCCACGCCGTGATGTCGAGCACCTCGAACGGGCAGGCGCCGGCCAGGTGGCAGCCCTGCACGTTGCGGTTGGTGTCGCCGCAGGCCTCCCGCGAGGTCATCCCGACCGACGCGAGATCTCGCATGAGGTCGGGGATGCGCTCGAGCTGGACGAAGTGGAACTGGATGTTCTGGCGGGTGGTGATGTGGCCCCAGCCCCGGCTGTAGTGCTCGGCGATGTGGCCCATCATCTCGAGCTGGTGGGGCTCGATCCGGCCGTAGGGGATGCGGACCCGCACCATCTGGTCGCGTCCGCCCTGGCGTTGCCCGTAGATGCCGTTGGTCAAGCGGAACACCCGGAAGGCGTCCTCGCCGATGTCGCCGGCGAGGTAGTCGGTCAGGACGGCCTCGAACTTGGCGATGTCGGCGGCCTGGTCGGGATCGAGGACGATCTCTCGGCTCTGCATGCGATGTTCCTCACGGGCTGCGATCGGTGCCGGAACGGCAATAGCTGACCGAATTGGTCAGCTATTCGGCGGTCAGTGTGTCAAACCTGACCTGACCGATCAACATTCCGCGGGAACCCGGGATTTTCCCGGGCACAGCGCCGCCGGTTCAGACGCGGAGCAGTTCGGCGACCCGGAAGGCGAGGTCGACGGACTGGCGGCCGTTGAGCCGGGGATCGCACATCGTCTCGTACCGGTCGGGCAGGTCGGCGTCAGCGATCTCCTCGGCGCCGCCGAGGCACTCGGTGACGTCGTCGCCGGTCAGTTCGACATGGATCCCGCCCGGCCAGGTGCCGGCGCCGTGGTGGGCCCGGAAGAAGCCGGCCACCTCCCGGACGACGTCTTCGAAGTGCCGGGTCTTCTTGCCCGACTCGGACGTGAAGGTGTTGCCGTGCATGGGGTCGCACGCCCACACCACCGGGTGGCCGGCGTCGCGGACCACCTCGAGCAGGGGCGGCAGGAGCTCGCCGACGTTGTCGGCGCCCATGCGGCTGACGAGCGTGAGCCGTCCCGGCACGCGGTCGGGGTTCAGGGCCTCGCACAGCGCCAGCACCTCGTCCGGCGTGGCGGTGGGACCGACCTTGCAGCCGACCGGGTTGCGCACGCCCGAGAGGAACTCGACGTGGGCGCCGTCGAGCTGCCGGGTCCGCTCACCGATCCAGAGCATGTGAGCCGAGCAGTCGTACCAGCCGCCGGTGAGCGAGTCCTGCCGGGTCAGGGCCTCCTCGTAGCCGAGCAGGAGCGCCTCGTGCGAGGTGAAGAAGTCGACCTCGTGGAGGTTCTGGGCCTCGCTGGAATCGATGCCGCACGCCCGCATGAAGCGCAGGGTCCGGTCGATGTCGTCGGCCAGCTGCTCGTAGCGCTTGCCCTCGTTCGACGACGCCACGAACTCCTGGTTCCAGGCGTGGACCCGGGTCAGGTCGGCGAAGCCGCCCTTCGTGAAGGCCCGCAGCAGGTTCAGCGTGGAGGATGACTGGTGGTAGGCCTGCAGCAACCGGGCCGGGTCGGCGCGCCGCTCGGCGTCGGTGAAGCCGATGTCGTTGACGATGTGGCCGCGGAACGACGGGAGCTCGATGCCGTCGATGGTCTCGGTGGCGCTGGACCGGGGCTTGGCGAACTGGCCGGCGATGCGGCCCACCTTCACGGTGGGGACGCCTGACGAATACGACAGGATGACGGCCATCTGGAGGATGACCTTCAGCTTGTCCCGGATGGCATCGGCCGAGAACCCGTCGAAGGACTCGGCGCAGTCACCCGCCTGCAGCAGGAACGCCTCGCCGCGCGACACGGCGGCGAGCTGGTCGGTGAGGGCCCGGGCTTCGCCGGCGAAGACGAGGGGCGGGTAGGTCGACAGCTGCTTCAACGTGGCGTCGAGGTCGCCCTCGTCGGGCCAGTCGGGTTGTTGGTCCGCCGGGCGGGAGCGCCAAGAGCTCGGGGACCAGGAGCCCGCAGGGGAGTTCATCGCCCACCAGCCTCGCACGCAGGGACGAACGGAGGAAAAGCGTTGCGCACCTAGGCGGCGCCGCGCGCTCCGGCTTCCTCCCGCACGGTGCCCACGGCCCGCTTGACCAGGCGACGAGCCGCTTCGGCGGTGACGCCGAGCTCCTCGCCCACCTCGCGGTAGCTGCGGGTGCGGCCGTCGTTCAGACCGAAACGCTGCTCGACGGCGTAGCGCGCCCGGGGCTCGAGCACGTCGAGCAGACCGGTGACGAACTCGTCCTCGGCCCGGGCCATGGTCAGGTGCTCGGGGCCGGGCTTGGAGTCGGCCAGGAGGTCGACGAGCTCGGAGCCGTCGGGATCGTCGCCGACCGTGCGGTCGAGCGAGGTCGGCGTGGTGAGCCGGTGCAGACGGGCGTGCTCGTCGTCGAGGTCGGTGCCCTCGCCCGAGGCGTGGCGCAGCGCGGCCCGGAGGCTGGCCGACCGGTCGCCGGGGAGGCGGACCAACGATGCCTTCTGGTCCAGGGCCCGGCCGATGGCCTGGCGGATCCAGAAGGTGGCGTAGGTCGAGAACTTGAAGCCCTTGCGCCAGTCGAACTTGTCGACGGCATGCTCGAGGCCGAGGTTCCCTTCCTGGATCAGGTCGAGGAGCTCCATCGAGGGAGGAAGCGGGTACCGGCGGGCGATCGAGACCACGAGCCGGAGGTTGGCCCGGATGAACCGGTCCTTGGCCGCCGCCGCGTCGCCGACGGCTCGGCGGAGCTCGCGGGTGGCGGGCTCACCGGCATCGAGCGTGTCCTGGGCGTCGCGGCCCTTCTCGATGGTCTGCGACAGCGTGCGCTCCTCCTCCGCGGTGAGGAGAGGCACCATGCCGATCTCGTTGAGGTACTGACCTACTGAATCGCTCATGACATGTGTTCCAACGAAGGTTGCAGGCGTGTGATTCCATCGGGCGTTGTGACTGACGTCACGGGTGGGGCGTCAGGGCGTCGGGGCGCCCGGAACGGTGTCCCTACCCGAGGAGGGGGTCGGTCATTCTCTCACGGCGGCGCCGTTCGATTGCCATGGATACGGTTCACCTACCCTGCACGGATGGCCCAGCGGATCGGAATCTTCGGGGGCACCTTCGACCCGCCCCACGTCGGCCATCTGGTCACCGCGGTCAACGTGCGCCACGCCCTCGCCCTCGATCGCGTCCTGCTCGTCGTGGCCAACCGGCCGTGGCAGAAGGTGGGCACCCGTCCCATCACGCCGGCTCGCGATCGGCTCGCCATGGTGGCTGCCGCCGTCGACGGGGTCGTCGGCCTCGAAGCGTCCTCAGCGGAGATCGATCGCGGGGGCGAGAGCTACACCGCCGACACCCTGGCCGGGCTCCACGCCGCTGATCCGACGGTCGAGCTCTTCGTCGTGCTGGGCGCCGATGCGGCGGCCGGGCTGGCGTCGTGGGAGCGCATCGACGAGGTGCGCGACCTCGCCACGCTGGTGGTGGTCGACCGGCCGGGAAGCCGGTCGGTCCAGTTGACCGACGGCTGGCGG
The DNA here is from genome assembly GCA_963811245.1 of uncultured Acidimicrobiaceae bacterium. GTDB lineage: Bacteria > Actinomycetota > Acidimicrobiia > Acidimicrobiales > Salinilacustritrichaceae > Salinilacustrithrix. The sequence goes on from CAWEQL010000010.1 coordinate 165,309, forward strand.
TGGGTGCACGTCGAGGTTCCTCGGCTCGAGGTCTCCTCCACCGATCTGCGGGAGCGGTTCGTCGACGGCCGGCCTCTCGACTACCTGATGCCGGCTGGGGTGATCTCCTGCGTTCGGGAACGGCACCTCTATCGTGGGATGTCGTGACGGGAGACGGTTCGCGCCCTGCGGACGGTGGCGATGGAGGCGGAGATGGCGACGAAGCCGCTCGCGCCGCGCGCCTGGCTGCACTCTTGTCGGTGGACATCAGCACGGTGCCGGGCCAGGACGCCGAGCGTGCCCTGCGAGGGCCCACGGCGGACGCCCTGTCAGCCGGCGACGACGAGCCGCTCGCGTCCGATCCCTCGGGTCACGGCGACGCGTCCCCGGACGCCGCTGGTGAGGAGGTCCCGGCCCATGACGTCCCGGGGCCGGCCGCCGACCCTCGTCGGCGGCCGGGCCGGGTGGCCTACGCCGTCCTGGTCGTGTTGCTGCTGGCTGGGGTCGGGTTGGCGTACACCGGGTCCCGCCTGATCCGGTCGAGCACCGAGGGCGAGGTGCTGGCCCCGGTCGACGATCCCACCGCTCCCGGCTACGAGGCCCTGGTCGATCCCACGCCGACGATGGTGCTGCTCCACGATGTCGACGGCGCGCTCGGACTCCATCACGGTACTGACCCTGCCCGATCCGAACGGCGGCGGCGGCGGGGTCGTGACGATCCCGACCCGGACCGTCACCGAGGTGCCCATCTTCGGGCTGAGCCCCGTGGCGCTGGCCTACAACTTCGGGAACAGCCAGGTGGCCACCGAGGTCGTGGGGGCGCTGATCGGGACCGGGTTGCGGGACTCGGCGGTGGTCGACGCCCAGCGGTGGGCCGACCTGGTCGCCCCCGTGGCCCCGCTCACCCTCGACAACCCGAATGAGCTTGTCGTCGACGGCCAGGTCCGCTTCCCGGTGGGACCGATCACGCTCCAGCCCGAGGACGTCGGCCCGTACCTGCAGGCGCGGGTCGACGGCGAGAGCGACCTGGCCCGTCTCTACCGCCAGCAGCTGTTCTGGAAGGCCTGGCTCGACGCGGTGGCCGCCGACGGAACCCCGGCGGCGGTGCCCGGCGAACTCGACAGCGGCATCGGCCGGTTCGTGCGCAGCATCGCCGCCGGCCGCCGGGTCATCGAGACCTTCCCCGTGAAGCCGGCGGCGGAGGGGCGGTTCGGTGACGAGGAGGCGTTCCTGCCCCAGCCCGACGACGACGCGGCGTTGATGAACCGGTTGGTGCCCTTCCCGGTCTCGCCGGCCCCGGGCGCCCGGGCCCGGCTGCGCCTCCTCGACGGCACCACCGACACCTCGCGGGCCGCGAAGGTCGCCGCCGCGCTCCCTCCGGCCGGCGTGCAGGTCGTGCTGATCGGGAACGCCACCAGCCTCGATCAAGAGACCACCACGGTGCGCTACGCCGGCGCCGAGTTCCGCGACGAGGCCAGGGCCGTCGTCGACATCCTCGGGGTCGGCGAGGTCACCGAGGACACCCGACCGAGTGAGGCGGCCGACATCACCGTTACGCTCGGCGCCGACTATGGATGACCATCGATGACGGAACCCGACCACCTGCCCACCTCCGGCACCACCACCGAGCCCTCGCCGGCCGACGTCATGGACCCCGAGTTCCCGATCGTGGCGGCCCGGGCCGCGTCCGCCAAGGGCGGCGTCGACATCGTGGTTCTCCGGGTCGGAGACGTGCTCGCCATCACCGACTACTTCGTGATCGTGTCGGCGTCGAACCCCCGTCTGGTCCGCACGGTGGTGCAGGAGATCGAGCAGCAGATCGCCCTCGCCGGTGGACCTCGTCCCATCCGCATCGAGGGTCTCAACGAAGCCGAGTGGGTGCTGGCCGACTACGGGCCGTTCGTGGTGCACGTGTTCCACACCGAGACCCGGCAGTACTACGAGCTCGAGCGGCTGTGGTCGGACGTGCCCTCGATCGACTGGGCCGATCCGGACGCGCCCGGCCCCGCCGCCTGATCACCCGGCATTCCCTGATCTCCCGGCGGTCCCTGATCCCGCACTCTCGGCCATCCAGCGTGCCCAGCCGGTGAGTCCCGAGCGCGTGGCCGGCGCCGGGGTGTTCGGTGAGGCCGGCGCCCAACCTCCGGCTGAGCCAGCGCGCCATGGCAACCGGGGTCAGGCGGTCGTCGGCCCCCACGTGGACGTGCACGGGAGCCCGCACCGCATCGAGCAGCGGGCCGAGCAGCGTCGCCTGCGCGGCAACCTCCCGTTCGAGGCCGGTCATCCCCGACGCCACGCTGCCCATCAGGGCGGCAACCAGGGCTTCGTCGGCGCCGGGCACCCCCCGGACGGCCTCGATGCTGTCGGCGAGCAGCGTACGAGCGGTGGCTTCGTCGATCTCGGGAGGGACGAGCCACATCGCCAGTTCACGGCCCGCTTCGTCGGGATCGCTGTCCTCGATGACGGAGGCGAACAGGTGCCGGCTCTCGTCGGACCCGTGGAGCGTGCCGGGGTCGGCGTAGGCGTCGGCGGGAACCAGCGGCGCGACCAGCACGAGTCGGGACACCCGGTCCGGGTGGGCGCCGGCGAGGGCGAGGGCGAAGATGGCGCCGGCGGACCACGACAACACGGCGGCGCGCTCGACGCCGAGGGCATCCAGCACCCGGACGTGGTCGTCGGCGACCGACCTCGGCGTTGCGGTGGGGTCGGGATCCGACGCTCCCAGGCCGGGACGATCGACGGCCACGAGGCGCACGCCGGCCGCCGTGGCCAGGTCGTCGTCCGGGTGGCGGGCGACGCGGGTGTCGGGGGTCCCGTGCAGGAACAGCACCGGTACGCCGTGCGGATCGCCCCGGTCGTCGACGGCGAGGCGACGGCCGTCGGGGGCGGCGACGAAGCGATCGGGAGCGGGGGCCGGCATCATCCGTCGAACTCGCCACGAGCGAGGCGTGGAGCTAAGGGGAATCGAACCCCTGACCTCTTCCATGCCATGGAAGCGCTCTACCAACTGAGCTATAGCCCCGGGTGCTCCGGGCTCGGAGAGAGCCGTCGCGGTCGGGTCGTTCGGCAGCGCCTCACGACCCGCAGGGCCGACCACGATAGATCACGCGGTGGGCTTCCGCGACAATCGGACCCCCGGTTCCGGGGGATTCTCGAATCGGAGCCCTCGAGCGGCCTCGGTACGATGCCCCGTCGTGCAGGACATGGACGCCGCCGACGCCACACGCGTGCCCCCGTACGACCCCCAGGCGGTCGAGGCAGCGTGGCAGCGGCGTTGGCGCGACGAGGGGACCTACGAGATCGACAACGACGATCCCCGGCCCCCGTACTACGTGCTGTGCATGTACCCGTACCCGTCCGGTGCCGCGCACATGGGCCACGTCCGGAACTACACCTTCGGCGACCTGATCGTCCGGTACCGCACCATGCAGGGCTACGGGGTCCTGTCGCCGATCGGCTTCGACAGCTTCGGTCTGCCGGCCGAGAACGCCGCCATCCAGACCGGCCGCCACCCCCGCGCCTTCACGGAGGAGAAGATGGCGGAGCTGACGTCGTCGCTCCAGCGCATCGGTGCCGGGTACGACTGGCGGCGGCTCATCACCAGCCACTCGCCGCAGTACACCCGCTTCACCCAGTGGATCTTCCTGCGCTTCCTGGAGGCCGGGCTCGCCTACAAGCGCAAGGCTGCGGTCAACTGGTGCCCCGGCTGTCAGACGGTCCTGGCCAACGAGCAGGTGCTGGCCGACGGCACGTGCGAGCGCTCCGGGGACCTGGTCGTCGCCAAGGACCTCGAGCAGTGGTTCTTCAAGATCACCGACTACGCCCAGCAGTTGCTCGACGACCTGGAGCTGGTCGACTGGCCCGAGCGGGTCGTCACCATGCAGAAGAACTGGATCGGTCGGTCCGAGGGCGCCCAGTTCTCGATGGCCGTGGTCGACGAGGCGGGCGCTCCGCACGCGAGCGGCGCGTCCATCGAGGTGTACACCACGCGACCCGACACGGCGTTCGGCATGACCTACGCCGTGTTGGCCCCCGAGCACGAGCTGGCCGTCACGGTGTCGACCGAGGCCCAGCGCCCCGCGGTCGAGGCGTTCATCGATCAGGCCCGGAACACCTCGGAGATGGACCGCCTCTCCTCCGAGGGTGCGCTCGACAAGCGGGGTGTGTTCACCGGCTCGTACCTGCTGAACCCGTTCACCGGCCGGCCGGTGCCCCTGTACCTCGCCGACTACGTGCTGAGCACCTACGGCACCGGCGCCATCATGGCCGTGCCCGGCCAGGACCAGCGGGACTGGGACTTCGCCCGCGCCTACGACCTGCCCATCGTGCGCACGGTGCAACCGCCGGAGGACTTCGACGGCGAGGCGTACACCGGGGACGGACCCGCCATCAACAGCGCCGGCGAGTCGCTCGACCTGAACGGGATGGGTGTCGCCGAGGCGAAGGCGGCGGCCACGGCCTGGCTCGCCGAGCAGGGCATCGGCGAGGCGAAGGTCAACTTCCGCTTGCGCGACTGGCTCGTCTCCCGTCAACGGTTCTGGGGCTGCCCCATCCCGGTCGTCTACTGCCCCGACCACGGCACGGTGCCCGTCCCCGAAGCCGAGCTGCCCGTGCTGGCACCGGACGACGTCGAGTTCCTGCCCACCGGCGAGTCGCCGCTCCGGCACCACGAGGGCTTCCTCCACACCACCTGCCCGGTGTGCGGGGGGCCGGCCATGCGAGAGACCGACACCATGGACACCTTCGTGGACTCGTCCTGGTACTTCCTCCGCTTCGCCGATCCCACCAACGAGGAGCTGCCCTTCTCCGCCGACGCCGTCGAGCACTGGCTGCCCGTCGATCAGTACATCGGCGGCGTCGAGCACGCCATCCTCCACCTGATGTATGCCCGGTTCTTCACCAAGGCCCTGGCCGACCTCGGTGTGGCACCGAAGGACCTGCGCGAGCCGTTCCAGCGCCTGTTCACCCAGGGCATGATCCGCCTCGACGGGGCGAAGATGTCGAAGTCGAAGGGCAACCTCGTCGCGCCCGAGGCGATCCTCGATCGTGAGGGCGCCGACGCCTTGCGCCTCGGTCAGCTCTTCGTCGGCCCACCCGCCGACGACGTGGACTGGGAGGGCGTGGGCATCGAGGGCACGTACCGGTTCATCGGCCGACTGTGGCGCCTGGCCCACCCCGGCTCCGACGTCGTGCCCGACGCCACCGGCGACGACGCCGTCGAGGTCGACAAGGCCGCCCACCGTCTCATCGCGCGGGTCAGCGACGAGATGGAGCGGTGGAGCTACAACACCTCCGTCGCCGCCTTCATGGAGTTCACCAACCTGCTCTACAAGCAGGGCAAGACCGACTTCGCCGTCGACACGCTGCTCACGCTGCTGGCGCCGATGGCGCCCCACGTCACCGCCGAGCTGTGGCAACGGCGGCGGGTGGCGGAAGGCGCCGCGCCTGATGCGGTGGAGGCCCACATCCACGCCCAGCGCTGGCCCGAGGCCGACCCGTCCATGCTCACGGTCGACACGGTCACGATGGTCGTGCAGGTGGGGGGCAAGGTGCGGGACCGCATCGACGTGAGCCCCTCCATCGGCGAGGACGAGGCGGTAGCGCTGGCACTGGCGAGCGAGAAGGTGCAGGCGCACCTCGACGGCGAACCGCGCACGGTGATCGCCCGACCACCCAAGCTCGTCAACATCGTCCCGTAGCCCTCCCCGGCGTCCGGCGGAGCGTCCGGCCACCGGGCGCGCCCCGACCGCCCGGGCGACTCGGACAAACGGGAGGAACCGCCCGACCGCCGCCGGGATGCCCGGCGCGGCGCCTCGCGAGTGGTTACGGTGCCGTCAACTGCAAGGGGGACAGTGTGGTGGACGTGCAACCTGCGCCAGCGGGCGTGGTCGGCGGTGGCCCGGGGGGGTCAGGGAACAGGGGGCGGCTCGGGCGCCGGCGCGCCGGCGACCTGGCCGATTCACTCCGTCGACCCGCGGCCATGGCCGGTCCGGTCGTGCTGGTGCTGGCGGTGCAGCTCGTGGTCTTCCCGGTGCCGGCGGGCGTGTTCCTGCGGGGGATCATCATCGGCCTGCTCACGGCCATGGTCAGCGTCGGCATGGCGCTCATCTACCGGGCCAACCGCGTCCTCAACTTCGCGCAGGGCGACCTGGGCTACGTGCCGGCCTCGCTCGCCGTCATGCTCTCGATCTCGACCGGCCTCCCCTGGCTGCTCGCCTTCGGGGCCGGCTTCGCCGCCGCTGCGGCGCTCGGAGCGGTGTGCGAGCTCGCCATCATCCGCCGCTTCTTCCGCGCCCCCCGCCTGATCCTCACCGTCGCCACCCTCGGCCTCAGCCAGCTGCTCGCCTTCGGCGGCCTCCTGCTCCCACGGCTCTTCGACGAGAAGGTGCGGTCGCAACGGATCGATCCGCCGTTCCACCTCAGCTTCACCGTCGACCCGCTCGTGTTCAACGGCAATGACGTGCTGGTCCTCGTGGGAGCCCCACTGGCCATGCTCGCCGTCGGGCTGTTCCTGCAGCGCACCGCCGTGGGCGTGGCCATCCGTGCCGCCGCCGACCGCGCCGATCGCGCCAGCCTGCTCGGCGTCCCGGTGAAGGGTCTCCACACCATCGTGTGGGCGATTGCCGGGGTCCTGGCCTACCTCGCCCTGTTCTTGCGGGCGGGGGTGGTCGGCCTGCCGATCGGCGCCGCCCTCTCGTTCGGCATCCTGTTGCGGGCCCTGGCCGCGCTGATGCTCGGGCGCATGACGCACCTCCCCACGATCGTGGCCAGCTCCCTCGCCATCGGGGTGCTCGAGATGGGCGTCGACTGGAACGGCTTCCTCGGCCAACGCAGCCCGCTCCTCATCGAACCGGTGGTGGCGATGGTCGCCATCGGCGCCCTGCTCCTGCGCCGCAAGGACATCTCCCGGGCGGCCACCGACGGGGCATCGAGCTGGTCGGCATCCGACGAGGTGCGCCCGGTGCCCCGCGAGCTGCGGCGGGTTCCGGAGGTCCGGCTCGTGCGATGGGCCGGCTCCGCGGCCATCGGGCTGGCTGTCCTCGTGCTGCCCACCCTCGTGGGTACGTCCACGTCGCTCAAGATCTCGGTGGTCTTCATCTACGCCCTGGTGGTCGCATCGGTCGTGGTGGTGACCGGGTGGTCGGGTCAGGTCTCGCTCGCCCAGGTGGCGTTCATGGCCGTGGGCGCCGCCGTCGGTGCGCACGCCACGAGCGTGTGGCACCTCGATCTGAGCCTGGCCATCCTCGTCGCGGGGATCGTCGGCGTGGGTGTGGCGGTGATCATCGGCCTGCCGGCATTGCGGCTGAGCGGCCTGTTCCTGGCCGTGACGACCCTCGGCTTCGGTCTCGCCACGTCGGCCTATTTCCTCAACCCCCGGTTCTTCGACTGGGTCCCGCGCGGCCGGGTCGAGCGCCCCGACCTGTTCGGTCGCATCAGCCTCGACTCGCCGACCCGCATCTACTACTTCGCCCTGGCCGTGCTCGTGCTCGTGCTCGTCGGCCTCCGTGGCGTGCGCAACAGCCGAACCGGGCGGGTCCTGCTCGCCATCCGGGAGAACGAGCGGGGCGCCGAGGCCTTCGGGGTCAGCGCCGCCCGGGCCAAGCTCACCGCCTTCGCCATCTCCGGTTTCGTCGCCGCGGTGGCCGGCGCCGTGTTCGTCCACCATCAGCAGGCCTTCGACGCCGGTCCCTACGACCCCGGCCTGAGCATCATCATGTTCACGGCCGCCGTGATCGGAGGGCTGGGCACACTCACCGGCGGTGTGCTGGGCGCCATCTACGTCGAGGGCGGGTTCTTCCTCCTGCCCGCCGACTGGCGCTTCTTCAGCTCGGCGGCCGGGGTGCTGTTCGTGCTCCTCGTCATCCCCGGGGGCCTGGGCTCGGTCGTCTACAAGGTGCGAGACCTGTGGCTGCGGTCGGTGGCCCGCCGCAACGGCATCGAGGTGCCGTCGCTCGTGGCCGACCGCCGCGTCGAGGCGGAATCGCCACCCGAGTCGCCGCCCCCGCCGCCCGGTGCGGACGGGATCCTCGTGACGGGAGATGCCGACGGCGTCGACGTCCCAGCGGTCCAGGCACCGGTGGTCGACGCATGACGGCGACGACGACCGGACACGGCCGGATCCGGGGCTGGCTGGAGGAGATCACCGGTGGCGGGCCGGTGTACCCGCTCGTCATCCTGTTCGGGCTCAACGCCGTCGACGAGCTCGACCGCACGGCGTTCGCCATCCTGCTGCCCGAGATCCGCGACGCATTCGGCCTCGACCTGCAGGGCGCGTTGTCGGTCATCGCCCTCGTGGCCGGTGTGGCGCTGTGTCTCCAAGTCCCGATCGCCCACTACGCCGACCGGGCGCCTCGCGTGCGGCTCGCCATGATCGGCGCCACGGCGTGGGCGCTGTTCTCGTTCGGGACGGGCATCAGCTTCTCGGTCTGGTTCCTGGTCGTCATGCGATCAGGGTCCGGCATCGGCAAGGCGGTGGTCGACCCCACCCACAACTCTCTCATCGCCGACTACTACGCCCCCGAGCACCGCTCGAAGGTGTACTCGTTCCACCGGGCCGCCAACGCCGTGGGTGCCTTCGTCGGCCCGCTGTTGGCCGGCGCCATCGCCTACTCATTCGGCTGGCGGGCTCCGTTCTTCGTCTTCGCCGTTCCCACCCTGGTGGTGGTGTTCCTCGGGCTGCGCATGAAGGAACCGGTCCGGGGCAACCACGAGCGCCGGGCGATGCAAGCCTCAGAGGAGGCGATCGCCACCGAAGAGGCGCCGCCGTCGTTCGGCGAGGCATGGCGGCTGTGCGGCCGCATCGAGAGCCTGCGCCGGATCTGGTGGTCGCTGCCGTTCCTTGCCGCGTCGCTGATCGGCTTCACCTCGCTGGCCGGACTGTTCTACGAGCAGGTCTTCGGCCTCGACGAGCGGGCTCGGGGTCTGGTGGCGGCGTCCACCGAACCCCTGCAGCTCGTCGGCCTGTTCGTCGGAGCCCGCATCGGTACCAAGCTCGTCCAACAGGATCCCGGCCTGCTGCTGCGGTTCCTCGGAAAGGTCTCGTTCATCGTCGCCGCTGCGTTCGCCGTCTTCGCCCTCAGCCCGTGGCTGTGGCTGTCGATCGCCATCAACGCGGTGATCAGCGCCGGTCTCGCTGCGGTCGGGCCCGGCATCTACGCCGCGCTTGCGCTGGCGATCCCACCCCGGGCCCGGGCCACCGGGTTCTCGATCGGTTCGGTGTGGGTGCTGCCCGGGCTCCTGATCCTGCCGATCATCGGGGCCTTCGGCGACGCCTGGGGCATCCGCCAGGGCATGTTGCTCATGCTGCCCGTGTTCGTCGTCGGCGGCTGCATCATCGCCAGCGCCGGCAAGGTCATCTCCAAGGACATCACCCAGGTGTGGCAGACGGCTGCGGCGCAATCCGAGGTGGCCTACGAGCGTCGGCAGGGCCGGTCGAAGCTGCTGCTGATCCGGGGCGTCGACGTCTCCTACAGCAACGTGCAGGTCCTCTTCGGCGTGGACCTCGAGGTCGACGAAGGTGAGATCGTGGCCCTGCTCGGGACCAACGGTGCCGGCAAGTCGACGCTGCTGAAGGCCGTCTCCGGCATCGTCGAGGCCGAGCGCGGCGCCATCATCTTCGACGGCGTCGACATGACCCACACGCCGCCGGCCGAGATCGCCGGCCGCGGCGTGGCCCAGGTCCCCGGCGGCGTCGGGACGTTCCCGTCGCTGACCGTGCACGAGAACCTGGAGGTGGCCGGCTGGCTCCACCGCCGGTCCAAGGCCGAGGTGGCCGCCGGCATGGACCGGGCGTACGCGTTGTTCCCCGCCCTCGACCAGCGCCGGCACCACCCGGCGGCGAACCTCTCCGGCGGCCAGGCCCAGATGCTGGCGCTCAGCATGGCGTTCATCTCCAAGCCGCGCCTGCTGATGATCGACGAGCTCTCCCTCGGTCTCGCGCCGGTCATCGTCGATCAACTCCTGCCCGTGCTGCGAGAGGTCCGTGAGCAGGGGACCACCATCATCCTCGTGGAGCAGTCGGTGAACGTGGCGCTCACCGTGGCCGAGACCGCCTACTTCATGGAGAAGGGCGAAATCCGCTTCTCGGGCGCGACGGCCGATCTGCTCGACCGTCCGGACCTGTTGCGATCGGTGTTCCTCGAGGGTGCAGTGACGGGCACCGCCGACCACGACGTGCGGGCGCACGCCAATGGGTCGACTGCCAACGGGACGTCCGCCCGGGTGTCGGCCCGCACGGTGGTCGGGGCACCGAACGAGAACGGGGCGTCGAAGGACGACGGAGCGTCGGACCACGCATCGGCGCCGGGTCCGGCCGCGCTCGAGACCGTCGAGCTGACCCGGTCCTTCGGCGGGATCCGGGCCGTGGACGAGGTGTCGCTGCAGGTCGCGCCCGGCGAGATCGTGGGCGTGATCGGCCCGAACGGGGCCGGCAAGACGACCCTGTTCGACGTCATCTCCGGCTTCACGCCCGCCGACACCGGTCGGGTGCTGCTGGCCGGTCACGACATCGGATCCCTCGCTCCACACCGGCGGGCGTTGCGGGGGCTGGGGCGGTCCTTCCAGGACGCCAAGCTGTTCCCGGCGATGACCGTCGAGGAGGCGCTGAAGGTCTCGCTCGAGCGGTTCACCGAGTCGCGCGACCCGGTGAGCGCCGCGTTGCACCTCCCGACGACGTTCGACAGCGAGGTCAAGATCAGCACGCGGGTCAACGAGTTGATCGAGCTCATGGGGCTCGAGGCGTTCCGCACCAAGTTCCTGCGGGAGCTGTCCACCGGGTCCCGGCGCATCGTCGACCTGGCGTGCGTCGTCGCCCACCGGCCCACGGTGATCCTGTTCGACGAGCCGTCGAGCGGCATCGCCCAGCGCGAGACCGAGGCCCTGGGGCCGCTGCTGCTGCGCATCCGCGAGGGCCTCGGGGCGTCGCTGCTCGTGATCGAGCACGACATGCCCCTCGTCACCGGTATCGCCGACCGTCTCATCGCCATGGATCAGGGCCGGGTGCTCGCCGAGGGCACACCGGCCGAGGTGCTGAACCACCCGGAGGTGGTGGCGTCCTACCTCGGCACCAACGAAGACGTCCTGGCCCGATCCGGGTCCCGGACCACCGAACCACTGTGAACGCACCCAGGGGGGCCACATTCCATGCAACCAGCCAGTGACCAGCCGAACGAGGGCAGCAGCGCGCTGCGCCGCTACGGCCCGGTGGCAGCCATCGTCGTCGTGATCGCCGTCATCGCCGCCGTGGTGCTCATCGGCGGCGGAGACGACGACAACACGGCGACCACGGCGCCGGACACCACGGTGGCCGGCGACGACGGCTCCACGACGACCGGCGCACCCGGCGAGGTCACCTACCCGTTGAGCTTCAGCGCCGCGGAGGAAGCAGGCACCGCCGCCGACCTCGACTGGGGCGATCGCTGCGACACGAGCCGGGGTCAGGTGGCGATTCCCAGCTACTTCGCCGCCGAGTGCTATCTGCCGTTCGAAGGGGACAACGGCGGGGCCACCGACCAGGGCGTGACGGCGGACAGCATCAAGATCGTCGTCTACCTGGGTCCGGACAGCGACCCGATCATCAACTACATCACCGATGCCATCCAGGTCGACGACACCAACGCGGACGCCGAGGACGCCATCACCCACTGGGTCGACATGCTGGAGACGTACTCCGAGACCTACGGCCGCGAGGTCGACATCGAGTACTACGAGTCGGAGGGCATCGCCAGCGACGCCGTCACCGCTCGCGCCGACGCCGTGCAGATCGCCGAGGACATGAAGCCGTTCCAGGTGTGGGGTGGCCCTGCGCTGACCACCGCGTTCGGTGACGAGCTGGTCGCCCGCGGCATCCAGTGCATCAGCTGTGGTCTGACGCCCACCCACGACAACCTGGCCAAGCAGAACGGCCTCGGCATCGCCGGCACCGCGCTCACCAACCTCCAGGCTCGCCAGCACAACGTGGAGGCCCTCGTCGACCAGGTCGCCGGGCAGAAGGCCGCCTACGCCGGCGACCCGGCGATGCAGGACAAGGACCGCGTCTTCGGCTACCTCTACATCGAGAGCTCCGAGGACTCGGCCAAGAGCGCCGAGGACTACCGACAGGCCCTGGCGGACCGGGGGGTCGAGCTCGCCGTGATGGTGCCGTACACCCTCGACCCGGCCACGCTGCAGGAGACGGCGGCCAACGCCATCGCCAAGCTCAAGCAGGCCGGCGTCACCACCGTGATCTTCGCCGGTGACCCCATCGCCCCCCGTGACTTCACCCGCGAGGCGACCACGCAGGACTACCACCCGGAGTGGTTCCTGAACCTGTCCACCCTCATCGACACCAACGTCTTCGCCCGCACCTACGACCAGGAGCAATGGGCCCACGCCTTCGGCATCACGCCGCTGGCCGCTCGGGTCGATCCGGACGTGGAGAGCTCGTACCAGCTCTACGAGTGGTTCTATGGGGAGAAGACCAAGGCCGACGGCACGCTCGAGGTGCTGGTGCCCACCCCCAACGTGTTCTTCGAGGTGCTCCAGGGCGTGGGCCCGAACCTGACCCACGACTCGTTCACCAAGGCGCTGTTCGCCTACGAGGAGCCGGTCCGGGGGGTGCAGCAGTACAACGTGTCGTGGGGGGATCACGGCCACTGGCCCACCATCGAGGGTTCCGATTACGCCGGGATCGACGACGTGACCAAGATCTGGTGGGACCCGAAGGCCAAGGGCCAGGACGAGATCTTCAACGACGGTGACGGCCTGTGGATGTTCGTCGATGGTGGCAAGCGCTACTACGTCGACGAATGGGCGAAGGGCGATTTCAAGGCCTTCGATCCGTCCGGGGCCGTCGGCATCTACGCCGATCACCCCGAGGGCACGGCACCGCCCGAGTTCGAGCCGCTGCCACCGAAGAGCCCCAGCATCTAGTCCCGGAGCATCGGAGTCGAGTCCGGTCTGCGCCCGTTCCGGGCGCAGACCGGCACGGTCAGTTCTCGATGCGGCGGGCCAGGCCGGCCAGACCCCGGTCGATCGCACCCGGCAGCGCCCGTCGTAGCAGGGGAGCGGACCACCGCGCCCCGACGGTCTGGACAGCTTGGGTGTAGCGCACCTCCGTCGCAGCATCACCGACCGGCGCGAGGGAGACGTCCTCCACCATCGACACCACGCCGGGGAGCGTGCAGCCGGTGAGCGTGAACGCGAACCGTGCGTCGGGCTCCCAGGCCAGGAACTCCTCCTCGACGACGACCCGGCCGATGTGGACCCGGCGGTGGCCGCCGACCGCATCGGCCGAGTCGATCCGCTCCACGCGTGACACGGGCGGGAACCACTCGGACCAACTCTCGTGGTCGGCGATGGTCTCCCACACCTGCGCCGGCGGGGCGGCGATTCGGCGCGTGCGGGTCACCGACACGGGTGCCTCGCTGATCCATGCGAGCGAACGGGGCGTCATCTTCCTCATGCGGGCAGCATTCCAGACCGTCGGGTCACGGGCCCAGCGTCCTCCGTAACGCACGCGCCGGCATCCGGGTCACACCCGCGTGCAGACCCTCCAGCAACGTGTCACCGCCGGCGCCCGGCGGGGTCACGACGTCACCTTCGTGTCCGGCGACGTCCACGTCACCGTTCCGTGGGGCCAGGTGCACTCCGACGCCACGCTGATGGCCGCCGGCCTGCAGGCGCGAGGCGTGGTCCCCGGCGACCGCGTCGCCCTGCTCGGACCCACCACGCGCACCTTCGTCACCGCCATCCAGGCGGTCTGGCTGAGCGGCGCCACCCTCGTGGTCCTTCCGCTACCGATGCGGATGGGTTCGCTCGACGAGTTCGTCGCGCAGACACGGGCCCGCGTGCGCAGCGCCGACGTCCGGCTGGTCCTCGCCGACCCCGACCTCGCCGCCTTCGTGACCCCCGAGCCGGACGAGCCCCCCTTGATCGTGTTCGACGAGCTCGACCGGGACGCGATCTACGACCCGCCCGCCCCCGATCCGTCGGCGGTCGCCCTGCTGCAGTTCACCAGCGGATCGACGTCCGACCCCAAGGGCGTGGTCCTCCCACACCAGGCCGTGTGCGCCAACCTCGATGCCATCGAGGTCGCCGCCGAGCTCGACGTCGACACCGACGTCCTCGTCTCCTGGTTGCCGCTCTACCACGACATGGGCCTCGTCGGGTTGCTCGGTCTCGCCATGACCACCGGCACAGCCCTGGTGCTGGGCGCCCCGCAGGACTTCCTGGCCTCGCCGGGGCGGTGGATGGAGTGGATGTCGCAGTACGGGGGCACGGCGACGGCGGGGCCCAACTTCTCCTACGTGCTCGCCACGCGAGCGCTGCGTCGGGCGGCCGACACGGGCCAGCCCCTCGACCTGTCGTCGCTGCGCGTCGTGCTCAACGGTGCCGAGCCGGTCGACCCCCGGACGGTGGACGACTTCGTCGCCGCCGCCGTGCCCTTCGGCATGGACCCGGGCGCCGTCTTCCCTGCCTTCGGCATGGCCGAGGTCGCCATCGCCGGCACGTTCCCGCCTCCGGGCCGGGGCCTGGTGGTCGACACCGTCGACCGGCGCGTGCTCGAAACCGAGGGCTACGCCGCCCCCGTTCCCGCCGCAGCCGCCGGATCCCGCGGGTTCGCCCGGCTCGGCACCCCGGTGCCCGGGCTGCGGATCCGCATCGTCGATCCTGCCGATGGTCGCCCGCGGCGAGACCGTGAAGTGGGTGAGCTCGAGATCAGCGGTACCTCCGTCTGTGCCGGCTACCACGATCGGCCCGAGCTCGACGGCGAGCTGTTCCGCGACGGATGGCTCCGCACGGGCGACCTCGGGTACCTCGTCGACGGCGAACTGGTGCTGTGCGGGCGGATCAAGGACCTGATCATCGTCGGAGGACGCAACGTGTTGCCCGAGGACGTCGAGCGGGCCTGCAACGACGTCGAGGGCGTCCGGGCCGGCAACGTGATCGCCTTCAGCGTCGACGGGGTCAACGGCCGGGAGGGCATGGTGGTCGTCGCCGAGACCAAGGCCGAGGACCACGAGCCCGTTCGCCGTGCCGTGCAGGCCAGGGTGCGGGCCGCCGTGGGCGTCCCGGCGAAGGACGTCGTGCTCGTCGCCCCCGGGACGCTCCCCAAGACGAGCAGCGGCAAGCTGCAACGCACGCGCTGTCGCGAGCAGTACCTCGCCCGTTCGCTGCAACCGGCCTGACCACCGGCGAGTGGTGCGGCGCGACCGGGCCTCGTAGCCTCGCCGTCGATGTCGCCCCGACGGATCGCCTTCTGGATGCTGACGTTCGCCGGCGTCGCGGTGGGGCACATCGCGGGCTACGGGCTGGCCCATCCCGACGGAGCGGCCCGTGAAGTGGCCCTCGGCGGACACGCCTACTTCGCCACCGCGGCCTCGGTCGTGGTCCCTTTGGGCGTGTTCGCCGCGCTGGGATGGGCGGTCGCGACCGCACGGACGCTGGGGATGCGGGGGCGGATCGACGTCCGCCGGCTGATCGTGGCACAGGTCGTCGTCTTCGCAGTCCAGGAGATCGCCGAACGAGCGGCGAGCGGCGCCGGTCTGCACGGCGCGCTCGTCGAACGCGGCGTGTGGTTCGGACTGCTGGCCCAGGTGGCCGTGGCCGTCGTCGTCGTGCGGGGCATCGATCTGGTCGGCCGTGTTGTCCGGTTCGCCATCGCCGGGCCGCGACCACGAGCCACCCATGCCCCGGTCTCCTCCACCTTCGTCCCCCGGATCGTCTCCCACGCCACCGGCGCCGCGGTGTCGGTGGGCCTGCGTGCTCCTCCGGCGGTCGCGCTCGCCCGCTGACCGCCGACCGTCCCCGTCCGGGGCCGGCACCACCGATCCGAGGAGCACCACCATGCGACACCCATTTGTTCGACGCGCGGCCGCCCTGCTGGCCGCATCCCTCCTGGTCCTCGCCGCCTGCGGCGATGACGACACCTCTGCGAGCCCTGTCACCACCGCCGGCGACGCCGTCCAGACGACGACCACCGATGCCGGCGGAGCGACCACCACCACCGATGCCGGTGGTGGGACCACAGCCGAGACCTCGGCGGTGTCCGACGCCACCGTCGTCGAGATCACCGTCGCCGACGGCGAGGTGACCGCACCACAGCGACCGAAGATCTCCCTCGGCGACACCGTGACCCTGCGGGTGACCAGCGACGTGGCCGACGAGGTCCACCTCCACGGCTACGACCTGATGGTCGACGTGGGGGCCGGCGGGACCGCCGAGCTGGCCTTCGACGCCACGATCCCCGGCGTGTTCGAGGTCGAGCTCGAGAACGCCGGCCTCAAGCTCGTCGAGCTCGAGGTCTCGTGACCTCGTGATCTTCGCCCACGGTGTCGGCGGCCGCGCCGATCTCCCGGTGCCGCCGTGGTTGTTCGCCTACTCCGCCGCGTTCGCCCTGCTGATCTCGTTCGTGGCCTTGCGCATCCTGTGGCCCCGCCCCCGCTTGGCGGCGGCGGCCTCCGGGGTGCCGCGCCCCGGCATGGCTGGACGGGACGTGGCGTGCCGTCACGGTGTTGGGGAAGGTCGTCGTCCTCGTCTTCTTCGTGTTGACGCTGGCCGCGGCGTGGTTCGGCGCCGACTCCGTGGCGGTGAACGTGGCGCCCACCGCGCTCTACGTCGTGTTCTGGGTCGGGGTCGCCGTGGCGAGCGCCGTCTTCGGTGACTTCTGGCGGCGCGTCAACCCGCTCTGGACCATCGCCGCCGGGTTCGACCGCATCGGCGGTCGGGACCCGGAGGCCAACCGGGCCACCGGGTGGTGGGCGTCGTACTGGCCTGCCGCGGCGGGTCTGTTCGCCTTCCAGTGGCTCGAGCTCGCCTACTTCGAACCGGGCTCGGTGGGCGCGGTCGGCTTGTTCCTGGGCCTCTACACCGCAGCCGTCCTCGTCGGTGCGCTGCGCTTCGGCGCCGGCTGGATCCGCACCGGCGACGGGTTCGCCGTGCTGTTCGCCCTCCTCGCCGCCCTGTCGCCCGCTCCACCGCGACGACGGCGGCCGGCTCCGGCTCCGGTGGCCGGGAGCGGCCTGGCCGAGGTCGTACCCGGCGCCGGGCACCCTCGCCGTGGTCCTCGTCATGCTCGGCGGCACCACCTTCGACGGGTTCTCCCGGACGCAGTTGTGGGCCGACCAGATCGGCACCCGCCGGGAGTGGGACCTGACGGTCGTCACCACGGTCGGCCTCGTCCTCATCATCGCCACGGTCTCGGTGCTGTTCCTGGTCGCCATGCCGGCTGGTCGGCGTGCTCGCCGACGACGACGCTGCCCGTGGTCGAACAGGCGTGGCGTTGGGTGCCGTCGCTCATCCCGATCGTGCTGGCCTACTCGATCGCCCACTACTTCTCGCTGCTGGTGTTCGAGGGCCAGGCCTTCGTCGCGCTGCTGTCGGACCCGTTCGGGCCGGGGCTGGGACCTCTTCGGCACGGCGGACGACACCATCGACTACACCGTGGTCACGGCGACCAGATCGCCTACGTGCAGGTGGCGGCGATCGTGGTCGGTCACGTCGGCGGCGTCGTCGCGGCCCACGATCGGGCCGTCGAGCGTACCCGACCGCGAGCGGCGGTGCGCAGCCAGTACCCGTTGCTCGGCGTGATGATCGCCTACACCGTATCGGCCTGCTGCTGCTCCTCAACGCGTGACCCGAGCCGGGTCGGCGGACGGTCAGGCCTTCAGGTCCTGGAGCACCTTCTGCCAGCGGTCGCGGTCGCCGTCGTAGGGGGCGTAGAAGCTGATGCGGGAGATGACGTCGCCGTAGCGGCGGTCGAGCTCGGGGCCGATCTCCTCGGGCTCGCCGACCACGGCGAAGGTGCCGAGGATCTCGTCGTCGATGAGGGTGCCCATCTCCGCCCACTTGCCCTCCTTGGACAGGCGGTTGAGGTCGGTCTGCAGGTCGCCCCAGCCGTGGCACTCGAGCACCGGGCGGTACGCCGGGGTCGAGCCGTAGAAGGCGATCTGCTGGCGGGTGCCGACCTTGGCCTGCCTCGAGCTCCTCCTCGGTGTTGCCGGTGACGACGAAGCTCGGGCCGCAGATCTCGAAGCCCTCCAGCGTCTTGCCGGCCTTCTCGCGGCCCTCCTCGAGCGCGGGGAGGGTGACCTCGCGCAGGTACTTCTCGGTGGTGAAGCCGTGGCAGAAGAACCCGTCGCACACCTCGCCGGCGACCTCGGTCATCAGCGGGCCGACGCCGGCGAGGAACACCCGGGGGATGCCGTACTCGTGGGGACCCGGGTCGAAGAACGGCGTCATCAGGGTGTGGGTGTAGAAGTCGCCCCGGAAGTCGAGCTTGGCGCCGTTCATCCAGCTGTCCCAGATGGCGCGCATGGCCAGCACCATCTCGCGCATGCGGGCGGCCGGCTTCGACCACTCCATCGAGAAGCGCTTGGTGATGTGGGGCTTGATCTGGCTGCCCGAGCCCGAGGATGAACCGGCCCTGCGAGAACTGGGTCAGGTCGTAGGCGGTGTTGGCCAGGGTCATCGGGGAGCGGGCGAACGCGACGGCGATGGAGGTGCCGATCTCGATGCGCTCGGTGTGCTCGGCGGCGATGGTGAGCGGCAGGAACGGATCCCGTGACGTCTCCGGCACCCAGACGCCGTCGTAGCCGAAGTCCTCGGCCTCCTTGGCCTGCGTCGGCCGGCCTTGGTGAGGTCGAGGCCGATGCCCCCGTCGATCTTCATGGCCGGAGCTAGAGGACTTGACCGATCGGTCAAGTTCGCGTGCGGCGCCGGCTCAGTCGCCCTGCTCGCGCAGGAAGCGCTGCAGCTCCTCGGCGAGCTCGTCGCCCGGACGGCAGCTCGCGCCGATCTGACTCGTCGGTCTGCGGCGTCGAGCCTGCTGCCTCGAGCTGGCGGATCATGGCCAGGTGCTCGGGGTTGCGCTCGATCAGCTCGTCGATGCGGCTGCGCAGGCCACGGCTGATCTCGTCGGGCAGGTCGCCGATGGCGAAGTCGGTGCCGGCCACCTGGTTCGAGCCCCTCGATGAGGCGGGCCGCCGCCGCCGGGTACGGCATGGTGGCGGCGTAGTGCGGCACCTGGGCCCAGAGCCCGACGGCGGGGAGGCCGGCGTCGGCGAAGCGCTGCTCGAGGACGGCCTCGACGCCGGCGGGCACGTCGATGGTGCCCCGGACGAGGCCGACCGAGGCGGCCAGCTCGTCGGTCGGAGGCGGTGGCCGACAGCGTCGACCGGCCGGGTGTGCGGGACGCCGGCGGGGTAGGCGCCGAGGCCCACCTGCATGCGGCAGCCGAGATCGACGGCGAGGTCGCGCACGGCGTCGGCGAAGGCGTTCCAGGCGTGGTCGGGCTCGACGCCGGTGAGCAGCAGCACGTCGGTGCCGTTGGGGGACCGCGGTGGCGTGCAGCTCGATGGTCGGCCAGGTCAGCCCGGTGTTCACGCCGTCGACGAGGTGCATGGATCGGCCGCCGGGCCCGGAAGTCGAGCAGCGCGTCGGCGTCGAAGGTGGCCACGGGGACGGCGTCGCTCTGCGCCGACGCAGGGTCTCGACGGCCCGGCCGGCCGCGCACGCCGGCGTCGATCCAGCCGTCGAGCGCGACGAGCAGGACCGGGGCGTCCAGGTCGGGGCGGGCGTGCAGCTCGTAAGGGTCAGCGACATCAGGCACTCGAGCCCATCGGTCGACGGCGGCCGCGGCCTGGCCGGCGAGCGCCTCGACCTGCGGGCGAAGGCGTCGAAGTCGGCCGTCGTCCCGCGTGCCCATCGAGCCGCCGACGTAGCGGGCGTAGACGCCCTCGACGATGCAGGCCAGCTTCCAGTAGCCGAACGCGACGTAGTAGTCGATGTGGGACAGGTCGCGGCCCGAGGCGGCGGCGTAGCGGTCGAGCAGCTCGGCTCGGCTGCGCAAGCCCTCGGCCGCGGTGGGCGACGCCGAGGGTGGGCGAGCGTCGCCGGGCTCGGCCCAGTACACCATCAGCAGGCCGACGTCGGCGAGGGGGTCGCCCAGCGTGCAGAGCTCCCAGTCGAGCACGGCGATGACCTCGCCGTCGGTCGTCGACCATGCAGTTGTCGAGCCGGTAGTCGCCGTGGACGATGGCGGCGGGGCCCTGCTCGGGGACGCTGGCGGCGAGCGCGTCGTGGACCTCGTCGATCGTCGGGCAGCTCGCGGGTCTTGGACTTGTCCCACTGGCCGTACCAGCGCTTGAGCTGGCGCTCGATGTAGCCCTCCTTGCGGCCGAGGTCGCCGAGGCCGACGGCGTCGACGTCGACGGCGTGGATGGCGGCGAGCACGTCGATGAGGGAGTCGCCGCGTTCGGCGCCGGGCCTCGAGGGTGAGCGCTCGGCCGCGGCCTGGGTCGCGCAGGACGTGGCCGTCGACGAAGTCCATGACGTAGAAGGGCGCGCCGTTGACCGTCGTCGTCCGGGTCGTACCCGAGCGGCGGGGCGACCGGGATGTCGGTGTCGGCGAGGGCGGCGATGATCCGGTGCTCGCGGCCCATGTCGTGGGCGGTGGCCAGCACCTGGCCGAGCGGCGGGCGGCGCAGGACCGTGGCCGCCCGTCGGCGTCGGTGACCGGTAGGTGAGGTTCGAGTGCCCGCCGGCGATGAGGTCGAACTCGAGCGGGGGAGTCGTGCCGGGGACGTGCTCGGCGTACCAGGCGGTGACGGCCTCGCTGTCGATGCCCTGGACCTCGCCCACGTCGTTGCCTCCGTCCTCGTCCGTGCGGCCGGTGTCGTCCCGCCGCGATCGGTCGAGTCTGCACCGCGCCCGCCGGGCCGGGCCAGCCGGCCGGACCGCGACGCCGCACCGGTAGCGTTGGCGCCATGGCGTACATCGACGTCACCGATGCCACCTTCCAGACCGAGGTCATCGACCGCTCCACCCAGGTGCCGGTGGTGGTCGACCTGTGGGCCGAGTGGTGCGGCCCCTGCAAGACGCTCGGCCCGATCATCGAGAAGGTGGTCGACGCCACCGAGGGCCAGGTCGTGCTGGCCAAGGTCGACGTCGACGCCAACCCGCCGTCGCCCAGGCCTTCCAGGTGCAGTCGATCCCGGCGGTCTACGCGCTCCGCGACGGCAAGGTGGTCGACGGCTTCGTCGGGGCCCAGCCCGAGCAGAGGTGGCGGCCTGGGTCGGCCAGCTCGTGCCCACCGCGGAGGAGTCCGAGGTCCGCCAGCTGCTCGACGCCGGCGACGAGGCCTCGCTGCGCCAGGCGCTCGAGCTCGAGCCCGACAACGGCGAGGCCATCACCGCCCTCGCCGCGCTGCTCGTCGCGTCAGGCGACCGCCACGCCAAGGCCGAGGCGCTCGAGCTGCTGGCCAAGATCCCCGAGACCGCCGAGACCCGTCGCATCGCGGCCCAGGCCCGGGCCGCCAACCCTGACGTCCCCGACGACGTGGAGCACCAGCTCGACACCCTGCTCGCCCAGGTCAAGGACGACGAGGACGCCCGCCAGAGTACCTCGACATGCTCGAGCTGATGGGCCCCACCGACCCCCGCACCGCCGACGTACCGCAAGAAGCTCAGCGCGGCGCTCTTCTGACGCCGTCGCCGTGTCCCGCTGGCTCCCGGGACGACGCCGGTCCTCCCGACATCGACGACATCCGCGTCGTCCACGGCATCGCCGCACCCGGCGCCGCAGCCACGACCCTCGGCTCGACCGTGTTCGTGCGACGCGGCGTCACCCTGGCCGGCCGCCTCCGCCGCCACGAGTACGAGCACGTGCTGCAGTTCCACCGCCACGGGTGGGTCGGCTTCTTCCGCCGGTACGTCTCGGCCTACGTGCGCTGGCGCCTGCGGCGGCACGGGCACCTTGGTGCGTACCGTCGCATCCCGTTCGAGGTGCAGGCCGAGTGGCGGGCCCGGCGCGAGCTGGGCATCGGCGTCCTGCGCCGGGACTGATCAGCCCTCGGGCTGGGTCGTCCTCGGGGCCGGTGTCCCCGGTCTCGACGTCGGTGTCCGCGGTCCTCGGCGCCATCGACCTCGTCGGTCTCGGCGGCGTCCGTGCCGCAGGTGGCGGCGCGCTCGGTCTTCATCGCCGCCCGTGCGTCGGGTGTCAGGTCCTTGCGGCCCGCCCACGGCGGCTTGCCGTGACACGGATCGGCGTTCCCGCCGGCGGTTCCCACCTGGCCCGGCGCCGACCCCGACCGGCCCGGCGTGTCGCCGGGGTCGTCGTTCGGTCCGGCGTCGGTGCTGGCGGGGCCGCCCTTCGGGCAGTCCGCCTTGGCTGCCTTCTTGGCGTCCTGCGTCAGGCTCTTGTCGTGAGCGATGGCGCTGACGCACGGGCCGTGGGTCCCGTGGGGGACGTCGACCTGGACGACGGCCAGGACGTCGTGGGCGACGTCCTGGGCCTGGTCGGGGAGGGCGCCGGCGACCGCCAGGCCGGTCGAGCCGGCGAAGAACCCGACGACCACGGCGGCGGCGACGGCGAGGCGACCGAAGCGCCGGCCATCGGCAGCGCCGGCGCCGGCGTCAGCGATGCGGTGCAGGTGCTGCGCCCGCACCTCCGGCGGAATGGGCAGTTCGCCCAGGTCATGGATGCGGTCGGTGATCGGTCGTTGCTCCACGCCCCGTGATCGCTCAGCGGGCCCGAAAGGTCACGATCGAATCTGCGTCTCCTGGAGCGCGGCGGCGAGCGACTCGAGCGCCGCGCGCCTGCAGCATCTTCACCGCGCCCGCTCGTTTGCCGACGATCTGCGCCACCGCACCCACGGGGAGGTCGGCGAGGAAGCGCAGCACGACCACGTCACGCTGGTCGGTGGTGAGGGCGACCAGCGCGTCGACGAGGTCGGCGTCCATCCCCACCACGTCGGCCACCGGCTCGGGTTCAGGATCGTCGACGAGCAGCTCCGGTCGGCGCGTCTGCCGGCGGATCTCGTCCACCCGGCGATGGTGGGCGATGGTGAACACCCAGCGCCGCAGGGCGTCGTCGTCGCCCCGGAAGCGTGCGAGGCCCTCGGTGACCGCCACGAAGACGTCACCGGTCAGCCCCTCGGGATCTCGCATGCGCTGCGACCGGAAGTAGCCCAGCACCGCCGGCGACAGCGCGGCATACACCGTCGCTGCTGATCGCTGCTCGCCACCTCGCGCCACGTGACGATGATCGCAGCCCGGGCGGGCCGCAACCCCACCGAGCGGCAGGTACGCTCCTCGTCGGCTTCCCCCGAGTCTCGAGCACCAGCTTGGGAGGAGGCCGCGTGGACGACCACGACGAGCCAGGAGTCGGCGCACCGTCCGGCGCCGGGGGGCCGGCACGGTTCCGTGCCCCGTTCGCGACGCACCTGCGGGCGTCGGTGGAGGAGGTGCTCGACGCCACCGGCACCGGCTGGCGCGCTCGTCGTCGGGTGCATGCTCGTCGGTCTGGCCGCCGGGTCCCTGTTCTGGCTGACCCGCCAGGAGCCCGCCCCGGTCGAGGCGACGCTGCCGATGGTGGAGCCGGCGGCGGTGACGACCACGACCGCACCCGCCGGGCCCGTGGTCGTCCACGTCGCCGGCGCCGTGGTCGCTCCCGGCGTGCAGCGCCTGCCCGCCGGCGCGCGGGTCATCGACGCGGTCGAGGCCGCCGGTGGCCTGCAGCCCGATGCCGACCCCGACCGGGTCAACCTCGCCGCCGCGGTGGTCGACGGGACGCCAGGTCTACGTGCCCGGCGGTGGGCGAGGCCGGGCCCGGCGCGACCGTCGGCCGGTGGTGCCGGCGGCGTCTGCGGGCCCGATCGACCTCAACATCGCCGACGCAGCGGCGCTCGAGACGCTGCCCGGGGTCGGGCCGTCGACGGCGGCGGCGATCATCGACCACCGGGAGCGCAACGGGCCCTTCGTGTCGGTCGACGGGCTGCTCGACGTGCGGGGGATCGGCGAGGCCAAGCTGGCCCAGATCCGCGACCTGGTCCGTGTCTGACCGCGGCGGCAGTGGCGCTGGCCATCGCCACGTGGTCCGGCGCCGCTCTGGCTGTTGCCCTCCCGTTGCCGGTGGTGGTCGCCATCGCCGTGCTGGCCGCCGCCGTCCGCCGCCCCGCGGTGGCCTGCGTCGCTCTCCTGCGTGGCCACCGAGCTTCCTCGCCCATCGCTCGCTCGACGGCCTCGGCCCACCGCCCGAGGCCGCGTGGTCCGGCACCGTCACGGTGGTCACCGATCCCGCACCCACGGTCGACGGCGGGCTTCGATTCGAGGCCGACCTCGGCGGGACACGGCGTGCTCGGCGGAGGTGCGGTCGCCGTCGGCGGGAGCGGCGCTCGAGGACCGGTTGGCCGGCGACCGGGCCACGGTCCGCGGCACCACCAGCCCGTTCGGGCGGGTCACCGACTGGAGCCGGTCCCGCCACCTGGCCGGCCGGCTACGGATCGAGTCGGTGGCGGCCGTCGGCGACGGATCCGTGCCCGCCCGCATCGCCAACTGGTACCGACGCCTGCTCGACCGGGGCGCGGCGTCGCTCGCCACCGGCCACCGGTCGCTGCTGGCCGGCCTCGTGCTGGGGGACGACCGGGCCCAGCCGCCGCAGCTCACGGCCGACTTCCGGGCCGCCGGGCTCACCCACCTCCTCGCGGTATCGGGCCAGAACGTGGCGTTCCTGTTGGTCGTGCTCGGTCCATTGCTCGCTCGCCTGCGGATCTGGCCTCGCTTCTGGTCGCCGTGGCCGCCATCGTCGGCTTCGCCATGGTCACCCGGTTCGAACCGTCGGTGCTGCGGGCGGCCTTCGTCGCCGGCGTGGCGCTGTTCGCCCGGACCACCGGACGGCCCAGCGGCGGGATCCGCCACCTGAGCCTGGCGGTCTGCGTGCTGCTGGTGGTCGATCCGCTGCTCGTGGACTCGCTCGGGTTCCGCCTGTCGGTCGCCGCCTCCGTCGGCGTGCTGGTCATCGCCCCCCGGATCGTGGCCCGGACGCCGGGTCCCCGTTGGGTGCGCGAGGGGTTCGGGGTCACGGCCGGCGCCCAGCTGGCGGTGGCCCCGGTGCTCGTCCCCGTGCTCGGCCCGCTGCCCCTCGCCGCGCTCCCGGCCAACGTGGTCGCCGGACCGGTCGCCGGGGCGCTCATGGTGTGGGGCGTGGCCGCCGGCACCGTCGCCGGTGCCGTCGGCGGTCGGGCGGCAGCGGTCCTCCATCTGCCCAGCGCCGCCGGCCTCACGGTGTTGGAGCGAGTCGCCTCGGTCGGTGCCTCGCTGCCGATGGGCCAGCTCGACCTGCGTCACCTCGCCGTCCTGGCCGGCGCAGCCAGCCTCCTGCGACCGGCGCGGGCCGCCACCACGGCCGCTGCGGCGGTGCTCGCCACGGTGGCGCTGGCGGCGCCGATGCTCACGCCGGTCTCGCTCGGCGCGCACCCCGCCGGCTTCGATGCCACGGTGTGGACCGATGGCCCGGCGGCCGTCGTCGACATCGGTGCCCGCGCCGACCCGGCCGACGTGGTGCAGGCGCTGCGGACGGCGCACGTCACCGCCGTCGGCCTGGTCGTCGTGCGCACCGCCCGTCCGTCCGCCGGTGCCGTCATCGACGCCATCGGGGCGCGGTTCCCCGTGGGCGCGGTGATCGGGCCCCACGGACTCGACGTGGCCGACCTGGTCGTCCCCCCGCCCGGGTTCCGCGCCCGTGTGGGACGGCTCCGCGTGGTCGTCGACCGCCCCGGACCGCCCCTACGGGCCCGGATCGGCTGGGCCACGGGCACGGAGGCGGCGTGGGCTCCGGCGGTAGGTTCGTCGGGTGCTCCTGGCGCTCGGTCCCCACCCGTTCGACATCACGTACCGAGCCGTGGTGATGGGCATCCTGAACCGCACGCCGGATTCGTTCTTCGACGGCGGCCGGTACTGGGACTTCGATGACTTCCTGCGCCAGGCCGAGGCACTGGTGCGTGATGGCGCCGACTTCCTGGACGTGGGCGGCGTCAAGGCCGGGCCCGGCCCCGAGGTCGACGAAGCCGAGGAGCTCGAACGGGTGGTGCCGGCTGTCGCCGCCCTGCGGGCCCGCTTCGACCTGCCCATCTCCGTCGACACCTGGCGGGCGTCGGTGGCCGCCGCCTGCTTCGCCGAGGGCGCCGTGGTCGGCAACGACATCTCCGGCTTCGCCGACCCGGCCTACCTGGCGACCGCCGCCGCCGCCGGTGCCTCGGTGGTGGCCACCCACATCCGCCTCCGTCCCCGGGTGGCCGACCCCAATCCCACGTACACCGACGTGGTCGCCGAGGTGTGCGCCTTCCTCGTCGAGCGCGCCCGCGCCGCCGAGGCCGCTGGCATCCCGCGGGAACGGATCATGGTCGACGCCGGCCTCGACCTCGGCAAGACCGAGAAGCAGTCGCTGGAACTGCTCCGGAACCACGACCACCTGGCGCGACTCGGGTGGCCGGTGTTCCTGTCGGCGTCGAACAAGCGGTTCCTCGGCGATCTGCTCGGCACGGCCGTCGACGATCGGCTGCTCGGCACCACGGCCGCCCACGCCCTCGGCATCGCCCAGGGCTCTCGCGTCCTCCGTGCCCACGATGTCCGGGCGGCACGCCGGGTGGCCGATGTGATGGCCCGGATCCTCGAGGCGCGCGACCACCAGCTGCGGACCGCCGGGGCCGAGGCACGACCGTGACCCCCGTGTACGTCCTCAGCGGCGGCGACGAGATCCTGCTGTCGGCTGCCCGCACCGCGCTCGTCGCAGATCTCGTGGCCGGGGACGACCCCACCCTGCTGATCGCCGAGCTCTCCGGCGACGACTACGAGATGCGCAGCCTGGTCGACGCCGCCCAGACCCCGCCGTTCCTGACCGACCGTCGCATCGTCGTGGGCCGGGGGATGGGCCGGTTCACCAAGGACGACCATGCCCTGCTCGTCGCCTACCTGGAGGACCCGCTCGACACCACGATCCTCGTCCTCGAGTGGACGGGCGGCCGTCTCCCCAAGGCGGTGAAGGAGGCCGTCGAGCGGGCCGGCGGCGAGATCCGCGCGACCGGGCCGGGGCGCAAGGTGGCCGACTGGGCCGTACAGCAGCTCGCCGACGCCGGCGTGCGGCCCGATCGGGAGGGGACGGCGCTCATCACCGACTGGCTCGGCGACGACGCCGGCAAGCTCCCGGGTCTGGTTTCGGTGCTCACCTCGACCTACGGCGAGGGTACGTCGGATCACGGCGGCCGACATCGAGCCGTTCCTCGGCGACGCCGGCGGTGTACCGCCGTGGGACCTCACCGATGCCATCGACCGGGGCGACATCGCGGCGTCGATCACCGCACTCACCCGGATGCTCGGGGCCGGCCGCCACCCGCTGCAGGTGATGGCCACGTTGCACACGCACTTCCAACGCATCCTGCGCCTCGACGGCGCGGCCATCCGGGGCGAGAAGGAAGCCGCCGCCATCCTCGGCCTCAAGGGGTCGACGTTCCCGGCCAAGAAGGCCCTGGGGCAGGCCCGCCGCCTGGGTTCGGCGAACGTGAGGGAGTCGATCTCCCTCCTCCACCACGCCGATGTCGATCTGCGCGGCGCGGTCGACTGGCCCGACGAGCTGGTGCTCGAGGTCCTCGTGGCCCGTCTCGCCCGGCTGGCCCGCGCCGCCCGCTGACCGGCCCCCGAGCGCGGAACGACCCCGCCGCAGCGGGGTCGTGGTGTCCAGCCGATGCCGGCGTCGGCCGGCGCCGCGTCAGGACGGGGAGCTGGCCTCGGCCTCGAGGCGCCGGATGCGCTTGACCAGGCGGGACTTCTGCCGGGCGGCGGTGTTCTTGTGCAGCACGCCCTTGCTGACCGCGGAGTCGATGCCGGCGGATGGCCGCCGTCAGCTTCTCGGCGGTGTCCTCGCCGTTCTCGGCCGCGGCGACGACGGCCTGGGTACGGGTGTGGATCTCGGAGCGGACGTGTCGATTGCGCAGGCGAGCGCCGCTCGTTCTGACGGTTGCGCTTGATCTGGCTCTTGATGTTGGCCACGTCGACCTCTGCGGCAGCGGGTGGTGAGTACGCGAATGGGTGCCCGGGCCGGCGGACACAGAACTCGAAACGCTAGCGGTTCGGGACCGTCGCGCGGGCAATCGTCCCCGTCCGGCCGGGCCACACTACGAGGATGCGAGGCGTGGACCTGGTCTGGGGGCAGCGGGCGTCGGAACGTCGACGGTGGGCGGCGTCGCGGATCGACGTCGGGGACGGCCGGACTCCGAGGGCGAGCGCCCGTGGTCGCGCTGCTCCACGGCTTCGCGTCGGGGACCTTCACGTGGGCGGGCGTGGCCCCGGATGGAGCCGGGAGGTCCCGGCTGGTGGCCTGGGACCGGCCGCCGTTCGGCCGCAGCGGCCGTCCGAGCCCGGCGCCGGGGGCCGAGGACCCGTACGGCGCGCCGGCCGAGACGGCGCGGCCGGCGGAGCTGATCGGTCGGGAGACGACGAGCGGTGTGGTCCTCGTCGGGTCACTCCGCCGGTGCCCTGCTCGCCGCCGAGCTGGCCGTGGAGCCGCCGTCCCCGTCGCGAGCCCTGGTGCTCATCGCCCCGGCCCTCGACGGATCGCCGCCGAGCCTGGTCCGCGCTCAGTCGGACTCCCCGGCGCCGGCGTGTGGGGCGGCCGCGCTCCGGGTCGCGTCCTCGGGGCCGAGCCGGCGCTCGAGGCCGTGCGGCTCGGCACCGCGGCGCCGCTGACCGACGCCACCGCCCGTGAGACCGCCTCGTTGCTCCGCCGGCGCGGCACGGCGACGCGCGCTGTTCCACCTGACCCGCACGTGGCAGCCGTCCGACGTGAGCTCGACCGGCTCTCGTCCCTGGACGTGCCCGCGCTGGTCATCGGAGGGGCCGACGACCGCCTCGTCAGCCCGACGGCGCACGAGACGGTGGCCGAGCTGCTGGGCGCCGGGCTCCACCTGTTCGACGGCGTCGGCCACGCCGCCCACGAGCAGGTCCCCGAGCTCGTCGGGCCCCATGGTCGGTGCCTTCGTGGTCCGGGTCGGGTCGGTAGCGTCTACCTCTCCCCATGGCCCGTCGCAGATCGCCCCTCGATCGCATCCGCAACATCGCGATCATCGCCCACATCGACCACGGCAAGACCACGCTCGTCGGACCGCCTGCTCGAGATGACGGGCGCGGTGGAGCCGCGGGACATGAAGGAGCAGTTCCTCGACTCGATGGACATCGAGCGGGAGCGGGGCATCACCATCAAGCTCCAGTCCGTGCGCCTCGAAGTGGACGGACCACGTCGTCAACCTGATCGACACGCCCGGGCACGTCGACTTCGGCTACGAGGTGTCCCGGTCGCTGGCCGCCTGCGAAGGCGTCGTGCTGCTGGTCGACGCGTCGCAGGGCATCGAGGCCCAGACCCTCGCCAACTGCTATCAGGCGCTCGAGCACGACCTCGAGATCATCGCCGTGCTCAACAAGATCGACCTGCCCGCGGCCGAGCCGGACCGGGTCGCCGAGGAGATCGAGCAGGTCCTCGGACTCGACGCCGCAGACATCCTCCACGTCTCGGGCAAGACCGGCGACGGCGTGGCCGACCTGCTCGACGCCATCGTCGAGCGGATCCCGCCGCCCGTGGGCGACGCCGACGCCCCGCTGCGTGCCCTGATCTTCGACTCCCACTACGACACCTACCGCGGCGTGGTGTCGTCGGTGCGGGTCATGGACGGCACCATGCGCGCCGGGCGAGAAGCTGCGGTTCATGCAGGCCCGGGCCACCCACGACGCCGACGAGATCGGCGTCCGCAACCCGGTGCCGACCGCGGTCGAGGCGCTCGGCCCCGGGGAGACGGGCTACCTCATCGCCGGCATCAAGGACGTGGCCGAGGCCCGATCGGGTGAGACGGTCACCACGGCGACCCATGGTGCGTCCGAGCGCCGCTCGCCGGGCTACCAGGACCCCAAGCCGATGGTGTTCGCCGGCCTGTACCCGGTCGACGGCGACGAGTACGCCGACCTGCGCGACAGCCTCGAGAAGCTGCGGCTCAACGACGGGTCGTTCACCTACGAGCCCGAGACGTCGAGGCCCTCGGGTTCGGTTTCCGCTGCGGCTTCCTCGGGATGCTGCACATGGAGATCATCCGCGAGCGGCTCTCGCGCGAGTTCGACCTCAACCTGATCATCACCGCTCCGTCGGTGGCCTACGAGGTGGTGACCACCGCCGGCGAGCGAGATCGAGGTCGACAACCCGTCGGCGCTGCCCGAGCCGACCGAGATCGACTGGATCGAGGAGCCCATGTTCCTGATCACGATCCTCACGCCCGCCGACTACGTGGGCCCGGTCATCGAGCTGTGCGAGAAGCGCCGGGGCGAGCAGACCCGGCTCGAGTACCTGTCGCCGGAGCGGGTCGAGATCGTCTACAAGATCCCGCTCGCCGAGGTCGTGCGCGACTTCTTCGACCAGCTCAAGTCCCGGACCCAGGGCTACGCCTGGCTCGACTACGAGCTCGTCGGCTACGAGCGGGCCGACCTCGTCAAGGTCGACGTGCTGCTCAACAGCGTCGCCGCCGACGCCTTCTCCACCATCGTCCACCGCGACAGCGCCTACGACTACGGGTCGACGCATGGCCGAGAAGCTCAAGGAGCTGATCCCACGGCAGATGTTCGACGTCCCGATCCAGGCCGCCATCGGGGGCAAGATCATCGCCCGCGAGACGGTGAAGGCCAAGCGCAAGGACGTGCTCGCCAAGTGCTACGGCGGCGACATCACCCGCAAGCGCAAGCTGCTCGAGAAGCAGAAGGAAGGCAAGAAGAAGGCCAAGAACATCGGCCGGGTCGAGGTGCCCCAGGAGGCGTTCGTCTCCGCGCTGCGCCTCGAGGACTGAGGAGGCGGTCCTTCGTCCCGCCGGTGCTCGGGCGACCGACGCCGGCTGCGTGAGGTCGTGAACGACATGCCGCGGCGGGCGCGGATCGGCACGCTCGCGGAGGTGCGGACCGCCTACGGCCTGTGGGGGGTGTTCCCTCTCGTCTTCCACCTCCTCGACGACGTCTCGCCCGTCGAGATCCTCTTCCACCGGATCGCGTGGTCGTTGGTCGTGGTGCTCGGCGTCCTGGTCGTCCAGCGGCGCCTCCCAGAGCTGCGTCGGTGGTCGCCGATCGTCGGGTCGCTGCGGCATCCTCGCCCTCGCCGCCGTGTTCATCTCGACCAACTGGCTGACCTACATCTGGGCGGTCAACAGCGACCACGTGGTCGACGCCGCGCTCGGGTACTACGTGAACCCGCTCATCACCGTGGCCCTCGGTGTGGTGGTCCTCGGCGAGCACCTGCGGCGGCTCCAGCGGGTCGCCCTCGGCCTCGGTGCCGCCGCGGTCGTCGGTCCTCACGATCGCCAGCGGCACCGTGCCGTGGATCGCCCTCGTGCTGGCGTGCTCGTTCGCCTCGTACGGCTACTGCAAGAAGTCGGCCGACGTAGCCGCCTTCCCGTCGCTCGCCGTCGAGACCGCCGTGCTGTTCCCGTCGCCGCTCGTCGGCCTCGGCGTGATCGCGGGCCCGGGGCGACGCTCGTCGTTCGCCCACGGCACCGTGCGGCCGAGACCTGCTGCTCGCCGGTCTCGGGATCGTGACCGCCGTGCCGCTGCTGCTGTTCGCCACCGCCGCGACCCGCATCCCGCTGTCGATGCTCGGGCTCCTGCAGTACCTGACGCCCGACCCTCCAGCTGCTCTGCGGGGTCGTGATCCTCGGCGAGGACCTCCCGCCCGAGCGGCTCATCGGCTTCGTGCTCGTCTGGTGCGCCTTGTCGGTGCTGGCGTGGGACGCCGTCCAGAACGAACGGCGGGCGCGGCGCATCACCAACGCCCCGGTCTGATCGACCCCCGAACGAAATCGCTGCCGATCCGTTCGGAAACGAACGCGATCGGCAGCGATTTCCGTGGGTCGGGTCAGGAGGTGGCGGCGGCCAGGGCCTGGTCGAGGTCGGCGATGAGGTCGGCCGGATCCTCGATGCCGATCGACAGGCGCACGACGCCGGGGCCGGCGCCGGCCGCCTCGAGCTGCTCGGGCGCGAGCTGGCGGTGGGTGGTCGAGGCCGGGTGGATGACCAGCGACCGGGTGTCGCCGAGGTTGGCGACGTGGGTGAAGATCTCGAGGGCGTCGACCAGCTTCACGCAGGCGTCGTAGCCGCCCTTCACCGAGATGGTGAACAGCGCGCCGGCGCCCTTGGGCAGCAGCCGTTCGGCCCGCTCCTTGTACGGCGACGAGTCGAGGCCGGCGTAGTTGACCGCCTCGACCCGGTCGTCGGCCTCGAGCCAGTTGGCGATCTGGACCGCGTTGTCGACGTGCTTGCGCATGCGCAGGCTCAGCGTCTC
Organism: uncultured Acidimicrobiaceae bacterium; assembly: GCA_963811245.1. Lineage (GTDB taxonomy): Bacteria > Actinomycetota > Acidimicrobiia > Acidimicrobiales > Salinilacustritrichaceae > Salinilacustrithrix. Next base: position 197,400 of record CAWEQL010000010.1, read on the forward strand.
GATGCCGAGCAGCGTGTAGTGGGCGCCCTGCGGGTTCATGGTCATGCCCAGGTCGCGCAGGCCGACGGCGATGCCGTGGAACGTGAACGCCATCGGGCCCGAGCGCCTCGGCGAACACCAGGCCGTGGTAGGCGGGCTCGGGCTGGGACAGCGACGGGAACTTGTCCGATGCCATCCAGTCGAACTGGCCGGAGTCGACCACGACGCCGCCGGTGACCGTGCCGTTGCCGGTGAGGTACTTGGTGGCGGAGTTCACCACGAGGGTGGCGCCGTGCTCGATCGGCCGGCACAGGTACGGCGTGGCCGAGGTGTTGTCGACGATCAGCGGGATGCCGGCGTCGTCGGCGATGCCGGCGATCGCCGGCAGGTCGGTGACGTAGCCGCCGGGGTTGGCGATCGACTCGCAGAAGATGGCCCGGGTGTCGTCGTCGCATGGCCGCCGCGACGGCGTCGGTGTCGTCGAAGTCGACGAAGGTGGCCGACCACCCGAAGCGCTTGATGGTCTGGGAGAACTGGGTGATCGACCCGCCGTAGAGGCGGGTGGACACCACGACGTTGCGGCCCGGGGCCATCAGCGGGAACAGGGCGAGGATCTGCGCGGCGTGCCCCGACGAGCAGGCGACCGCGCCGGCGCCGCCCTCGAGCGCGGCGACGCGGTTCTGCAGGTCAACACCGTCGGGTTGGTGAGGCGGGAGTAGATGAAGCCGACCTCTTCGAGGTTGAACAGGCGGGCGGCGTGGTCGGCGTCCTGGAAGACGAACGACGTCGACTGGTAGATCGGCGTCTGCACCGCGCCGGTCGCCGGGTCGGGTGGCGTGCCGGCATGGAGCAGCATGGTGTCGAAGCCGTGCTGGGGGGCGTCGCTCATCGAGGATCCGCCTTTCGTGGTGCGGACGTGTGATCGGACGGCGCTGGACCGTAGGCGATGGCGGCTCAGGCCGCGGCAGCGAACTTGTCGTGCAGCCGGGTGAGCATGAGCCGCATCGTCTCGACGTCCTGGGCGCCGGGGATCAGCGCGCGCGTCCTCGATCACGAACGCCGGGACGCCCGGTGATCTGGCGTGTCGGCGGCCGCCTCGAGGTCGCGCGACCACCTCCGTCGCGACCGGCGCCCGTGGCGACGGCCTCGCCGGCCAGCGCGCGGTCGGCGCCCGACCTCGACCGCCCAGTCGACGAGGTTGGCCGGATCGGCGATGTTGGCGCCCTCGGTGAAGTAGGCGCGGAAGAGTCGGTCGTGGAGGCGGGCCGGCGACCTCGGGCCCCTCGGTCTCCTCGACCCAGGCCACCAGCATGAGGGCCGGGACGCTGGTGACCCGCTGGGCGAGGTCGAAGCGGTAGTCGATGCCCGACCTCCTCGCCGAGGGCGCCCAGGCGCTCGGTCATGCCGTCGAAGGACGCCCGGGCCGTACTTGCGGTCGATGGCCGGCGCGCAGGTCCTTGGGCTCGGTGGACGCGGTGGGGTCGAGCTGGAAGGCCCGCCAGCGGACCTCGACCTCGTCGGCGAAGTCGAGCTCCGTCGAGCGCGGCCTCCAGCCGCTTCTTGCCGAGGTAGCACCACGGGCAGACGACGTCGGACCAGACATCGATGCGCATACCCTCACCCAACCACATCGATGTCGCACCTGTTCCTGGCCACGGCGGCTCACGAGAGCCGGGGTGCCCCAGGGCGCTGCGTCCGGTTCTGACCCTGTGTCCGGTTTGGGGATGTTACCGGAAGTACACGCACCGACCAGGAGGTCGCGCCATGAGCACCGATCCATCGCACCGTCACGTCGACGGTCACCCGATCGAGGTCCGCCGTCCCCGCTTCGAGTGGGACGGCCATCCCACACAGTGGATCCCGGGCGACCCGATGGCGTCGCACGTCGGGCAACGCCCTGCACCTGCTGTTCCCCACGGCGAGCGGTTCTTCATGGAGGCCGTGCGCGACGCGGCACCGCAGGTGACCGATCCCGAGTTGCAGGCCGCCATCAAGGAATTCGTCAAGCAGGAGGCCTGGCACGCCCAGGCCCACGACCAGGTGCTCCGACACCTCCGATGACTGTGGGCATCGATCCCAGTGGGCTACATCGACCGGTTGGAGCGGTTCTTCGACCTCATCGCTGCGAGACCGGCCGTCCTGGCCCCGCTGGACCCGCCGCTGGCAGCTGCACCGCCGCCTGGCCATCACCGCGGCGCTCGAGCACTTCACCGCCGTGCTCGGCCACTGGGCGCTCACCGCCGAGGGCCTCGACGAGGCCGGCGCCGACGAGACCATGCTCGACCTGTTCCGCTGGCACGCTGCCGAGGAGGTCGAGCACCGGGCCCTCGTCTACGACGTGTACCAACACGTCGGGCGGCAGCTACGCCCTCCGGGTGGTCACGATGCTCGGCACCACGATCGGCCTCCTGCTCGAGTGGGCGGTCGGCGTGCCGTCTACTTCCTCCGGCACGATCCCGCCCTCGAGGGGCCGCGCCGGCCCGGCCCGCTCGCCTACCTGAAGGCGGTGCGTCGCGGTCGTGTGCCCGGCATCGGGACGCTCCTCGCTTCGGTCCCGCGGTACCTGCGGCGCGACCACCACCCGAGCGACGAGGGCGACGCCGAACTGGCCCTCGCCTACCTACGCCGCTCGCCGGCCGTGGCGGCGTGGGCGGCGTGAGCCGACCCGTGCGCTGAACCCGGCTCAGTCGCCGGATCCGCCGGTGAGCTGCAGCACGTCGCCGAAGGAGTAGCTGGCCTCCGGGCCGGCGAGGAACCGCACCGCCTCGGCGACCTCCTCGGCGCGACCGAGCCGCCGGGCCGGGATCTGGCCGATCAGCATGCGGCTTCATGTCCTCGACCCCGACGAGCAGCGCGGTGTCGATGAAGCCGGGAGCCACCGCGTTGACCCGGATGCCGAGCGCCGGCGACCTCGCTGCCGGTCGAGCGGGTCAGCCCGACGATGGCGTGCTTGGCCGCGGCGTACGCCGGGCGTGGACGGCGACGCCCCGCAGCCCGAAGATCGAGGCCAGGTTGACGATCGCGCCCGAGCGGGCCGGCTCCATGTGGCGCAGGGCGGCCCGCATGCCGTGGAACGTGCCGTAGACGTGGACCTGCATCATCCGGTCGAACTGCTCGTCGGTCATGGCGACAGCGACCCGCAGCGGCTCCGGCTGCCGACCCTCCATCTCGGCGCCGATCGCCGCGCCATGCGCTCGAGCACTCGGGTCGGGCGATCGAGGATGCCGGCGTTGTTGACCAGGATGTCGAGCCGGCCGTGACGTTCGACGACGCCGTCGACCGCGGCGTCGAACGCCGCCGAGTCGGCCACGTCGAAGGCGCGGACCTCGCCGCCGATCTCGTCGGCGATGGCCTCTGGCCGCCGAGGCGTCCAGGTCGTTGACCACGACGGTGGCGCCATCGGCGGCGAGGCGCCGGGCGATGGCCGCCCCCAACCCCGCGCCCGCGCCGGTGACGATTGCGATCTGCCCATCGAGCTCGTCATCGGCGGGACGCTAGACGGGCCGCTCGGCCGGTAGTGCCTGGGTAGGTTCGCCGGCGATGAAGACCGACTGGAACCCGCTGCTGCGCGACCAGTTCGACGAGCCGTACTGGCAGGAGCTGCAGGCGTTCGTGCGGGCCGAGCGCGCGCCGCCACACGGTGTACCCGCCGCACGACGAGGTGTTCGCCGCCCTCCACCTCACCCCGTACGCCGCGGTCAAGGTGGTGATCCTCGGCCAGGACCCGTACCACGGCCCGGGCCAGGCCCACGGGCTGTGCTTCTCGGTGCGCCCCGGGGTCGACATGCCGCCGTCGCTGGTCAACATCTTCGCCGAGCTCGAGTCCGACCTCGGGTGCCCCCGTCCCCGTCACGGCAACCTCGAGCACTGGGCCCGCCAGGGCGTCCTGCTGCTCAACGCCACGCTGACGGTCCGGGCCCGGCCAGGCGGCGTCGCATCAGCGCAAGGGATGGGAGACGTTCACCGACCGTGTGATCGAGGTGGTCAACGCCAAGCCGGAGCGCGTGGTGTTCGTCCTCTGGGGGGCATCGGCCCGGCGGAAGAGGTCGCTCATCGACACGACGCGCCACACGGTGATCGAGTCGCCCCACCCATCGCCGCTGTCGGCCCACAAGGGCTTCTTCGGCACCAAGCCGTTCAGCCGGGCCAACGACGCGCTGGTCGCGGCCGGCCGGGAGCCGATGGACTGGTGCATCCCGTGACGCCTGCTGGCCGTCGTCGGTGCGCGGCGGCGGTCACGTCGACGACGCAAGCGGAACGAGAAGAAGGCGGTGCTGGCCGGGCTGCTTCGACGGCTCGCGCCCGACGAGGTCGCCATCGTCGTCGGGTTCCTGCCTCGGCGAGGTCCGCCAGGGCCGCATCGGCATCGGATGGGCCACGATCCGCCGACCTCGACGTCGCGCCGGCCGCGGCAGCCGACGCTCGACCGTCGACGACGTCGACGGGGCGGTCGACGAGCTGGCGTCCACGACGGGTCCCGGTTCCCAGGCCAGCGGAGGGTGCTGCTCGCTCGACCTGTTCTGCCGGGCCACCCCCGCCGAGGCCGACTTCCTCGGTCGGCTGTTCGTCGGCGAGATGCGGACCGGCGCCCTCGCCGGCGTCGTGACCGACGCCATCGCTGTCGCCTCGGGCATCGGTATCGGCGTGGTGCGGCGGGCGGTGATGCTCGCCGGCGACCTCGGAGTCGGTGGCCCGCATCGCCCTCGTCGACGGCGAGGACGCGGTCGCCGCCATCGGCCTCGAACCGCTCCGACCCGTCCTGCCGATGCTGGCGTCGACCAGCGAATCGGTGGCGGCGGCGAATGGACGAGGTCGGCGAGGCGAGCGTGGAGTGGAAGCTCGACGGTGCCCGCATCCAGGTCCACCGCGTCGGGGCGCCGAGGTGCGCGTCTTCACCCGGAACCTCAACGACGTCACCGCCCGACTGCCCGAGATCGTCGCCATCGTGACCGCCTTCCCGGCCGGGTCGTTCGTCCTCGACGGCGAGGTGCTCGGGCTTCATGGGACCCGAGGCCGCCGCCGAGTCCCCCCAGGCGTTCCAGGACACGATGAGCCGCTTCGGACGCGACGACGCCGAGTCCCACCCGACACGGCTCGTACCGCACTTCTTCGACCTCCTCCACCTCGACGGCGTCGACCAGATCGACGAACCGCTGCGGGTCCGGCGCCGGCGTCTGGGCGACCTCGTGGGCGATCACCTCGTCCCGGGCACCATCACCGCCGACCCGGCTGCCGGGCAGGCCGTGCTCGACGAGGCCCTGGCCCGCGGCCACGAGGGTGTGATGGTCAAGGCGGCCGACAGCCCGTACGAAGCGGGTCGGCGGGGTCGCTCGTGGCGCAAGGTGAAGCCGGTCCACACGCTCGACCTCGTCGTGCTGGCGTCGAATGGGGGAGCGGCCGCCGGCGGGGGTGGCTCTCGAACATCCACCTCGGCGCCCTCGACCCGGCCAGCGGCGAGCCGGTGATGGTCGGCAAGACCTTCAAGGGCATGACCGACGAGATGCTGGCGTGGCAGACCGACCGGTTCCAGGAGCTGAAGACCCACGAGACGGGTCACACGGTGTGGGTCCGGCCCGAGCAGGTGGTCGAGGTCGCCCTCGACGGCGCCCAGGCCTCCACCCGCTACCCGGGCGGCGTGGCCCTGCGCTTCGCCCGGGTCCGGCGGTACCGGGACGACAAGGGGTCGGCGGACGCCGACACGCTCGACGCCGTCCGGCGCCTGCTGCCGGGTGGGGCGCGAGGGCTGATCGCCACCGGGTCGGCGGGATCTGACACCATGTCAGATATGGCGCTGACCGAGACCAGCACCGACGCCAGCCAATCGTCGCGACGCTCGGCTACCGACCCTTCGACGCCGACAACCACTACTACGAGGCCCTCGACGCCTTCTCCCGCCACCTCGACCCCCGCCACGCCCAGCGGGTGTTCCAGTGGGCCACCATCGACGGTCGCCGCTACCCGGTGCTCGGCGGCCGGGTGTTCCGAGGCGTGAAGAACGCCACGTTCGATCCGGTCGCCCTCCCCGGCGTGCTCGCCGACTACTTCCGGGGCAACCCCAACGGTGACGACCCGCTCGAGCTGCTCAGCCGCCACGAACCCATCCGGCCCGAGTACCGCGACCGGGACGCCCGGCTGGCCACGATGGACGACCAGGGCATCGACGCCGCCTGGCTGTTCCCCACGCTCGGGATGATCTACGAGGAGCCGTTGCGCCACGACCCCGAGGCGGTCACGCTGCTGTTCACCGCGTTCAACCGGTGGCTCCAAGAGGACTGGGGCTTCTCCTACCGCGACCGCATCTTCGCCGGCCCCTACATCCCGCTCGTCGACGTCGACTGGGCGTGCGGGGAGCTGGAGTGGGCCCTGGCCCACGACGCCCGCACCATCGTGATGCGGCCCGCCGCGCCCACCACCCGCGACGGCCAGCTTGCCGCCCACCGACGCCCGGTTCGACCCGTTCTGGGCCCGCATGAACGAGGCCGGTGTCACCCTCGTGGTCCATGCCGGCGATGCCGGCTACACCAGCCACGGCTACGCCCGCGACGGGTTCACCACCGACTTCAGCGGCGTGCCGCAGCCGATCCGGATGCTGCAACTGGAACGCCCGATCGAGGACTTCCTGTCCTCGCTCGTCGGCGACAACCTGTTCCATCGGTTCCCGAACCTCCGGGTGGCGAGCGTCGAGAACGGCAGCACCTACCTGCCGCGGCCTGTTCGGTCGACTGCGGGTGGTGGCCCACAAGATGGACGGCTGGTTCCCCGAGGACCCCGTCGACACCTTCCGGCGCCACATCTGGATCAACCCGTTCTGGGAGGACCAGGTCGACGAAGTCATCGCCCACATGGGGCCCGAGCGGGTGTTGTTCGGCAGCGATTGGCCCCACATCGAGGCCCTGCCCGAGCCGCTCCAGTACGCGGCCGAGGTCGAGCACCTCGGCGCCGACGACCGCCGCCTCGTCCTGCGCGACAACGTGCGTGAGCTGAACGAGCGCCGGCCGGCCTGAACCACCCATCCGGTCGCCACGCCGGTAGGAAGGGCCGATGTCGACGTCGATCCTGTGGTTCCGCCGCGACCTGCGCCTGTCCGACAACCCCGCCCTGGTCGACGCCGTGCACAGCGCCGACGACGTGGTCGGGGTCTTCTGCCTGGACGACCACCTCCTCGGACCGGCCGGCGCACCGCGACGAGCGTTCCTCTTCCGCTGCCTGCGCGCCCTCGACGACGTCATGGGCGGCCGCCTCGTGGTCCGTCACGGCGATCCGGTGGAGGTGATCCCCGCGCTGGCGGTCGAGGTCGACGCGGCCTCCGTGCACTTCGCCGCCGACTTCGGCCCGTACGGCACGGCCCGTGACGACGCGGTGGCCGCGGCGCTCTCCGAGGCCGGCATCGAGGTGGCCCGCACGGGCAGCCCGTACGCGGTGGAGCCGGGGTCCATCTTCACCAAGGCAGGAACGCCGTACCGGGTCTTCACGCCCTTCTCGCGGGCATGGCGCGACCACGGCTGGCCCGAGCCCGTCGCCAAGCCCGCCGGCGTCGCCTGGCGGCCGGCGCCCACCGACGGCGTGCCCGACGATCCCGACCTCGGTGACGTCGAGCTGGCCCGTGCCGGTGAGGACGCCGCCCACAACCGTCTCGACCACTTCCTGCGAGCCAAGGTCGACGACTACGACGACGCCCGCGACGACCCGGCCGCCGATGCCACGTCGCGCGTGTCCGCCGACCTCAAGTGGGGCGTCCTGCATCCCCGCCAGATCCTGTCCCGACTCGGTCGCTCGGCCGGCGCCCGCACGTTCGCCACCGAGCTGTGCTGGCGCGAGTTCTACGCCGACGTGTTGTTCCACGCCCCCGACTCCGCTCGCCAGTCGATGGACGACACAGGTCGGCTCGATGCCGTGGGACCACGACGCCGACGCCGACCGACGGTTCGACGCCTGGGCGACGGGCCAGACCGGGTATCCCATCGTCGACGCCGGCATGCGACAGCTGCTGGCCGAGGGCTGGATGCACAACCGGGTCCGCATGATCGTGGCCAGCTTCCTGGTCAAAGACCTCCACCTCGACTGGCAGCGCGGGGCGCGGTGGTTCATGCACCACCTCGTCGACGGTGACCTCGCGTCCAACCAGCACGGCTGGCAGTGGACGGCCGGGACCGGCACCGACGCCGTCGCCCTACTTCCGGATCTTCAACCCGATCACCCAGGGCGAGCGGTTCGACCCCGACGGCGCCTACGTCCGGCGCTACGTGCCCGAGCTGTCGGGTCTCGACCCGAAGCACCTCCACCGTCCCTGGACCGCCCCCGACGGTCCGCCCGAGCGGGTATCCCGCCCCGATCGTCGACCACGCGGAGGAGCGGGCGGAGGCCCTGCGTCGCTACGAGGCGCGGGCTGAACGACGTCGGGGTCTCGGCGGACCGATCTGGCACTCGGTAACATCGAGTGCCAACCGTGTGGCCCTGACGGTCAGCGGAGGGAGGTGCAGCATGCTCGATGAACGCAAGGCCGCCATCCTCCGTGCCGTCGTGCAGGAGTACATCGAGACCGCCCAGCCGGTCGGGCTCGGGCCGTGTCGCCGCCGCGCCGACGGCGTCGACGTGAGCTCGGCCACCGTCCGCAACGAGATGGCCACCCTCGAGACCGAGGGCTACCTCGTCCAGCCCCACACCAGCGCCGGGCGCATGCCGACCGAGAAGGGCTACCGCTACTTCGTCGACTCCATCGGCTCCCCGGGGGCGCTGCGAGGCGAGCACGCCCGGCAGGTGAGCGCGTTCTTCCGAGCCGCCCACGGCGAGATCGAGGAGATGCTCGAGGCCACCAGCCGGCTGCTGTCGGGGATCACCGACTGGACCGGCGTCGTGGTGCCACCGCCGCCAGCGGAGACCCCGGTGCGGTCGATCCACCTGGTGTCGCTCGCGCCCAGCGCAGCGTCCTGGCGGTGCTCGTGCTCGGCGACGGCACGGTCGAGAAGCACACCATCGAGCTGGACGCCGAGGTCGGCGAGGAGCGGATCAACGCCGCCGCGGCCCATCTCGCCGGCCACCTCGTCGGCACGCTGCGGGCCGAGCTGCCGGCGATCCGATCCCCGCACCGGCGACGCCGACGACCGACATGATCGCCCGAGCCGTGCTCGCCACCCTGCACGACACCACCTCTCGTTCGAACCGAGCCGGCGAGGTCTTCGTGGGTGGCGCCTCGCGGATCGCCTCGGCATTCGACGCCGTCGAGACCGTCCAGCGGTGCTGCACGTGCTCGAGCAGCAGCTCGTCGTCGTCACCCTGCTCCGCGACGTCGTCGACCGCGGGCTTGCAGGTCGCCATCGGCTCGGAGACCGGCATGGAGACCCTGGCCGATGCCGCCCTCGTGGTGGCGCCCTACACCGTCGACGGCGAGCGGGCCGGCTCGATCGGCGTGCTCGGCCCGGCCCGCATGAACTACCGGGAGGCCATGGCCGCCGTCGCCGCCGTGAGCAACCGGCTCGAGACCCACCTGACCGAGAGTTGACCGATGGCCGACTTCTACGAACTGCTCGGCGTCGGCACGTGACGCCAGTCGCCGACGAGATCAAGAAGGCGTACCGTCGCCGAGCCCGCGAGCTGCACCCCGACGCCAACCCCGACGACACCGAGGCCGAGCAGCAGTTCAAGGAGCTGGCGCGGGCCTACGAGACCCTCCGCGACCCGCAGAAGCGCCAGCATTACGACCGGTTCGGCGACGCCGGCAACGGCAAGGCGGCGGCGGCGACCCGTTCGGCTTCGGTGGCGGCGTCGGCGACATCTTCGACGCCTTCTTCGGCGGTCAGAGTCCCTTCGGGGGCGGGCGCCGCGGCCCCAGCGGGCCACCCCGCGGGCCCGATCTCGAGGTGGTCACCGATCTCGACTTCACCGAAGCCGTCTTCGGCGCCCAGCACAAGGTCGAGGTGCGCACCGCCGTGGCCTGCGAGACCTGCGAAGCCACCGGCGCGGCGCCGGGAACGCAGCCGGTCACCTGCGTCGAGTGCGCTGGTGCGGGTCAGGTGCGCCAGGTCCGCCAGTCGCTGCTCGGCCAGATGGTCACCACCGGCGCCTGTCCCCGCTGCGGCGGAGCGGGCCAGGTCATCGAGGATCCGTGCCCGGAGTGCTCCGGCGAGGGCCGGCGGCTCGAGAACAAGACCTACACCGTCGACATCCCGCCCGGCGTCGACGCCGGCTCCACCCTGCGGCTCCAGGGCCGGGGCGCGGTCGGTCCCCGTGGTGGACCGGCCGGCGACCTGTACGTGCAATTCCGGGTCCGCCCCCACGACATGTTCCGCCGTGAGGGCGTCGATCTCCACGCCGATCTCCACATCCCCGTCACCCAGGCCATGCTCGGCGCCGAGGTCGACGTTCGAGACCCTCGACGGGGTGGAGGAGATCACGGTCCCGCCCGCGACCCCGACCGGGCACACGTTCCGGTTCCGGGGCAAGGGCGTGCCGGTGGTCAACCGCTGCGGCCGGGGTGATCTCCACGTCCACGTGGTGATCGACCTCCCCCACGATCTCGACGAGGAGCAGGAGGCGCTCGTGCGTCAGCTGGCGTCGCTCCGCGGCGAGCCGGTCGGCACCGAGGGCCACGGGGCTTCTTCTCGAAGCTCCGCACCGCCTTCAAGTGACCGGGTTCGTCGGCGACGGGCCGCCCGACGGCGCCGCCCCCCACGTCGTGGTCGACGACGTCGGCCGACCCGAGCTGTCGATCCGACACCGCCCACCACCTGCGCGGGTCCGTCGCCTCGAGCCGGGGACCCGCTGACGGCCACCGACGGCGCAGGGTCGCTGGGTGGCGTGCCGGCTCGGAGCCGACGGTTCCGTGACGGCCGAGGGTGACGTGGTCGACGTGGACCGGCCGCAACCGGCGATCACCGTCGCCTTCGCCCTCACCAAGGCGCGACAAGCCCGAGCTGGTGGTGCAGAAGCTGACCGAGCTCGGGGTCGACCGGATCGTGCCGTTCCGCGGCGGCCGCAGCGTCGTGCGCTGGGACGCGGACAAGGCAGCGGTCGCCCATCGCCGGCGTGGAGGCGGTCGCCGCGCGGTGCGGTGGAGCAGTCGCGAGGCTGCTGGGCTGCCCGAGTCGTGGCCGGTGACCGACACTGCCGGGCTCCGTCCGCCGTGGCGCGGCCCGGGTGGACCGGGGTGGCGACCCCCCCTCGCTCGCGCGCAGCGTGGTTGCCGTCGGACCCGAGGGCGGGTGGTCACCGCGAGGAGCGCGATCGGCTCCCCGACGCCGTCGGTCTCGGTCGCACGTGCTCCGGGCCGAGACGGCGGCAGTCACCGCCGGTGGAGTGATCTGTTCGCTCCGTAGTGAATTGGTGGTCGAACGCCCGCCGTCTGCCGAGACAGCCGGAGAAGCCTCCGATCGCCGACTCGGGTGGTGGCTCCGGGGCACCGAGTGCGGTGGATCTGGGACGAGGCGCACTGGGACGCCGATCCGGGAACAGGAGCGAGACGTTGAACGCATGGCGACATCGATGACGCGGGACTGGACGAGGCGGGTCCGGACGTACAGCCGCAAGGTCGGTGAGCGCCTCCGGGCCATCCGTCGTCAGAAGCGGCTCAGCCTGCACGAGGTCGAGGCGAACTCCGACTCGGAGTTCAAGGCCTCCGTGCTCGGCGCCTACGAGCGGGGCGAGCGATCGATCTCGGTGCCGCGGCTGCAGCGGCTCGCCGAGTTCTACGACGTCCCCGTCGACCAGCTGCTGCCGGTCGAGGACAGCCGCCGAGGTCATCGACCTCACCGACCGCGCCATCGCCAAGCAGAGCGAGAACCAGCTCGTCCTCGACCTGCAGACGCTCAGCGAGCTCGGCGGCCCCGAGGGCGACATGCTGAACCGGTACGTCCGCACCATCCAGATCCAGCGGCAGGACTTCAACGGCCGGATGCTGACCATCCGGCGCGACGATCTGCCGGGCCATCGCCTGCATCCTCGGCGTCGCCACCGAGCGGACCGCCGAGCGCCTCGACCAGCTCGGGCTCTGCAGCGTTCCTGCCTGAACCGGCGGCCGGCGACCGGCCTGCGTGAACCGGCCCGGCTCGTGCGAGGCTGGTGGACCGTGTTCGGTGCCTACGTCCACATCCCGTTCTGCGCGTCGCGCTGCGACTACTGCGCGTTCGCCACCTGGACCGACCGCGCACCACCTGACGTGCGGCCTACCTGAGCCGCGGTCGCCACCGAGATCGACCGGGCCGTGGCCGCCGGCATCGGCCCGGTGACGTCGGTCTTCGTCGGCGGCGGCACCCCGAGCCTGGTGCCGGCCGAGGAGCTGGTCGCCGTCCTCGACCGCGATCCCGCGGTCGCCCGGCGCCGAGGTGACCGTCGAGACCAACCCCGACGCCGTCGTCGGCCGACGTCGCTGCGCGACCTACCGCGACGGCGGCGTCACCCGCATGTCGTTCGGGGTGCAGTCGATGGAGGCCGACGTGCTCGGCGTCGCTGGGCCGGACCCACGACCCCGCCAACGTGCGCCGGGCGGTGGCCTGGACCCGCGACGCCGGCTTCGAGACGTTCAACCTCGACCTGATCATGGGCGCGGCCGGGGAGAGCGCTCGACGGAGTGGGCGCGCACGCTCGACGCGGTGGTGGCCCTGGACCCGACCCACGTGTCGGCCTACTCGCTGACCGTCGAGCCGGGCACGCCGCTGGCGGCCGACCCGGACCGCCACCCCGACGACGACGACCAGGCCGCCAAGTACCTCCACACCGTCGAGCGCCTCGCCGCCGCCGGCTACCGCTGGTACGAGGTGTCGAACTGGGCCCGGCCCGGCCACGAGTGCCGCCACAACCTGCCTGCTACTGGGCGTGCGGGCGACTACCTCGGGTTCGGCTGCGCCGCCCACAGCCACGTCGCCGGCCGGCGGTGGTGGAACCTGCGGACCCCCGAGCGCTACATCGACGCGGTCGACGCCGGCCGCCCGACCGAGGCGGCCGGGGAGACGCTCGACGCCGAGACCCGCCGCATCGAGGCGCTGCAGCTGCGCTGCGCACCCGCGACGGCGTGCCGGCCGAGGGCCCTCGACCTCGACGACCCGGCGCTCGACGGTCTGCGTCGACGCGGTCGAGCGACCGGCTGGTGCTCACCCCGCCGGTCGGCTGCTGGCCAACGAGGTCGCCATCCGCCTCGCGTGACGCGCGCCGGGGTCGCGCGGTGCTCAGCCGGGCGGGACCGGTGGCAGCTCGAAGACCTGGCCGGGCAGGATGAGGTCGGGATCGCCGGGGTCGACCAGCCGGTGCCGGTTGCGTCTCGATGAGCGGCCGCCAGTACGGGCTCGACCTCCCGATCGGTCCGGGGCGCGGTGCCGATGGCCGACTCGAGCACGTCGGCGGCGATCGTCCAGAACGACTCGCCCGTCTCGACACGTCCAGGTCGCCGGGCCGGGAGTTCCCGACCCCAGGGAGGAACCCGTCGTCGTCGCACCGGGTTCGGCCGCACGGTCGCTGGTGACGGGCGTCATCCAGGCGACCCCACCGGCCGGGGCAGGCTCGACCGGGCGCATGGTGGCGGTGCCACCGCCGATGCTGCCGTCTGCTGTGCCGAGCACGGCGGACGGCGTTGTCGGCGACGGGGCTGTTGAGGCGCCGGCGGCGGCGATGGTGAGCGTGGGGACCGTGAGCACGCCGGCGCCGAGCACGGCTCGCAGGAGCCGGTCGAGGCCGGCCACCGTGACCGCATCGGCGAAGAACCGGATCCGCGCCCGGCGTCCCGACACGGCGTGCAGTCCGGTGACGGCGAGCAGGTACCAGACCGTCGCCTCGGCGCCGGCCCGCACGAGCGACATGGCCAGCGTGGCCGGCGACCGGTTGTCGACCCAGCGCATGAGCGCGTCGACCGAGCGGAGCGGCGGGGCGGCCAGGGAGCCGTGCCCGGCCGCGCGCAGCGCCACGAGGCAGGCCACGAGGAGGCCGACCCAGGCCGCCGCCCGTCCCGCCCGTCGGATCACGTTCCCGGCCCCGCCACGATCGTCTCGGCGCCGTCGGCATCGGTGACCGTGACCGGACCGCACTGGCCGCCGGTGGCCGCGATCGACCGGCCGCCCGGGACCAGTGCGGTCGCATCCACCTGCATGGGCTCGGCAAGGCTCCAGCGGGGGAAGACGAAGACCTCGCCGGTGGACGGCCGGTACAGGATCGGGGTGACGACGCCGTCGCAGTCGGGGTCGGCCAGCGTGACCAGATCGCCGTCCTGGCCGAGCTCGACCGACGCCGTGCCGACGGTGGCGACGCGGTCGGTGAGCGTCACGGCTTCCGGACAGCCGTCGCCATCGACGTCTGGGCCAGCCAGCGTCGGCGCCGTGCACCCTGCGGGGAACGGCGGCGCGGTGGGGACCACCATGGGCTCGGTGGTGACCGTGACGCGATCGTCGGCCGGTGCAGAGGTGGCGGTGACGTCGGCGGACCCGGCGGGGTCTGCGACGGGCCGGAGGGAACGGGCGACGACGGCGCCCACGACGGCGCCGACCAGGAGCACGATCAGCGCGACGGCGACCAGAGCCCGCCGGTTCGGGGCCGCTGGCTCGTCCGCGAGGGGTGGGCGGCCGCAGCTGCACCGGGGCGAGCGGTCCGGGGAGCTGGGCCGACGCCTCCGACGCGGTCGCGGACGGATCCTCCTCGACAGGAGCGTCGTCGACCGACCCATCGGCGGGCGCATCGGCGACGGGCTCATCGGCGACGGGCTCGTCGCTGGCCGGTGCGTCGTGGTCGTCGTCGTTGTGGTCGTCGTGGGGTGCAGCGAGATCGGCCAGGCTCGCGTAGGGATCGGTGCCGCGTTCGTGGTCGGCGTCCTCCTCGCCGGCGGCGGCGGTGAGGTACCACAGGTCGTCGTCGGTCCAGCCGAGGTCGGACGTGGGATCGAAGTCGGTGGGGATGTGGGCGAAGCCCTCGTCGTCGGGGTCGGCGTCGGCGACGTCGGGCAGGACGAGGTCGGGGAGGGCGTCGTGCAGGGCGGTGGCGAACTGGCGGGCCGTGGGCCGTTGCGCCGGTTCGTCGCGACGGGCGGCGGCCGCTGCGGCCCGGAACGCCCGGAGGGCGCGACCGGCGGGGAGCGCTGCGCACCCCGCGGTGAGCCGGTGTCCACATCGCCTCCCTGCCGGCGTCGAGGAGATCGTCGAGGAGCCGACCGAGCGCGGCGACATCGTCGGCGGTGGTCTCCTCGGTGGCGGCGGTGGCGTCGCCGAAGCCGCAGAGACGGGGCCGGCCGCGTTCGCCGATGAGGACGTGGTCGAGGCCGATCCGGGTGTGGGCGATGCCCTGGTGATGCATCGAATCGACCACGTCGGCGACCGCCCGCACGATGGCGGCGGACTGATCCGGCGCCAGCGGCCCGAGCCGGGCCAGCGCAGTGCCTCGGTGGCGGAGCCGCAGCACGCCGGCAGATTCCCCCACCACCTCCACCACGCCGGGTCGGGCGGCGCGGCGGAGCATCTCGGCCTCGTGGTGGAGGCGGGCTTCGTCGGCGGGGGTGTCGGACTGCTTGACGACCTCGAGACCGGACGGCCCTCGCTCGGTGCGCACGGCGATCACCATCGGCGCCACGCTACCGAATGCGCATGAAATGCATCAAGAGATGGTGTGGCTCGCGCAAATCGGGAGGAACGTTCCAGTGATGGCACACGGCCATCATGCCGGTACCGCGGCTAGCTTCTGGCCATGGCTCTTTCGCGTCGCGGGGCGCGAGGCGGACCGGTGTGGCTGATCGCCGCCGCAGGGTTGGCGCTCACCGTCGCGCTGACGGTTGCGGCCTACTCGGCCCACTCGGAGAACGAGGACCGACTGATCGAGCAGCACACCCGCGAGGCGGCGGCGGTCATCTCGGCGGCCGTCCCCCGCACCCAGGCCACGTTGGAGGGGCTGGCCCGGCTCGTCAACGCCGTCGGCGGCACCGATCAGCCGACCGTGCGCGACGCCATGCAGGAGCTGGTCGACGAGGGCACCTACGTGTCCGTCACGGTGGGACCGACGAATGGGAACGGTGCGATCGTCACCGCCGGCGCGCCGCCGAAGCACGACGACGTCGGGGACCTCCTCTCGGGCAACGTGGTCCCGCAGCGGGCTGACGGCCCTGCCGGCCTGCACGTGATCGGCCTGCTCCGCGGCGACGACCCGCGGATCGGGTACCTGTACGGGTCCGGCTCCACGGCGGTTTACGCCGAGGCAGTCACCCCGCCCGACCGGATGTCGCGCGTGTCGCCGAACCAGGCCTTCAGCGGCCTCGACCATGCCCTCTACCTCGGGCCCACCGAAGACATCGACCAATTGATCTTCTCCACCGAGACCGACCTGCCCATCACCGGACGGCGGGCCCAGGAGCTGGTGCCCTTCGGTGACTCGTCGATCCTCCTCGTCATGGCGCCCAACGGTGAGCTCGGCGGCCACCTCCTGGCCAGGCTGCCGTGGCTCGTGCTGGGTGCCGGCGTCGTCTCCACGATTCTCGGTTCCGCCCTCGTGTCCACCATCTGGCGGCGGCAGCGCCGGGCCGAAGCGCTCAGCGCGGAGATCGAGCAGCTCTACAGCCGCGAGCGTCGTATCGCTCACACCCTCCAACAGAGCCTGCTCCCCAGCGAGCTGCCCACCATCCCGGGGGTCGAGGTGGCGGCGCGGTACGTGGCCGGTGCCGTCGGCACGGAGGTGGGTGGCGACTGGTACGACGTGATCGATGCCGGCGACAACCGCCTCGTCGTCATCGTCGGCGACGTGGCCGGCCGCGGCGTGCAGGCCGCCAGCGTCATGGCGGCCATGCGCTACAGCACCCACGCCCTCGCCGCCCACGGCACGTCGCCCACGGACGTGCTGACGAAGGTCAACCGCCTCGACGGGATCCGCGGTGACTTCGTCACCATGGTGTGCGGCGTCATCGACCTCGAGAACCAGACGGTGCTCCTCTCCCGCGCGGGCCACCCCTCGCCGCTGCTGGTCGCCGGCGCCGACACCCGCTTCCTCACCGGGCCCATCGGCCCGCCGGTGGGGTTCCTCGACGACGCCGAGTACCGCTCGGACGCCACCGAGTTGGCGCCCGGGGCGACCCTGTTGCTGTTCACCGACGGGCTCTACGAGCGCAAGGGTGAGTCGGTCGACGTCGGCCTCGAACGGCTCCGGACCGTGGCGGCCGAGTTCGACGGGCGCTTCGAGGACCTCATCGACCACGTCTACCAGCGCCAGGTGGGCGAGGAGAGCCGTGACGACGTCGCCATGCTGGCGATCCACCTCACCCCCGTTCCCGCAGCGATCGCCACCCCGTCACACGAGACGGCGCCGGCTTGAGCCGGCGGTCTCCCCGACGGGTTCAGTCCCGGACCTGTCCCGCGGCCCGTGCCGTGATGCGCAGCGTCTCGTGCGAGCGGCCGCCGAACGCCGGGGCGAACAGGTGGGAGACTCGGACCTCCACGACGACCTCGACGACGTCGCCCGCCGGCGCCACGTCGACGAGCGCCAGGTTGTCGATGCCGGCGGCCGACACCGTGGCGGCGGCCAGCGTTCGGAGGCGGTCCGGGTCATAGGAGATCGTGCCGGTGGTCCGCAGCAGGTCTCGGTCGATCCCGGCGCCGGCGGCGTCGTTGGCCGCGTCGAAGGCGACGTTGTAGGCCTCGCGCTGGTGGAGGTAGACGATCGCCGAGTCGACGGCGATCGCGCCGAGGAGCAGGACGATGACCACGGCTGCTGGCATGAGCATCAGCACCGAACCGCGGGACCGTCTCATCGCAGGCAGTCCGCCCGTCCGTCCACGCCGGACCGCGTGGGGTCCACCAGCTCGGCGTGGGTGGCGGCGATCTGGAAGGACTCCCCGAAGCCGCCGATGAAGGGAAGGCGGATGGCCGGCACCGACGACCGCACCGTCACCTGGACGCGAGTGCACCGAACGAGGGGCCCGTCGCTGTCGACGGTCACCTCCACCGCACCTGCGCGGCCGTGTTCGGCGAACGTCCGCGCCGCCACTGCCCGAGCACCGTCCACCACCGCCTCTGCCGGGCGATCGGCTCGGGCCGCCTCGACCACGTAGCGCACGGCCTCTCGTGCGGCGGCGTCGGCGGCGAAGCGGGCGTCGACCACCCCCCAGAGGTTGACCAGGAGCAGCGAGCCGACGACGAACACGAGAAGACCGAAGGGCAGCGCCTCGATGCCGGCCACCTGGCCGCGCTCGTTGCGGCAGGGCGCGATGGACGATGTCACGGGCCGTCCTGGACGGCTTCGAGGCGGGCCCGGATGGTGCGGCTGAACGACGCCGGGCTGCCCGGGACCAATCGGCGGGGGAGCAGCGTGGGGAGGGCCGCAACAACGTGCACCGCGATGGAGTCGGCTGCGCCGTCGCGGTCGGCGTCGTCGAGTCGGAACTCGAACGTGGCGTCGTCTGCGTACCGACCGAGGCGCCGGTGGGCCTCGGCCTCGTACGACGCCTGCGCGTCGGGGCCGAATCCGGTGGCGCCTTCGTTGGCGGCCCGCTGAGCCAGGTCGGCAGCCACGGCGGTGACGGTGGTCCGGGCGTAGAGCCCGAAGAGGAGCTGGACGGCGAAGAGGAGGAACACCATCACCACCGTGAACCCGAACGTGGAGCCGAAGACGCCGGTGGCACGGTCGCCGCGGGCAGCGACCGTCCTGCTCACGGCCCGGCGGGTGGGGCGTCGGCGTCGGTGCCGATGATCCGGACCTGGTTCTCGGTGTTGGCCGACGTGTCCTTCCAGACGCTGTTGAACGTGACCCACATGGCTGCGCCGAGGAACGCCATCACGAGGACGGCGATCGCCGTCGAGATGACCCCTTCGCCGCGATCGGATCGGTGAGCCGCGCCTCGGCGGAGTGGCCGGTTCGGCGTGTCGGACGGTGACATGGCTGATTCTCCTGTCATGAGTTGGATCGAGGGGAGGAGGCGGATCTCAGGAGGCACCGAACGCCCGCAGGGCCTGGACGAACGGGATGGCGATGAAGATGGCGCCCGGGACCAGCGCGGCGACGGTGACCGGGATCCACACCTGCTGGCTGCGGCGTTCGATCTGGGTCGATGAGCTCGCGTTGCACGTCCCGGCGGACGGCCGGGCCTCGTCGGCGATCAGCCGGCCGAGGTCACCCGCTCCCGGTTGAGAGCGAGGACCGCCACCAGCCGCGACAGGGCATCGACCCCGGCCACGTCGGCCCATTCGCGCAGGGCGTCGACGTCGCTGACAGGCCGTGACGAATGCGGGCCACGACCCGCGGAGGTCTTCGCCGGTGGCGCCCTGGCCGCGATCGGCGAGGCGATGGAGCGGCCGAGCCGAGGGAGAAGCCGGCGGTGAGCAGCATGCCGAGCTGTTCGGACACCACCGGCAGCTCGAGGAAGAGGCGACGCTTGCGCCGATCGGAGGCGCTCGCCAGCTGCTGCTCGGGGAGGAGGAACGCGAGCAGTGGTGCGCCGAGCGAGGAACAGGACGACGGCCGCCGGCGGCGGCTGCAGGGCGGTGGCCACGACGATCCCGACCACCAGTCCCATGGCAGCCCACGCCGATTGGCGGACCCGGCACGTCGGTGACGGTCGAGCGGGTGAGTGGAGCCGCTCCAGCCTGAACGACGAGGTCCTCGTCGATGCCGACGAGTCGGGCGAGCCGCTCGCCGACGGATCGGGCCAACGGAGCGATGAGCGTCGGCGAAGCGACTCGACGGAGAAGGCACGCCCGCCGCTGGTTCGTCGAGGCCAGCCCGCCCGGCTCATACGGCCGGAGGCGATCGGCCAGGCCGGGACGAGCGAACCAACGGCGCTGGCTCAGCACCAGCGTGGCCCCGACCCAGACAGGCGGCTCCGGCGAGCACGGCGACGCGGATCACGCCGAGAACACCCGTTGCTCCTCCGGGAGCCGCATCACCCGGCCGGCCCACACCCAGCACAGAACCACCAGGACAACGGCGGCGAGCGTGAGCGACCTGCCCGGTGGCGGAGCGGTACGCCTGGCGGCCATCGCCCGACCGACATGCCGGCCAACGCCATGCCGAACGGGACGAACAACACGAACCGCCGGGCGAAGCGCGCGCCGGCCTGCTTGGCGCCGGCGTCCTTGCGACCCTGCGTGTCCTGGATGCGGTCCTCGATCAGGGCCTCGAGGCGGCGGTCGAGATCGCTGCCGCCGACTCGTGGGCGACCAGCAACGTCTCGCAGGTGGCGTCGGCCGTGGGGTCGGCGAGGCCGGCCTTGAGCACGGCGAGCGTTCGTCGAAGTCGGTCGACGATGAGCCACTCGCGATGGGCGGCGTCGAAGGCCGGCCTCATCTCGGGCCGGAGACCGCCGGCCGACCTCGAACAGCGCCTGGGGGATCGAACGTCCCATGCGACGCCGGTGAGGATGCGGATCTCCTCGATCAGCCGGGGCCAGGCGTCCTGGGCGCGGGCTCGGCGGGCGGCCGGCGCATCCGGTACGACCGCGACGGGAACAGTGGCGGCGAACGCGCCGACGGCCACCGCCGGGGCGATCGCTGCCGAAGATGCACGAAGACGGTCGCCGACGCCGACGACGAACACGGCCGCCATGACGGCGACGAACTCGCCGCGGCCGGACGTCTCCCAGCCCGGCCTGGGCACCAGCCATCGTTCGGTCGCGGCGCGCGGCGAGGTCGTCGGCCGGGGCGCGCGGGTCCGAGCGGCCCGACGCCGCTCCAACCGCAGTGCCGCCGACGTGTACACGAGGCGATGCCGAGCGCGCGGTCAGCGCCAGCGAGCAGGGCGGTCATCGCGCACCGCTCGCGTGGTCCGGAGGTCTCCGCCGTCCGGGAGCGGCTCGAGGGTGCGGCGCACGGCCGAGCCCCGACGCTCGTAGGTCGAACCCGGCC
Source organism: uncultured Acidimicrobiaceae bacterium (assembly GCA_963811245.1). Lineage (GTDB taxonomy): Bacteria > Actinomycetota > Acidimicrobiia > Acidimicrobiales > Salinilacustritrichaceae > Salinilacustrithrix. The sequence continues at coordinate 218,165 of CAWEQL010000010.1, forward strand.
TCTCGAACGCCCGGCCGGCCCGGACCGGCAGCGTTGCCGGTCCACTGCAGCGGACCGCGGCCCGGCCGGCGGCGGAACAGGTCGGTGACGGTGAACTGCGCCGCCTCGGTCGCCGGCGGTCAGGTCCTCGACGGCGATGATCTCGGTGACCCGGGGCCCGTCGGGCCCCGCTCGCAGTGCACGACGAGGTCGATCGCCTCGCTCACGAGGCTGTTGAGCGCCGCCATCGGCAGCTCGGCCGACGTCGGCGAGCTGGCAGATGAACCGCAGCCGGGTGAGCGCCTGCCGGGCGGAGCCGGCGTGGATGGTCGTGTACCCCTTCACGCCGGAGGACAGCGTGAGCAGGAGCGGCAGCGCCTCTCGGTCACGGACCTCCCCGACGATGGCGACGTCCGGCGCCATGCGCAGGAAGCCGGCGACGAGCCGGCGCAGGTCGACCGCGGGCCGGTCGGCCCGGGCGGGCCGGGTCTGCATGCTGGCGACGTTCGGCAGCGGGACGTCGGCCTCGAAGACCTCTTCGGCGACGACGACCCGGAGGCTGGGATCGAGCTCGGCCGCGCGAGCAGGACAGCATGGTGGTCTTGCCCGACCCGGGGGCGCCGGCGAACACGATGGTCAGCCGGGCCCGGACGCAGGCGCGGAGGAAGGCGGCGGCCTGGCCCGTCAGCATGTCCCGCTCGACGAGCTGGTCGAGATCGCGGAACGCCACGCCGGTGAACTTGCGGATGTTGACCATCAGGTGGCCGCCCCGGGCGACGTCGCCGTGGACGATGTGCAGCCGGGCGCCGTCGTCGAGCTGGGCGTCCTGGAGCCCCTCGGTGGGATCGAGCTTGCGATGAGCGGCCGAGCCGCGTCGTCGAGCAGCTTGGTGAATGTCCGGATCACGTGGTCGTCGTCGTGGAAGACCTCGTGGTGGTAGCCGGACGGCCCGACGTGGCGCTTGACGAAGATCGTCTCCGGGCGCGTTGACCATGATCTCCCACACGTCGTCGTCGGCGAGCAGCGGTTCGAGCGGCCCGTAGCCGGCCAGGTTCCGGAAGCCGCGCTCGCACGACGAGGTGCGGATCGGCGAGGTCGTGCGGACGTAGGCCTCGTCGGAAGTCGGCCGACCACCGGGCCACCTCCTCCTCGAGGAGCAGGCGCAGCTGCTCACGGGCTGCCACGTCGTCGAGGTCGAGGCGGATCTCCTTGGCGCGCTCGAGCACGGCGCGCTCGATGAGCTGGAGCGGCGTTGCACGGCGGCGAAGCGCTCACCCGGCGACCTCGTCGTCCCACTGTCCGATGGAGCCGGGGGTCACGGCGACCGGCTCGTCGCCGTGAGCAGCATCGAGCGAGCGTTGCTCCACGACATCGAGCCGGGCGCGTACGGCGCGGGCGACGCGGTCCCACGATCTCGTCGGGGAGCCGGGTGGCGTCGCGCAGGATCGTGTCGAGATCCCGCCGCTCGGGCAGGAACACCGGGCTGAGCACGTCGTGGTCGGCGCCGGATGCCACCAGCAGTTCGTGGACGGTGGGCACGATCTCGCGCCGGGCTCCCCGGCGTCGGGGAGCCCGGTTGACGACCGGGACGACCCGGGCGGGATCGACGCCTGCGCCGATGCAGTCCCGCAGGACCCGCAGCAGCGAGTGGATGCCCTTCGGCCCGGGGGTACCCACGACCACCACGACATCGGCGAGCGAGATGGACGTGCGGGCGAGGAGGTTGCGGTCCTCGACGTCGATCGACCCGGTGGCGGATTCGCCCTCGATGTCGTCGTCGACGTCGGCGATGACGAGCGTGAAGGCCTGGCGCAGCGCATCGAGGCCGGCGCGCAGGGAGGAGGGCCGGAGCGCCGTCCAGTCGCGGTGCCGGCGCAGACCGAGCAGCAGCCGGTACCGGCGGAGCGCGATGTCGAAGGTGAGGGCTCGGACCGCCTCGATCGACGGCGACCCGGTGCGATGATCGTCGACGAGCTCGAGCAGACCGGGGATGACGTCCCGGACGTCGTGGAGCATCCCCTGATCCGCGTGCAGCGCCAGATCAGCGAGGACGACGGTGTCGGCGTGGGCCACGTCGGCCGCGAACCCTGGGCGAGAGCTGCGGCGACGGTCGACCGACCGGTGCCGCCGGAACCGGTCACGGCAACGGTCCGCGCTCGGTAGCCGGAGCGGACGGGGAGCGGCGCGACCTGACCCGGCACGTGGTCGACCTGCTCGATCGGCGACGCATGTTCGGCCAGCGCCGATTCGAGCGCGGTGCGATCGAAGTCGCTCGGCAAGGTCGTCGCGGCGCCGAGGGCACGCCAGTCCCGCGGCCCGTCGCTGACGACGATGGTGGCGCAGCCCAGCTCCGCGGCAGAGCGGAGCAGATCCCGGTCGACGCCGGCGATCCCGCCGTCGATCAGCAGCGCGGAGAAGGGCCGTCCGCTCGACAAGCGGGCCCGCACCTCGTCGACCGACACGGTCTTGACGAAGTCCATGGCGACGAGTCCTGACGTCGACCATCGGGCCACGTCGGTGAACCACAGGCTCCGGGCCCGCGCGAGACCGAGGGTGACGTAGCGCTCGCTGCGGCCCATCAGCCCGCCCTCGCGTCGGCACCCGGGCGGTACGACCGTCCGACGGTGCGGGCGTCGGTGTCCACCGGCGCCCGGATCAAGGTCACGTCGCCCGCCGCCTGCGCGTGCACGAGCGCCTCGACCTGGTCGTAGTCGGCGACGGAGAGGCGGACGGTCACCAGTTCCCGTCCGGAGCCGAGCCCGACCGTGCCTCCGCTCACCTCGAGCACGCGGCGCGTCGACCGCCACGAGCTCGGTGACGCTGCCGCCCCACGTCGAGAACACGTCGACGCGATCCCCGGGCGACAGTCGGCCCACGGCACGGGAGGCCGGAAGCGCCAACGCGAGTTCGAGCGTGTCGTTGCCGCCGGCCGGCGTCACCGCGACCGAGGCCTGGACGAACTCGCCCTCGCCGATCGGGGCGACGACCTCGCGCCCGACGACCGCGTCCGCCGAGCCGAACAGACCGCGCACACCGGCGGGCAGGTCGAGGGCCACCGACGTGACATCGTCGGGACCGATGATGTCGCCGGCGACGAGCGGGTGAGCCGCGACCACGACTCGGACCGCATCGTCGCCCCCGGCGCCCGTGGCCGCCACGAACGTGCCCACGGCCGCCACGGCCATCAGTAGACCGCCCGCAACGGCGCGGCCCGATGGCAAGCCGACCCGTCGCTCGACGCGACCGGCCGATGCCGTCGTCGGCTCATCCACCCGTCCCGCCCGTGCCCGCAGGGTTGCGCCCATGGTGCGGGTTTCGGTCCTCGTCGGTGCGGTTCCTGCCCGCCGAAGGCGAAGATGTGCCGGTGCCGGCCGCCTCGTCGGCCGCCTCGTCGGCCGCCCTCGGACCGAGACATGGAAACACACCGAACGGGCCGAGAGTATGGCAGAGGCGTGGTCAGCCCTGTACGCTGGCGTCATCCCACGGGCACGAGGAGCTTCCCACCATGACCGGATCCGTCGACTGGCTGTCCACCGCCGACGCCGCCAAGGCGTTGGGCATCACGCCCCGCACCCTCTACCGGTTCATCAACCAGGGCGACCTGCCCGCGTACCGCTTCGGCCGGGTCATCCGGGTGAAACGGGTCGACGTCGACGCCTTCGTCGAGGCGTCCCGGATCGAGCCCGGCACGCTCGACCACCTCTCGCCCGACTCGGCATCGAACGACTCCGCCGACGACACCGAGGACGCCGAGGTCTGAGCGTTCGCGTCGTGGCTCCTGCGGTGTCGGCCTCAGGGCTCGAGGACGATCGACACCACCGCCGCCAGCGCGACCCACACCGTGGCCGGCGGGTCGCCCTCCACCCGCAGCCGGACGACGTCGGTACCGGCCGCGCGCAGCTCCCCACGGATCGGGGCGCCCGTCGTGGTGCGCACCAGCACCGTCGGCCGGTCGGCCGCCACCGGCCTGAGGACGGCGCCGAGGGTCAGGTCCAGCACCGGCGACCGGTCGCCGACCACGTCGTCCCCACCCGGTTCGGCTCGCGCCACGGCGATGGCCGCCGTCGGCACCAGCACCGACCGGCCCGCATCGGCCTGCACCGCCACGAAGTCGACGCCCACCCCCGAAACGGTGCCCCGCACCCGGTGGCCGGTCAGCTCCAGCACCACCGCCGCACCGCGCTCGGCCAGACCCACCAGGGTCCCGAGCAGGGTGGCGCTCTCCTCGGCCTGGACCTGCAACCAGCGTGCCCGCGCCCGGGCCCGGGCAGCCTCGTCCACCGAGGCGTCGGCCATCCAGCGGGCCAGGGCACGCTCCAGCCGCTGCTCACCGCCGAGAAGGCGGCCGGCGCTCGGGGCGCCGCCGGCGAAGGCGCCCCGCACCGCCTCTTCGTCGCCCGCATCGACCATCGACCACGACGGTAGGCTCCCAGCGATCGTGCCATCGACCCCTTCGACCACCGACACCCACGTCCTCGTCAGCGTCCCGGGCAACCAGCTGATGGCCGGTCTGCTGGGGCATCGTGATCAGCTGCTGCGGCTGGTCGAGGATGCGTTCCCGCAGACCTCGATCCACGCCCGCGGCAACGAGATCGCCCTCGCCGGGCCCGGCGCCGCCGCCGCCGGCAAGGTGTTCGAGGAGCTGGTGCTCATCCTCGCCAAGGGCCAGCCGCTCGACCCCGAGAGCGTGCAACGGGCCATCGACATGGTCGTGCACGACGAGAAGCCATCGGAGCTGTTGGCCACCGAGATCCTGCGGTCGGCCAAGGGCATCTCCGTGCGCCCCAAGACCCAGGGCCAGCGCCGCTACATCGAGGCCATCCGCGACAACGTCATCACCTTCGGGATCGGTCCGGCCGGCACCGGCAAGTCGTGGCTGGCCGTCGCCATGGCCGTCCAGGCCCTGCACCGCAACGAGGTCGAACGCATCATCCTCACCCGGCCCGCAGTCGAGGCCGGCGAGCGCCTCGGCTTCCTCCCCGGCGACCTCATGGCGAAGATCGACCCGTACCTGCGTCCGCTCTACGACGCCCTCTACGACATGGTCGACCCCGAGGGCGCCCAGCGCCTCCTCGAGCGCAACCTGGTCGAGGTCGCCCCCCTGGCCTTCATGCGGGGCCGGGCGCAGCCGGTCGGCCGGCAGGTGCTCACCCCCACGGGGTGGCAGGCGATCGGGTCGCTGGCGGTGGGCGATCTCGTCGTCGGCTCCGACGGACTCCCGACCCCCGTCCTCGGCGTGTTCCCCCAGGGCCGCAAGGACGTGTACCGCGTCACCACCCAGGACGGCGCGTCCACGCTGTGCTGCGGCGAGCACCTGTGGGCCGTCGAGACCCTCGACGACAAGAAGCACGACACCGGCGCCAGGGTGGTCCAGACCACTGACATGATCGGGAAGCTGCGCCGCCACCACCAGCGCTTCTACGAGCTCCCGCTGCTCAGCGCGCCGGTGCAGTTCGAGCCCTGCGACATACCGATGGACCCCTATGCGATGGGTCTCCTGCTGGGCGACGGGTGCATGACCACCCGGACCACGCCCACCTTCACGACGGCCGATCCGGAGCTCGTCGGGGCGCTGGAGGAGGCCCTCGATGGTGTTGCTGTCGCCCACAAGAGCGGGATCGACTACGTCTTGCGCAACAAGGCGGATGTCGGCCGCGGCGGACCCACCAACCCGGTCACGGGTGTGCTGCGCGAGCTGGGCCTCGCAGGCACCACCTCGACGACGAAGTTCGTCCCCACCGAGTACCTGTACAACTCGCCAGAGGTGCGCGTCGCCCTCCTCCAAGGCCTGCTCGACAGCGATGGCGGCCCGGTGACGCAGGCGAACCGCAGCTGTCGGATCCAGTACACGACGTGCTCCACCCGGTTGCGCGACGACGTGGTGTTCCTCGTCCGGTCGCTCGGCGGCGTGGCCTATGTGCGGACCCGGCTCGCGACGGGACGCACGCCTGGGCGCGCTCGTGGGCGGTCAGTGCACCACCGTGCCGACTCGCACATCCTCGACGTCCGCCTGCCCGCCGGAATCCAGCCGTTCCGGCTCACCCGCAAGCGTGCGAAGTACGAGCAGTTCGGCGCCGGACGACCCATGCGGATGATCGATCGCATCGATCCTGCCGGCGAAGCCGAGTGTGTGTGCATCCAGGTCGGGGCCAGCGACTCGCTGTACGTGACCGACGACTTCCTCGTCACCCACAACACGCTGAACGCCAGCTTCATCATCCTCGACGAGGCCCAGAACGCCACGCCCGAGCAGATGAAGATGTTCCTCACCCGCATCGGGTTCGGATCCAAGGTCGTCGTCACCGGCGACACGTCGCAGGTCGACGTGGCCGGCAACCGGACCGGCCTCGCCGACCTCGAACGCATCCTCGACGGGATCGACAAGCTGTCCTGGGTGGCACCTCGGATCCCGTGACGTCGTCCGGCACAAGATCGTCCAGGACATCGTGAACGCCTACGAGCGCTCGGCGACTCCCGCCCCGTCACGGGACGCCTCGTCGTGACGCACGCGGCCGGTCGGCGGCCCAGCGTCTTCGTGGCCGACGAACAAGATGCAGAACGCGTCGACGTCACCCGCTGGATGGAGCTGGCCGAGTCCGTGCTCGAGGCCCAAGGTGTGCCCCGCCGCGGCGAGCTGAGCGTCCTGTTCGTCGACGAGGCCGAGATGGCCGCCCTCAACGACCGTCACATGGGGTCCACCGGCCCCACCGACGTCCTGGCGTTCCCCCTCGAGGACGAAGGGCTCGAAGCCGGTCGCTGGCCCGACAACGGCACCAGCGGCCCCGACCGTCCCGGCCCCGAGGACGACGACGACATGCCCCTGCTCCTCGGCGACGTCGTGGTCTGCCCCGCCGTCGCGGCGCGCCAGGCGCCCGAGCACGCCGGCGGCCCGCACCACGGCGGCACCACGGACGACGAGATCGCCCTGCTCATCGTGCACGGCATCCTCCACATCCTCGGTATGGACCACGCCGAACCCGAGGAGACCGAGGCGATGCAGGCGCGCGAGCGCGAGCTGCTCGAACGCTTCCACCCCCGGTCGTGAACCCCGCCCTGGCCGCCGTCGGCGTCGTGGCCCTGCTGGTGGTCGCCATGGTGCTGGCGCTGTGCGAGGTGGTCCTCGTCCACGTGTCGGTGCCGCGGGCCACGGCCATGGCCGACGCCTCTGGCCCCGCGCACCAGCGGCGGGCGTCCGAGCTCGTGCGACTCCTCCACCGACGCGAGGCCACACTCGGCGCGGTCCTGTTCGTGCGCCTCGTGGCCCAGGTCGGCGTCGTCGGCGCCATCGTGGCGCTGGGCCGCGGCCACGGTCTCGGCCCGGGGGTGTGGCTGGCCATCGCCGCCGCCACCGTCGTGCTGCTCGGCACCGTCGAGGCGTTCGCGAAGACGGTCGGGCTCGTCCGCACCGACGACGTCGCGGCGAGGCTCTCGCCACTGCTCCGGCTGATCGGGCGCATCCCGCTGCTCGGGCTGGTCGGCTCCACCATGTCGTCGTTCATCCGCCACAACTCGGCCGGCACCGACGACGTCGAACGGCCCACCGTCTCCGAGGAAGAACTGCTCGCCCTGGCCGAGGTGGCGGTCGAGGCCGAGGTCATCGAGACGAGCGAACGGATCCTCATCGAGTCGATCATCGAGTTCGGCGACACGATCGTCCGCGAGGTCATGGTGCCCCGCCCCGACATGGTCACGGTCGACGCCGGCTGGAAGATCAGCGACGTGATGGAGGTGGTGATCCTCAACGGCTTCAGCCGCATCCCGGCCGTCGGGGAAGGCATCGACGACGTCGTCGGCATCGCCTACGCCAAGGACCTCATGCGCGCCGAGCGCGACGGCCACGGGTCCCACGCCGTCGGTGACCACGTCCGCCAGGCCCGGTTCGTGCCCGAGCAGCAGCGGGTGTCGTCGTTGCTGCCCGAGATGCAATCCGAGCAGTTCCACATGGCGATCGTGGTCGACGAGTACGGCGGCGTCGCCGGCCTCGTCACCCTCGAGGACCTGATCGAGGAACTGGTGGGCGAGATCGTCGACGAGTTCGACGTGGAGGACCCGATGGCCGAACCCCTTCCCGGCGGTGCTTACCGGGTCAACGCCCGCATGCCGCTCGACGAGGTCAACGACCTGTTGGGTGCGGACCTGCCCGAGGGCGACTGGGACACCGTCGGCGGCCTGCTGTTCGGTGCGCTGGGCCATGTCCCCGTCGAGGGCGAGTCGATCACCATCGGCACCCATCAGCTGACGGCGGCCCGGGTCCAGGGCCGGCGCATCGGACTGGTCCGGATCGAACGGCTGGCCGGCGTCGCCGGCTCCGGCCCGGCCATGGAGACCTCGGAGGAGACACGGTGAGATCGGGTTTCGTGACGTTCGTCGGACGCCCCAACGTCGGGAAGTCGACGCTGCTGAACCAGATCCTCGGCGAGAAGGTGTCGATCGTGTCGGACAAGGTCCAGACCACGCGCACCCAGATCCGAGGGGTCCTCAATCGGCCGGCTGATCCGGTAGGCGGCGCGAGGCCGCCCAGGTCGTGTTCGTCGACACGCCGGGCATCCACAAGCCGCAGACCGCGCTGGGCGACCGGCTCAACGCCACCGCCACCGGGGCCATCAGCGGCGTGGACCTCGTCTGCCTCGTCGTCGACGCCACCATGCCGATCGGCACCGGCGACCGGTTCGTGGCGGCGCGCGTCCCCGCTGACGGCATCGTCGTGGTGAACAAGTGCGACCTCGCCTCGCCCCAGCAGGTCCTCGCCCAGCTCGAGACGGCCGGGGCGTTCGGCGTCGAGTCCTACTTCCCGGTGTCGGCCCGGACCGGCGACGGCGTCGACGCGCTGGTCGACCACCTCGTCGACCGGCTCGACGACGGTCCGCAGTACTACCCCGACGACATGATCACCGATCAGCCCGACGCCTTCTGGGTGGCCGAGCTGGTCCGCGAGCAGCTCCTCGCCGTGACCCACGACGAGCTGCCGCACTCCATCGCCACCCGGGTGACCGAGCTCGAGTTCCCCTACATCCGGGTCGAGATCATGGTCGAGCGCGACTCCCAGAAGGGCATCGTCATCGGCAAGAAGGGCGCGGTGCTCAAACAGGTCGGTACCAAGGTGCGGGAGCAGCTGAAGGAAGGCGCCTTCCTCGACCTGCAGGTGGTGGTGCGCAAGGACTGGCAGCGCCGCCCCACCGAGCTCGACGCCCTCGGCTTCTGAACGCTCGTCAGGAGCGGACGAGGCGGCCGGGTCGGGCGTCGGTGAACCGGTCGTGGTCGCGGGTGATCTCGCCGGCCACGATCGTGTAGTCGTAGCCCGTCGCGTCCTGGATGAACCGGGTACCGCCGGCCGGGAGGTCGGCGACCACGTGCGGTTCGTGCAGGGTCAGGTGCTGGTGGTCGATGACGTTGATGTCGGCCCGCAGCCCGACCTCGAGACGACCGCGATCGGCGAATCCGAACAGCTCGGCGGTGTCGGCTGTCAGCTTCTTCACCATCGTCGGCAGCGGGATGCGGTCGTGGTCGCGGTCGCGGGCCCAGTGCGTCAGCATCCATGTCGGCGTCGACGCGTCGCAGATGAGGTTGCAGTGGGCGCCGCCGTCGGCCAGGCCCAGGACCGCCGCCGGGCTGGTGAGCATCTCGTGGAGGGCGTCGCCGTTCCCGTAGCTGTAGTTCAACAGCATCATCATGATGATGGCGTCGCCGTCGCGCTCGAGGAGGGCGTCGTAGTACACGTCGAGCGGATCCCGGCCCGTTGCCTCGGCGATGCCGGCGATCGACTGCTCGTGCGTCGGCTCGTAGTCGACCGGGTCACCCAAGGGGTATGTGCGGTCGTAGGTCTCCATGGCCTGCGCCACCAACGGCATGGCCTCACGGATCTCGTCGAGCAGCGCCCGGGTCTCGGCCAGCAGGGCGGCTCGCAGCTCGGGGTCGCGCATGCGCTGCGCCTTCTCGGCGTTCGACAACCCGATCAGCGGCTGGAACGACGGGCAGTCGGCGAAGCGATGGCGGGCGCTGAGTCCCATGAGCAAGCCGAAGGGCCGGCCGGCCACCTGCGCCGTGATGCGGTGCCCTTCCTGGCGCGCCCGGGCGACCAGCTCGAGGTGCTTGCGCCAGTCGTCGGGCACGTTGTCGGTCTGCAGCATCAGGAAGGTGACCGGCACGCCGGTCTCGGCCGCCAACCGGCACATCCACTCGACCTCGGCATCGGGGGAGAGGTGGTCCTCGCCGATCACGCCGGACGGCGCCACCTCGAACAGCCCCTTGCCAGTCCTGGCGACGGCTCGTCCGAGCGCGAACAGCTCCTCTTCGGGAGCGAACGTGCCCGGCACCGGTTCGCCGTCGAGGGCGCGGTGACCGAGCGTGCGGCTGGTGGAGAACCCTCGCGCCCCGGCGCGCACGGCGCGTTCGACGATGGCGGCCATCGCCTCGATCTCCTCCGCTGTGGCCGGCTCGTTCTTCGCGCCCCGCTCGCCCATCACGTAGGCGCGCACCGGCCCGTGGGCGATCATGGCCGACACATCGGCGGTGAAGTGGCGGCCGTCGAGGACGTCGAGGTACTCCTCGAAGTGCTCCCACCCCCACGTCATGCCTTCGGCCAGGGCGGTGCCCGGGATGTCCTCGACCCCCTCCATCAGTTCGATGAGGAACTGGTGCCGGTCGGGTTCGACCGGGGCGAAGCCGACGCCGCAGTTGCCCATGACGATGGTGGTGACGCCGTGTGGCGTGGAGGGGGCGAGCAGCTCGTCCCACGTGGCCTGGCCGTCGTAGTGGGTGTGCACGTCGACGAAGCCGGGCGTGACGATGCGGTCGGTGGCGTCGATCTCGCGGGTGCCTGCGGCGAGGTCGGGTCCGATGGCGGCGATGCGGCCGTCGGTGACGGCGACGTCGGCGACGAAGGGCTCCCCGCCGGTCCCGTCGACGACACGACCGTTGCGGATGACCAGATCGAACATGGTGGACCCCCCTGGGCGTTGCGGTGAGGGCCTGACACTACGCCGCTCCCGAGCGGCCCGATCAGCAACTGATCAGCGCAGGCTGGCGAGGAACGCCGCCACCTCGGCGGGGTCCTTGGTGCGCTGCATCGGCGGCAGGCCGCGAACGAGATCCCAGCGGTAGCGGGCGGTGGCGAGGCGGGGATCGAGGACCGCCACCACGCCGCGATCCGTGGCCGAGCGGATCAACCGTCCGGCGCCCTGGGCGAGCAACGTGACGGCCCGGGGCAGGTCGATGAGGTCGAAGGCCTGGCGGCCGACCAGCTCGCGTCGGGCCTCGAGGAGCGGGTCGTCAGGGCGAGCGAACGGGAGCTTGTCGATGATCACGCACGACAGCGTCGCCCCAGGCACGTCGACGCCCTCCCAGAACGACATGGTGGCGAACAGGCTGGTGGCCGGGTCGGCGCTGAACTGCTCCAGCAGCGCCGGCTTGGGGATCTCGCCCTGGGCGAGGATCGGTGTGTCGATGCGCGGGCGCAGCGCCTCGACCGCGTGCTGCATCGCCCGCCACGACGTGAACAGCGCGAGCGTCCGTCCGCCGGCCGCAGTGACCAGGTCGGCGATCTCGTCGTGGACCGCGTCCCCCCGTTCCTGACGCGGGTCGGGCAGGTGGGCGGCGCAGTAGAGGAGCGCGTTGGTCTCGTAGTCGAACGGGCTGCCGACGTCGATCACGTCCGTGTTGGCGGCTGGCATCCCGAGGCGGGCGGGAAGCTTGGGGGGGATCGTGGCCGAGCACAGGACGGCCGTGGTCTCGTCCCAGAGCAGGTCGGCCAGCAACGCCGCCACGTCGACCGGGGCGACGCGCAGGCGGGCGGCACCCGGCCGGCCTTCGACCCAGGCCACGCTCCCGGTCGGCACCACGGTGGCTGCGGTGAGGTCTTCGGCCAGACCGGTGAGCTGGCGCGACGCTCGGTTGCGGCGCGCGACGACGTCGAGGTCGCCGTCGGGAACGTTGCGGAGCGCGGCGGCGGCGGCGTCGAGCTTCGGGCGGAGCTGCGTGAGCTGGGTCACGAGGGCGTCCGGGGGCGGGTCGAGTCGCTGCCCGACGAGGTCGTCGAGTACATCACCGAGCCGGGTGGCCACGGCGAGGATGTCGGTGATGAGCGCGTCGTCGGCGATGACGCGTCCCACGGCGTAGGCGGCGGCGCTGACCCGGCCCGAGGTGAGCTCGCTGCCGGAGGTGGCCGAGATCACTTCCTCGAAGCGGTGGGCCTCGTCGAGGACGACGAGGTCGTGGGGCGGGAGGATCACGCCGCCGGCCGCCAGGTGGGTCCCGTAGAGGTGCGTGTTGACCACGATCACGTCGGCTTCGGCCGCGGCGTGGCGGGCTTGTTCGGCGAAGCAGGTCTCGCCGCGGGGACACTTGGCGGCGCCGGGGCACTCGTCGGATCCGACGCTGACCGCATCCCACACCGGACCACGCGGTTCGACGGCGAGCTCGGCCCGATCGCCGTGCTCGGTGCTCGCCGCCCATTGCAGAACGGCCACGAGGCCGGGGTCATCGGTCTCCACGTCGAGCTTGCCCTGCCGGTCCTCGAGCAGCTCGTGGACCCGTTGGCGGCACACGTAGTTCGACCGCCCCTTCAGCACCGCCCAGGTGAACTCGCGACCGGCGTGGCGGGCGAGGAACGGGAGATCCTTGGCGGCCAGCTGGTCCTGGAGCGCTTTGGTGGCGGTGGCCACCACCGTGCGGCCGTGGCTGCGGATGGCCGGCAACAGGTAGGCGAGCGTCTTGCCCGTGCCCGTCCCGGCCTGCGCGACGAGGTGGCGTCCGGACTCGATGCTGGCGGCTACCGCCTCGGCCATGGCGCGCTGTCCGGTGCGGAGCTCGCCCCCGCCCGGCAGCTCGGCCACGACCGCAGCCAGCGCGTCGGCGAGATCCGACGATGTCGCCTCGGTCACGGATGCGCTCACGGACCGACGGTACCCGTCGCCCCCCGTCGGTCCGGGGGACCGTCGTTCAGGCGGAGTCGGCGCCGGCCGGGGCCAGCCGATCGGTCACCGCGCCGGCCCGGTCGGCCTCGAGGGCGATGGCGTCTTCGACCCGCGGAGCCTCCATCGGCACCTTCAGCGTTCCGTGACCGTCCTCCCAGCGCAGGACGTTCACCACCGCGCCGTAGACGATGAGACGACCGAAGAACGCAAGCCAGGCGAGGAGGGCGATGACGATCCCGACCGAGCCGTACAGGGCCGACGAGTTCGCCACCAGGCGGGGGACGTACAGCGATCCGATGAGCTTCAGGATCTCGAAGCCGACGGCGCACACGAGGGCGCCCGGCAGCATCGACCGCCACCCGATCGGGAGACGACCGAGCTCGGTGAAGGTCCACAGGAACAGGCCGACGTTCACCAACAGGCCCAGCGCGATCGAGATCGGCGCCAACCAGCCGGGGAGGAAGTTCAGGACCGTGGTGATGGCGAACGAGGCGACGAAGATCACCACCGCGCCGAGCAGCCAGACAATGGCTCGGCCCTTGTCGCGCAGACCTTCGGACTTGGTCTGCCAGGCAGCATCGACCGCACGCTGGAACGCAGCGACCACGGCGAGGCCGGACCAGAACAGGCCGATGACACCGAAGATGGACGCGGCCCGCTTGGACGACTGGGCGCTCTCGATGGCGGTGGACAGGTTCTGGGCCGCGTCACCGCCCTTCGGGAGGCCGAGGCCGTCGATGACGTCGCCGGTGAACGTGGCGTCGCCGCCGGCGATGTAGCCGACGATGGCGAGGCCGACGACCACCAGCGGGATCAGCGAGATGAAGATCTGGAGGGCGATCCCGTTGGCGAGCGCGGTTCCCTGGATCTCCCCGAAGCGGTCCTGGACGCGCAGGAGCGTGCCGATGACAGGGACGTCGGCGAGCTTCTCCTTCGGGTTCACCACGGCCCCTTCCTACCCGTCCGGTGCCGCCGCGCAGTCCCCGGGGGGACCGCGACCCGCTGGGCGGCCGGCGGTAGCGTCGTCCCCGATGGGTCTCGACGGCATCGATCTGACGCGCGTGCCCCGGCACATCGCGGCCGTGATGGACGGCAACGGTCGGTGGGCGCAGCGGCGAGGCCTCAAGCGCACCGAGGGCCATGCCGCCGGCGAGGAAGCCCTCATCGACTCGACCTACGGCTGCCTCGACATCGGCGTGCAGTGGTTCACCGTGTACGCCTTCTCGACGGAGAACTGGCGCCGGCCCCGCGACGAGGTCCGGTACCTGATGAACTTCAACGAGTCGTTGCTGCTGCGCCGCCGCGACGAGCTCCACGAGCGTGGGGTCCGGATGCGGTTCATCGGGCGCCGTGACTGGCGGGTCCCCAAGCGCGTGCTGCGCCGCATGGACGAGGCGGCCGAGCTGACCCAGGACAACACGGCGATGACGCTGACGATCGCGTTCAACTACGGCGGTCGGGCCGAGATCGTCGACGCCGTGCGGCACATCGTGGAGTCGGGCGTGGATGCCGGCAAGGTCGACGAGAAGCTGGTGGCCCGCCATCTCTACGACCCCGAGATGCCCGACCCCGACCTGATGATCCGCACGTCGGGCGAGCAGCGCATCTCGAACTACCTGCTCTGGCAGCTCGCCTACAGCGAGCTGGTGTTCCCCGACGTGCTGTGGCCCGACTTCCGGCGCGAGCACCTCTTCGATGCGGTGCGCGAGTTCCAGGAGCGGGCTCGCCGCTTCGGCGGGTTGCAGGACGGGTCCTGACGTGGCCGGCCTGTACCGCGACGAGGGCGTGGTGCTGCGGACCTACAAGCTGGGCGAGGCCGACCGCATCGTGGTGTTGGCCACCGCCGAGCACGGCAAGGTGCGGGCCGTCGCGAAGGGGGTGCGCAAGACGTCGAGCAAGTTCGGCGGCCGCCTCGAGCCGCTCTCCCACGTTGCGCTCCAGCTCTACCCCGGGCGGAACCTCGACATCGTCACGCAGGCGGAGTCGATCGACTCCTTCCGTGCCATCCGTGACGACCTGGACCGCTACGTCGCCGCCATGGGGGTGCTCGAGGTCATCGACCAGATGTCGATGGAGGGCGAGGTCGACCGCCGCCGCTTCTCGATGCTGGTGGGCGTGCTGCGGACGTTGGCGACCGACGACAACCCGATCGTCGTGCCGGCGTTCTTCCTCAAGGTGCTCGCTCACGAGGGTTTCCAGCCCGAGGTCGATCAGTGCGTGTCGTGCGGCGCCGATGGTCCGCTCGTGGCCATCGACCTGCTGCGGGGTGGGATGACGTGCCGAGACTGTCGTCAGGGTCGAGCCGTGTCACCGGAGGCGCTCCGGGTGCTGCAGGCGGTCCTGGGAGGTCGCCTGTCGTCCGTCCTGGCCGAGCCCGTGTCGCCGGTGGCGGCCGAGGTGGCGGCCATCGCCACCGAGGCGGTCGAGTTCCACATCGAGCGTCGCCTGCGCACGCCCGGTGTGCTCGACCGAGGGGCGATCCGGCTGCCGGCCGAGCGGGCCTAGGTGTCGATCGGCTTCCAGCGGCCGCCGGCTGGGTCCCACTGCAGCCAGGCCTGCTGGGGCGGGTACCACTGGATGTAGGCGTTCCGGGCCGTGTCCCATTGCGGTGGCGGCATGGGGACGGTGGGCGGCGGACCGGCCTCGGCGGTCGGGGGCTGGGAGGTCGGGGGCTGGGCGGTCGGGGGTGTGGACCAGACCGTCGTGGCTGGCGGGGTGGAGGCAGGCGGCGTGGACCAGCCCGACGCATCGGTCGACGGAGGCGGCGCCGCCGTGGGTGGTCCGGCCGTGGGCGGGGCACCCCAGGCCGTCTGGCCGGAGGGGACCATGCTGGACGACGGGTTCACCGGTTTGCCGACGTCGCGGCGAGCCACCACGTACGTGCTGGCGGCCATGTCGCCCACCCGCCGGTGGCCGGTGGAGGTGAGGCCGACGATGAACCCCACGATGGGCAGGAACCACGGCGCACCGTCGACCGCCCACAGCAAGGTCCGCACCAGACTCTTGCCCACACCGGCGCGCTCGCCGTCCTCACCGACGACCCGCAGTCCGAGCAGGAGCTTGCCCGGGGAGCCGCCGGCCAGGCCCTGCAGGACGATGAAGAAGGCCAGGTAGCCCACGCTGACCAGGGTCTGCGAGGCCGACTCGCCGCCCGAGATGATGTAGGCGCGCTCACCGACCACGAAGCAACTGGTGGCGGCGTCGCTGTCCTGCTGTCGCAGCAGGGCACAGGCGTTGTCGCCGACACCCGGCGGGATCTCCACGTACTCGGCGAAGCTCGAGAACATGGCGATGACGACGGCGAGGAAGATGGCGGCATCGAGGACCCAGGCGACGGTGCGCCGGCCCATCACCGCCGTCACGTCCCGGCCCAGGTCCGGCGACCCGTACGTCTGGTACTGCGAGGCGTCGGTCACGGCGTCGGTTTACCACCTGCCACCGACAGGACCCGTGGCCCGGACGGCGCCCGGCGGGTGAACGGGCTTCCGGGGCGGGGGAGGGGCGTCGGTAGGCTGCCGCCCCTATGACCGACGCCGCCCCGGTACCGACGCCCGATCCGGCCTTGTTCGACAAGGTCGTGAACCTGTGCAAGCGGCGCGGGTTCGTGTTCCCCTCGGCCGAGATCTACGGCGGCTTCCGCTCGACCTACGACTACGGCCCGGTGGGCGTGCTGCTCCTGCGCAACGTGAAGGACGCCTGGTGGCGGTCCATGGTGCAGCTGCGACATGACATCGTCGGCCTCGACGCCTCGATCCTTTCGCCGCCGCCCGTCTGGGAGGCGTCCGGCCACCTCGCCAACTTCACCGACCCCCTGGTCGACTGCCGGGAGTGCAAGGAACGATTCCGGCTCGACAAGCTCGACGACCCGGGCACGTGCCCCAACTGCGGCGCGAAGGACTCCTTCACCGAGGCCCGCCAGTTCAACCTCATGTTCAAGACCCACGCCGGCCCCGTGGAGGGCGCCGGCCACGAGGTCTTCCTGCGCCCGGAGACGGCGCAGGGCATGTTCCTCAACTTCAAGAACGTGCTCGAGACGTCGCGCAAGAAGCCGCCCTTCGGCATCGCCCAGATCGGCAAGTCGTTCCGGAACGAGATCACGCCGGGCAACTTCGTGTTCCGGACCCGCGAGTTCGAGCAGATGGAGATGGAGTTCTTCGTCCCGCCCGACGAGGCCCAGCAGTGGTACGAGTACTGGTGCCAGACCCGGTACGACTGGTACCTCGAGCACGGCATGCCGGCCGAGCAGCTCCGCCTGCGGGCCCACGACGCCGACGAGCTGTCGCACTACAGCTCGGGCACCTCCGACGTGGAGTTCCTCTTCCCGTGGGGCTGGGACGAGCTCGAGGGCATCGCCAACCGCGGCGACTACGACCTCACGCAGCACGCCGAGCACTCGAACACCAAGCTCGAGTACTTCGACCAGCAGGCGAACGAGCGCTACGTCCCGCACGTGATCGAGCCCGCGGCCGGTGCCACCCGCACCGCCATGGCGTTCCTGATGGCGGCCTACGACGAGGAGACCGTCAACGAGGAGCAACGCACGGTGCTCCGCTTCCACCCGCGGATCGCGCCCTACACGGTGGCGGTGCTGCCGCTGTCGAAGAAGGACGACCTGGTCGGCGTCTCCGACGAGGTGCTCGGCCTCCTCCAGCCCCACTACATGTGCGACTTCGACGTGACGCAGGCGATCGGCCGGCGCTACCGCCGCCAGGACGAGATCGGCACGCCGTTCTGCATCACCATCGACTTCGACACGCTCGACGACCGCGCCGTCACCATCCGCGAGCGGGACTCCATGGCCCAGGAGCGGGTGCCGATCGACGGTCTCCGCCAGCGTCTCGAGGAGCGCCTGGGCTTCTGAACGACCCACGCCGGCGGGCCCGCCCCGTGACCGGCGTCTGGTGGTCGTGCCGGCGGGGAACGGAGCCCTGATGCTCTGGTTCATCCTCGTCCTGTTCGTGTTCGGCCTCATCTTCGGTGGCATCGCACGGCTGCTGGTCCCCGGCCGGGACCCGATGGGCTGCGTCGGGACCTGGGCGCTGGGCATCGGCGGCTCGCTGCTCGGCGGATTCCTCGGCTACTGGATCTTCGGAGCCGACATCGAGGACGGCAGCGTGCAGTTCGGCGGGATCATCGGGTCGATCATCGGATCGATCCTGTTGCTACTCATCCTCCGTGCCCTTCGTGGAGGTCGGGACGACCGGGTCCGCACCCGTCGCTGACGACGCTCACACGAATAACTCGCACGGATCACTGAGGTCGCCGTCGAGGCCCGCTCGGGGCGAAGTCGCCCTGTCCCCGCCGGAGACGAATGATCCGTCACGAGCCCCGCCGGCTCGCGAGACTGCGGCCATGGCTGATGCTCCCGGAGACCAGGACGACCACCTGGCCGTGAACCGTTCGCTGTGGGACGAACGGGTGGCGCACCACCGCTCCAGCGCCTTCTACGACACCGACGGCGTGATCGCCGGCACCCACGATCCGCTCCGGCCGTTCGAGATCGAGGAGGTCGGTGACGTCGACGGTCGTCAGCTCTTGCACCTGCAGTGCCACTTCGGCCTCGACACCATCGCCTGGGCTCGGCGGGGCGCCGTCGCCACCGGCCTCGACTTCTCCGGCGAGGCGATCGCAGCGGCCGCCGAGGTCGCGGCAGCGGCCGGCGTGGTCGCCCGCTTCGTCCAGGCCGACGTGTACGACGCGCCGGTGGCGCTCGGTGGGGAGACCTTCGACATCGTCTACACCGGGCTGGGGGCACTGAACTGGTTGCCCGACATCGGCCGATGGGCCACCACGGTGGCGGCCCTCTTGCGACCGGGCGGAATCCTGTACCTCGCCGAGTTCCATCCCTTCGTCCACGTCTTCGCCGACGAGGACCGCACGGTGACCTACGGCTACTTCGACCCAGGTCCCCTCCGGTGGGCCGACGCCGGGACGTACACCGACGTCGCCGACGGCGCCGCGCTCGACCACGACGAATCGATCGAGTGGCAACACACCATCGCTGACGTGCTCGAAGCCGTCATCGCCGCCGGACTGACCGTCGAGTCGTTCCGCGAGCACGACCACACGTTGTTCCCCCGGTGGCCCGACCTGGTGCCCGGTCCCGGCGGCCGGTACGACCTGCCCGACGGGACACCGTCACTGCCCCTGATGTACTCGCTGCGCGCCCGCCTCCGTGCCTGAACCCTGGCATCGGCGCCCCGGGGCGTCGGATCGTCACCGATAGCCTCAGCGGATGCTCCCCGTCCTGGCCAGTTCGGCCGCCAGCGACCACTACGTCGACATCGACGTGCCGCTGTGGGTGTGGGGGGCCTTCCTCGTCCTGGTCATCGTGCTGCTGCTGATCGACCTGCTGGTCATCCACCGAGACGCCCATGCCGTCAGCACCAAGGAAGCCGCCATCGAGTCTGCGGCCTGGATCGGGATCAGCCTGCTCTTCGGCGTGGTCATCCTGTGGTGGCAGGGCGGTGGGGCGGCGGGGGAGTACTACGCCGGCTACCTGATCGAGAAGTCGCTCAGCATCGACAACGTCTTCGTGTGGGCGCTGATCATGGGGTACTTCGGTGTGCCCGACAAGTACCAGTTCCGCGTGTTGTTCTGGGGCATCTTCGGGGCCCTGATCCTGCGCGGCCTGTTCATCTTCGGCGGCGTCGCCGTCATCGAGCGCTTCGACTGGGTCATCTACGTCTTCGGCGTCTTCCTGGTCTACACCGGGATCAAGCTGTTGTTCTCCGACGACGAGGAGGTCCACCCCGACGAGAACCCGGTGCTCCAGGTGGTGAACAAGGTCATTCCGTCCACCACCGAGTACGACGGTCAGAAGCTGTTCACGAAGAAGAACGCCAAGCGGGTGGCCACGCCACTGCTCGCGGTGATCATCGTCATCGAGACGTCCGATGTCGTGTTCGCCGTCGACTCCATCCCGGCCATCCTCGCCGTGAGCCGCGAGCAGTTCATCGTCTTCTCCTCGAACGCCTTCGCCATCCTCGGTCTGCGGGCCCTCTACTTCCTCCTGGCCGACCTGCGGAACCGCTTCCGCTTCCTCCAGCAGGGCATCGCCTTGGTACTCGCCTTCGTGGGCGTGAAGATGCTCGTCAGCGAGCTGTACCACGTACCCACGTACCTGTCGCTCGTCGTGATCGCCGCCATCCTCGCCGTCGCCGTGGTGGTGTCGATCGTGCGCCCGCCGGCCGACGACGAAGGCGGCGAGCAGCCCGACGGCGACGGACACGGCGAGGCCGACGACGGCGCCGGTCGGCACGAGGGTGACGTGGACGAGCGGACCGCCGCCGACGGAAGCGACTAGACCGAGCCCGTGGGGATCCGCGACGAGGACATCGCCCGCATCAGGGCCACCGTCGACATCGTCGAGCTGATCGGCGAGTACGTGCAGCTCAAACAGGTCGGCCAGCGCTACCGGGGGCTGTGCCCGTTCCACACCGAGAAGACCGGTTCGTTCTACGTCAACGCCGTCGACGGGCTCTACCACTGCTTCGGGTGCCAGAAGTCCGGCGACGCCATCACGTTCGTGCGCGAGCAGGAACACCTCGGCTTCGTCGAAGCGGTGGAGCGGCTGGCGTCGCGGGTGGGGATCACGGTCACCTACGACCAGCCCGGCGAGAACAAGTCCCGCGCCGAGCGCAAGGCGCTGGTCGCGGTGATGCAGCGGGCCGAGGACTTCTACCACGAGCGCCTCCTCGATGCGCCCGACGCCGCCGCCGCCCGGCGCTACCTGCGCGACCGTGGTTTCGACGGCGACGAGGTCCGCGAGTGGCGTCTCGGTTGGGCGCCCGACGACTGGGACCAGCTCATCCGGACCTTGCGGCTCTCGAAGAAGGACCTCGAGGACACCGGCCTCGGCTTCGTGAACAAGCGGGGCCGGGCCCAGGACTTCTTCCGGGGCCGGGTGCTGTTCCCCATCCACGATCCCGATGGGACGCCGGTGGGCTTCGGGGGTCGCATCATGCCGGGCGCCGACGGGCCGAAGTACATGAACACGTCGCAGACCAAGCTCTACGACAAGTCGAACGTGCTGTTCGCGCTCGACCGCGCCAAGGCGGGCATCGTCCAGGCCGACGAGGTCGTGGTGTGCGAGGGCTACACCGACGTCACCGCCTTCTTCCGGGTCGGCATCCCCCGGGCCGTGGCGACGTGCGGCACAGCGCTCACCGACGAACACGTACGACTCCTGCGTCGCTTCGCCCGGCGCATCGTGCTGGCCTTCGACGCCGACGCCGCCGGCCAGGCCGCCGCCGATCGCTTCTACCAGTGGGAGGACACCTTCGACCTCGACGTGGTCGTCGCCGCCCTGCCCCCGGGCGTGGACCCGGGCGATCTGGCCATGACCGACCCCGAGGCGCTCGTCGCCGCCGTGGCCGACGCCCGTCCCTTCCTCGAGTTCCGTCTCAACCGCATCCTCGACGGCGCCGACCTCACCACCGCCGAGCACCGCGCCCGGGCGGCCGAGGATGCCCTCGGGGTGATCGTCGAGCACCCCAACGACCTCGTCCGGGACCAGTACCTGATGCAGGTGGCCGATCGGTGCCGCGTCGACGTGGCCCGCCTGCGCGAGCGGCTCCGGTCGGGGCAGGTCCGGCGCCGCCCACCGGCCGAGGAGCCGGGGCGCCGGCGGGACCGGGACGAGGCCGAACGCCGGCAGGCGAGCGACGACGGCGATCCGGGCCCGGATGATCCCGGCGGGCCGCCACCGTTGCGCAAATCGCAGACCAAGACCTCGCCGGCCATCGAGGTGCTTCGCTTGGCCGTGAACCGTCCGGAGACCGTGATCGACTGGCTCGACGAGCGGCTCTTCGACGACCCCTTGCACCGCGACACGTACCGAGTCCTGGTGGAGGCCGCCACGATCCACGAGGCCATCGAGTCGTCGCCCACCGACGTCGCCGCGTCTGCTGTCGCGGCTGGCCGTCGAGGAGCCGGTGGACGATCCGATGGACCCGATCCTGTTGTTGATCCGCGGTCTCGGTGTCCGTCAACTGGCCGTCGAACGGTCGTCCGGGAACGCCGACCTCGATGTGCTCGCGACCTTGGCGCGCCTGGTGGATCAGATCGGAGGGCCCGGGGAACGGGCCACGGAGGCGGCAAGGGAGTTGCTAACCTTCGTGACCCGACAGGGGGCGACTCCATGACCCAGGTAGCCGAGGAACAGGTGGTTCCCGCCGAGCTGATCGAACGGCTCGTCGACGAGGCCCGCGAGCGCGGGGAACTCCACCTCGACGCGGCCATGATGAAGCTCAGCATCGAGCTCACGCCTGACGTCCTCGCCGCCCTGAAGGCTGCGTGCGGTCGGGCCGGCGTGCGCCTCGACGAAGGTGTCGACGACGGCGTGCTCTCGGCCGAAGAAGAGCTGTCGGTGGCCGACGAGCTGGCCCGGGCCCGCAAGCGTCGGGCCGCCATGCGATCGCTGAAGGCGGTCAAGCCGGCGGCCGGGGGCAGTTCGGACTCGGTGCGCATGTACCTGCGTGAGATCGGCCGGGTGCCCCTGCTCATCGCCTCCGAGGAGGTGTCGATCGCCAAGCGGATCGAGGCCGGCGAGCACGCCAAGGAACGCCTGGCCGACATCGCCGCCGCCGACGATTTCGGCTCCCTGCCCTTCGAGGAGCGGCGGCGGCTGCAGCGGGCCGCCAAGGACGGTGACCGCGCCACCGACGAGCTGATCCAGGCCAACCTCCGCCTCGTCGTGTCGATCGCCAAGCGCTACGTGGGTCGGGGCATGCAGCTGCTCGACCTCATCCAGGAGGGCAACCTCGGGTTGATGCGGGCGGTGCAGAAGTTCGACTACACGAAGGGCTTCAAGTTCTCGACTTATGCCACGTGGTGGATCCGCCAGGCCATCACCCGGGCCATCGCCGACCAGGCTCGGACGATCCGCATCCCGGTCCACATGGTGGAGTCGATCAACAAGGTGCACCGGATCCAGCGGTCGATGCTCATGGAGCTCGAGCGGGAGCCCACCGTCGAGGAACTGGCCGAGCGGGCCGACCTCACCACGGAACGGGTCCGGGAGATCCAACGCATCTCCATGGATCCGCTCTCTCTCGACTCGCCCGTCGGTGAGGAGGACGACTCCAACCTCGCCGACTTCATCAAGGACACCAACGCCGACGCCCCCGCCGACGTGGCCACCCGCAAGCTGTTGAACCAGGCGGTGCTCGAAGCGCTCGAGGAACTCAACGAGCGGGAGCGCGAGGTGATGCGCCTGCGCTTCGGTCTCGAGGACGGTCAGCCGCGCACGCTCGAGCAGGTGGGTCAGGAGTTCGGCGTCACCCGCGAACGGATCCGCCAGATCGAGTCCAAGACGCTGGCGAAGCTGCGCCACCCGCACCGCTCGCAGAAGCTGCGCGACTATCTCGACGGGTGATCACAGGTTCGGAGGCGGCGAGCCGGGTTGCTATCGTCGGCGATTCCTTCCGGGGTAGCTCAGCTGGCAGAGCAACTGACTGTTAATCAGTGGGTCGTGGGTTCGAGCCCCACCCCCGGAGCTCGGAAAACCGCAGGTCGGAGCGCGTTTTTGCTCTGACCTGCTGCGCGTCCGAACAGTCAGTCGAACGAAAATCCCGCGTCGTGAAATCCGAGCCCGGTTTCGGCGAGGCGCGCCGAGGCCGATTTCGGCCACGCAGCGTGGCGGATTGAGGGGCTGCTACTGCGGGAGGAGACGAGCGTGGCGGAGCTCGTCGATGGCCTGATCGGGCACGCCGACGACATCGAGGTGAACGATCGAGCGGCCGCCCGGCCCGTCGACGATGTCGATGACGCGGGCCAGGAACGGCTCGGCGGCGTCACCGGCGACGATCAGCGCGCCGGGACGGACTCGCTTGGGCTCGGCGGCGGTGTCGAGGAACGGCCACACGTAGCCCGTCTCGTCGAGCTGCTGGACGTCGGCCGGGAGCGTGACCCTGACCGTTGATCCTCGTTCACGCGTTCCACGCTACGCGGGTCCTGCTACGGGATGGCCGGCTCAGCTTCGCGCCGAGGATCGTCGACCGATGGAGTCGACGGACGCGAGTGGCGCGGTTCCTGCGGCGCGAGCCATCTCGTCGAGCCGCTCGGCGACGCTCTCGGCCTGGCCGGGCATGAGGTGGCCGTAGCGATCGAGGGTGAGGGCGGCGGAGGCGTGGCCGAGCATGCGCTGGAGCACCTTGACGTCGGCTCCGGCGGCGATTGCAAGGGAGGCGCACGTGTGGCGGAGATCGTGGAGGCGCAGGGGAGCGAGTCCGGCTGCCTTCACCGCGGGGAGCCACACCCGCTTGCGGAAGTTCTGCGCGACCAGGTACCCACCCTCGAGCATGAACCGCCCGGGCTGAGCCTCTGAGCCCCGCCACGACTCGAAGAGCGCTCTGAGCAATCGGTGGCACGAGTCGTCACCGGCATAACAGCACGTCGGAGCGGGCTACATCCCGGGAGGGACGGACCCGCCTGTAACAGAGATGATACAGTACTGGCGTGGCAGCACAGCTCAACGACCGGGAAGTGATGGACCTTGTGCTGACTCTCACCGAGGTGGCGGAGGCCATCGAGACAGGCGGTGAGTTGGCCCCCACGATGGCAAACGAGTTGACCGACTGGGCGCTGTTGCTGCTCGACCGGCACGCGGAAGACCGATGAAGAGGGAGGCACACATGACGACCACCACACCTCGCCGCGAGCACGCCGGCGCCAACGCCGACCGGGACAAGCGGGCAGCCCTGCAGCTCGCCGTGAGGGCGGCCAAGCGCGCCGACGCCGCCGAAGTCACCAAGGCCAATGCGGTTCGGTTCGCGCTCGACCAAGGCGCCTCACTGCGGGAGCTAGCCGACGCCCTCGGGGTGTCGCACATGACGGTGAAGCGGCTCGCCGGACGCGGTGACGACGACCACTAGCAGGCCGGGCTGCGCGGTTTGCAGCCTCCGCGATCAACGGCACCTCGGCCCAGGCCACCACGCCCGGGATTGCCGGTTGAGCATGCGTCAACGCCAGCGCGAACTGGGAGATCAGGGCCCGGTTGTCGCTCCGAGGTGGCGCTCAGGCGGCTGCAGAGGAACGGCACGACGGCGCCGGCTGAGATGCCGGGCGCAGGATGTTGCACCCGCGCAACGCCACAGCCCAAGCCTCTCCGAGCGTGAGGCTGGCGCAGGGTGCTGCAGTGCCGCAACGCCATAGCCCAGGCGTGTCTGCGGGCTCTCACAGCACCAGGAAATGCCGGATCGCCAGCGGGTTCGCCAGCCCGGTGCGCCAACGAATCCGGGTCGACGGGATTCGGGACCGAGCAGGACCGGCGGCTTCGTCGAACTCGCGACCCATAGGGCGACCGCTCATGCCTCGAACATCGTCCTACGGAACGCTCGTGAGATGACCGCAGGCGGCGGCACGCCCCGTGGGATGCTTGCCACATGAGGCGTGCTCTCGTGGGCGGTGCTGTCGTCGTGACGTCCGTCCACTCACGCCCGGCTGGAAGGACGACACGTCCAGTCCCAGCTTCTCTCCAGCGGGTGACGAAGTCGTGTTCGTGCGTGCCGGGCCCGGAGCATGGGAGAGCGCAGGACCGATCACGACCGAGCTGTGGATCGCACCCGTGAGCAACCGCACCGCGGAGCCGCCGCGACGAGTGCTCGGTTCCCCAGGGATTCGTGTTTCTGCGGCTTGGTCCCCGACGGGCGAGGAGATCGCATACGTCGAGCGAGATGGCGACGATCTTGTGCTGCGGACCGTGCGCTCCGACGGGACCGGCTCCAGGGTCATCCTCGAACGGGCCGGCGTTGATCTCATCGCGCCGACCTGGTCGCCCGACGGCAAGGAGATCGCCTACATCGAACGCCGGTTCGACCTTCCATCCTCGACGCTCAGCGACAGCATCGGCATCATCGACGTGACAACGTTCCGCACCCGAACCGTCGGCTCGTACCCGGATGCGTGGACGTTGTCGTGGACGCCTGACGGAACGTCGCTGCTCGTCAGTACATCAGGGGTTCCCGACGGCCAGGTGGACTTGGTCGACATCGACTCTGGGGCCGGTGTCACCATCGCCCGGCACGCCACGAAAGCGACGTTCGCCGATCAGGACACCGTGTACTACCTCGGCCAGACCCCCGCCGGCTGGCAACTCGCCGTCGGGCACGTCGTCAACGGTCGACTTGTTCGTGATCGCTTCATCGGAAACGACCACCTCTTTGCGTACCCGTACTTCGGGTTGGACGCAGCATCATGTTCCTGATGACCCGTTAAGACCACTCCGAGAGCCAACCCAATTGCCGGATCACCAGCGGCTTCGCCAGCCCGATGCGCCAACGAATCCCGGCCGACGGGATTCGGGACCGAGCACGACCGTCGCCCTCGATCCTCCATCAGGCACAGAGGGACTATCGCCGGTCCGACTCCAGCGAAGGTCAGAGACTCCTCGACGGTTCTCAGCCGGATCCTGGTCGTAGGTCCAGCCAACGCCACGGGACGTCGTTGAGGAGCAGTTCCGGGTCGCCGGTCCACAACGTCGCGTCCTGGGCCACGGACAACGCGACGGCGAAGGCGTCGGCGAATGCCATCGGATGGTCAGCCTTGATCCGAGCGGCGTCCAGCACGAGTCGCTCATCGGGGAGGCGGGCATCGATCACGTCGCGTAGGTCGCGCACGGCTTCTGCGGCGTTGTCCTCGCCGTGGAGTCGGCGGAGGACGTAGTGGACCTCGCCGAGATTGATCCACGACATCAGCGGCTTCTCACCGGTCAGTAGTTCGGCGACGGCAGATGCTGCTGGTTCAGCGTCCTCCAGGTATCGGAGCACTGCCCACGAGTCGAGGACGACGGTCACCGCGTGCGTTCACGTGTCTGGTCCGCGGCTCGTTCACGCTCGAGTTCGCCGGCGAGGTCTGAGTTCCGGAACCGTCCGCGGAGGGGGCGCTGTCGACCAGATGGACGGAGGGCGACATGGTCTTCGTGGTGCCAGAAGCTCACTTCATCACCCGGTTCGATGCCGAGTTCGTCGCGCAGTTCCTTTGGAATCACAACTTGTCCCTTGGGCCCGACGCGATGAGTCATACCAACAAGTATAACCGTGGCGAGATGAAAGTGGAAGGACGGGATTGCTTTGCCCTCGTGCACGCCGAGCTGGTTGATCGGTGCGGACGATCGCGATGACGATGACCGGCGCTGGACCGAAAAAGACCGGCACCCATGAGCGCGCCTTCAGCCTTGCATTACTGGCGGGAGCGACGGCTTCGGAGGCGGCCGTGGCGGACGCGGGCCGGCGCACGCGAATCAAGAGGTTTCGAGTCGTGCTGCATACGTCGGAAGCCACGCAGCGACCGACGAATCAATCAACCCCGCGTCAAGCAGCACGCCCGCCAGAGACGCAATGGTCGCAGCCCGCCAGTCGAAGGCCACAGCAAGGGTCCGCACACCCAACGCGAGGTCCACGTTGACGCCCAAGGGTGCCGAGGCAACCGACTCCATCTCGTGCTCAAGCAACGAGCTACCAAGGACTACCTCGGCGAGCGCCGAAGCATCGTTTCCGTCCGTCGCCGGGGCGTCGAAAACCAGGCCCGGTCCTACTACAACTGTGTCTGCTCCTTGACTGACGCATGGCACCAATCAAGGCGCCACATCCGGCCGCAAGTCCACGAACGTGAACGTGGGGTACCACCGCGCCTCACGGACGCTCCTACCGGGTAGTCCGCGCCGGAATGAACCGCTATCTGGTTGATCGGCGCGCTGCAGTCATCACGATGCAGCGTCGAGGTGGTGGCGCAGCGCCTCGCGGATGACCTCGGAGACAGCGACGCCTTCGTCCTGGGCGCGCCGGGCCAACCGCTCCTTGAGCTCAGGGTCGAGCCGGACCGACTCGACCGTCGACGGACCCGAACCCAGTGAGGGCCGGCCACGCGTACCGCGGCGACCGAGAATCTCGTCGACGTCGTAGCCCTGCTCGGCTTCGTCCGCGAGCTTCTCGATCAGTTCGTCGGTCAGCGGAGTACCCGACTTGGTGTGTCCGTGGTGTTCAGTGGTCATCGTTCGAGAAGCCTCCGATACTTGGGCCGCATCGCCATGGCATGGATGATGATCTCGTCGCCGTTCCGGCTGATCAAGACAATGAGCTCAACAAGGTTCCCTGCCGTGTCGGGTCCGAGAACCAGCCAGCGGTCGGGATCCTCTCCAAGGTCGTCGACCACCAGCGAGTGCTCGACGGCATGGAGCATGTCGTCCTCCGCCACGCCGTGACGGTGCGCCGAACCATGAATCTCCACACCCGATTAGTGTACTACGAAATACCGACTGCCGGATATGAATCTGCGTTGCACGTCGGACGGCTCTGTGGGAGGCGCGCATATCGGCGGGGGAGTGACGCCGGGCCCTCACAGAGCCAAGGGTTGCTGGGAGTCTCCGCTTCGCTCGGCGGCTCCGCCGACGCCTCTTGGCCCTGTTCGTCCCGGCGCCTCGTGAGCAGAGATCATCTCGTTTCGTGCGATGCCCCGATCACAGAGCAACGCCGTGGCGC
The DNA here is from genome assembly GCA_963811245.1 of uncultured Acidimicrobiaceae bacterium. Taxonomy (GTDB): domain Bacteria; phylum Actinomycetota; class Acidimicrobiia; order Acidimicrobiales; family Salinilacustritrichaceae; genus Salinilacustrithrix. Next base: position 246,534 of record CAWEQL010000010.1, read on the forward strand.
TCCGCCAGCTCGGCCACGACGTCGCCGACCGGGACGTGGCGCGCCGCAGCGCTCGCTCGGATGAGCGCCACCGCAGCGAGCAGGCAGTAGCGCCAGAAGTCGTCGGTGCCCCACCAGATGACCTCATCGAGCAGATCGGGCTCGAGCCCGCCGGCCATGGCGGCGCTGCAAAGCACTGCGTATTGGATCTTGCGGTTCTCCTTGCCCCGGAACTCGATCTCGGCGAGGTGCGTCTCGCGAAGACCCTCGTATTGGATGGGGCCGGCGGCGGCTGTGTCGGTGACGACGTCGGCACTCACGCGCAGGTACACCTCGCCGGGGAAGGTGTTGTTCTTCCAGTGGAGATCGGCCACTGCCGCGGAGAGCTGGAACACGTCGTGATCGTTCTGGAGCCCGACGAGCAGGCGGCGGATCGCCTCCTGGCGCTCTTCGTCCGTAGCTGTTCTGTGGGGCACCCGTTCGACCGTAGGGCAGCCCGCCGGCGCATCGCATCGGTGGTGGACCCCACACCGGCGGCGCTCGACTCGTCGTCACGCAACGTGGTCACGACGATCACTACGGATCGTGTCCAGCGTTCGGCGCCCTCGAGCCCGCGAAAATCCCGCGGGCGTCCCGCGTCCGATGCGTATCGCCGAATGTCGCCGAGTGTCGGCCAGTGCCTCTGACCAGGACAGACGCGCATCAGGGAACACTGGCGGACACCAGCGGACACGGCCGTAGCCGTCTGTTCAATCAGTGGGTCGTGGGTTCGAGCCCCACCCCCGGAGCCACAAAACCGCAGGTCAGAGCCGATCCGCAAGGGTCGGCTCCGATTCCTCGCATGACGTGGACGCGACGTTGGCGCCCGGTCGAGGCATCGGTGGACATTCCCCACGGTCTCACCGCCGTCGTCGTCCACGGTCTGGTTCGCTCCTGTGGAGACCGCCGATCTCATGGGTCGTTGTCGCACCGACGTGGCGCCACAGCATGCCGGCTCGTCCCGGCGTCCGACGTGGCGGGGTCCGGCTGCTGGCGGGTGTCGGCCACCCATGGACGTCGTCACCGGCATCGGTGATACTGCGGGAGCCGTGCACGGATCAGACGATCCGCGCATCGAGGCGACGGGACCCGAGAGGCCACCGACCATGAAGACCATCGTCGTCGGAACGGACGGTTCGGGCCCTGCTCGGGCTGCGGTGGAAGCGGCCGCCGAGTTGGCGACCGACCAGGACGCCACGCTGCACCTGGTGATCGCCTACCGCATTCCTGCGGTCGGCGCCGGCGTGGACATGATCCCCGTCATGCCGTCGAACGCCGAGATCCATGCATCCGCCGCCACCGACATCGAGGCCCAGGCGGCTCCCATCCGAGCCCGGGGGATCAAGACCGAGGTGCACGTCTGCGACGGCGCACCGGCCCAGGTCCTGTGCGACGTCGCCACCACGGTGGGAGCCGACCTGATCGTGGTCGGGAACCGCCACGTCCAGGGCAAGGGCCGACTCCTCGGGAGCGTGGCCACCAAGGTGGCTCACCACGCCCCGTGCAGCGTCCTCATCGCCAAGACCTCGTAGCGCGAACCCAGAAATCTGCACGAACGCGCATGCACGACCGGGAGCCGGGGTATCGGTTTCCCCGTCGATGGCGCGTTTCCCCCACGTGCCGCCGACATCCCTGTGACCGGAGCGGGGGCGTGGCCCGAGTGCCCGTCCCCGTTCTGAGGGATCGTGCGGCCGGGGTGGAGGCCGGGAACGGTCCTCAGGAGTCGGCGGGGCAGTGCTGCTCGAGCAGATCGGCCGCGGCGGCCTTGATGGCTCGCTCCCCGAGCGACCCGTCGGAGTCGCGGAGCCACTGCACGATCTGGTCGACCGTGAAGGCGGAGTCCCAGTCCTCGGTCAGGTCGAGCACGACCTCGGTGCCTTCCTTGGTCGAGACGACGGGTGACGACGGCATGGCGAATCCTCCACGGTGGAACGACGGCCCGACTGGAATCGGACATACCCCCACAGGCCGTGTCTCAGTCCTGCGCCGCCACCCGGTCAACCCCAGTCCCGGCGGGTGGCGGGCATGCCGCTCTGCCCGCCCTGGCCGGTGACGACCCCCAGGACCTGGTGGATGCCGAGGCCGGCGTCCTCGAACCCGATGGCGGACCCGGTCATGTAGAGCAGCCAGACCCGCGCCCGGCCCGGGCCGACGAGCTCGACGGCACGATCCCAGTGCTCCTGCAGGTTGGCGATCCAGCCCCGGAGGGTGCGGGCGTAGTGCTCGCGCAGCGACTCCACGTCGCGCACCTCGAAGCCGGCCGCCTCCATGGCCAGCGCCACCTGACCGACGTCGATGAGGTCACCGTCGGGGAAGACGTACCGGCCCACGAACGTGCGGGGGCCCACCTTCGACCCACCGATCGAGGAGATGGCGTGGTTCAACAACCGGCCCTGCGGACCGAGCAGGCCTCGCAGGGTGGTGAAGTACTCGGCCATGCGTTCGTCGCCGACGTGTTCGAACATGCCGATGGAGGAGATGGCGTCGAACCGCTCGCCGCCCAGGTCGCGGTAGTCCTGGAGCCGGATCTCGACGGAATCCGACAGGCCCGCGTCCGCGACCCGCTGCCGGGCGAGCGTGGCCTGCTCCCGACTGATCGTGATGCCCACCACCTGGGCGCCGTGATGGTGAGCGGCGTGCATGGCCATCGAGCCCCACCCGCACCCCACGTCGAGTAGGCGCATCCCGCGGCGGGAGTGCAAGCCGAGCTTGCGGCACACCAGCTCGTGCTTCGCGGCCTGGGCCTCGGTGAGCGTGGTGTCGGCGTCGACGAAGCGGGCGCACGAGTACGTCATCGCTTCGCCGAGGATCAACCGGTAGAACTCGTTGCCCACGTCGTAGTGGTGGCCGATGGCGTCGGCATCGCGCTGTTTCGAGTGGAGCCGGCCTCTCGGGCGCGCCTCCTCCGGCGGCGGTGGGAGCGGGCGGCCGAAGGCGCCGAGACGCATGGCGCTGCGGAGCGCGGTGAACGCGCCGCTGAACGAGTCGTGTAGTTGCACGCCGGCCGGCCGCAACGCGCTGATCAAGGCGAAGATGTCGCCTTCGAAGTCGATGTCGCCGGCCACGAACGCCCGCCCCGGTCCGAGCTCGCCCGGCGCCCACGCGATGCCGGCGGATGGCGTCCTCGGACCGGACGTGGATCACGCCGGGGCTGTCGGCCGGGCCGATCTCCGTGCCGTCCCAGAACGTGATCCGTACCGGAACGGAGCCGATCATGGCTTCGATCATCGGCCGAGCGACAGCGGCGACGCCGCCGTCGGCCGGCGCAAGATGTGGCGCCGGGGGACGGATCGTGTCGTGGTGCTGTCGTCGGTCGGAGGAGGTGATGGCCATCGCGAGGGTTCCGTTCACTCGGCGAGGGAGGTGTCAGTGCGCATCAGCGCCGCTGGGATCCTGCTACCCGAGATCGGCGCTCGCAAGCATTCTTGGACGGTCGATGGCGTCCGCCGCCGAGTCGGCTCCCTACGATCGGGCGGGGCCCGTAGCTCAGTTGGTCAGAGCAGGCGACTCATAATCGCTCGGTCGCGGGTTCAAGTCCCGCCGGGCCCACCACAGGACCCACCGCAGATCGCTGTGCCGGATTGACGGCCGGCCGGACCAGCCCGTACCGGTCGTCGTGGCGGTGAGCGGACCGGCGTCGCTCGACCTGGCCCAAGCGGTGGGTGCCAGCGTGATCATGACCACCGACCCCGACGGGTCGCTGGTGGAGTCGAGGACGTGGGCAGGACGTGCCCCACGGCCCCGACCCCCGGCGCTACCTCGACGGGTTGATCAGCTGGCGGCGTGTGCCGCGGTGACCTCGCCCACGGCGACGAACAACGCCGTGGTGGAGTCGATGAGCTGCTCGACCGAGAGGTCGATGCGACCGTCGAGCCAGGCGGCGAGGATCTCGCTGAAGCCGCCGACCAACATCGCCGCGCTGAGACGCTCGACCGGCTCCGCCGCCGATCGGCCCCGCCGTCGAGCGGTGTCGCGCCGGATCAGCTCGATGAGCTCGAACCCGGTCTGGAGCCGGCGGACGTTGAGTGCCTCGTTGCCGAGCGCCTCGACGTAGAGCACCTTGCCCCGACGGTGATCCTCGTCCACGTAGCGGACGGTGCTGTCGACCATGGCACGGATGGCGTCGTGCGGGTCACCCCCACCCGCCGGCACCGCGGCCGCCACCCTCGACCGCAGCTCCTCGACCACCTGGTCGTACACCGCCACCACGAGCTCGTCGAGGTCGTCGAAGCTCTCGTAGAAGTACCGCGGGTTGAGCTGGGCACGAGCGCACACGCCGCGCACGGTGGTGGCGGCGGATCCGCCGTCGGCCAGCAGCTCGAAGGCAGCGTGCACCAGCAACGCACGACGCTCCCGCTGACGTTCGGCGGTGGAGAGACCGTTCCAACGCGAGGGTCGGCGGGAAGGGGTGGAGGCTGGCAACGGCCGTACCCTACCGACCGGTCATCGGGCCCTGGTCCACGGTGCCGTGGTCGGTTGTCGCAGGTCAGGGCATGGGTTCGCGGGGGAAGCCCTCGACGGTGTGCAGCACGATGCGGGTCGAGGTCTCCCGGACCCCCAAGGTCTCCTTGAGCCAGCGGAGGAGATCGTCGAGGTCCTCGATGGAACGGGCCCGGACCCGGATCTGGTAGTCGAAGCCGCCGGTGAGGTGCACGGCGTCGACCACGTCGTCGTGGTCGCGGAGCGCATCGTCGATGCCGGACCACGCCGCGTTGGGCGACATCTGCAGGTCCACGAGCGCGTCCACCGGGCGTCCCGCCGCCGCCCCGCCGACGCGAATGGTGAAGCCGGCGATCGCCCCCGACTCGCGCAACCGACGCAGCCGCTGGGAGGCGGCCGAGAGCGACAGGTGCACCGCATCGGCGATGTCGGTGACCGAGGCGCGCCCGTCCTCGACGAGCATGGTGAGAATCGTGCGGTCGATGTCGTCCATGACAGGAGATCCTACGGCTCAGCCCGGGTATCAGCCGCGACTTCGCAAACCTCTTTGCCGGGTTCGCCGCCATCCTTGTCGTCATGGCATTGCTCTTCGGATTCCTCACCGGCCTGGCGCTCGTGGCACCGGTCGGACCGGTCGCGCTCACCCTCGTCGGTCTCGGCGCCGAGCAGGGTCGCCGCGCCGCGCTGCGCGGCGCCGGCGGCGTCGTCCTGGCCGACTCCCTGTCGATTCCGATCGCCCTCGGCGGCGCCGGGTTCCTCGGTGGCCTCGATGCCGGCCTGGTGCGTTGGTTCGAGATCGCGATGGGTGCACTGCTCATCATCGTGGCCGCGGCGACCGTCGTCCACGCCGAGCGCGCCCGCGCCGCACTGCGCTCCGTCCGCCGACCCACCCGCACCCTCGCCGCCATGACGCTGTTGAACCCGCTGAGCCTCGTCGCGTGGACCGGGTTGGCACTCGCCCTGCCGGCCAGCATCCGTACACCGGTGGCGTTGGCGTCGTTCGGTGTCGGCGTGGTGGCGGCCTCGGCCCTGTGGCACGCCGGCATCGCCACCGCATCCGGCTCGTTCGCCCACCGGCTGGGACACGGACAGCGCACGGTCCTGACCCGGATGAGCGCGGTGCTGATGCTGGTGATCGGCGGCGTGCTGGTGGCCTGATCAGCGACCGGTGACGAGGTTGCCGAAGCGGTGACGGGTCTCGGTGACGGACTGCTCTCGCAGGTAGTGGAGCAACTCCACCCGTCCGCTGCGCGTCACGGGGTCGTCGGCGACGTGGACGTTGGCCGCTGCGGCCTGTCGGCGCAGCTGCGGACCCACCGGCCCGAGCACCCGGATCCGCACGGCGCCGGAACCGACCAGCCTGGGCGCAGCGGCGTCGTCGTCTTCGTCGTTCTCCCAGGACTCGACCAGCGGCACCCCGCACCGCTGGGCCGCCGACCGCACCCGTTCGACGTGGGCGGACGGCACGCCCCGGCCCACCCGCAGGCCCACCAGCGGCAGCGGCCGGTAGCGGAACACGTTCGACTCGCAGAACAACCCGGCCGGGTCGTGGTCGGCGCCGAACTCCACCGCCCACCAGTGCTGATCGTCGGCCCGTGCCGCCTCCAGCCACGGGGTCGCATCGGTGGACGACGGTTCGGACACCGGCCGCCATCGGCCGAGTTGGCGGACGTAGTTGCGGACCACCGGCCTTGGCACCCGGACCGACCGACGATCGCTTCCAGCCCCCGAAAGGCTGGCGCTGGACGATCGCTCCGGTGATGGACCGGTTGACGTAGGCGTTGCCCACCTCGACCCGGTCGATCCACGCGTCGATCTCGACCGGGTCGAGCGACTGGATGCCGCCGGTGAGGCCGAACGCACTCGAGTTCTGGATGGCGATGGCGTCCTCGAGGGTGCGGGCGTGGATGAGCCCCAGGACGGGTCCGAAGCACTCGGTGCGATGGAACCACGACCCCGCGGCGACACCGAGCCGAACACCGGGGGTCCAGAGGCGGTCGTCATCGGACAGGCGCCGCGGCTCGACCAGCCACTCCTCGCCCGGGTCGAGGACGGTGAGGCCGCGCCGCAGGGCGTCGCCGGGGGGTGTGATCAGGCCGTTGACCCGGGTGGGGAGCTCGGTGGACGGGCCGACGTCGAGGCTCTCGACGGCGTCGCGCAGCTGACGCCGGAACCGCTCGGAGCCGTACACGTCGCCGACGCAGATCGCCAGGCTCGCCGCCGAGCACTTCTGGCCGGCATGCCCGAACGCCGAGTCGACGAGGTCCCGCACCGCGAGGTCGATGTCGGCGTTCGGGGTGATGACGATGGCGTTCTTGCCGGAGGTCTCGGCGAAGAGGGTGATGGCCGGGTCCCAGGAGCGGAACAGCTCGGCCGTCTGGGACCCGCCGGTGAGGATGACGGCGTCGACGCCGGTCACCAGGCGCCGACCGACCTCGTTCTCCGGGGCGCGCACGTACTGGAGCACGTCGGCCGGGACGCCGGCCGACCAACAGCATTCGGCGACGATCTCCGCACACCGTGGTGTCTCCGGCGCCGGCTTGAAGATCACGGCGTTGCCGGCCGCCAGGGCGGCGAGCACCCCGCCGGCGGGGATTGCCACGGGGAAGTTCCAGGGTGGGATCACGGCCACGAGGCCGAGCGGTTCGAACGCCGCGCCGTCTGCGTCCAGATCGAGGGCGCGTTCGGCGTAGTAGCGAGCGAAGTCGATCGCCTCGCAGATCTCCGGATCCGCCTGGGCGAAGGTCTTGCGGCCCTCGTGCACCATGGCCGATGCCAACTCGGCGCGTCGTCGGCCGAGCTCATCGGCCACGACCCGCAGGATCTGTCGACGTTCCTCCGGCGATCGGCGACCCCACGCCGGTTGGGCCGACCGCCCCACTCGGATCCGTTCCTCCATCGCCAACAGTGACGTGTCGATGCCGACGCTGGGCGGTTGGTTCGGGTCGGCGACCGCGGCCTCGGCCAACGCCCGGTCGGCGGGCACGGTCGGATCCGACTCGGGCTCGTTGGCGAACCCTCCGTCGTCGATCACCGCCGTCGGCTTGGTGCGGCGACGGGACCCGCTGGCCACCTCGTGTCGCAGGTCGAGGGCGACGCGGAAGGCGCGCTCCTGTTCGGCGAACGCCGCCGAGCCCGGCCGGAGTCGGTCGAGCGACCGGAGGAAGTTGCCGGCGGCCGCGTTCTCCTCCAGCCGGCGGAACAGGTAGCTGATGGCCACGTCGAAGTCGGCGGGGTCGACGATGGGCGTGTACAGCAGGAGCCCGCCGACGTCGTCGCGGATGGCCCGGGCCTGGGCGGGCGCCATCCCCTCGAGCATCTCCATCTCGATGCGGTCGGAGAGGCCGCGTTCGGCGGCGACCAGACGGGCGAAGGCGACGTCGAAGAGGTTGTGGCTGCCGATCCCGAAGCGGACGGCGGCCGTGCGCTCCGGCGTCAGGCCCCAGGCGACGCATCGCTTGTAGTTGGCGTCGGCATCGAGCTTGGTCAGGTAGGGCGCCTGCTCCCAGCCGTGCATGGCGGCGTCGACGCGCTCCATGGCGAGGTTGGCGCCCTTCACGAGCCGGATCTTGATGCCGGCACCGCCCCGGCCGTGGCGTGCGGAGGCCCACGCCACGAGGTGCTGCAGGGCGTCGAAGGAGTCGGGCAGGTACGCCTGCAACACGATGCCCGCCTCGACGGCCTCGAATTCCGGTTCGTCGAGCACCCGGCAGAACGCGGCGACCGTGAGGCCGAGGTCGTGGTACTCCTCCATGTCGAGGTTGACGAACGTCCCGCGCCGCGCCGCCACCCGCAGGACGTCGCGGAGACGGCTGCTGATGCGGTCGACGCAGTCGTCCCACGCCCAGTGGTTGAGCTGGGGGGCGATCGAGGAGATCTTCACCGACACGTAGTCGATGTCGTCGTGGGCGAGGAGCCGCGTGGTGGCCTCCAGGCGACGCTCGGCTTCGCGCTCGCCGAGCACGGCCTCGCCCAGCAGGTTGACGTTGAGGGCGAAGCCCGCCTCGCGGCGGGTGCGGAGGTGTTCGCGCAGCGGCCGGTCCCGGGCGTCGACCACGAGGTGGCCGACGATCTGGCGCATCCGTCGCCGCGCCAGGGGCATGACGATCCCCGGCACGATCGGGGCGAGCCGGGCGCCCGCCGCCAGCAGGACCCGGTCGACCGGGCCCAGGAAGCGGGGGAGCGGCTTCGAGGCCCTGACGAGCTGGTGCAGCTGGCGGGCCCCGACCCGATCGTCGTCGGGTCGGATCACCCGATCGACGAAGCGCATCGTGAACGACACGCCGTCGGGGTCCTCGATCAGGGCGTGGAGCCGTTCGCTGCTCTCGCGGTCGTCGTCGGTCGTGGCCGCCTCGGCCTGGACGAGCCAGCGCTCGACCTGCGCGACCACCCGGTCGGCCAGCTCCTCGTCGTCGGGGGTGGCGTCGGGTCCGGGCGATCGGGTCTCGGTGATGGACCCATGATGTCCGATGCGATCGCCGCCGCGGGGGCGCATCTGCCGCCGGTCAGTGTGCGATGGCCGCCACGGTGGCGCTGGTCACTGCCACGAGGTCGGCGGGGGACAAGGTGACCTCGAGCCCGCGCTTGCCGCCGCTGACGTGAACTTCGTGGTCGATGACCAACAGCTCGTCGATGAAGACCGGCATCCGGTGGCGGTGGCCGAGTGGTGCGATGCCGCCCACGACCGATCCGGTGAGGCGCTCGGCGTCGGCGGGCTCGGCCATGGCGGCCCGCTTGGCGCCGGCGACCCGGGCGAGGGCCTTGAGGTCGAGCGAACCGGCCACGGGTAGGACCGCCACGACGTGGCGGCCGTCGTCGAGCACGACGACGAGGGTCTTGCCGACGGTCAGCGGATCGAGCCCCAGCCGATCCTGCAGCTGTTCGCCGTACCCGCGCTCGTCGCCGGGATCCAGGTCGTAGGCGGTGGTGCGGTAGGCGATGTCGGCCGCATCGAGGGCCTGGGTCGCCGGCGTCTGCACGGCGCTCGGTCAGAGGGGCCGGGGGTGGTTCGGGTCGGTGTCCTCGACCACGACCTCGCCACCGCTGCGGTCCTTCTCCACGATGCGGCCCGGGTGTTCGGCCTCGAGGTGCAGCTTCAGCTCCCAGCGGGCGGCGAACCGCAGCTCGCAGAACGGGCAGGATGAGACGTCGACCATGGGAACCGCCCTAGAACTCGTCGAGCCAGGCCGGCGCCCGGTCGAGCAGGAAGTGGGACACGGCGAGGCAGCGGTCGAGGGTGTCGCACAGCTGCTCTTGACCGAGGAACACCCGGGCGAGGGACACCTCGACCCGGGCCACGATGGCGAGGGAGCGCTCGGGGGCGTCGGTCACCGCACCGAACGAGTCGATGGCCGACACCTCGAGGGGCAGGTCGGGGCCGCCCTCACCGGCCAGCTCGGTGGCGAGCACCAACAGATCGGGACCCTTCGGCAACGGCGGGAGCGCCCAGGTGAAGATCAACGGGAAGTGGAACTCGTCGGGCGGGTCGTCCTCCTCGTCGATCGCCATGACGACGTCCTCGAACGCGAGCAACGTGCGGGGGTCGACGTCGAGAGCGAGGTGCAGGTCGAGCGGGCCGCCGCACGCCTCCTCGGGGTGCAGATCGACCTCCCAGGCCTGGCGGAGGGAGTACGTCTCCACGAAGTGGCGCTCGTCGTGGACGTGGAAGCCGTGGTCGACGGCGTGGTCCTTCAAGTCGGCGACGAATCCGGCGACGTCGATGGAGGCCATGGACGACAAGCCTGCCACGCGCCTCGGGGGTCCCGGTCACCGGGGCCGCCGCCCGGACGTGCGGTCGGCGGCCACTACCGTCGCCGCCGGTGATGAGCGACGATGACCTCCTGGCGGTGCTGGACGATGCGGCCGACGCCGTCCGCGACGCCCTGGCGGGCCTGGACGACTGGGGCTTGGCGGGCACCCGCTCGGGCCAGTACCGATCGGACCTGGCGGCCGACGAGGCGTGCCTGGCGGTGCTCGACCGGGCGGGCCTCGGCTGGCTGAGCGAGGAGTCCGGGGTCGCCCACGACGACCGGCCGGTGATGGTGATCGTGGATCCCGTCGACGGTTCCACGAACGCCAGCCGCGGTATCCCGTGGTATGCCACGAGCCTGTGCGCGGTGGACGCCGACGGGCCCCGGGTGGCGCTGGTGGCGAACCAGGCCAGCGGGCGCCGCTTCCGGGCGGTGCGTGGCGGCGGGGCAACGGTCGACGGTGCGGCGCTGGTGCCGTCGGGGCAGCGCGAGCTGGGCAGATCCGTCATCGGGTTGTCCGGCTACTCCCCGACGTATCTCGGCTGGAAGCAGTTCCGGGCGCTCGGCGCCGCCGCCCTGGACCTCTGCGCCGTGGCCGAAGGCGTGTTCGACGGCTACATCGACTGCTCGCCCAGCGCCCACGGATCATGGGACTACGCCGCCGGGTTGCTCGTGTGCCAGGAGGCTGGCGCGGTGGTGGTGGACGCGTTCGACCGCGATCTGGTCGTGCTGGGCCACGCCGACCGACGCACGCCGGTGGCGGCGGCCACCCCCGCGCTGCTCGATGATCTCGTGGCCGCCCGCCGCTCGTTGCGCTGGCCCGACGACCCGGCCACGAATGGGGCGAACGAGCAGAACTCGTGATCCGGGATCGACGATGCCGTCGGTAGGATCACCCGGTGACCGGCCTCGCCCACCGCAGCGCGCTCAAGCTGTACGGACATCTCCCCACCGCCCTGCGCCGGCGCCTGGTCCGCGTCGTGTCCCCGTCCTTCACCGTCGGCGCGATGTGCATCATCGAACGGGGCGACGGATCGCTGCTCCTCGTGCGTCACTCGTACCGACAGCGCTGGGGGGTCCCCGGCGGTCTGCTCGAGAAGGGCGAGGACCCCCGGGTGGGTGCCCGCCGCGAGGTCCACGAAGAGGTCGGCCTCATGATCGAGATCCTGGGCGAACCGGCCGTCGTGGTCGACCCCGAGCCACAACGGGTCGACGTCATCTTCCGCTGCCGGCCGGCGCCGGGCGCCGATCTCTCCGCCATCGCACCACGCTCGCCGGAGATCGTCGAGGCGAAGTGGTTCCGGCCCGATGCCCTGCCCGAGCTCCAGTTCGAGACGGCGAGCGCCCTGGTGTCGTTGGCTCGTTCGGCCACGTCACCGGTCGAACGGCGCCTGCCCGATCCCGTCTGGCCCCGTCTGGGCTGAGCGCTCGGGAGCGCTCAGACGGCGAGCTTCTGGCGGCGGGTGCCGGGGGAGCAGGGGTGGCGCAGCTTGGTGAGCGCCTTGGCCTCGATCTGGCGGATGCGCTCGCGGGTGAGCTTGAAGTGCCGGCCGACCTCGTCGAGGGTGAGCGGACGCTCGCCCACGAGGCCGAAGCGCAGCTCGAGGACCTCGCGCTCGCGGTCGGAGAGGGTGTGGAGCAGATTGCGGATGGCGATCTTCTCCAGGCTGGCCGCGGCGACGTCGAAGGGCGCGTCGGCCTTCTCGTCGGGGAGAAGGTCGCCGAATTCGGTGGCGTCGTCGCCGACGCCGGCCGACAGCGAGATCACGTCGGCGGTGGCGTTCAGGGCAGTCTCGACCTTGTCGACGGCCATGCCGGTCAGCTCGGACAGCTCGGCCGAGGTGGGCTCGCGCCCCAGCTCCTTGAGCAGCGTGGAGGAGGCCTTCGACAACATGGTGAGGGTGTCGACCACGTGGGAGGGAAGCCGGATCGTGCGGCCCTTGTCGGCCACCCCGCGGCCGATGGCCTGGCGGATCCACCAGGTGGCGTAGGTCGAGAACTTGAAGCCCTTGCGGTGATCGAACTTCTCGACCGCACGGATCAGCCCGAGGTTGCCCTCCTGGATGAGGTCGAGAAGCGGAAGGCCGGTGGATTGGTAGCGCTTGGCGATCGACACGACGAGACGCAGGTTCGACTGGATGAAGCGCTGCTTCGCCTTTCCGGCTTCGCGCACCTGGCGCCGGAGGGTGGCTCGCACCGCCGGCGTGAGATCGGTCTCGGCCGCCAACCGCAGCGCGGCCTCGGCGCCGGCCTCGATCTGCTGGGCCAGGTCGATCTCCTCGGCGGCCGTCAGCAGGGGGTACTGGCCGATCTCGGTCAGGTAGCGACCGACCAGGTCGTCGGGGCCCCGTGCCCCCCGATGGCCACTGCGCTTCGGACCGGCCACCCGTACCTCCAACGTCGTCGGGTGCAACTGCTGTCTCGTTCGCTGACGGAATCGACGGTAGTCACGGCATGTACGGCCATCGTGGATGCCTCGGGCGGCGGCTACCGTCTCGCAATCCGGGCGCGTAGCTCAGCTGGTCAGAGCGCTTCCCTTACAAGGAAGATGTCGGGGGTTCGAGTCCCTCCGCGCCCACCATTCCGCAGGCCTGTGACGAGGGAAAGCGTCGTCGAGGCGGGCCGCTGGTCCGCAAGGCGTCCCGACAATTCCCCCACATTCGTCCCACGTCGGGCCGTCTGGATCGGGATCGCACCGCAAGGACTGGTCCCGTGACCAGCGGGTGGATTCGCAAGCGGTCGATGTGTGCGGCAACCGTACATCTTGTTCATCCACGTCTGTACACTTCACGCGGTGGATGTTTCCGTGTCGAACCTTCGAGCGCACCTCGGCGATTGGCTGGATCGAGTCCAGGATGGCGAAGATGTCGTCGTCACCGACCGAGGCATCCCCGTTGCCAGGATCGTCCGCGTGACGGCGTCAGACCTCCTCGACGATCTGGAGAAGGAAGGCCTGCTCGCTCGCCCAACCTCTACGGAACGCCCACGAGCCGACGCTGTCCGTCGTGTTCGCGCCAAGCGATCCGTCGCGAAGCTCGTGAGCAGCCCAGCGCGACTGACGTGGCGCTCGTCTACTTCGATGCCAGCGCGCTGGTGAAGCTGGTCGTGGACGAAGACGGCAGCGACCTCGCCGCAAGACTGTGGGACGGCTGCGATGCAGCTCTCGCGAGCCGGCTCGCTTACGTCGAGGTGTGCGCGGCTCTCGCTGCCTCGCATCGAAACAACGATCTCTCCGAGTCCGATCTGGAGACGGCCCTCACCGGGTTCGAGACGTTCTGGGCTTCCGTACGCTCTCTCGAGATCACCGAAGCGGTACAACTCCGAGCCGGACAAATCGCTCGGGAACACGCCCTTCGCGGAGCGGATGCGATCCACCTCGCGAGCGCAACGGCCATCGGCGATCCGGAGCTCGTCATGGCGGTGTGGGATCCCCGACTCGCCACCGGCGCTCGGGCCACAGGACTCACCGTCAGCCCGGCTCCGGACTGAGCTACCGTAGGTACGAGGGATGGGTGGCTCAGTGAGCGCACGTGGCAGAAAGCCCCCACCGGACCTCCGAGCTCTGACCGTCTCGAGAGCCGCTCCTCGGCGAAAGGGAACGACGCGAACCAGTCGTGCATCCCGTCGAAGACGGGCTCGACTCTCTCCTCGATCATTCGGTTGCGTCCGACGGACACGATGGCACCCGTCGTATCGCTGATGACCGCTCCGACCCCGGCACATCCCGACCGCCACGACAGCCACGCCTGGTCGAGCGCCAGACGCCACGGCTTGTCGAGGGCCTCGTATGCCTGCTTCCCCGGCTCACCTCGACGACAGGGAAGTCAGTAGGGCCGGTAGACGTCGCTTCGATGATCTACTGCGAGAACGATGACGACTCGGCGGTCGTCGTCGATCTCGTAGGGCTTCGTCGTCACTTCTTCGAGAGGTGAGCCAAGGCCTGGTCCTTCGTCAGCCGCTCGATGCGACCGGCGACGTCGTCGTCGTCGCCCTCGGCGATGGCTTGTCGTAGTGCCGGGTTGCAGAGGATTGCCAGGGTCTCTTCGAGGGACTCCAGATCATCGACGTTGAGCATCACAGCGGCAGGTCGTCCGTGCTTGGTCACGACGACGCGGCCGTGCTCGCGCTCGAGCTTGTCGACAACCTCGGAGAGACGGTTCTTCACGTCTGCCAGGGACAGATGCTCGCTCAACGCCATGGCTAGAAGTATGGGAAGGCGGCCGTATCACGCGTGATACGCTGCGAGCATGCCTGACGTCTCCATCCGGGACCTGCGCAATCACGGTGGCGAAGTCATCGAGCGCGCCCGACGGGGCGAACGACTGACCATCACCCGTTCAGGCAAGCCCGTTGCCGAACTCTCCGCCATCCGCCGCCCACCGGTCCCGCTCGACGAACTGCGCAAGCGATGGGCACGACTCCCCGATGTCGACCCCGCCGCCCTGCGCAACGACATCGACGCCGTCATCGACGCTGCGGTCTGAAATGGCGGAGGGAATCCTGGACACGAGCACGCTCATCCTGCTCGCACGAATCGAGTCGCCCGACGCCCTGCCCGCTGAACCACTCATCACCGCGATCACGCTCGCGGAGCTGTCCGCCGGACCACTCGTCGCTGCTACTGACGCCGAACGGTCCGCACGACAGGCACACGTTCAACAGGCAGAGGCCGACTTCGATCCGCTCCCGTTCGATGCGCAGGCGGCACGCAGTTTCGGACAGGTGGCCGCGTCCCTCCGCCGGGCCGGGCGCAATCCAGCGGCACGGGCCTACGACGCCATGATCGCCGCCGTCGCCATCGCCAACGGGCTCCCAGTCCACACCTGCAACCCGGCCGACTTCGCAGGAATCGACGGACTCCACGTGATCGAGGTCGCGCACCCCGACCACTGACTGCGTACGCGGAATGCCGATGTGCGGCGGGTGGCTGCGCTGGCGAACAGTCGATCCGTGTGCTCGGCATCCGTCGAACGACGCCCACGCCTACGGTGCACCCATGGTCGTCCCCCGCACCGAACGCCTCGTCGTCGACGGTCTCGGGCGTCTACCTCAGTTCAGCCACGCCGGGCGCATCGGCGACACGCTGCACGTGTCCGGCACACTCGGCACCGTCGATGGCCTGGACCTGGCCGACGGCATCGAGGCCCAGACCACTCAAACGCTGCGCAACATCGGCCGGATCCTCGATGCCGCCGGCGTCGGCTGGGACGATGTGGCCAAGGTGGACGTGTACCTCCACGACATGGCGGACTTCGCTGCGATGAACGAGGCCTACGCAGTCTTCTTTCGCGGGGCCGGCCACGAGACCGAGGTGCCCCCGGCGCGCATCACGGTCGGCGGCGCCGACCTGGCCCTCGGTGCGCTCGTGGAGATGGACTGCGTGGCCGCGGCACCCGTCGACCCGGCGGGCCCAACGGTCAGGCGGCGCGCATCGCTGACTCCCCGTCAGAACGGCTTCGTCCAGCACGACGGCGAGGCCATCTACTTCGAGGTGGTCGGCGAGGGTGGAGTCCCGCTGGTACTCAGCCACGGTGCCGGCGGCAACCACGCGATCTGGTTCCAGCAGGCCGCGGACTTCGCCGCCGATCGTGCCGTCGTGGTGTGGGACCACCGCGGGTACGGGCGATCGAGCGACCGCGCCGACCGCAGCGGTCCCGAGGTCGCCACCGGTGATCTCCTCGCCGTCGTCGACCATCTCGGGATCGAGCACGCCGATCTGGTCGGTCAGTCGATGGGCGGTTGGACGAGCGTCGGTGCGGTGCTCGAGCGACCCTCGCTCGCCCGCAGCCTCGTCCTCGCCGACACCCTCGGCGGCATCACGAGCCCGTCCATCGAGGCAGCCGCCGCAGGAGCGCGCCGACCGGAGGCGCCCACCAATGCCGCCCGGCGCCTCGGTCTCCATCCGGCCATCGATCCGTCGTTCGCCGAGCGCGACCCTTCCCGAGCGCACCTGTACCAGCAGCTCGCCGAGACCACCTCCGTCGACGTCCCGACGCTCATCGAGCGCCTGCTCGCCACCCGCAGCGACGCTGATGACGCCCGCCGCATCACCTGCCCGGTGCTGTGCGTGGTGGGCGACCGGGACCCACTGTTCCCGCCCGTTGCCGTGCGCGCCCTGGCCGACATGCTGCCGGATGCTCGGGTGACCGAGATCCCGGGGAGCGGCCACTCGCCGTACTTCGAGGATCCCGAGCTGTGGAACCTTGTGGTCAGGCGATTCCTCGACCGCCTGGGCTGAGTCCCCGGCTGTGATCGCGCTGGGATCGCCGGCGGCGATCGCGATCGCGCAGGCTCACCGCCGGCTGTCGCTCCGACGTGGCGCTGCGCAGCTCCGCGCCCACCAGATCCGGCATCGAATTGCGGGCATCGTGCCGATCGCTGCGCCTACCGGCCATCCCACCTTCACGTTGACCTCGTCGGCGGGTGATCCGCCCCCCGGAGCGGTCCGGCTCACGAAACTGTCACCGGACCGCTCTGTTTGGGGGGATCAGCGGCCGGACCAGCCCGGGCCGTAGCCGGCATTGGCCAGCACGCGCGCCTGGAGGGCGTCTTCGAGCCGTTGGAACACGGCGAAACGGTCGGTGACGCCGACACGGGCGAGCAGGCGCCGGCAGCTCAGTCGCCGGCACACGATGCAGACCTCGAGGTCGCCGTCGCCGTCGCCGTCCACGTCGATGGCGTCGATCGCGGTGGGGTCGACCAGCACGCAGTCGTCGAGGTCGACCACGACGGGGCCGGTGGCGCTCGCCGCGTCGCGCCGGAGGCGTTCGGCGGTGCTGCGATCGAGTCGGCCCGTCGGGCGCAACACCAGAACGCCGCGGCGGGACTCGAACGTCACCCCGACCTCTCGTCGTGGCACGTGGGGCGGTGTGGTTCGAGGGTCCTCGGGAACGGGATCGGGCGTGACGGTGGCAGTCATGGAGAGCCTCTCCGTCGGTCGCCGGGTGTCAGGGGCCAACCGTTGGTCGGTGATGCGGGTGGACGTTTCGGGTTCGGAACGCTTGGGTCGTGGGATCAGTCCTGCGCCTGGGCGATGGCCTCCCCGAGCTCTTGCTTGTTCATGTTCGAGCGGCCGCGGATGTCGAGGTCCTTGGCCCGCTCGTAGAGCTCGTCCTTCGTGTGCCCGTTCACGTCGACCCCGCCGGCGGAACGGCCGGTGTCGCCGCCGCCCTCGGCCCGGGAGTCGGAGGGGCCCTTCTCGTCCTTCTCCTCCCAGTGGTCATCGACCTTCTCGAACGAGTGCTTCAACGAGGCATAGGCAGTCCGGTGGGCGCGCTCTTCGGAGTCGTATTCGTCGTGGGCGGAGTCCAGCGTCTCCTCGAAGGTCCGCTGCGCTTTCTCCGAGGAGCGTTGCAAGGTTCCCGGCAGATCTTCTTTGTCGCTCGGCATGTCGGCGTCCCCTCTGTCGGACGAATTGCGCTCGACATACCCCGCGGTGGACGATTCGAGAACTCCGGCCCCGAGCAGAGACCTCATGCCGAAACGGTGCGCTCCGGACGGTCGGCGTCACCAGCGGGGACTGCGCCCGTGACGATCATGACCGGAACGGCGGAACCCCGACTCAGCTGGGCCGCGCACGAACCGATGAGGCTCGTGGTGAGACCGTGTCCGCCCGGTCCGACGACGATCACATCGAGACCCTCCGTCTTCGGCCGAGCACCACCGCGGCGCGACGGGCCGCGGCGATCGACGCGTCGGACCCATCGATCCCCGCCAGGACCCGCACTCCGCGACGGGTCCCGCTCGTGCCCTCGCTCAGCCGGGGCGATGCGACGGGAACGGCCCAGGGTCGAAGGTCACCCCCGGCGACCCGTGTGGAGCAGCGGAGGACATGGCCCACACGGTGGTCGGACATGGATGCACCATGAGCAAGCTCGGGATGCCGTGGTCGGACGTGTGGGAGATCGTGGTGACCGCGACGTGCGTCTACTTCGCGGTCGTGGCGCTGGCGCGCATCTTCGGTCAACGACAGTTCTCGCGACTCACGGCGTACGACCTTCCCTTCGTCTTCGCCCTCGGCTCGCTGGTGGGTCGGGTGATCCTGGTCCGCACCACGCTGGCCGCTGCGCTGGTGGGCATCCTCACCATGTTCGCCCTCCACACCGGGTCCGGGTGGCTGCACCACCACGTCCCGTTCGTCCATCAGCTCCTGGAGAACCGTCCGGTGCTGCTGGTCGCCCACGGAAGGATGATCGACGAGAACATCCGACGGGCACGGACGAGCGCGCTCGAGGTCCACGAGAAGCTCCGCCTGTCCGGTGTCGGCTCCATCGACCAGGTCCAGGCCGCCATTCTCGAACGGACCGGTGACATCAGCATCATCACATCGAGCCAGGACGTGGACCCCTCCATGTTCGACGACGTCTGGGGCATCGAGGAGCTCACGCGGGTCAGCTGACACCGGTCCGCCGGGGAAGGGCCGCCGCGACTCGCTCGTATGCTGGCGCCATGACGTTGACCGGCGAGTACGAACCGAGCCCCTCCGCATGGGTGCGGGACCAGGTCGAGACCTACGAGCGCAGCAACGGCGCCGAGGCGAACACGCTCCTCGACACCGGAATGCCCGTGATCATCGTGACCACACGTGGCAACAAGACCGGCAAGCTGCGCAAGACGCCGTTGATGCGGGTCGAACACGACGGCGAGTACGCCCTCGTGGCGTCCATGGGCGGCGCCCCCACACACCCGGTCTGGTACCACAACCTGGTGGCCGACCCGGAGGCCGTCATGATCCAGGACGGCGCCGAGCCGTTCGATGCCGTCGTCCGCGAGGTGTCCGGTGACGAGCGTGAACGGTGGTGGGCCCGCGCCGTCGAGGCCTACCCGCCCTACGCCGAGTACCAGGAGAAGACCGACCGCCTGATCCCCGTGTTCGTGGCTCGCCCCGCCTGAACCGTGCGCCGTACACCGGTGGTGTCCTTCCACCTGTGACTTCCGTCCCGATGGGCATGGAGCGTGTGTCGGTGGGTAACGACAGGCCCGTTGACGTGCGACCGCGTCCCGTCCGGGAGCGGCGAAGCAGGAAGGACGAGCCATGCCACAGGACCGTGTCGCCGGCGGGGCCGCCGGGAGACTGATCGGGAAGGCGAAGCAGGCCATCGCCACCATCACGGGCGACCCTGCGTTGGCCACCGAGGGCCGCCTCCAGGAGGAGGCGGCCGACGCCGAGCGCGACGCCCGCCTCGTCGAGGAAACGGCCGAACGCCGCCGACAGGAAGCCGAGGTGCACCAGGCTCGCGACGACGTTCGCGCCGAACGCGCCGAGTTGCAGACCGAGATCGTCGAGGAGCGGCTCGAGGGCGAGATCGACCGGGAGGCCGAGCGCGCCGAGCAGGCCATCGAGGACGAAGCGGCGCGCGAGCACGCCCAAGCCGAACGTCGACGCATCGTGGGCGACGTGGCCGCAGCGCAGATCGAGCAGCAAGGAGCGCTCGAGGAATCCGCCGAACTGACCGAGGCCGCCCGGCTCGAACGAGCGGCCGACGAGGCCGAGCAGCTCGGTGATGCGCTCGACCCGGAGGAGGACCGATGACCGCCGCAAGAACCCTCACTCGGACCGCACTCGACGTCTCGCTGCGGGCCGCCCTCGCACCGTGGGCGACGTTGGGGCGCGTGGCCCGCTTCGGAGGCGACCGCACATCGCCGATCGAGGTGGCCGTCGGCCACATCGACGCCGCGGTGCGCGAGCTGGCCGGACGGGCACTGTCCGACGACGAGCTGCTCGCCGATGCGGCGCGCCGCCGAGCGGCTGCTGAGAACCGGTCGCTGGCCATGGATCTCCACCAGGAGGCCGAGGCTCGGGAAGCGGAGGCTGCTGAGCGACGACGTCGCCGCGAGGAGCAGGCAGACGAGGCACGCGACGCGGCCGAGGCCGAGGCGGAACAACAGCACGAGGCCGCCGCCGCCCGCGCCCAGAAGCGCAAGGCGGCGGTGAAGAAGGCCGCCCGGTCGCGCAAGCAGGCGGTGCGAAAGGCGGCGGCCCGGAGCCGGGCGGTCCAGGACGAGGCGAAGCGTGACGCGCGCCTCGAGGAGCTCGATGAGCAAGAACGTGCGCTCGACGCCGAGGAGCAGGCCGTGGCGCGGAAGGCGCGGGCGTCCAGGCTCAAGCAGGCCGCCGACGCCGTCCACGACGCCCGCTGAACCGCGGTCCGGACATCGACCCGGGTCCGGCGGGGAAGAGAAGGTCCGTACCGCAACCGAGGAGCGACATGGCACAGCCCCATGAGAAGGATCCCCGTTTCGAGGAGATCCAGCAACGGATCGACGAGATCCGCAACCGCTTGCCGAAGGAGCCGGGGATGGGTATCCCGGACCCCGACGTGCACCCGATCATGCCCGCAGAAGAGGACACCAACCCGCCCGTGTGAGCCTGCCCGGCCCGACCGGGGCGCCGGACCCCCGGCGTCCCGGTCCGAGGCGCGTAGGTTCTGTCGGCATGACCGGAATCCTTGATCGCCTGTTCGGAGCCGACGGAAAGCACGTCATCGTGACCGGCGGATCGCGCGGCATCGGTCGCATGATCGCCACCGGTTTCGTGGAGGCTGGCGCCACCGTCTACATCTCCGCCCGTAAGGCCGAGGCGTGCGATGCCACCGCCGCGGAACTCGACGCCCTCGATGCGCCGGGGTCGTGTGTCTCCATCCCCGCCGACCTGTCGAGTGGCGAGGGCATCGCCGCACTGGTCGCCGCGGTGGCGGAGCGGACCGACGCCGTGCACGTCCTCGTCAACAATGCCGGCGCCACCTGGGGTGCGCCCATCGACGAGTACCCCGAGGACGCCTTCGACAAGCTGTTCGACATCAACGTGAAGGGCGCGTTCCTGCTCACCCAGGCGCTCCTGCCCGTGCTGCGATCGACCGCCACGGACGACGACCCGGCCCGGGTCATCAACATCGGGTCGGTCGACGGCATCCGCACGCCGGCCATGGAGACCTACGCCTACAGCGCCACCAAGGCCGGCATCCTCGCCTTGACCCGCCACATGGCCAAGACCCTGGTACGCGACAACATCCTGGTCAACGCCATCGCCCCCGGCCCGTTCGAGTCGAAGATGATGGCGTTCGCCCTCGGCACCGAGGAAGGCCGCGACATGGTCGCCAAGGGCGTTCCCGCCCGGCGCATCGGCCGCCCCGACGACATGGCGGCGGCGGCGTTGTTCCTGGCCGGCCGCGGCTCGACCTACCTGGTGGGGGAGACGATCACGGTCGACGGCGGAATCGTCAGCGTCGGCTGACCCGCCGATCAGGCGTCGGGGAGCGACACCTCCGACGGGGCCTGACCATGGGCCTCGGCGGGGTAGTCGACCTGGCAGTAGCCGTGGTTGCAGTACCCGCGGGGATGGGTGTGCAGGTACGCCTGGTGGTAGTCCTCGGCGTAGTAGAAGACGCCGTCGCCGGCATTGTCGACCGGCTCGATCTCGGTACTGATGTGGCCGTAGCCCGCATCGGCCAGCGCCCGCTGGTAGCGGTCGGCCGAGGCCTGGGCCGCAGCGAGCTGCGCGTCGGTGCTGGCGTAGATGGCCGATCGGTACTGCGTGCCGACGTCGTTGCCCTGCCGGTTGGGGGTGGTGGGATCGTGGTTCTCCCAGAACGCCTTCAACAGCGTCTCGAGGCTCGCCCGGGTCGGGTCGTACACGACCTGCACCGTCTCGGTGTGTCCGGTGCGTGCGGTGCACGTCTCCTCATAGGTGGGGTTCTTGGTGAACCCGCCCATGTAGCCCACGGCCGTCGAGTACACGCCCGGGATCTGCCAGAAGATGCGCTCGGCCCCCCAGAAACAGCCCATGGCGAAGTAGATGACCTCGTGCCCCTCGGGCCACGGGCCCTTCAGGGGGGCGTCCAGGACCAGGTGGCGGTCGGCCACCGGCATGGTCTGGTCGCGACCCGGCAGAGCGTCGTCAGCGTCGATCATCGAGGTCTTGTCTCGACCGAAGATTCCCATGGCGACAGGCTAGGGCCATGTCCCCGCCGAGCGGCCTCGGGAGCCCGGCTCGTGCATCGCCGGCGTCGGTAGGGTGACCACATGCTCACCGAGGAGGAAGTCGAGCGGGTCCTGGTGGTCACCGCCCACCCCGACGACGTCGACTTCGGCGCCGGGGGAACGATTGCGCGCTGGACTGCAGCCGGCGTCGAGGTCACCTACTGCATCGTCACCGACGGAGATGCCGGGGGGTTCGACCCGTCGGTCCCGCGGAGCGACATCCCCGGGATCCGGCGCGGCGAGCAGACGGCGGCGGCCCAGGCCATCGGCGTCGACGAACTGCATTTCCTCGGTTACCCCGACGGCCGTCTCGAGGTCACCCTCGACCTGCGGCGCGACATCTCGCCGCGTGATCCGCCACGTACGTCCCCAGCGGGTGCTGGTGCAGTCCCCGGTGCGGACCCTCGACAGCGTGTACCGCAACCATCCCGACCACATCGCGGCCGGTGAGGCCGCGTGCTGCGCGGTGTACCCCGACTCGCGCAACCCCTTCACCTTCCCGGAGCTGCTCGACGAGGGGCACACCGAATGGACCGTCGAGGAGCTGTGGATCATGGGGAGCGGCCCGGACGCCGACACCTTCGTCGACATCACCGACACCTTCGACCGCAAGCTCAAGGCGCTGCGCTGCCACGTCAGCCAGATGACCGATCCGGACGGGATCGAGGTGCGTCTGCGCGAGTGGGGAACCGCCAACGCCCGGGCAGGCGGGCTGGGCGACGGTCGCCTCGCCGAGGCCTTCCGGGTGATGGACACCCGCTGAATCGGCTCAGCCGTTGATGGGGCCGGTCGACGCCCGCAACGACGTGGCCGTTCGCCCGGCTCGGTGGGCGATGATCTCGGCCACGATGGCGACCGCCGTCTCGGCCGGCGTCCGGCTCCCCAGGTCGAGTCCGACGGGGCCGTGGATGGTGGCGAGCTGCTCCGTCGACAGACCCTCGGCGGCGAGGCGCTCACGCCGAGCGGACTGCGTGCCGCGCGATCCGAGCGCACCGACGTAGCCGCGACCGTGGAGAGCGCAGCGGCGAGCGCCGGTGTGTCGACGTCGGGGTCGTGGCTGAGGACGACGAGGGCGTCGTGGGAGCACTGGGCGAGGGCGGCGGCCCGCGCCGCGTCGACGCCGTCGACCGTCTCGTGGGACCAACCGAGGAGCTCGGCCTGTGCGGCGAGGGCATCCCCGACCCCGGCGCGCCCGACGATGCGGACCGTGGTGGGCGGCAGGAACGACTCCACCAGGTGCGTCCCGACGATCTCGGTCGTCGGGCGGCCGCTGCGGAGCAGCCGGTGGGCTGTCTCGTCGATGGTGGCGTCGTCGCCAGCGGTGCCCACGGCCGTGCCGTCGTCGAGGACGGCACGGGTCGCGCCGGTGGCGAGATCGGATGCCAGGACGACCGGGCGACGTCCGGCGAGGGCGGCCCAGCCGGGTTCGGGGACGGCATCGACGGCGTGGAGCAGGAGGCGGGCCCGCCCGCCGCAGGCCATGCCGGCCGCCGCGGCGTCGGGGTCGGTGACGTCGACGTCGATCACGCCGGAACGTTCGCCGGCGGTGACGCGTCTCGACGAGCTCGGCGTCGGCCAGTCCGGCCAGCACCCGGCCCGCGCTCACGCCGCGGGGTGATACGGCCATCGCCTCGCCAGCGTGGCGGCTGCCGAAGCCGGTGAGCTCGACCACCCGCACCACGACGGCGTCGGCGGCGAGTCGGGAGCGTGCGTCGGCCACGTCGTACACGACGGCGACGGTATCGGGAGTCAGCCCAGACCGGCGGCGCGCAACATCGACGGCGGGATGGAGGTGTCGCCGGCGGCCAGCATGGCGGCCCGTTCGACGTTGACGACGTCGTGCTCCCGGTGACGCCAGCCGTCCCACGGACCGGGCGGGATGGCCGCGGGGTCGCCGTCGGCGGCGACGCAGGCCCGCAGGTACGCCTGCAGGTCGCGTACCTCCTCCTCGCCGCCGATGCCACCGTGGCCGGGGACGATGACGGGGGCGAGCGCGACGAGGCGGTCGAGCTCGTCGGCCCATCGGCCCGGGTCGCCCTGGTAGCAGCGGGGCGTCACGCCGAAGCAGGCCATCGCCCCGGCGAAGCAGATGCCGGCGCCGGCCACGAGCGCCACCAGGTTCTCGGCCTGCGCGCCGTCCATCGGGTGCAAGGACAGCGCCGGTGTGAGCTGCACCGGTGTCTGCACGATGTGGGTCACCGGTCGGGTGGTCATCTCGTCGTCGATCTCGGCCGCCACCGCGGGGAGCAGCCGCCGGTAGATGTCAGGCGTGGGCGGCTGGTCGAGATGGACGCTGGTCTGTCGCCGGCCGTACATGCCCGACATCGTGAAGGCGGTGGTGCCGCCGACGAACTCGATCGTCGATCCGGTGAGCACGGTGCGCCTCACCCGGAGGCCGAGCTCCTCGATGGCGGCCACGAAGGCGTCGGTCTGGGAGGGAACGCAGAGGGTGTCGACGACGGTGGCGGCGTCCTCGTCCACGACGAGGCCGGCGTTGGGGAACCCGTCGCCCGCAGCGTCGGCCATCCAGGCCCACACGCCCGCATCCAGCGGGAGGAGCGTCATGCCCGTGGCTCCCGTCGCATGGGCACGTGCGGGATGCCGTCCTCCACGTACTCGGGACCGGACACCGTGAAGCCGAAGCGCTCGTACCACCCGGCGAGGTGCGACTGGGCGCCGAGGACGATGGAACGGGCGCCCCGCCGATCGAGCCGGTCGACGGCGGCGGTGACGAGCGCCGACGCGATCCCGTGGTGCCGTACGTCGGCGCGGGTCACGACCCGGCCGATCGACCAGGTGCCGGCGCCTTCGTCGAGGATGCGGGCCGCGCCGGCGACGCCGGCGTCGTCGCGGACCCACAGGTGCTCGGCGGACGGTTCCGTATCACGGCCGTCGATGTCGAGGAACACGCACGTCTGCTCGACCACGAAGACCTCGGATCGGAGTCGGAGGATGTCGTGGAGGTCCCGCGATGAGAGGTCGTCGAGGTGGGCGCAGGAGATCTCGACCGGTGGGGGCGGAGGGGCCACGGGTTGCATCGTGGCATGCGAGGTGGGGCCGGTCAGGCGCGCTGGAGGGTGGCGAACCAGCGCTCGCCGGAGCAGCGCACCGACAACAGGCAGAGGTCGTTCTCGTCGGCGAGATCCGTGATGGCGTCGGCGCCCACGATGGCCCACGGGAACCAGTCGGTGACCTCGTCGCCGTAGCGGATGCGGGCTTCGAGGGTACGCATCGGCGTGCCGGGCGGTTCCACCTCGGCCACGATCCGCCCACCCGGGCGGAGGAGGTCGTGCAGGCGCCGCAGCAACGCCGAGGGGTCGCCGCCGATGCCGATGTTGCCGTCGAGCAGTACGGCCGCCCCCCATCGCCCGGTGCCGGGCAACGGATCGAACACGGATCGGTGCAGCACGGGGGCGCCGCGTCGTCGGGAGTGACGGACAGCGGCCCGGCTCACGTCGACGCCCAGCGCCGTGACGCCTTCGGATGCGAGATGGGCGACGATGCGGCCCGGTCCGCAACCGACGTCGAGGATGGGGTGGTCGAGACCGTCGAGGGCGAACAGGTCGTGGTGGTCGGCGTCGTCGAACCAGCGCACGGACTCCGGGGCGAGCTCGTCGCCGCTGGCGGACTCGAGCCGGATGGGGGGAACGGTGGCTGTCATGCCGTCAGCTGGCTCCGGCGCCCACGGCGGCCACACCGGCGACGGCCGCGGCGAAGCGGCTGTTCGGCCGGGTGGCGGCGACATCGAGGGCCTCGGGGAAGTGGTCGACGTCGATCATCGTCGGCAGCACACCGACGCGGTGACCGAGCGATTCGAGCCGGGCCAACTGGCGCGACCCGGTGTCGGGACGGCTCATCGGGATGTCCACGAACACCCGATCGTCGGAGTCGGGGAGCCCGATGATCCACCACCCGCCGTCGTTGGCGAACCCGAGCACGGCATCGTGTTCGTCGGTCTCGAGCAGGGCCATGGCCGCTCGGAGGTCCTCCGGCTGCATCTGCGGCGTGTCCATGCCCACCTGGATGCCGGGGCCGGCGGTGCTGGCCCATGCCGCGGCGAGTCGGCGGTCGAACGGGCCGTCGATCTGGGCCACGATGCGGGCGCCGGCCGGGATCCACGGTCCCGGTGATCCGTCGAGGGCGACGATGATCTCGTCGGGTCCCGCGGCGACCACCGCCTCGAATGTGTCGTGGAGCGCCGCCTCGGCGATGGCGGCCGCCTCGGCCTCCGTGCACGGTGGGCACAGCCGGGTCTTGACCCGGCCTGGTACCGGTTCCTTGGCGACGACGAGGGTGAACATCGGGCGGAACGTACCCATGGCGTTGTCGCGACAGAACGTGAGGCCGCTTACGAACCGAGGAACAACCCCGCCACACGGGGGAACGGAGCCGGGGCTCCGTAGCATCCCGTCGTGCCGCTCGATCACCGCATCGTGCTCGTCGAGGACGACCGCGCCATCAACGAGGTCGTGGTCCGCTACCTCGAGAACGAGGGCTTCGCGGTGGACAGCTTCGCCCGGGGCGACGACGCCCTCGACGCGTTGCTCGAACGGCCGCCCGACCTGCTCGTGCTGGATCTCATGTTGCCCGGCATCGACGGGCTCGAGGTGTTCCGGCGGGTGCGGGCGCTGGCGCCGGTCCCGGTGGTGATGCTCACCGCTCGGGGCGACGAGTCCGACCGCATCATCGGTCTGGAGATGGGCGCCGACGATTACCTCGCCAAGCCGTTCTCGCCCCGCGAGCTGGTGGCTCGCGTGAAGGCCGTGCTGCGACGGGTGAACGGCTCGGTCGACACCGTCGAGGCCGGCACGTCTCCGGTGATGGAGGCCGGCGACCTGCGCGTCGACGTGCTGGCCCGGGAGGCCCGACGCGACGGCGCGGTGCTGGCCCTGACGGCGCCGCGAGTTCGAGCTGCTGGCCCACCTCATGCGCCACCCCAACCGAGCGTTCCGCCGTGAGGAGCTCCTCGAGCGCGGTCTGGGGATACACGTTCGGCGACACCTCCACGGTGACCGTGCACGTGCGGCGCCTGCGCGAGAAGGTCGAGCTCGACCCCAGCGAACCGCGTCACCTGGTCACCGTGTGGGGCGTCGGCTACCGGTTCGACCCATGAGCGACGCGCATCCAAGCTCACCATCGCCGCCGTCGGCGTCGCGCTCACCGTGATGACGGCCTGGTTGCTCGACATGCCGGCCGCGACGACACGGTCGCTGCTCCTGGGGTTGGCTGCCGGTGGCGCCGCGGCGGCCGGCTTGATCGGCGGGCTGGTGCTCCGGGCCATGCGGGCGGCGTCGCTGCGTGCCCAGGCGGTGGCGGTCGCACTCGTCGCCGTGGTCGGCACCGCAGTCGGCGTCGTCCTGGCCGCGGGGCGCATGTTCGTCTCCTCCCACGACCTCGGGGCGCTGCTCGTCGTGCTGCCTGGCGTCGTCCACCGCCGCCGTGGTCCTCGCGGTCCGGTTCGGTTCCCGCATCGGGACGGCCAGCCGCGACCTCGAGGAGCTGGCCCGGCGGCTCGGCCACGGCGACCTGATCATGGTCGGCGACGTCCCCGTGGCCGAGGAGCTGGCGCGTCTGGCCGAGGAGCTGCACCTCGCCTCGGAGCGGCTCGAGGAGTCCCGGTCGCGGGCCCGTGCGATGGAGGCGTCGCGCCGCGGAGCTCATCGCCTGGGTGTCCCACGACCTGCGGACGCCGCTGGCCGGCATCCGGGCCATGGTGGAGGCGCTCGAGGACGGCATCGTCGTCGACGCAGGTCGACGTCGCCCGCTACCACGCCACCATGCGCCAGGAGACGGACCGGCTGGCCATGCTGGTCGACGACCTGTTCGAGCTCAGCCGCATCGAGGCCGGCGCCCTGGACCTGCACTACGAGACCGTGACCTTGGGTGACGTGGTGGCCGAGGCGGTCGCCGCCGCAACCCCGGTGGCTGCCGCCAAGGGTGTTCGTCTGCGCGGAGCGACCCGGGGCCACGACGTGGCGCTGCGGGTGGCGCCTGCCGAGCTGACCCGGGTCGTGCGCAACCTGCTCGACAACGCCATCCGCCACACGCCGGCCGGCGCCGAGGTGGAGGTCACCTGCGGGGTGGAGGGCGACCGCGCCGTCGTCGCCGTGGCGGACGCGTGCGGCGGGCATCCCCGAGGACGATCTCGGCCGGGTGTTCGACCTCGCCTTCCGGGGCGATGCCGCCCGGGGGGCCGCCGACGGTGGCGGCGGCCTCGGGCTCGCCATCGCTCACGGCCTCGTCGACGCCCACCAGGGTGCGATCCGCGTCGAGAACAGTGGTCTCGGCTGCCGTTTCGTGGTGGAGCTCCCGGCGCCGGCCTGAACCCCCGCCGGCGTCGCCCCTGGTGCTACCCACCGGTAACGTCGGGCCCATGGCCGACTACCGCGCTCCGCTCGACGACATCCGCTTCGTGCTCACCCGCATCGCAGGGCTGGACGGGTTGTCCGGCTTCGAGGGGTTCGAGCACGCCGAGCCCGACATGGTGCGGTCGGTACTCGAGGAGTGCGCCCGGTTCATGGAGAACGAGGTGGCGCCGCTCAACCGGGTGGGCGACGAGCAGGGGAGCGTGTGGCACGACGACAACACCGTCACCACGCCCGACGGCTTCATCGCTGCCTACGAGGCCTACGTGGCGGCCGGGTGGGGCGGTGTCCCGTTCCCGGAGGCCTAC
Organism: uncultured Acidimicrobiaceae bacterium; assembly: GCA_963811245.1. Classification (GTDB taxonomy): domain Bacteria; phylum Actinomycetota; class Acidimicrobiia; order Acidimicrobiales; family Salinilacustritrichaceae; genus Salinilacustrithrix. The sequence goes on from CAWEQL010000010.1 coordinate 275,394, forward strand.
GGCGGCGGCGGGTTCCCGTGGCTGGTCGGCCTGGCCATGCAGGAGATGCTCACCGCCTCGAACGAGGCGTTCTCGATGGCCCCGCTGCTCACCCAGGGCGCCATCGATGCGCTGCTCGCCCACGGCGACGAGACCCAGAAGGAGACGTTCCTCCCGAAGATGGTCACGGGCGAGTGGTCCGGCACCATGAACCTGTCCGAGCCGCAGGCCGGGTCCGACGTGGGTGCCGTCCGCACCCGTGCCGAACGACAGGACGACGGCACGTACCGCCTCACCGGAACCAAGATCTGGATCTCCTGGGGCGAGCACGACATGGCCGACAACATCATCCACCTCGTGCTGGCCCGCACGCCCGACGCGCCTCCCGGCACCAAGGGCATCTCGTTGTTCATCGTCCCGAAGTTCCTCGTCGAGGACGACGGCTCGCTCGGCGAACGCAACGCCGTGGTGTGCCAGTCGATCGAGCACAAGCTCGGCATCAAGGCCAGCCCCACCTGCGTGCTCGACTACGACGGCGCCGTCGGGTACCTGGTCGGTGAGGAGAACCGGGGCATGGCGTACATGTTCACGATGATGAACAACGCCCGCCTCTCGGTCGGCCTGCAGGGTCTCGCCGTGGGCTCGCGGGCGTACCAGGACGCCGTGCAGTACGCCAACGAACGCCCGCAGGGCCGTGCCGTCGGCGCCGAGCCGGGGGTGCAGTCGCTGATCATCGAGCACCCCGACGTGCGCCGCATGCTGCTCACCATGAAGGCGCAGCTGGAAGCCATGCGCTGCGTCATGTACCGCACCGCCCAACAGATCGACGTGGCGCACCGGGCCGAGGACGAGACCGACCGCACCCGGGCGGAGGAGCGGGTCGACCTGTTGATCCCGATCTGCAAGGGCTGGGGCACCGACCTCGGCGTCGACATCGCGTCGACCGCCATCCAGGTCTTCGGCGGCATGGGCTACGTCGAGGAGACCGGCGTCGCCCAGCACTTCCGCGACGCGCGCATCGCCCCCATCTACGAGGGCACCAACGGCATCCAGGCCATGGACCTCGTGGGCCGCAAGCTGCCGATGCGGGCCGGCGGCGTCGTGGGCGACTTCCTCGGCGACGTCGTCGACACCGTGGGCCGCGTCCAGAAGGCCGGCGAGGGCTTCGCCGAGATCGCCGACGCCCTCGGCGAGGCCGTCGATGCATTGCGCGAGTCCACCAACTGGCTCATGACCAACGGCCTCGAGGACGTCCGGAACGCGCTCGCCGGCGGCGTCGCCGTACCTGCGCCAGTTCGGCATCGTCGCCGGCGGCTGGCTCCTCGCCGAATCCGCCCTCGAGGCGAAGGCGCTGCTCGACGAGGGCGGCGACGAGTTCTCCCCCGAGTTCCTGGAGGCGAAGCACACCACGGCGCGCTTCTACGCCACCCAGCTGCTCCCGCAGTCGGTGGGCCTGGTCGGCGCGGTGACCGCCGGCTTCGACGACCTCATGGCCCTCGAGCCGTCCCAGTTCTGAACTCGTGTCCTGATCGCGCCCGCCGTCCGTTCCGTTCCGGGACGCGTCCCTGCGACCGGTGCATCGTGGCGCGGCCCGGAACGGTGGCTCGGGTCAGCGCAGCGAGCGGAAGCAGTCCCTGACCTCGGTCACGTAGAGGTCCGGTTCCTCCATGGCGGCGAAGTGCCCGCCGCGGTCGAGCTCGTTGAAGTGGAGCAGCTCGCCGAAGTGCTTCTCGGCCCATCGTCGTGACGTACGGAAGATCTCCTTCGGGAAGATGCTGCACCCCACCGGTACCTGGACCTGCCCATCGGTGGGCTGGCGAAGCTCTCCCAGTAGAGACGGGCGCTCGACGCCCCGGTGCCCGGGAGCCAGTACAGCATCACGTTGTCGAGGAGGCGCGTCGCGAGTCGACGGCGCTGTCGGGCGTGCCGTCGTTGTCCGTCCACGCCCAGAACTTCTCCAGGATCCAGGCGGCCTGCCCGGCGGGGGAGTCGACGAGGCCGTATCCCAGCGTCTGGGGCCGGGTGCTCTGTTGCTTCGAGTAGCCCCCCTCGTGCTTCTGGTAGTGGTCGAAGGCGCCGAGCGCGCTCATCTCGGTCTCGGTGAGGCTGTCCATCGTCTCGGGATCGGGGAGCGCAAGGGGCATGTTGAGGTGGATGCCCATGCAGTGGTCGGGGTTCTGGATGCCGATGCAGGTGGTGATCATCGACCCCCAGTCGCCGCCCTGGGCCAGGAACCGGTCGTAGCCGAGTCGGCCCATCAGCACACCCCACACGTCGGCGATGCGTTCGACGCCCCACCCCGTTTCGGTGGGTTTGCCGGAGAAGCCGTACCCCGGGATCGACGGGCACACGACGTGGAAGGCGTCGGCGGCGTCGCCCCCGTGGGCGGTGGGGTCGGTGAGCGGACCGATGACGTCCTGGAACTCGGCGACCGATCCGGGCCAACCGTGGGTGATGATCAGCGGCAGGGCGTCGTCGTGGGGCGACCGGACGTGCAGGAAGTGGATGTCGATCCCGTCGATCTCGGTCGTGAACTGCGGGAAGGCGTTGAGCCGCTCGGACCGCGCCGCCCAGTCGTAGTCGTCGGCCCAGTAGGAGCACATGTCCTGGACGTAGGCGAGCGGGATGCCCTGGGACCAGTCGTCGACCGGCTCGGGGTCGGGCCAGCGGGTGGCGTGGAGGCGGCGGCGGAGGTCGTCGAGGTCCTCCTGGGGTGTCTCGATGCGGAACGACGTGATGGCGGGTTCGCTGGACAACGGCTGTCTCCTAGGTGGAAGGGCGGGCAGATGCGAGGACGGTGCTGGCGAGGCGGGGCCAGGCCTGGGCAGCCCAGGGACCGAAGTCCCGGTCGGTGAGCACGACGAGGCCGGTGCCGACCTGCGGATCGAACCACACGAACGTGCCCGCGCGCCCGAAGTGGCCCCACGTGGCCGGGCTGTTGTCGGCCGCGGTCCAGTGCGGGGACTTGTGGCCCCGGATCTCGACGCCCAACCCCCACGGGTTCGGGTCCTGGGCGCCGAAGCCGGGCAGGACGCCGACGAGGTCGGGGAAGACCGGGGAGGTCATGTCGGTCACGGTCTCGGACGCCAGCACCCGGCCGGTCACGACCGCGGTGAGGGCGGTGACCAGGTCGTCCACGGAGGAGGAGTATCCGTGGGCGGGCGAGCCGGTGACGTCGGTGGCCGCCAGCGCCAGCGGTTCGACGAGGGCGAGGCGGACGTAGTCGCCGGCGGGCATCCCGGTGGCGGTGGCGAGGTGCTCGCCCAGCACCTCGAACCCGACGTTGGAGTAGATACGCCGCCGGCCGGCCGGGCCCAGCGGCTGCCGGTCGCCGTCCGGGGGCAAGCCGCTGGCGTGGGCGAGCAGGTGGCGCACGGTGGAGTCCTGCGGTCCGGCCGGGTCGTCCAGCGCGATGGACCCCTCCTCGACGGCGACCAGCGTGGCGACCGCCATCAGGACCTTCGACACCGACGCCAGCGGGAACGGCCGATCGGTGGGCCCGATCCGGGCGCGCACGCCGTCGGCGCCGAAGGTGGCCGCCGCGGCGTGGGGCACGTCCCAGCTGCGGACCTCCTCCAGGGGCGACACCTCAGGAGGCGTCCCAGATCATGGCGTGATCTGCGTCGTCGGGTTCGAGCAAACGGATGGGATCGGTCTTGTCGATGTGGCCGATGAGGCCGTTGTACGTGCCGTAGCCGCAGAGCCGCTGCAGACGACGGTCGAAGTGCGCCGCGATCTCCTGCGGGATGCCCAGTTGCTGGTTCTCCTGCTGGCGGATGTAGCCGGCGCAGTAGTTGGACGCGATGCCGACCCGACGCGCGTCGCTACGGTTGGCCCCTCCGCCGTGCCACAGGCTGCCGTGCCACACCAGCACGCTCCCGGCCGGCATCTCGGCGGGCACCGAGTCGTAGTGCCGTCCGTACGTCGGGGGATGCGTCGGCGAGGTGCGAGCCCGGGACGAGCCGCGTGGCGCCGTTGGCCTCGGTGAAGTCGGTGAGCGCCCACATCGTGTTGCACACCGTGGGCGGGTGCGGCTTGGGCAGCGGGATGACCTGGTCGTCGGCGTGGATCGGCTGGGCCGACTCGCCGGGTCGGATGTCGATCGACGACAACGACGACAGCAGGCACTGGGGGTCCAGGACCCGTTCGACCACCGGGAGCACGGACGGCGCGATCGGGATCGACTCGAACACGGAGCCGTGGACCAGCAGGTTGTAGATGCGGTACGTCGCCGCGCCCTCGAACGAGTTCGTGGCCGGCGTGGTCCCGAGCGCGTCGACCAGTTCGTCGATGCGCTGCAGGACCGCGGCGGCTTCGTCGGCGCCGAAGGCGTCCTCGATGATGGTGTAGCCCTGCTCGCCGACCACGGCGGCGTGTCGGTCGGCGTCGGTGTCGGTCATCGTGCGCATCGCCGGCGATGCTAGGCACTGCCTGGTGCAGGGCGGGGATGGCTTCGAAGCGGCGGTGCACGCCGTCGTCCGCTCGATCCCGGAGGGCGAGGTGATGACCTACGGCGAGATCGCCGCCGAGGTCGGTCGCCCTGGCTCCGCTCGCGGCGTCGGACGGGTCATGGCCATGAGCGACGGCACGCTGCCGTGGTGGCGTGTCGTCGCCGCCGATGGCCGCCTCGTCCCCGGCCATGAGACCGAGCACCGTCGGCGCCTCGCCGCCGAGGGCGTCGACGTGGGCGACCGGCGGGTCCGCGGCATGCGCCCCGCGTCGTCCCCATCCTGTTCTGGTACCTGATCGTTCGCTCGCCGGCCGCACGTCGTGGTGCCAGAACGGAGGTGGTGGCGGGGCGATCGGGGGTGGACGCGCCGGAACGCCCAACTGGGGGGTGGCGCAGAGCCGCCAGTAGCGTTGTCGGCAACATGACGACATTCGCAGAACTGGGCCTCGACGACGACCTGGTCGAGTCCCTCGCATCGCAGGGCATCCACGAGCCCTTCCCCATCCAGGAACTGACCATCCCCGACGCTCTCGCCGGCCGCGACGTGTGCGGCAAGGCCAAGACCGGCTCGGGCAAGACCCTGGCCTTCGGGGTCCCCATGGTCATGTCGCTCCCCGTCGACATCGACCACGGCCCCGTCGGCCTGGTGCTGTGCCCCACCCGCGAGCTGGCGCTCCAGGTGGCCGAGGTCCTCGAGCCGCTGGCCAAGCTGAAGGGTCACACGATCACGGCCGTCTACGGCGGCGAGAAGATCGAGAAGCAGATCGCCTCCATCGAGCACGGTACGGGCATCATCGTGGCCACGCCGGGCCGGCTGATCGACCTGCTCCAGCGGGGCGACGTCCATCTCGACGAGGTGAAGATGGTGGCGGTCGACGAGGCCGACCGCATGGCCGACATGGGCTTCCTGCCCCAGGTCGAATGGGTGCTGCGCCACGTCCCCGAGGGACACCAGACGCTGCTGTTCTCGGCCACGCTCGACGGCTCGGTGGGTGCCCTGGTCGACCGGTACCAGACCGATCCGGTCACCAAGGAGGTGGTGTCGGACACGGTGACCGTGGACCAGATGCACCACCGCTTCCTCCTCGTCCACGAGATGGACAAGGCGAAGGTGGCGGCCGCCATCGTCACGAACGGGAACCGCACCCTCATCTTCTCGAACACCAAGCGCGCCGCCGACCGGCTGGCCCGCGAGTTCGGGACGCTCGACGTCAAGGCCGAGGCCATCCACGGCGACCTGCCCCAGCGGGCCCGAGAGAAGGCGCTCAAGCGTTTCTCCGAGGGCAAGTTGCAGGCCCTCGTCGCCTCTGACGTGGCGGCCCGTGGTCTCGACATCGACGAGATCGACACCGTCGTGCACTGGGACCCCCCGCCGGACCACAAGACCTACCTGCATCGCTCCGGACGCACGGCGCGTGCGGGCACCGCGGGGGTGGCGGCGACGCTGCTGCTGTGGAACGAGGAGATGACGGTCAAGCTGCTCCAGCGCCGGCTCGGCCTCGAGGACCACCCGATTGTGTCGATCTTCTCGAACGACGAACGCCTCAAGGACCTCACCGCCTGGGATCCCCGCGACGACGCCTGACGGCTGACCTGATCCGGTCGAAGGCTGGACTGCCGTCGAGCCCGGCCTCGCCGTTCGTGGACCTGCTCCGAGACCGGTAGCGCGCGCACCTGCCGGCCGGGCGAGGATGGTCCGGTGCAGGACACCGGGGCGATCATGGCGGCGGCCTTCCTCGCTGCGGTCGACCGGGAGGGGCTGGTGGCCGACCCCGCGCTCCGACTCCTCGCCCACGTACGGGACGACGACATCCCCGCGGCCCCCGTCGTCGCCGGCCCCGACGGACTCGGACGGCTCCACGAGAACGTGGTGGCCGCCGACGAGCGGGTACGGCGCGGCGCCTGGTACACGCCCCGGTGGCTGGCCGACGAGCTCGTCGGACTTGCCTTCGCCGCCGGCACCGAGGACCCCCGCATCGTGGTCGACCCGGCGTGCGGCGGTGGTGCGTTCCTCCTCGCGGTGGCGGACCGCCTCGGCCGGCACCTCCCGGCGGCCGAGGTCGTCGGGAGGCTGCGCGGGCGCGACATCGACCCCGTGGCGGTAGGGGTGGCCGAGGCGGCGCTGTGGTGGTGGTCGGCGCGGCGCGGTGAGCCGGTGGTGGCCGGGGATCGCCTGGCCGTGCAGGACGGCCTCACGGCCCCGTTGCCCGGCGCCGACGTGGTGATCGGCAACCCTCCGTTCCTGGGGCAGCTGCGAAGCGACACGGCATCGGCGTGGGACCGACGGACCACCCTGCGGGAGCGGTTCGACACCGTGGTGCGCCCTTACACCGATGAGGCCTGGCTGTTCCTGCTGGCCGCCGTCGAGACCGTGGACCCCGGTGGGGTGGTGGTGTTGTTGCAGCCCTCCTCGGTGCTCGGTGCCCGTGATGCGTCGGCGGTGCGCGAGGAGATCGATCGCCGTGCAGTCCTGACGGGATGCTGGATCGATGCGGGCCGCAGCTTCGAGGCCGCCGTGTCGGTGTGCGCACCCGTGCTGCGCCGGCGCGGCCCGGCATCGGATCCGCCGGCCGCCACCAACGACTGGACGTCGATGCTGGCGGGGTCGTTGGGCGTGCCGGAGGTGTGCCTCGACACCCGTCGGCTGCTGGGCGACCGCGTCGACGTGGTGGCGGGCTTCCGCGACGAGTACTACGGCCTCGTGGCTGCCGTGAGCGAGGGCGGTCCCGGACTGCGGCTCGTCACGTCGGGTCGCGTCGATCCGCTGCGTCTCCACGCCGCTCCCGTGCGGTTCGCCAAACGGGACTGGGCCGATCCGCGCGTCGACGTCGGGGCGGCCGAAGGGCGGGCGCAGCGGTGGCTCGCCACACAGGCCGGGCCGAAGCTCGTGGTCGCGACCCAGACCAAGGTGCTGGAGGCCGTGGTCGACGCCGACGGCACGATGGCGGCGTCGGTGCCGGCCATCGTGGTCCGGCCCCGGCACGCCGACGACCTGTGGCGCGTGGCGGCGGCCGTCCACGCACCGTGCGCGTCGGCGTGGCTGATGCGGGCGTCGGCCGGCACGGCCCTGTCGGCCAACGCGTGCAAGCCCACCGCGGCCCTGATGGCTGCGCTCCCGCTCCCGGTGGACGAGCAGGCCTGGGTCGAGGCCGCTGAGCTGGCCCGCGCCGTCGCCGCCGGCGAGGACCGCTGGGCTGAGTTCGGAACCGCCGCCGACCGGGCGTACGGCATCGACGACCGGGCCACGGTCGAGTGGTGGCTCGACCGCCTCCCACTACGGTGACGCACCCATGAACGACCTGCGCCGTCGCCTCGATGCCGGTGAGTCCGTGCTCATGCCCGGGGCCTGGGATGCGCTCTCGGCCCGGCTCGCCGCCGAGGCGGGCTTCTCGACGGTGTTCCTCTCGGGCTACTGCGTGTCCGGCACGCAGCTCGGGCTGCCCGACTACGGCTTCCTCACCCAGACCGAGATGGCCGACCAGGCTCGGCGGGTCACGGCCGCCAACCCCGGGACCAACGTCGTCGTCGACGGCGACACCGGATACGGCAACCCGCTCAACGTCATCCGCACCATCGAGCTCTGGGGGGCCGCGGGCGCTGCCGGCGTGTTCATCGAGGACCAGGTCTGGCCCAAGCGCTGCGGGCACATGGCCGGCAAGCAGGTCGTGCCGGCCGACGAGTGGCTGGCCAAGCTGCGCGCCGCGGTCGACCACGGCGGCGACCTGCTCGTGTGCGCCCGGACCGATGCTCGTGCCGCCGTCGGCCTCGACGAGGCCATCCGCCGGGCGAAGGCGGCCGTCGACACCGGCGTGCACGCCGTGTTCGTGGAGGCCCCGGAGGACGTTGCGGAGATGGAGCGCATCGCCGCCGAGGTCGACGCCCCGGTCCTCGTCGCCAACATGGTGGAGGCCGGCCGCACGCCGTTGCTCACGCCGGCCGAGCTGACCGACCTCGGGTTCCGCCTCGTCGTGTCGCCCCTGTCGGCGCTGTTCACCATGGTCAAGGCGATCCGTGAGTCGCTCGCCGTCCTCGCCGACGAGGGCACGCTGCGCGACCACCTCGACCGGCTGGTCACCTTCGACGACTTCACCGAGCTCGTGGGCCTGCCCGGCGTGGTCGAGCGCGAGACCCGCTACGGCGCCGGAGTCGACCCCGCCGACGCCTCGTAGCCCTCGACGGGGTGGGGGAGCCGGATCGTGAACCGGGCTCCGCCGGCAGGAGAGGTGTCGAGGGTGATGGTTCCGCGGTGGGCCTCGACGATGGCCGCCACGATGGCCAGGCCGAGGCCGGAGCCACCTCCGGGATCCTGATCGGCCCGCGTCGCTCGCCAGAACCGATCGAAGGCATGTGCACGGTCGGCGTCGCTGAAGCCGGGGCCGTCGTCGGCGACGACGACGGTCACACCGCCCGGGTCGGTGTCGAGCCGGACGTCGACCGTCGTCCCGGGGGGCGTGTGGGCCCGAGCGTTTGACAGCAGGTTGTCGAAGACCTGGCGGAGCTGGTCGGGATCGGCGCGCAGGGCCGCATCCGGCGATGACGTCAGGTCGTAGACGCGCTCGCCGTCGGTCAGGCGGATGGCGTCCACCGCTCGACCCAGTACCTCGGTGACGTCGACGGCGCGCGTGACCGGCTCGCGGTGTTGGTCGAGGCGGGCCAGGAGCATGAGGTCGTCGACCATCCGACTCATGCGGATCGCCTCCTCCTCGATGCGCTCCATGCTGACCGCCACCGTCGCCGGGTTGCCGGCGTCCTGCCGGTACAGCTCGGCGTAGCCCCGCACCGAGGTCAGCGGCGTGCGCAGGTCGTGCGAGGCATCGGCCACGAACCGGCGCATGCGCTCCTCGGACTCGGTCTTCTCGGCGACAGCCGCCTCGATGCGGTCGAGCATGACATCGAGCGCACCGCCCAGCCGGCCGACCTCCGAGCTGTCGTCGTGCACCGCGGTCCGTTCGGTGAGGTCGCCGTCGGCGATACGGCCCGCGGTGGCGATCATGCCGTCGATGGGGGCGAACGCCCGTCGGATCAGCAGCCAGCACACCAGCGCGACCACGGCGATGGCGATCCCGCCGGCGATCAGCTGGATGCGGCGCGCCTCGGCCAAGGTGGCGTCGACGCTGGCGAGGGACAGGGCGACCACGAACCGGGCCCGGCCGGTGGCGCCGTCGACGGCCACGGCGCGATAGCGGGGACCGCCGGGCTGCACCGAGTGCAGGGTGCGCACCACCCCGTCGGCCGGCAGCTGCGAGCCATCGGGCAACGGCTCCGGATCAGCGGCCGTCCCCGCCGGGAGCGACTCCACGATCGCCCCGCCTGGGCCGTACACGACGATGGCCAGGTCGCTCGGCGCATCCACGACGTCGGGTTGGCGGGGCGCGACCCGGCGGTCGATCAGCTGGCGGCGGATGTCGGCCGACAGCGAACCCGACGAGAACTGCTGGTCCACGTTGCTGATGAGACGGTTCTCGAGCGCGGTCACGATCGCCCACGACCCCAGGCCGATGGCGAGGGCGACGGTGACCGAGACGGCGAGGACCAGCCGGCGTCGGATCATGGTTCGGCGCGCAGCACGTACCCGAAGCCGCGCACGGTGTGGATCAGCTTGGGGTCGCGGTGATCCAGCTTCTTGCGCAGGTACGAGATGTAGTTCTCGACCACGCTGGCGTTGCCGTCGAAGTCGTACTCCCAGACGTGGTCGAGGATCTGCGACTTGGACACCACCTGCTCGCGGTTGCGCAGCAGGAAGCGGAGCAGCTTGAACTCGGTGGGGGAGAGGCTGATGGTCTCGTCGCCACGTCGGACCCGCATCGTCGACTCGTCCAGTTCGACATCGGCGTAGCTGAGCCGGGTCGCGTCCGGGTCGACCTGCGTCGTCCTGCGCAGGACCGCCCGGACCCGGGCGATGAGCTCGTCGAGGCTGAACGGCTTGGTCATGTAGTCGTCGCCGCCCTTGGTGAACCCCTGGAGCATGTCCTCCTTCGCGTCGCGCGCCGTGAGGAAGATCACCGGGACCTGCTGGCCCCGGTCGCGCAGCGTCCGGCACACCTCGAAGCCGTCGACGCCGGGGAGGCCCACGTCGAGGACGACCAGGTCGGGCCGGTCCCGCTCGACCGCCTGGATCGCGGCCGCGCCGTCGCTCACCGTGGTCGGTTCCAGGCCGGCGATGCGCAGGGCGCTGGAGACGAGGTCGCGGATGTAGACCTCGTCGTCGACGACGAGGACGCGTGGCGCTGCGCATGGCGACAGTCAAGCCGCTGAACCTGGGAGTTCCCTCACAACGCCGGCCGGCGATACGGCGCCGAACGATTGGTTGCCGATCCAGATGTGTTGCGTAGGATGCGGCGACACAGCATCAAGAGCGGCCCGGGCGACCGGGTCCGGCAACCTGGGATCGGACACCCAAGGTGCCTCCCTCCTTCAGGGCGGGGATGTGGCCCTCCGGGGCAACCAAGCGTCCGGGGTCCGCCCCGAACCCGGGTGTCCGCCCTTCCGTGAGGAGGTGGACTGACATGGCGAGGAGCGAACCACGCGGCGCACGCGGTGGCCCTGCCGTCGGTGCCTCCGCCGTGCCCGACCGGCCCCTCGCCGACCTCGGCCGCCGGGCACACCCCAGCGCCCTCCCCGCCACCGGTGCCTGGCGACCCGGCGACGATCCGGGCCGGCGCCGGGTCGCTCCCCTCAGCCCCGGCCGGTCCTTCGCGCTGGAAGGCGGTGCGCTGCTCGACGATGCCACGGTCGCCTACGAGACCTTCGGCACGCTGAACGCCGACGCATCGAACGCCGTGCTGGTCTGCCACGCCCTCACCGGCGACAGCCACGCCGCCGGCGGCCTGGAACCGGGACATGCATCCCCCGGTTGGTGGGACGGTGCCATCCGTGCCGGCGGGGGGATCGACCTCGACCGCTGGTTCGTCGTCTGCGTCAACGTGCTGGGCGGCTGCCAGGGCTCCACCGGGCCCGCCTCGCCCCATCCGGACGGCCGCCCGTACGCCTCTCGGTTCCCGGTCGTGTCCGTCCGCGACATGGTCCGGAGCCAGGCCGTCGTGGCCGACACGCTCGGCATCGGCCGCTGGCATGCCGTGATCGGTGGCTCGATGGGCGGGATGCAGGCGTTGGAGTGGGCCATCATGTACCCGGAGCGGGTGGGGTCGGTCGTGGCCCTGGCCACCTGCGAGGCCGCGTCGGCACAGCAGATCGGGTGGTGGTCCGCCGGCCGACGCATCATCCGGCTCGACCCGCTGTGGCGCGACGGCGAGTACTACGACGCCGCCCCCGGCGACGGTCCCCACGAGGGGCTCTCGCTGGCCCGGATGGTCAGCCAGATCACGTTCCGATCCGACGACGTGTTCACCGACCGCTTCGGCCGCGAGCTGGTCGAGTCGCTCGACGGGTTCCAGCTCTGGCAGCGGTTCCAGGTCGAGCGCTACCTCGAATACCACGGCGACAAGCTCGTCCGGCGCTTCGATGCCAACTCGTATCTCGTGCTGACCAAGGCCATGGACCTCCACGACATCGGCCGGGGCCGCGGCGGTTTCGAGGGTGCGTACCGTCGCCTGCGTGCCCCGCTGCTCACGATCGGCGTCAGCAGCGACATCCTGTACCCGTCCTACCAGTGCCGGGCCATCGCCGACGGTGCCGTGGCGGCGGGCAACCCGGCGGCGTACCGCGAGCTCGACCAGCCCGCACGGCCACGACGCCTTCCTGATCGAACACGAGCAGGTGGCCAGCCTCTTGGCCCCCTTCCTCGACGACCCCGTCGCCGTCATCGGCAAGGAGCAGCAGTGAACGACGAGTCCTCCACCCGCCGTCCGGCCGCCGAGACCCGGGCCGTGGGGGCCGGGCGCGCGGCCAACCACGGATCGCTGGCCACCCCGATCTGGCCGTCCACCACCTACGAGCTGCGCGACCTCGACGCCAGCGCCGACCTCGCCACGACGCCTCGCAGTCACCGAGTTCTACGCCCGCAACGGGACCCCCACGGTCCAGGCCTTCGCCGACGCCGTCGCGGCAGTCGAAGGTGCCGAGGCCGGGCTCGCCTTCGGCTCCGGGATGGGTGCCGTGTCGTCGATCGTGTTGGGGCTGTGCTCGGCCGGCGACCGCATCGTGGCGCAGGCGTCGATGTTCTCGGCCACCACGCAGCTCCTCGCCCGCACCTGCCCCCGGTTCGGCATCGACGTCGACTTCGTGGACGCCTTCGACACCGAGGCGCTGCGGGCCGCGGTGGCGGCGGCGCCGACCCAGCTGGTCTGGGTGGAGACCCCGGCGAACCCCATGATGGGGATCGTCGACCTCGAGGCCGTCGGCGCGATCCGCGGACCCTTCACCGTGGTCGACTCCACGATGGCGACCCCCGCCGTGCAGAACCCGCACCAGTTCGGTCTCGACTTCGTGGTGCACTCCGCCACCAAGGGCATCGCCGGCCACAACGACGCCCTCCTCGGCGTCGTGACGGCCGAGCGAGACCTCATCGACGCCGTGTGGGCCCACCACGTCGTCCACGGAGCCGTGGCGTCGCCGTTCGACGCCTTCCTCGGCCTGCGCGGCCTGCGGTCCATGTTCGCCCGGTTGCGCCAGCAGACCGAGACCGCCCATGCCGTCGCCGAGCGTCTCGAGGCACACGCCGCAGTGGCGCGGGTGCTCTACCCCGGCCTGCCGTCGCACCCGGGCCACGACGTCGCCCGACGCCAGATGCGCAACGGTGGCTCCATCGTCGTCGTCGACCTCGCCGGCGGCCACGACGCCGGTGCCCGGGTCGTCGAGCGCGTGCGAGCTCGCCACGCCCGCATTGTCGCTGGGCGGGCCCGAGACCCTCGTCACCCACCCGGCCTCGATGTCGGCGGCCACGCTCAGCGCCGCCGAACGTGCGGAGATGGGCATCTCGGACGGCCTGCTGCGGATCTCCATCGGCCTCGAACACGTCGACGACATCATCGACGACCTGGTCGCGGCGATCGACTGACGACGTGCCGGAGCTGATCGAGGTCGAGACCTACCGCCGCCAGGCGGAGGCGGTGGTGGGGCGCACCATCACCGACGCGCCGGTGCTCGACCCGCTCGGGCTCCGCCACGACGACCCGGTCGCGGTGGCGCGCCGAGCTCCGCGGCCTGACCATCGAGCGCGACCGACCGGATCGGCAAGCTGCTGCTGCTCGGGACCGATGGGCCGACCATCGGCCTGCGCTTCGGGATGACCGGTCGGCTGCTGGTCGACGGTGGCGCCGACATCGCGCGGCTCGAGTACGGCGGCACGCGGCGACGATCCGGCGATGGGACCGCTTCGTCCTCACCTTCGACCGAGGGGACCGACGTCCGCATCCGCGGATCCCCGTCGCCTGGGCGGCCTGGAGCTCGACCCGGACACGGCCGGCTCGGCCCGGACGCCGCCTCGGTCACCGCCGCCGAGCTCGCCGGCGCGCTCGACGGCTCGCGCACCGCGCTGAAGGCGCGTCTGCTCGACCAGCGGCGGATCGCCGGCCTGGGGAACCTGCTGGTCGACGAGACGCTGTGGCGGGCCGGCCTCGATCCGGCCCGGACCGCCGGCGAGCTCCCGGACGACGCCGTCACCGGCTGGCCGAGTCGATCGTCGCCACGGTGGCCGCTGCTGACCGAGCGGGGCGGGAGCCACACCGGCGACCTCCACGTGGCGCGGGCGCCGGGGCGCGGCGTGTCCGCTCGGGACGGTGCGGCGCTGCAGCGCCGGACGCATCGGCGGCCGCACCACCTACAGCTGCCCGGTCCACCAGCGCTGAGCGCCACGGGTCCGCGCCTGGTGTCTGGGTCTGGGCGCGGGGCTGACAGTACGCTCGTCGGCTCATGTCCCCCCTGTCCGCCGCCTGGCTGCGGCTCCGCATCGCCGCGCTCTCGGCTGCTGGTCACTCGCCAGCGCCGGCCTCGTCGGCTCGTGGCGACCGGCGCCGCGCGCCGACGGGCAGGCCTTCCTCGATCGACGACCAGCCCGCCCACGACGGCGCCCACGTCGTCGAGCACCACGACGGAGGTGACCGACCACCACGTCGAGCTCCAGACCACGACGACCTTCGCCCGCCACGCCGCCGCGTTCCGCGACCACGACGACGTTCCGGTCCGACCACCAGCCAGCGCCGCAGCGGTCCACGACCTCGCAGGTGGCCGAGGAGGCCTCGACGACCACCACGTCCATGCCGGCGCTGCTGGTGCCGGGCGACGGACGGCGGGGCGGAATCGTCGACGACGACCGAGACCACGGTGGCCGCTCCAGCTCGAACGACTCGGTCGTGAGCGAGCGCATGCAGCTGTGGCTCATCGTCGCCGGCCTCGTGGCCATCGCCCTGCTGATCGGCGTGTGGACGGTGCGGTACTGGCGGGCCACCCGGCCCGTGCCGGACGACACCGGCGAACCGGGCCCTGATCCGGCCGGTGAGGCCGCGGCCGATCCCACGACGGTCTTCCCGTCTCTGACGTGGCGGTGGCGCCGGACACCGTGGCGCTGGGTAGGTTGGCGGGATGGCTGACGAACTCGACATCGACGCCATGATCGCCCGCTTCAAGGAGCGGGCAGGCCGCGGTCAAGAAGCGCAACCTGCCGCCCGTCGCCGGCGAGGAGCGGGCCCGGTTCATCGAGCAGGCCCAGACGGACTTCCGTGACTACGCCATCATCGGCGACGCCGAGGGCACCCTCGAGGACGGCGTCCTCCGCCTCGAGATCGACCTCCGCCCCGGAGCACCCGGACGCGCGACGCCGTGCGGACGTTCTCGATTCCGCGGGACCGATGCGCCGTCTCCGACGCGCTATGGTGACCGCTCCCTGCGGGCGTAGCTCAGCTGGCTAGAGCGCAACCTTGCCAAGGTTGAGGTCGCCGGTTCGAACCCGGTCGCCCGCTCCAGAGCACGAGCCGGGGCCCATCGGGGCCCCGCTGCGGCACGTCCCGGGCGCTCGGTCATCAGTGGCCGCGGGCGATCCACTCGTCGAGGTGCGGGGCCTCGTCGCCGATGGTCGTGGTGTCGCCGTGGCCGGTGTGGACCACGGTCTCCGGCGGGAGCGCCAGCAGTCGGTCGCGGATCGAGTCGATGATGGTGTCGAAGCTCGGAGAACGAGCGGCCGGTGGCGCCCGGGCCGCCGTTGAACAAGCGTGTCGCCGCCGAAGAGCCGGGCTGGTGGCCGCATCGTAGCAGACAGATGCCGCCGGGGGAGTGGCCCGGCGTGTGCAGCACCGTGCAGATCGGTGCCGGCGACGGTGATGGTGTCGCCGTCGGCGAGCGGTCCCGTCGGGTTCGACGGTCGGGGTACACGTCGTCCCACAGCATGCGGTCGGCGTCGTGGAGCAGGATCGGGGCACCGGTGGCGTCGGCGAGGTCGACGGCGGCGTTGATGTGGTCGTTGTGGCCGTGGGTGCACACGATCGCCGTCACCCGCCGGTCGCCGACCGCGCTCGACGATCGGGGCCGGCGTCGTGGGCGGCGTCGATGACGATCGACCTCGCCGTCGTCGCCGACGAGCCAGATGTTGTTGTCGACCTCGAAGTCCTCGCCGTCGATCGAGAAGATCCCGGACGTGACGACGTGATCGACACGGCGGCCGTTGCTCACAGGACCACCACGCTGCGGAGCACCTCGCCCCGCTCCATCCTGTGGAACGCCTCCTCGACCTCGTCCAGCCCGATGCGCTCGGACACGAACTCGGTCGAGCGGGAAGCGGCCCTGCAGGTACAGCTCGACCAGCGCCGGGAAGTCGCGCGACGGGAGGCAGTCCCCGTACCACGACGGTTTGAGCGCGCCACCCCGGCCGAAGAACTCGATCATCGGGATGTCGGGCATGCGCATGTCCGGCGTCGGGCACGCCGACCTGCACCACCCGGCCGGCCAGGTCCCGGGCGAAGAAGGCCTGCTCGAGCACCGCAGGGTTGCCCACCGCCTCGACGCACACGTCGGCGCCGAAGCCGTCGGTCAGGTCCCGGATCGCCTCGACCGGGTCGACCGCCGAGGCGTTGACGGTGTGGGTGGCGCCGAACTCGGCGGGCCAGCTCGAGCTTGGCGGGATCGAGGTCGACGGCGATGATCGTGCGGGCGTTGTGCAGGCGGGCGGCCGGCGAGGGCGGCCATGCCGACGCCGCCGCAACCGAAGACGGCGATGGTCTCGCCGTCGGCGATCTCGCCGGTGTGGACGGCGGCGCCGTAGCCGGCCATCACCCCGCAGCCGAGCAGGCCGGCGGCCGGCGGGTCGGCCTCCGGGTTCACCTTGGTGCACTGCCCGGCGGCCACGAGCGTCTTGTCGGCGAAGGCGCCGATGCCCGAGCGCAGGCGACAGCTCGGTGCCGTCCTCCAGCGTCATCTTCTGGCTGGCGTTGTGGGTGGCGAAGCACAGATGGGGCTTGCCCTTGGCGCACGCCCGGCACTCGCCGCACACGGCCCGCCAGTTGAGGACGACGAAGTCGCCCGGGCGCGACGGCGGTGACGCTCGTCGCCGACCGCTTCGACGATGCCGGCGGCCTCGTGGCCGAGCAGGAAGGGGAAGTCGTCGTTGATGCCGCCCTCGCGGTAGTGGAGGTCGGTGTGGCACACGCCGCACGCCTGCACGGCGACGACGGCCTCGCCGGGGCCGGGATCGGGCACCAGGATCGTCTCGATCGAGACCGGCGCTCCCTTGCTCCTCGCCACCACGCCTCGAACTCGTTGCGCCATCGGGGCACCTCCACTCGCGGAACGGGTCCGGCGGAACCTACCCGGGGTGCGTGACCGGCGCCGTCCGGGCCTCGACGTGCGCATTCACGGCGCGGCCGTTCACGGCGCGCCCGTCTGGGACAGTCGTCGCTCGAGCGGGGACCGGAAACGCGGGGTCACCCGGATGTCTCCGAGGAACTCGACCACCCGTCGCCGCTCGACGTCGAGGAGGTCGCGATGGTCGTCGGACACGTCCACGAGGAGCTCGGTGGCGAAGGTGCCGTCGGGCTGCTGGGCCCAGCCGCCGACAACCCGTCCATCGGCCCAGATGGTGGGACCGACGTTCCCGGATCGGTCGAACAGCTCGGGTACCAGCTCGGGGTCCAGGTACCAGTCACGCACCCGCCAGCCCATCGCTGTGGGATCGAGGCCGGGCAGGAGCGCAACCCAGGGACCGGGGGGGTCGTCGTCGGCATCGTCGCCGGCGAGGGTCAAGCCCGGGGCGCCGTCGAGGTCGACGGGTTCGACGTCGATGGCCGCGAGAGCCGTCCGGACGTGCGTCTTGGTCAGACCGGTCCACCACACCAGATCGGCCTCGGTGGCCGGCCCGAACCGCTCCAGCCACCGGGACACGAGCCGCCGACGCCCTTCGGCCTCGCCCAGCTCGATGGCGTCGGGCGCGATCGGCGGATCCACGATGCGCCACCGGTAGCGGGTGCTGGTGAACGATCCTCCGGTGGGCCGGCCCCGTTCGATCACGCCCTCCATCGACAGTTGGGAGAGGATCCGGCTGGTCACCGGTGTCTCGCCGCCGTACCGCGTGCCCGGGGAGGGGTTCCAACGGGTCTGGAGGACGGGAAGCGCGGCGGTGAGCTCCTGGGCCGTCGGTTCGCCGAGTTCGGCCAGCGCGGCCGCGGTCTCGTCCATGACCTCGTCGATCCAGGCCGCCGGCTCGGCGACGGAGGAGCCGGTGGCCAGCCCCTTCACCAGCCGCGCTCGCTCGGTGGCCGCCACCCGCAGGGTGCAGGCGGCGAAGAGGACGACGGCTTCGGCCGGGGTCGTGGCGAAGATGGTGCGTCGCATCGCCATGACCCGCACGAGGGAGCGGTCGTCGTAGAGGGCCCGGTCGACCTCGTCGACGGTCAGCGTCCGGGTCCGGGCCAGCAGTCCGAGGTACACGCTCGCCGGATCGGTGGCGTGGAGGGCCACCATCCCGTTCGTGGCCGTCCGGAGGTCGGCGGCGCGGTGGGCGGGGTGCAGGTGGTGACGACGGGCGATCCGGGCTCGCCGCGCTGCCGTCGTCGTCGGGTTCACCGGCGCGTCAGCGGCGACGAGTGCTCCCAGTCGGCCAGCAGCGTGCGCAGCGCGGTCAGCAGCAGGAGCGGCTGGTCGAGCATGAGGTGATGACCGGCCTCGGGGATCTCGACCACGGGGGCGACCCGGCCCAGCAGGTCGTACATGTAGTCGCCGATCTCGGGGGTCACGAGGCCGTGCTCGGACCGGAACAGCGCCACCCGGCACGACACCTGCGACAGGAGCTGGCGGGGTTCGGACCGGCCGGGGACGAAGATGTCGGGGTCGTACTTCCACGACCAACCACCGTCGACGGGCCGCAGCGAGTGCCGGCCGACCCAGTCCATGACGTACGGCAGGTAGTGCTCCTGCTCGGGAACGGTCCGGAAGCGGCCGAGCGCGGTGTCGACGTCGGGATAGACCCGCAGCGGGCCGAAGATGTTCCCCTGTCGGGCCGCCTCGGTCTCCGGGTCGGGAGCACTCACCGGGCTGTCGAGGATGACGATGCCGCCGAGCAGGTCGCCGTGGAGCGCGGCGGTACCGATGCTGACGAACCCGCCCATCGAGTGGCCGACGACCACCGGACCGGCGGCCATGTCGGCCTCGCCGGCCACGGCCAAGACCTCGTCGGCCCAGTCGTTCAGGCGGTACTGGTCGCGCCGGCCGGAGTCACCGTGGCCGGACAGGTCCATGGCCACGACGCGGTAGTCGTCGGCCAGCAGCGGCACGAGGAAGCTCCACCAGTGGGCGTGGGCGGCCCCGCCGTGGATGAAGACCAACCCGGGCGCGCCGTGGCGTCCCCAGGCCAGGTAGTGGATCTCGCACCCGTTGCAGTCGACGCTGCCGGTCTCCGGTATGGCGGCGATGGCGCGCTCGAACCACGCGGGCCGGTCGCCGCCGGTCATGCCGAGCTGGTGGACTTCGCCGCTCCGAGGATGCCGTCGACGAAGTCCTCCACGCCGGCGGGCAGCGCGGTCCGCTTCCACGCGTAGCCGCCGATGACGTCGGCGCCCTGTGCGGTCAGCAGCTTCTCGAACTTCGAGAGCGCCGGCCCCGGGTTCAGGGCGTAGGTCATGAAGATGGCGACCTGCTTGCCGGTCAGCTTGGGCACCTTGGCGAGGCGGCGGGCGTCACCCGGCTTCTGGCCGATGACGAAGTGTCCGGCCACCCAGGTCCCGAAGATGACCAGCTCGGCGCGGGCGAGCGCCTTGTAGTCGAGGGCGTCGACCGACTGCACCGAGACCGTGTGGCCGCGCTCTTCGATGGCGGTACCGATGAGCTCGGCGGCCCGACGGGTGTTGCCCGTCTTGCTGGCGTAGACGACTGCGATGTCCATGGGTGGGGAGCGTAGTTGCCTCCCCGGCGCCGGCCGGGGTTGGCGGCCGTCGGGTCAGGTGGGCGGGAGGACCAGCCGACCGAGCTCGTCGGAGCGGCGGGAGACGAGCTCGTCGCGGTCGATGCCGGCGGTGACGAGGACCTCGATCATGATCCCGAACAGCTGGCTGCGCAGCAGCCGGCCGAGTGCGGCCACGTCGCCGTCGAACTCGGGGATCAGGGCGGGGATCCAGCGGACGAGCGCCTCTTCCAAGCCGGCGCTGAGCTGGCGGGCCATCGCCATGGCATCGGTGTCGGAGTGGACGGCTTCGCCGAGGAACAACCGCCACACCACCTCGGCGTCGAGGGCCTCGCGTGCGACGTAGGCGAGGAGGTTGGCGAGACGCGTCGCCGGGCTGCCCCGCCGCGCGACCGGGGGGTCGACCATGGCGTCGAGTTCCTCGCCGTAGCCCCGCTCCTCGATGACGGCTCGGAGCAGGTCGGACTTCGACGGGAAGTAGTGGTACAGCGTGGCGACGTTGATGTCGCAGGCGCCGGCGAGCTGGCGCATGCTCGTGGTCGACGCGCCCTGCTCGCCCATGAGGGCCAGCGCCGTGTCGAGGATGCGGCTCCGCTGCCCCGCAGCCGGGCCCGTGGTGGTGGCCACCGGGTTCACAGCGCCCGTTCGGGCGTGAACACGGCGGGGAGGTGGGCCAGGGAGATGACAAGGGACGAATCGCCCCGCTCGGGCGTGGCGCCGTCGGGGATGCGGAAGTCGGGGAGGCGGCGGAACAGCTCCTGGAACACGACCCGGATCTCGGCCTTGGCCAGGTTGGCCCCGAGGCAGTAGTGGGTTCCGATGCCGAAGCCGAGGTGCGGGTTCGGGTTGCGGTCGATCCGGAAGGTGTCGGGGTCGTCGAAGACGGTCTCGTCCCGGTTCGCCGACTGGTACAGCATCAAGACGCGGTCGCCCGGCACGAGGTCGACGCCGCGGTAGGTGTGGGCCTCGGTGACCGTGCGGTGGAACGACAGTACGGGAGAGACGAACCGCACGATCTCGTCGATGGCGGGCTCGATGAGGTCGGGGTCGGCGGCGAGCTTCTCGCGCTCGGAAGGGAAGCGGCTGAAGGCGTGGAGGCCGCCGGTGATGGCGTTGCGGGTGGTCTCGTTGCCGGCGACGACGAGGAGGGTCAGGAACATCAGCAGTTCGTCGTCGGACAGGTCGGCGGCGGCCAGGGCGTCGGCGCGGATCGCTTCGTCCCAGGCCAGATCGCCGCTGTCATAGGCCCCGGTGAGGATGCTGATGATGTCGTCGGTGGGGGCGGAGCGGCGCTGTTCGATGAGCTGCACGCACTCGGTGACGTACTCGCCGAACGCCTCGCCGGCCTTGATGGTGACCGGATCGTCCGGATCGGTGTGGCCGTCGCCGGCCATCATCTCGTCGGACCAGCGGTAGAGCTTCATGCGCTGCTGGGGGTCGAGGCCCATGAGCTCCGCGATGATGATGAGCGGGAGGTGGATGGCGAAGTCCTCGACCGCGTCGCACTCGCCGCGGTGGGCGATCTCGTCGATGACCTGGTTGGTCACCTCACGCATGTGCTCGGTGAGCTCGCGCACCCGGCGCGGCGTGAACCCCTTGGAGATGATGCGGCGCTGGCGGGTGTGCTCGGGGTCGTCCATCGAGATGATCGACATCACGGCAGGCACGTTGGGGCGAACGCCCTGCGCCGCCGAGTAGCGCTCCTGGTTGCGGGAGATGTGGCTGACGTCCTCGTGCCGGCTCGCCACGTACAGCTGGTTGGTGGCGTCGAAGTAGAGGGTGTCCTCGGCGCGGAGCCAGCGGTACGTGTCCCAGGGGTCGTCGTAGAGCCGGGGATCGAGGATGTCGATGCTGCGCTCGGTGCGCTCGGAGGTGTCGGTCATGGGGCGACCGTACCAAACGAGCGTTTGATGGGGCCGTGCGGGTCAGTCCGGGAGGGCGAAGTAGATCGGGCCGCTGAACCCCTCGGTCCCGAGCACGAGCGCATCCACGGCGTCGGACGGAACCGTGAAGCAGGCGTTGCCGACGGCCTCGTCACCCTTCTCGATCAGGCCGGCGTCGAGGAGGCTGTCGGGGATGATCCCGCACGTGGCTTCCACGTCGGTCCAGCGTCCGCTGCCGTCGGAGACGAAGAACGGGATCGCGCCCGGGTTGCCCACGCCCTGGTCGTCGGTGAAGCGCACGGCGATCTTGACGATGACGTGCTGGTTGCCGTCGGGCGGTGCCGGGTTGGCCGAGCTCGCGGCGGCCACGGTGGCGTTCGCATCCCGCTCGACGTCGACGACCTCGACCTCGTACAGGCCGAGGACGTAGGCCTGGCCCACCGGGATGGGATCGTCGATGGTGCCGATCGTGGCCGGGTCGAGGTCGGTGGACGGCGGTGCCGACGGGTCGACGGGCGGGTTCTGCGGGACGGTGTTGCCCGGGGGCCGGGTGGTGGCCGTGGCGGGGCTGGTGAGCGGCGGCGCGGCGCTGGTCGATGCGCTCTCCGTGGCGCGGCCGACGAAGAAACCCGCGACCAGACCCAGTGCCAGCGTCGCCAGCGCCACCAGGATGACGCCTCCGGGCCCGATGCCGTCGGGCGTCGCCGGCGGCGGGGGAGGCGCCCCGAAGGCGCGCCGGGGCAGCGACGACGGCGCCGGCGGTGCGCCGGGCGGGCGGTAGTGCGGTGGGGGTGGGCCCGGCGGCGCGGGGGACGTGGCCATGCCGGCGTGACGCTAGCGCCGGCGGCCGAGCTGGCGGCCGGCA
This sequence comes from uncultured Acidimicrobiaceae bacterium, assembly GCA_963811245.1. GTDB lineage: Bacteria > Actinomycetota > Acidimicrobiia > Acidimicrobiales > Salinilacustritrichaceae > Salinilacustrithrix. The sequence goes on from CAWEQL010000010.1 coordinate 297,851, forward strand.
GGCCACCCCGTCGATACGGGGCGATTCTGAGGCTCCGCTATGGTGTCCGTTCCCTGGCGGCGTGGCCGAGTGGCTTAGGCAAGGGACTGCAAATCCCTGTACCCGGGTTCGATTCCCGGCGCCGCCTCCAAGCCAACCCGAGCCGTAGGGTGCCGCCCCGTGATCGCCGTACGGCTCCTCGTCCTCCTGGCCGGTAGTGCGCTGGTCGCGAGCACCCTGCTGTCGGCCATCCGGACGGTGGTGCTCCCGCGCGCCGAAGCCGCCGGTCTCACCCGGGCGCTGTTCCTGACCACCCGTCGCCTGTTCGATCTCGTGATACGCCGTCTGCCCAGCTACGAGCAGAAGGACCGGCTGATGGGGCTGTACGCCCCCATCTCGCTCCTGACCCTGCCGTTGGTCTGGGTCGTCCTGGTGAACGCCGCCTTCACCGCCATCAACTGGGGCAACGGTGTGGACACCTGGCGACGGGCCTTCGTGCTGAGCGGTTCGTCGTTGCTGACGCTCGGCTACGACAAGCCGGGCGACCTCCCGGACACGGTCGTATCGTTCCTCGAGGCGTTCCTGGGGCTGGGGCTGGTCGCCCTTCTCATCGCCTACCTGCCGTCGATCTACGACGCCTTCTCCCGGCGGGAGCGCCAGGTGACGCTCCTCGAGGTGCGGGCCGGCGACCCCCCGTCGGCGGTGGTCATGCTCCGGCGCTACCACTCCATCCACGGCCTGGAGCGTCTCATGGACGTGTGGGCCAGCTGGGAGGAGTGGTTCGCCGAGATCCAGGAGAGCCACACCTCGCAGGGGTCGTTGAGCTTCTTCCGGTCGTCGCAACCGACGCAGTCGTGGATCACCGCCGCCGGCACGGTGCTCGACAGCGCGGCGCTGGTGGTCTCGACGGTGGAGGGCCCGCCGGTCCCCGAGGCACAGCTGTGCATCCGTGCCGGTTCGGTGGCGCTGCGCCGGGTGGCCAACTTCTTCGGGATCCCGCACGACCCCGACCCGGCTCCCGACGATCCGATCTCGGTGACCAGGGCCGAGTGGGAGTCGGCGTGCCTCGACCTGGAAGAAGGCGGCGTGTCGCTCCGGGCTGACCGCGACCAGGCCTGGCGTGACTTCGCCGGCTGGCGGGTCAACTACGACACCGTGCTGCTCGCCCTCGCCGCCCTCACCATGGCGCCCGCTGCCCCGTGGACGGGAGATCGGTCCGATCCCTGGCGCCCGCCCGGTCCCATCCGTCGGCTGCGAGCCCGCCGGACGCGTCGGACGCCCTGATCAGGCGACCACCGGGTCGGACCCGACGGTGGTCGCCTGGATGCTCTCGGTCGTTCCTACGACGCCCAGGCCATGAAGTCATGGAGCTTGGCGTCCACCTCGGCCTGGCTGGTGCCGGTGAACACGAGGCGCTCGTGCTCGTCGGTCTCGACGACGGCGAAGGTCTCGTCGGTGTCGAAGACCTCGATGTCGTCGACCGAGTCGGTGCGGGGGGTGGTGCGGAACGGTCCCATGATGTCCATGGAGGACTCGTACCCGACCCGGTCCCGGTCAGACCGCCTGCATGTGACGATCGGATGTCGATGCGCTGCGCCGGCTCGCGCTCAGAGCACGGCGAGCCAGCCGCTCACGACCCGATCCGCCTCGTGACGGGCACCACCGTGGCCCGTCACAGCTGGCACGAAGTCCTCGCGAGACAACGTGCGCGTGACGAGCGGACGGGTGGCCATGACCGTCGCCGTGCGCGGGATGTCGCGGAGGAGCGCGATCTCGCCGAAGCAGTCGCCGGGACCGATCTCGGCGACGCGCTCGCCGTGGATGATCACCGCCGCGGCCCCTTGCTCGATCACGTGGAAGTGGTCGCCGGCGTCGCCCTCGGCGAACACGACCTGGTCGGCGTCGTAGTGACGGAGCTCCGAGGTGTGGGCCAGCTGTTCGAGGACATCTCGCGACAGCGCGGCGAGCATGGGCACGGCGCGCAGCGTCGCCACGCCGGCGGGTGCGAGGGCCACCGTGTCGATGCGGCCGAGGCTCGGGAGGGCGGACAGCCCCACCGCGGTGACCGCGACGCCGATGATCGTGAGACCGGTCCGCAGACCCACCGTGGAGATCAGCAGCGGCATCATCAACGAACCCAGGGCCATCCCGGCGATGATCGTGCTCTCCATGGCGCCGAAGACGCGACCCATCACCTCGTCGGGGACCAGGCGTTGCAGCACCGTGAAGGCGTTGACGTCGACGACGGAGTTGGCGACGCCGATGATCACCATGGCCACCAGTGCAGACCACAGGCGCGGGATGGCAGAGATCAGGATGAGCGGCGCCGCCCACGCGATCACCCCCACGCCGAAGTCGCGTGCGAGGGCGCTGCGCTGGGCCAGGATCAGGGCGACGACACCGCCCACCAGACCACCCACCCCGAGTGCGGCATCCATCACGCCCACCGCGGCCTGGTCGAGGTCGAGCAGGTCGAGCGCGACGGCAACGGTGAAGACGAGCGATGCGCCGGCGACCACGGTCTGCGCTGCGTAGACGCCGATGATGAGCCGGATGTCCCGGTTGCCGAGGATGGTGCGGAAGCCCTGGCTCGCCTCCGACAGGAAGCCCGCAGGTCGTTCGTCCGCCGGCGGTCCCGTCGGCGGCTCGTTGCCGTCAGCCATGTCGGTCCGGGGGCGTTCGAGCATGGCCACGCCTGCTGCCTCGGGGGGCTCGGCGCCGACCGTGGCGACCACCGGTGAGGGCGCCGGGACATCGGCATCCGGTCCCGGCCGGGCGACGGCCACTGCCTCCGGCGCCGGCCCGTCGGCACGGTCGGGGACCACCAGGCCGCCGATGACGATGGCCGACCACAGGAAGGTGAGGGCGTTGAAGACGAAGACCACGTCGATCTCGGTGAAGGCGATGAGCACGCCGGCGATAGCGGGACCGGCGAAGAAGCCGACGCTCTCGATCGTGCTGGATGTGACGTTGGCTGCGGTCAGCTCGTCGGGGTGCCGAGCCAGTCGAGGCAGCAGCGCGGCCTGCGCAGGCCGGAACGCCGTGGAGGCGAGCGAGGCCAGGACCGCCAGTGCATAGACCACGAGAGCCGGCCCGTCGAAGAACACGACGCCGGCGGCGGCCATCACCAGGACGAACCGCACGAGGTCGGCGCGCACCATGATCCGTCGCCGGTCGTACCGGTCGGCGAGCGTGGCGGAGAACGGCGTCATCACCGCAGCGCTGACGTAACGGACCACACCGAGGACGCCCACCGCCGTGGCGCCTCCCTGGATGTAGGCGTAGATGCCGACGCCCACGCCGTAGGCGCAGTCGCCCATGATCGACGCCGCATAGGCGACGTTGATGCGCTTCAGAGCGGGGTTCCGGAAAACCTCGCTGATGGCCTCCCTCGACGCACTGATCTGCGTTCGCACGCTCACCGCGACGCCCCTCCCCGCCCGTGACCGACCGAAGGACGGCAAGGTACACGTCGGTGACCGGCGAAGGTCGGGATTCGTGCCGAGGAGTGCTCCGGTCGATGCCTTGCGTGTCGGGCGCCACCCCTAGCGTCAGCGCGATGGCACCGAAGCGCCGCCCCCCGACGCCGTCGACCATGACGTGACCGAGCCTGTCGCTGGCGTCGACTTCCGGACGGCGTTCCGTCGCCTGTTCCTGCTGCGGCTCGCTGGCACCGTGTCGCTGCGGTTCGCGTACCCGTTCCTGCCGATCATCGCCGACGGCCTCCACACCGGGATCGCCGGCGTCGGCATCGGACTGGCCTGCGGCGAGTCGGCTGGTCTCCTGGCTCCGCTGATCGGTCGCCGTCTCGATCGGCTCGGGCGTCGCCGGGGCATGACCGACGGGGTGGTGATCAGCGCCGTCGGGTGTCTCGGTATCGCCGCCGCACCCCACGTCGCCGTCTTCGGCATCTCGCTCTTCGTCGTCGCCATCGGCCGGTACTTCTTCGACGTCTCCTTCGGGGCGTGGATCGGCGACGAGGTCGAGTTCGCCCGACGCGGTCGTGTCAGCGGGATCGGCGAGTTGGCGTGGTCCGGCGCGTTCTTGGTGGGTGTACCCGTGGCCGGCCTCATCGCGGCGGCCACGTCGTGGCGCGTCCCCTACGTGCTCTCGGCGGTGCTGCTCGTTGCGTCGGTGCCGGTGGTCCGCGCCTCGTTGCGCCCGACCGCACCGCGGGTCGCTGACCCGGCCGCGGTCGTCGAGACCGCCCGTCCCGGTTGGGTGCACCTGGCCGTCTTCGCCACTTCGCTCGGTGGCGCACTCCTGTTCGTCACCGAGGGCGCCTTCTTCGAACTGGACCTCGCCATGTCCGAGCGCACGATCAGCCTCGTGGTCATCCTCCTCGGCGTCGGGGAGGTCGCGGGAGCGCTGTTGTCCGCCGGTGTCGCCGACCGGTTGGGCAAGCGCAACACGATGGCCGCCGGCATCGTGGTGCTGGTGCCGGCGGCGCTGGGGTTCGCATTCGTCGGATCGAACCAGGTGGCCGGGGTGCTGGCCGCACTGATGGTGGGCCTCGGATTCGAGTTGGCCTTCGTGTCGGCTCTCCCGCTCGTGGTCGAGGTGGCCGAGGAGCGACGCGCCGGCGCGCTCAGTTTGGCGGTGGCGGCGCTGACGGGGGCACGCACGGTGGCGGCGCTCGTCGGCACACGGGTGTTCGACGCCAGTGGGATCGATGTCGTGGTGGCGATCAGCGTGCCGTCGTTGGTGGTGGCCGGCGTGGTGATCGTGGCCGCGGTGCGCGAACCCGTACCGATGACGCCGGACCGACCACGGTCGCCCTGATCAGCGGCGGGTCTGTTTGGGCTTCCTCGAGCCGCCGCCGGTCGTCGAGCCCGACACGGAGACGCTTCCGGTGAGGGCGTCTGCCGATGCCCCGACGTCGTTCACGGCCCGGATCCGGTAGCGGAAGGTGCCGCTACCGGGCTGGTCGGTGACCGACGTCGCATCCGCCGCCGTGGTGGCGATCAGCGTGGCGCCCCGCCACGAGCCGTTCCGCTGGCGCACCTCGCGCACGACCTCGAACCCCGTCTCGTTGTCGCTGGTGTCGGTCCAGCTGATCGTCACGGTCGTGCCCGAGGCGGTTGCTGACGCACCGGTCGGTGCGGTGGGAGCAGTCGGCGTCGGCGGGGGAGGGGGCGGCGGTGTCGTCGATCCGCCGGTCGGCAGCGTGCCGACGAGCTGGTAGCGGCCGATGCTGGCGTAGTCGCTGTAGCCCGTGCTCGCCGGGTCGCCGAAGCCGACGCCGTCGATCACCACCGTGTAGGAGCCGGCGGGCACGGTCAGCGTGACGCTGGCGTCGAGGCCTGCCGGCCGGTCCGGGGCGACGGATGCGCTCGAGGCGGGGTCGGAGACTGCGACCACCGTGCCGGTGTCATCGAGGAGTCGCAGCTCGATGTCGAGGTCGGGGCTGACCGTGGCGGGGGTGGCGTGCAGCGTGATGTCGCCACCATCGGTCGAGAAGCCGAAGGCGTCCCGGTCGGCGGCGGTGGTGATGATGCCGGAGACGTCGATGGCAGTCCCGGTGAGCGCGGTCGCCGTGGCGGCGCTGTTGCCGTGGTCGTCCACCAGGATCGCGGCGCCGTGCTGGCCCATCACCGCGAAGTCGTCCTCGGTGTTGTTGGCGCCGGCGTACTGCCCGCGGCTCCACTGCGTGATCGGCTTGTAGTAGCCGACCCCCATGATCGGCGCCCACGGTCCCTGGCCCGAGTAGTAGCCCGTGGAGGTCGTGCCGTCGTGGGACAACCCGAGGTTGTGGCCGATCTCGTGGCTGGCTGCTTCGGCCACGTTCTTGGCGCCGGTGCCGACGCCGGTCGTGTAGACCCATGCCGGCTGGTAGGCGTCGTGGTAGATGCCGGTGGAGTCGAAGACGCCGACGTAGGCGACACCACCGCAGCTGCATCCGGCCACGTTGGTCGGGGTCACGACGAGGCGGGTGCCGTAGTTCTGGTCGGTGCTGCCCGAGCGGCCGATGGCGGCGGCGCCGGGGTCCTGCGTGGTCACGTCGATGTCGAAGACGGCGTAGTCCTCGGCGACGCGCCGCCAGATGTCCTGGATGGATGCGCGTTCGCTGTCGTTGAACGAGCCGGGGTTGCCGTCCGAGTCGTACGGGGCGGCGACCGTGCTGTTGTCGCCCTTGTCCCATGCGGTCCCCGTGGCGTCGAAGCCGTCGAAGTCGAGGAACACGACCTTGGACGAGCCCGGCCGGCTGTGCAGCGTGAACGTGTCGCTCAGCGGGTAGACGGCGGCGACGGGGTCGGATGCGGCGGCCGTGGCGCCGCCGGCCGCGAGGGTCTCGTCGATGAAGAGCATCTGGCCGGTGCGGCCGACCCAGCGCTCGCCGTCGGTCCGCAGCGCGGCCTTGAACTGTGCCGGGGTCATGCCGTTCATGGCGGCGATGTCGGGCAGCTTCGAGCCCAGCGCGCGGATGGCGTCCTCACCGTGCCGATCCCGGTCGAGCACGTTGGCCGGGCGATCGGGGCGCGCCGCCGACGCACCGGGGGCCGCCACCGCCGTCCAGGCGAGGACGCCGGCGAGACCTGCGGCCATGGTCATGACGCAGCGGCGTCGCATCGAGATCGTTCCCACGGGTTCCTCCACGTTCACTGGGCAGCAGTTCATCGTCACGGGAGACCACCCCCTTGAGGGCGGCGTCGTCCGGCGCCGGCGGAGGTCGTGCCACCGCTACGGTGCGCTGCGCTCACGACACGAGGAGATGACGACATGGGGATGTGCGACGGCAGGGTGGCGATCGTCACCGGCGCGGGACGGGGGATCGGTCGCGAGCACACGCTGATGCTCGCCGAGCACGGCGCCAAGATCGTCGTCAACGACATCGGCGGCGCCCCGGACGGCTCGGGTGCGGACCTCACGCCCGCCCAACAGGTCGTGGCCGAGATCGAGGCCATGGGTGGCCAGGCCGTCGTCAACGGTGACGACGTGTCGGACTGGGACGGCGCCGGACGGATGGTCGAGCAGGCGGTCGACACCTTCGGCCGCCTCGACGTGGTCGTCAACAACGCCGGCATCCTGCGGGACCGGATGCTCGTGAACATGACCGAGGCCGAGTGGGACGCCGTCATCAAGGTGCACCTCAAGGGCACGTTCGCCCCGGCCCGCCATGCGGCGGCGTACTGGCGCGAGCGCACCAAGGCCGGCGAGGACAACGACGCCCGCATCATCAACACCACGTCGGTGTCGGGGATCTATGGCAACGTCGGGCAGACCAACTACGGCGCGGCGAAGATGGGCATCGCGGGCTTCACGATCATCGCGGCCCTCGAACTGGCCCGCTACGGGATCACGGTCAACGCCATCTCACCGGGTGCATTGACACGACTCACCGAACCGCTCCGGGCCGAGGCTCCCTCGGAGGAGGAGCGCGAGGCGAGCTCGCCCCGGTGGATCGCGCCGATCTGCACGTGGCTGGCGAGCCCTCGCTCTCGCAACGTCACCGGTCGGGTCTTCCAGGTCGCCGGCGGCGAACTGGCCATCGCCGAGAGCTGGCACCGGGGCCCCACCGCCGCCAACGTCGACGACCCCGAGGCGTTGGACGACGTCGTGGCCAAGCTGATGGCCGAGGCACGCCCCAACGCCGACATGCACGGCGACGATGCGCACGGCCCCGGACGTCCGGGCAAGACGATCTGAGTCGGGGGTCCCCCTGAGCGCCTCGCGCCCGGGCGCGCCGTCCGGTCGGCGCGACCGGCAGCGCCGGGCCGTGCTGATCCTGTTCTTCGTCAACGGCGCCTCGTTCGCGTCGTGGCTCCCGAGGGTGCCCGAGGTGCGCGAGCGCCTCGACCTCTCCCTCGGCACGCTCGGGTTGGTGCTGCTCGGCACCGGGTTGGGCGGGCTGGCGTCGAGTGCCGTCGGTGGCGTGCTCGTCGACCGGGTCGGCAGTCGCCGGTCCGCCGTCGTGGCCTCGGTCGCACTCGGCCTGGGCCTGCCGCTGATCGGCCTCGCACCGTCGGCCCTGGCCCTGGGGGCGACCCTGGTGGCGCTGAGCGCCGTGGATGCCGTGGCTGACATCTCGATGAACGTGCAGGCCGCCGACGTGGACGCCCGGACCACGGGCTCGGTCATCCAACGGTTCCACGCCGCGTGGAGCGTGGGCTCGGTGGCCGGGGCCGGCGCCGGCACGGCGGCCGCCGCGCTGGGCATCGGTCTCACCTGGCAGCTCGCCGTCACCGGACTCGTGCTGGGAGCGGCGACGCTGGCCGTGTCCGGGGGCCTGTCCGTGGTGAGCCACCCCCGACCCGAGCCGTCCGCTCCCGGCCGTCGCGGCCCGGTGCTGGTGCTCCTCGCTTCCCTGGCCGCCGTGGTGGCGGTGGCCGAGGGCGCACCAGGGGACTGGGCCGCCGTGTTCATCAGCGACGTCCACGGTGCCGGCCGCGGGGTGGCCGGTGTCGGGTTCGTGGCCGTGTCAGGCGGGATGGTGGTGGGCCGGTTGGTGGGCGATCGGGTGACCGACCACCTCGGCGGCGCCCGCACCTTTCGCAGCGCACTCGTCCTGGTCGCCTGCGGGCTCGCCGTCGTGGTGGCATCACCGGACGAGTTCGTCGCCATCGGCGGCTTCGCGATCGCCGGGCTCGGCATCTCCGTGCTGTTCCCCGCGCTCTACCTCCAGGCGGCCACCACACCACGCGTGCCACCCGGCCTCGGCGTCGGGGTCATGTCGAGCGGAGCCCGCGTCGGCTTCCTCGTCTCGCCGGTCGTGGTCGGGGCCCTGTCCGAGGCAGCGACACTCCGTGTCGGTCTCGGCGTCGTGGTCGGGACGGCCATCGCCGGTGCACTGGTGCTCGCCCCCCGGCTCGGCGCCCGAGCGGCGGACACGTGACGATCAGCGAGCGATCAGCGGGGGTCGTCGGGTGGTGGGTTGCCGGCCGCGGGGTCCCGGTCCGAGACGCCGGGCCGGGAGGTGCCGGGTGCGGAGGTGCCGGGCTCGGAGCCGTCGGCCTCGAGGCGGTCCACCCGACGTCGGGCCACGGCCAACAGCCACGCCAACACGGCCAGTGGGACGAGGACGAAGAGCACCTCGTCCCAACCGCCCTGATGGGCCAGCACCGCGAGCCAGATCACGTCGGCCCACCGTAGAGCAGGCCAGAGGATCAGCCGACGTCGGCCGAGGCGCCGCCGCCGTTGACCCGGTCCACCAACGGCAGCACGCGGTAGGCGAGCTGCTCGGTGAGCGCGATCTGGGTGGTGGTGCGGACGACCCCGCCCGACGCCAACATGCGGGCGATCAGCGGCTGGAGGTCGGCATTGGTGGGAGCGACCACCCGGCACAGGAGATCGCCCGGTCCGGTGGTGGTGTGGATCTCCAGGACTTCAGGAATGGTCTCGAGGTGCGCCACGACCGACTCCAGCGCACCCTGGGCGATCTCGAGCGTGAGGAACGCCAAGACCTCGTAGCCGAGCCGGCGCAGGTCGAGATCGGGCCCGAATCCGGTGACGACGCCGCGCTGGCGCAGCTTGTCGAGCCGGGCCTGGACCGTGCCGCGTGCCACCTGGAGCTGGCGAGCGAGCTCCATGACGCCGGATCGCGGAGAATCGGCAAGGGCTCGCAGCAGGCGGGCGTCCAGCCCGTCGATCTCGGACGTCACGGGGTGGGGGTCTACCACAGCCTCCCTACGCGCCGGCCGTGGATGCTCACGCCGTCCGGCGGCGCTGCTACATTGGCTCGCTCCCGGGGCCGTTAGCTCAGTTGGCTAGAGCACCTGCATGACGCGCAGGGGGTCAGGGGTTCGAATCCCTTACGGCCCACAGAGAAACCCCAGGTCACCGACCTGGGGTTTCGTCGTTCTCGTCGGCAGCTCCGGCGAGGGGAGCCTCGTCTCGAATGTTGTCCCTGGAGGCCCGTATGTGCACCTGCAGGGACAACGTTCGGATCGCGATCGGCGAACGCGCACCCAGTGCCGGCTCGCGCTGGTCGTTCGCAATGGACAAGAGGTCTTCAGTGCGATCGGCGTCGTCACCGCCGGCCGGGCGGGTCGTCCCGAGCGGCACGTCGGAGCGGCCCCGTCCGTGCCCTCCGACTTCAGGTCACGGGCACGACGCACGGCCGACGTCGAGCTCACCGGGCGGAGCGTCGGCTACCCGCACATCGGTTGCACCCGGTCAGCGCGTGCCGCTCGAGGAGGGTCGCCGGAGAACGCCAGATCGCGAGCGTGCGGGGAGCGCTCTGTGAGATCGTTGCGTCGTGGGCGGACTTTCCGTGGGGTGCGTCTTGAACCGGTTGTCGTCCCTCGATGCGGGTGGGCGACGGGCGATCGTGGAACTGGCCGATGACGCAGGGCTCGACCACCTTGGGTTCGGTGATCACGTCAGCTTCCACACCGGCGCAGGTGCTGACGGCATACTCGCCGCCGCCGGACCGCTCGCCATCTCCGACCGTTTGTCGACGAACACGGCGGTCTACCTGCTCCCGCTTCGGCATCCGATGCCGGTGGCACGCCAGCTTGCAGATATCGCTGCGTTGGCGCCCGGCCGGTTCGTGTTCGGCGTCGGTATCGGGGGTGAGGACCCGCACGAGGTTGAGAGCTGTGGCGTCGATCCCCGAGCGCGAGGACGCCGTATGGATGAAGCACTCGAGATCGTTCGGCAGCTTCTGAGCGGAGCGGCCGTCGACTTCGACGGTGAGCACTTCGCCCTGGAGAACGCATGGATCGCGCCGTCGCCGACGATGCCGATCCCGATCGTCGTGGGGGGCCGCTCGGATGCGGCCATCCGGCGAGCGGGTCGCCTGGGCGACGGCTGGTTCGGCATCTGGGTGTCCGCCGACCGCTACGGGCAGGCGGTTGCGGCGATGGAGGAGGCAGCTGCCGAGGTGAACCGGGTGTCAGAGCCAGCGCGTGAACGGACTCAACGTCTGGTGCGGGATCGGCGCGGACGGTGACGAAGCCCGCATCTACGTCGGAGAAGCGATGCAGCAGTTCTACGGGATCCCCTACGAGCGGTCGAGTGGAGTCCGGCGGGGACCGCCGCCGAGATCGCCGACTTCCTCGCGCCCTACGTCGACGCCGGTTGCACCCTGTTCAACCTCATCATCAACGGTCGAGACGCCGACTACGAGATCGAAGCCGCACCGCGCGATCCGGGATCGCCTCCTGCAGGAAGCAGGGCACCCATGACCACCCAAATCTCGATCCCGAGGCACTTCTGCGGCCCTCCGGACTCCGGTAACGGCGGATACGTCTGCGGGGTCGCGGCCGGAGGACTCGGCGGTAGCAACGTCGAGGTGACATTGCTGGCACCTCCACCACTGGAGCGGCCGCTCAGCCTCGAGCGCGATGGTGAGGAGGCGAGGCTGCTCGACGGCCAGACGGTGATCGCCATCGCCCGTCTGACGGATGAGCCGGTCGCTATCCCCGATGATGCGCCACCGCCCATCGGGTACGACGCAGCCGTAGACGCTGCGACTGAGTTCGACGTCGACGACTACCGAGCCAACCACGAGTACCCGACCTGCTACACGTGCGGTCCTGATCGGAACGTCGGGGACGGCCTGCGGATCTTTCCCGCAGCGACCGATCGCCCCGGCCTCTACGTGTGGCCGTGGACACCCGATCCGTCGCTGTTCGACGGATCTGGTGACGTGGACCTTCCGGTGATGTGGGCGGCCCTCGACTGCCCGAGCGGCTTGGCATGGATCCGACAAGATCCGAACATGGGCGTCGTGGTGCTGGGCAAGATGGCAGCCGTCGTCCACCGTACGCCTTCCCGGAGCGAGCACCTGGTGGTCGCAGGGTGGACCGAACCATCGCAGGGTCGGAAGCGGCCCGCTCGATCTGCGATCTACTCAGCAACAGGCGAGGTGCTGGCCACCAGCTGCGCCACGTGGATCGTTCTCAACGACGAACAACGGCAGGCGTTCCGGTCCGCACGACCCTGACCAACTCCTTCGGTCCTTCGCGCGGCTGTCACGCCGACTCGCGCGCGCAACGGCGGGTCGTCTCATCGGCTCGCCTGCTCGTGGAGCCCATCGCATCACCTGGTTCATCCGCCGGCCGTCGGCGCCCCGGGGATGAAGCGGCGTGTCCGTTCCATGTAGGCCCGGTACTCGGGAAGTTGGTGGGCGAGATCGCGCTCTTCGATACGGACCGCCCCCAGGATGAAGCCGGTCGCGCTCGTCGGGACCAAGGACCCTTCCTTCAGGGCGGCGAGGGGCTATTCTTCTATTAATCACTAGATGAAAGCGGCGTCGGCGATGCAGGATCTGGACACCCGGGGGGCCATTCACGACCTGGTCGTCCACTTCTACCGCGAGGTCGCGTTCGACGACCTTCTCGGGCCCGTCTTCGGCGAGGTCGCCGAGGTCGATTGGGCGGAACACATCCCGCGCCTCATCGACTATTGGTGTCGTGTACTGCTGGGCCATACCGGCTACGACGGTCGGATCCTGGCGGCGCACGCACGCATCCATGCCGAGCAGCCCTTCGACGCGGCGTTGTTCGATCGGTGGTACCGACTGTTCACCGAATCGGTCGACAGCGGTTGGGCCGGGACCTACGCCGACCGGGCCAAGCGGCATGCCGCTCACATGGTCGGCGTGATCACCCGTCGCCTCACGGGCGAGGACGTCGACGTCGTTCAGGCCCTCCGCCTCGAGGCGGACAACGTCAGCCATCCGCGAACAGCTCTGCAGGTAACGAGAAGAACGGCGATGTCGTTCGGAACAGGAGCGATCATGACCACCATCGACGCCTCGCACGGTTCGATCGAGCGCACCCTCGGCGACCTCGTCGCCGAGCAGCCGGCACGGGCCCGGATCTTCGAGCGGCTCGGCATCGACTACTGCTGCCACGGGCAACGGTCGCTCTTCGACGCGAGCACCGCAGCGGGCCTCGACCCGGTAGCCGTGGCCGAGGAGATCGCTGGGGTCCTCGATCAAGCTGACGCCGACGTCGGCCGTCTCGGGCCGGCGGCGCTCGTCGACCACATCCTCGAGACCCACCACCGCTACCTCCACGAGGAGCTGCCGCTCCTCGTCGCCCTGGCCGAGAAGGTTCGCGACGTCCACGCCTCTCGGCATCCTGAGCTCGTTCGCGTCGCTGCTCTCGTCGCGGAGATCCGCGACGACCTGGTGCCGCACCTCGCCAAGGAGGAGCAGGTGCTGTTTCCCGCCATCAGGGAGTGGGCGGCCGGTCAGCGGACCTTCTCCTTCGGCACGCTCACCAACCCGATCCGGGTGATGATGGGCGAACACGATCGGGCCGGCGAGCTGCTCGGACAGCTCCGGTCCGCGACCGAGGGCTACCAGGCCCCCGCCGACGGGTGCGTCAGCTACCGGACGCTCTACGGCCGCCTCGAGCACCTCGAGCTCGACACGCACCGGCACGTGCACCTCGAGAACAACGTGCTGTTTCCCGCCGTCACCGACGGATCGTGACCGGGCAGCGTCCGAGGACGAACCCGTCGACGGCGGCTGGTCCGGTCCCAACGCCCGCCGAACACCGCTGACTCCTGCGACCCGGCGAGCCTGTTCGTGGCCGGTCGATTGGCGCCGGGGACCGACCAACGCCAAGGGTTGTGGCGGTGGCAAAGGGCAAGCCGAAGGGCAAGCGCGACAAGCGCGACGAGAAGTCGAGCGACGAACGGGCGCGCCGTCGTCACCGCCCCGAGGAGCGGTCGCTGCTCGACCGGGCCGGGGTGATCGGGGCGGACGCACTGCACCCGGAGGATCGCGGGAACCCGTTCATCCCCGAGTCTTCCGCGTCGCCCGGACCCCCCGCGCCGGGCAGCGCCTCGGAGGAGCGCAACGGTCCGTGGGACGCGGCGGGGATACCGGGCGACGAGGTGCGGCGGTGGGAGGCCGTCGCCGCGTCACCGACGACGGCGGCGACGCTGCGCCGGCTGGGTGTCGCGCCGGAGGTCGTGGGCACGGCCCCCGTGCCCGCCGATGAGCTGGTCGGGTGGCTCTGGCACGGTTTCGCGATCGACGAGGTCGCCGACTGGCTCGCCGTCGGGTCCGTACGCCATGCCGCTCGTCTCCGCGACGCCGGCGTGAACCCCGGGGACCCGCCCTGACGAACCGGAGCGCCGGCGCGACTGCCGCCGCGCGGCTGCCGCGGCAAACGCGCCGAGCGGGCGAGGGATACTGACGCGGCCGTCAGCGACCGTTCGTGGAGGAGACCCCGTGCCCAGCCGCCTCGCCGTCCTCGACCGGTTGTGGGAGAAGGCGCCGACCCGTGTGCGTCAGACCATCGTGCTGCTCGTCGGCGGGACGTTCGTGGTGCTGGGTCTCGCACTCATCGTGCTGCCCGGCCCGTTCACGCTGCCGTTGTTGATCGTCGGGTTCGCCATCCTCGGCACCGAGTTCGCGTGGGCGGCGCGTGCGCTGGAGCGCACGAAGGCCGGGATGGAGGCGGGCGGTCGAGCGGCGAAGCGGGCCGCGTCTGCGGCGGCCGACACGGGCAGCCGGTTCCTGCGCCGGCGGCGCTGACACCAGCGGTCACTGGCCCTCGCGCACGCCCGGCATGCCTCGCTCCCGCTGCACCGGGTCGGTCACCGTCCGGCCGGGGGTGTTGGCGTCGGCCGAGTACTTGCCGAGCGGCAGGATGACCTTCCGGTAGGTGGCCTCCAGCACCCGACCGGTGGAGATCATGCGCGACCAGGGAAGATGCGTGACGTTCGGCCCTACAATGACGCGCGGGGCGGTGCGACGGTACGGGCAGCCGGAGCGCTTCTGGCGTCCGGGTCGAGTGAGGAGACCGCCATGGCTGTCACCGTCCCTCCCAGGGCTGCGATGCCCTCGGTTCCGCCCCCGCCCACAGGGCAGGATCCCGCAGATCGAGCCGCGCACGCCCTGGGCCTGCCCTCGGCGACCGCACTGGTCATCGGGAGCATCATCGGGACCGGCGTGTTCTCGATGCCAGCCGTCATGGCCGGCGCGGGAACGAGCTCGATCCTGACCCTCGTCGCCATCTCCGTCGGCGCCGTGGTCCTCGGGATCATGTTCGGCCAACTGACCCGCCGCATCCCCAACAACGAGGGCGGCCTCTACGCCTACACCCGACACGAGTTCGGTGACTTCGCCGGCTACCTGACGGCGTGGTGCTACTGGATCACGTGCTGGGCCGGCAACGCCGCCATCGTGGCGTCGTGGGTGTTGTACGTCGAGAGCCTCTTCGGTATCGACAACCCCTCGTCGTGGACCAACTGGGGCATCGCCCTCACCGGGTTGTGGATCCCGGCGGCGATCAACCTGGCCGGCGTGAAGCAGATGGCGTGGTTCCAGAACATTACCGTGGTGCTCAAGTTCCTGCCCCTGCTCTTCGTGGGCACGGTCGGTTGGTTCTTCGCCACCAAGGCCAACTTCGGTCCCTTCAACGCGTCGGGCGGAAGCCTCTACGACGCCTTGAACATCGCTGCCGGTGTGGCGCTGTTCTCCTTCATCGGCGTCGAGGTGGCGTCCATCGCCGCCGGCCGGGTGAAGGACCCGAAGCGCAACGTCGGTCGGGCCTCGGTCATCGGCACCGGCGCCGCAGCGCTGCTGTACATCATCGTCACGGCCGCCATCATGGGCCTGGTGCCCCACGACCAGTTGGTCGAGGACGGTGCACCGTTCGTGGCCGCCTTCGACGCCATGTTCAGCGGAGGCTGGCTCGGCAAGTTCGTGGCCCTCGTGGCGGTGATCTCCGGTATCGGTGCCCTGAACGGCTGGACCATGGTCACCGCCGAGATGCCCTACGCCGCCGCCAAGGACGGCCTGTTCCTGCCGGCCTTCGCCAAGCTGAACGCCAAGCAGGTGCCGTGGTTCGGCGTCGTGGTCTCGGCCATCGTCGCCTCGGCTCTCATGGGGTGGAGCTACAGCGGTGACACGGGGCTCAAGGTGTTCACCTACCTCGTGTACCTGTCGGTGGTGACGGTCGCCATCCCGTACTTCTTCTCGGCCTGCGCCCAGTTCGCGTACCTGGTGTCGCGGCGCCGGAAGGTGCAGGGAGCGGCCCTCCTGCGTGACATGACCATCGCCGTCGTCGGTGGCCTGTTCGCCATGTGGGTCACCTTCGCTGCCGGGTACCAGTCCGTGTACCAGACCGTCCTCCTCCTGCTGATCGGGCTGCCGCTGTACGCGGTGATCAAGGCCCATCGGGAGCGGACCGGCCAGGTGCTCGAACCGGTCGACGAGGTCGACGACCTCGACGAGCTCGACGGCGTCGAGGCGGTGCGCTGAGCGATGTCCACCGTCACTGCGCTCGTCCGCCCTCCGGGTCCCCGGCTCAACGAGGGCATCGTCACCCACATCGAACGTCGACCGATCGACCCTCGGGTGGCGCTCGACCAGTGGCGGGAGTACGTCGACGCGCTCGACGCGTGCGGCTGGGATCTCATCGAGGTCCCAGCCGCCCCCGACTGCCCGGACGCGGTGTTCGTCGAGGACACCGTGGTGGTCTACGGCAGCACGGCCGTCATCTCCCGACCGGGCGCCGAGAGCCGGCGGCCGGAGACGCTCGACGTCGAGAAGGCACTCGGCGCCTTCGGGATGTCGGTGAACCACATCACCCCGCCGGGGACCCTGGACGGCGGCGATGTGCTCAAGGTCGGCGACACGGTCTTCGTCGGCCGCGGCGGCCGGACCAACGGCGACGGCATCCGCCAGCTCCGGCGGATCCTCACGCCTCTCGGGGCGTCGGTCGTCGCCGTGCCCATCAGCACGGTGCTCCACCTCAAGTCGGCGGTGACAGCCCTTCCGGACGGCACCGTGATCGGCTACCCGCCCCTCGTCGACGACCCGGCCATCTTCCCCCGGTTCCTCGCCGTACCCGAGGAGTCCGGGGCCCACGTCGTGGTGATCGACTCGACGCGCCTGCTGATGGCGGCGGACGCGCCCCGGTCCGCCCAGCTGTTCCGGGAGCTCGGCTACGAGCCGATCATCGTCGACATCGGCGAGTACCAGAAGCTCGAGGGGTGCGTGACGTGCCTCTCGGTCCGGATCCGAACCCTGGAGTTGTCATGACCATGTTCCACGTCGACAGCGAGGTGGGTCCGCTCCGACGGGTGCTGCTGCACCGGCCCGGCCTCGAGCACGAACGGCTGACGCCCTCCAACTGCCACGACCTGCTCTTCGACGACGTGCTCTGGGTCAAGCGGGCTCGCCAGGAGCACGACGCCTTCGCCGATGTCCTCACCGATCGGGGTGTCGAGGTGTTCGACGTGGGCGAGCTGTTGGCCGAGACGGTCAAGGACCCCGACGCGCGCTCGTGGGTGCTCGACCATGCCGCCAGCCCGTGGGACCTCGGCGAGGATCTGGCCGGCGCGGTCCGGGACTTCCTCGACCACGCCGATCCCGACACCGTGGCCCGCCACCTGATCGGCGGACTCACCGCCGCCGAGCTCCCTGGCGAGGTGCCGGGCCTGCGGGCCGCCGTCGTCGCCGATCACGGGTTCCTCCTGCCACCGTTGCCGAACCACCTCTTCACACGCGACACCACGTGTTGGATCTACGGCGGCGTGTCGCTGAACCCGATGGCGATGCCGGCCCGCCGCCGCGAGACCGTGCACTTGGAGGCGATCTACCGCTTCCACCCGCTCTTCGCCGAGCAGGACCACCGGTACTGGTACGGCGGGGCCGACGAGGACCACGGCAGCGCCACCATCGAGGGCGGCGACGTCCTGGTGGTGGGCGGCGGCGCCGTCCTCGTCGGCATGGGCCAGCGGACCACGCCGCAGGCAGTGGAAGCGCTCGCCCGGCGGCTCTTCGCCGACGGCAGCGGCGTCACCGTGGTGATCGCCGTGGCGATGCCGAGCGCCCGGGCGTTCATGCACCTCGACACCGTGATGACGATGGCCGATCGGGACACCATCGTCACCTACCCCGGGGTGCTCGACCGCCTCCGGACCTGGACCGTGCGGCCGGGCGTGTCTGCGCACGACCTGGTGATCGAACGCCAGACCGACGTGTTCACGCCTCTCCAATCCGCGCTCGGCGTCGCCGATCTGCGGGTGCTCACCACCGGAGGGGACGTCTTCGAGGCCGAGCGCGAGCAGTGGGACGACGGCAACAACGTGCTGGCCATCGAGCCCGGGGTCGTCGTGGCCTACGAACGCAACGTCGACACCAACACCAAGCTGCGCAAGGCGGGCATCGAGGTCATCACCATCACGGGCAACGAGCTGGGCCGGGGCCGCGGTGGCCCCCGGTGCATGAGCTGCCCCTTGACGCGCGACGCCGCCTGAGCGCCGCGAGAAGGACCACCACCATGAAGGACCTGCTCCGCATCACCGACCTCACCCCGGACGACCTGGCGGTGCTCTTGGACATGAGCGCTGCGGTGAAGGCCAGGCCGCACCAGCACGCGGACCTGCTCGGCGGTGACACGGTCGTGTGCTACTTCGCCAAGCCGTCGACGCGGACCCGGCTCTCGTTCGGGTCGGCCATCACCCGGTTGGGCGGCGTCCCGCAGGTGGTGGGTCCCACCGAACTGCAGCTGGGTCGGGGCGAGACGATCGAGGACACTGCTGCGGTCATCAGCCGCTACGCCCGGGCCTTCGTCATCCGGACCTTCGCCGACGACGATGTCGACCGGTCCGCGGCCGCGGCAACGATCCCCGTCGTGAACGCCCTGACCGATCTGCACCACCCGTGCCAGGCGCTGGCGGACCTGCTGACCATCCAGGAGCGGTTCGGGTCGCTGGGTGGCCGCAAGGTCGCGTACCTGGGCGACGGCAACAACGTGGCCCACAGCCTCATGGAGGCCTGTGCCCTCGCCGGCATGGACGTCGCCGTGGCCACGCCGACCGACTTCTCGCCTGACCCGGGGATCGTGGCGGCGGCACAGACGCTGGCTGCGTCGAGCGGCTCGACCGTCGAGGTCAGCCACGACCCTCGCGGGGCCGTGGCCGGGGCCGATGTCGTCTACACCGACGTGTGGCTCTCGATGGGCGACGACGACAGCACCCGAGAGGCCCGCCGGGAGGCGCTGGCACCGTTCCGGGTCGACTCCTGCATCATGGCAGCCGCCCCGGCGCACGCCCTCTTCATGCACTGCCTGCCCGCCCATCGTGGCGAGGAGGTGGCGGCGGACGTGATCGACGGGTGGCACTCGGTCGTGTTCGACCAGGCCGAGAACCGGATGCACACCGCACAGGCCCTGCTGGTGGCCCTGATCGACGGGCGCCTCCAGGGTGCGCACGTCCCGGCATCCCGACCGGAGGTGCTCGTCTGATGCGCATCGTCGTCGCGCTGGGCGGAAACGCGCTGCTGCAGCGGGGTCAGCCCCTCGACGCCGCCGTGCAGCGGGCCAACACCAAGGTCGCGGCCGAAGCGGTCGCCGAGCTCGCCGCTGACCACACGCTGGTGGTGACCCACGGCAACGGCCCCCAGGTCGGGCTGCTCGCGCTCCAGAACGACGCCTTCCCGGAGGTGGCCGCCTACCCGCTCGACATCCTCGACGCCGAGACCGAGGGCATGGTCGGCTACCTCATCGAGCAGGAGCTCGGCCGCCACCTGCGACGGGACCGGCTCGCAACGCTGCTGACCCAGGTCGTCGTCGACCCGGCAGACCCCGCGTTCGGCCGGCCGACCAAACCGGTGGGCCGGGGCTACGAACAAGCCGAGGCCGAGCGGCTGGCGGCAGAGCGGAACTGGACCATCGCGCCGGACGGCGACCGCTGGCGGCGCGTCGTGCCGTCACCGGAACCCAAGGCCATCGTCGAGCTCGAGACGATCCGCCTGCTCCTCGACCACGGCGTGACGGTGATCTGCGCCGGCGGCGGCGGCATCCCGGTGGTCCCCGACGGCCTCGGAGGGCTCTCGGGCATCGAAGCGGTGATCGACAAGGACGCCGCGGCGGCGCTGCTGGCGCTGGAGCTGGACATGGACGCCCTCCTGCTGCTGACCGACGTGGACGGCGTCTACACCGGTTGGGGGACCCCCGAGGCGACGAGGATCGCCGAGACCACGCCGGCTGAGCTCCGTTCCCTGCAACTGCCGGTGGGATCGATGGGACCGAAGGTGGCGGCGGCGTGTCGGTTCGTCGAGGGAGGGGGCCGACTGGCAGCGATCGGGTCCCTCGCCGACGCGGTGGCGCTCGTGGACGGGACGGCCGGCACCATCATCCGGAGGTGATGCGGCCACGGATCTGCTGCCTGCTCACCCAGACCGGTGAATCGGTGACGGCGGGCGCGGTCGTGTTCACTGTCCGCAGTGACCAACGAGTTGACCGCGCTCCACGCCATCATCCTCGGGCTGGTCGAGGGGCTCACGGAGTTCTTGCCGATCTCGTCCACCGGGCACCTCCTCGTGGCCCAACGCATCCTCGGCCTCGGCGGGACCGACGCGGCCGACACGGCGCTCGACACCTACGCGATCTGCATCCAGGCCGGTGCCATCGTGGCGGTCCTCCTGCTCTACCGCTCGAGGATGGTCGAGCTGCTGCAGGGACTCATCGGTCGGAGCGACGAGGGCCGCCGCCTCCTGATCGGACTGTTCGTGGCGTTCCTCCCCGCCGCGCTCGTCGGCGTGGTCGCGATCGACACCATTCGCAGCGCGCTGTTCGGCGTCGGCCCGGTGGCGGCGGCCTGGGTCGTGGGCGGCGTCGCCATCCTGTGGGCCACCCGACAGCCCTGGCGGCGCGGCGGATCCATCGAGCTCGGCGAGCTGACCATGCGGCATGCGCTCCTCATCGGCCTGGCCCAGATGCTCGCCCTCTGGCCCGGCGTCAGTCGCAGCCTGGTCACGATCCTCGCCGCCCTCGCCCTCGGGTTCACGATGCGCGCCGCGGTCGAGTTCAGCTTCCTCCTCGGCCTCCTGACCCTCGGCGTCGCCACCGTGTACGAGGGCCTGCGCAGCGGGGACCAGCTCGTGGCCACCTTCGGCGTCGCCACGCCCCTGCTGGGGCTCGTCGTGGCGTTCGTGTCGGCGGTCGTGGCCGTCCGGTGGATGGTGGCGTGGCTGCAGTCACGCGGCCTCGAGGTGTTCGGGTACTACCGGATCCTCATCGGCGTGGCGGCCATCATCGGCTTCGCCATCACCTGACCCGGCGGCGCCGGGCCGCCGGCCCGGACGGAGCGCACCCCGCCAGGCGCTCACGGGCCGCTGCGCCGATTCTGAGCTGGCTCTGATGTCCGATCCGTACGCTCACGGTTCATGACCTCCGACGGCGCGCGCATCCTCGTCGTGGACGACGAGCATTCGATCGTGGATGCGGTCTCCACCGCGTTGCGCTACGAGGGCTTCTCGGTGGACACGGCCGCCACCGGCCGCGACGCCCTGGACGCCATCCGGTCCGAACCGTTCGAGCTCGTGATCCTCGACGTGATGCTCCCGGACCTGGAGGGCTTCGAGGTCGCCCGGAGGGCCCGGGACGAGGGGATCGACACGCCGATCCTGTTCCTGACCGCCCGCACCGAGCTCGACGACAAGGCCCGCGGCTTCGAGCTCGGCGCCGACGACTACGTCACCAAGCCCTTCTCGCTGGCCGAGATCGTGATGCGGGTGCGGGCGATCCTGCGCCGGTCGGGTGCGCAGGGCGGTGATGCGTCGACCGAGTTGCGCTTCGCCGACGTCGTCATGGACGTCGACGCCCACCAGGTCTGGCGCAACGGCTCGACCATCGACCTGACCGCCACCGAGTTCCGCCTCCTGCACCTGTTCATGCTCAACCCCGGCCGGGTGCTCTCGAAACCCCAGATCCTCGATCACGTCTGGCAGTACGACTTCGACGGCGACTCGAACATCCTCGAGACCTACATCTCGTATCTGCGCCGCAAGCTCAACGAACACGGTGACCCGCTCATCCACACCGTTCGCCTCGTCGGGTACGTGCTGCGAGAAGAACCGGCTGGGTGACGGTGTCGCTCCGGACGCGGCTGCTGGCCGCCACGGTGCTGGCCGCGCTGGTCGCCCTGGGCATCGTCGACGTCGCCACCTACACGCTGGTGACCCGGGCCCAGATCGCCCAGGTCGACGACGAGCTCGAACGTTCCCACCCGCCCATCGAACGGGCGGCGTCGGTCCCCTTCGGCGCCCTCGAACAGTCCATCCGAGAGGTCGCACCGAGCAGCTTCGTGGAGGTCTACGACGCCTCCGGACGCGCCGTGGTCACCGTGCCTCTGCGTCGTCCCGGATCGGACCCGATCTCGCTGACCTCGGTCCCCGTCGACCCCGGTGCCGGCATCGGCGACGACCGCGCCCGCTTCGCCAGCATCCACACCGGCCCCGGCGACGACGACATCCTCCGTGTGCGGGTCTCCCGCCAGGAGGACGGCGGCGTCCTGGTGATCGGTCAGCTGCTGAACCAGGTCGAGCACACCCGCCACCGGCTGCTGGTCGTGCTCTTCATCGGGACGATCGGCGCCATCGTGGCCGCCGTCGTGCTGGGCAGTTGGTTCGTGCGGCTGGGGCTCGCGCCGCTGCTCGCCGTCGAGCGGGCCGCCGCCGACGTGACCGGCCCCGACTTGGATCGACGGGTGCCTGGCGCAACCGAGGCCACGGAGGTCGGGCGGCTGGCGACGGCGATCAACACCATGCTGGATCGTCTCCACGACGCCTTCCGCCAGCGTGAACGCGACGTCGAGGCCCTCCAGGCGTCCGAGGCCCGCATGCGTCGTTTCGTGGCCGATGCATCGCACGAGCTCCGCACGCCGCTCAGCGCCACGGCGGCCTACGCCGAGCTGTTCGAGCGGGGGGCCCGTGACCGACCCGAAGACCTGGCGCGGGCCATGACCGGCATCCGGGTCGAGACGGCGCGCATGGCCGAGCTCGTCGACGACCTCCTGCTGCTGGCACAGCTCGACGAACACCGCCCCCTCGACCGTGTGCCCGTCGATCTGTCCGAGGTCGCCGCCGCGGCCGTCCAGGCGGCGCACGTGCTGGCACCCGACCGCCACGTGGGCCTGCAGATCGCCGACGTGGTCGTCATCGAGGGCGACGAGAGCAGGATCCGTCAGGTCCTCGACAACCTGCTGGCCAACGTCCGCTCGCACACGCCGCCGGGAACGGCCTGTCTCGTCGACGTCCGGCGCGAGGGGAACGAGGCGGTGGTCTCCGTGATCGACGACGGCCCCGGCCTGCCCGACGACCAGCTGGCCTCGCTGACCGATCGCTTCTTCCGTGCCGACGACTCGCGGGCCCGCTCCACCGGTGGCGCCGGGCTGGGCCTGGCCATCGTGCGTGCGATCGTCGAGGCCCACGCCGGGACGCTGCACATCGACTCGCCGGCCGAGGGGGGCCTGCGCGTCGCCGTCCGTCTGCCGATCCGGTCGGATCGCCCCAACGACACCCAGGAGAGCCCATGACCGACGTCATGTCGTCCCTGACCCGGGCCACCGGCATCGTTGCTGCCGTGGTGGCCGTGGTCGCACTCGTCTCCGGCCTGCTGTTCTCGGCCCGGGAGACCGGCGAGCGCCGCCGTCCGGCGTGGTGGCTCGACCTGCACAACGGCCTCGGCGGGATCACCATGGTGGCCCTCGCCGTCCACATCGTGGCGTCCTACTTCGACCGCGACGCCGCGGTCGGCCTCGCCGAGGTCTTCATCCCGGGCGTGGCATCGACGCAGCGTTGGGCTCTCGCGTGGGGGGTCCTGGCGACGTACCTGATGGCCGGTGCCGTGTTCACCACCTGGCCCCGCCGGATCAGCGACCGCCGGCTGTGGCGCATCATCCACCTCGGCTCGACCGTGGGGATCGTGCTGATGCTCTTCCACGGCTACCAGATGGGGACCGACGCCACTCGCCTGGCCTTCGAGCTCGGCCTGGTCGCGCTCGTGGCGCCCGCCACGTATGCGGTGGCCATCCGCGCCATCGACGCCGCCTCCCGGCTCACCGCCCGGTCCTGAGATTCACAGGCGGCTCTCAGGTTGGCTGGAGGGTGTTCCGAGATCGGCGAGGCGTACTGGTGTCATGGACAAGATGCCCGCAGGACCCCCCAGCGCCGGTGGCTCCAACAGTGCGTCCGACGCCGCCCTCGCCCAACGCCTCGAGCGCCTCGCACAACGGCGTGCGGGTGCCGAACCCGGTGGTCCCGCGCCCGCCGGCGGATCGTCACGCCGAACCCGGCGTCACCCCGCCCGGCAGGCGCGGGCCGCTGCGGCCGGCCTCACCCTGGCCTCCACGGCCGCCCTCACCGCCTTCTTCGCCCTCGGCGGTCCCGGCGGCACCCAGCAGGTCTCGGCGGCGGGCATCGTCGCCGGCACGTCGCCCACCACCGCCGGGAGCGTGGGCCAGCCGTCCCCCACCGTGGCCGGCCCCGCTCCGGCCGCCCCGACGACGACCGCGCCGGCCTCGAACGGCCAGCCGGTCGTCGTCGACGGCGGTGTGTTCCAGAACCGCTGGGGCAACGTCCAGGTCGAGGCCACCTTCGGCCCCGACGGCAGCCTGGTGAGCGTCGACGCCATCCAGACCCCGAACGACCGGGGCACCAGCATCCAGATCAACGACTACGCCGTGCCCCGGCTCGACCAGGAAGCCCTGTCGGTGCAGGGAGCCCAGGTGCACACCATCAGCGGCGCCACCTACACCAGCCACGACTACGCCCTGTCGTTGCAGTCCGCCATCGACGCCGCCCGTGCCGCCAACGTGACCCAGCTGTCGTGAGCCGGCTGTCGTGAGCCTGTCCGGGCGATGACGGGGTACCACCACGTCGAGGACGTGATGGGCATGGCGGTCAGCATCGACGTCCACGACGACGTGTCCGACCGACCGGGTCTCCCGGAGGTGCTGGCGTGGCTGCACCACGTCGACGAGACGTTCAGCCCGTACCTCCACGACAGCCCCATCAGCCGCCTCGGCCGCGGTGAGGTCGGCCTCGACGACCTGCCCCCGGCGGTCGCCGCCGAGGTCCGGGAGGTGCTCCTCGCCTGCGAGGACCTCCGGCAGGTGACCGACGGGGCGTTCGATGCCTTCGCCGTCCCCGCCCCCAACGGCACCACGCTGGACCCGTCCGGATACGTCAAGGGGTGGTCGGTCGAACGGGCGGCGGGCCTGCTCGAGGAGCACGGCCTGCGCGACTTCTGCATCAACGCCGGCGGCGACATCGCCATCCGGGGGGCACCCCGCCCCGACCCCCGGTGGCGCGTGGGCATCCGCCATCCCGACGACGCGCTGCAGGTGGCGGCCGTGCTGGAGCTCCACGGTCCGGTGGGTGTGGCCACGTCTGCCACCTACGAGCGGGGCGCCCACATCGTCGACCCGCGCACGGGCCAGGCCACCACCGACGTCGCCAGCGTCACCATCGTGGGGCCCGATCTCGCCGTCGCCGACGCCTGGGCCACGGCCGTCTTCGTCCTCGGCGTCCCCGGCCTGGATCGACTGGCGGATCGGCCGGGCTACGACGGGCTCGTGCTCGACCACGACGGGACGCAGCACGTGACGGCCGGCTTCGACCGCTGGAGAGCCGTGCCCGCCCCCTGACGGGTCCCCGGCTCGTCCGTACTCGGTGACGGGCCCACGGCGAGCCGGTCGATAGCCTTTCGGGCACCGTGCAGACGACTTCTCCCGCGCTGGCGGACCGGCCCGCGGCGCCGGCACCGTCGTTCCGGGGCCGCCGCCGGATCGACGACCGTGGTCGGGTCCCGGCGCTCGACGGCCTGCGCGGCTTCGCGCTCGTGGGGATGTTGGCCTGGCACGCCGAGCTGCAGTGGGTGCGCGGCGGCTTCGCCCGCATGACGATCTTCTTCGTGCTCTCGGGCTACCTGGCGACCCGTAGTTGGGATCGCCGCCGGGCCGAGGGGTTCCGGGCGTTCTGGATCCGCCGGACGCTGCGCCTGCTTCCGATGACCCTCGTCGGAGTCGCCCTCGCCGTCGTCGTGACGGTCACCGCCGGATCCGACACCACCAGGGCCGCCCTCGCCGGGGACGTCCGATCGGTGCTGACGTACACGTCGAACTGGCACTTCATCGGTTCCGGCCAGTCCTACGGAGAGCTGTTCGAACGGCAGTCGGCCTTCCAGCACTACTGGTCGCTCTCGATCGAGGAGCAGCTGTTCCTGGTGCTCCCCGTCTTGTTGGCCGGCGCTGCGCTCGTCGCCCGCTGGGTCCGCCGGCCGGCGTGGATCGTGCTCGCTTCGGCTGCCGTGGCCGTGGGCATCGTCGACGTGGTGCTGGCCCCGTCACCCGACGCCATCTACTTCGGCACGCAGACCCGCCTCCTCGAGTTCCTGGCCGGCGCCGCGCTCGGCACCAGTGCGTCGGCGTGGATGGCCTCGGGTGCGGCGTCGAGGGCGTGGGTCCACCGCATCGGTCGGGTGGCGGCGCTGCTGATCGTGGCCACGCTGATCCTGGTCGATCGGGCGTCCTCGTGGCTCTACGCCGGCGGCATCTACCTGTTCGCCATCCCCGTGGTGGCGGTCGTCGCGGCAATCGAACTGCGTGAGCCGCTCCTCGAACGGTCGCTCGCCATCCGCCCGCTGCGCTGGCTCGGCCGGGCAGCACTGTCGATCTACGTCCTGCACTGGCCGATGTTCGTGTTGATCGACGACGTGGCGCCGGCGTCGACCCCGGCGGCGCTGCTGGCGGGAGCGAAGATCGTCGTCGGCATCGCGGTCGGCGCCATCGGGCACCGGCTCGTCGAGCGGCCCCTGCTGGACGACACGCGTCGCCTGCTGCGTACCGGTCTGCCGGTGGTCCGGACCCGGCTGGTGCCGATGGTGGCCGGCGCCGTCGTGATCGCGCTCGTCGCCACAGCCATCCCCACCCGGCAACCGGCCTACACGTTCGCGGCCGCCGAGGATGCCTTCGCCGCCCGCCGGGCGGACCCAGTGCCGGCCACAGGCGACGCGCTGCCACGCGTCGGCGTGTTCGGCGGATCCACGGCGTTGATGAACCACCTCGGACTGGCCCAGTGGGCCGATGCCTCCGGTCGGATCGACCTGCTGTCCGGCGATGCCCGCCTCGGGTGCGGTCTGCTCCAGGAGGGCGAGCGGCCGCAGGCGCTCGACCGCTCCGGCGATCCCGTCTGGTATGCCGTCCCGCCCGAGTGCGCCGGCTGGCCCTCCGACTGGCGGACGGCGGCCCGGCGCGAGCACATCGAGGATGCGCTCGTGTTCGCCGGGGTCTGGGAGATCGCCGATTGGCGCCTGCCCGGCGAGGACGGGGTCACGTCGGTGGAGGACCCCGCCTTCCGGGCCCGGCTCCGGGCCGCGCTCCACCAGGGGATCGTCGATCTGCTCGCCGGCGGGGTCACCAACGTGGTCCTCATGACCTCGCCCGTCGTGGGCGCAGGCCAGCTCCCCGACACGGCGCGCCTGCGGGCCCTCCCGGCGGACCACGCGGCCCGTACGGCGCGTTTCAACGACCTCCTCCGCTCGGTGGCGGCCGCCGACCCGGCCCACGTGTCGGTCTTCGACTACGCCTCCGTCATCGAAGCCCTCGGTCCTGAGGTGGCCCGGCTCCTTCCCGACGGCGTGCATCCCACGTGGGACGGCTCCCGCGAGATCTGGGAGGACCGGGCCGGAGCCGAGCTGCTCGCCCACCTCCGCATGCTGGGAACCGCTGGATAGCGTTCTCCCATGTCGCATCGGATGTGGACGCCACCTCGACCGTCACCGATCGAGGCCCTGGCCGGGGCGGGTGCGGGCGTGGCCGGACAGGCCATGGCGCCGGTGGTGCGCGCCGCGCTGCGGTCCGGTCTCACGTCGATGTTCCGCGACGACGGCGACGGTGGCGGACCCGTGGTGCTGCCGCCGGGTGATGCCGGGTGGTTCGGGCCCGACAGCGTGACGTGGCGCATCCACGCCGACACCTCGATGTTCGTCGGCGGCATCGCCGCCTTGGCCCTCCAGGCGCTGCACCCGCTGGCCATGGCCGGGGTGAGCGACCACAGCGACTTCAACGTCGACCCGCTCGGGCGGCTCCGTCGCACCGCCGGCTTCGTGGGCGTCACCGCCTACGGCACCAGCGCCGAGGCGGCCGAGGCCTGCGCCGTCGTGCGCGCCGTCCACGACCGCATCGAGGGCACCACGCCCGACGGCCGCCCCTACCGCGCCAACGACCCCGAATTGCTCGACTGGGTGCACGTGACCGAGTTCGGCACCTTCGCCGCGGCCCACCGCCGGTACGGAGCGATGCCGGTCGACGCTGCCGAGCTCGACCGCTACGTGGACGAGGTGGCGCGTATCGCCATCGAGCTGGGCGACCCCACGCCGCCGCGTTCGTGGGCCGAGCTCGACGCCCACCTCGAGGACCACCGGCCGATGCTGGCGGTCGGCGCCCAGGCCCGGCGGGCCATGTCGTTCCTGGAGTCGCCGCCACTGCCGGGACCGGTCAAGACGTTGTGGCCGGTGCTGTTCCGCGGTGCCATGGCCTGCCTTCCCCCGTGGGCCACCGACCTCTGGGGCATCGAGCGACCCACCGTGGCCGAGCGCTCCACCTGCCGTGCCGCCGTGCGTGCCCTCGGTGCGCTGCTCGGCCGTTCGCCGGGCGTGGACGCCGCCACGAAGCGGGCCGAGGCGGGGTCGGTCGCCCCCACCGCCGCCTGACCACCTCGCACCCACGGTCGTGTCTCCGACCGCCGCCCGGCCGTGAACGGGGCCGGGAACACCATCGGGAATCGGTGGCTACTGTTCGACGCATGCGAGTACCGCTGACCGTCAGGGACCACATCGAGCGGGCCGAGCTCGTCTACGGCGACCGCATCGCCTTCGTCGACGAGCCCGACCAGCCGGCCGAGTCGTGGGGCGAGGTGACCTACCGGGAGATGGCCCGACGGGCGCGAGCCCAGGCCGCCGGCCTCGACGCGCTCGGCGTCGGCCTGGGGGAGCGGGTGGCGATCGTCAGCCACAACTCGGCCCGGCTGTTGACGTCGTTCTTCGGGGTCAGCGCCTACGGACGGGTCCTGGTGCCGATCAACTTCCGGCTCGGCCCGGACGAGGTCCGCTACATCGTCGAGCACTCCGGTGCCACCGTCCTGCTCGTCGACCCCGAGCTCGACGAGTCGCTGAAGGACGTCACCGCCACGCACCGCTTCGTGCTCGGCGCCGACACCGACGAGGTCCTCTTCGGCAACACCGCCGAACCGCAGCCCTGGGAGGCCGACGAGGACGCCACCGGGACCATCAACTACACGAGCGGCACCACGGCACGGCCCAAGGGCGTGCAGCTCACCCACCGCACGCTGTGGCTCAACGCCGCCACCTTCGGCTGGCACATGGGCGTCAGTGACCGCGACGTGTACCTCCACACCCTGCCGATGTTCCACTGCAACGGCTGGGGAATGGTCTACGCGGTCACCGCGATGGGCGGCCGGCACATCGTCCTCCGGGCCGTGAAGGGCGACGAGATCCTCCGTCGGGTCGAGCACCACGAGGTGAGCCTGCTGTGCGGCGCCCCGACCGTCGGTTCGGTCGTCCTCGACGCCGCCAAGGAGTGGTCCGGCCCGATCCCCGGGACCGGTCACGTCCGGTGGGTCATGGCGGGCGCACCGCCGCCCACCGCGACGATCGAAGCCGTCGAGCGTGACCTGGGCTGGGAGTTCGTGCAGATCTACGGTCTCACCGAGACGGCCCCGTTGCTCACCATCAATCGGGGACGGGCCGAATACGACGAGCTGAGCCCGCAGGAGCGGGCCCGGAAGCTGAGCCGCGCCGGAGCCCCGGCCCTCGGCGTCCAGCTCGACATCAGCGGCACCGGGGAGGTCCTGGCCCGCTCCAACGTGGTGCTCGAGGGCTACTGGGAGAACCCCGAATCCACCGAGGCGGCGTTGGACGGCGGCTGGTTCCACACCGGCGACGGCGGTTCGATCGATGACGACCACTACCTGACGATCTCCGACCGCAAGAAGGACGTCATCATCTCCGGCGGCGAGAACGTGTCCTCCATCGAGGTCGAGGACTGCCTGTTCTCGCACCCCGCCGTGGCCGAGGTGGCGGTCATCGGCGTCCCTCACGAGAAGTGGGGCGAGACGGTGACGGCGCTCGTCGTGCGGGCGCCGGGGGAGGACGTCGACGAGGCCACCCTCATCGAGTACTGCCGGGGCAAGCTCGCTCACTACAAGTGCCCGACCAGCATCGAGTTCCGCGACGAGCTGGCCCGCACCGCCACCGGCAAGCTTCAGAAGTTCAAGCTCCGTGCCCCGTACTGGGAGGGGCTCGAGCGCCAGGTCAACTGACCGCTGGCTCCCTACGCTGACCGAGTGCCCGTTCCCCCGACCCGTCGGAGCCTCGTCGCCGCGCTGACCGGACTCGTCCTGGTCGTCGTCCTGGTGGGTGGGGGAGCGGTTGCCGGAGCCCACACGCAGGTCCTGCGGGCCGTGCCCGGACCGGGCCAGGTCGTGACGACTGCTCCCGAGCGAGTGGACCTCGCCTTTGCCGGTCCGATCCTGCCGGGAATCACGATCGACGTCAGCACCGAGCAGGGCGCCACCGTGCCCGGTCTCACGCCACCGAGCGTCAGCGTCGACGGGCTGCAGGCCAGCACCTCCTTCGCCCCGCTGGCCCCGGGCGCCTACGTGGTCGACTACCGGTTCACCTCGACCGACCGCGACACGCAGCGCCAGACGTACCGCTTCACCTACCGGCCGCCGCGGCCGGACACGCCCGATCGAGCGGGCCGCACCGCCGAGATCGGCGCCGGTGCCGCCATTGCCGTGCTGCTGGCCGGACTCGGCCTGTCGCTGTGGCGCCGCCGGGAGATGGAAGCGGACAATTCGGACAGCTAGTCTCCGGCGGTCATCGATCGGGGCTCGCCCCGGTCCAGGGGTCGACACGAGGGATGTGCCGTGGAGCCGAGCTGCACCCGTTCGAGCGGTCGTGGGCGCCTGCGTGGCGCCGCGGTGGCCGCCGTGGCCGTCGTCGTGGTGGCGTCGCTGGGGTGGTGGCACGCCGACGCCGCCGTGCTGGCCGACCTCGGCGTTCGGCCGCTGCTCCTCGCCGACGGCGACCTCGTCGTCTTCGGCCCGTCGGACGCCGGCGCAGGTGCCGGCTCCGGCGCGGAGTCCGGCGTGTACGACCCCCGGGCCGCCACCGGTGCCCCCACCGGCAACGGCACCGTGTTGCACGACGGCTTCGCCACCTATGCCGACGCCACCTCGCTCGGCCGCTACGAGATCCACCTCGTGGACTCCCCGGGGATCGAGGCGTACCGGGCCCTCGTCGAGCGAGCCGCCCGAGCCGCGTCCGATGCCGGCGGTCCCGCCCTCACCGTGGTGGCCGGTCGCTTCCGGGCGCAGGCGGAACCGCCACCCGGGGTGATCGACGTGGTGGTCGCCGAGTCCGCTCCGTGCGCAGGCGCATGGCTCGGATGCGGCGGCCCCACCATCGACCACGGCGTGGTCGTCGCCGGCCAGATGTGGTTCAACCCCCGCCTGGCGGGCCGCGCCCCGTCCGAGATCGACAACACCGTGCGCCACGAGCTCGGTCATGCGCTGGGCCTCGCTCACTTCCCCTGGCTGTTCGACGGTCGGGTCCAGACCATGCACCCCACCCGGTTCGACGCCGACCGCTACGAGACCGGCGACCAGTCCGGACTCCGCTTCCTCACCGGTGCCGCCGCCGGGGCCGGCGCAGCACCGGCCCCGCCGGCCGCCCCGGACGATCCGATCTCGCCCTCACCGGCGCCGGCGCCGCTCGACCCGGTCGGGGCCATCGTCGACGCCGTGGCCAACCCCTTCGGCCTGGTGATCAACGGGTGGGCGACCGATCCGGCTTCGACGGCACCTGCGCCGGTGGTGGTGTCGGTCGACGGCGCAACCGACGACCTCGTGGCCGACCGAGCCACGGACGCCCACGGCCCACACGGCTTCGCGCTGGTGTGGCTCGTGCCGCCCGGGAGCCACGAGGTCTGCGTGCAGGTGCGAACCGTGGCGGGTGATCGAGAGATCTCCCTCGGGTGCCGTCGGGTGGAGGTCAGCCCCGAATCCATCTCCCGCGTCGGCCTGCAGACGGTCTGATCCCCGGCGGTGGCACGGCGGGGTATCCGCGCGCGTCCCCATCCTGCGGGACAAACTGCCGGCCCCCACAACGAACCCCTCTCGAGGAGGACCCATGAACAAGAGCGAGCTCATCGAGCAGGTCGCCAAGCAGGCCGGTGTCGACAAGAAGACCGCCGGCGCGGTGCTGAACGGCTTCGAGGAGGTCGTGCAGGCGGTGGTGAAGGGCGGCAAGGAGCCCATCTCGTGGACCGGCTTCATGAAGATCGAGCGCATCCAGCGCAAGAAGACGACCGCCCGGAACCCGCAGACCGGCGCGGCCGTGCCCGTCCCGGCCAAGAAGGTCCCCAAGGTCACCGTCGGTGCTGGCTTCAAGAAGGTCGTCAACGGCGACTCGCCCGCACCCAAGCTGGCGAAGTGAACCGGCCCGGTCGCTGACCGGGTCCCACCCGTCGCCCTCGGGCCGGCCGTCGTGGCCGGCCCGATCCGCGCCCACCCGGCTCCGGCCCGGGGCGATTGGTTTCGCGTCGGGGCAGCGACGACGATGGAGCGTCGTGGCCCCCCGCTCCGCCCTGCGCACCGTGATCGCGGCAACGTTGTTCGTCGCCGTGTTCCTCACCGCCGGCCTCCTGGCCTCCGTCGCCCTGGCGCCGTCGGCGTCGGCGCAGACCGGTGGATCGGACGGTGCCACCACCACCTCGTCGGTCGTCGCCGAGGTGCCGGTACCGCACATCATCCCCCGGCCGAACAGCGGCACCCCGCCCACCGACGCCGGCGATCGCGGTGGATGGTTGCAGGGCACGATCTTCTTCATCATCTGCGCGGGCGTCCTGGTGATCGGTGCCCTGGTCGTGCGCGAGAGCCGCAAGGCGCGCGCCGAGCGCGGCTTCTGAGCCTCCGTCGGGTCTGCCGTCAGCCGAGGTAGGCGGCGCAGGCGTCGTAGCCGTCGAGGAAGCCGGCCCGGAACGCCGCCGTCCGTTGGAACGCGCTGGCCCGGGTCCCGCCACCGAAGGCGACGAAGGCGGAGACGATCTCGTCCAGGTCGCCCGGTGACAGCTGCAGGATCTGGTCCGGGATGGTCATGCCGAACTCCTCGGAGGCGTAGACGCCGGTGAGGCAGTCGGCGTGCAGGCCGGTGTCCGGGTAGCGGTCGAGGATGCCGAGCTGGTCCTGGGCGGCGAAGGCGTACTGACGGGCCACCTCGCCGCCGACGG
The DNA here is from genome assembly GCA_963811245.1 of uncultured Acidimicrobiaceae bacterium. Taxonomy (GTDB): domain Bacteria; phylum Actinomycetota; class Acidimicrobiia; order Acidimicrobiales; family Salinilacustritrichaceae; genus Salinilacustrithrix. The sequence continues at coordinate 330,839 of CAWEQL010000010.1, forward strand.
CGAAGTCGCCGATCCGGGCCAACGCCGGTACCAGCCCGGTGCCGTCGAGGTAGATGCGATCGTCGTCGGGGCAGTACAGGCGGAGGTCGACCAGGCCGGGCCCCGACAGGTCCTGGTCACCGCAGCGCACCTCGTCGACGGCAGGATCCACCAACACGACGTCGTCCACGGGCGACCACTGCTCGCCCTGGCTGGTGAACAAGGCGCGGTAGAACGACTCGAGGTCGGGGACGAGGAGATCGAGGAGCTTCGGTACGGCCAGGTTGCCGCCCTGGAGCATGTCCGTCGGGTCGACGAAGGGGATCGACACCACCTCGGGGGCTTCGGTCTCGTAGTCGCTGCAGGTGGTGTTGCCCCGCTCGAAACCGTCCTGGAAGGCGGAGATCCGGTCGAAGCCCGTGCCGTGGGCGTCGGGGTCCGCCGCGGTCACGCCCACGGTGTCGCGCAGGTCGAGGAGCCCGCCGATGGCCAGGTCCAGGCTGTCGCCGGCCGTCGAGAACACGGCGAGGCGGTCGTCGACGTCGGCCACCCACGCGCCGGCGAAGCAGTCGGCCTGCAGTTCGAGCACCACCGACGTGGTGTGCGTGTCGGCCCGGACCTGGACGGCATGGGCGTACTCGTGGGCCAGGATGATCCCCACGGTGAGCGGGCCGAAGCGCTGGTCGAGGTCGGGCACGAGGTTGACCCGGTCCCAGGCGATCAGGTCCTCGTCGGGGCAGTACAGGGCGTTGGCCGCCACGTCGTCGTAGATGATCGGGTGCGGTCCGCACGAGGGCACGGGCGTCCGGGGCCCGAAGGCCACGACCCCGCCCCGGAGCGGCTCGAACGGCGTGCCGTACAGGTCGGGGTAGGTGCGGTCCCAGTACGCCGCCAGGTCGTCGAGGGCGACGGCGACCACGCCGTCGGCGTCGAGCGTGCTGGGGTCCGGGCCGCCGGTGGCGGTGGTCCCCGACGCCGCTCCGACGTGGTCGGGGAGCGTGAGGTCGGAGCGGGCGCAGCCACCGACCACGAGCAAGCCCACCATCAGGACGAGCAGCGGGAGGCGGCGCAGCCGGTGCCGACGCATGGCCTGACGGTATCGCCGCGCGGACCTCGTGCCCGCGAGATCACCTCTACGCTGCACCCCGTGGCTGACGAAGGACCCGCAGACGATCGCTGGGCGTCCGACGTGGTCCTCACCGACGGGACCACCGCCCATCTCCGCCCGATCCGTCCCGACGACGCGGAAGCGATCCGGTCGTTCCATTCCCGCCAGTCGAGCGAGTCGATCTACTTCCGCTACTTCAGCCCCCGACCGCACCTCTCCGACGAGGACCTGCGCCACCTGACGACGGTCGACGGGGTGGACCGCATGGCCTTCGTCGCCGAGCGCGACGGGGCCGTCATCGGGGTCGCGCGCTACGACCGCTACGGCGATCGACCGTTGGCCGAGGTGGCGTTCTTCACCGACGACGAGCACCACGGCCGGGGCATCGCCACGCTGATGCTCGAGTACCTGGCCGCCTACGCACGAGAGGTCGGGATCCGCGGCTTCGACGCTCACGTGCTGCCCACCAACCGGCGCATGGTGCGGGTCTTCACGCAGGCCGGGTTCCAGGCGTCGAGCACGTTCAACGACGGCGTCATCGAGGTGACCCTCGACATCGAGCCGAGCGAGGAGGCGGCGCGGATGATGGACGAGCGGGCGCGAGCCGCCGAGCGCCAAGCGGTGGTCCGGCTGCTCGAACCGCGCACCGTCGCCGTGATCGGCGCCGGACGCAACCCGTCGGGCATCGGTCACCGCGTCCTGCGCAACGTGCTCGACGGCCTCCACGGCACCACCTTCCAGGGCGCCGTGTACCCGGTCCATCCCGAAGCCCACGCCGTCGCGGGGGTGCGGGCGTACCCGTCGATACTCGAGATCCCCGACGCGGTCGATCTCGCCATCGTCTGCGTACCGGCGGCCGAGGTCGTGGAGGTCATCGAGGAATGCGGCCGGGCCCGCGTGCGGGCAGCAGTCGTGATCTCCGCCGGTTTCGCCGAGGTCGGCCCCGAAGGTGCGCGACGAGCAGGTGCGCCTCATGGCCACCGCCCGCCGCTTCGGCGTGCGCGTCCTCGGACCCAACTGCCTGGGCGTGATCAACACCGGCACCGGACGTGTCGCTCCACGCCACCTTCGCCGAGATCGAACCGCTGGTCGGGCCGGGTCGGCCTGCTCAGCCAGTCCGGCACCCTCGGCGCGGTGATCCTCGATGCCGCCCGCCGCAAGGGCCTCGGCATCTCCAGCTTCGTCGCCGTCGGCAACAAGGCCGACCTGTCGGGCAACGACCTGCTGCAGTACTGGATGGACGACGACCGCACCGACGTCGTCCTGCTGTACCTGGAGTCGTTCGGCAACCCCCGCCGGTTCGGGCGCAACGTGCGGCAGGTGGCAGCCACCAAGCCGGTGTTCGCCGTGCGCTCCGGGGCGGTGCTCGGCCAGACCGAGGGTGGCGGCGACCGGACGCAGAGGGCCTCGACGACGAGACCATCGACGCCCTGCTGCGCCAGACGGGCGTGGTCCGCGTCCCCACCATCGACTCGCTCTGCTCGACGTCGCACTGGTCGCCGAGCCATCAGCCGGTCCCGGCCGGAACGGGCGTCGTCGTGCTCGGCAACAGCGGCGGGAGCGCCTCCATGGCGGCCGACGCGTGCGTCGACGCCGGCCTCACGCTCGCCGAGCTGTCCGCCGCCACGCTCGAGCGCCATCGACGACCTGCGCCTGCGCGGCCGGCGGGCCGCCAACCCCGTGGACCTGCGCCTACGACGCCTGCGCCGGCGACTACGCCCGGGTGCTCGACGCCGTGCTCGCCGACCCGGCGGTCGACGTCGCCCTCGTCGTCCACGCCCCGTACGACCGTGACGATCACGAGCCGGTCGGATGGCCGTGCTCGACGCGGCCACGGCCCAGCATCCCGAGCACCACCCTCGTCGGCCTGCGTCTACGGACCCCACGACCCGGTGACTGCCGGCGGCGTCCCCATCTTCGACTTCCCCGACGAGGCGGCCCACGCCATCGGTCAGCGTCGTGCGGCACCGCAGGTGGCGCACGGCGAGGAGCGGGGCGACGTGTTCGTCCTCGACGACGACGAGGGTGGCCGACCTGGTGCGCGAGGCCCTCGACGGCGGCAGCCGGCTGGTGGTCACGGCCGAGACCGCCCGGGCGGTCCTGTCCGCGGCCGGCGTCGACCGGTCCCGGTCACCGTGCTGCGGTCGCTCGACGACCTCGACGACGTCACGGTCGATGCGCCCGTGGCGTTGAAGGCCGACAACCACCTACCCGGGCGCCGCCACGCGTCGAGGCGGCGTGGACCTCGACATGCACGACTCGAGGAGGTGCTGGCGGCCGCCGGCGAGATCGCCGAGTGCGATGGGTGAGCGGGGCGTGGCCGATGCTCGTCCAGCCCATGGTGGCGCCGGGGACCGACGTCCGGGTCGCGATCGAGACGCATCCCGTGGTCGGGCCGGTCGTCCGGGTCGGACCGGGGGCGGCGCCGGCCGGTACGGCGCTGCGCCCCGCCGGGTGCTGCCGCTCAGCCGACCTGGCCGCCGAGTCGAGTCGTCGCGCGAGTCCGGGATGGCCGATGTGCTCGACGACGACGCCGCCCGCACCTGCTCCAGCTGGTGCGTCGCCTGGCCGCCACGTGGACGCGGCACCGGAGATCGTCGAGCTGGTCTGCAACCCGGTGATCGTGCGCCCCGACGCCGCCGACATCGTCGAGGTCCGGATAGTGCTGCAGGCGATCCAGCCCGACACGGCCACCCCCGGTCCGCCGCCTCGACGCCACCGGCTGAGACGTCCGTCGCCGACCTCAGCGGGGCAGGCCGAGCATCCGTTCGTTGTGGTTTGTGAGAAGAGCGAAATTTCGCTGACGGTGCGAGGGAGGATGCCCCCGTCAGCGGGGCAGGCCGAGGACCCGTTCGCCGAGGATGTTGCGCAGGATCTGCGTCGTCCCGCCCATGATCGTGTAGCCGGGGGCGTAGCAGATGTTGCGGGCGACCCGGCGGGCCAGCCGTTGCCGTCGCCGTCGTCGGCCACAGGGTGGCGCCGGCGCCCAGGGCCTGCCCGCAGAACTCGGCGACCCGGATCTCGAACTCGGTGCCGAAGGTCTTGGTCGCCGCCGAGAAGCCGCGCGGCGCCTGCTCGAGCGTCTCGCGCAGCACCAGCAGGCGGCCGATGCGGTAGGCCGACTCGATGGCGGCGATCTCCTGGCGCAGGACCGGGTCGTCGGCGCGGCCCCGGTCCGGCGGAGCTCCTCGAGGCAGTCGAGGTACAGGCGCTTGTTCGACACCAGCCGGTCGATGCCGCCCCGCTCGTGCTCCATCTGGCGCATGAGCTGGCGGAACGATCCGTTGAGCGCGCCGACCAGGTTGCCGTCGGGGACCCGCACGTCGTCGAAGTAGATCTCGCAGAAGTGCTCGTCGTCGGTCATGTCCCGGATCGGCTTGACCGTGATGCCGGGCGAGCTCATGTCGACGATGAACTCGGACAGGCCCTTGTGCTTGGGGGCGTCGGGGTCGGTGCGGGCCACCAGGTAGCACCACTCGGCCTCCGCGCCGCCGGAGTTCCAGATCTTCTGGCCGTTCACGACCCACTCGTTGCCGTCGAGGACGGCGGTGGTGCGCAGCGAGGCGACGTCGGAGCCGGCGTCGGGTTCGGACATGCCGATGCACCACATCGACTCGCCGGCGATGATGCCGGGCAGCCAGCTGCCGGCGCTGTTCGTCGGTGCCGAACTGCAGCAGCGTCGGGCCCATCTGGCGGTCGGCGAACCAGCTGCCGGCGATCGGGCGCGCCCTCGGTGATCAGCTCCTCGAAGACCACGAACCGCTCGAGCGCGCTGCGTCCGCCGCCGCCCCATTCGACGGGCCACGTCATGCCGAGCCATCCCCGGGCGGCGAGTTCCTTGGCGAACTGGCGATCGGTCTGGGCGATCCAGGAGTCCTCGTGGAACCACCGGCCCTCGGCGGCAGTGCGGCCGACCTCGCGGGCCTCGTCGGCGAGGGCGAGCAGCTCCGGCGTCCACGAGAAGTCCATGGGTCGACGCTATCCGGTGGGCCGTCCGAAGCCGGAGGCCACGATGGCCTTGGACCACGGGCGGACGATGGTTCGCAGTCGTTCGGCGTCGTCGGCGTCGATGGCCGCCCAGGCCGACGCCGCCAGCGTGTCGGTGCGGGCCTCGATGTGGTCCCGCAGGTCTTCGCCGGCAGGGGTGAGGACCGGAGCGCCCTCGGCGACGTCGACCAGACCGCGCCGCTGCATCGACTCCACGCCGGCCTGCCACTCGTCCTCGGGCCAGGCCGCGGGTCTCGCGCAGTACGTCCACGCCGACCTCACCGCTGGCGCCGTGCAGGACGAGCGCGTCGACGCCCGACAGCTCGGCGTCGACGAGGGCGGCGATGTGGCCGTCGCCCCGGTACTCGCGGAGCAGGGTCGTGGCCCACCACAGGCGCGAGGTGCGGCATGTCGGGCTCGGGGAGCCGGGCGTGGCCGGCGAAGAGCGGGCGTCCCTCCGGCCGGGCGACGGCCGCCTCCACGGCAGGCCGCATCAGGTCGACCGCGTCGGCCATGGCGGGGTCCTCGATGGCGTCGCCCAGCATGCGGCGCAGGGCGCCGTCGACGGCCTCGTGGCGGGCGATGAGCATGGCCTCCGGCGTGGTGCGGTCCCACAGGCCGTCCATGGCGGCGTGGACAGGCGCGGGATGGAAGTTGAAGAACGTGGCCTGGACCACGAGCGGCCCGACCGCGCCCATCGCCGCGCTGCGGGACCCGAAGTAGCCGCTGCGGCCGTGCACGCCGATGGCGTCGTAGGCTCGGCTGCTTCGGCCGCGAAGTAGATCATCCCGTGGTACGGCTCGAGGGTGCGCCAGCATCGTCGGGCCAGATCCGCGGGGTTCGTCATGGTCGGGAACCGTAGGCCATGCTGCCGCGGTGGAGATCCGACCGGTCCGACCCGACGAGCACGAGACGCTGGGCCGGCTCACGCTGGCGGCGTACGAGCCCCTCGGCATCGTGTCGGAGTCCTACGCCGTCGAGCTCCAGGACGTGGCCGGCCGCGCCGCAGTGGCCACCGTGCTGGTTGCGGTCGACGACGATGGCACCGTCCTCGGCGGCATCACGTACGTCCCGCCCGGGCCGAATCCGATGGCCGAGCACGTCGAGGACGGGATCGCATCCATCCGGATGTTGGCGGTCGATGATCGAGCCCGCCGGCGAGGCGTGGGTCTGGCCCTCACCGAGGCCGTGCTCGATCGGGCCCGGGCCGACGGCGCCGTCGGGGTGGTCCTCCACTCGACCCCGCCGATGACGGCCGCCCATAGCCTCTACGAGGGGCTCGGCTTCGCTCGGGAGCCCGCCATCGACTGGTGGCCCGAGCCCACGGTCGAGTGCCTCGGGTTCCGACTCTGGTTCTGAGCGGCGCCTCCGCCGACCGCGGCGTCGAGGCCCGGTCCGAGATCCGTTGCGAGGTCCGCCGCGAGGAGCGATCGCTCGAGTGCGGCGCCGGCGGCCGCCCACCGCTGGCGGGCCCGTGACCGGATGCGCCGCCGAGTGCCCCCGGGGATGCGGCCGCGGTACCGACCCCGCGACGCGGACCACGCGACCTCGGTTCACCTCGGCTCGCAGGTGGTCGGAGATGGCCTTGCTCGCCCGGTCGGTCAGCACGAACCCGCCGCCTTCGAGCCGGTCCACCAGCTCCGCCACCGACCACACCCGCCGCTCCGGGCCGTCGATCAGGTCGGTGAGCACGTAGCGCAGCTCGAGCCCTGAGAGCAGCCGCGGGTTCGGGACGTACCTCGGTCCCGAGTCGCCGTCGTCGTCGTCGTGGTGACGTCGTGCTGGTCGTGCTGGTCGTGTTCGTTCCGGTCGTCCTGGGTCATCAGCCCATCATCGACGGGGCGGGTGACAGGAATGCCGGAGCGCCGGAACGCGACGCTCGACGCCCGCCGCGACCCCGCCCGATCATCCCCGTCCGTTGGCTGAGCGCCAGTCGGTGCGACAACCCCCACGGGCAGGTGTGGGCTGGGCTGCGCCATGTCGGTGCGACAACTCGCCGGCGTGCGTGGAATGTCTGCATTCCGCCATGTCGGTGCGACAACCGCCGATGGGCGGGGACGCGGTTCCGCCATGTCGGTGCGACAACGCTCCGATCGGGCGGCGACGGGTTCCGCCATGTCGGTGCGACAACCGACGCACCAATCGGGGGGAGCGGTCTGGCGCATTCGACCGGATGAACAGCGAGGTCAGCGATCCTCGACGCGAGCGGGCCCCGTGAGCGTCGCAGTGGCCGTTGTCGCTTCGACGTGGCGCTTTGGGATACCGGCGGGGAGGTTCGTTCGGGTGGGTGTCGGCTGGTCACCGTTGCTCGGCCTTGGGTGCGGCGGGAGCAATCGCCTGGCACCGCCGTTGTCGCTTCGACGTGGCGCTTTGGGATACCGGCGGGGAGATTCTCGTTCGGGTGGGGTGTCGGCCGGCCCGGGTTGGGCGTCAGCCGGCCAGCAGCACGATCTTGCCGAGCTTGCCGCCCTGGCCGAAGCGATCGAAGGCCCGCTCGGCATCGGAGAGCGGGAACGTCTCCTCGATCAGCACGCGTCAGCCGCGCCCGACGACAGCAACGGAAGGACATGGCGGGTCACCGCCTGGGCGGCGGCGGCCTTCTCCTCCAGGGGACGGGCCCGCAGCGTCGAGGCGCGGATCGTCGCCCGCTTCTGCATCAGGTCGAGCAACGACAGCTCGGTGGTGGGGCCGGCGCCGACCCCGATCACCATGATCCGTCCCCAGGTGGCGAGCGCGGCGATGTTGCCGGGCCAATTCGGTGCGCCGACCAGCTCGAGGATCACGTCGTAGGGGCCGGCGTCCACGAACTCGGCGGGATCGATCACCATGGAGGCGCCGAGCTCGCGGACCGCATCGCGATGGGTGTCGTTGCGCACGGTGGCGGTGACGACGCACCCGGCGGCGGCGGCCAACTGCACTGCGGCGGTGCCCACGCCGCCGGCGGCGCCGTGGATGCACACGCGCTCGCCCATCGACAGCCCGACCTGCGAGAACAACGCATCATGGGCGGTGGTGAAGGTCTCGGCGAAGCCGCCGGCCTCGGCCCACGACAGCGACGCCGGCACCGGCAGCAAGTGGCGCTCGTGGACGACCGCCAGTTCGGCCATGGCGCCACCCCCGACGACCGCCATCACCCGGTCGCCCACCGACCACTGCGTGGCGTCGGGGCCGCACGCCTCGACGGTTCCGGCCAGCTCCATGCCGGGGATGTCGGCGGGAGACCCGGGCGGTGCGGGATAGAAGCCCTTCAGCTGCAGCCGGTCGGCGGCGTTGATGCCGGCGGCCTCGATACGCACGAGGACTTCACCGGTGCCGGGCTCCGGGTCGGGGCGCTCGGCCCAGACCAGCGCGCCGTCGATGATCGTGTTGGCGTACACGGCCGGCGATCAGCGGTTGTCGATGGGCACGTAGTTGCGCTCGCCGGGGCCGGTGTAGAGCTGCCGGGGCCGGGCGATGCGCTGGTCCTGTTCGAGCAGTTCCACCCAGTGCGCCAGCCAGCCGGAGGTCCGGGGGATGGCGAACAGCACGGTGAACATCTCGATGGGGAAGCCCATCGCCTGGTAGATCAGCCCGGAGTAGAAGTCGACGTTCGGGTACAGCTTGCGGTCGATGAAGTAGCTGTCGGAGAGCGCCACCTCCTCCAACTTGAGGGCGATGTCGAGCAACGGGTTCTTGCCCGTCACCTCGAACACCTCGTCGGCCGTCTGCTTGATGATCTTCGCCCGGGGGTCGTAGTTCTTGTACACCCGGTGCCCGAAGCCCTGGAGACGCCCGTTGCCCGCCTTCACCGCGGCGACGAAGTCGTCGACGGCGTCGATGGAGCCGATCTCGTTGAGCATCTTGATGACGGCCTCGTTGGCGCCGCCGTGACGGGGCCCGTACAGCGCGGCCGCGGCCGCCGCCGTCGCCGAGTACGGATCGGCGTGCGAGGAACCGACCACCCGCATCGCGGTGGTCCCGCAGTTCTGTTCGTGATCGGCGTGGAGGATGAACAACACGTCGAGCGCCTTGGCCAGCGCCGGGTTGGCGTCGTAGCGGGGCTCGGCCACCTTCCACATCGTCGACAGGAAGTTGGCGGCGAAGCTGAGGGAGTTGTCCGGGTACACGAAGGGCATGCCGACGCTGAAGCGGTAGGCGGCGGCGGCGAGGGTCGGCATCTTGGCGATCAGCCGGGTGATCTGCTTGTAGCGGATGTCGGGGTCGTAGATCTCCTTGGCGTTGTCGTAGAACGTCGACAACGCGGCCACCGCAGAGACCAGCATCCCCATGGGATGGGCGTCGTAGTGGAACCCCTCGAGGAACCGCTTGCGCATGTTCTCGTGGATGTAGGTGTGGTACGTGATGTCGTGGGTCCACTCGGCCAGCTGCGCCTCGGTGGGAAGCTCGCCCCAGATCAGCAGGTACGCCACCTCGAGGTACGTGGAGTGCTCGGCCAGCTGCTCGATCGGGTAGCCCCGGTAGCGGAGGATGCCGTTGTCGCCGTCGATGTCGGTGATCGCGCTCCGGGTGGCCGCCGTGGCCGTGAACGCCTCGTCCTCGAACCAGATGCCCGGCAGGAGCTTGCGCCATCCGTCGCTGCTGACCCCGCCGTGGTCGATGGGGATCTCGACCGACTCTCCGGTCCGGTTGTCGGTGATCGTGATGGATTCGGCCACGCGTTCGTGCCTCTCGATGTCTCGGATGCAGGAAGTGGTTCGGAGACTATGCCGTCACGTCCACCTCGACACCCTGGTGCCGGGGCGCCTCTTCGGCGATGAGCGTGGCGATCACGTCGTGCACGGCTCGGGCCGGAGCGGCGAGTCGACCGGACCGGCGACGGGCGAGCCCCACCATCCGGTGGCGCAGGTCGATCACCGGGATGGACACCCACCGGCCGGGTGGTTCGTCCAGCGTCGCCGTGGTGGGCAGGATCGCTGGCCCGTAGCCGCCGAAGGCCAGGGAGGCGACGAGCGTCATCCCGTCGACCTCGGCCAGCGTCTGCAACGTGATCCCCGCCGCAGTCGCCGCCTGGTCGAGCTCGTCCCGGAATGCTGTGCCCCGTGGCTCCAGGATGAGTTGGTGGGGGGCGAGGTCGGGCAGGTGCAGCTCGGTGGCCGCCGCCAGCGGGTGCGAGTCGGGTGCGACCAGGATGCGCTCCTCGTCGAAGAGGGGCTCGACGCTGATGGCCGGGTCCGACACGGGGAGGTTCACGACGGCGAGGTCGAGGCCGCCGTCGAGCAGCTGGGGGAGCAGCGAGGTGGTCGTGGCGTCGACCACCACCAGGTCGACCTTCGGGTGCAGGGCCCGCATCCGGGTGAGCAGGCCGGGGACCAACCACCGCCCGATGGAACCGATGACCCCGAGCCGGGCGCTGCCCACCACCTCGTCCCGCAACGCCGCCACGTCGCTGGTGAGGGCGGCCAGCTCGGCCTGGATCCGGCGGGCCCGAGCGACCGCCGCCTCGCCCTCCTCGGTGAGCCGGCCCGAGCTGCGGTCCACGAGGCTGACGCCCAGCTCACGCTCCAGGCGAGCCACGTGGGTCGAGACGTTCGACTGCACGGTGTGGATCGCCCGCGCTCCCGCCGAGAACGATCCGTGCTCGGCCACGGCGAGCAGGGCTTGCAGCTGGCGCAGGTCCACGAGCCATCTGTGTACCAGATGGTAGGCATCTCCGGGAACTGTTGGACAGATTCAGCGTCTGCTTGCTTTACTGAGCACACCTCGCCGAGGGGGTCACTGTCCCCCCACACCCCCTCGAGCGCAAAGAGTGCCCGGAAGGAATCCCCCCTCCGACCGGTTGCACGAAACGAGGTGCGGAGCCGGCCTGTCCCCCCTGGGCCGGCTCCCCTCGTTTTCCCAGACCGTTGCTGCCGTACGCCGCAAGGTCACAGCCGGCGAAGCGCAGTACCGTGGCCTCGTGCCCAACGCTGCTGCCTTCTTCGACCTCGATCGAACGCTGCTGCGTGGGGCCAGTGGACCCGTGCTGTCGGCCGCCCTCCGCTCGGCTGGTGTCCTGTCCGACCGGGTGCTGCCCGGCGAGGACCTCGTCTACCGGATCTTCAACCTCATCGGGGAGACCCGGCCGTCGATGATGTTGGCCCGCCAGGGGGCCCGGTTCAGCGGCGGTCAGGAGCGGGCCAAGGTGCAGGAGGCGGGCGAGATCGCCGCCGAGTTGATGTGCGGCATGGTCGAGCCGTATGCCCACGCCATCATCGAGAGCCACAAGGACGCTGGTCGTCCCGTCGTGCTGGCCACCACCAGTCCGTACGACATGGTCAAGCCGTTCGCCGACGCCATGGGCTTCGACGACGCCGTGGCCACCCGCTACGGCGTCGACGCCGACGGTAACTACGACGGCACCATCGACGGCCACTTCGTGTGGGGTCCGGGCAAGCTGGCCGCGGTCGAGGACTGGTGCGACGACCACGATGTCGACATCGAGGACTGCTGGGCCTACAGCGACAGCTTCTACGACCTGCCCCTGCTCGGAGCGGTCGCCCACCCGACCGTCGTCAACCCCGATCCCCGGATGCGGATCGCCGCCGCCATCCGCCGCTGGCCGGTCCGGTGGCTGGACAAGCCGCCCGGGGTGCCCAAGCTCCTCGGCATCGAACCGGCCCAGGCGCTGCTGCCGTTCGCCCGGCCCGAGCTGATCCCGTACGCCCGCTTCGACCTGGCCGGCGCCGAGAACATCCCGACCGAGGGTGGCTGCATCATCGTCGGCAACCACCGCTCCTACTTCGACAGCGTCGCCATGAGCTTCACCGTGGCCCAAGCCGGCCGCCCCGTGCGCTTCCTCGGCAAGAAGGAGGTGTTCGACGCGCCGATCGTCGGGCAGATGGCCAAGGCCATGGGCGGCATCCGCGTCGACCGCGGCACCGGCTCCGACGAACCGCTGAAGGCGGCGGCCGAAGCCCTCGACGCCGGCGAGATCGTCATGCTCATGCCCGAGGGCACCATCCCTCGCGGCCCGGCCTTCTTCGACCCCGAGCTCAAGGGGCGCTGGGGGGCGGCCAAGCTCGCCGCCATGACCAAGGTGCCGGTGATCCCCGTCGGGTTGTGGGGCACCGAACAGGTGTGGCCCCGCTCGGCCCGCCTGCCCAACATGTTGGCCGTGACCGACCCGCCGCTCGTCACCATTCGGGTCGGGGACGCCCGTGGAGTTGAAGTACCGCTCGGCCGACGCCGACACGAAGCGGATCATGTCGGCCATCTCGGCGCTCCTGCCCAAAGAGGCGCACGAGAAGCGCGACCCCACGCCCGAAGAGCTGGCGCGCACGTACCCGCCGGGGTACCACGGCGATCCCACGGCCGAGACCGATCGCCGCCCCGGCTCCGACACGTGAGGGTGGGCTCCCGCCCGAGCCGCCGAAGTCGCCGGGTCGCGGCAATTCCGCTTCAGCGGGACAACTGACGTGCCGATGGACACCACCATGGAACATGGGATTGGGGGACGGACGGTTGCGACACCGTCCGGGCTGTGGGGGACACGGTGCGGGACACGATGATCGAACCATCCGTGGGTGCGCCGTCTCTCGGCGCCGGGCTCCTCGACCAGCTGTTGGCCCGTGCTGCGGACGTCACCCTCCTGATCGACGCCTCGAACGGGAACGCAGTCCGTCGGTGGTACGACCCCGACCACAGCCGCCTCCACCTGCCCACCACGCCGGCGGCACGGGTCATCGACTGGGTGCACCCCGACGACATCCCCAGCCTGGTCGACGTGCTGGCGAGCGTGGCCCGCGACGGGGGCTCCCGCAACACCGTGGTCCGCATCAAACCCGAGGACGAGGGCGAGCCCGAGCGGTCGCTGCTCGTCTCGGTCCACGACGTCAGCGAGTCGATCGCCACCGGGTTGCTGATCCAGGCCTGGCTCATCGACTTCGACCGCACCCGCCAGGACGGCCTCGACTCCACCGCGTTCTCGTCGCTGGCCGAAGCGGCGCCCATCGGTCTCCAGATGCGCAGCGCCAACCTGAACGTGAGCTTCGAGAACGAGCGCTTCACGGCTCTCGCCGAGTCGGCCCGCGCCGTGATCGACGAGCACATCCTGGCCGGCACCAACGGCACCACCGAGCTGATCGAGGACCTCGAGGTCGGGGGGCGGTGGCTGCGGATCCACGTGGTTCCGACCGTCGACGACCAGGACCGCCTCGTCTTCGCCGTCGCGTCGCTCGAGGACGTCACCAGCCTCCGGGTGGCCGAGGCCGGGCGCGTTGCGGCGGAGGGCCTGTTCCGGGCGGTGTTCGACGGCTCGCCGGCGGCGACTGCCATCGTCGACCTCGACGGCCGCTTCACCCAGGTCAACGAGGCGCTGGCCATGATCCTCGGCTACGCGGCCGATGCGCTGGTCGGCCGCACCTTCGCCGAGATCACCCACCCCGACGACCTCGCCGTCGACATGGAGCTCCTGGGCGAGGTGCTGGCCGGGACGCGCAGCGGCTACCAGATGGAGAAGCGCTACATCCACCGCTCCGGGCACGACGTGTGGGCCGAGCTCAGCGTCGCCACCGTGCGCGACGCGGCCGGCGAGATCAGCTACTTCGTCTCCACCATCGAGGACATCACGTCGCGCAAGGCGGTGCTCGGCAAGGCCGACTCCAACGGCGACCTCGCCTACTGGGCCGCCCACGACCACCTCACCGGCCTGCCCAACCGCCGCTTCCTCGACAACTACCTGTCGTCCACCTTCGGACCGCGGCGTCGAGCCTCCGACCGTCTCGTCGTCCTGTTCCTCGACCTCGACGACTTCAAGCCGATCAACGACCAGTACGGCCACCAGATCGGCGACGAGGTGCTCCGCACGATCGCCCGCCGGCTGCGCAACACCTCACGGGAAGACGAGGTCGTGGCTCGCTACGGGGGCGACGAGTTCGTGGTCGTCACCCGCACGCTGCGCACCGCCCACGACGTGTCGCTCCTGGTCGAACGCATCCTCAGCGCCGTCCGCACGCCCATCACCAACCTGACGCCGGCGCCCGTGGCGGTCGGAGCCAGCGTGGGCATCGGCGTGGCCGCCGACGGCGACGACCCGGCCGATGTCCTGCGCCGGGCCGATGCCGCTTCCTACCGAGCCAAGCGCGAGGGCAAGAACCAGGCCCGCTACGAGGACACCGACGGCGCCGCCGGCGAACCGGTCCCTGCGGTCTGACCACCTGGTGGGTCAGGCACCGCCGCCCCGCTGGCGGATGATGTTGAGCGCCGAGCCGGCCCGGAACCACTCGATCTGCTCGGGCGACAGGGTCTGGGTGGCCTGGAAGTCCTCGGTGGACCCGTCGGGATGGACGACCTGGCAGCGGACGGGCTGGTCGGGGGCGAGGTCGGCGAGACCGAGGACGCTGATGGGGTCGTCCTCGCCGATCAGGTCGTAGCTGGCCGGGTCGGCGAAGGTCAGCGCCAGCACACCCTGCTTCTTGAGGTTGGTCTCGTGGATGCGGGCGAAGCTGCGGGCGAACACCGCCACGCAGCCGCGGAAGCGGGGCTCCATGGCGGCGTGCTCGCGCGAGGAGCCCTCGCCGTAGTTCTCGTCGCCGACGGCCACCCACTGCCGGCCGGCTTCGTGGAGGGACTTCGCCACCTCGGGGAACGGCTTGGTCTCGCCGTCGACGGGGTCCTTGCCGGTGCCCGCCTCGCCGGTGAAGGCGTTGACGGCGCCGGCGAAGAGGTTGCCCGAGATGTTCTCGAGGTGCCCGCGGTACTTGAGCCACGGGCCGGCCATCGAGATGTGGTCGGTGGTGCACTTGCCCTTGGCCTTCATGGCCACGGGCAGACCGACGTAGTCGTTGCCGTCCCAGGCGGCGAAGGGCTCGAGCAGCTGGATGCGGTCGGAGTCCGGATCGACCTTCACCTCGACCGACATCCGCTCGGACAGGTCCTCGGGCGCGGCCACGAACGTGTCCTCGCCGGCCTCGAAGCCGCCCGGGGGCAGATCGATGCCGACCGGCTCGTCGAGGCGGACCTCCTCGCCCTCGTCGTTGACGAGCGTGTCGGTGCGGGGATCGAAGTCGAGCCGGCCGGCGAGGGCCATGGCGATCACCGTGTCGGGCGAGGTCACGAACGACAGCGTGTTGGCCGAACCGTCGTTGCGCTTCGGGAAGTTGCGGTTGTAGCTGTTCACGATCGTGTTGACCCGGTCCAGCTGCTTCTGGGGCCGTGACCACTGGCCGATGCAGGGCCCGCAGGCGTTGGCCAGCACCTCGCCGCCGATGGCCTCGAGGTCCTCGAGGAGGCCGTCGCGGGCGATGGTGGCCCGGACCTGCTCGGAGCCGGGCGTGATCAACAGCTCGGTCTTGGCCCGCAGGCCCTTGGCGGCGGCCTGGCGGGCGATCGACGCCGCCCGGGTGATGTCCTCGTAGGACGAGTTGGTGCACGACCCGATGAGGGCGGCGCTGATCTCGACCGGCCAGCCCTCGGCCTCGGCGACGTCGCCTACCTCGGACACCTTGTGCGCCCGGTCGGGGGAGTGGGGGCCGTTGATGAGCGGGGCCAGCTCGTCGAGGTCGATGGTGATGACCTGGTCGAAGTACTTCTCGGGGTCGGCCAGCACCTCGTCGTCGGCCCGCAGGTCGGAGGCCACGGCATCGGCGGCGTCGGCGATGGCCTCACGGCCGGTGGACTTGAGGTAGGCGGCGATGTTGGCGTCGTACTGGAACAGCGAGGTGGTGGCGCCGATCTCGGCGCCCATGTTGCAGATCGTGCCCTTGCCGGTGGCGGTGATGGAGTCGGCGCCCTCGCCGAAGTACTCGACGATCGCTCCCGTGCCGCCCTTGACGGTGAGGATCCGGGCGACCTCGAGGATCACGTCCTTCGGTGCGGTCCAGCCCGACAGCCGGCCGGTGAGGTGCACGCCGATGAGCTTGGGCCAGCGCACGTTGAACGGGAAGCCGGTCATCACGTCGACGGCGTCGGCCCCGCCCACGCCGATGGCGACCATGCCGAGCCCGCCGGCGTTGGGGGTGTGGGAGTCGGTGCCGATCATCATCCCGCCGGGGAAGGCGTAGTTCTCGAGCACGACCTGGTGGATGATGCCCGAGCCCGGCTTCCAGAACCCGATGCCGTAGCGCCGGCTCACCGTCTCGAGGAACTCGTACACCTCGTGGTTGGTGTCGACCGCCACCGCCAGGTCCTTCAGGGCGCCGACCTTGGCCTGGATGAGGTGGTCGCAGTGGACGGTGGACGGCACCGCGGCCTCGTCGAGGCCGGCGGTCATGAACTGCAGCAGCGCCATCTGGGCGGTGGCGTCCTGCATGGCGACGCGGTCGGGGTCGAAGTCGGCGTACGAGCGACCCCGCTCCATCTCCTGGCCGTCGCGGTCACGGAGGTGGTTGATCAGCACCTTCTCGGCCAGCGTGAGGGGCCGGCCGAGGCGGTCGCGACCGATGCGCACGGACTCCGGCAGGCGGTCGTAGACGGCCTGGACGAGCTCGATGGGGGTGGACGAGGTCACCGGCATGGCAGGAACCCTTCGCTGGGATCGGACAGACGGATCGGACGGACAACGACTTGTATTTCTTCTGACTCTATACAACTATGAGACAAGTGGAGCAAGCGGCGCACGGACGAGAGATCCGGTACCGGTCGATCGCCGACGATCTCCGGGCCCAGATCGTCGCCGGCGACCTGGCCGCCGGAGCGGTGCTGCCGTCGGAGGCCGAGTTGGCCGGATCCTATGGCGTGAGCCGCGTGACCGTCCGCAAGGCGCTCGAGCTGCTCCGGGACGAGGACCGGGTCTCCTCGCGTCAGGGCTACGGGTGGTTCGTCTCCGGTGACCGGGTCCGCCAGTCGCTCGGCGCCCTGTCCACCATCGAGTCGCAGCTGGCCGCCCAGGGGCGGACGCCCGTGCGGCGGGTGCTGTCGTTCGGGTTCGGGCGCGCCCCCGCCGGCCTGCCGGCGCTTGCCGGCCAGGAGGTGCTCGAGGTGGTGCGCGTCAACCTCGGCGACAACCAGCCCTTCGCGCTGGTCACGGTGTGGTGCCCCGCCGACCTCGCCGGCGCCCTGAGCCGCGACGACGTCGAGACCGCCACCTTCTACGAGCTGCTGGCGGTCGACTTCGACCGAGCCGTGCAGACGATCGGCGCCGCCGTCGCCGACGAGCGCGACGCCGACGCGTTGGCGGTGCCGGTGGGTTCGCCGCTGCTGGTCGTCGAGCGGGTCAGCGAGGACACCGCGGGCCGGGCCGTGCTCGTCTCCGAGCACCGTTTCCCGGCCCACCTCACCGAGTTCGTCGCCGAGCTGCCCTTCCACGACGGTGCCTTCAGCCCCGCCACGCTCCGCCTCGTCGAGTAGTCGGCTCAGAGTTCCGGCCAGGCCGCCTTGCGCCGGCGGCGCGGGCCCCGGTTCCCGAGCGCCCATGCCCGCCGCCAGTCGGGTCCGCCGGGGCCCGACAGTGTCGGCGTGTCG
The DNA here is from genome assembly GCA_963811245.1 of uncultured Acidimicrobiaceae bacterium. GTDB lineage: Bacteria > Actinomycetota > Acidimicrobiia > Acidimicrobiales > Salinilacustritrichaceae > Salinilacustrithrix. Next base: position 348,291 of record CAWEQL010000010.1, read on the forward strand.
CTGGCGTGGGCCCGCTGGCGGGCCTGGTACCAGTCGGTGACGTGCTCGTCGGCCAACGAGGCGACGGCGTGTTCGATGCGGGTGGCGAGCCGGCGGGTGTCTTCGTCCTCGCCGGCGCGGATCGGCGGCCCGAACGTGATCACGGTGGGGCTGGGCCGCAGCCGCTTCGAACCCTTGCGCAGGATGCGGCCGGTGCCGGCCAGGTGGACGGGCACCACCGCCGCCCCGGTCCGCCGGGCCAGGTATGCGGCCCCGCCCCGGAAGTCCTGCCCCCACCCGTCGGGCGAGCGGCCGCCCTCGGGGAAGATGAGCATCGACCAGCCCTCGCCGATCAGCTCCGCGGCCAGGTCGGCCGAGCGTCGCGTGACGGTGGCCCGCTCGATGGGGATGGCGTTCAGCGCCAGCGAGGCGGCGGCGCCGGTCACTCGGGTGCGGAAGAAGTAGTCGGCCGCGGCGCCGACGAAGACCTGGTAGCGCCACGGCTCGGGCAGGTGCGTCAGCACCAGCGGCGTGTCGACGTGGCTGTGGTGGTTGGCGCAGAAGATCACGGGGTCGCCCTCGGCGTCGCAGGTCCTCGAGCCGGTCGAGACCGCGAACCGTGGGTCGGGCCAGACCGGCGATGGTCGGGCGCATCACCGATTCGAGCAGGACCACGCGGGCCCAGCGGGCCGGGAACGTGCGGGCCCAGTCGGTGTCGTAGTCGGCGCCGGTCTTCTTCTCCTCGGGGAGCGGCTCCACGCCCCGGGGTGTCGTCGGCGCCCGGTACGGGAACCGGGTCCCCCTGACCAGTCCCTTCAGCGTTCTGGGACGCGCCACGCAGCGCCAGCACGCGTGTGCTCGCGTCCCAGAACGGTCTTGAGGGTGCTCACGTGACGTCCGCCAGGAGGATGGGCGGGTTGTGGATGTGGGTGATCGTGGGGGCCCGGCCCGACGACGTCGGAGGCCAGCTCGAAGGCGTCGTCCATGCTCGACGCGGGGGCGAAGCCGAGCCGGCGCACGGCCCGGGGGTCGCCGCCGACGATGATCACCTTGCCCAGGTGCTGCATGGCGTGGGCGCCCCAGTACCACATGTAGAAGGGGTGGACGCCGTGGTAGGCGTAGCTGGTCCGGTACAGGTGGCGGTACCACTCGTCCTCGGCGAAGGCCTGCTCGTACTTCTGCACCTCGACCGGATCGGTGGTCTGGGACAGCACCTGCTCGAAGAAGTCGATGTAGCTCGGGTGGTGGACGGGGTGGAACTCCCACGGCGTGGGGTGGCGCATGATCAGCACCCCGCCCTCGCGCACCGGGGGCTTGCCCGCGGTACAGGTTGAAGAAGTACCCGAGGCCCGAGGCACATCACCAGGATCGGGTTCATGATCGAGTTCACGTTGTACGGGCAGATGTAGGGCAGGCCCATGGTGAGGATGTCGGTCTGGCCCTCGACGGGCACCCGGTGCTGGGCGAAGACGTGCTCGAGGGTGCGCTCGTGGACGGCCTCGACCTCGCCGGCCTGCACCGAGGTCACCGCGTAGGGCGCCTTCCACGACATGAAGGCGGCCCGCTTGGCCCGGGCCGGCATCCGCTTGAGGCCGGCCTGCATGGCGACGAACGTGGCCCGGTCCTTGGCCGTCCACTCCCACTCGCGCTTGGCGAGCGTCGACATCGGGCCACCGGTGCCGAGGGCATGGGTGCCGAACGTGTCGTTGTTCAGCGTGGTCTCGATCTGGAAGACCTTGACGCCGGCGCCCTTGAGCACCTCGCCCATGCGCCAGTTCGAGTGGTGGAGCTCCGAGGCGTGCCGGTCCATGAAGCTGCGGGAGTGCTGCATGGTGTGCACGTTGTGGTGGTGGCGCAGCGACCGGTAGCCGGCCAGGCCGGTGGCGGTGGACTTCCAGCCGCCGTCCATGGCCACCAGGTTGATGTTCACGTAGACGATGAGGTCGGACGTGGCGGCCCGCTTGTTGATCTCGACCAGCTCGCCCTGGTCGGTGGTGCCGATCTCGAGCATCCCGTCGGGGTCCTCGGCGTCGTGGTTGTAGAGCCGGCCGCTCGGGGCGAAGGCGTCGTAGACCCGGTCGCCGACGGCGTGGCGCAGCTCGTCCTCGGTCATCCGCCGGTGCAGGGCGAGGGCGGCGATGATCTCGACGTCGTCGACGCCGGCGGCGGCGGCCTGGTCGAGCACGGCCTCGATGACGCGCTGGCGCACGTCGGGCCGGCGCATCTGGGGCAGCGGCAGGCTGATGTCGTCGAAGCAGATGGTCAGCTTCATGTCGGCGAACAGCAGGGCGGACAGGGGCTCGCTGTCCCCGAGCGGGCGTCTCGAGGGCGCGGGCGATGGCACCGTCGACGTCTTTCATGCCGGCCAGCGGCTCGGCCGGGTAGATGCACGCGGCTGCGGCCGGCGGGCAGCTTCTCGAGCGCGAACCCCTCGCCGTGGTGGAACAGGATCGGGGGCGTCGACGAGTCGACGTCGAGGACGAGTCCGGGGCGGGGCATCAGCGTGGCTTCCTCAGGTCGAAGGCGATCTTGGCGGCGCCCCGCCGGCCGGCTTCGGCAGCGTGGGCGATGGCGTCGGTGTAGCGGGACAGGGGGTAGGTCTGGGTGACGAGGCGACCCAGGTCGAGGTGGGGGTCGGCGACGAGGTCGACCGCGGTGCGGAAGTCGTCGCGGTCGTAGGCGTAGACGCCGCGCAGCGCCACCTCGCGGTGCCACAGCCCGGTCAGGTCGAGCGACACGGTGGCCGGCATGCCGACCACCAGGACGGTGCCGCCGGGTGCCACCACCTCCAGCGCCTGGGCGAGGCTGGCCTCGGACCCGACGCAGTCGACCACGATCGGGGCGCCGCCGGTGAGCTGGCCGCTGGCGTGGTCGGCGCCGAGCTTCATCGATCCCGTGGCCAGGCGGACGGCGCCCGCCAGCTCGGCGGACTTCACGACCGCGATGGGCGCCGAGCTCGGTGGCGAGTCGTTCCTGGTGGGGGTAGCGGGCGGCGACGAGCACGTCGTCGCGGCCGCGGTGGCGCCAGCGCGGCGATGGTGAGCAGGCCGAGGGTGCCGGCGCCGATGACGACGATCGGTGAGCCCTCCGGGGTGGCGGCGTCGATGTGCGATGCGGCGTGGACGGCACAGGCGGTGGGCTCGATCATCACCGCGGCCTCGTCGCTCAGGTCGTCGTCGATCGGGATGAGCTGGTCGGGATGGGCCACCATCTCCTCGGACCATCCGCCGCCGGTGTCGCAGCAGAAGCCCGACTGCAGCCCTGGCTCGAGGTGGCCGAACGCGATGCGCTCGCACCGGTTGATGTGCCCGTCGGCGCAGGCGGCGCAGACGGGCTGGATGCCCCGGATGGCGCAGTGCAGCACCGGGACGAGCACGGCACGGACCGCCGTCGTCCAGGTCACCGACCACCTCGTGGCCGGGCACGAACGGGAACGACACGATGGGCTCGAAGTAGCGCGACGAGTGGCCGTCGATGGTGGACAGGTCGGAACCGCAGATGCCGGCGAGGCGGGGCCGGAAGCGCACCCAGTCGGCGGCGGGCAGCTCGGGCGGGTCGAGGTCGCGCAGGCGCAGCGGTCCGACGCTGGCGCCGGCGCCGGGCCGGAGCGCGCCCGCGACCATGGCGGCGGCGTACCGGGCCGGCTTGCGGGAGAACTCGAGTGCCTTCACGCCGGCCTCCCTCGCCAGGTCGGTGCGATGGGCAGGAGCGGGTCGCTGCCGCCCTCGGACTTGTCGAAGTGCTCGACCAGCCAGCCCCGCTTGCGGGCGAGGGCGGCGAGGCGGGCCTCGGGGTTCACCGCCACGGGGAAGCCGGCCGCCTCGAGGAGGGGCAGGTCGGAGGTGGAGTCGGCGTAGGCCACCGACTCGGCCGGGTCGAAGCCGTGGGCGTCGCAGTAGTCGAACAGCGCCTGGGCCCGGCTCTCGCCGGTGGGGGGCACGTCGGTGAGCTCGCCGGTGTAGGTGCCGTCGGCGGCGACGCTCATCTCGGCGCAGATCACGTCGTCGAACAGCGGCAGGAGCGGCTTGATGGCCACGTCGAGGGCACCGGTGATGAGCAGCGTGCGGTGGCCGACGGCGCGGTGCTCGCGGACCCGGCGGATGGCGGCCGGGAACGACTTGGTGAGCAGCAGGTGGCTGAACATCTCGACCGTGTCCGGTCGTGAGCTGGTCGACCGCGGCGCCCTCGTAGCGCCGGTAGAAGTGGCGGAGGAAGTCGCTGCGGTCCTTGCGGTCGAGCGACAGCAGCGACGGCGCCTCGGCCAGGGTCGCAGGCACGAACCGCACCCGATCGTCGCGCGGCGAGGCGGCGGGTGGCGAGCCACGCGTAGCGGCGCACCACGTTGGAGGCGATGAGGGTGTTCTCGAGGTCGAAGGCGGCGACGCTGGCGGTCGGGGTCGAGGACCTGGCGGCGCAGGCGGTCGGCGCGGGCGATCGCGATCGGTGGCCGCCCGGCGTGGTCTTGCACCCGGGCGTGCTGCGACCACCGACGGCAGGTGGATCTCGTGCACGTAGCGGTCCCACTCGATGACCCGGGGGTCGAACGCGAACTCGGCCTGCGACTCGGCGTCGCAGCGGTCCCAGAGGTCGAGCAGCCGGCTCGACCCCGTAGACGGCCTCGCACTCGGCGTAGGCGCCGTAGAGCTCGACGTAGGTGAGCGCCCGCTCGGCTTCCTCGCGCTTGGCCTCGATCGTGGCGGCCCACTCGGCCTGCTTGCCCGCGCAGGGGCAGGGCCTGGAGCGTGGACTCTCGGCCTTCTCGAGCACGTTCTTGGCCCGCTCGAGCTGGGCCTGCACCCGTCCCCGGCCGGGGAAGTTCCACTCGGGCACCACGATGGGCTGGCCGTCGGAGTCGTAGAGCGGGTGCTCGGTGAACCAGGCCGCGGACGTTGTCGACGAGGCTGGCGGTACCGCAGCGGGTTGGCGGAGCCCGACGCCGACTGCACGATGCGCGGGGCGGCGAGCGTGCCGTCGTCGTTGCGCGCGGGGCCCGCCGCCGCCGTGGCACAGATGGCGCCGCAGACCAGGTCGACGGGGATGACGTCGATGATGCCCTCGGGGACGCCGGGGAACTCCTTCAGCAGGCCGCGGGCGTAGGAGATGATCACCGGCTCGGCCATGCGGAATCCGCGGATCCATCCCGGGCGGGGCTCGGCGCAGGAGCGACTCGATGATGGCGGGTCGCACGACGCGACACGGGCAGGTCGCCTCGCTGTTCGAACAGCGCCTTCTCGCCGAGGGCCTTGGTGTAGGCGTAGGCGTCGGGCCAGCCGAGCGACGCGGCCCGGGAGCGGCCGGCCTCGACCAGCTGGTCGCCGACCCAGCGGGACCGGTGCTGCTCGGTCTTGGCCGCCAGCAGCGGCGTGCCGGCGGCGCCGAGCTCCTTGCGGGCGTCGGCGCGGAAACGCTTCAGCATCTCCGGTCGCCGCGACTCGGCCTCGGCGTCGGCCCGGGTGCGGCGGGCCGCCGCCACCTCGTCGCGCCAGTCGAGGCCGAACCAGTACGGGCTCTCGTCGACGGGCTGCTCGGGCGCCGAGCCCTTCCGGTTGCCGGCGACGTAACAGGTGCTGACGGCCACGAGGTGGGGGAGCGGGCGGGGGTTGTCGACCGAGCCGAACAGGTCGTGGAGGGTGGCGGCGATGCGGCTGGGGCCGAGCAGGTTGACCTCCACCGCCGAGTCGAGCGGGGAGTCGAAACTCACCGTGGCGGCCGAGTGGATCACGATGTCGCAGCTCGAGAGGGCGGCGCGGCCGTCGTCGTCGAGGCCGAGGCCGTCGGTGCCGACGTCGCCGGCGATGGGCGTCACCCGCCGGGCGACCATGGCGTCGAAGTCCTCGCCGCTGCCGTCGTGCTGGGCGCGGAGGCGGTCGAAGGCGTCGTTCTTGAAGATCTCGCGCCGGGCCCGCTGGGCCACCGAACGCCGCTGGCCGGGACGGATCAGCAGCACCAGCTCGCAGCCGGGCACCGACCGCAGGAGCCGCTCGATCAACGCGGTGCCGAGGAAACCCGTGCCCCCGGTGATCGCGATGCGCGAGCCGTCGAGGTCGGCGGCGATGGAGATGCCGGTGGACGAGTCAGCCATCGCAACCTGTTTACCATGTGGTAAGTGAAGACGTCCGACCGCATCTTGGGGGTGGCGCTGCAGGCGTTCGGGACCGACGGGATCGACGCCACCTCGCTCGACGCCCTGGCCCGTGAGCTCGGCGTCACCAAGCAGGCGATCCTGTACTGGTACCCGTCGAAGGAGGCCCTGCTCGACGCGGTCATCGACTTCTGCGCCGACGAGCTCCAACGCCGCTTCGCCCGGGCCCTGACCGCCGGCGACGAGGGCTTCGCCCGGATCGATGCCGTGGTCCGGACGGCGTTCCGGCTCGCGGCCCGACACCCGGCCATGCTCGGCTTCATGCGCGAGGTCAACCGCATCGGTCCGCCGACCTCGACGCGGCTCACGGCTGCGGTGACCCCGCTGCTCGCCGGCGCCGCGGCCTGGCTCGACGCCGAGATGGACGCCGGGCGTCTGCGTCGCCACGACCCCAAGCTGCTGGTGCTGATGGCGTACTCGGCGGTGACCGGCCTGGCCACCGAGATCGAGGTGCTGCGAGCGCTGGGCGAGGAGCCCACCTTGAGCTCGCTGGTGCGCCGGCGCGACCAGCTCATCGACCTGTTGCGGGACGCCCTGGTCGCATGACGATCCGGTGACGGCCGGAACCAGCGTCGCCGTCCCGGGCGTCGGACCCGCATGCGCCCATCCCGGATCCTCGCCGTCGCCGCCACCGTCGTGCTGCTGGGGGTGGCGGCGTGCTCGTCGGAGTCGGACTCGTCTGCCTCGGACACGGCGTCCTCGGGCCGGGAGTCGGCCACCACGATCCTCGATGCATCGGGCGGCGAGGTCCGCCAACGGGGACAGTTCCGGGGGCAGTGGCCAGGACGGGACCGTCACCGATGTGGCACCGGTCGACCTGGCCTGCGGTCGAGGTCGACCGCAAGATCGTCTACACGGCCGAGGTCGAATCCGAGGTCGACGACGTCGTGGCCGCAGCCGGGGCGGCCCGTGATGCGGCGTCCGCCGAGGGCGGCTTCGTCTTCGCCCAACAGATCACCGACGGCTCGGCGCGCGTCGTGCTGAAGGTTCCGGCCGTCCGCTTCGACGCCGCCTACGACGCCGTCGCCGCGCATCGGCGACGTGATGTCGCAGAGCGTCTCGGCCGACGACGTCACCGAGCAGTTCACCGACCTCGAGAGCCGCCTGGCCACGCTGGAGACCAGCATCGACCGGTTGCGGGGCTTCCTCGCCGCCGCCGGCAACGTCGACGAGATCAGCCGGCTCGAATCGGAGCTCACCCGCCGCGAGGCCGAGCACGACGTCATCGCCGGCCAGCTCCGGGTGCTGCGGGACCGCACGGCGCTACGGCACCATCACCGTCACCTTCTCCGGACCAGGGATCGCCGCCGCCACCGTCTCGGGCGACGGCGGCCCGCCCGGGTTCGGGCGGGGCCTCGCGGTGGGCTGGGACGCCGTGGTCGTCACGGCGACCGCTGCGGCCACGGCGGCCGGGTTCGCCCTCCCGTTCCTGCCGCTGCTGGCCGTGGCGGCCCTGCTGTGGTGGTGGCACCGCCGCTCGGTCCGCACCACCGGCCTGGCCGCCGAGCGCTGACCGCGTCGACCTGTGTCGCCCGTGCAGCGGTCAGCGGGTGGACGGACCGACCTTCGTGACCACCACGCCCCGGACGGCGTCCGCGGGGACCCGGCCGTGGTGGCGGGAGTCGGTCGACAGCACGCGTTGGTCGCCGACCGCGACCCATCCGGGCCCGGCCGCCACCCGGTCGACTCCCTCCGACCATGCGTCGCCGGGGCCGGCGACGAGCCGCTTGATGCCGATGAGATCGTGCTCCCACGGCAGCTCGATGATGGCGATGTCGCCGGCGCGGGGCCGGTGGAGGAGGCGCAGCAGCAGGCCCAGCGGCGAGCGCACGCGGACTGAGATCGCCGTGTCGCGGGGAAGGAGGGCTGGCTTCATCGACTCGCCGCGCACCAGGTGCCGCTCGAGCGACCCAGCCACCAGCGCAGTCACCGTTGCGGCGCCGAGCAGCGCCGCTAGGGTCCGATCGCGAGTCCCCAATCCCTTCACCCCCTCCAGATCCAAGGAGTCCCATGAGCATTGATGTCCCGGATGCTCTCCGTCGCCGACCTCGACGATGCTGCCACGGCCGATGCGCACTGCGACCTGATGTGCGGCGTGTACAACCCCGCCCAGGCCCGGATCGAGGCGGAGTCGGTGCTCGAGATCATGAAGAAGTACAACGCGTCGGACGACGACTACTTCCGGACGCGCTGCATCATCATCAAGGAAGAGCGGGCCCAGCTGTCCAAGGAGCACCTGTGGGTGCTGTGGACCGACTACTTCAAGCCGCCCCACGTCGAGCAGTTCCCCCAGCTCCACGACCTGTTCTGGCGGGCCACCAAGGCCGCCGGCGACGCCAAGAAGAGCAACGACGAGGCCGATGGCCAGAAGCTGCTCGACCTCATCGACGAGATCGCCGGGATCTTCGCCGAGACCAAGAAGTAGGACAGACCGGCACGAGCCTGCTCAGCGGGTCGTGCTGAACCCCGATCGGCGCTGGTGGCGCTCCAGTGCGAGCGCCACCAGTTCGTCGATCAACTTGGCATAGGGCAGGCCGCTGGCCTCCCACAGCCGGGGATACTGGGAGATCGGCGTGAAGCCCGGGATCGTGTTGACCTCGTTGATCAACGCTCCCCGGCCGTCGTCCTCCCAGAAGAAGTCGACACGAGCCATGCCCTCGCAGCGCAGGGCGCGGAACGCCTGCACGGCGAGCTGTCGCAGCTCATCGGTCACCGGTTGTGAGACCGGCGCCGGGATCAGCAGCTCGGCACCGTCGCCGTACTTGTCGTCGTAGTCGTAGAAGTCGGCACCCGGACGGACCTCGCCGACCACCGAGGCCCTGGGCCGGTCGTTGCCGAGAACGGCGCACTCGAGTTCGTGGCCGACGATGGCCTCCTCGAACAGTATCCACTCGTCGAAACGGGCGGCCTCGTCGACGGCGATCCGCAACGCGTCGTCGTCGTGCACCTTGCTCACGCCGATCGAGGAACCCATGTTCGCCGGTTTCACGAACATCGGGTAGCCGAGGCGGCTGACGATGTGGTCGAGCCGATCGGCGTCGATCTCGTGGCGGCGCGACGACTCCCACGCGCATTGCGGCATGCCGTGGGCGGCCAGCATCTCCTTCGCCGCCACCTTGTCCATCGACAGCGCCGACGCCAGTACCCCCGAACCGACGTAGGGCACGCCGGCGCACTCGAGCAGGCCCTGGACCGTGCCGTCCTCCCCGTAGGGGCCGTGCAGCAGGGGGAGCACCACGACCGGGGCGGCGGGCTCGGCCGGCTGCATGGCCGGGAGCGGCTCGACCGCCGTGCCGGTCGCCTCCAGTCGGTCGGGCAGGGCGGCCGCCCCCCGCTCGGAGCGCGGCCATGGCGTCGTCGGCCCGCAGCCACGCGCCCTCGCGGGTGATGCCGATGGGGACGGCGTCGTAGCGGTCGTGGTCGATCGCCCGCAGCACGTGGGCGGCCGTCGTGCAGCTCACCTCGTGCTCGGCCGACCGGCCCCCGAAGAGCACGACGAGGCGGATGCGGTCCGGAAGCGCCATGGCGCCGGAGTGTAGGTCGGAGCCTCGGGCGTCCCGACGACCACACCGCTCCCTGACAGACTCGACCCGTGCGCTTCACGACCGACGAGGTGGCGGCCACCACCCACGGCAACGTCATCGGTCCGCCGACGACGGTGGACGGGGCGGCCATCGACAGTCGCACGGTGTCCGGGGCAGCTGTTCGTGCCCCTGGTGGCCGACCGGGACGGCCACGACTTCATCCGGCCGCCCTCGATGCCGGCGCCGCCGCCTACCTCACGTCGCATGGACCGATCGAGCGCCACGGCGCCACGGCCGTCGAGGTCGACGACACGATGGCGGCGTTCACCCGGCTCGGTTCGGCGGCACGCGACCGCCTGCCCGAGGCGGTCGTCGGGATCACCGGGTCGGTCGGCAAGACCTCGGTGAAGGACCTGCTGGCCGCCGTGCTGGCCACCACGTTCCGGACCACGGCCAGCGCCAAGAGCTTCAACAACGAGATCGGCGTGCCGCTGACCCTGATCGGCGCCCCCGACGACACCGAGGTGGTCGTGCAGGAGATGGGGGCGCGGGGCATCGGCCACATCCGGTCGCTGTGCGCCGTCGCCCGCCCCTCGGCCGCGATCGTCACCATGGTCGCCGAGGTGCACACCTCCGAGTACGAGGGCGGCCTCGACGAGGTCGCCGGGGCCAAGTGCGAGCTGGTCGAGGCCGTGCCGGTCGACGGCTTCGTGGTCCTCAACGGCGCCGATGCCCGCGTGCGTGGCATGGCGAAGCTCACCGACGCCCGCGTCCTCACCTACGGCGTCCCAGCGGCGACGTGGTCGCCCAGCGAGTCGGCGTCGACGACGACCTCCGCCCGCGCTTCCGCCTGAGCACGCCGTGGGGGACCACCGATGTCCAGCTCGCCGTCCACGGCGTCCACCAGGTCGGCAACGCCCTGGCTGCGGCCGCCGCGGGGCTGGCCCAGGGCGTGGCCCTCGACGCGGTGGCCGACGGGCTGGCGGCGGCCGACCTGTCGCCGTGGCGGATGGAGCTGCGCCGGACCGCGGCGGGTGCCACGGTGATCAACGACGCCTACAACTCCAACCCGACCGCGCTCGACGCCGCCCTGCACTCGCTCGCCGCCGTCGACGCCGACCGCCGCGTCGCCGTGCTCGGGTTCATGGCCGAGCTCGGCGCCAACAGCGACGACCGCCACGCCGAGATGGGTGCCCTCGCCGAGGACCTCGACATCGAGGTCATCACCGTGGCCTGCCCGGCCTACGGCAGCGGGCATCGACGTGGCGACGCCGGAGGCGGCCGTCGACGCGCTGGGTCCGCTCGAGGCCGGCACGCGGTGCTGGTCAAGGCCAGCCGCGTCGGCCGGCCTCGAGCGCGTCGCCGTCGCTCCTGCTCGGCTGATCATGCCACCTGACCGGCCCGGGCAGCCCGGCGCCCATGAGCTCGACGAAGTTGGTGCGGTAGAAGCGGTCGCGGTCGTCGTCGCCGACGCCGGCGGCGTCGAGGCTGGACTCGAAGCGCTCGACCGGTCGCCGACCGCCCTCGACGTGGGGGAAGTCGGTGCAGAACAGGACCAGCTCGGGGCCGGCCTGGTCGATGATCCAGCCCACGTCCTCGGTGGGGTACGGCGTGAACCTCATCTGGCGCGCCACGTACTCCGATGGGCGCATGGTCAGCTGCTGGAGCCGCTCCTCGTGGCGGCGCGAAGGCGTCGAACGCCGACTCCATCTGCCGCAGCCACGACGGCACCCAGATGGCGCCCTGCTCGATCACGCCGACCCGCAGCCGCCGGGAACCGCTCGAACACGCCGTCGAAGATCATCGTGGCCAGCGTCTGGGCCGGCGGGCCGGGGATGCCCATGTAGTCGACGCAGCGGAAGTTCTCGTCGCCGCCGTGGAAGTCGGGCGGGATGGGCAGCCCGTTCTGGAAGTACATCGGGTCGATGAGCTCGCCGGTGCCGCCGACGTGGAACACGATCGGGATGCCGGCCTCCTGCGCCCGCGCCCAGACCGGGTCGAGGTCGCGGTGGCTGGGGGAGTGGTGGCGGCGGGCAGCCCGACGGCGACCAGCAGCGCCGCATGCGCCCATGGCGATGGCCTCGTCGGCCATGGCGGCGGCCCGGTCGAAGTCGGCGAGCGGCACGTACATCGTCGGGAGCAGGCGCTCGTCGACCGAGCAGAACTCGGCCATGCCCCGGTTGTGGGCTCGTGCTGCGCCGTAGGCCAGGTCGAGGTCGGGCTCGTCGGCGCGCCGTGCTCCCAGTCGTGCAGCCGCGAGTTGTGGAACGTGTTGAACACCAGCTGGCTCTGCACGCCGATGAGGTCGAGCGCCCGCACGCGGTCCTCGGCGGACGAACGAACCGGTGGCGGCGAAGTTCTTCCGGTTCATGATCTCGGCGGCCTCGTCGGCCCGGTACTCGTCCGAGGCGTGCTTGGCGGCGAGGCGGTCGAACGTGGTCCGCAGGTCGGCCAGCTGCTCGTCGACGTCGCCGGTCTGGCGCAGCTCGTTGCCGCTGGTGAGCTGGAGGGGCTCGATGCGGTCGCGGATGGCCGGGTCGGCGTGGTCGCGCAGCCACGTCGGCGTCTCCATGATGTGGGCGTCGGCGTCGTGGACGACCCGGTCGGTCGATGTACGGCATGGGTCCCCCCAGGGGTTCGGGGCCGATTCTGTGCAGATTCTGCCCCGAGTCGGCTCAGTTGGACGAGGTCATGATCTCTGCCGGCATGGAGTCGCCCGGCCGCGGTGGAGGTCGGCCCACCACGCCAGTCCGATGGCGATGACCGCGCCGGGGAACACGACCGTGGTGACCGAGGTGGCGTCGATGAGCGGGCCGGCGACCAGGTTGCCGAGCGGCACCGTGCCGCCGAAGGCCATCATCCACAGCGCCATGACCCGGCCCCGCTCGTTGCCGGCGAGGTGCAGCTGAAGCACCGTCGACAGCGCGGTGACGGTGCCGAAGTAGAAGAAGCCGACCACGACGATGACCATGAACGCCGGTGCCGGCGCCCGCAGCCACGAGAACACGCCGAGCGAGACGGCGAAGGCGACCAAGCCCCAGCGCACGAGCGCTCCTTGGACATCTTGGCGAAGAAGGTGCCGACCGAGAGCGCGCCGAGCATGGCGCCGAGCCCGAAGCAGGCGTAGAGCCAGCCGTAGGCGGTGGACTTGGCCGCGATGTCGAGGTTGCGGTCGGCGAGCACCGGCATCTGGCCGATGAACGGCAGGCACAGGAACGAGAAGACCACCATCAGGGCCAGGCAGCGCCCGACGGGGTGGCGGCAGCGGGCGATGCGGAAGCCGAGGGCGAGGCGCTGCAGGCGCGGCTCCGCTGCGCCGTCGGCGTCGACGTCGGGCAGCGACCACGGACAGCAGGGCGCCGATGACGAACAGGTAGGTGGCGGCGTTGATGATGAACACCCACGATGCGCCGTACTGGGCGAACAGCAGGCCGCCGATGGCCGGGCCGATGACCCGCGAGCCGTTCATCTGGGCCGAGTTGAGCGAGATGGCGCCGGCGAGGTTGCCGGGGCCGACGAGGTCGGGGAGCACGGCCGAGTACGTCGGCCCGAACACCGACTGGCCCATGCCCATCAGGAACACGATGCCGACGATGGCCCACTTGCTGGGGTCGTCGGCGCGGGCGACGGCGGCCAGGCCGAGGGCGAGCACGGCCTGGGTGGCCGAGATGGTGATGAGCAGGCGGCGGCGGTCGAAGGTGTCGGCCAGCAGGCCGCCGACCATGGAGAACAGCAGCATCGGGCCGAGCTGGGCGAAGAGCACGATGCCGACGAACGACGACGAGCCGGTGAGGTCGTAGGCCAGGGCGCCGAGGACCACGTTCTGCATCCACGTGCCGATGTTGGAGAAGAAGGCACCGATGTAGACCCGACGGAAGGGCTGGTGGCGGAGGGCGTCCATGGCCTTTCCGTCGCCGCCGGTGGCGACCGGCGGACGGCCACCGACCGCCGGTGCGGCCGGCAGGTCCTGTGCTTCCCCGGGTGTGGGCGTCTCGGTTGCGGGGCGGGGTGCGCTGGCGTCCACGGTGGGGGAGTGTGACATCCTCGGCTCCAACTTGACCAGCGGGTCAAGATATTCCGCCCTTGCGTGTTCGACCGCCCTGGACGAACATGTGTTCGATGGTCGACACCGTGCCGCAGGCCGGCATCCTCCACGCGGATCTCGATGCGTTCTACGCGTCGGTGGAGCAGCGGGACCGGCCCGAGCTCCGGGGTCGTCCGGTGATCGTCGGCGCCGGCGTGGTCCTCACCGCCAGCTACGAGGCCCGCCGTCACGGCGTACGCACCGCGATGAGCGGACGTGAGGCCCGGGCGCTGTGCCCCGAGGCGGTGGTGGTTGCGCCGCGGATGGACGCGTACATCGGCCGCCAGCCGGGCGGTGTTCGAGGTCTTCCGCGACACCACGCCGCTGGTCGAGGGCCTCTCGATCGACGAGGCCTTCCTCGACGTGAACGGCCTCGCCCGTCTCGGCCGGCCGGCCGGTCGACATCGCCACCCGGCTCCGGGCCCGCATCCGCGCCGAGGTCGGGTCTCCCCATCACCGTCGGCGTCGCCCGCACCAAGTTCCTGGCCAAGGTGGCGAGCGGTGTGGCCAAGCCCGACGGCCTGCTCGTGGTGGAACCGGAGGACGAGACCGCCTTCCTCCACCCGCTCGACATCCGGCGGCTGTGGGGCGTCGGGCCGGCCACGGCCGCGGTGCTCCGGTCGCGTGGGATCGACACGGTGGGCCAGATGGCCGCGGTGCCCGAGGCTGCGCTCGTGGCCATGTTGGGGCCGGCGGCCGGTCGGCACCTGCACGCCCTCGCCCGCAACAACGACCCGCGGCACGTGGTCACCGGCCGGCGCCGATCCTCCATCGGGTCACAGCGCGCCCTCGGCCGCCGCCCCCGGACACGCGAAGAGCTCGACGGCATCCTCCTCGTCGCTCGTCCAGCGGGTCGCCGAGCGGCTCCGGGCCGGTCGTCGGGTGGGCCGGACGCTCACTCTCCGGTTCCGGGCCGACGACTTCTCCCGGCACACCCGGTCCCGCACCCTGCCCCACGCCACCGACCGCACCGACGAGATCCTCGACGCCGGTCGTGACCTGCTGGCCCAACGGTGGCCGCACCTGCGCTCGGCCGGATGCACGCTCCTGGGGGTCACGGTCTCCGACCTGTGCCCGGCCGACGCCGTCCAACTCACCCTGCCGCTCGACGGCCACGACCGCCGGCATCTCGATCACGTCCTCGACGACGTGCACGCCCGCTTCGGTCGCGACGCCGTCGTCCGGGCATCGCTGCTCGGCCGGGACGACGGCCGCTCCGTCCCCCTCCTGCCCGACCCTGTTGGCGGCGAGGCAGGATGAGGCGATGACTCGCATCCTCGTGCTCCCGGAACGGTCGTGGCTTGCCGATGCCGTACGGGCGGGCGGCGCCGAGCCGGTCACCGACGGGCCCGCCGAGGCCGTGGTGTGGACCGATGCGAAGGATGCCGACGGCCTGCGCCGGCTCCTCGACGACCGACCCGGACATCGCGTGGGTGCAGCTGCCGTGGGCCGGCATCGAGCCGTTCGTGCCCGTGCTCGACCACGACCGGCGCTGGACCTGCGGCAAGGGGGTGTACGCCCGACCCGGTGGCCGAGCATGCCCTGGCCCTGGCGTTGGCGGGCATGCGCGGCCTCGGCCACCTACGCCCGCGCCGACGACGTGGGAGCGTCCCCGAGGAGCCAACCTCGTCGGCGCCACCGTCGTCATCCTGGGCGGCGGCGGGATCGCCGAGGCACTCATCGAGCTGCTCGGCGGGTTCGGGTGCCGCATCGTCGTCGTCCGTCGCTCCGACACGCCGCTGCCCGGGCGCGGCGCGCACGCTGACGTTCGAGCACCTCGACGACGCACTCCCGGCCGCCGACCTCGTGGTGCTCGCCCTCGCCCTCACGCCCGAGACCGAGGGCCTGTTCGACCGCCGCCGGCTGCGACCTGCTGTCGCCGTCGGCGTGGCTGGTGAACGTCGCCCGGGGCGGTCACGTCGTCACCGACGACCTCGTCGCCGCGCTCCGTGACGGTTCGATCGGCGGTGCCGGCCTCGACGTCACGGATCCGGAGCCGCTGCCCGACGGCCACCCCCTGTGGCACCTCCCGAACTGCATCATCACCCCGCACGTGGGCAACACCCCGGAGATGGCGGTGCCGCTGCTGGCGGGGCGGGTCGAGGAGAACGTCCGCCGTTTCCTCGCCGGCGAGGATCTCCTGGGGTCCGTGCACACCAGCGCCGGCTACTGACCTGACCCCATTGTCAGGCCGAGCAGCCGGCGGACGAGGGGTTCCGTACCCCGGCCCCGGTGAGTCAGAATCAGCCCATGCGCGTCACCGGGCTCGACCACATCGTCCTCGACGTCGCCGACGTGGAGCGCTCGCTCGCCTTCTACGTCGACGAGCTCGGCCTCGAGCCGGTGCGGCTCGAGGAGTGGCGGGCCGGCGAGGTGTTCTTCGTGAGCGTCCGCGTCGATGCCGGCACGATCATCGACCTGTTCCCGACGGCGCCCAGCGGCGAGAACATGAACCACCTCTGCCTCGTCGTCGACGACGACGTCGACGAGATCGCCGATTCGGGCCGCTTCGAGATCGAGGACGGCCCCGGCGAGCGCTTCGGGGCCCGGGGCAACGGTCGCTCGATCTACCTGCGCGATCCCGACGGCACCCTCGTCGAGCTTCGGAACTACCGCTGACCCACTGCTACAGTGCGACGCTCCCGAATCGGGGCGTATAGCTCAGTTGGCTAGAGCGCACGCTTCACACGCGTGAGGTCACAGGTTCGAGTCCTGTTACGCCCACCGAAGCCGGCCGCAACTTCGTCCCTGGAGCTTCACATGCGGTCCTCCAGGGACAATGTTCCGATGACGGCGTCGCGGTCCCCGTGCTCGGGTTGCGGGCCTGAACGCGATGTGCCCGGGGTCGAAGCCCCGGGCACATCGTTTCCCTGTTGTTCCTCCGGGGGGAGGGCTACTGACCGTTGTCGTCGACGTTGTTGCCGGCGATGTCAGGGTTCAGGGGTCCCGTGTCGTAGCCACTGTGGGGAGCGGCGATGTACGGGAACACCGACAGGAACGGCTTGTCGTTGCCGGACACCCCATCGGTGAGCGCATTGTTGGGCGCATGGTTGTAGTCGGGCGTGAACGGCGTCCCGCCGGCGACAGCCCGCAGGGCGATGTCGACAACGTCGTCGCCGAGGCGGCGGCCGTTGGGGAAGCCCTGGTTGTCGCCACCGAGCAGGCCGAGCGGACTCGGGTCCATCGTGACCGGCGTCGAGGTGTTGAGCCGGAGCATCTCCGAGGGGACCACGTTGGCCGGCTGGTTCACGCCGGCGATGCCGGTCAGGAAGATCGACACCAGATCGCTGCGAGAACCGTCGGGCGGCGTCTCGACGCCCGGGTACACGATCTCGATCAGGTCGGCGAGGATCGGGTCGGTCACCAGCGGGATGTCACCCTCGGTGGCGAACGGCTGGACCTTCAGGCCCGACAGGGTCGGGGCGTCCTGATCGGGGCGCAGGGTGTTGAACGTGTCCTTGAGGCTGATCGGGAAGACGACCTCGTTGACCAAGGGGTTGCCGAGTCGGGACACCTGGACCCACCGACCGCGGTCGACGGGGTTGGCGCCGCTGTTCTGGTTGAACACCCGGACCTTCTTGCGGCTGGCCGTGGACCAGACGCCGATGACGGGATCGCCGTCGGTCAGCTGGTCGATCGGCACCTGCAGGGCGATCGAGTGGACGTTCTTGCCATCGGTGGCGTTGACCGGGTTCTGGGGCCCGGTGAGGTCGATGAGGTGGGCGTCGTCGAGCGGGCGGAGACCGCCGAGGTCGAAGATCGCGCCGAGATCGACGGGGAACGCCTCGTCGCGCTGACCGGCGAAGGCCTTGATGCCACCCGAGACCGTCTTGACCGCAGATGCGGCGAGGTCCCCGTAGTTCGGGGTGGTCCGGGGGCCGACATCGACCGGCGGAACCGGCAGTCCGTTGCCCAGCACCGTGCGCGTGCCGTCTTCGACCCGGGTGATGGAGTACGTCTGCTTCCGGTTGTACGGATCGTCGAGGCTCTTGATGGGCCCGGCGGCGTACAGCGGGATGCCGGGGACCTCGTTCTCGGTGGTGAACCGGAACTCGTAGGTGATGTCGGCGACGGCGTCGCCGTCGTTGTCGATGTGGATGTCGTAGAGGACGTCGTCACCGAATGCGAAGTAGTTCGGCCCGCCGAAGGGATCCTCGAGGGGGACGAAGTTCGAGATGAGCGTGACGGTGTTCGGGGCGTCGGGGCTCCGGAAGGCGTAGACGTCGGTGTTGTCGGCCACGGGGTCCTGCGAGATGAGCGGCGCTTCTCGGTGGCTGGAGGCGCTCGCGGGAACGAGCGCGGTGGCGGCGAAGATGCCGCCGAGGCCGGCGATGGCAATGGCGCCCTTCGCCGTGCGGGACAAGGAATGCATGGGTCTCTCCGTGGTTGGGTTCGGTCGGTGTGGGGTGGAGGTGCGCATGGCGCTACTCGACCTCGAGGGTCATGTCGACGACGCGCACCAGGAACGACGCCATCTGCTCGCGCCGGACGAATGCCGCCGGGGCGTAGGTGGTCTGGGTCTTGCCGGCGATGAGGCCGAGGACGGTGGATCCGACGTCGATGTTCTGACGGTGCACGTTCGACGAGGACACGTCCGAGAAGTCCTGCACCGGGTCGTCGTCACCGACGGCGATGTCGTCCTCGCCGTAGGCCCACTCGACGGCCCGGACGATGAACGACGCCATCTGGTCCCGACGGACCAACTGGGCCGGCGCATAGGTGGTTGCAGACCGTCCGAGCGTCACCCCGATGTTGGCGAGTCGGTTGATGTTGTCGGCGTGCACGTTGCCGGCGATGTCGGTGAAGCCCTGGTCGCCAGCCGCGGGGACGTCGTAGCCGGCGGCCTCGAGGGCCCGAACGATGAACGATGCCATCTGGTCCCGGCGCGTCATGCCCTCGGGCATGTAGGTGCCGCCCTGGGTCCCGATGGAGATGCCCTGGGCGAAGACACAGTCGACGCTGGCCAGGTGCACCGGGTCGACGTCGTCGCGGTCGGACACCGGGGCGGGGGGTGCGTCGGCGCCGGGAAGGCACCGGTCCCCGGGATCGATGAACGTCTCGGCGCCGGCCGGTGCCGCGGTAGCGAGCAACGTGGCGGCGATGCCGGCCGAGGCCGCCATCCTCCATCGCCGGGGCCGACTCCGGCGGCGGCGTTCGTACGGGTGGGTCATGATTGCTCCTTCTGCTTGATGTGCGGAAACGTGCGGCTGTGCGAGTTCCGACTCCGTCACGGGACGATCCCGATGACGGTCCATGCGTCGCCGATGGGGACGAGGACCGCCCCGAGCTCGGCCGGGCCGGTGATGCGCACGACTCGTGCGGCGGCGACGGCTTCGGGGCCATAGGCGGTGGCGAAGGGCTGGGCCGCGGCGACGTCGAGCCCGGTCGGGGCACCGACCTCGACGGCGGTGGTGGTGTCGCAGAGGAGTCGACCCAGGGACGGGGAGCCGACGAGCCCGGGGAACTCCTCGACCGGGGTCTCGCAGCGCTGGCGGGACTCGGCCCATGATCGAGCCGCGACCGATGCGGTGTCGTCGGCGGGGTAGTCGGGGACGAAGGCGCTGGTGGCGAGGGCCACACCCCAACCGCTCTCACCACGGACCACGTCCCAGGTGACTCCGGCTCGGCCGGGGACCAACCCCACCACGGGATCGAGCCCGGGCGTGAAGCGGAGGTCGGCGGTGATCGAGGCCCGCCCATCGCCGGCATCGGTGCGGTCGCCGATGTCGTAGCCGACGATGGGGGCCAGCACATCGGCGTGCGCCGAGACCCAACCGGCTGGAGACTGGAAGCGAGCTCGGTCGGCGTCGCTCAGGAACCCGAACGAGGTCTCGTAGTCACCGGACGATTCGGCGGCGAGGAAGCCGTCGACCGCGTCGTCAGCCGAGGCCGCTCCGGCGCCGGGGGGAACGGGCAGGTCGTCGGGGAGGAGGTCAGTCGGGCCGTCGACCACGGCGGGGGCCGTACGGGAGCTGGCCGCGGGTGCGTCCCCATCGCCGCCGAAGATCCTCGCGCCACCGACAGCGAGTAGCACGCCGACGACGAGGCCGCCCACGACGGCGAGGATGGTCGTCCGCCGGGCCCGGGAGCGGGCCGGTTCCGCGGCTGGCGAGGCAGGCGGGTTCAGGGCCTCGGTCGAGCGGGCGGGCGACGATCCGGCAGGGCTGGGCGGCCGCTCGTTGGTGGTGTCGGTGGCGATCGGACTTCCTCCGGGCACGCCGTCGCACGGTGGCGGCGGTCACGTCGTCTACGGACCCGGAGCGGTGACGGATGAGGAATCGCTGAGATCCCGGAAATGTTCGACCGCCCAGGCAGGTGGCTCCGTAGAGTCCATGTGCCGGGAGGAACGACGATCGATACGCCCATCGGAGCCGCGTCGTCGCCGTCATTGCCGCCGGTGCCCGAACCTCGTCGCCGAGCCGCGTTCGCCGTGGTGGGTCCTCGGTGCGGTCGCCGTGGTCGTCGGGCTCGCGGTCGGGCATTTCGTGACCACCGGTGCTGGTCCGTCCCCGCGGCCAGATCTGGCCGGTTTCACGGCCAGCGGAGCGACCGATCCGGCGATCGTCGCCCTCGAAGGCCGCGTCACGGCCGATCCATCGGATGCGACCGGGTGGCGGCTGCTGGGCTCCGCCTACGCCGGCGCAGGCGCACGGACCCAGGACCCCGATCTCATCGTCGCCGCCTCCGACGCCTTCGACCGGGCCGCGGCGATCGCACCCGACGACCCCACGATCGTCGTCGGACGAGGATCCCTGGCCCTGACGCTGCACCACTTCTCCGAAGCGGAGACGCTCGGGCGCGAGGCCGTCCGGCGCCTGCCGCGCAACGCCGACGCCCTCGGCATCCTGGTCGATGCCGAGGTCGAGCTCGGCCACTACGAGGCCGCCGCCGACACCCTCCAGCGCATGCTCGATGCCCGACCCGGTCTGCCGGCTCTGGCCCGAACCTCCTACCAGCGTGAGCTGCATGGCGACTTGGCCGGCGCACAGGACGTGATGCGTCAAGCGATCGTGGCCGGTGCCGGGTCCAGCTTCGACGTGGCGTCGGTGACCGCATTGCTCGGAGAGCTCGAACGCAAGGTGGGTGACCTGGAAGGCGCCGCCGCCTCCTACGGCGACGCCCTGACCGCTGCTCCCGACCTGGTCCTCGCCCAAGCCGGCCGGGCCCGAGTGCGGGCGGCCCAGGGGGACATCCCTGGTGCCATCGCCGATCTCCAGGAGCAGGCCGACGCCTTCCCCGCCCCCGCCCTGTTGCTGGTGCTGGTCGATCTGCAGCGCGCCACCGCAGACCCCGACGCCGATGCCACCGCCGAGCTCATCCGGGCCGTCGCCTCCCTCCAGGAGGCCGCGGGACAGGTCGTGGACCTGGAGATGGCGCTGTTCGAGGCCGACGAGGGAACCGATCCCGACCGGGCCCTGGCCTATGCCCGCGCCGCAGTGCAGGCCCGGCCTGACAATGTCTTCGTCGAGGACGCCATGGCCTGGGCCTCGTTCCGGGCCGGTGACACCCAGATCGCCGTCGAACAGATCGGTCGGGCGCTCCGCCTGGGGACCACCGAGCCGTTGCTGCGCTACCACGCGGCGGAGATCTACGCCGCCTCCGGCGACCCCAGCCGTGCTGCCGAGCAGCTCTCCGTCGCCCTGCGCGATCCCTGGTTCTCGTTCCGTCACCGCGACCGGGCCTTCGAGCTGGCGAAGCAGCTCGGCGTGGCCCTGGAGGGCGCGGCATGAGCCGGCGGCCTGGTCTGGTGCGTGTCGCCGCGCGTTTCCGCCGCGGCGTTGACGGTCGTCGTCGTCGCCGTCCTCGCCAGCGCCGGTGCGGCGTCGGCTCACCCGCTGGGCAACGTGAGCGTCAACCACTATGCCGGGCTGGTGGTCGGCACCGACCAGGTCCGGATCGACTACGTGCTCGACCTGGCCGAACTGCCGACGGTACGGGAACGCCAACGCATCGACGAGAACGGCAACGACACGGTCGACGCGGGCGAGCAAGCCGCCTACGAGGCATCGCGTTGCGACGAGCTGGCCTCCGGGCTCCGCCTCACGGTGGGCGAACGGCCGGTGACCGTGGTGGCCGGCTCGGCCGGACGATTGCAGCTGCTCGACGGCGCCGCCGGCCTCCAGATCCTGCGCCTGGAGTGCGAGATGACCGCGCCGGTCGGCGTGACGAGCGACCAGACCGCCATCGCCTTCGTCGACGAGAACCCGCGGGCAAAGGTGGGCTGGAGCGAGGTCACCGCAGTGGGCGACGGCGTCACCCTCGGACAGAGCGACGTCCCCGACGCTTCGGTGTCGCAACGCCTGGCCTCCTACCCGAACGACGTGGCGTCGCTCGACGTGCGCACGGCGCAGCTGGTGGCTTCTCCTGGTGGTGCTGTCGCACCGGCGATCGGGACCAGCCCCTTCGGCGACCGTGCCCGCGCCGCAACGGACCGGTTCACGGCCCTGGTCGCCTCCGACCAGGTCACCATCCCGCTGGTGGTGACGTCGCTCGTGGTGGCCATGGTCTTCGGCGCCGTGCACTCGCTCGCTCCGGGCCACGGCAAGTCGGTCATCGCCGCGTACCTGCTGGGCCAGCAGCGCGACCGCCGCCTGGCGTTCCTGCTCGGCGCCACCGTGGCCGTGACCCACACGGCCAGCGTCCTCGCCTTCGGCGCCCTCATCTCGGTCACCGAGACCGCCGCACCCGAGCGCTTCTATCCCCTCTTCGGCGTCGTGAGCGGGCTGCTGTTCGTCGCCCTCGGCCTCGCCCTGCTGCGCCAGGTCGTACGCCGCCACCGGACCGGTCGAGTTGCGACACCAGCCCTGGTCATTGCAGCCCCAGCGCCGTCGGCGGTCCTCGTCGGAGCCGGAGGCGTCGTCGCTCCGTCGACGGAGCCCCATCCCGCGGCGCTCGAACACCACGACCACCACGGCCACGATCACGATCACCACGGCCACGAGCACGACGGCCACGATCACGGCCACGAGCACCACGGTCATGATCACGGCGACGGCTGGCACGAGCACGTCCACGCCGACCTCGGGGCCCTGGCCAACGGGGAGCTGAGCTGGCGAGGCGTCCTCCTCCCTGGACTGGCCGGCGGCCTGATCCCCAGCCCGTCGGCGCTGCTGGTGTTCCTCGGCGGTCTGGCCCTCGGACGGGCGTGGTTCGGCGTGGGCCTCGTCCTCGGCTACGGCGTCGGCATCGCCGCCACACTCGTCACCGCCGGTTGGCTGCTGGCCCGAGCCGGGGATCGGGTCGGCGGGGGAGCGCTCGATCGCTGGCCCCGGCTGACCCGTCTCGCCGGGTACCTGCCCGCGGCCACTGCCGTCCTGGTCATCGCCGGAGGCCTCCACATCGCCGTTCGCGCCCTGGGCTGAGACGCCGTCCCTCTGCCCCACGGCGATCGTCCGCTCTCACGATCCCGTTGCGCCACTCCCGTCTGCTGGCGCTGACCACCGGGTAGGTCGACTCCATGTCGCTCCTCCTCGCTGCCCAACTGCACGGCGTGGCGGGGTGGATGGAGACGGTGCTGAACGCCCTCGGCCCGCCCGGCATCGGCGTCCTGATCCTGGTGGAGAACCTGTTCCCGCCGATCCCCAGCGAAGCCGTGCTTCCTGCGGCAGGCTTCCTGGCGTCCCGGGGGGAGTTCGGTGTCGTGGCGGCGGCGGCGTGGGCCACCGCCGGCAGCGTCGTCGGCGCCCTCCTCATCTACGGGGTGGCGCTGTGGGTCGGCGACGACCGACTGAGCGCGGTGATCGACCGGGTGCCCCTCATGTCCACCAAGGACGCGTCGCGCGCCTGGGACTTCTTCGACCGCCACGGCGGACGGGCGGTGCTCCTCGGCCGCCTCGTTCCCGGCGTCCGCAGCCTGATCTCGGTCCCGGCCGGAGCCCGGCAGATGCCGCTCGTCGGGTTCACCGTGCGCACCGCCATCGGTTCGGCGGCGTGGAACGTGCTCCTCATCGGCGCCGGCTACTGGCTGGGCGACGCCTACGACACCACCGCCCAGGTCGCCGGTTGGGCCAACCGCGTCATCTACGCCGCGTTCGGTGTGGCCGTCGTCTGGTTCCTGGCGGGCCGCATCCGAGCCCGCCTCGGCCGGGCAGTCCGACGACTCGACGAGCCAGAGCTCGGCGCAGGACGAGATGGTGTCCGAGGGCCAACCCGGCTGATCGGCCATCAGCCGCCGTCGGAGGCGAAGCCGAAGCTGGCCGACGGGTACAGCTCCGTGGACGCGATCTGGTCGATCGGGATGTTGGCCAGCAGGGCGATGTCGACCGGCGTGTCGACGTTCGGTTCGAGGGAGTCGATGAAGGTGTCGAAGCCGCCCACGATCACGCCGAAGGCGTTGCGGTAGACGGCGGTCACCTCCACGTCGCTCACGGTGTCGGGGAACGACGAGCGCAACAGGAACGACGTCTTCACCCCGCTGAACTCGGCCGGCGCCGTGACCACGTTGCTCGTCGTGAAGGCGCCGTCGACCGCCGAGGCCTTGCGCCACCGGGCGACGTCGATGGCGACGGAGACGTCGCCGATCGGCACGGTCGGGGCGTCGAAGAACAGCGACGCCACGGCAACCCGCTGGCTGGGGAGGACGACGTCGACGAAGGCACTGTCGGCGCCCACCGCTGTCCCGGCTTGGTCGAGGAAGGTGACGTCGACCTGCACGCCCTCCGCCAACCAGTCGGGGTTGGGATTGTCGATGATGGCGGCGAAGGTGCCCTCCCGCTTGACCGGGTCGAAGCGGTCCTCGACGATCGTCACGCCCTTGTCGGCCACGGCGAGGCCGGTGTCCGGGCCGGGGGGCACGGTCACGTCGGCGGTCAGGTCGTCGAGCGACGGGGCGGGGTCGTCGAGCACCGACGACCCATCCGTCGTCCCGGGTGACGCGGCGGAGTCCCCGGAGCCATCGTCGTTCGACATGGCGCCGAAGGCGACGGCGACGAGCGCGACGAACACCACGATCACGGCCGCGGCGATGAACGGTGACCAGTTCCGGCTCGGGCCCAGCGTCTCGAACGGATCCTCGTCGGCCCATCGCCGGAGCAGGTCGGAATCGTCGGGGTCGTCGAGCGCTCCCAGCCGACCCGACGGCGGCCGGATGTCGTCGTCGTCGACTGGGTCCGGTGCATCCGAGCCGGGGGCATCGGGAACCGGCGACGGCGTCGGGTCGTCCTCGACCGGCGCGGCATCGCCGCCCGCGCGACGGGCGACCCGCCGAGCTGGCTTCGCTTCGTCGATGCTGTCGCCGACGAGCTGGCGGGGTGAGCGGAGCTGCTCGGCGCGCGATCGGCGACGCCGGCGGGGGCGCGATCGTCGGCCGACATGCGGTGGCTCAGGCCAGGGTCTTCTCGAGCCGGTCGAGGGCCGCGTCCTCGGAGATGTCGAGCGCGAAGGCCAGCTCGGACACCAAGACCTGACGGGCCTTCACGAACATGGACTTCTCGCCGGCGGACAAGCCCTTGTCGGCTTCGCGGAGGGCCAGGTTCCGGACCACCTCGGCCACCTGGTACACGTCGCCCGACTTCAGCTTCTCCTGGTGGTTCTTGAACCGCCGCGACCAGTTGGTGGGCTCGCGAACGTCCTTCTTGGCCAGGACCTCGAAGACGTCCTCGACGTCCTCGACCGAGATCGGGTACCGCATCCCGATCTCCTCGGCGCGATCGGCGGGGACCTTCAGCAGGAGATCGCCGTGCGTCATGCGCAGCACGAGGAAGTCCTTCTCCTCGCCGAACGTCTCCATCCTCTGTGTGGCCTCGACCACGGCTGCGCCGTGGTGGGGGTAGACCACTCGATCACCGACCTTGAACGTCACTGGCTCTCCTCACACGCCCCCGCGACAGCCGATGGGGGACGGGCCAGTCTGCCAGACGCGCCCAGGTGCCACCACGTCGGCGGCCGGGTCCCGGGGACGAGGGTCAGGTCTCGACCGGGAACGGCACCGGCGCGGGAAAGAGGATCGGCGGCACGTCTCGAGCGCCATCGATGCCGCCGAGCCCGGAGAGGAACACGAGCACGACGCAGTCGCCGCCGACGCAGATGCGGCCGAGCTCGCTGGGATCGATGGGCACGGTGAACTCGACGATGCCGTCGGCGACGGTGACGGGGCCGGGTGGTGCCCAGCACTCGCCGCCCGTGTCGGACCGGGTGCAGATGTTGATGGCCGGACCGTCGCCGCCGGCGACGCCTCGCACCCGCACCGGCACCGTGTCGCCGACTCGGTACGGGCCCGGAGGCAGCTCCACGACGGGTGGCTGACGAGCCGGGGCGCCGGGATCGAAGCGCAGATCCACGGCGGGAACGGTGCGCCCGCCGGGCGCCTCGGTGTCGACGCGGAGCTGACAGGCCCGCACGGCGCAGTCGACGTTGGGATCGGCGGTCGTCATGGGGTCCAGGTACCCGCCGAACGAGCGCCAGAGGCGGACGTCGTGGGTGAAGGCGCCGGCGTCGTCCGTCGCGCCCTGGACCAGTGGGGTGCACTCGCCGGTGTCGGTGGCGCACTCGCTGACGTAGACGGGGACGCCGGGCCGGAGCCCGGTGACCCGGAGGGGCACGACCATCCCGTCGGTCAGGCCGTCGTGTCGATCGAGGACGACAGACGGCGGATCGGGGAGCGGGACCGACGGATCGAAGTCGATGGTGGCTCCGCCCGACTGGTCGTAGTCGCTGATCATGCCCATGCCCAGCAGGCAACGGCCGGCCTCGGAGGCGCAGTCGACCTCCTGGCCGTCGAGCAGCACGAGCCGGGAGACGGCGAACTCGATGGTGACGTTGCCCGCTGCGTCGGAGGTGCCCGACCCGTAGCGGCCGATGTTGCAGGCGTCGACACCGCGTCCGCCCTGGTCGCGCGCCGCCTCGCGTGTGCACATGACGACGCCGATGGACTCGTTCGGAGGGAAGCCGGAGCCGCTCACGCTCACCGTCTGACCGTCGACGAGACCGGTCGAGGGTTCGGCGGTGATCGGGAGCCCGACGGAGTCCTTGCCGTCGGTGGCCGCGCCCAGGGCGATCGGTACGGCTGGAAGGCGGTCGGAGGGCGACGTGGTCGGCGTGGTCGAGGTCGTGGTGGATTCGTCGATGCCCACCTCCACGTCGCCGTTGCCGTCGTGGCGCATCGCCCACGTGACGGCCACGAGGGCGAGGACGGTGAGCACGACGACCACGCCCCGCCCGCGACGCCGGGATCCGGACGGCTCCGCCCCGGCGGGCGAGAGCTCGAGGTCGACGTCGGCGGCCACCAGCACTCCATCACATCACACCGGCATCCTCCGTGCGCTGACCTAGCGTTCGGACATGGTCGACGCCCTCACGCCCGTGCAGCTGCGCATCCTCGGCTCGCTCGCCGAAAAGGAGGCGACGGTGCCCGACACGTACCCGATGACGCTCAACGGGCTGCAGTCGGCGTGCAACCAGAAGAACAACCGTGAGCCGGTCACCGACCTCGACACCTTCGACATCCAGCACGCGCTCGACGAGCTCAAGGCCGCCGGCTGGGTCCGGTTCGTGCATCCCTCGCACGGCGCCAGGTCGACCAAGTACCGCCACGTGATCGACGACCGCCTCGCGCTCGACCGGGCCGAGCTGGCCCTGCTCACGGTGATGGTGCTGCGGGGGCCGCAGACCGTGAACGAGCTGCGCGTCCGCACCGAGCGGGCTCATGCCTTCGCCGATCACGAGACGGTCGAGGCCACGCTCGAGGACCTCGCCGACCGCGACGACCCGCTCGTCGTCCACCTCCCGCGCCAACCCGGTCAGAAGGAGACCCGGTGGATGCACCTCCTCGGCGGCGACGTCGACGTCGAGGCGGCCGCTGGCATGGCGCCAGCCGCTCCCGAGCGACTCGTCGCGCCGGACCGCGTCGCCGAGCTGGAGGCGCGGGTGGCGCAGCTGGAGGCGCAGCTCGGATCCGTCCTGGCCGAGCTGGGCATGTCACCATCTTCTGGAAACGACTGATTCCAACCGACTCCCCGGGAGCCCTTCCATGCTGAACTGGACCGAAGAGCAGCAGATGGTCCGCGACGCCGTCCGCCAGTTCGTCGAGGCCGAGGTCGCCCCCCGGCGCGAGGAGCTCGAGTTCGGCGACACTCCGCCCTACGACGTCCTCCGCAAGCTCTACAAGACCTTCGGCATGGACACCATGGCCGCCGATCGGTTCAAGCGTCAGATCGAGTTCGAGAAGCTCGTGGCCGAGGCCGAGGCCAACGGGGAGACCCCGCCCGAGAAGTCCAGCAGCGGTGGCGGCGACGGGTCCATCACCATGATCCCGATCATCGAGCTGTGCCGGTACAGCCCCGGTCTGGTGACCGCCCTCGGCGTCTCGACGGGCCTCACCGCGGCGGCCATCAGCTCCAAGGGCACGATCCGCCAGAAGGAGCGCTGGGTCCTCGACCTGTTGACGCTCGACAAGATCGGGTCGTGGGCCATCACCGAGCCGAACTCGGGGTCCGACGCCTTCGGTTCCATGAAGTCCACGGCCCGTCGTGACGGCGACGAGTACGTGCTCAACGGTTCGAAGACCTTCATCACCAACGGCCCGTACGCCGACACCATCGTCTTCATCTGCAAGCTCGACGAGGGCAACCCGCCGGAGGAGCGCAAGGTCCTGTCCTTCGTCCTCGACTCGGGCATGCCCGGCCTCGAGCAGTCCAAGCCGCTGCGCAAGATGGGCATGCACTCGTCACCCACCGGCGAGCTGTTCCTCGACGACGTGCGGGTCGGCATCGACCGCCTCATCGGCGAGACCGAGGACCAGCCCAAGGGCGGCCGGGAAGGGGCGAAGGCCACGTTCCTGATGGAACGGGCCGGTGTCGCCGCCATGGCTCTCGGCATGATCGAGAAGTGCCTCGAGCTGTCGGTGGCGTATGCCAAGGACCGGGTCCAGTTCGGCCAGCCCATCGGGCAGTTCCAGCTGATCCAGGAGAAGCTGGCCCGCATGGAGGTCGCCCGCCTCAACGTGCAGAACCTCGTGTTCCGCTCGATCGAGGCGAGCGCCGCCGGAGAGGGCATGACCCTCGCCGAGGCGTCGGCCATGAAGCTGTACTCGGCGCGGGCGGCCACCGAGGTCGCGCTCGAAGCGGTGCAGATCTTCGGCGGCAACGGCTACATGTCCGAGTACCAGGTCGAGCAGCTGGCCCGCGACGCCAAGGTCCTCCAGATCTACGCCGGCACCGACGAGATCCAGATCACCCACATCGCCCGCGCCCTGCTCGCCTGATCTGGCAGCCTGAGCGCGTGAGCGCTCCCCGGGTCGTCTGCTGCGGCGAAGCACTGATCGACCTGATCGGGACCGATCCCGCGGGCCAGAACTGGCGGGCGGTCCCGGGCGGGTCGCCGTACAACGCCGCCATCGCGGCCAGTCGGCTGGGTGCGCCGACGTCGTTCCTCGGGGTGCTCTCCGAGGACCGCTTCGGCCGGATCCTCACCGAGCAGCTCGAACGGTCCAACGTCGACAGCCGCCACTGCCCGATCTCCCGTGAGCCCACCACCCTGGCCGTGGTGGACCACGCCGCGTCCGAGGACGAGCCCGACTACTCCTTCCACGTCGCCGGCACCACGACCACGTCGACGCGGGTCAACGACCTGCACCTTCCCCACGACACCGGGGTGCTCCACGTGAGCGGGTCCGTCGCGCTGGTCGTCGAGCCGGCCGCGTCGCGGATCGAGAGCCTCTTGGCGGCGGCGCAGCACCGGGCGGTGGTCCACCTGGACCCGAACCCCCGGCCGCTGTTGATCGACCGCCCGCGGTTCCTGCGCCGGCTCGACCGGTGGCTCGGGCTGGCCGACGTGGTCAAGGTCAGCGAGGCCGACCTGGCGTGGATCGATCCGCGCCAGGATCCCCTCGACGTGGCGGCGTCGTGGCTGCACGGCAGCGCAGCACCCCACGTCGACGATGTCGTGCCCGACGAGCGACCCACGGCCGTAGTGGTCACGCGCGGCGCCCGTGGGGCAGTGGCGGTGACGGCCACCGGCGACGTCGAGGTCCCCGGCAGAGCCGTGGACGTGGTCGACACCGTGGGGGCGGGGGACACGTTCTCCGGAGCGCTGGTGGCCGCGCTGAGCGCCCACCGCATCACCACAAAGGCGCAGGTGGCGGGCCTCGATGCCGCCTGGTGGCACACCGCGCTCACCTACGCCGTCGAGGCATCTGCGATCGCGTGCACCAGGGTGGGAGCGGACCCACCCTGGCGCCACGAACTGCGCTGATCAGGCGGCGTATCGGCAGGTCCAGGGACCCCATCCCTGCCGGTCGAACAGGTACTTGGCGTAGGCGGTGTTCCAGAACGGGTCGTACACGTCGGACCACGGTCGACCCGTGACGCGCTCGAACTCGGCCCGGTGGATGGCGTTGATCTGGAACAAGCCGTGGTCGTTGGTGGAGCTGACCGCGTAGGGGTTCATCTTCGACTCGCACTGGGCGACGCGGGTCGCGGCGCCGGCATCGGCGTTCCAGAAGATGGCGTCGATGCTGAACTGTGGGCTGCACGCCGTTCCGGCCAGGATGGCCACGGCGAGCAGGACGCCTCGGCCGATGCGGCGACGGGCGCGGGTACGGCTCGAGGGGGTGTGGGTGTCCACGGGGACTGACCTCCATGTCAGTGGCGGCTTCTCCGTGACGAACAGGTGACGGACCGGGGTGGTCGAGGACGTCGCGTTCGAGGAGTGCCAAGCCTGGTATGGGTTGGTGGAGTCAGTGTCTATCGGAGCACCGCAACAAAACCGCAATATTCGTAACGTGACCTTTGTCGCAGGTCAGGGACCGTCGCCGGTCAGAGACCGAGCTGCCGCTTGGCGATGATCTCCTTCATGATCTCGGTCGTGCCGCCGTAGATGGTGGTGACCCGGGCATCGGCGTAGGCGCGGGCGATGGGGTACTCGAGTCATGTAGCCGTAGCCGCCGAAGAGCTGGAGGCAGCGGTCCACGGCACGCTTCTGCAGCTCGGTGCACCACCACTTCGCCATCGAGGCCTCCTCGGCGGTGAGGGTGCCGTCGTTCAGGCCCACCACGCACCGGTCGACGAAGGTCTCGGCGATCTCCACCTCGGTGGCCACCTCGGCCAGCACGAACCGGGTGTTCTGGAACGACCCGATCGGCTGGCCGAACGCCGTGCGCTCCTTGACGTAGTCGACGGTCCAGTCGAGGGCGGCCCGAGCCGCCGCGCACGCCGGCGGCGGCGATGGAGAGCCGCTCCTGGGGCAGCTTGTCGACCAGGTGGTGGAAGCCCCGGCCCTCCTCGCCGAGCAGGTTGGCGCAGGGCACGCGGACGTCGTTGAAGAACAGCTCCGCCGTGTCCTGGCTGTGCATGCCGATCTTGTCGAGGTTGCGACCCCGCTCGAAGCCCTCCATGCCGCGCTCGACGACGAGCAGCGACATGCCGGCGTGCTTCTGCGCCGGATCGGTCTTGACCGCCACGATGACGAGGTCGCTGTTGATGCCGTTGGTGATGAACGTCTTCGATCCGTTGACGACGTAGTGGTCGCCGTCGCGAACCGCCGTGGTGGACATCGACGCCAGGTCCGAGCCGATGCCCGGCTCGGTCATGGCGATCGCGGTGACGAGCTCGCCCGAGGCGATGCCCGGCAGCCATCGGGCCTTCTGGTCGTCGTCGGTCAGGCTGAGGAAGTACGGCAGGCAGATGTCGTTGTGGAGGGTGAGCCCGAGCCCGGCGCCGCCGGCGCCGGCGCGCTGCACCTCCTCGATGATCACCAGGTTGTAGCGGAAGTCGTCGACCCCGCCGCCGCCGTACTGCTCGGGAACCGCCATGCCGAGGAACCCGTGCGACGCCGGCCGCCGGAACAGCGACCGGTCGGCGACGCCCGCGGCCTCCCAGCGCTCGAGGTTCGGGGTGATCTCGTCGGCCACGAAGCGGCGGAAGCTGTCGCGGAACAGGTCGTGTTCGTCGTCGAAGATGCGGCGTTTCATCGCCCGGAAGGTACCGGTACGCTGCCGACCCGCATGCGCCGCCCGTTCATCCTCGTTGCGACGCTGCTGTTGCTGATCGGCCTCGTCGGGCGCCGGCATCCGCCCAGGACGCGGGCGATCCGGGGTCCACGACGTCGACCACCGACGGCGGCTCCGCCCAGCACGACCACCTCCACGCTGCCCCTGCCCGTCACCACCCTGCCGGGCGACCGTCCGTCCGCCCGCGCCCACAGCACGCCCGGACGAGCCACCACGACCACCACGACGGTCGCCACCCGAGCGAGGATCCGGCGACAGGACGCCGCCGCCCGAGGAGGTGCCCGCTCGTCGACGAGACCGTGCCGCCGCCCGGGCGCCCCGGTGGACCCGGCGGCGGCCGAAGCGTCATCCGGCGGGAGCTGCGGGTCGCCCAGGCCGAGGTGCTCCAGAGTGCGGCCGAGGTGGCCGCGGCGGCCGACATGGTCGACCAGCTCGCCGACCGACTGGCGACGCTCCAGCGGGAGCTGGCCCGGCTCGATGTCGCCCAGCAGCTCAAGCCGTGCAGGAGCTGCGAGCGAGGCCCAGCAGCGCTTCCAGGAGCGGGTGGCCAACGCGGTGGTGCGCGGCAACGCAGCCGAGCTCGACACGATCATGACGTCGCAGGACGCCACGGTCCTCGAGATGCGCAAGGTGTTCCTGACGTCGGTGTCGGAGGCCGACAGCCGACGTCGGTCGTCGACCTGACGAGGCGCCAAGGCCGTCATCGACGACGGGGTGCTCGACGCGGTCGATGCCGTGGCGCACACGCGGCGCGAGCTCCGCGAGGCCCGCGGGGCCTGCAGGAGGCGCTGCGGGTCAACGCCGAGCGCAAGTTCCAGCTCGCCGTGTTCCGCGCCGGCTCCGAGATCGTGATCCGCGGCTTCGTGTTCCCGGTGGGGGAGCCCTACAGCTTCATCGACTGCTGGGGCTACCCCCGGATGATGGGGACCGAGTACCCGCACGGCCACCAGGGCGTCGACATCATGGCGCCCGTTCGGCACGCCGCTGTTCGCCGCCGAGCGAGGCGTCATCACCCGCCTCGGCGTCGACGTGCTGGGCGGCACCAAGCTGTGGCTGAAGGGCCAGTCCGGCACCTACTACTACTACGCCCACCTGCAGTCGTACGCCGAGGGCATGGCGGAGGGCACGCTCGTCAACGCCGGCGACGTCGTCGGCTTCGTCGGCGACTCGGGCAACGCCCAGGGCGGCGCCCCGCACCTGCACTTCCAGGTGCACCCGAACGGCGGCGAGCCGGTCAACCCCTACGGCCTGCTCACGCGTGGTCGCCGACCTGTCCCGCCGGTAGACCTGCACGTCGTGGACCTCACCGCCAGCCTCGAGGCCGACTGCTCACCGGAGACCCTGTTCGAGTGGGTGGGCGGTCTCGACACCTACGACCGCTGGCTCGAGATCGTGCCCCGCACCACCGACGCCGCCCCGATCGACGGTGACCCCGGCCCGGCCTGGGACGTGACCCTCCGCGGTCGGATCGGTCCGCTGGCCCGGTCCAAGCGCCTGCGCATGGTGCGCACCGAGCACCGGCCGCCGGCGGGCGACCAGCCCGGCCGAGCCGTCTTCGAACGTCGCGAGACCGACGGGCGCGACCACGCCACCTGGCGCCTCGGTGCCACGGTGGAGGCCACGCCCGACCGGCAGCTGCCTGGTCATGGACCTGCACTACGGGGGGACCCTGTGGGTGCCGCTGCTCGACCGCGTGCTCAACAGTGAGATCGACTCGTCCCGCCGACGCCTGCGCGCCCTGGTCGAGTCCTGACCGTCAACCCGTCGAGGCGACCGCCGACCAGCGCCCGTCCCGGCAGGCCACGTCGAGGGCCACGCCGTAGAGCTCGCTCGAGGCGCGTTCGCCGTGAGCAGCTCGGCGGCGGGGCCCAGGCCGACGATCCGCCCGTCCGCCAGCAGCACGACGTGGTCGAACGCCGGCGGGATCTCCTCGAGGTGGTGCGTCACGAGCACCAGCGGCGCCTCGGTGGTGGCCGCGGCGGCGTCGAGGCGACGCAGCAGGTCCTCGCGGCCGCCGACGTCGAGGCCCGCCGTCGGCTCGTCGAGGATGACGATGCCCGGTCGGCCCGTGAAGGCCCGGGCCAGCAGCACGCGCTGGCGCTCGCCCGACGACAGCGTGCGCAGCTGGCCGGTGCTCGGCGTCGGCGTCGATGCCGAACGTGCGCAGCTGGGCCGACGGCGTCGGCGTGCTGGTCGTCGCTGTAGCGGTGCCACCAGGTCTCCAGCGCGCCGTTCGGCGCCGCCAGCACGACCTCGTGGGGCGTCATCGTGGGCGCGCAGCAGGTCGGTGAGCGCCTGGCTGGTGTACCCGATGCGCTGGCGCAGTGCCCGCATGTCGGTGCGGCCCAGCACCCCCCGAGCACCTCGGCCCGGCCGGCCCACGGCCGCAGCCACGACGACAGCAGGCGCAACAGGGTGGTCTTGCCCGAGCCGTTCGGCCCGATGATCACCCAGCGCTCGCCGCGGCGGATCGTCCAGTCCAGATCCCGCAGGACGGGCACGCCGTCGACCGCCACGTCGACGCCTCGCAGGTCGACCACAGCGGACGCGTCGAGGGTTGCCATCGGCTCTGAGCACCGGGCCTTTGTACCCTGTGCCCCGCATCGACACCGTCACTCGGGCTGCTCGCCGTCGTCATGCTGATCCTGGCCAACGGCGCCTTCGTGGCCAACGAGTTCGCGCTCGTCGCCGTCGATCGCGGCCGCGTCAGCCGCCAGGCCCGGGAAGGGCGCGCGGCGGCGAAGTCGCACCGAGCAGGTGCTGCGCCGGCTGTCGTTCCACCTGTCGGGCGCCCAGCTCGGCATCACGATCTCGTCGCTGGTCCTCGGCTTCATCGCCGAGCCGGTCGTCGCCGCGCTGCTCGAACCGCCGTCTCGGCCCGGTGGTGGGCGACGGCGACTGCCGGGCGGTGTCCGTCGTCCTCGCGCTTGTCGCTGGCCACCACCGCTGCAGATGGTGCTCGGCGAGCTGGTCCCGAAGTCGCTGGCCATCGCGTATCCCGGCCCGAGCCGCCTACGCTGCTCGTTCGGCTCATGTCTGTCTACGGCGCGGTGGTCGGGCCGGTGGTCGCGCTGCTTCAACGGGTGCGCCAACTGGATGGTGCGGCGCCTCGGCATCGAGCCCCAGGAGGAGCTCGCGCTCGGTGCGAGCCTCGAGGAGCTCGACCTGCTGTTCCGCTCGTCGGGCGAGGAGGGCACCATCGACGAGGAGTCGGTGACCCTGCTCACCCGTGCCGTGCGGCTTCTCCGAGAAGACTGCCGGCCGACGCCCTCGGTGCCGCGCATCGAGATCGTGGGCGTCGCCGTCGACGAGACCGTGGCCGACCTCACGGCGCGGGCGGTCGCGACCGGCTTCAGCCGGTTCCCGGTCTACGACGGCGACCTCGACCAGATCGTCGGCGTGGGCCACGTGAAGGACGCGTTCGCCGTGCCCTTCGGCCGAACGGGCGACCACCCCGTGCGGTCGGTGATGGTGGACCCGGTCGTGGTGCCCGAGACCATCGCCTGTCGGCCTGCTGGTGCTGCTCCGCGAGCAGGCCACGCACCTGGCGGTCGTGGTCGACGAGCACGGCGGCACGGCCGGCGTGATATCACCCTCGAGGACGTGCTCGAGGAGATCGTGGGCGAGATCGACGACGAGCACGACCGCCCGGCGCCCCCGCTGACCCGGGTGCAGCGCCCGGGGGAGTGGGTGCTCGGCGGCGGCCTGCACCGCGACGAGGTGTTCGACGCCTGCGGGTTCGAGCTCCCCGACGGCCCGTTCGAGACCCTGGCCGGCTTCGTCCTCGACTCGCTCGGGCGCATCCCGACCGAGCGGCGAGCGCTTCGAGCACGGCGACTGGACCGTGGTGGTCGCGCGAGATGGACCGGCCTGCGGGTCGCCGAGGTCGGCTACGTGCACCGAGCGGAGCGGGCAGTGAACCTCGGCGCCCTCGCGGCCAGCATCCTGCTCCTGGCCGCCAACGCCTTCTTCGTGGCCGTCGAGTTCGCGCTGGTCGCCAGCCGGCGCACCCGAAGCTCGCCGCCCTGGCCGACGAGGGCAGCAAGGCGGCGGCCCGCGCCATGGAGTCCATGCACGGACCTGTCACGCCAGCTGGCCGGCGCCCAGCTCGGCATCACCATCTGCTCGCTGCTGCTCGGCTTCGTGGCCGAGCCGGCGATCGCCCATGCCCTCGAGGCCGTGCTGCACGACCAGGTGCAGGTCTCCGAGGGCGCCGCCACCACCATCGGCTTCGCCCTCGCGCTCTCGATCGTGGTCTTCCTGCACATGGTCCTCGGCGAGATGGTGCCGAAGAACATCGCCATCGCCGCTCCCGAGCGCACCGTCCTGGCCCTCGAGTGGGCCAACCGCCTCTACCTCCGGGTGTTCGGGCCGGCCATCGTCGTCCTCAACGCGCTGGCCAACGTCATGATCCGGCTCCTCGGGGCCGAGCCCGCCGACGAGATCTCCGACAGCCACACCTCGGACGAGCTCGCCGACATGGTCTCGGCGTCACGCAAGGAGGGCCTCATCCAGGACGTGCAGGACCGCATCCTCCGCGGCGCGCTGGCCATCGGCGAGGCCCCCATCGCGGCCGATGGTCGTGCCGAGCGAGCACATCGGCTTCGTCGCCCGCCGGGCCACCACCGTCGATGCCGAGGCAGCGAGGTCTGCGCAGCGGCCACACCCGCCTGCTGGTGGTGGGCGAGGGCGGGCTCGACGATGTGCTCGGGTTCCTCCACGCCAAGGACCTGCTGACCGTGCCGGCGGACCTGCGCGAACGGCCGCTGCCGCTGGGCAAGATCCGTCGCCTGCCCATCGTGCGCGACGACACCATCGTCGACGACGTCCTGCTCGCCCTCCAGAGGGCGCGCGTCCACCTCGCCCTGGTCGCCGACGCCGATGGCCGCACCGTCGGCATCGTCAGCCTCGAGGACGTGCTCGAGGAGCTGGTGGGCGACATCGTCGACGAATCGGACCGGCTTCAGACCTCGCCTCGGACCGCCACCCGCCGGCGGGCCTGGCAGGATCCCACCGTGACCCCCGAGGACATCAGCGCCGCCCTCGAGCAACGAGCTCGGACGGCCCGTCGCCGATCTCCGCCGCCTGACCGGGGGAGCCTCCCGGGAGACGTGGTCGTTCCACGCCGGTGACGACGCGATGATCCTGCAGCGCCAGCGCCCGGGCGTCCCCACCGAACGATCCATGGAGACCGAGGCCGCCCTGCTGCGCGCCGCCGAGGAGTGCGGCGTGCCGGTCGCCGCCGTCGTGGCCAGCGGATCGGGCGACACGCCCCTCGGCTCCGGCTTCCTGGTGTCCGAGTTCGTCGAGGGCGAGTCGATCGCCCGGCGCATCCTGCGCGACGCCGCCTATGCCGACGCGAGGAAGGTCCTGGCGGCGCAGTGCGGCCGGGCGCTGGCCGCCGTGCACTCCATCACCGGTGACGTCGTCGACCAGCTGGAGCAGACGGACCAGCTCCATCAGTACCGCGAGGTGCTCGACGCGTTCGGCGATCCCGTGCCGGCCTTCGAGCTCGCGTTCCGCTGGCTGGAGGCCCACCGCCCGCCGCCGCAGCGGCGAGACCGTGGTGCACGGTGACTTCCGGCTCGGGAACCTGCTGGTCGGCGCCGACGGGCTGGCGGCCGTGCTCGACTGGGAGCTCGCCCACCTCGGCGACCCCATGGAGGACCTGGGCTGGCTGTGCGTGCGGGCCTGGCGCTTCGGCGGCGACGGCGCCGGTGGCCGGCGTGGGCCGCTACGACGAGCTGCTCGACGCCTACGGCGACGCCGGGGGCGGCCGTCGAGCCCGACGTGGTCCGCTGGTGGGAGGTGCTGGGCACGCTCAAGTGGGGGATCATGTGCATCATGCAGGCTCGTGCCCACCTCGACGGGGCCTGACCCGCTCGATCGAGCTGGCCGCCATCGGCCGACGGGTGTGCGAGAACGAGCACGACCTGCTCCTGCTGCTCGCGCCCGACGCCGCTGGCTGCCGCCGCGGCCCGCCCGAGGTGCCGCACCTCGACCGATGCCGGCCATGCACGGCCGGCCCACCGCGGCGGAGCTGCGTCGAGGCCGTGCGCGAGTACATGGAGGGGGACGTCCGGGCGCTGCGACCGAGCCGGAGCATCCGCTTCCACGGCCGCGTGGCGCGAACGTGCTCGGCGATGCGTGGAGCGCGAGCTGGCACGCTGGGTCCGGCCATGGCGGCCGCCCACGTCCGGCGCCTCGGTCGCTCGGCGTCGGCGACGGAGGCCGACCTGGCCGACGGCATCCGCGTCCGGTCGCTTCGGCGACCGTCAGGACGACGTCGCGGCTGCGGTGGCCGAGACGGTGGTCGACAAGCTCCGCGTCGGCGAACCCGGCGGTCCGTCTAGGCGCCGGTGGCGTGGTAGCCGCCGTCGACGTGGACGATCTCGCCCGTGGTCTGCGGGAACCAGTCCGACAGCAGCGCCACGCAGGTGCGGGCCACGCCGGCGGAGTCGTTGACGTCCCAGCCCAGCGGCGCCGCGGTCGTCCCAGACGTCCTCGAAGGCCGAGAAGCCCGGGATCGACCTGGCGGCCATGGTCTTGATCGGGTCCGGCGGCGACCAGGTTGACCCGGACGCCCCGGGGGCCGAGGTAGCGGGCCAGGTAGCGCGAGGTCGACTCGAGCGCGGCCTTGGCCACGCCCATCCAGTCGTAGGCCGGCCAGGCGACGGTGGCGTCGAAGTCGAGGCCGACGATCGAGCCGCCCTCGGTCATCAGCGGGGCCACGGCGTCGGCCAGCGTCTTGAGCGAGTAGGCCGAGATCTGCATGGCGACCGCGCACGTCGTCCCACGGCGCGTCGATGAAGCCGCCGCCGAGGCAGACCGGGGGCGAAGCCGATGGCGTGCAGGGCGCCGTCGACGCGGTCCCAGCGCTCGGCCGAGGGCGTCGCGCACGGCGGCCACGTGGTCGGGGTCGGTGACGTCGAACTCGAGCACGTCGGGCTCGGTGGGCAGCTTGCGGGCGGTGCGCTGGGTGAGCCGCAGGGCGCCGGCCGGCACCGGTGAGGACGATCTCGGCGCCCTCCTCCTGGGCCAGCTTGGCCACGCCGAAGGCGAGCGAGGCCTCGGTGAGCACGCCGGTGATGAGCAGTCGCTTGCCGTCGAGCAGTCCCATGCGTCTCCAGACCGGTGGCGGCGGGCGACGTTACCGAGGGTGCTCACCCGGCGGGACCGCACGTCGACGGCCTCGAGCGCGCCGGTGCAGGGCGATGCGCAGCCGGCCGACGCCGGGGAGCAGGCGTCGGTCGCCGATGGGCTCGGGGCAGCCGAGATCGACGGTGAGCGACGTCGACGGGAGCGCACAGTCCGAGCCATCGGGCCGTCGTGCGTCGACCACGACCAGCTCGACGTACGGACCTCGTCCTCGCCCAGATGCGACCTGGGCCCGCGTCGATCCCGGCCGCAGCCCGGCTGTCCGGAACGGGCCGGCCTCGCGCAACCGGATCGGTGTCGTCGCCCACCTCCGTCGATGCCGGTCCGGGCGGAGCGAGGCGTCCCGTCGTCCTCGTCTGCGCAGGAACACGAAGGCGAGGACGGCGATCGACCACGAAGCCGACCAGGGCGATCACGAACGGGCGGGCGTCGACGGCGGGTCGGTCGTCATCGTCGGGGCCATCGGCGGCGGGCCGGTCACGGCCTCGCACGCATACGGACCCGGTTGGGTCCGGCCGAAGACGGCCACCGGTAGGGTCCGCGGCCGTGAAGATCGGCATCCTCGGAGGAACAGGTCCCGCCGGCTCGGCGCTGGCCGCCCGCCTCGCCGACGCGGGCTACGAGGTCGTCGTCGGCTCCCGCTCGAAGTACCGGGCCATGGAGGCGGTCGACGAGCTGCTCGACGCGTGGCCCGGACACGCAGCTCGTCGATCGAGGCCGGCGACAACGCCGATGGCCGCCAGCGCCGACGTCGTGGTCATCGCCACGCCGTGGGACGGCGCCACCCAGACCGCTGCGTCGGTGCGCGAGCACCTCCAGGGCAAGGTCGTGATCTCCATGGCCAACGCCCTGACCCGGATCGGCAAGGAGTTCCAGCCCCTGGTCCCGCCGCGGGCTGCGTCGCCGCCAGCGTCCAGGCCGCCGTGCCCGACTGCAAGGTGGCCGCCGCCTTCCACCACGTGCCGGCCAAGGAGCTGGGCGACCTCGACCACCCCATCGAGACCGACGTGCTGATCTGCTCCGACCACGAGGCCGCCACCGCGCTCGCCGTCGAGCTGGTCAACGCCATCCCGAACATGCGCCCCCTCGACGCCGGCGAGCTGTCGCCAGGCCACGCCCGATCGAGGCGTTCACCGCGGTGCTGCTCCAGCTGAACGTCCGCTACAAGACCCGGGTCGCGGTGAAGTTCACCGGCATCCCCGACGGCATCGGTTCCGTCGCCGGTCTGCCGAAGAAGCCGCCGCGCGCCAGTCGCGGCCAGCCGACGGCGATGCGACGCCGGCACCGCCGACGCGTGACCGAGGCCGAACGCGGCAGCTCCGCGCCGGACGTGGCGCCGATGCGGCTCTACGACACGGCCCGGCGGGCGATCGTCCCGTTCGAGCCGGGCGAGCTCGTCACCATGTACACGTGCGGCATCACGCCCTACGACGCCACCCACCTCGGCCACGCCGCCACCTACGTCACCTACGACGTCCTGCAGCGCCGCCTGCGCGACCGGGGCCACGAGACCCGCTGCGTGCGCAACATCACCGACGTCGACGACTCCATCCTCCGCAAGGCCCGCGAGCTCGGCGTGCACTACCTCGACCTGGCCGCGGCCGAGACGGCGAAGTTCGACGACGACATGGTGGCCCTCGGCATGCTCCCGTCCTGGAGCGAGCCCCGGGCCACCTCGGCCATCGCCGACATCCGCGGCTTCATCGGCATGGTGCTCGACCGGGGCCACGCCTACCAGGCCGGCGGCGCCGTCTACTTCGACGTCTCCACCTTCGAGCGCTTCGGCCAGGTGTCCGGCTACGACCGCGACGAGATGCTCGAGTACGCCCGGCGAGCGCGGCGGCAACCCCGACGACCCCAACAAGCGCGACCCGCTCGACTTCGTGCTGTGGCAGCCGTCGCTCGACGACGAGCCGTCGTGGGAGTCGCTGTGGGGCCCGGGCCGCCCGGGCTGGCACATCGAGTGCTCGGCGCTGGCGCTGCGCGAGCTCGGCACCACCATCGACCTCCACGGCGGCGGCGCCGACCTGATCTTCCCGCACCACGAGTGCGAGGCCGCCCAGTCCGAGGCGGCCACCGGCGAGCCGTTCGTCCGCCACTGGATGCACCAGGCGATGGTCCGCATGGACGGCGAGAAGATGTCCAAGTCGCTCGGGAACCTCGTGTTCGTCTCCGAGCTGCGCAAGGAGTGGGAGTCCAGGGCCATCCGCCTCGCTGTCGTGGCCCACCACTACCGCGACGCGCTGGGAGTGGCACGACGAGCTCATGCCCGAGGCCACCGAGCGGCTGGCGCGCTGGCGTCGCGGCGTCGAGGCCGCGCGGCGACGGCGGCCCGGTGCTCGACAACGGTGCGGGCCCGCCTCGACGACGACCTCGACACGCCGGGCGCGGTCGCAGCCATCGACGTCGCGGCCGCGCCGGGGCCGACGTCAGCGCAGCGGCGCTGCTGCTCGGGATCTCGCTGCGTCCGGTCGGCTCCGGAGCGCCTGGCGTAACCGCTGGTAGCGTCCGGACGCCGTGGGGGACGAGCCGGGAGTACGGCAAAGCTCTATCCGGTCGCCAAGGCCTTGATCCGGCCGACGATCGCACGCCCTGTGGCGGCTCAACGTCACGGGCCTGCACCACGTGCCCGACGACGGGCGCGGCGATCTTCTGCCCCAACCACATCTCGTTCTTCGACTCCCTCGTGCTGCCCTGCGTGCTGCCCCGGCGGATCAGCTACGTCGGCAAGGCCGAGTACATGGACTCGTGGAAGACCAGGTACATGTTCCCCGCCGTCGGCATGATCCCGATCGACCGGGGGGGCGGCAGCGCCGAGTCAGCGGGCGCTCGACACCGCCGCCGGGTCCTGGACCAGGGAGAGCTGTTCGGCATCTACCCCGAGGGCACCCGCTCGCGCGACGGCCGCCTCCACCGGGGCCACACCGGTGCCCGCCCGCCTCGCGCTGCGGACGGGCGCCCCGCTCATCCCCGTCGGCATCCGCGGCACCGACCTGGTCCAGCCGACCGGGGCCGCCGTCCCCCAGCCGTTCCGGTCGTGCCAGATCAACATCGGCCGGCCCATCGACGTCACCCGCTACCTCGACCGGGCCAGACGACCGGATCGTGCTGCGCCAGATCATCGACGAGGTCATGTTCGAGATCCGCAAGCTCTCGGGGCAGGACTACGTCGACGACTACGCCGGCAAGGCCGAGACCGAGACGGCCGAGGCCGCCTGCCGAGCCGAGACCTCGGGCAACGGCCACACCGCGCCGATCGAGGTGGCCGAGCCGGCGCGCGAGCCCGCACGTGAGCGCGTGCTCGTCGGCGCGGCGGGGGCCGAGGACCTCGAGGTGCACCACGACGTCGAGGAGCGCCGCTCGTCGGCCGACGTGCTG
This sequence comes from uncultured Acidimicrobiaceae bacterium, assembly GCA_963811245.1. Lineage (GTDB taxonomy): Bacteria > Actinomycetota > Acidimicrobiia > Acidimicrobiales > Salinilacustritrichaceae > Salinilacustrithrix. The sequence goes on from CAWEQL010000010.1 coordinate 390,500, forward strand.
TCCAAGTGGTGGTCTTGAGCGACCAGGACGCCATCGCCCTCGCCCTCCTCGTCTTCCGCGGTCGCCATCGGGGCGGTGATGCTCGCCCACGGGTGGAACCACGTCTCCGGCGGCGGGAAGATCCAGGGCACCGCCGGCTGGTTCGCCTCCCTCGGCATGAAGCCGGGCATCCTGCACGCCTGGTTGGCGAGCCTGGCCGAGCTGGCCGCCGCCGTGTCGCTGGTCCTCGGACTGGTCACGCCGCTCGGTGCGGCGGCGGTCGATCGGCCACGATGACGGTGGCGCTGATCACCAACCACCGGGGCAACGGGTTCTTCATCTTCCGCCCCGGCGAGGGCTGGGAGTACGTGATGACCCTCATCGCCGCCGGGGTCGCCCTCGGGGTGGTCGGCCCCGGTCAGTGGTCGCTCGACGAGGCCCTCGACCTGTTCCGACCGGTCCCGGGCACCGACGGGCTGTGGATCGTGCTCGCCGCCGGCTTCGGCGGGGCCGCCGCGCTGCTAGCCGTGTTCTGGCGCCCCGAACCCGCCGAGCCGTCCGGGACGCCGACGGCTGAGTACCGCCTTCGTCGGCTCCGGAGAGGGTGCCGCTACCCTCCGCCCCATGTGCCGTCCCCGAAGACCAGATCGCCGTCACGCTGCCCGATGGATCCAGCCGCGAGCTGCCCACCGGGTCCACTGCCGGCGACCTCGCCCGGTCGCATCGCCCGGGGGCTGGCCAAGAAGGCCGTGATCGCCGAGGTCAACGGCGTCGAGCGCGACCTGTCCCACGAGCTCGCCGACGGCGACCGCGGTCGCCATCGTCACCGACCGACTCGCGACCAGGGCCTCTACGTCATCCGCCACTCGACGGCCCACGTGCTGGCCCAGGCGGTGCTCGACCTGTTCCCGGGCGCCACCTTCGGCATCGGCCCGCCGGTCGAGAACGGCTTCTACTACGACTTCGAGCTGCCCGACGGCGGCACGTTCCACGAGGACGACCTCGAGCGCATCGAGGCGCGCATGCGCGAGATCCTGGCCGAGGCCCAGCCGTTCGTGAAGCGCGAGATGCGCGGCCGACGAGGCCCGGACGATCTTCGCCGACCACCGTACAAGCTCGAGATCATCGACGACGCCTCCACCGACCCGATGTCGGCCACGTCGGCCGCGCGGCGAGGTGCGCTGCTACGAGAACATCCCGCCCGAGCCGCGCCCGAACCAGACTTCCACGGCCACGACGGCTTCATCGACCTGTGCCGCGGCCCGCACGTGCCCACCACCGCGACCACCTCGGCCACTTCAAGCTCGATCCGGGTCGCCGGCGCCTACTGGCGGGGCGACGAGAAGAACCCCCAGCTCCAGCGCATCTACGGCACGGCGTGGGCGACGAAGCAGGAGCTCGAGGACCACCTCCACCGCCTCGAGGAGGCGGCCGAGCGCGACCACCGCAAGCTCGGCGTCGAGCTCGACCTGTTCTCGTTCCCGGACGAGATCGGCTCGGGCCTGGCCGTGTTCCACCCCAAGGGCGGCATCGTGCGCCGCGTCGATGGAGGACTACTCGCGCCAGCGCCACGAGCAGGCCGGCTACGAGTTCGTCTACTCCCCGCACATCACGAAGGAGAACCTGTTCGAGACCTCCGGGCACCTGGAGTGGTTCAGCGCGACGGCATGTTCCCGCCCATGGACTTCGACGACGAGGGCGGCCCGGAGGGCACGAACTACTACCTCAAGCCGATGAACTGCCCGTTCCACATCCTGATCTTCCGAGTCCCGGCAGCGGAGCTACCGCGAGCTGCCGCTGCGGCTGTTCGAGTTCGGGTCGGTGTACCGCTACGAGAAGTCGGGCGTCGTCCACGGCCTGACCCGGGTCCGCGGGCATGACCCAGGACGACGCCCACATCTTCTGCACCCGCGAGCAGATGGCCGACGAGCTCGCGTCGCTCCTCGACTTCGTGCTCGACCTGCTGCGCGACTACGGCCTCGACGACTTCTACCTCGAGCTGTCGACCAAGCCGGAGGAGAAGGCGGTCGGCTCCGACGAGGACTGGGACGAGGCCACCGAGACCCTGCGCCAGGTGGGCGAGGCCAAGGGCCTCGAGCTGGTGCTCGACGAGGGCGGCGGCGCGTTCTACGGCCCGAAGATCTCGGTGCAGGCCCGCGACGCCATCGGCCGCACGTGGCAGATGTCCACCATCCAGCTCGACTTCCAGGGCCCGCAGCGCTTCGACCTCGACTACGTCGGCGCCGACAACGAGCGCCACCGGCCGATCATGATCCACCGGGCCCTGTTCGGCTCGATCGAGCGGTTCTTCGCGCGTGCTCGCTCGAGCACTACGCCGGCGCCTTCCCCACGTGGCTGGCGCCGGTGCAGGCCGTGGTGTGCCCGGTCGCCGCCGAGCCACGAGGACTACGCGCACTCCGTCGCCCGTCGGCTGCGGGCCGCCGGCATCCGCGTCGACGTGTCGCTCGCCGACGAGGGCCTGGGCGCCCGGATCCGCAAGCTGAAGCTCGACAAGGTCCCGCACATCCTCGTGGTCGGCGACGACGACGTCGCCAACGGCACGGTCGCCGACAACGATCCGCGGCGGCGACAAGCCCGAGCGAGACATCCCCGTCGCCGACTTCGTCGACCGGATCGTCGCCGAGATCCGCGACCACTCGTGAGCGACCGGCTCGACCGGCTGTGGGCCGGGCTGGCGCACGGCCTACATGGACGAGGTCACCGCCGACGGAAACGCCGGTCTGTCGTCGGAGGGAGGATCGGTGTTCACCCGCATCCTGCGGGCCTGATCGACGCGGGCGAGCTCACCGACGAGACGCGCCTACGTCGTCCACCGGGGCGAGCGAGGCCTTCGCCATCCTCAACGCCTACCCGTACGGCACCGGCCACGTGCTGGTGATGCCGTACCGGGAGGTGGGCTCGCTGGAATCGCTCACGGCTGCGGAGTCGGCCGACCTGTGGCGGCTGGTCAACGAGGCCGTGGTGGCCATCAAGGCCGCCTACCGCGCCCGAGGGCGTGAACGTCGGGTTCAACCTCGGCCGCGCCGCCGGCGCCGGCGTCCCCACCCACGTGCACGGCCACGTCCTGCCCCGCTGGGACGCCGACTCCAACTTCATGACCGCCGTCGCCGAAGCCCGCGTCCTGCCCGAACCCCTCGGCGTCACCTGGCGCAAGCTCACCGCCGCCTGGGGAAAATCGCTGTGAATCGCTCGCGCTGACCGATCGCGATCCACGGCGATTTCCGTGGAGGGGGGCGTCAGGCGTCGGGGCTCACGGTCTCGACGACCTCGCCGTCGGCGGTGAAGACGAGGAACCGGTCGAGGTTCTGCATGAACCAGCGGTCGTGGGTGACGGCGATCACCGTTCCCTCGAACGAGTCGATCGCCGCTTCGAGCGCCTCGGCGGAGGCCACGTCGAGGTTGTCGGTGGGCTCGTCGAGGAGCAGCAGCGTGCAGCCGCCGAGCTCCAGCAGCAGGATCTGGAACCGGGCCTGCTGGCCGCCCGACAGCGTCTCGAACGTCTGGTCGGCCGCGCCCGTCAGCTCGTAGCGGGTGAGGCGGGACATGGCGGCGGCGCGAGCGAGATCCCGGCTGTGGAGGATCTCGAGCAGCGTCGAACCGATGAGCTCGGGATGGTCATGGGTCTGGCTGAAATGGCCGGGGACCGACGCGGGCGCCGAGCTCGCACCGGCCGGCGTGGGCGACGGTGGGGTCGCCGGCGAGGAGTCGGAGCAGGTGCGACTTGCCGGTGCCGTTGTCGCCGAGGACGCCCGAGCCGCTCGCCGAACCAGATCTCCGTCGGACCACGGGTACGTGAGGTCGGTGAGCTCGAGGTCCTCGATGGTGACGGCCCGCTTGCCGGTGCGGCCGCCGTCGAGGCGCATGGTGATCTTCTGGTCGTTGGGGCGCTCGGGCGGCGGACCCTGCTGATCGAAGTGGCGCAGGCGCGTCTCGGCGGCGCCGGGCCCGGGACGCGTTGGCGTCCGAGACCTTGGCCCGCTCCTTCATGATCCGCATGTACTCCGTGAGGCGCTTGCGCTCCTCCATCCACCGCTGGTGGTCGTCCTCGAGCTTCTCGTGCCGGGCCAGACGGGCGGCGGCGTAATCGGTGAACGAGCCGCCGTGCGTCCAGGCACCGTCGCCCTCGATGGTCACGATCCGGTGGGCGGCTCGGGCCAGCAGCTCTCGGTCGTGGCTGACGAAGAGGATGGTCTTGCGGCACTCCTCAGGCGCTGCTCGAGCCAGCGCTTGCCCGGGATGTCGAGGAAGTTGTCGGGCTCGTCGAGCAGCAGGACGTCGTCGTCGCTGCGGAGCAGGTACTCGAGCGCCAGGCGCTTCTGCTGCCCGCCGGAGAAGGTGGCTGAGCGGTCGGGCCGACGCGGCGTCGAGGTCGAGGCCCACGGCCTCGGTGGCGCACACGTTCCAGAGCACCTCGGCCTCGTAGCCGCCGACCGCTCCCCAGTCGGCGTGGGCCTCGGCCAGACGCAGCCCTGCCTTCTCCATGAACGACGGCTTGCCGCCGTCCGCCGCCGACTCGGCCGCCCGGGTGGCGGAGTCGAGCTCCACCGCAGCGGCGGCGATCGCCGGCGGGGCGAGCGACGCGAACAGGTCCCGTACGGTGCCCGCCCCGCCGCGCATGCCCGACGAGCTGGTCCATGACCCCGAGCCGTCCGTCGACGGTGATCGTCCCCGAGGTGGGCGTCGCCCGGCCGGCCACGAGGCCGAGGAGGGTGGTCTTGCCCACGCCGTTGGCGCCCGACGAGGGCGACATGGTGGCCGTCACCGACCTTGAACGAGACGTCGTCGAACAACCGGCGGCCGCCGGGAAGGTGGTGGGACAGGCGGATGACGTCGATCGTTCCCAAGACCGGGGGCACGGTAGCGTCGGCCCCGATGGCCGAGGACCCCGAATTCCGACCAGCATCCGGACGATCACGTCGACGAGCTGCCCGAGGATCTCGACGCCGCCGGCTACGTCGGTCCGTACGTCTTCCCCGACAACAACCGGCGCCGCATCCCCGGCTACCTGTACCTGGTGTCGGGTGCGGCATGCATCGCGTTGTGGGCCACGGCCGGCGACACCGCCGTCCTCGTCAACGGCGGGTTCCTCGCCGTGGGCCTGGTCCTGCTGGCCGTGGGCGCCTACCAGCTCCTGTCGGGATTCGACCTCGTGGTCGACGAGCGCGACGCCCTGGTGGCGGCGTCGCGTGAGGTCGGGTTCCCGGTGGGCCATGCCTCGGCACAGATGGGGTGGCGCGGGCTGCGCAGCCGGCCGACGTGGCGCATCCTGCTCTACTCGGCGGAGGAGCCACCCGAGCAGCGCGGGTTCGTGCTCGTCGACGGTGTCGACGGTCGCATCGTGGACCAGGTGGTCGAACCGAACCCCGAGGACTGGTCCGACATGGAGGGCAAGCTCACCCGCTGAGCCAGCTCAGGCCACGGCGTCGATCACCCGTTCAGCCGAGCGCAGGTGATCGGCGACGACCCCGACCGCATCCTGGACCAGCGTGAGCAGGCCGACGGGGGCGTCTCGGTCGGCGATCCGCATCCTGGTGTCCCACCGATCGACCGGCATCGACTCGATCCGCGTGGCGGTGCGATCGGCCGTCGCCTCGAACTGGTCGAGCAGGGCGGGTACCGGCGTGTGATCGTCATCCCATCGAGCTGACCCGAGTTCGGCGAGCGACGGATGGAGCGTGGCGTCGGCATCGCCCGACTGCTCCATGGCTCGGTCGAGCAGGGCGAGCACGCCGTCGGCGGCGATGAGGTGCTCGGCAGCAGACGTGCCGTCGGGGCCCATACGGCGGCCGATCTCGTCAGGGTCGGGACGGTCCTCGTCGTCGGGTCGGGTGAGCACGGCGCGGAAGCGGCGGGGGAAGGAGTGCACGGCCACGACGGCGTCGGACGGGCTGAGATGGCGATCGGCGGTCATCCCCCCGGACCATACCGTCGCGACCGATCAGGCCGGGATGTGTCGCACCAGCGGTTCGACGTGTGAGACTGGTGTGATGTTCGATGGTCGCTTCCGAACCAACTTCGAGAAGGGTCTGAGGCCGGTCGGCACGAACTTGCGCCGCATGGGTGTGAAGGCCGACCACCTCACGGCCTTCGGCGTCGTGATGTCCGGCGCCGCTGCCATCGCCATCGCGAACGGCGCGTTGCGGGGCGGCTTGCTCCTCCTCGGGCTCACCGCCATCCCCGACGTGCTCGACGGCGCCGTCGCCAAGGCGTCGGGAACGGCATCGGCCCGGGGCGCGTTCTTCGACTCCACCATGGACCGCGTCGCCGACGCCCTGCTGCTCGGCGGCGTGGCCTGGTACCTCCAGTCGACCCATACCGGCCACGTGGCCCTCCTGGCCATGGCCGTGCTCGGGACGTCGATGCTGATCTCCTACGAGCGCGCCAAGGCCGAGTCCCTCGGCTTCGATGCCCGGGGCGGCCTGATGGAGCGCGCCGAGCGCCTCATCCTGCTGGCCCTCGCGCTCCTGTTCGACTCGTTGCTCGTCCCGGCGCTGTGGGTCATGCTCGTCCTCAGCCTGTTCACCGCCGGACAACGGTTCGTCAAGGTGTGGCACCAGGCGTCCGCATCGGTACCCGCTCCCGCGCCCCTCACGGCGCGCGACCGTCGTCGACGGTCCATGCGGCGCACCGACCGCCAGGAGCGGGCCGCTCGCCGGCGGCGACGCACCCGGCGCTGACCGGCCCGGGCCCCGTTGTCCTCCCGTTTGCTGACCGCGTTCCAGGTCGGCGTCGACCGTCGCCGAACACGTGCCGGGCCCGCTTCTGGGCCCGCTGGCGAAGCTGGGGGCGGCGGAGCCGCGCTGCCCGATGCCAAACGCCGATTCCTCGTCGCTCGCCACCTGCAACGAGCCGACCCCGGTCTCACCGGGCTGGCCCTGCGCCGGGCCGTGCAGGCCACGTTCGAGTCCTACGCCTCCTACTGGCTGGAGGCGTTCCGTCTGCCCACGATCACCCCGGACGAGCTGGACGCCAGCATGACCTACGAGGGCTTCGAGCACCTCGAACGGTCGTTGCACCGCGGGAACGGGACGATCCTGGCGCTCCCGCACCTCGGCGGGTGGGAGTGGACCGGCTTCTGGTTCACCCGGGTGGTCGGCGTGCCGATCACCGCCGTGGCCGAACGGATCGAGCCGCCCGAGCTGTTCGAGTGGTTCACCTCGTTCCGGACCTCGCTCGGCATCAACGTGGTCCCGCTCGGCCCCGATGCCGGCCGGGAGGTGCTGGCGGCGCTCAAGCGCAACGACCTCGTGTGCCTGCTCTGCGACCGCGACATCGACGGCAGCGGGGTGGAGGTCACCTTCTTCGGTGAGCGGACCACGCTGCCGGCCGGGCCCGCCACGCTCGCCCTGCGCTCCGGTGCCGATCTCGTGCCGGGCGCGATGTACAACCGGCCCGGTGGCATCCACCACGGCTTGATCCGTCCGCCGCTGGTCGTCGAGCGTCAGGGCAGGCTCCGCGACGACGTGGTCCGCATCACGCAGATGATCGCCCACGAGCTCGAGGTGCTCATCCGGCTCGACCCCACCCAGTGGCACCTGATGTCGCCGAACTGGCCGAGCGACCACGAGGCGCTCACCCGGGCCGGTCTGGCGTGAGGGGCCTCCGATGAGGATCGGGCTGATGTGTCCCTACAGCGTCACCATTCCCGGCGGCGTGCAGGGCCAGGTGCTCGGTCTCGCCCGCACCCTGCGGTCGATGGGGCATCCGACGCGCGGTCCTCGCGCCGTCCGACGGCGTGCCACCCGACGCCGGCGTGACGCCCCTCGGCGTCAGCGTGCCGACGGCAGCGAACGGTTCGGTGGCGCCCGTGGCGCCCGACCCCTCCGCACAGCTGCGCACCATCCGGGTGATCCGCGACGAGGACTTCGACGTGTTGCACCTCCACGAGCCGCTCGCACCCGGTCCCAACATGACGGCGCTGCTGCTCAACGCCGTACCGATGATCGGCACGTTCCACGCCGCCGGTGACTCCAGCTCGTACCGGTACGCCGCGCCGGTGCTGCGCTGGGGCCTGCGCCGGCTGAAGCACCGCTGCGCCGTGTCACCCGATGCGGCGGCGCTCGCCCACCGGTACCTCGGCGGCGAGTACGAGGTGCTCCACAACGGGATCGAGATCGAACGGTACGACGACGGGCCCGTGGCGCCCACCGACGGTCCCACCGTGTTCTTCTGCGGACGACACGAGCCCCGCAAGGGGTTGGAGGTCCTGCTCGAGTCGCTCCACGACCTCCCGGGTCACGTGCGGCTGTGGATCGCCTCGGACGGGCCCGAGACGGAACGCCTCCAGGCCGCCTACGCCGGTGACCCCCGCATCGAGTGGCTGGGGAGGATCAGCGACGAGGACAAGATGGCCCGACTCCGGGGGGCGGACGTGTTCTGTGCGCCGGCCCTGATGGGCGAGTCCTTCGGGGTGGTGCTGCTCGAGGCCATGGCCGCGGGGACGGCGGTGGTGGCCAGCGACCTCGACGGCTACCGCAACGTGGCCACCCACGGCGTCGACGCCCTGCTGGCGCCGGTCGGCGATGCCGCCGCACTGGCCACCGCGTTGCGCACCGTCCTCACCGACGCCGGTCTGCGCTCCAGCCTGGTCGACGCCGGCCGGACCCGTGCCCGCTCGTTCTCGATGACCCACCTGGCCGAGCTGTACCTGGAGCGGTACCGGTCCATCCGCTGACCCGGATCGGTGAGCGGATGGACCGGTGCCCGTCCTGTGGGCCCGTTCTCTGGATCGGATCCGTCAGCGGCCGGCGCGGAGCATCCGCCGCAGACCCAGGGCGCCGACGGCGAACACTGCGGCCACCAGCACCAGCACCGTGTCGTTGCTGCCCGTGCGGGGGAGCGTGGGCGATGACGGCGTTCCGGGCGTCTGCGGCGTCGCCACGGACTGCGGGCTGAAGCTCGAGGTCTGGCTGAGCGACGCCAGCCGGACCGACGCGCCGTCGGCCAGGGCGAAGACGTCGCCGCCGCCGCCGGCGGCGGTCAGCGCATCGTTCAGGCCGGCGATGGCCGGGACCGGGAGAACCGTCGTCGGGTCGACGCCGACGCCCAGGAGCTGGTCTCCGATGGACGTCTGCTGGCCGAGCCGGCCCAGGATCGCACCGAGGTCGATGGCGGCGATGTCGATGCCGAGCCCGTCGAAGGACGCATCCGACGTGATGGTGCCGGCGTCCTCGGTCACCGACGACGCCTGCTCGAGCAGGTGGACGGTGATGAGGTCGGCCAGGGCGGGGTCGATCTGGCCGAGGATGCCGCCGAGCGTGGACTGCACGGTCTGCACGACGCCGCTGACCTGCGAGGCCGCTCCCTGCAGGTCCAGGGCTCCGAGATCGACGGCACCGACCGTGAGGTCACCGAGCGTGGCGGTGACGTCGGCCACGGACGTCTCGATGGAGTCGGTGGCCGTGGTGACCATGCTGACGTCGAGTCCGTCGAGCGACAGGAGGGTCGCACCGTCGAGGGCGCCGAGGATCGTGTCGAGCGTCTGGCCGAGCAGGCCATCGACGGTGCCCTGCACGTCCGGGAGTTGTGCGGTGATCTGGTCGACGGTGGCCGGGATGTCGGTGCAGACGGTGGTGGCGTCGCTGCCGAGGAGGCCCCCGAGGACCGGGCCCACGACGTCGCACACCGCCGACGCCCCGCTGCCGCCCCCGGTGAGGGTCGTGACCGCATCGGGCAGCGCCTCGAGCTGGTCGACCAGGCCGAGGACGCTGTCGGTCGACAAGGTGGTGAGGTCCAGGTCGACGGGGAGGCCGAGCTGGTTCAGCGCAGCACCGAGCTGGGGCAGCAGGCCGAGGCCGTCGATGATGCCGAGGACCGAGTCGAGCGGGAGGTCGGTGACGGGGATCCCCAGTCCGGCGAGCAGCGAGCTCAGGTCGAGGACCGAGATCTGGTCGATGCTCACCGTGCGGGTGCCGCCCGCCTGGTCGGTGACGGAGCGGGCGTCGAGCGCCAGCGTGGTGCTGTCGATGCCGAGGACGCCGGAGAGCACGTCGAGGTCGGCGAGACCGGCGCCGATGGTCGAGGTGGCGCCGTCGGCGCCCACCAGGGCCCGCAGGGACGCCGGGAGCAGCTGGCCCCCGACCACCTGGTTGTCGGGCACGTCCGTGGCCGGGTTGCTGGCCGAGTCCTCACCGTCGGTGCTCGAGGCCTGCAGGAGGGGCACCGACTGATCGAGGCCCAGCGTGGGCGAGGTGACGTGCAGCGCATCGAGCAGCGCCGATGCCGATGCCGCGTCGACGGTCTTGGCGATCCCCTCGTCGCTCAGGACGTCGAGGTTCAACAGGCCACCCGCGTCGATCCCGAGGACGGTCAGGGACCCGTCGGTCGAGCCGACGCCGGGCGTGGCCGCCGAGGCGGGCGCCACGGTGGCAGCGACGAGGGCTCCGGCCGCGATCACGGGCAGGAAACGGGACAGGCGCATGTGGTTCTCCCAGCAAGACGGACGTACCCGACGAAGGATGTCCGGTTTGGCACCGATTGTGAATGCTCCGATCGGTTCATTGGGCGACGTCGATGTGACTAGTCCCACGTCATGATCACCCGGTGGCACGTGGTCGCGGCCGGCGGAACGGCGACCACGGACCCCACGCCTACACTCCGAAGCCGTGTCCGACGTCCGCACCGCCACCGACCGGGACTCCACGGTCGACATCGTGGGTCTCGTGATCGCCCACGCCGGCCTCGTGGCGTTGCCGCTCGTGATCATCGGCGTGTTCGTGCTCCCGGTCGTCGTCGCCGTCGTCCTCGCCGCGGTCATCGCCGCCGCCCTGACCGCGTGGCGCCTCCGGGGCATCGGCCAACGAGTCGTCGCCTCCCTCGGGGCGGTCCCCGTGGGCGCCGGCGACCGTTCTCGGCTGCACAGCGTGGTCGAAGGGGCCTGCATGGCGGTCGGCGTCGCGATCCCGCAGCTGTACGTCATCGACAGCCCGGCCCGGAACGCCGTGACGTGGGTCGACGGCATCGGCTCGGTCTCGCTCGCCTGCACCACCGGCCTGCTCGACGCCGTCGACCGCGTGCAGCTCGAGGCCGTCGTCGGCCGACAACTCACCGTGGCCCGCGACGCCCGCCTCGACGTGGTCTCGATCGCCGGCGCCCTGTTCGGGCCGCTGGCCCGCGGCCCGTTCACCGACGCCGTGGCGTCGTTCGTCCACCACACCGTCGACGACCGCAACGTCGTGCTCGCCGACATCGAAGGAGCCCGCGCCGTCCGATACCCGCCGGGGCTGGTGGCGGCCCTGGAACGGGTGCGCGACGGTTCCTCCGGTCTCGCCGGCGTCCCGCCGTGGCTCAGCGCGTTCTGCTTCGCCGCCCCGGCCGGCGACGAGGGCCCCTTCTCCGTGCACCCACCCATCGAGGACCGGATCGACCTGTTGCGCGAGATCTGAGTGCGGGGCCGGCGGGAGGACCCCCGTAGACTCGACCCATGGTCGATGCGCACGAACCTCAATCCCACTCCGGCGCGACCCGAACCGGCGAACGCGGCACCTACCGCGTGAAGCGGGGACTGGCCGAGATGCTCAAGGGTGGCGTCATCATGGACGTCGTCACCGCCGAGCAGGCCAGGATCGCCGAGGACGCTGGCGCCGTGGCCGTCATGGCGCTCGAGCGGGTCCCGGCCGACATCCGGGTCGACGGTGGCGTGGCGCGCATGTCGGACCCCGAGATGGTGGAGGGCATCAAGGAGGCCGTGACCATCCCGGTGATGGCCAAGGCCCGCATCGGCCACTTCGTGGAGGCGCAGATCCTGCAGGCCCTCGGCGTGGACTACGTCGACGAGTCCGAGGTGCTCACGCCCGCCGACGAGACCCACCACATCGACAAGTGGGCCTTCGACGTCCCCTTCGTGTGCGGTGCCACCAACCTCGGTGAGGCGCTCCGGCGCATCAGCGAGGGCGCATGCATGATCCGCTCCAAGGGCGAGGCCGGCACCGGCAACATCGTCCAGGCGGTCCGGCACCTGCGCACCATCACGAGCGACATCCGCAAGATCGGCCAGGCCGACGAGGCCGAGCTGTTCGAGTGGGCCAAGCAGCTCCGCGCCCCCTGCCCCTCGTGCAGGAGGTCGCCGAGCTCGGATGGCTGCCGGTGCCGCTCTTCTGTGCCGGTGGCATCGCCACCCCGGCCGACGCCGCCCTCGCCATGCAGCTCGGCGCCGAGTCGGTGTTCGTCGGCTCCGGCATCTTCAAGTCGGCCGACCCCGCCCCGCGGGCCAAGGCCATCGTCGAGGCCACCACGCACTTCCGCGATGCCGGCATCCTGGCCAAGGTCTCCCGCGGTCTCGGTACCCCGATGACCGGCATCGGGATGGACGGCGACGGCACCACCTTCGAGACCCGCGGCTGGTGACCCCCTCGACGACACCGTCGGAGCCCCCAGGTGGGTCCGACCCCCACCATCGGCGTCCTCGCCCTTCAGGGGGCGTTCGCCCGGCACGTCGCCGCGCTCCGTCACCTCGGCGCTGACGCGTTCGAGGTCCGTCGTCCCGCCGAGCTGGCCGACATCGACGCCCTCGTGATCCCGGGCGGTGAGTCCGGCACGATGTCGATGCTGCTCGACCGGGCCGAGCTGTTCGATCCCGTCGCCGAACGCCTCGACGCCGGCATGCCGGCACTGGGCACCTGTGCCGGGATGATCCTGCTCGCCACCGAGATCCTCGACGGCCGCGCCGACCAGCGGTGCTTCGGCGCCATCGACATCTCGGTCCGCCGCAACGGCTACGGCCGCCAGGTCGACAGCTTCGACCTCCCCCTCGACGTGAAGGGCCTCGACGGTCCCTTCGACGCGTCGTTCATCCGTGCGCCCGTGGTCGAACGGGTCGGTCCCGACGTCGACGTGCTCGCCCGGGTCGACGATCGGCCCGTACTCTGTTCCGCCGGTCCGATCCTGGTCGCGGCGTTCCATCCCGAGCTGCCCGGTTCGGACGGCTCGTCGGATCTGCGCATCCACCGGCTCTTTCTCCAGGAGGTCTCCTAGATGTCCGGCCATTCCAAGTGGGCCACGATCAAGCACAAGAAGGCGAGCACCGACGCCAAGCGCGCCAAGGTGTTCGCCAAGCTGATCCGGCAGGTGGAGGTGGCCGCCCGGGAGGGCGGCGGCGATCTCGACGCCAACCCGACCCTGCGCACCTTCTACCAGAAGGCCCGCGACGCCTCGATCCCGCTCGACACCATCGAACGGGCCGTCAAGCGGGCCACCGGCGATCTCGACGGCGTCGTCTACGAGCAGATCACCTACGAGGGCTACGGACCCAACGGTGTCGCCGTGCTCATGGAGGTCCTCACCGACAACCGCAACCGGGCCGCATCCGACGTGCGCAACGCCCTGACCAAGAACGGCGGGTCGGCTGCCGAACCGGGGGCGGTGTCCTGGCAGTTCGACCGCAAGGGCGTGATCATCGTGCCCAAGTCGGTGTCGGAGGATGCGCTGATGGAGACCGCGCTCGAGGCCGGGGCCGAGGACATCACCGACGAGGGCGAGGTGTGGCAGGTACTGACCGCGGCCACCGACCTCCCCGACGTCCGCCAGGCGCTCGACGACGCCGGGGTCGCGGTGGACAGCTCCGAGGTGACGATGCTGCCCCAGAACACCATCCCGATCACCGAGGCCGACAAGGCGAAGGCGATCCTGCGGATCATCGACGCCCTCGAGGACCTCGACGACGTGCAGAACGTGTACGCCAACTTCGACATGTCGGCGGACCTGTACGAGTCGGTGGCCGGCTGATGGCGGTGCACTGATGGTGGCCATCGGCGCCCCGGCGCCCGACTTCACGCTTCCCGGCACCGACGGCACGGCGGCGGGCCGGCGGGACTACACGCTGTCGGAGTACCGGGGCCGCCCCGTGGTCCTGGTCTTCTACCCCGGTGACAACACGCCGGTCTGCACCCGGCAGCTGAACTCGTACACCGACGAGATCGACGCCTTCGAGCAGGTCGGTGCGCAGGTGCTCGCCCTGTCACCGCAGGGCGTCGAGAGCCACGAAGGCTTCGCCGAGACGCAGGGCGGCTTCGGCTTCCCGTTGCTCGCCGACACCGAGAAGGCGGTCGGCGAGGCCTACGGGATCATCGGGCCCATCGGCTTCTACCGCCGGTCGGTGTTCGTGATCGCCGCCGACGGCACCGTGGCCTACAGCCACCGTGCCATCGCCGGGTTGACGTTCCGCCCCACGGCCGAGCTGGTGGAGGCGGTCGAGGCGGCGCAGGGGGGCTGAGCCCGGCCATCGGTCAGTCGATGGGGGTGTCGCTCACGACCCGGCCGGCCGCGAGCTCGATCCGCCGGGTGAGCGCCACCGCCTCCAACATGCGGCGGTCGTGGCTGACCAGCACCAGCGTGCCGGGATACCCGGCCAGCGCTGCCTCCAGCTGCTCGATGGCGGGCAGGTCGAGGTGGTTGGACGGCTCGTCGAGGACCAACAGGTTCACCCCCACGAGGGCGAAGGCGGCGAGGACGGCCCGGGTGCGCTCGCCGGGGGAGAGCCGCTCGGTCGGCCGCCGGACGTGCTCGGCGCCCAATCCGAGCTTGGCCAGCTGCGAGCGGGCCTCGGCGGCCGCGATGCCGGTCTCGGCGACGAACGCGTCGAGGAGCGGGTCCTCGGAGGCGAAGCGGCGCCGGGCCTGGTCCAGCGTCCCCACCACCACCGACGGACCCAGGGCCGCCGACCCGGCGCTCGGCTCGATCGTGCCGAGCAGCGGCGGCAAGAAGCGTCGACTTGCCCGACCCGTTGGTGCCGACGAGGGCGATGCGTTCGCCGTAGCCGATGTCGAGGTCCACGGGCCCGAGCACGAAGTCACCCCGCTCGACCACGAGGTCACGCAGGGCGAGGACCCGGTCACCCGACCGACCGGTCGCCGCGAACTCGAGGCGCAGATCCCAGCCCTCCCACGGCTTGTCGACCACCTCCAGGCGGTCGAGTGCCTTGTCGGCTCGGCTCGCCTTCCCGGCCAGCTTCTCCGACGAGGCCCGGTCGAGGTGGCGGATGAACTTGTCGGGCTCGCCGGATCGCTTGGCCTTGCCGATCCCCTTGGCCGACCACTCGCGGGTCTGCTGGGCCTGACCCTTCAGCGCATCGCGCGTGTCCACGTAGGTGCCGTAGGCCTGCTCGGCGTGGCGTCGAGCGGCAGCCTTGGCCTGCTGGTATGCCACCCAGCCACCGTCGAAGCGCGTGGCCGTGCGCCGGTGCTCGTCGATCTCCACGACGCTCGTGACCACGCGTTCCAGGAACGCTCGGTCGTGGGACACGAGCACGAAGCCGGCCGGCGAGTGGACCAGGAAGTCCTCCAACAGCTCCAAGCCCCCGAGGTCGAGGTCGTTGGTCGGCTCGTCGAGGGCGAGCAGGTCGAAGCCCGCCAGCAGCACGGAGGCCAGGTTCACCCGCGCCCGCTCCCCGCCCGAGAGGGTGGCGGCGGGTTGGGCGGCGTGGTCGGCACCCAACCCGACACGGTCGAGCACCGCCGCCATGGCGGCGTCGAGGTCGGCGACGCCCAGGTGGGTCCACGTCTCGAGGGCGTCGGCGTAGCGATCGTTGGCGTCGGCGTCGCCGGCGGCCAGGGCCCGCATGGCGGCGTCGAGCTCCCGTTGGGCCATCTCCGCACCGGTGCGGCGGCCGATCACGTGGGCGACGGTCTCGGCCGGTTCGATGTCGAGCTCCTGGGTGAGGTGCCCGACCCGGGCGTGGCCCGGCACCCGGTCCACGGAACCCGACTCGGGTTCGAGCTCGCCGACCAGCAGTCGCAGCAGGGTCGACTTGCCGATTCCGTTCGGGCCGACGACACCGATGCGATGGCCGGTCGCCACGGTGAGCGACACGTCGGAGAGCACCACGTTGGGGCCGTGGGCGAACGACAGGTTGCGGGCGACGATCTGAGCGGACACACGATCTCCTCGGGGTCGGGACGGCGAAGGAGGATTCGGGGCTCAGAACATCACGCCGAAGGGTACCGGCTGATCTCGCGGACGGGCTGTGGTGGGATGCGCAAGATTCGCACGTTCCGTAGCGGTCGGCGCGGAAAGCCGGCCGGTTCCGAGAGATGTGCGTCCGTTTCGTCCCTTTCGTGCATGAGGACGGGGCGATGGGGCAGAAGGTCCAGCTGAGCCAATTGTCGGATTACGGGGTCGACGACGTGCTCTGTCTCCCTATTGACTCTGAGAGGACCGACACATGAAGAAGATCCTGCTCGTCCTGGGCGCTGCCCTCCTTGCCCTTCCGATGGGCGTGGGCATCGCCGATGCCCAGCCCGGATCCAGTGGATCGGTCGCTCGCGCGTCCGACTCCCACGACACCGGCAACGCATGCCCCGACGCGAGCCCCGACGTCGACGGCGACGGCGTTCCCGACTGCGGCAACGCCGGGCACCAGTCCAACAACGGCCACAACGGTGACAACGGGAACAACGGGAACAACGGCCAGAACGGTGACAACGGCCACAACGGCCAAAACGGCGACGACGGGAACAACGGCCAGAACGGCGACGACCACGGCAACGCCTGTGATGCCGACGGCGACCACGCCCAGGCGAACGAGCACAACCCCAACTGCCCCGGCACCGGGGAGTGCACCGACGGCACCGTGTCGGACGGCAACGGCGGCTGCGTCCCTGCTCCTGCGGAGTGCGGGGCGGGCGAGGTGTCGGACGGCAACGGCGGCTGCGTGCCGGACACCGGTGGCGAGCCCACCGCAGCGGACGTCTGCACGGCGGCCAACAACGACCCCGGCCTCCTCACCGACGACACGCTCGGTCAGACGCTGTACGACTCGGGGTTGAACGTGTCGCCCCTCTTCGAGGACCCGGACGCGGACGGCCCGCTCTCCGGTGCCATCTACGACGGAGGGACCGACACCCCGCTCGAGCCGGTCACCGACGAGGTGGGCTGCGCGGTCGATCTGCTGATCGACCAGAGCACCGGCGCGGACCTGTAGTCCCGCCACCGACATCGTGCGACCGGAGCCGGGGCGTTTGCGCCCCGGCTCTGCCGCGCTGATCGACCTACTGCTCGTCGGCGACGCCCAGGAGGCGGGCCCGGGACACGGCCCGCATGCCCCGGCTGAGGCTGAACAGGGCGAAGCACCAGGCCAGGCCGCCGATGATCCATGACACCGAGTCGCCTCCGAAGAGGGCGCCGGTGGACTGCGAGTAGGCAATGATGATCAGCGGCAGGCTGACCAACCCGGACGCCTGCTGGGCGGCGGCGGTTGACTTGACCCGAGCCGACAGGCGCAGCACCAGCGACAGCGTCAGGGCCAGGAACGGGGGGATCACCCACAGCATGAGGACCCACCACTGGGCGGTGGGGAAGAACCAGCCACCCACCTCGGGACCGACGACGGTGTTGACCAGCAGCGAGTACAGGCCGAAGCCCACGATGGTGGTCAGGTAGCCGGGGACCAGCGAAGCGATGAGCTTGCCGAGGTAGATCTCGCGGATGCCGGCGGGGGAGTGGGCGAGGAACTCGCCGGTCCCGCGCTCGCGCTCGCCGACGATCGTGGCGGCGCCGACGGCGGTGGAGATGGTGAGGGGCACGATCACGGCCACCGGGGCGAACAGGTACACGGCCAGGGCGTAGGACGCCTGGCCCTGGGGCGATCCGCCCCCGGCCTCGATCTTGGCCCTGGTCTGCTGGGGGAGCACCTCCAGCGTCTGGCTGATCTGGTGGACCACCTGCACGTTGTCGACGTGGGTGATGACGATCAGCAGGATGAACGGGATCACCAGGAAGAACATGGCGCCGAGCGCCGTCATGGGGATCCAGAAGTCCTTGGCCTGCACCAACTGCTTCAGGTCGGTGCGAGCGACCGTGGCGATCTGGCCTCCACGCAGGGCGCCGGTCTCGCGTCGACGGGGTGCGCTGGGGGCGATGGCCGTCATGCCTCCACCTCCCCGATCCGGTTGGTGCCGCTGGTCCGCCGGACCGCGAAGTACAGGTCCTCGAGGGTGTGGCGGACCGCCGCCACCCGCGTGACACGGATCTGTGCCGCCGCCAGCGCGGCGACCAGGTCGGGGATCCGGCCGAGGTCGTCGACCGACACGGTCACGGGCCCGGCGCTGCCGCCGGACACGTCGAGGACGCCGGGCAGGCCGTCGAGCATGCCCAGGGCCGAGCGGTCCTCGGCGTCGACGATGACGGTGTCGTCGGGCCAGTAGCGCCGGACCAGGTCGTCGGGCGTGCCGGCGATCAGCGACCGGCCGTCCTGGAGCATGACGACCTGGTCGGCGAGGCCCTCCGCCTCGGCGAGGAGGTGGGTGCACATCACCACCGTTCGTCCGTCGTCGGTCATCTCCCGGATGAGCTCGAGCACCGCATGCGACGATTCGGGGTCGAGGCCCGAGGTGGGCTCGTCGTAGAGGAGCAGCTCGGGCTCGTGCAGGACCGACCGGGCCAGGGCCAGCCGGGTCTTCATGCCGGTGGAGTACCCGCCGACCTGCTGGCCGAGGGCGCCGGTGATGCCGAAGCGTTCCGCGGCGACGGCGATGCGGTCGAGGGCGCTCCGACCCCGGCCGAGGCCGTAGAGCTCGGCGGCATAGGCCAGGTTGTCGCGCCCGGAGAGCCGGTCGTAGAGGGCGGGTTTGGCCGACACCACCCCGCAGCGGCGACGGACGTCGGCGCCGTCGATCGACGGATCGAGGCCGAAGACCCGCACCGAACCGGCGTCGGGGGCGAGGGCGCCGGTGATGATCCGGGTGCACGTCGTTTTCCCGGCGCCGTTGGGGCCCAGCAGGACGGTGATGGACCGGGCCGGTACCTCGAGCGACAGCCCGGCGAGTGCGGGCGTGTCACCGAAGCGCCGGTGCACCCCGTCGAGCGCCACCACCGCCGGGGCGGAACCGGGCGGTGACGGGGGCGCGTCGGGCAGGGTCTGGGTCATCAGCACGCGGTCAGCATCGGCGTCGACATCACCCGAGTTGAGCAGTTCCGGAGGGCTCCGGGGTCCGCGGGACCCGCGAGCCGCCGCAGTAGGGTCGAACCCATGTTCGTGTGGGGCATCGACCCCGGTCTCTCCCGCTGTGGCTACGCCGTGCTCGACGCCCGGTCCCGCCGGCCCCGTCCGGTGGCCATGGGCGTCCTCACGACCCCGCCGGGCGACGCCGTCCCGCAGCGGCTCCACGCCCTGCAGCGCGACGTCCGGGCTCTGGCCGCCGAGTATCCGCCGGTCGAGGTGTCGGTGGAACGCATCCTGTTCTCCGTGAACGTGCGCACCGCCATCGGGGTCGCCCAGGCGGCCGGCGTGGTCATGACCGAGGCGGTCGAGGCCGGCGCCGAGGTCATCGAGTACTCACCGAACGAGATCAAGCTGGCCGTCACCGGCGACGGGTCGGCCGACAAGCGCCAGGTCGAGTCCATGGTGCGTCGCCTCCTCGGCATCGATGCACCGATCCGCCCCGTCGACGCCGCCGACGCCGCCGCCATCGCCTTGTGCCACCTCGCCCATCGGCCGATGCTGACCCGGATCCGGAGCGCCCGATGATCGGGTCGTTGCGCGGCACGCTGCTCCACCGCGGCGCCGACCACCTCGTCGTCGAGGTCGGCGGCGTCGGCTACCACGTGATCGTGAGCCCCACCACGGCGGTGTCGGCCGGCGACATCGGCGACGAGACCTTCCTCTGGGTCCACCACCACATCCGCGAGGACCACCAGGCGCTGTACGGCTTCGTCGCCGCCGAGGCCAAGCGCTGCTTCGGTGCCCTCCTCGGCGCGCACGGCGTCGGTCCCGCGTTGGCGCTGGCCATCTTGTCGGTGCACGGTCCCGACGACCTCGCCCAGGTCCTGGCCGACGACGACGTCGCCGCGCTCTGCCTCGTCCCCGGCGTGGGCAAGAAGACGGCGGCACGGCTGCTCGTCGAGCTCAAGAGCCGACTCGACATCCCGCTCGATCTCGGCTCCACCACGCCTCCCACCGCCGACACCGGCCGTCGTCCCGGCGCGGCGGCCCGGGCCGACGTCCGAGAGGCGCTCACCGGCCTCGGCTACAGCGCCGACGAGATCCGGTCCGTGCTGGTCGACCTGCCCGACGACGACGCCGGCGTCATGCTGAAGCACGCGCTCCAGCGGCTGTCGGTGCCGCGCTGAGGTCGTCGCCGTGCGTGAAGAGCTCCTCGATCCCGAGCCGGCCGACGACGAGCTCGACACCGCCGTCGAATCCGGCCTCCGGCCCGGGTCTCTGGCCGACTTCGTCGGCCAGGCCCGCCTGAAGGAACACCTCGAGATCATCCTCGAGGCCGCCCGTCGCCGGGGCCATCCGGCCGACCACCTGCTCTTCGCCGGCCCTCCCGGGCTGGGCAAGACCACGCTCGCCGCCATCGTGGCCAACGAGATGGGAGTCCGGTGCGTGCCCACGTCCGGGCCGGCCATCGAGCGCGCCGGCGACCTCGCCGCCATCCTGACCCAGTTGGAATCGGGCGACGTGTTGTTCGTGGACGAGATCCACCGGCTGCCGCGGGCCGTCGAAGAGGTCCTGTATCCCGCCATGGAGGACTTCCAGCTCGACATCGTGATCGGGAAGGGCCCGGCGGCGCGATCGATCCGCCTGGACCTGCCCCGCTTCACCCTGATCGGTGCCACCACCCGCACCGGGGCGATCACCGGGCCGCTGCGCGACCGCTTCGGCCTGGTCGAGCGGCTCGACTTCTACACCGCCGCCGACCTCGAGGCCATCGTGGTCCGGGCGGCGAGCATCCTCGACGTGGTCCTGCACCGCGATGGTGCGGCCGAGATCGCTCGCCGCGCCCGCGGCACACCCCGCATCGCCAACCGGCTGCTGCGCCGGGTCCGCGACTACGCCGAGGTCAAGGGCGACGGCACCATCGACCACGCCACCGCCCACGACGGACTGGCCGTGTTCGGCGTCGACGACCGCGGCCTCGACAAGGTCGACCGCGCCATCCTGTCGGCCATCTGTGAGCGGTTCGGGGGCGGGCCGGTCGGTCTGTCGACGTTGGCCATCAGCGTCGGCGAGCAGACCGAGACGGTCGAGGACGTCTACGAGCCGTTCCTGATCCAACAGGGTCTGCTCATGCGGACGCCGAAGGGCCGGGTCTGCACGATCGGCGCCTGGGAGCACCTCGGTCTGGTGCCGCCGGCGGCGGCGGATCCCGACGGTGGACCGCCGGCGTTGTTCGATTGAACGCTCAGCCCAGCAGGGATCCCACGATGTCGGGGACCGTGCGGACGCCCGACAGGTCGGGCAGGGGGTTCTGCAGGCACGTGCCGACATGGACCTGGTCGACCGCCACACAGGCCCAGTAGCGCTCGGCGGCCTGGATCGTGATGGGCGACGGGGTGGGGGCCGGTTCGGCGGACGCGGTGGGTACCGCCGCGAGGCCGATTCCGGCGGCGGCGGCAACGAACGAGGCGGCGAGAACGGTGAGCCGGCGTGGTCCCCGTCCGTGGCGGCGGGTCGATCGCTCGGGTCGGGTCGCTCGGCTGGTCATGGGGTGCCTCCCAGGAGGGCATCGTGGACGGGGTCGGGCTGGTCGGCGGCGTCCGACGACGACCCGGTGAGCACGTGGATGGCGTCGGCCAGGAAGGCGGCGGCGTCCTGGCGGGCCAGCTGGTCGTCGGCGCCTCCCGTCGCGGGCCCCACCGTGCGGTGGAGCGGCATCTGCTCGGCCTGGCGACGGGCCTCGGCCCCGCCCTCCGGACCCGTGAAGACGTCGACCGGGCCGGCGTCGACCGCCGGGGGAGTGACGGTCGACGCCGGCCGGTCGGGGCTGTCGCCGGCGCCGGGGTGGGGGGAGGCCGGCGCCGGCAACGGGGCTGGCGGTGGGCTGGCGGGAGTGGCCGGCGATGTCTCTGCGGCGGAGACGGTGACGACGGGCGCACTGGTCCGCACCTCGGTCGGCGCCGGCGTCGATCCCGGGGCGAGCACCACGGCGGCGGTGATCGCGCCCACGGCGACCGGCGCCACGACGGCGACGGCCTCGGCCCAGCGGTCGCCCAGGGCGGCCCGGAGCGATCCGAATCGGGCCAACGCCCAGCCGAGGACCGGAACGCCGAGCATCCCCCGCCCCTCACCGGACACGACGGCGTACTCACGCCGCAACGCCTTCCGAGCCCGGTGCAGCAGCGCCTCGACGGTCGTGACGGGGACCTCGAGGTGGGCGGCGATGGCGTTGTAGCTCATCCCCTCGGCCTCGCGCAGCACCAGGACCTCGCGATGCCGGGGACCGACGCGATCCATCGCCGCTCGCACCTGTTGCGCGTCGACGGCGGCGAAGAGGTGCTCGATGTCGGGCTCGACCGTGCCGAGGTCGGGCTGATCGGTGAGCTCGACCCGCGACTGCTTGCGGTGGCGATCGATGGTGATGCGCTTCGCGATCACCGTCATCCACGGATAGAAGTGGCGTTCGCCCCGCAACGAGTCCATCGACCGCAGCGCCCGGACGAAGGCCTCCTGAGCGACCTCCTCGGCTTCGTGTGCGTCGCCGGTGTGACGGAGGCAGAAGCGGTGCAGACGGCCGAAGTAGCGCCGGTACAGGTCGTCGAAGGCGTCGGGATCGCCGTTCTGGAAGCGCTCGACCAGGTCGCGGTCGCGGCCGAGATCCACATCGTCAGCTCGTAGCGCCATCTCGTCCGACCCTGATCGTCGCAGTGCTGGCCACTGCCCCGCCTGTCTCTTCGACACGGCCTCGTTGGTCCCCTTCTCGGGGTGGTGGGTAACTTCGACAACTCCGATGGAGACCGCCGACTTCGACTACGACCTGCCGGAGACGGCCGTCGCCCAGCAGCCCGTCGAGCCGCGAGACCGGGCCCGGTTGCTCGTCGACCGGGGAGCTGGGAGAGCACCCGAGCACCACCACGTGGCGGACCTGGCGTCCTTCGTGGGCGCCGGCGACGTCGTGGTCGTCAACGACACCCGGGTGATCCCCGCCCGGCTGCACCTGTCCAAGCCCACCGGCGGCGCGGTGGAGGTGCTGCTCCTCGAGCCGGCGGGGGACGATGGCACGTGGGAGGCGCTCGTCCGTCCCGGCCGCAAAGTGGCGCCCGGGACCACGTTGGTGGCAGGACCGGACCTGACCGTGGTCGTCGGCGACCGCCTGCCCGACGGCCGCCGGTCGGTGGTCGTGGAGACCGACGACCTGCTCGCCGCCCTCGACCGCCATGGCCAGGTGCCCCTTCCCCCCTACATCGAAGCCCCGCTGGCCGACGTCGAGCGGTACCAGACCGTCTACGCCGAGCGGCCCGGTTCGGTCGCCGCCCCCACCGCCGGCCTGCACCTCACCCCGGCGTTGCTGGACCGCATCCGGGCCGCCGGCGCTGCCGTGCACACGGTGGACCTGGTCGTGGGCCTGGCCACCTTCCGGCCCATCGCCACCGAGTCCGTCGAGGACCACGTGATGCACGAGGAGCGATACGTGGTGCCCCCCGAGACCTGGGACGCGTGCCGGGCGGCGTCACGGGTGGTGGCGGTGGGCACCACCACCGTCCGCGCCCTGGAGTCGGTCGCCGCCACCGGCGAGCTTTCCGGCCGCACCGACCTCTTCATCGCCCCGGGCTTCGACCTGGCGGTCGTCGACGTGCTGCTCACCAACTTCCACCTGCCCCGGTCGAGCCTGCTCGTGCTGATCGAGGCCTTCGCCGGTCCCCACTGGAGGCAGCTCTACCGCGAGGCACTGGCGGCCGGGTACCGGTTCTTGTCCTTCGGCGACGCCATGCTGCTCGGCCGGGACGGCGCCGGCGTGGCGACGTGACGCTCTCCGTCGACGTGGAGGCCACCGCCGGCCGGGCGCGAATGACCACCATCACCACGGCCCGGGGAGTGATCCGGACGCCGTGCTTCATGCCCGTCGGTACGCGCGGCACGGTCCGGGCCGTGGAGACGGCCGACCTCGAGGCGCTGGGAGCCCAGGTCGTGCTGGGCAACACCTACCACCTGCTGTTCCGCCCCGGACCGGACATCGTCGAGGTACTCGGCGGTCTCCACGGCTTCGCCGGATGGAACGGCCACGTCCTGACCGACAGCGGCGGCTACCAGGTGTTCTCGCTGTCCCCGAAGGTCGACGACGACGGGGTGACCTTCCGGTCCACCTACGACGGCGACGAGCACCGCCTCACGCCCGAAGGCGCCGTCGAGGTCCAGCGCGCCCTCGGCGCCGACATCCAGATGGTCCTCGACCAGTGCCCGCCGCTCCCGAGCTCCCCGAGGTGGTGCCGCGACGCACTCGAGCGCACGGCGCTGTGGGCCGGGCGGGCGCGGCAGGCCTTCCTGCAGCTCGAGGACCCGAGCCGCAACCAGTTCGGCATCGTCCAGGGCGGCGTCGACGTCGCCATGCGGGCCGAGAGCGCCGAACGGACCGTGGCCGACCGACTTCGACGGCTACGGCATCGGCGGTCTGTCGGTCGGCGAGTCGCGCGACGAGATGCTGCCGGCGCTGGCGGCCGCCATCGACCATCTCCCCGCCGATCGACCCCGCTACCTCATGGGTCTGGGCGACCCGGTGGGCATCGTGGAGTCCATCGCCCTGGGGGTCGACCTGTTCGACTGCGTCATGCCCACGCGGTTGGGGCGTCACGGCACGCTGCTCACGTCCGAGGGTCGCCTCAACATCAAGAACCGCCGCTTCGCCGACGACGCCGGGCCCATCGACCCCGCCTGTGGCTGTCGGGTGTGCGGTCGTTACAGCCGGGGCTACCTGCGCCACCTCGCCAACGTCAACGAGCCCACGGCCGCCCGGCTCGCCACGCTCCACAACCTGGCCTGGACGCTGGCCCTCACCGACCGGGCCCGCACGGCGATCGCCGCCGGCACCCTCGATGCATTGCGGGCCGAGATCGTCGCCGTCTACCCGTGACCGGGCCGGCGCCGCGGCCCTGGCCAACCGATCTCCGAGCGACGCAGAGGGACCGTGGTGTCCTGGGTTCGCCGGGGGTGGGTCACTAGAGTCGTCGGTCGCCCGTGCCAGGCCACGATCGCCTCACCCACGACCTCCCCCGAGACACCACATGCGCCGCAACGGCTTGCTCTCCTTGATCTTCATCGTCCTGCTCGCCGGGGCCGGCATCACGGCCACCCTGGTGTCGGGGAACAAGCCGCTCCTCGGCCTCGACCTCCAGGGAGGTGTCTCGGTCGTGCTCGAAGCCGACGAAGGAGACCAACTCCGAGGCCATCGGCCAGGCGATCGAGATCATCCGTCAGCGGGTCGACGGCCTGGGCGTCGCCGAACCCGAGATCTCCCGACAGGGCGACGCCATCGTCGTCCAGCTGCCCGGCGTCAAGGACCGGGAGCGGGCCCTCGAGCTGGTCGGCCAGACCGCCGAGTTGCGCTTCCGCCCCGTGCTCGACGTCGTTCCCGCCCTCGCTCGCCGACAGCGTCACGTCGACGACCGCCGCCGGCGCCGCCGGGTCGACCAGCACCACCGCCACCACGACCACCGCCGCTCCGTCGGGCCTCGAGCTCACGCCGCCGGCCGACGACGTCGCCGACCAGTCGGTCACGCTGGCCGAGGTCGACGCCGACGGCAACGAGCTCCTCCGGTACCAGCTGGGACCCACCGCCGTGAAGGGCGACATCATCTCGGGCGCCCAAGCCGAGCTGCAGGGCGTCGGCCAGTGGGTGGTCGGGCTCAAGGTCAAGGGCAGCCGCATCGACGAGTTCAACAAGATCGCGGGCGAGTGTTACAACAAGGCGCCGAACTGCCCGTCGGGCCAGCTCGCCATCGTGCTCGACAGCCGGGTCGTCTCGGCGCCGAGCATCAATGCGCCCTCCTTCGATCCTGACCGCATCTCGATCAGCGGCTCCTTCACCGAGTCCGAGGCCAAGGACCTGGCCCTGGTGCTTCGCTACGGCTCGCTTCCGGTCGAGCTGGAACCGCAGCAGACGCAGTCGATCTCGGCCTCGCTCGGCAAGGACGCCCTCGACGCCGGGGTGACCGCCGGCCTGATCGGCCTCGCGCTCGTCGCCCTCTACATGGTCGTCTACTACCGGCTGCTCGGCGTGATCGCCATCCTCAGCCTCGGTGTGTCCGCCACCCTGTTGTGGACGATCATCGCCTACCTCGGCGCCAACCAGGGCTTGGCCCTGACCCTGGCCGGGGTGACCGGCATCGTCGTCTCGATCGGCGTGGCCGTCGACTCCAACGTGGTGTTCTACGAGCACCTCAAGGAGGACGTGTCGCGGGGGAGGACGTTGCGGTCCACGATCGACACGTCGTTCAGCTCCGCCTTCTCCACCATCTTGAAGGCCGACATCGCCTCGTTGATCGGCGCCGCCATCCTGTACTTCCTGACGGTCGGTTCGGTGAAGGGCTTCGCCCTCTACCTGGGGCTGTCCACCGTGCTCGACCTGGTGGCCTCGTACTTCTTCATGCGGCCGCTCGCCCTCATCTTGGTGCGGTCCAAGTGGTTGCAGGACAAGCCTCGCTGGTTCGCCATGCCGCGAGAACGAGGGACCGGAGCGGTCGAGGGAGCAACGGCGTGAAGAACAAGCTGGCCAGCTTCGAGAACGACATCAACTTCCCGCGCATCTGGCGCGTCGGCCTCGCCGTCTCCGCGATCGCCATGCTCCTCAGCGTCGGCGGCCTCGCCGTCCGGGGGCTGAACCTCGGCATCGACTTCGAGGGCGGCACGTCCTGGGAGGTGCTGGCCCCGAACGTCTCGGTGTCCGAGGCGCGCACGGCGCTCGGCAGCGCCGATGCGGCCGGGGCCAAGATCCAGATCGTCGGCGGCGACACCCTTCGCGTGCAGGCCGAACCGAAGGACCAGGCCGCGACCGACGCCGTCTTCGAAGACGCTCGCCGACGTGGCCGGGTCAATCCAGTCCGAGGTCGGCGTGTCCACGGTCGGGCCCACCTGGGGAATCAGATCAGCGCCAAGGCGGAACGGGCGCTCGTGGTCTTCTTCGTCATCATCTCGCTCTACATCGCGCTGCGGTTGGAGTGGAAGATGGCCGCCGGCGCCCTCGCTGCCGTGGTCCACGACATCTTGTTGACCGTCGGGTTCTACGCCCTGTTCCAGTTCGAGGTGACGCCGGCGACCGTCATCGCCGTGCTGACCATCCTCGGCTACTCCCTCTACGACACGATCGTCGTGTACGACAAGGTCAAGGAGAACGCCGACAAACCGGCCGTGGCGCAGAAGATGCCGTACACGGAGATGATGAGCCTGTCGCTCAACCAGGTGCTCATGCGGTCGATGAACACCACGATCACGTCGCTGCTCCCGGTGCTCGCCATGCTCTTCGTGGGGTCGTTCCTGCTCGGGGCCGTGACCCTCCAGGAATTCGCCATCGCGCTCGCCGTGGGCCTGATCTCCGGTGCCTACTCGTCGATCTTCATCGCCACGCCGTTGGTCGCGTTCTTGAAAGAGCGCGAGCCGTACTACCGCAACCTGCGCAGTCGGCTCGAGGGCCAGGGTGGTCGTCGCACGCCGGCCCCGGTCGGGGCGACGACCGCGACGACCGCAACCACCGCACCGGAGGGCTCGACCAGCGCCCCCGAGCTGTCGGGTCGCGTCATCCCGCCCCGGCCCCGCAGAAGGGCAAGCGACGCTGACATGTCCGATCTCCCCCCGCCGCCGCCCCCTCCTCCCCCTCCGGGTCCGGGCCCAGTGCCCTCGAACCCGTCGGGGTGTGGCCCCGCTTCGGGGCCAAGCTGATCGACTGGCTCGTGCTGGTCATCCCCGTGTTCTTCATCTCTGCCGTGGTCGGAGGCAACGGGTCGGGCGCGTTGAACGCCACCGGCGGCCGGGAGGTCGTGGCCGGGATCATCTCCACCCTCGTCACCTACGGCTACTTCGTCTGGATGGAGACGGCCCGGGGCCAGACGGTCGGCAAGATGGCCCTCAACTTCAAGGTCATCGGTCCCGATGGCGGCCTGCCGTCCCAGGATGTGGCCCTTCGTCGCAACGCTGGTACATGCTGCTCGGGATCCTTCCCGTGCTGGGCGGGGTGCTGCAGTTCGTGGTCGTCGTGGTGATCGCCGTCACGATCAGCAACGATCCGTTCAAGCGGGGCTGGCACGACAACTTCGCCGGCGGCAGCGCGGTCGTCCGTTCCCGGTAGTCACGGCCGCAGCACCGGGTCGGGCACACTCGCGCCATGACGCGCGATCCGTCCTTCCTGCTCGATCACCTCCGCGACGTCCCCGACTTTCCCGAGGCGGGGGTGATGTTCAAGGACATCACCCCGCTGCTGGCCGATGCCGACGCGTTCCACTACGCCATCGACGCGCTCGCCGATCCGTACGTCGACCAGGCGGTCGATCTGGTGATCGGCATCGAAGCTCGGGGGTTCCTGTTCGCGGCGCCGATCGCCTACCGGCTCGGCGCCGGCTGCACGCCGCTGCGCAAGCCCGGCAAGCTCCCGTACGAGACGGTCGAGCACACCTACGAGCTCGAGTACGGCACCGACACCCTGTCGGCCCACGTCGACGCCATCGGCGCCGGTGACCGGGTGCTGGTCGTCGACGACGTCCTGGCCACCGGCGGCACCGCCCGGGCCGCCTGTGATCTCGTCGCCGGCCTCGGTGGCCAGATCGTGGGGTGCGCCTTCCTCCTGGAGTTGGGGTTCCTCGCGGGACGGGGAAGACTGGGGGATCAGTCCGTGCTGAGCCTCCTCTGCGTCGACTGACTGGAAGGGAGCCATGCCGCAAGTGACGTCGACGGTCGATCGGGTCCTTCCCTGGCGGCGCAGCGCCCCACCCCCGGCCGAAGAGGTCGCGCCCCTCCTCGCTGCGTTCCGCGCCCGTCACGGGCGCTCGGTCCGCACCGACATGATCTCCCGGGCCTACCTGGCCGCGGCGGCCGCCCACGACGGTCAGATGCGCAAGACCGGGGAGGCCTACATCCACCACCCGATCGCCGTGGCGCGCATCGTGGCCGAGCTCGGCCTCGACGACGTCACCATCGCCGCCGCGCTCCTCCACGACGCCGTCGAGGACACCGGCATGACGCTCGCCGACGTCGAGGCGCAGTTCGGTGTCGACGTCGCCGCCATCGTCGACGGGGTGACGAAGCTCGACCGCCTGTCCTTCGACACCAAGGAGGAGCAGCAGGCGGCCACCGTGCGCAAGATGATCGTGGCCATGAGCAAGGACCTGCGGGTCCTGATCATCAAGCTCGCCGATCGCCTGCACAACATGCGCACCATCGCCGGCATGCCGACGTTCAAGCAGGAGCGGACGGCCCGCGAGACCCTCGACATCTTCGCCCCGCTGGCCCACCGCCTCGGCATGCAGGACGTCCGTCAGCAGCTCGAGGACCTGTCCTTCGCGGCCCTGCACCCGAAGCGGTTCGCCGAGATCGACCACATGGTCTCGACCCGAACACCCGAGCGCGAGCTCTACCTGCACCAGGTCATCGACCAGGTGCAACGAGCGGCTCGCCGAGCTGCGGCTCACGGCCGAGGTCACCGGGCGGCCGAAGCACCTGTGGAGCATCTACGAGAAGATGGTGGTCAAGGGCCGCGAGTTCGACGACATCTTCGACCTCGTCGCCATCCGGGTCATCGTCGACTCCGTCAAGGACTGCTACGCCGCGCTCGGCTCCATCCACGCCACCTGGAAGCCGGTGCCGGGACGGTTCAAGGACTACATCGCCATGCCCAAGTTCAACCTCTACCAGTCGTTGCACACGACGGTGGTGGGTCCGCAGGGCAAGCCCCTCGAGGTCCAGATCCGGACCACGCGAGATGCACGCCCGGGCCGAGCGGGGTGTCGCCGCCCACTGGCAGTACAAGTCGGGCGAGAAGGAGCGGGAGACCGGCTCGGACTACGCCTGGTTGTCACGGATCGTCGACTGGCAGGAGGAGACCTCCGACCCCGGCGAGTTCATGAAGAACCTGAAGATCGACCTCGAGGAGGACGAGGTCTTCGTCTTCAGCCCGAAGGGCAAGGTCGTGACGCTGCCGGCGGGGGCCACGCCCATCGACTTCGCCTACAGCCGTCCACACCGAGGTCGGCCACGCCTGCATCGGCGCCAAGGTGAACGGCCGGCTGGTGCCGCTCGACAGCCAGGTCACCTCCGGCGACACCGTCGAGATCGTCACGTCCAAGGTCGACGGCGCCGGCCCGAGCCGCGACTGGCTCCAGGTCGTGGTGAGCCCCCGGGCCCGCAACAAGATCCGCCAGTGGTTCTCACGAGAGCGGCGCGAGGACGCCATCGAGGCCGGCCGCGAGGACCTCGTGAAGGCGCTGCGACGCGAAAACCTGCCGTTGCAAGCTCCGACGCCGTGACCAAGGTGCTGGAGGAGATCGCCGCCAGCATGAACTACGCCGACCTGGACGCGCTCGACGCCGCCATCGGCGAGCACCACGTGTCGGCCAAGTCGGTGGCCGGTCGGGTGGCCAAGGCGCTCCACAGCTCCGACCCCGACCGCGAGGAGCAGCTCCCCACGCGGCGGTCCACGACCGCAAGGGCGGCGGGCCCGGGCCGCGCGGGCGAACACCGGCGTCCACGTCGAGGGCCTCGACGACGTGATGGTCCGGCTGTCGCGGTGCTGCACCCCGGTGCCCGGCGACGAGATCGTCGGCTTCATCACCCGCGGTCGTGGCGTGTCGGTGCACCGGGCCGACTGCGCCAACGCCGTGTCTCTCGTGGCCGGCCAGGGCGACCGTCTCATCGACGTCGAGTGGGACGGCGCGCCAGGGCGGCTCCTACGTGGCCTCCATCGAGATCAAGGCGCTCGACCGGGCCCGCCTGCTCCGCGACGTCACCGCCGCCCTCGTCCGACCACCACGTCAACATCGTCGCCTCGTCGACCCGACGCCGGCCGGGACCGCGTCTCGACGATGCGGTTCGACTTCGAGATGGCCGATCCGCCGCACCTCGACTCGGCGCTGTCGAGCATCAAGTCGATCGACTCCGTCTACGACGCATACCGCGTCGTTCCCGGCAAGGGCGGCTGACTCCGGATCCACCGGATGTTCAAGATTTCTCCGTTGCTGCCGATGTTCTGGTCGGCTCGGGGCATACGGTTCCGGCCTGACACCGAAGGACGTGCAGAGGGCCACGGGCTCCCGCTGGACAACCCCCCACGCACACCATGCTGTCCCACCGCACCACCGCCCGCCTCGCCGCGCTCGTTCATCGTCGCCGTCTTGGGCTCCGCCCTCCCGGTCGGCGCACAGGACGGCGACCCGTTGCCGGCCAACCCCTACGAGCGCCTCGCCGAGGTGAAGCGCCGCCAGGCCGAGGCGGCCATGGCCATCGACCTGCTCAACGCCAGCCAGGTCGAGGTCCAGCACCGGCTCGACGTGGTGGAGGCGTGGGTCGCCAGCCAGCAGACCGTCGTCGCCAAGGCGCAGGCCGAGCTGGTGGACGCCACGATCCAGGCCGACCGGGCCCGACGCCGGGCTCGGGCCAAGGCGGCCGAGCTGGATGCGCTGAAGGAGCGCATGGCCGACCTCGCCGTGGAGGCCTACATGCGGCCCCCGCAGATGGCGGCGATGGACGTCATCGTCACCCACGACCTCGCGTCGGCCGAGAAGGCCGACGTCATGCTGCGGGCGAAGGCGCAGCGTGACGAACAGGTGGCCGAGGCCCTCGCCGAAGCCGAGAAGGCGCTGCAGCGGCTCCTCGACGTGGCCGAGTCCCGCGCCCAGCAGGCCGAGTCGGCCGCCGATTCCGCTGCCACCGCGCTCGACGAGCTGCACCGGGCCCGGGACGAGCAGCTGGGCCTCGCCCAGCAGATCCAGACGCATCTCCAGGACACATCGCTCCAGCTCCTGTCGCTGGGCGGCGAGGAGGCCGCCGCCACCGAGTCGGTCCAGCGCGAGACTGCCGCCCTGCTCGCCCGGGTGACCCACGGGACCACCGTCCCCCTGATGACCGTGCGGGGCATCCAGGTCCATGCCGACATCGCGCCGGGGCTCGAAGCGCTCCTGGCCGAGGCGGAGGCCGACGGCGTCACCCTGTCCGGCTGGGGATACCGCACCACCGATTCAGCAGATCTCGTTGCGCCTCCAGCACTGCGGTGGCGAAGGCGTGGACGAAACCACGGCGATCTACCTCGTGCCGCCGTCGGCGTGCTCCCCTCCGACCGCCAAACCAGGGACGAGCATGCACGAGCTGGGCCTCGCCGTGGACTTCACCAACGCTGGCGCCTCCATCTCCTCGCACGACGACCCGGCGTACGTCGTGGATGGCCGAGCACGCCGCCGACTACGGGTTCCACAACCTGCCGAGTGAACCCTGGCACTGGTCGGTCAACGGCAAGTAGGAGGCAGGTTCAGCCGCTGATCTCCTCGAGCTCACGTCCGTGGGTGTCGGGGAACAGGAAGGCGAACAGCAACACGGCGATCACGGGCCCGAGCAGCAGCACCGTCGCCGCGCCGGGGAGACCGCCCGTGAGGGTGATGAGAGCGCCACCGATCCCGAACGACACCGCCTGGCCGCCCACGGCGGCCACCCGTCCCCACGACCCCGCCTGACTGCGCATCGACGTGGGGAACAGCTCGGTGGCGTAGGTGGCGAGCACGGGGCCGGCGCCGAGCTGGCCGGCCAGCATCAACGTCATGCACACGTAGAGGATCGGGATGTCGGCCGGCAGCCAGAAGAAGCCGAGGGCGCCGATGCCTGACAGGAGCGCGAACGAGCAGCCCACCACCCGACGGCCGTAGCGGTCGGAGAGGTTGCCGGCCACGATCATCGCGGGGATGCCGGGGAGGCCGGCCAGCACCAACATGAGGTTGGACGCCGTCGACGACAACCCCCGGTCCTCCTGGAGGAAGTCGATGGTGAACACGCCGGCCTGGGTCGCCAACTCGAGGAGGAAGGCGGTGGCGCAGAGCAGGATCAGCCAGCGCTTGGTGGCGCCGGTGAAGATGTCGCGCCACCGCGCCGCCAGCTGACCGAGGTCGCGAGCCGACGAGGAAGCGCCTCGATTCGGGGAGGCGACGGCGCAACCACCCGATGGCGAGCAGTGGGGGCAGGCTGAGGACGTACATCCACTGCCAGCCGATGCCGTGCGGCTCGAAGATGCCGCCGTAGACCAGCGATCCCGTGCCGAAGCCGAGGGCCAACTGCATGGCGAGATACCCGAAGCCGAACCCGCGGACCCGGGCGGGCAGCTCCTCGGCGGCGAGGGTCAGGACGAGGGCGTGTTCGGCGTTGAGGAACAGCCGGGCCACGAACTGAGCGGCCACGAAGGTCTCGATCGAGGGGGCGAGGGCGGTGGTGGCGGTGGCCACCATGTAGCCGACGATCGAGACGACGAGCAGCCGTTTGCGGCCGACGCGGTCGGCCGCTCGGGTGACGAACAGCGCCGGAAGGGCACCCAGGTACACGAACATGAGCCAGATGGACATCTGGCTCTGCGAGAGCGCGAAGGTCTCGCGGATCTGGGGGAGCGCGACCTGGATGATGCCCCGGTCGAACCCGTCGAAGAAGGCGGTGAACCCGAGGATGAACAGCAGGAACTTGTGCTCGCGGGCGAGCGACCGCCAGCCGCCGCGAGTGATCCCCGCAACCGCGTCGTCGACGTGCGGATCAGCGGTGAGGAGCGGGTCCTCGGGGATCATGGTCACCCCCTTGGGTTCGCAGTCGGGGCGGGTTGTTCCTGCCGGTAACCCCCCCTTCGGCCACTACGCTCGCCCGCCGTGTCCACTCCCGCCTTCTCCGCGCCGATCGGCACGCACGACGTGCTGCCCCCGGAGTCGGCCCGCTGGACCGCGCTGCTCGGCATCTTCGCAGGCATCGCCGAACAGTACGGGTACGGCATGGTGCACACGCCCCTGTTCGAGGATCTCGGGGTGTTCCTGCGCATGGGCGAGACCACCGATGTCGTGACGAAGGAGATGTACGACTTCGAGGACAAAGGTGGGCGGCGCATCGCCCTGCGGCCCGAGGGCACCGCCAGCGTCGTCCGCGCCTTCGTCGAGCACCGGCCCGTGCTGCCGTGGAAGGCCTGGTATGCCACGCCTGCGTTCCGCTATGAGAAGCCCCAGAAGGGCCGGTACCGCCAGCACCACCAGGTCGGCGTCGAGGCCCTCGGGATCGACGATCCCGATGTCGACGTCGAGATCATCGCCCTGGCCGATCGGTACCTGAAGGCGCTGGGCGCCGAGCGGTACCTGCTCGTCGTGAACTCGCTGGGCGACGCCACCGACCGGGCCCGGTACGACTCGGTCCTGCGGGAGTTCCTGGCCTCGGTGCGGGACGACCTCGCCGAGGAGGACCGCGACAAGGTCGAACGCAATCCGTTGCGCGTCCTCGACTCCAAGCGCCGCCAGACCATGCAGGTCACCGCCGACGCGCCCCGCATCACCGAGGTGATCTCCGACGAGAGCCGGGCGCGCTTCGACCGGGTGCAGGAGGGCCTCGGTGCGCTGGGCATCGATTTCGCCATCGATCCCCGGCTCGTACGCGGTCTCGACTACTACACCCACACCCTGTTCGAGTTCCAGAGCCAGGCGCTCGACGCCGCCCAGGCCACGCTCGTCGGCGGCGGCCGGTACAACGGCCTCGTCGAATCGCTGGGTGGCCCCGAGACGCCCGGGATCGGCTTCGGGTCGGGCATCGAACGGGTCCTGCTGCACCTCGACGCCGAGGACGCGTTCCCGGCGCCGCCCGCCCGACTCGACGCGTTCGTGGTCGACGTCACGGGGGGCCGTCACGCCCGTGACCTCGCCGAGACCCTGCGGACCGCCGGCCTGCGCGCCGATCGCGCCTACGACGGCCGATCGATGAAGGCACAGATGAAGGCGGCCAACCGGTCCGGCGCCGTCGCGGCGGTGATCGTCGGCCACGACGAAGCCGACACCGGCACGGTCACGGTCCGGGACCTCCGTCCGGGCCAGGGCCAGACCACCATCTCCCGGGACGAGGTGTGCGCCCACGTGCGCGCCCTCGTCGACCGCGCACCCGAAACGGAGTCACCCTCGTGACCACAGACCGCCAGATCAACGCCGTCCCCCACGGCCCCGCCGTCGGACTCCGCACGCATTGGTGCGGCGACCTGCGGTCCGGTGACGTCGGCACCGCGGTCTCGGTGTGCGGCTGGGTCGAGCGCCGGCGCGAGCACGGCGAGCACCTGGCCTTCATCGATCTGCGTGACCGCACGGGCATCGTGCAGTGCGTCGTGTCCAACGCTCACGACCTGCGGGGCGAGTACGTGCTCCGCATCAGCGGCACGGTCAAGCCGCGGATCGAGGGCACGGTCAACCCCAACCTGGCCACCGGCGAGATCGAGATCCAGGACTGCACCGTCGAGGTGCTGTCCACGTCGCAGCCGTCCCCGTTCCCGGTCGACGAGCGCGTCGACGTCGACGAGACCATCCGGCTCCGCCACCGCTACGTCGACCTGCGCCGGCCGCGCCTGCAGCGCAACCTCCAGGTCCGGACCCTCACCAACGCCGCGATCCGGCGCGCCTTCATCGCCAACGGCTTCGTCGAGGTCGAGACGCCGTTGCTCATCGCCTCCACCCCGGAGGGCGCTCGCGACTTCGTGGTGCCGTCCCGTCAGAACCCCGGCAGGTTCTACGCCCTGCCGCAGTCGCCCCAGCTGTACAAACAGCTGTGCATGGTCGGCGGCGTCGACCGCTACTTCCAGATCGCCCGCTGCCTGCGCGACGAGGACCTCCGAGCCGATCGCCAGTTCGAGTTCACCCAGCTCGACATGGAGTGCTCGTTCGTCGGTCAGGAGGAGGTGCTGGCCTTCGTCACCGACTCCGTACGGGCGGCCGTCCAGGACGTCCTCGGGACCGACATCGGCGACATCCCCCGGATGTCGTGGGAGGAGGCACAGGAGCGCTTCGGCTCCGACAAGCCCGACATCCGCTTCGGCATGGAGCTGGTCGAGCTCACCCCCGTGTTCGCCGACACCGAGGCCAACGTCTTCAAGGCGCCCTGCGTGAAGGGCATCCGGCTGGAGGGGGGCACCTCGCTCACCCGCAAGGAGATCGACGGCCTGGTCGACCAGGCCAAGCAGTGGGGGGCCAAGGGTCTGGCCTGGATGCGCGTCGTCGACGGCGAGGCCGGTCCGGCCCTCGATGCCGGGGTGGCCAAGTTCCTGTCCCCGGACGAGGCCTCCGCCACCATCGCCGCCCTCGGTGCCGCACCCGGCGACATGGTGTTCCTCGTGGCCGACGAACGTCCCGTCGTGCGACGGATCCTCGGCCTGCTGCGCAACGAGCTGGGTCGTCCGCCGGTCACCGAGGGCGGCCTGCACTTCCTGTGGGTCACCGACTTCCCGATGTTCGACGACGAACTCGGCCCCGACGGCCGGCCCCAGGCGATGCACCATCCGTTCACGATGCCGAACCCCGACGATCTCGAGGCCGGCCTCATCGAGACCGACCCGACCAGCGTGCGTTCCGTCGCCTACGACCTCGTGTGCAACGGCTGGGAGCTGGGCTCGGGCAGCGTGCGGATCCACCGCTCGGACGTCCAGCAGCGGGTCTTCGACGCGCTCGGGATCGCCGCCGAGGAGGCGCAGGACAAGTTCGGGTTCCTCCTCGATGCCTTCAAGTACGGGCCCCCGCCCCACGCCGGCTTCGCCTTCGGTACCGACCGCCTCGTGGCGCTCATGGCCGGCGAGGAGAACATCCGCGAGGTGATCGCGTTCCCCAAGACCCAAAAGGGCGCCGACCCGCTCACCGAGGCCCCCACGCCCCTCGAGGACCGGGTCCTCGACGAGCTCGGTCTCCGCGTGCTGCCGCGCCTGGACTGACCGGGCCGGCCGGATCCGATGGTCCGGTTACCGCTCAGCCCTCGCTGTCGTCGAGGTCGACCAGGAAGAGCTCGATGACCCGGGTCGCCTCCTGACGCTCCCCGGCCAGGGTCCGGCGGCCCGCCACCAGGCCGGCGCCGCCGAGGACGACGCCGGCGGGGAAGCCGGCCAGGAACACCGCCGGCTCGTGGACCACGAGAGCGGCGGCGCCACCGAGGACCGGGCCGGCCGCGGCCGGGATCGCCACCACGCCCGTGAACAGGCCGCGGCGGGTGAACCCCAGATCGGCCTCCAGCCGGACGATCGACGCACCCTCCCCGGCGGTCACCACCGATGCGACGACGGCGTCCACGCCGCCGAGGCGGACACGCCTGCGGGGGTCGATCCTGCGGCGCAGCGTGGCGCTCAGGTCCCGCCGGCGCCGCCACTCGACCTCCACGCCCCGCCGGTCGTGGACCTCGAGGAGCTGGCTCCGCAGCCAGCGGTCGACGCGCTGGCGAGCGACCGTCGCCGGGAGGCCGACGGTTCGCACCGCTTGGCTCCGCGCCGGGCCGAGGACGCTGCGGTCTGTCGGGCGGGTGAGGGCCCCGGCGTCGTGCTCGGCGAGGGCCCGGCGAACCGCCGCCGGTGAGATCCCCACCTCGCTGGCGGCGGCCTCGAGGGCGGTCCGGTCGAGGCCGGGTTCGTCGATGCGGTCGGCAGCATCCAGCTCGGCGGCGCGACGGATCACGTCCCTCGCCGCCTCTCGGTCGAGTCGATCGCGCCGCCGGCCGTGGTCCATCGGTGCTCAGTCCACCACGTCGTGGGCCCGGTTCCTCGTCCCCGGCCGCCGAGGTCGGACGCGTAGGGTCGTGGGGTGCTCGTCCACCACCTGGCGTCGGTCGATGGCGACATCGTGTACGACATCGATCCCGAGGTCGTGGGGACCACGGCGGGTGGGACGCGGGTGGCCGACGGGGTGACCATCGACGAGGTCGCGCTGCTGGCCCGGGCCATGACGTACAAGTTCGCCGTGTTCGAGCAGCGCCTGGGTGGCGCCAAGGCGGGCATCCGCCCCCGCCTGCTCGACACCCACACTGAGACGATGGCCCGGTACTGCGCGGAGATCGAGCCGCTCGTCCGCTCCGGCCGCTTCCTCACCGGCGCGGATCTGGGCACGACCACCGCCGACTTCGCCTCCTTGCGCCCCGCCGATGCCCCGCCCCGGGTCATCGATTCCGTGGTCGACGGTGTCGACTTCGAGCAACTGGTGACCGGACGGGGCGTGACGGCGGCCGCCTCGGCGTGGCTGGGTGGCCTCGAGGGTCGCACCGTCGCCATCGAGGGGTTCGGGTCCGTCGGCGGTGGCGTCGCTCGCGACGTGGTCCGTCGCGGCGGGCGGGTGGTGGCCATCTCCACCGTCCACGGTGCGGTGGCCGACGCCGCCGGTCTCGACGTCGGTGCGCTGTTCGAGGCCCGCAACGAGCACGGCGACCAACTCGTGCGCCACCTGGGTTTGGAGGTGCACGGGGCCGGCGAGCTGCACCGCCTCCCGGTCGACGTGCTGGTCCCCGGTGCCCGCACCGGCGTCTACACCGCGGCGGTTGCCGCCGAGGTCCAGGCCGCGGTGATCGTCCCGGCGGCAAACGTGCCCTACACCGCCGCCGGCCTCGACGTGTTGCGCCGCAACCAGGTGGCCGCCCTCCCGGACTTCGTGTGCAACGCCGGAGCCGTGATCGCCTACCAGTCGCCCCGCGGGCTCGGACCCGAGGAGGTTCTCGGGCGGGTCGACCGGCTCGTCGCCGAACGCATCGACGCCGCCAGGCAGGCGAAGATGGATCCGATCCGCTACGCCACCGTGCTGGCCGACACGTTCCTCGCCACGTGGGTGCCCGAGCCGCACCGGCCCGATGGTCCCACGGTGGCCCCGTGACCGACGACCTCTTCGCGGCCGCTGCCACCCGCCGGCTCGAGTCCCGCCAGCCGCTGGCGGCCCGGCTGCGCCCGACGTCGCTGGACGACATCGTGGGCCAGGAACACCTCTTGGCGCCGGGCAAGCCGCTGCGGACGCTCGTGGAGTCCGACCGGTTGTCGTCGGCGTTGTTGTGGGGACCGCCGGGAACCGGCAAGACGACGCTGGCCCGCGCCGTGGCCGCCCACACCGAGAAGGCGTTCGTACAGCTCTCGGCCGTCACCGCCACGGTGAAGGACGTCCGCGAGACCATCGCGTCGGCCCGGAACCGCCTCGGCGAGCAGGGCCGGGGCACGATCCTGTTCCTCGACGAGATCCACCGGTTCAACAAAGCCCAGCAGGACGCGTTGCTCCCGGCGGTGGAGGACGGCCTCATCGTCCTCATCGGCGCCACCACCGAGAACCCCTACTTCGAGGTCAACGCCCCTCTGCGGTCCCGCTCCACGCTGTTCCGCCTCGAGCTGCTGTCCGTGCCCGCGCTCCGCGACCTGCTCCGACGCGGGCTCGAGGCCGAGTCGGCCGACGCCACCGAGGAAGCCCTCGTCCACCTGGCCGAACGGGCCAACGGCGACGGCCGCCAGGCGCTCACCGCCCTCGAGGTGGCGGTCGCCATCGCCGCCGCCCGCCCCCGACCCGAGAACGGTTCTGGCACCACGACGTCCGGTGGCGGACCGGCAGATGTGGTGCCAGAACGAGAAGGGGGGCGGGGGCGGGGGCGAGGGCGGCCGCTGGTGGAGCTGGTCGACGCCGAGGCCGCTCTGGGGACGAACGCCCTGCGCTACGGCGTCGACGACCACTACGACGTCGTGTCGGCGTTCATCAAGTCGATCCGCGGGTCGGATCCCGACGCCGGCCTGTACTGGCTGGCCCGCATGGTCGAGGCCGGCGAGGACGCCCGGTTCATCGCCCGCCGCCTCGTCATCCTGGCCTCCGAGGACATCGGGATGGCCGACCCGATGAGCCTCGTCCTCGCCGACGCCGCCGCCCGGGCCGTGGAGTTCGTCGGCTTCCCCGAGGCCGGGCTCAACCTGGCCCAGGCCGTCGTGCACCTCGCCACGGCGCCGAAGTCGAACCGATCGGCGCTCGGGTGGTGGGCGGCGCAGGCCGACGTGCGCGATCGGCCGGCCGGCGAGGTGCCCGCCCACCTGCGCGACGCCCACTACCAGGGGGCACAGGCACTCGGCCACGGACGGGGCTACCGCTATCCCCACGACGACCCCCGGGGCTGGGTGGACCAGCAGTACCTGCCGCTCGAGGTGGCAGACCGCACCTACTACGAGCCCTCGGAGCACGGATACGAAGCTGAGGGTCGCGGCGAGGCTCAGTAGGATCTCCGGCCGTGAGAGCTGACGAACTCCGGCGCGCCTGGACGGACTTCTTCGTGGCGCACGGTCACACGGAGGTCCCGTCGGCCGGCCTCATCCCGCACCATCCCTCGGCTCCGATGTTCACCAACTCCGGGATGATGCAGTTCGTCCCGTACTTCCTGGGCGAGGAGGAGGTCCCGTACGACCCGCCGCCGCGCCCTGTCGATCCAGAAGTGCGTGCGCGCCGGCGGCAAGCACAACGACCTCGACGCCATCGGCCGATCGATGCGCCACCTCAGCTTCTTCGAGATGCTGGGCAACTTCAGCTTCGGTGACTACTTCAAGGCCGAAGCCATCCCGTGGGCGTGGGAGTTCGTCACGGAGACCCTCGGCCTCGACGGCGACCGCATGTGGGTCACCGTCCACCTCTCCGACGACGAGGCCGAGGAGATCTGGGCCGACGCCGTGGGTATCCCGCGCGAGCGCATCCAGCGGCTCGACAAGGACAACTTCTGGGAGATGGGCGACATCGGCCCGTGCGGGCCGTCGTCGGAGATCTTCTGGGACTTCGGCCCCGATCACGGTCCAGGAGGCGGCCCCGAGAACCCCGCCGCCGAGGACCGCTACGTCGAGATCTGGAACCTCGTCTTCACCCAGTACTTCCGCGGACCCGACGGCCAGCTGAGCGACCTGCCGTCGAAGAACGTCGACACCGGCGCCGGCCTCGAACGCATCCTCGGCGTGCTCGACGGCAGCCACAGCCTCTACGCCGCCGACACGCTGACGGTGCTCACCGACCGGGCCCAGGAGGTGACCGGCCAACGCTTCGGCGACGGCTACCTGTCCGACGTCGCGCTGCGGCTGCTGGCCGACCACACCCGCACCGTCGCCTTCCTCGTCTCCGATGGCGTGATGCCGTCGAACGAGGACCGCGGCTACGTGCTGCGCCGCATCCTGCGCCGGGCGGTGTACTTCTCGTACCTGCTCGGTGTCGAGAAGCCGGTGCTGTCGCCGATGATCGAGACCTGCGTCGAGCTCATGGGCGACGCCTACCCCGACCTGGCCGAGCACGCCGACGCCGTGCTCACGATCGTCGGCCGGGAGGAGGAGCGGTTCCGTCACACCCTCAAGACGGGCTCGGCCATGCTCGACAGCGAGCTCGACCGCCTGGAGCCGGCCGACGGCGAGGCGCCGGAGCTCGACGGTGCGGTGGCGTTCCAGCTCCACGACACCTACGGGTTCCCGCTCGAGGTGACCCAGGAGATCCTCTCCGAGCGCGGCGTCGGCCTCGACCTCGCCGGCTTCGAGGACGCGATGGCCGACCAACGGGCCCGGGCCAAGGCCGCGGCCAAGGGTGGCTCGGTCGCGGTCGGCGACGAGGTCGACGCCTTCCGGGAGATCCTGAACACGAGCGGCCCGACCGAGTTCGTCGGCCGCGAGCTCGACTCGACCACCACGACCGTGGTCGGCGTGGTCCCTGGGCCCGACAACGGTGAGCTGGCCGACACGGTGTCGATCTTCCTCCGGCACACGCCGTTCTACGCCGAATCCGGCGGGCAGGTCGGCGACACCGGCGAGATCCGCACCGAACACGGCCGGGCCGAGGTGCTCGACACCGTGTACGGCCTGCCCGGCCTCCACCGCCACGTCGCCCGGCTGAGCGAGGGAACGATCGACCCCGGCGACGAGGCCGTGGCCTCGATCGACGTCGAGCGTCGCAATGCCATCCGCCGCCACCACACCGGGACCCACATCCTCCACTGGGCGCTGCGCCACGTACTGGGCGAGCACGTCAAGCAGCAGGGCTCGCTGGTGCTCCCGGACCGTCTGCGCTTCGACTTCAGCCACTTCGAGGCGCTCACGCCCGAGCAGATCGTCGCCATCGAGGACCTGGCCAACCACGAGATCCTCACCAACGCCGAGGCCCGGCACTACGAGACCACCATGGACGAGGCCCGGGCCAAGGGGGCGATCGCCTTCTTCGGCGACAAGTACGGCGACATCGTGCGGGTGCTCGAGGCCGGGACCCACTCGGTCGAGCTGTGCGGCGGCACCCACGTGCACCGCCTCGGAGACATCGGGCCCATCAAGGTGGTCGCCGAGGAGTCCGTGGGCTCCAACCTGCGCCGCATCACGGCGGTCGCCGGTACGGGCCCCATCGACCGTCTCCGCGAGCGTGAGGCCGAATTGGCCGCCGTGGCCGACACCGCCGGGGTGCCGGTGACCGACGTGACCGACGGCGTCGCCCGCCTGCGCGAGCAGCTGAAGGCGGCCCAGGACGAGATCAAGGCGCTGCGCCGCGCCGTGGCCGCCGGCCGGGCGGTGGAGCTCGCCGCATCGGCGGTCGACGGTGTGGTCGTGGCCCGGATCGACGGAACCGACCGCAACGACCTGCGCGACATGGCCACCTCCTTGCGCGATCGGCCCGGGATCCGCGCCGTCGTCCTCGGTGGCGCCCCCGAGGGTGGTGGCGCCGCGCTCGTGGTGGCCACCACCGAAGGCTCCGGGATCCACGCCGGCGAGCTCTTGGCCGACGCCAAGAAGCTCATCCAGGGCGGTGGGTCCAACGACGCCCGGCTCGTGGTGGCCGGCGGCAAGAACGCCGACGGTGTCGGCCCGGCCCTCGACGTCATCCGCGCCGCGCTCGGCGCCTGAGCCCGTCATGCGCGCCCTCGGGGTCGATCTCGGCAGCAAGCGGGTGGGCGTGGCGGTGAGCTCCGGTTCGCTCGCCACCCCCTACGAGGTGGTGGCCCGGTCAGGTGATCGCGTGCCGCGATCACCGCCGCATCGGTGAGCTCGTGGCCGAGGCCGGCGCCGAGGTCGTGGTCGTGGGGCTCCCGTTGTCACTCGACGGCTCGGTGGGTCCCGCCGCCCAGCGCGCCCTCGACGAGGTCGACCAGCTCACCGAGGCGCTCGACGTGCCGGTGGAGACCTGGGACGAGCGCCTCTCCACGGTCACCGCCGAGCGGTCGCTCATGGCGCAGAACATGCGGGCCGAGGCCCGCCGCAAGGTCGTCGACAAGGTGGCGGCCGCGGTGATCCTGCAGTCCTGGCTCGACGCCAGGGCGGCCCGACCAGAGGAGACGGCGTGAGCGACGAGTGGAACGATGGCGGGGACGGCCCGTACGACGCCTCTGCCGACGACGGCTACGACGACGGCTACGGCGACCCGTACGACTCCCGCTACGCCGAGGCCGAGGACTGGATCGACGTGCGTCCGCCCATGGGGGCCGGGAAGCGCATCCTGATCGCCCTCGTGGCGATCCTGGTGGTGCTCGCCCTGGCCGCCGGCGGCGCGTTCTACTGGGTGCAACGCCAGATCGACCCGCCCGGACCGCCCGGCGAGGACGTGGCCCTCGAGATCCCCCGGGGCTCCACCACCGAGGACATCGGCCACCTGCTGGCGGACAACGGCGTCATCACCTCGGCCACGGTGTGGAACTACTGGCACCGGCTCCACGACGAGGGACCCTTCGAGGCCGGCGAGTTCGTGTTCCAGGAGAACTCCTCGTTCCGCGAAGCCATCACCGTG
Source organism: uncultured Acidimicrobiaceae bacterium (assembly GCA_963811245.1). Classification (GTDB taxonomy): domain Bacteria; phylum Actinomycetota; class Acidimicrobiia; order Acidimicrobiales; family Salinilacustritrichaceae; genus Salinilacustrithrix. The sequence goes on from CAWEQL010000010.1 coordinate 433,883, forward strand.
CTCGACGCCGGGCCCAAGGCCCCCGAGCTCCAGCGGGTGACGATCCCCGAAGGGCTCACGGTCGCCGAGATCGTGGCCCGCCTCGCCGATCCCGCAACCGGCGTCGACCGCTGGGACGCGGCGGCGCTGCAGGCGGCGGTGGACTCGCCCGACATCCGGTCGCGCTACCAACCCGACGATGTCGCGTCGATGGAAGGGATGCTGTTCCCCGACACCTACGAGATCGACGACAAGGCCGACGAGCGGGCCTTCGTGCGCCGCCTGGTCACCCAACTCGACGAGACGCTGACCCAGATGGACGTGGAGGCGCGTGCCGCCGAGCTGGGGATCAGCCCCTACCAGGCGGTCATCGTCGCCTCGCTCATCGAGGAGGAGGCTCGCGTCCCCGAGGACCGAGCCAAGATCGCCCGGGTCATCTACAACCGGCTCGCACAGGGCATCCCGCTCGGCATCGACGCCACGTCACGGTACGAGGCCGTGATCCAGGGTCGCAGCCGCGACGACATCGACTTCGAGTCCGACTCGCCGTACAACACCCGGCGGGTGGCCGGCCTGCCGCCCACGCCCATCGCCGCCCCCGGCAAGGCGTCGATCGACGCCGCGCTCCATCCCGAGGACGGGCCGTGGATCTACTACGTCCTCAAAGACGCCGAGGGCCACCATGCCTTCCTGGAGACGGCGAGGGAGTTCCAGCGGGCCAAGCAGGAGTGCATCCGGCTCGGCCTCGGCTGCGGATGAACCCGCGGCACCACCCCACCGGCGCCACCCGGCTGGCCGGAGTCATCGGCTGGCCGGTGCGCCACTCGCTGTCACCGGCGATCCACAATGCCGCCTTCGCGGCCGCAGGGCTCGACTGGACCTTCGTCGCCCTTCCCGTCCCTCCTGGACAGGCGCCCGCTGCGCTCGCCGGCATGGCCGCGCTCGGTATCGACGGCCTGTCGGTCACGATGCCGCACAAGGCGACGGTCGCCGCCGCCCTCCACCACCTCAGCGCTGATGCCGTGGCCCTCGGGGCCGTCAACTGCGTGTACCGAGACGGCGACCGGATCGTGGGGGACAACACCGATGGCGGCGGCCTCGTCGACTCCCTGCGGCGCGACGAGGGCATCGAGCCCGCGGGCAGCCGCTGCGTGGTGGTGGGCGCCGGTGGCGCCGCCCGCGCGGTGGTGCGGGCGCTGGCCGGTGCGGGCGCGGCCGAGGTGGCGGTCGTCGGCGCGCCGGCGCGAGCAGGCCGCCGCCGCGGCCGCCCTGGCCGGCACACGGGGCGTGGTGGGTGCCGACACCGAGTTGGCGGGGGCCGACCTGGTGGTCAACGCCACGCCGGTCGGTATGGGAGACGACGACGGTGTGCCATTCGAGGTGTCGCGGTGCCAGGCCGATGCGGTCGTCGTCGATCTCGTCTACCACCCGGCGGTCACGCCGTTGATGCGGGCGGCGAGCGAGCGCGGGCTCACCGCCGTCGGGGGAATCGGGATGCTGGTGCACCAAGCGGCTCGGGCCTTCTCCCGATGGACCGGTACCGAGGCGCCGGTGGACGTGATGTCGGCGGCCGCTCGTCGCGAGCTGGGCTGACACCTCATCGCGAAGCCGCGACACCGCGAAGCCCACCGGTCGGCGAGCGCCGGTGCACCAGTTCGGGATTCTCCTACAGAACCCGCCCGGTCCGGCCGATATCGGATGGAAGCGATGAGAGCTTGCCCCGGGAGGTGTGGCTGTGGCCCTACAAGGGACACTGGAGACGTTCAGCGTGCCGGAAGTCCTTCGACTGCTGTCCGGTACGAACAAGACCGGGCTGCTCGCCCTCGAGGGCGATCGGGGCGTCGGCAACGTGTGGTTGCGCGACGGCCGCATCGTGAGCGCCATCTCGGATCACGAGCAAGGTGACCACATCGAGGCGGTCCTGTTCGACCTGCTCCGCTTCACCGACGGATCGTTCGTGTTCGAGTCCGGCAGCGAACCCGACGAGCCGACCACGGACGAGGTCGACGTCGACGACGCCCTCGCCGAGGCCGAACGGCTGCTCGACGAGTGGCGTGAGATCGAGTCCGTCGTGCCGTCGCTCGACGTCTACGTCCGTCTCGTCCCGGAGCTCGCCGCCGAGTCGGTCACCATCACCGCTGCCGAGTGGCATTCCGTCGCCCTGGTGGGCTCGGGGCTCACCGTCGGGCAGCTCGGCGCCCGCCACGCCATGGGCGAGTTCGACGCCTCCCGCCTGGTCCACGGTCTCGTCGAGGCCGGCCTGGTGGCCGTGTCCGACGACGCGCCGCCGGAGGTCACTGCGGCTCCGACCGCCTCCGACGAACCGCTCGAGCGGTGGCTCGAAGACGACGACGAGCCGACGCTCGTGGACCACGACCTGTCGCACGACGAGGTGGCTCACCTCGGCCAGAACCTTGCCGGGTTCGTCGCCAACGGCGTCGACGAGCCCGGCCCGGTCACGGCGGCCTCGCTCGACGATGCACGGGTCGCCGACGAGCCGCACGACGACCCGCAGGATGAGCTGCTCGACGACCATGACGTGGACGGGGGCGGCGAGCCGGAGGTCATCGCCCCGGATGACGGATTCGCGGCTCCCGCCGGTCCCGGCACCGACGCACTGGGTGTCGAGGGCGACGAGGAGATCAACCGGAACCTGCTGCTCAAGTTCCTGTCGTCGGCCAAGAACTGATCCGCCGTACGGGCGACCGTATGGTGCACGCCGTGCACGTAGCCCAGGTCGTCGTCGCCGGCCTCGTCGGCCTCCCCGTCGGGTCCCTGCTGAACCGCCTCATCGTCCGCGAACCGGGCTACGTCATCACCGACCCGGGTGACCTGCCCGAGGGCGCGGATCCCGCGCTCCTCGACGAGCTCGAAGCTCCACCCGAGGTGGGTGACGTGCCCATCCTGGCCGTGGTCCGTCCCGGCACGTGGTGGCGCCGCTGGTTCCCGGTGACCGAGCTGGTGACGGCAGGGCTCTTCGCCCTCACGGCCCACCGGATCGCCGCCGGAGCCGCCTTCGTCTCGGTGCTGGTGCTGGTCACCGCACTCGTGGCCCTCGCCGCCATCGACTTCCGCGTCTACCGGATCCCGGACCGCATCAACTTCCCGTCCATGGCGGCCGGCGCCGCGTCGATCGTGGTGGCGTCGCTCTGGCTCGATGTGCCCGGAGCCATCGTCGGCGCGGCGTTCGGTGGGTTCAGCTACGCCGCCGTGCTGTTCCTCGCCCACATCGCCTACCCCCGCGGCATGGGCTGGGGCGACGTGAAACTGGCCTGGCTCATGGGGTTCTACCTCGGCTGGTTCGGGTGGCAGTCGGGCGCCGTGGCCGACCAGCTCCTCCACTCGTTCCGCTTCGTGCTGCTCGGCGCCGCGCTGGGCTCGGTGATCGGCGTGCTCATCGGTGGCGCCTACGCCGTGATCCGCCGGTCGGCCCGGGTCGTGTTCCCCTACGGCCCCTCGCTCGCCGTCGGCTGTCTCACGGTGGTGCTCTGGGCCAACGAGCTGCGCTGACGGCGAGCCCCTGAACGCTTCGTCCGGTGTCGCCCGGCCGCTCTACGCTCCCTGCGATGCTGCGCTACCTGACCGCCGGTGAGTCGCACGGCCAGGGCCTGGTGGTGATCGTCGAGGGCCTCCCGGCGGGGCTGCCGATCACCGCAGAGGAGATCCAGGGCGAGCTGGCGCGCCGCCGCCTCGGATACGGCCGGGGCCCGCGCATGCGTTTCGAACAGGACGAGCTCACCCTGATCGGCGGCGTCCGTCACGGCCGGACCCTCGGATCGCCCGTCGCCATCGAGATCGGGAACTCCGAGTGGAAGCGGTCCGACAAGTGGCACGAGGAGATGTCCCCGGCTCCGGGCCGGACCGAACGACCCGAGACCCAGCCCCGTCCGGGCCACGCCGACCTCGCCGGCATGCAGAAGTACGGCTTCACCGACGCGCGCGACGTGCTCGAGCGCGCCTCGGCCCGCGAGACCGCGGCGAGGGTGGCGGCCGGGACGCTGGCCAAGGCCCTGCTGGCCCAGCTCGACGTGCACATCATCAGCCACGTCCTGCAGATCGGCGGCGCTCGGACCCAGTCCGCCGAGCGACCGGCCCCCGGCGATCTCGACGTCGTCGACGGGAGCGAGGTCCGGTGCTTCGATCCCGTGGCCGCCGACGCCATGATCGAGGAGATCAAGGCCGCGGCCAAGGACGGCGACTCGCTCGGCGGTGTCGTCGAGGTGCTCGCCTACGGCGTGCCCGTGGGCCTGGGCAGCCACGTGCACTGGGACCGCAAGATCGACGGGATGTTGGCTCAGGCGCTCATGAGCATCCAGGCGGTGAAAGGCGTCGAGATCGGCGACGGGTTCGAGGTCGCAGGGCGCCGGGGGAGTGCGGCTCACGACCCCATCTCGTGGAGCGACGAGCACGGCTACACCCGCGAGTCCACCCTGGCCGGCGGGGTCGAGGGCGGGATCACCTCCGGCGAGCTCGTCGTGGCCCGGGCCGCCATGAAGCCGTTGGCGTCGCTCAACAAGCCGGTCCTCAAGACCGTCGACACCGTCACCAAGGAGGAGACCGTGTCCTTCAAGGAGCGCACGGACGTCACGGCGGTGCCCGCCATGGGCGTGGTGGCCGAGACGATGACGGCGCTCGTGTTGGCCGCCGAGGTGCTGCGCAAGTTCGGTGGGGACTCCCTCGACGAGCTCACCCGCAACCATGCCGCGTTCGTGGCCGCTCTCTCGTCGTGACCCATCCTCGCCACCTGGTGCTCATCGGGTTGATGGCGACCGGCAAGACCACGGTCGGAGCGCTCGTGGCTCGCGAGCTGGACCGCCCACTCGTCGACAGCGACGCCCAGATCGAGGCGCGCACCGGCCGAACCGTTCGAGAGATCTGGCGCACCGACGGCGAGGCCACGTTCCGTGACCTCGAGTCAGCGGCGCTCGCCGCCGCCCTCGACGACACCGAGCCCTGCGTGGTGGCGGCGGCCGGTGGTGTCGTCCTCCGGCCGGTGAATCGGGACCGCCTCCGACGCGACGACGTCGAGGTGGTGTGGCTGCGGGCCGATCCTGCGACCCTGCTGGCTCGCATCGAGGCGTCCGGTGACACCCACCGTCCGCTGCTCGACGAGGACCCCGGGGGCATGCTGGAGCTCATGGCCACGGACCGGACACCGCTCTACGAGTCCGTCGCCGACCGCATCGTCGACGTCGACGACCGGTCGCCGGTCGAGGTGGCCGGTGCCGTCCTCGAGGACCTCACCGCATGATCGGGATCGAGGTCGCCGTCCCGGGCCGCACCCACGAGGTCCTGGTCGGTCGCGACGTGCTGTCCGAGCTGGCCGGTCTCCTCCCTGCCGGCGCCCGGCGAGCCGCGATCGTCACCCAAGACGGGATCGACGTCACCGTGGACCCGGGCATCGAGCACCGGGTCTTCCCGATGGGCGACGGTGAGCCGGCCAAGTCGCTCGCGACCGTCGAGGAGCTGTGTCGAGCGTGGGCTCGGTGGGGCCTGACGCGGGGCGACGTGGTCGTGGCCGTCGGCGGCGGCGTCGTCACGGACACCGCCGGTTTCGCCGCGGCCGCCTACCACCGGGGCGTGGCCGTCGTCCACGTACCCACCACGCTCCTGGCCATGATCGATGCCGCCATCGGCGGCAAGACCGGCGTCAACCTGCCCGAGGGCAAGAACCTGGTCGGCGCCTTCTGGCAGCCGGTGGGGGTCCTCTGCGACCTCGCCACGCTCGACACCATCCCGCCCCGCGAGCTGCGCTCGGGCATGGGCGAGCTCGTGAAGTACCGCTTCCTGCCGGGCGGCGAGGGCCTCGACGAGCTGCCCTTCGACGAGCAGGTCGCCCAGTGCATCCGCATCAAGGCCGAGGTGGTGGCCTCCGACGAGCGCGAGGGCGGTCGTCGGGCGATCCTGAACTACGGCCACACGCTCGCGCACGCCATCGAGACCGCCGGCACCTACGACCTCCGCCACGGCGAGGCGGTGGCGGTGGGTCTGGTCTACGCCGCCGAGGTCGCCCGCCGGCTCGGTCGCATCGACGACGACCGCGTCCGCCTCCACCGCGACATCGTCGGCCGCCACGAGCTGCCCACCACCGTGCCCGACGGCTTGGCCTCGGGGGAGCTGCTCACCTTGATGGCGCGCGACAAGAAGGCAGTCGCCGGCCTCACCTTCGTGCTCGACGGCCCGGGGGGCGTCGAGGTGGTGGCCGGCGTCGACCCCGAGGTGGCCCGAGCCGCCCTGGAGGACGTCCGATGAGCTCCATCCTGTTGCTCAGCGGACCGAACCTGAACCTGCTGGGCCAACGCGAACCCGAGATCTACGGGACGGCGACGCTCGACGACCACGTCAGCGCCGCCACCACGGCGGCGGAAGCGGCGGGGCACACCCTGGAGCACCTCCAGTCGAACCACGAGGGCGAGCTGGTCGACGCCATCCACACCGCTCGCGGCCGCCATGCCGCCATCATCATCAACGCCGGCGCGTTCACGCACTACGCGTGGGCGCTGCACGACGCCCTCGCCGCCTTCGACGGTCCGGTCGTCGAGCTGCACCTCTCCAATCCCGACGCTCGCGAGCCGTGGCGCCGCACCTCCGTCGTGTCACCGGTCGCCACGGGCATCATCAGCGGCTTCGGCGGCCACGGCTACGTGCTGGCCGTCACCGCCGTCTCGGAGGTCCTGGCCCGTGACTGATCGCACCGCCCTCCCCGCGATGGACACCGCCGGACGCATCTCCCGCCTGCGCGAGCGCCTCGGGGACGAGGGATGCGACGCGTTGGTCGTCTCCGACCTCGCCAACGTGCGCTACCTCACCGGGTTCACCGGCTCCAACGCCACGCTCCTCGTCACGCCCGACGCCCTCCACCTCGTCACCGACGGCCGGTACCGCACCCAGGCCGCCGAGCAACTCGATCGGGCGGGGGTCGATGCCGCCATCGCCATCGCCAACGACCCGGGCCCCGAGCTGCGCCGGGCCGCACGGGGCATCACCCGCATCGGCCTCGAGGCCGAGACGGTCTCGTGGGCGCAGCACCGGCGGTGGTCCACCGACATCTTCTCGTGGGCCCACCTCGTCCCGACCGACGGGGTGGTCCTGCGCCTCCGCGCGGTCAAGGACCAGGGCGAGGTGGCCCGGTTGCGCAACGCGTCCCGCATCGCCGACGACGCCCTCGCCGACGTCCGCGACCGCCTCCACGACGGCATCACCGAAGCCCGCTTCCGCCGGGAGCTGGAGGAGGCCATGGCCGACCATGGCTCCGACGGGCCGTCGTTCGACACCATCGTGGCCAGCGGCCCCAACGGTGCGAAGCCCCACGCCCGGCCCACCGACCGCGTCATCGGCGCCGCCGGCGTCGGGGAGCTGGTGGTCATCGACTTCGGCGCCACCACCGACGGCTACCACTCCGACATGACCCGCACGCTGGCCGTCGGCGAGCCCTCCGCCACCCAGCGCGACATGATCGACGTCGTGCGCCGGTCCCAGGCCGCCGGCGTCGAAGCGGTCCGGGCCGGGGCGCGCGGTGTCGAGGTCGACCGGACGTGCCGGGCGGTCATCGACGACGCCGGCTGGGGTGACGCATTCATCCATGGCACCGGTCACGGCATCGGCCTCGTGATCCACGAGGAACCCCGGTTGTCCACCGCGTCCACCGACGTGCTGGCGCCCGGGCACTGCGTCACCGTGGAGCCGGGCGTGTACCTGCCCGAGCACGGCGGCGTCCGCATCGAGGACTCGATGGTCGTCACCGCCACCGGCCGCGATCTCCTGACGACCGCCCCGTACGCCTGATCCGCGGTCAGCCGGTCGGGCGCGAGTTTGCGTCGGCGCCCCGAGCCCTTCACCATGTCGCCATGGCGTCGACCAACGAACTGAAGAACGGCATGTGCCTCGACCTGCCCGAAGGCCTGATGCAGGTGGTGGAGTTCCAGCACGTGAAGCCGGGCAAGGGTGGCGCCTTCGTGCGCACGACCCTGAAGAACGTCCGCACCGGCCAGGTCATCGACAAGACGTTCCGCGCTGCCGAGAAGGTCGAGCAGGCCAAGATCGACCGACGTGAGTGGCAGTACCTGTACCGCGACGGGACCGACTACGTGTTCATGGACCAGGAGTCCTTCGAGCAGATCCACGTCGCTCCCGAGACCCTCGGTGAGGCCACCAACTACATCACCGAGGGCGCCACACCGTCGCTGATGATGTACGGCGACGAGATCGTCGGTGTCGAGATGCCACCGTCGGTGGAGCTGACGGTGGCCGAGACCGAGCCCGGACTCCAGGGAGACCGTTCCTCGGGCGGCACGAAGCCCGCCACGTTGGAGACGGGGATGCTCGTCCAGGTGCCGCTGTTCATCGAGACCGGCGAACGGTTGAAGATCGACACCCGCACCGGCGAATACCAGTCCCGGGCCTGAGGGCGTGGTCACTGCCGCGACCCGTCGCGAGGCGCGCGAGCGCGCCGTCGAACTGCTCTACGAGGCCGAGTCGAAGTCCTGCGACGTGGCCGACGTCCTCGGCGGCCTCCCCTTGGTACCCGACTCCTACGCCCTCGAGCTGGCGCAAGGCGTCGAGGACCACCGCATCGAGCTGGACGCCCTGCTGGGCCGCTATGCCCGACGCTGGCCGGTGGCCCGCATGGCGGTCACCGACCGGACCGTCCTGCGGCTCGGCGCGTTCGAGCTGGCCACGCAGGCCGATGTTCCCACCGGCGCCGCCCTGTCGGAAGCCGTCGACCTCGCCGGCCGGTACGGCAGCACCGACGACACGTCCAAGTTCGTCAACGGCATCCTGGCCGCCGTCGCCGACGAGGTACGGGGCGATGATCGCCCCTGGCGACCCATCGACGTGGTCGTCTTCGACATGGACGGCGTGATCCGGCACTGGGTGCCGGAGTACCTCGCCGAGGCCGAGGAACGACTCGGTCTCGACGCCGGTTCCATCGCAGCGGTCGCCTTCTCCCAGCCGCTGTTTCGCGACGCCATGGTGGGCACGCACACCGTCGAGGAATGGGCACAGCACATCGGGGAGGCCGTGGCGGGCGCCACCGCCGACCGCGGCGTCGACGCTGCGGCCGTCGCCGACGTGTGGTTGGCGTCGTCGTGGAGCCTCGACGACGACCTCGTCGGGCTCGTCGCCGCCGTTCGCGCCGCAGGTACCCGCACGGCGGTGTTCTCCAACGCATCCACCAAGCTCGAGGCCGACCTCGTCGAGATGGAGCTGGGTGACGCGTTCGACGTCGTCGCCAACTCTTCCCGGCTCGGTGCGGTGAAGCCCGACGCCGAGGCCTTCGAGCAGGTGACCGCGATGGTCGACGCCGAGCCGGCCCGGATCCTGTTCGTCGACGACCGTTCCGAGAACGTGGCGGCGGCGGTCGCGTCGGGCTGGCACGCCGTCCAGATGCGGGGTGCCAGGCGTCTGTCCGCCGTCCTGCGTCGACTCGGCGTCCCCGGTGCTCCCCCCGCCTCCTGACGGGCTGCGCCACTGGCGCCTCGCCGACGCACCGGCGCTGGCGGCGGCGTGGGCGGACCCGTCGATCCGGCTGTGGAGCCCTCCACCGGAGGCGGCCGACGCGGCGTCGTGGATCATGCGGTGCGAGGAGCGCTGGTCGCTCGGGCTGTCGCTGGACTTCGTCATCGATGTCGACGGCGACGTGGCGGGGGAGGTCGGCCTGCGGAACTTCACCCACGATCCCGAGCGTGCTGAGCTCGGCATCTGGTTGGCGCCGGAGCGTCGCGGCCACGGCCTGGCGACGCGTTCGGTCACGGCGGTCAGCGAGTGGGCGTGCACCCATCTCGACCTCGCCCAGTTGTGGTGCCGGACCGCGCCGGGGAACGCCGCCGCGCATGCGCTGTTCCAGCGGGCCGGGTGGGTCGAGCTCGGTCGGGCCGACGGGTACGTCATCTGGCAGTCGGGCGGGTCGGAGCCAGCTGCTACGGTGCGCTCCTGACCGTGAAGCGGGTCCGGTGAGGCCCGTACGGACAGGAAGGAACGCCGATGGCGGAACGCGAACGACGGCTCACGCGCCCCTCCGGGGGCGTTTTCGTTGCCCGGAGCCGGGTGATGGATGCCGACGACCTCGGCCGGGCCACGCGTCGTATGGCGCACGAGATCATCGAGGCCAACGCCGGCCTCGACGACGTGTGCCTGATCGGGCTGCAGACGGGTGGGGTCCCGCTGGCGCGGCGGCTGGCCGACGCTCTCGCCGAGATCGCCGGCCCCGACCAGGCCGAGGTCCCGGTCGGGCGCCTCGACGTCGCCTTCCACCGCGACGACATCGGCCTGCGCCCCACGCTGCCGGAGGCGATCACCGATGTTCCGTTCCCGCTCGACGGCATGGTCGTGGTGCTCGTGGACGACGTGCTCTTCACCGGCCGCACCATCCGGGCTGCGCTCGATGCGATCACGTCGTTCGGCCGACCGCGAGCGGTCCAGCTCGCCGTGATGGTCGACCGCGGGCATCGCGAGCTCCCGATCCGGCCGGACTACGTGGGCAAGAACCTGCCCACGCGGCGGGACGAGGTGGTGGACGTGACCGACGACGGCGTCGACCTGGGGGAGATGCAGCGATGACGGACCTGCTGTCGATCTCGGACCTCGAGCGCGGCGACGTCGAACGCCTCCTCGACCTCACCGACCACTTCGTCGAGGTGTCCGCCCGCCCGATCCCCAAGGTGCCGGCCCTGCGCGGCAAGACCGTCGTCAGCCTCTTCTACGAGGACTCCACCCGGACCCGCCTCAGCTTCGAGACCGCGGCCAAGCGATTGTCGGCCGACACCATGAACTTCTCGGTGTCGACCTCGTCGGTGAAGAAGGGGGAGTCGCTCCGTGACACCGCGCTGACGATCGAGGCGATGGGCATCGACTGCATCGTGGTGCGCCACAAGTCCTCCGGCGTGCCGTGGCAGCTGACCGGATGGGTCGACGCCGCCGTCGTCAACGCCGGCGACGGATGGCACGAGCACCCCACCCAGGCCCTCCTCGACTGCTACACGCTCCGCCAGCACAAGGGCTCGCTCGACGGGCTCCACATCGCCATCGTCGGCGACATCAAGCACAGCCGCGTCGCCCGCTCCGACATCGCCGCCTTCACCACGCTCGGAGCCCAGGTCACGCTGGTGGCACCGCCGACGCTGTTACCGCCGGCCGTCGACACCTATCCGGTACGGGTCAGCCACGATCTCGACGCCGTGCTGCCCACCGCCGACGCCGTCTACCTGTTGCGCATGCAACGCGAGCGGATGACCGAGGCCCTCGTCCCCACCCTGCGCGAGTACACCGCCTCGTACGGCCTCACCGTGGCTCGCACGGACTTGCTGCGGGACGACGCACTCGTCATGCACCCCGGACCGATGAACCGCGGGGTCGAGATCGACGGCGACGTCGCCGACCTCGACCGGTCGGTGGTGATCGACCAGGTCCGCAACGGCGTCGCCGTCCGGATGGCGGTGCTCTACCTGCTTCTCGGATCGGGCACCGACCTGGTCCCCGCCGACCGACCGGAAGGACCTTGATGGCCGCCACCCCCACCATCGCGATCAAGGGCGGCCGGTTGGTCGACGCCACCGGCGTCCGCTCCGGCGACGTCGTCCTCGGCGACGACGGCACGATCCTCGCCGTCGGACCGGACCTCGACGCCCCCGAGGTCATCGACGCCGGCGGGTGCATCGTCAGCCCCGGGTTCGTCGACATCCACGCGCACCTGCGCCAGCCCGGCCACGAAGAGGCGGAGACCGTCGAGACCGGCGCCCGAGCCGCCGCCGTGGGTGGTTACACCTGCATCCTGGCCATGCCGAACACCGTGCCGGCCATCGACTCCGCCGCCACCGCCCGCGAGGTGCTCGAGCTCGGTCGCGCCGCCCCCTGCGACGTCCGGACGTCCGGGGCCATCACCGTGGGTCGTGCCGGCGAGCAGCTGGCCCCGATGGCCGAGCTGGCCGCCCTGGGGGTGCGGTTCTTCACCGACGACGGCGCCGGCGTGCAGGACAACCTGCTCATGCGCCGGGCGATGGAGTACGCGTCCGGCGCTCGGCGTCACCTTGGCTCAGCACTGCGAGGACGCCGCCCTGTGCGGCGGCGGCCACATGCACGAGGGCGAGTGGTCGTCGAAGCTCGGTCTCGCCGGCCAGCCAGCCGAGGCCGAGGAGCTCATGGTCATGCGCGACATCGCCCTCGCCCGGCTCACGGGGGCCCGGGTGCACTTCCAGCACATGTCCACGGCCGGATCCATGGCGATGATCGCCGGCGCCAAGGCCGCCGGGCTCGCCATCACCTGTGAGGCCACCACGCACCACTTCACGCTCGACCACTCGTGCTGCGCCACCTACGACCCCGTCTTCAAGGTCAACCCGCCCCTGCGCACGGCAGAGGACGTCGCGGCGGTCCGGCGCGGCCTCTCCGACGGCACCGTCGACTGCATCGCCACCGACCACGCACCGCACACGCCCGAAGCCAAGGAACAGCCCTTCGACGAGGCCCCGCCCGGAATGCTGGGGTTGGAGACCGCGCTCGCCCTGGCGCTGACCGAGCTCGACCTCGAGATCGAGCAGGTCGTGGCGTTGCTGTCGTGGAAGCCCGCAGCCATCATCGGCGTGGGCGACCGCCACGGCCGGCCCGTGGCCGAGGGTTCTCCCGCCAACCTGACCGTCTTCGATCCCCAGGAGGAGTGGGTCATCGATCCGTTCACCATGCAGAGCCGCAGTCGCAACACCCCCTACGCCGGACGTCGGGTCCGCGGGCGGGTGCGGTACACCGTCCTCGACGGCGAGGTCGTCGTCCGGGCCGGGGAGCCCACCCGATGAGCGCCATCCGTGACGCCGCCCTGGTCCTCGCCGACGGGTCCGTGTTCGAGGGCGAGTGGATCGGCGCCGATCCCGCCGCCGGTCACACCTCGGGTGAGGTGGTCTTCAACACCGCCCTCACCGGCTACCAGGAGATCATCACCGACCCGTCCTACGCCGGCCAGATCATCACCTTCACCTACCCCCACATCGGGAACTACGGGGTGACACCGGCCGACGACGAGAGCCGACGGGCGTTCTGCCGGGGCGTGATCATCCGCGACCTCGCCACCCGCCGCAGCAACTGGCGCTCCGACGAGGACCTCGACGCGTACCTGCGCCGGCTCGGCGTCCCCGCCATCGGTGGTGTCGACACCCGGCGGCTGACCCGGGTCATCCGCGACACCGGTGCCATCCCCGGTGCCTTCGGGCCCCTGGACCGCACCGACGAGGCCACCCTGAAGCGCGCCGCCGCCGACGAGCCCGGCACCGCCGGCGTCGACCTCGTCTCCGAGGTCACCACGCCCGAGCGGTACACCGTCGGGTCGGGTCCGCTGCCGCGTCGCCGCCTGGGACCTCGGCATCAAGCGTTCCATCCTCACCCAGATGAGCGCGTTCGCCACCATCGAGGTCTTCCCCGCATCGGCGTCGGCTGACGAGCTGCTCGCCACCGACCCGGACGGCATCTTCGTCTCGAACGGGCCCGGTGACCCCGAGGTCGTCGTCGGCACCACCGCCGAGATCCGCCGCCTGCTCGACGGTCCGGTCGGCGAGGGGCGGCTCCCACTGTTCGGGATCTGCCTCGGCCACCAGGTCCTCGGTCTGGCCGCCGGCGGGACCACGGTGAAGCTCCCGTTCGGGCACCACGGCGGCAACCACCCCGTGCGCGACGTCGAGACCGGGCGGATCGACATCACCAGCCAGAACCACAACTTCGCCGTCGACCCCGCCTCCCTCGCCGGGGTCGCCGAGGTCACGCACGTGAACCTGAACGACGGGGTGTGCGAGGGCCTCCGGGTCACCGACGCCCGAGCCTGGTCCGTGCAACACCACCCCGAGGCCGGCCCCGGCCCGCACGACGCCCGACACCTGTTCGACGCCTTCAAGACCGAGATGGAGAAATGAACGTTCTGGTGGTCAACCCCGTGAGCTGTCCGACGTATCCGACGACCAGAACGGCTCGGGGGGTGCGCTGATGCCCCGCCGCGACGACATCGAGTCGATCCTCCTGCTCGGCTCGGGGCCCATCGTGATCGGCCAGGCCTGCGAGTTCGACTACTCGGGGACGCAGGCGTGCAAGGTGCTCCGCGAGGAGGGCTACCGCGTCATCCTCCAGAACTCGAACCCGGCCACGATCATGACCGATCCCGAGTTCGCCGACGCCACCTACATCGAGCCGCTCGACCTCGACCATGCCGCCCGCATCATCGAACAGGAGCGGCCGGACGCCGTCCTGCCGACGCTCGGTGGCCAGACGGCGCTGAACCTCGCCATGGAGCTGTTCGAGGCCGGGATCATCGGGGTGCCGGGGACGCCCGAGATGATCGGCGCCAACGCCGAGGCCATCGCCACGGCCGAGGACCGCGAGCAGTTCAAGGTCGCGATGGTCGGCATCGGCCTCGATGTGCCGTCGTCGGCCACCGCCCACGGATCGGGCGCCACCCCGGCCCAGGCCGTCGCCGACGGGATGGAGAAGGCTCGCACGATCGTGGCCGAGATCGGCCTGCCCGTGGTGATCCGCCCGGCGTACATCCTCGGCGGCAAGGGGACGGGCATCGCCTCGACCCCCGAGGAGTTCGAGCGCATGGCGAAGTTCGGCCTCGAATCCAGCCCCATCACCGAGATCCTCATCGAGGAGTCGATCAAGGGCTGGAAGGAATACGAGCTCGAGGTCATGCGCGACAACGCCGACAACTGCGTGATCATCTGCTCGATCGAGAACATCGACCCGATGGGCGTCCACACCGGCGACTCCATCACCGTGGCCCCGGCCCAGACCCTCTCCGACGTCGAGTACCAGACGATGCGCGACGCCGCCTTCGCGTGCATCCGTCGGGTGGGCGTGGAGACCGGCGGATCCAACGTGCAGTTCGCCATCGATCCCGCCAACGGCGACATGGTGGTCATCGAGATGAACCCACGCGTCTCCCGCTCGTCGGCGCTGGCCTCGAAGGCCACCGGGTTCCCCATCGCCAAGATCGCCGCCAAGCTGGCCGTGGGCTACACCCTCGACGAGATCCCCAACGACATCACCCGCAAGACGCCGGCCAGCTTCGAGCCGACCATCGACTACGTCGTCACCAAGGTTCCCCGCTGGGCGTTCGAGAAGTTCCCCGGCCAGGGCGACGTGCTCGGCACCTCGATGCAGTCGGTCGGCGAGGCGATGGCCATCGGCCGGACCTTTCCCGAGTCGATGCAGAAGGCGCTCCGCTCGCTGGAGCAGGGTCGCTACGGCCTCAACTGCGATCCGGGTGAGACCCCGCTCGACGAGCTCGACCTCGACGAGCTCGTGCGTCGTGCCTCCATCGGTACCCCGGATCGGCCCTTCCAGCTCGAGGCGGCCCTGCGCCGTGGCGTGCCCCTCGAGCGGGTGGCGGAGGAGACCAAGGTCGACCCCTGGTTCCTCGACCAACTGATGCGCATCGTCGACGAACGCGCCCACCTGGCCGAGGTCGGCTTCGACGACATCACCCGAACCCAGCTCCGTCGTGCCAAGCGCCTGGGCTTCAGCGACGCCCAGCTGGGCTACCTGTGGTCGGTGCCGGAGACCGAGGTACGGGCCCGCCGTCTGGCGCTCGGGCTCACGCCGACGTTCAAGACCGTCGACACCTGTGCTGCCGAGTTCGAAGCGGCCACGCCGTACCACTACTCCACGTGGGAGGACGACGACGAGGTCGTCCACGGCGACCGGCCGGTCGTGATCATCCTCGGATCGGGACCCAACCGGATCGGGCAGGGCATCGAGTTCGACTACTGCTGCGTCCACGCCAGTTTCGCCCTCCGCGACGCCGGGTACGAGACGGTGATGATCAACTGCAATCCCGAGACGGTCTCCACCGACTACGACACGTCGCGACCGCCTGTACTTCGAGCCGCTGACCTTCGAGGACACGATGGCGATCGTCGACGCCGAGCGGGCCGCCGGCCACCTGAAGGGGATCATCGTGAGCCTCGGCGGCCAGACACCGCTGAAGCTGGCCGACCAGCTCCCTGCTGAGTTGGTGCTGGGAACCAGCCCGCGCTCGATCGACCTCGCCGAGGACCGCGACCAGTGGAACCGCCTCTGCGCCCAGCTCGAGATCCCGCAACCGGCCGGCGGTACGGCCACCGACCTCACCGAAGCCCGCACCATCGTCGAACGGATCGGGTTCCCGGCGCTGCTGCGGCCGAGCTACGTGCTCGGCGGTCGCGCCATGGAGATCGTCTACGACGACGAGGCGCTCGTCCGGGCCATGGAGGAGCTCGCCGGGTTCGGGTCTCTCGGCCGTGAGGGCGGCCTGTCCGCCGAGCGTCCGGTGCTCATCGACCGGTTCCTCGAGGAGGCCACCGAGGTCGACGTCGACGCCATCCGCGACCACACCGGCGAGGTCCTGATCGGCGGCGTGATGGAACACGTCGAGGAGGCCGGGGTGCACTCGGGCGACTCGGCGTGCTCGATCCCCCCGCACTCACTTGCGGACGCGACCGTCGAGGTCATCGAGAACCACACCCGCAAGATCGCCGAGGCCCTCGACGTCCGCGGCTTGATCAACGTCCAGTACGCCGTCAAGGACGGTCAGGTCTTCGTGATCGAGGCGAACCCGAGGGCCAGCCGCACCGTTCCGTTCGTGGCGAAGGCCACCGGCGTGTCGCTGGTGAAGGTCGCATCCCGCGTGATGGTCGGCGCCACGCTCGCCGAGCTCCGCGAGGATGGTCTGCTGCCGCCGTCGCTCCTGCCGTTCCGTACCGGCCAGGGCGACCACGTGGCGGTGAAGGAGGCGGTGTTGCCCTTCAACCGCTTCCCCGACGCCGACAAGGTGCTCGGCCCGGAGATGCGCTCCACGGGAGAGGTCATGGGCATCGACCGCACCTTCGGGCTCGCCTTCGCCAAGAGCCAGGTGGCGGCGGGGGAGCGGCTGCCCGCCAGCGGAGCGGTGTTCTTCAGCCTCGCCGACCGTGACAAGGCCCAGGGCCGCATCGCGGCGCGGTCCTTCGTCGACCAAGGCTTCGAGATCGTCGCCACCGCCGGTACGGCCGACGACTTCGAGTCGGCTGGCATCCCGGTCGCCGCTCGCGTCGCCAAGCTCGGGTCCGACGAGACGGGCGAGACCGCCGTCGACCTGCTCGAGTCGGGACGGATCGACCTCGTCGTGAACTGCCCGCGTGGCCGCGGCCCGCGCGCCGACGGGCACTACATCCGGGCCGCGGCGGCGGCCAACCAGATCCCGCTGCTGACCACGGCGGCCGCCGCCATCGCCGCCGCCGAGGGCATCCTCGACCGCGGCGCCCACGATCGCCGGGTGATGTCGCTGCAGGACTACCACACCCCGTGAGACGGCCATGGACCTGAGCGTCCGGATCGGGTCCGTCGCCCTCCCCAACCCGGTGATGACGGCGTCGGGGACGGCGGGCTACGGCACGGAACTGGCCGCGTACGTCGATCTCTCCCGGCTCGGGGCGATGGTGGTCAAGTCGCTCGCCCACTTCCCGTGGGACGGCAATCCGGCGCTGCGGACCCACGGCACGCACGGCGGGATGTTGAACTCGGTCGGCCTGCAGGGACCCGGCATCGAGGCGTGGGTTCGGGACCAGCTGCCGGCGCTGCGGGCCAGCGGTGCCCGGGTGGTGGCGTCGATCTGGGGTCACACCGTCGAGGACTACGCCCGTGCCGCCGGGTTGCTGGCCGACAGCGCCGCCGACCTGGTCGCGGTGGAGCTCAACCTGTCGTGCCCGAACACCGAGGCCGGGGGACGGCTCATCGCCCACGACCCCGACATGGCCGCCGCCGTGGTGGCGGCCACGGCGGGATGCGGCTGTCCGCGCTGGGCGAAGCTCAGCCCGAACACCGACCGCGTCATCGACGTGGCCTCGGCCGTCCGCGAGGCCGGCGCCGAGGCGGTCACGCTCGTCAACACGCTGCTGGGCATGGCCATCGACCCGCTCACCGGCCGGTACCGCCTCGGGTCCGGACCGCGCGGTGGAGGCCTGTCGGGCCCGGCCGTGCACCCCGTCGCCGTCCGCATCGTCCACGACGTCCACCGGGCCCTGCCCTCGCTGCCCATCGTGGGCGTCGGGGGTGTCCGCAGCGGCATGGATGCCCTGGAGTTGGTGCGGGCGGGTGCGACGGCCGTGCAGGTGGGGACGGCCAGCTTCGACGATCCCCGCGCCGTTGCCGTCGTCCTCGACGAGCTCGGCAGCCTCGTCGAGGAGGCGGGGGCGTCGTGCGTGACCGATCTGGTCGGGGCGACGGTCGGCTGATCAGCCGAAGCGACGGTCGTAGGCCTCCTCGACCCGCCGGCGGTCGTGGGGCAACAGGTCGGCGTCCGAGGCCCCCTCGCGGACGAGCCTCGCCTGCTGGCGCAGGGCGTCGATGGCCGCGGGACACTCGTCGTGTCGCAGCGAGCGATCGAGCAGCTGCAGCAGTTCCAACAGGTAGATGCACACGGTGGGCATGCCCCGGGCGGCGAGCCGGACCTCGTCGAAGGCCATGGCGACGATGTCCTCGTGCGAGGGCTCCTGACGCAGCTCGAGGACCCGATCGCCGTCCATGGCCCTGCGGTGAGGCGGAGGACGGCGGACCAGGAGCTCGCGCACGACGCGGCCGAGGTGGAACAGCGCGTCCTGCGCCGTGGTGGGGTCGTTGATGCCGGGGGAGAGGGCTTTGAGGGCGACGTCGGCGAGCTGACGGACGCCGTAGGTGACGTCCTGGTCGGTGGCCCGGGCCTGCCCGATGATCAGGGAGCTTCGCGCTCGGTCGATCGCCGCATCCTCGTCCTCGGGGCGGGGGTCGACGAGACACAGCGTGGTGCCCGGCACCGAGTACCGGCCCACGGAGACGTCGACGCGGACGGTCCCGCCCTCGTCGGCCGCCTTGGCGAGGCCGTCGAAGTCGATGGCCTGGATCCAGCCGCTGCGGTCGAGCACGACCCGGAGCGCATGGTCGGACTCCGGACGGTCGGACACGTCGTCGTGGTCGTCGTCCTCGTCGGGTCGGTGCCAGCGGGCGCTGATGGCGTCGCTCGCGTCCTCGGTGGCCCGGTGGAGGATCTCCGACACGTCCATCGAGTGGGCGCTGTGGCTGATGAAGGCGACGATCGCCAGGATCGACACGACCCCCAGCACGACCGCCACCGCCACCGACAGGTTCGGGATGACGGGCGAGCCGGTCTGCTCGAGTGGGCCTCGCACGGAGCGCAGCACGATGAGGCAGTAGGAGAACGTGCCGACGACGACGCCCATGATCCGCTTGTTGAACGGGTCCCGGAACAGGCCCTGGATGACGCGGGGCGAGTACTGGCTCGACGCCTGCTGGATCAGCAGCAGGGACACCGAGAAGGCGATGCCGGCGAACGTGATGGTGGCGCCGGCGACGGTGCTGAGTACGGCGCGGGCGCTGTCGACCGTCGACGTGAGCCCGAAGGGCAGTTGTGCGTTGGCGTCGACGATGCGGGTGTCGAGGATGATGCCGCCGATGGCCAGGCCGATGGAGACCAGCACGAAGAACAGCGGGACGAAGAACAGGCTGCTGCGGAGGCGTTGGAGGATGGCAGCGGTGCGGACGACCATGGAGCCCAGTGTGCCGTGACCACAGGGCGGCGGTGGCGGACGCAACCGGCTGCCGCAACCGGCTGCACGGCGGCGGGATGGCACCCTGGCCACATGGCTGCGACCCTGACCGCCGCGGGGATCGTCCACCGGTTCGGGCGACGAACCGTTCTGGACGGCGTCGAACTCCGCGTGCCACCCGGCCGGGTGGTCGGACTCCTCGGACCGAACGGCGCCGGCAAGACCACGCTCCTGCGAATCCTGTTCGGCGTCCTGACCCCCGACGAGGGCGCCGTCGCCTACGGCGACCGGCCGGCGACCGACGCCGACCGGCGGACGTGGGGCTACATGCCCCAGGAGCGGGGCCTCTATCGCGACATGCATGTCCGCGACCACCTCGTGTGGTTGGCCCGGCTCCACGGCATCGCCCGAGCCGAGGGCGTCGAACGCGCCGACGAGCTGCTCGACCAGCTGGGCATCGCCGACCGGGCGGACGACGAGATCAAGGACCTCTCGGGTGGCACGGCCCAGCGGGTGCAGCTCGCAGCCGCCATGGTGCACGACCCGCCGGTCCTCGTCCTCGACGAACCGTTCGCCGGCCTCGACCCCAAAGCGGTCGAGTTCCTCTCGGCGGTGGTCACCGACCACGCCGCGGCCGGCGGCAACGTGCTGTTCTCGTCGCACCAGCTGGACCTCGTCGAGGACCTCTGCGAGTCGATCACGATGATCGACGGTGGCCGAGTCGTGATGGACGGGGAGGTCCGCGCCCTGAAGGCCCGCAGCACGGAGCGCTACCTGCGCGTCGACCTCACGGTCCCCGAGGGCACGGTCATCGCCGGCGCCACGGTGACCGATCGGAACGCGGCCGGGACCCGGATGCGGCTGCAACCAGGCGCCGATCCGCTCCGGGTCCTCGATGAGGTCCGCGAACTGGGGCCGATCACCGACTTCGGGGTCACCACACCGTCGCTGTCCGAGCTCTTCCTCGCCGCCACCCGCCCGGTGCCGGCATGAGCGCGATCGACCAGTTCCGTCTCGTCGCCCGCCGAGAGGTGGTGGAGAGCCTCCGCCGGCGCTCGGTCAGGATCGTGCTGGCCGTCCTCTTCCTGGCCTCGACCGCCGGGGTCGTCCTTCCCGACGTCATCGGCAGCAGCGGTCGCTCCACCTTCGACGTCCTCATCGGCGATCGCATCGACGACGCCACCGGCCCGTCGATCACCGCTGCCGCCGCGGCCGCCGACATCGAGGTCGTGCTGCTGCGTCCTGGCGACGTGGATGCCGAGGATCGGTCACCCCGTGCCCTGGTCGAGGCCGGGGTCGTCGACGCCGCGGTGCTGGGCGGTGAGCCGCCGACCATCCTCGCCCGCGCCTCGGCGAGTCAGGACCTGGTGACGGTCCTGGCCGGCGCCGTCGGTGCGACGTCGCTGACCCGGGAGCTGGAGTCGGTCGGGCTCGACGTCTCCGTGGCGTCGCAGGTGGCGTCTTCGCCCCGCGTCCGGTTCGAGTCGGTGGATACCGCCGATCACGACGAACGGCAGGGGGTGGCGTCGATCGCCCAGCTCGTGGTGTACATCGCCCTCCTCTCGGTGGCGATGCAAGTGGCCAACGGCACCGCGATCGAGAAGGCGAGTCGAATCAGCGAGGTGCTCCTCGCCATCGTCCGGCCCGGCACGCTGCTGTTCGGGAAGGTGGTCGGCGTGGGGCTCGTGTCGCTGGCCGGGGTCGCCGCCCTCGTCGCGCCGGTGGCGATCAAGGCCACGTTCGGCGGGTCGATCCCGGCCTCGGCGTTCCCCGCCATCGTCGCGTCCATCGTGTGGTTCGTGCTGGGCGGTGCGCTCTACGCCATCCTCGGCGGGACGCTGGGCTCGCTGGTCGAGCGCCAGGAGGAGGTGGGCACGGCGATGCAGCCGCTGCTCGTCGTGTTGATCGCCACGTTCATCGTCTCGACGTCGAACCGTGAGTCCACGATCGGCCTCGTCCTCGGTCTGGTGCCGTTCACCTCGCCGCTCGTGGAACCGGCCCGGATCGCGCTCCGGGTGGCGTCCACCGCCGAAATCGCCGCCTCCGTGAGCTTGCTCGTCGCCACCGGAATGGTCGCTGGGCGGCTCGGCGGTGCCGTCTATCGTCGGGCCATCGTCCGGACCGGTGCGCGGATCAAGCTGCGTGACCTCGTGCGCCGCTGAGCGATGGCAGGTGGCAGTCTGTGGCCAGCGGACCGGGGAGGGCCCACCATGACGACGTTCGACACCGAAGCGCCAGACGAGCTGCGTCACCGGCTGTGCCTGGCGCTCGACACCGACGATCTCGTGGAGGCCACCCGTCGGGCCCGGGCGATCGGGCCGTGGTTCGGCAGCGTGAAGGTCGGCCTCGAGCTGTTCGTGTCGGCAGGGCCCGAGGCGGTCGCCGCCATGCAGGCGCTGGGCCTCGACGTGTTCGTCGATCTCAAGCTCCACGACATCCCCACCACCGTCAACCGTGCCGCCCGGGTCCTCGGGTCCCTGGGGGTCCAGTACCTGACGTTGCACGCCCACGGTGGCGTCGACATGCTCCGGGCCGGCGTGGAGGGCGCCAGCGAGGGGGCCGAGGCGGCCGGGGTCGAGGCACCGCGGGCCCTGGCGGTCACCGTCCTCACCTCCGACGACACGGCGCCGAGCCACATCCTGGCCAAGCGCATCGAAACGGCGGTCCTGGGCGGATGCACCGGCCTGATGTGCGCCGGCGCCGACGTGGCCGCCGCCCGGTCCCAGATGCCCGAGTTGTTCATCGCCGCCACCGGCATCCGGTCCGTGGGCGATTCCCACCACGACCAGCGCCGGGTGTCGACGCCGGGGGATGCGTTCGCCGCCGGGGCCGACCTGTTGGTGATCGGCCGCTCCATCACCGAGGCCACCGATCCCGTCGCCATCGCCGCCGAACTGGTGGATTCCGCGCTGTCCTGAGCGCACCCCGGGCGCGAGGGCGTCGGTGGTGGGTGGTCTAGGGTCGCGGCATGCCGCAGCCACCCTCCCTCACCCCAGAGCAGCGCCAGGCCGCGCTCGCGAAGGCCGCCGAGGCTCGACGTGCCCGTGCCGAGCTGAAGGAGCGCCTCAAGATGGGTTCGCTCTCGCTCCGTGAACTGCTCGACCAGGCCGCCGACGACGACATGGCCGGCAAGATGAAGGTCCTCGCCGTGCTCGAGTCCCTCCCCGGGGTGGGCAAGGTCAAGGCCCGCCGGACCATGGAGACCTTCGAGATCTCCGACACCCGCCGCGTGCGTGGCCTCGGCGAGCAGCAGAAGCGCAAGCTCCTCGAAGAATTCGGATGAGCCGCCGACGTCCTCGGGGGCAGCGCCCTTGAACATCGTCGTGTCCGGCCCGGGTGGCGTCGGCAAGGGAACGATCGTGGGGGCGTTGCTCGACACCCACCCCGAGATCTGGTTGAGCCGATCGTGGACCACCCGGCCCCAGCGGCCGGGCGAGGCCGACGACGCGTACGTGTTCACCGACCGCGCCCGCTTCGACGCCCACATCGCCGCCGGTGGCTTCCTCGAGTGGGTCGACTTCCTCGACTACCGGCAGGGAACCCCCACCCCCGCGCCGCCCGAGGGCAAGGACGTGTTGTTCGAGATCGACGTCGAAGGTGCCCGCGCCGTGCGGTCGGTCGACCCGGACGCGCTGTTGGTCTTCATCGACTCGCCGACGCCGGCCGAGCAACAGGCCCGCCTCGAGAAGCGGGGGGACCCGCCCGAGCGGGTGGAGGACCGGTTGCGCAAGGGCGACCAGGAGCGTCGCACGGCCGAGGCGCTCGGGATGCACCGCATCGTCAACCGGGTGGTGGCCGATGCCGTCTCCGAGCTCGAGGAGCTCATCGATCGGGCCCGGGCCGACCGCGCCGCCCGCGTGGCCCGGTCCGTGGATGCCCGGTCCGTGGACGCGGGTGCCGGCGACGACCCCGCCCGCTGCTAGGATCGTCCATTCCGCCAACCCTTCGGAGGACCGATGCCCGGCCGTCACGACACGATGATGAACCCGCCCATCGAGGGCCTCCTCGAGCGAGCGGATTCCAAGTTCCGCCTGGTCACCCTGGCCTCCACCCGGGCGCGCCAGATCAACTCGTACTTCAACGCCGTCGGCAGCGGCGGTCTCGGCTCCCAGGTCCCGCCGCAGGTGCCGTCGGTGTCCCGCAAGGGCCTGTCGATCGCCTTCGAGGAGATCGCCGCCGACAAGATCATCCCCGTGTACGGCGAGGAACTCGTCGCCAAGCGTGAGGCGGAGGCGCAGGCCGCCGCCGACCGCATCGCCGCCGACGAGGCCGCGGAGTAGGACCACCCCTTCCTGGCGCCATGTTCGCCGGCACGCGCATCGTCCTGGGGGTGACCGGCGGCATCGCGGCCTACAAGGCCGTGGAGGTGTGCCGACGTCTGGTCGACGCCGGCGCGCACGTGGCGCCGATCATGACCGAGGGCGCTCGACATTTCGTCGGTGAGGTCACCCTGTCGGCGCTGGCCTCGGAGCCGGTGCAGACGTCGCTGTGGGACCTGACCCGCCGGGGACCGGGCAGCCCGATCCCGCACACCCGGCTCGGCCAACAGGCCGATCTCGTGATCGTCGCCCCGGCCACCGCCCGGCTCATCGCGGCCTACCGCATGGGGCTCTCCGACGACCTCCTCACCGCCACGCTGCTCGCCACGCGGGCGCCGGTCCTGCTCGCCCCCGCCATGCACACCGAGATGTGGGAGCACCCCTCGGTCACGGAGAACCTCGACGTGCTGCGATCTCGTGGCGTCCACGTGGTCCCGCCCGAAGAGGGCCGCCTCGCCGGCGGCGACGTCGGCGCCGGCCGGTTGGCCGACCCGGAGACCATCGTCGCGGCGGCCGAACGCATCCTGGCGAACGAACACCGGGCCGACCTCGTCGGCCTGCACGTGCTCGTCACCGCCGGCGGCACGCGCGAGCCCATCGACCCGGTCCGCTTCATCGGCAACCGGTCCTCGGGCAAGCAGGGCTTCGCCATCGCCGAAGAAGCCGCAGCGAGGGGTGCTCGCGTCACGGTGGTGGCCACGGTGCACCGACCCGTCAGTGCCGGCATCGAGGTCGTCCACGTCGAGACCGCCGCCGAGATGCTCGACGCCGTCACGGCGATCGCCCCGGGCTGCGACGTGGTGGTGATGGCAGCGGCCGTGGCGGACTTCCGTCCCGCCGAGGCCGCTGACCGCAAGATCAAGAAGGCCGGTGGCCTCCCGCAGGTGGCGCTCGAGCCCACCGTCGACATCCTTGCGGCCCTGGGGGCCAGCAAGCCGGCTGGCCAGACGTTGGTCGGGTTTGCGGCCGAGACCGATGCCCTGCGGCAGAATGCGCAGGCCAAGCTCCGAGCCAAGGGCGCCGACCTCATCGTCGCCAACGACGTCTCGACGCCCGGAGCCGGGTTCGAACACGACACCAACGAAGTGGTCATCCTGTCGGCGACGGGCGCCACCGAGGTGCCCAAGGCCGACAAGCGGGACATCGCACGGGCGGTGCTCGACGCCGTCACATCCACGAGGAGCAGGTAATGCACGAGTTCACCTTCACGTCCGAGTCGGTCTCGGAGGGCCATCCCGACAAGATGGCCGACCAGATCTCGGACGCGATCCTCGACGCCATCCTGGCCGACGACCCGATGGCCCGGGTGGCGTGCGAGACCATGGTGACCACCGGCATGGCGATCGTCTCGGGCGAGATCACCACCACCGCCTACGTCGAGATCCCCGACATCGTGCGCCGCACCATCAAGAAGATCGGCTACGACCGCGAATCCATGGGCTTCGACGGCAACACGTGCGGGGTGCTGACCTCGATCGACCCCCAGAGCCCTGACATCGCCCAGGGCGTCGACAAGGCGTTCGAGACCCGCTCGGGCGAGCGCATGGACGAGATCGACGACCAGGGCGCCGGCGACCAGGGGATGATGTTCGGCTACGCGTGCGACGAGAACGACGCGATGATGCCGACGCCCATCTTCCTCGCCCACCGCCTCGCCGAACGTCTGGCCGAGGTCCGTCGGGCCGGGATCCTCCCGTACCTGCGGCCCGACTCCAAGACCCAGGTGACCATCGACTACGTCGACGGCAAGCCCGATCGGCTCACCACCGTCCTCATCTCCACGCAGCACGCGCCCGGCCACGACGCCGAGTCGCTGATCAAGCCCGACCTCATCCAAGAGGTCATCCGACCCACGCTCCCCGAGCAGTTCGCCGACGACGACTTCAAGGTGATGGTGAACCCGACCGGCGTGTTCGAGCTCGGCGGTCCCCACGCCGACTGCGGCCTCACCGGCCGCAAGATCATCGTCGACACCTACGGGGGCTGGGCCCGCCACGGTGGCGGCGCCTTCTCCGGCAAGGACCCGTCCAAGGTCGACCGTTCGGCGGCGTACGCCACTCGCTGGGTGGCCAAGAACCTGGTGGCCGCCGGCGCTGCGAGCCGGTGCGAGGTGCAGGTGGCCTACGCCATCGGCGTCGCTCACCCGGTATCGATCATGGTCGAGACCTTCGGGACCGAGAACGTCGATCCGGTGAAGCTGTCCACCGCGGTCCACGAGGTGTTCGACCTGCGTCCCGGCGCCATCCTGCGCGACCTCGACCTGCGCCGGCCGATCTACCAGAAGACTGCGGCCTACGGGCACTTCGGGCGCACCGGCGAACCCGGCGACTTCCCGTGGGAGAACACCGATCGGGTCGACGACGTCAAGTCCGCACTCGGCCTCTGAACCCGGAGACGGGACGCCGCCCGTGACGGGCCGCGTGGTGGCTCGGGTACTGCCCGACCAGACGGGGCTCACCAAGACCTTCGACTACCTGGTGCCCGAGGGATGGGCCGACACCGTGGTGCCCGGTACCCGGGTCCGGATCGCCCTCGGTCCGCGCCGGGTGGGCGCCTGGGTCGTCGCGGTGGGCGTCGAGCCCCCCACCGGCGTGGACCTGCGGCCCATCGCCAAGGTGACCGGCGTCGGCCCCCCGGCGTCCATCCTCGAGCTGGCCGACTGGGCGCGGTGGCGGTGGGCGGCGAAGACCGCGGTGCCGTTCCTGCGGACGGCGTCGCCGGAACGGGCCGTGACGGCCCTGCCCGCCGTGCCCGCCCGGAAGTACCCGGTGCCGGCCGTGGACGACCCGAGCATCCGCGAGGCGTTCGCCGGCGGGCCGGCCGTCCTACGTCTGCCGCCGGACGCCGACCTGATCCCGGTCGTGCAACACGCCACGTCGCTCGGCGACCCGCTGATCCTGTGTGCCCACAAGGATCAGGTGCACCGCATCGCCGATCGCCTGGAACGCGCTGGGGTCCCGACGGCACGCCAGCCCGATGACTGGGCCCGGGCCGCAGCGGGTGGGACCGCCGTGGTCGGGACACGGGCGACGGCGTGGGCTCCGGTGCCGGACCTCGCTGCCGTCGTGGTGGTCGACGAGCACGACGAGGTCCACCAGGAGGAGCGCTCGCCGACCTGGCACGGCCGGGACGTCGCCCTCGAACGGGCGCGCCGGGCCGGCGTGCCGTGCGTGTTGACCTCACCGGCGCCCACCCTCGAGGCGCTGGACGTGGCCCGATTGGTCCGGATCGACCGGGCCACAGAGCGGGCCGGATGGCCCCGGGTCGTCGTCGCCGACCGCCGGGAGGACGACCGGGCCCGCAACGCCCTGTTCTCCCCGGCCCTGGCGGACGTGGTGCGATCCGGGGCGCGGGTGGTGTGCGTGCTGAACCAGAAGGGACGGGCGGCGCTGCTGGCCTGCGGATCGTGTGGCGACGTGGCCCGCTGCGAGCGGTGCGAAGCGGCCGTGCAGCGTCCCGACGGGGTCCTGGTCTGCCGGCGCTGCGGGCTGACCCGGCCCGTGGTCTGCGCCACCTGCGGCGGGATCGACCTGAAGGCCATACGCCTCGGCGTGCCGCGCGCGTCCGCGACGACCTCGAGGCGCTGGCGGGGGAGCCCGTGGCCGCCGTGACGGCCGACACCACCGACGACGACCTGGGTTCCACCCGGCTCCACGTGGGCACCGAAGCGGTGCTGCACCGGGTGCGCTCCGCCGACGTGGTGGCGTTCCTCGACCTCGACCAGGAGCTGTTCGCCCCCCGGTACCGCGCCGCCGAGCAGGCGTTCGGCCTCCTGGTGCGGGCGGCCCGGATGGTGGGAGGTCGGTCGGGACCGGGTCGGTTGCTGCTCCAGACCCGGGACCCGGAGCACGAGGTCGTGCGGGCGGCGCTCGACGGCGATCCGGAGCTGGTGTCCGACGCCGAGCGCTCCCGTCGGGTCGAGCTCGCCCTGCCGCCCTTCGGCGCCATCGCCGAGATCGGCGACCAGGCGGGGGAGGCCTTCGCCGATGCGCTGCGTCGGCAGGCGGCTCCCGGCGTGGTCGTGCTCGGCCCCGTCGACGGGTCGTGGCAGGTCCGCGCACCCGATCACCGGACGCTGTGCGACGCTCTCGCCGGCGTCGAGCGCCCCCCGGGTCGTCTACGACTCTCGGTGGACCCGCTTCGGATCTGAGTGGCCCGGTGTGGCGTCGAGGACCGACGCCACGGTGGCTTCGGCCACGAGCCGGCTGCCGGCGTCGGTGAGGTGCACGCCATCGGCGAAGCGGACCCGCATCGGTGCGCCGTCGGGGCCGGGTAGGTCCCAGGTGAAGATGCCGTCCGGAGCCAGCACGGCGCCCCAGTCGATCAGCTGGACGTCGGGGCGGTCGTGGGCGATCCGGTCATAGAGAGCGTTCACCGCGGTGACATGGGCTTCGATCGGCCCGTACCAGCCGTTGCTCTGTACGGGAGGGAAGCGGACGAGCGCGACCCGGGCCCCTCGGGCGCCAGCCCGGTCGATGAGGTCGCGGATCTCGGCGTCCCAGACCTCGAGCACCTCCGGCGAGTTGGGGGCGACCTCGTGTCCGGCGGCGTCGACGAAGCGGCGATCTGGCTCCGTCGTGTAGTTGCAGCACGCCTCGATGACCACGACGTCGGGATCGGTGCCGGCCACCCATGCGTCGAGCTGCGTCGCCCAGGAGCCCTGCGGCGACAGTGGGCCCGTGCCGGGGCCGCCGGCGTACGCCGTCGTCACGCCGGCGGCGCCGAACGCCGTGGACAGCTGCGTCGACGCCTGGCTCATCACCGAGTCGCCGAGCAGGAGCACGTCGTCGACCGACCGGATCGGTGCGGCTGATGCCTCACCGGTGGATCCGGTGGCGCGAGCCACCGCCGCCGGCCCGGGCGACGCCGGCGGGGCGGCATCGGCGGCGGGGAGCTGATCCAGCACCAGGAGCACGTCGTCGGACGGCTGTACCCACATCGACACGGCCACGGCGGCGAGGAGGACGCACGACGCCATCGCGAGGGCGCCGACCGCACCTCGGCGGCCGGCGAGGCGCTGGCCGCGTCGTACCGGTTGTTCGACGAGGTGGTACGAGACGGCCGTCAGCGCAGCGGTGATCGCCATCCGGACGAGGAAGAGCGCGATGCCGTCGACCCCGGCGCGTTCGGCATCGACCCAGACGAAGACCGGCCAGTGGATCAGGTACGTCCCGTAGGAGACCCGTCCGGCGAGTCGGAGCGGAGCGGTGGATCCGATGCTGCGGACCGGGCCCGGCACGTACGCGGCCGCCAGTACGGCGGCCATCAGCAGGGCGTGGACGGCGAGGCCACCGCGGTGCACGAGCCACGAATCCTGCGAGACCGTGACCCAGGCCACGAGGAGCGTCACCATCGCCGCCGCGCCCGAGAAGGCCACGAGCCGCGGAGCCCGCTTGACACGCTCCGGGCGGCCGGCCAGGACCAGGGCCAGGAGGCCGCCGATCAACAGCTCGGATGCCCGAGCACCGGTGTCGTAGTACGAGCGGGCCGCACCGGAGGGATCGGCGCCGAGGTGGAGCATCCACCACGACGAGGCGACGACGGCGAGCCCGAGCACGGTGCCCAGCACGGCCCGTCGACCCCGTCCGGCCCACAGCAGGCCGGCCGTCAGCAGCGGGAACACGAGATAGAACTGCTCCTCGATCGCCAGCGACCACAGGTGCTGGAGCGGTGAGGGCCCGGTGAACAGCTCGCCGTAGGAACGGTGTTCGAGCACGAAACGCCAGTTGGCGACGTAGCCGAGGCCGGCCAGGACGTCGCCGCGGAGGTCCGCCAGCTGCCCGCTGTCGGCCACCAGCGGGGCCATCACGACCACGCCGGCGATGAGGGCGAGGGCAGCGGGAAGCAGGCGCCGGAAACGCCGGGACCAGAAGGCGCCCAGGGAGATCGAGCCGTTCCCGTCCCACTCGGCGAGGAGGAGGGACGTGATCAGGAAGCCGGACAGCGTGAAGAAGGCCGACACACCCAGGTAGCCGCCCCGGGCCCAGCCGAACCCGGCGTGGTACGCGACGACGCCGGCCACCGCGAGACCGCGAAGGCCGTCGAGGGCCGGGACGTGCCGGAGTGTCGGTCGATCGGTGGCGGTCATGCGCGAAATCCCGGGAAACGCTATCGGGGCGGGCTGCCTGTGACGCGGTCACACGGATCTGGACGGCGAGGGAGGGTCGGTCCGCGATTCGGTCCCTGGCAGGAGTCGTCGCACGACGCCCCGAAAGGTCCCGGTGGAGGAACCATGCCCGCACCAGCAGCGACACCGACCGGACTGCCGTGGCTCGTCGCCACGGTGCTGGCCGTGACGGTGCTCGTCGCCGGGGTGGTGTCGGCCGGCGTCGTCCGCAGCCGGCGACCGGCCGAGCTCGCCGTCGCTCGTGCGGTCGCCGTCGGACCCGCCTCGGATCGTTCACCGGTGCTCGTCGGCCTGGCCGGATCAGGGCCCACGCAGGTCACGACCCCACCACCGTCCGTGCCGCTCGTTCGGGGGGGACACCTCGAGATCAGCCTTCCGCCGGGACCGGGACCGTTCCCCGTCGTCCTGTACGCGCACGGTGGTGGGTGGGTGGCGGGCGACCCCGGGGACATCCCGCCCGAGTTCGGGATCGGGGCGGTGACCGGCGCCGGCTGGGCGCTGGTCTCGGTGGGCTACCGCCTGGCCGACGAGGCCACCGGTGTGACGGCCCGCGACCAGGCCGACGACGTGCGGGACGCCCTGACGTGGGTGCGTGAGG
The DNA here is from genome assembly GCA_963811245.1 of uncultured Acidimicrobiaceae bacterium. Taxonomy (GTDB): domain Bacteria; phylum Actinomycetota; class Acidimicrobiia; order Acidimicrobiales; family Salinilacustritrichaceae; genus Salinilacustrithrix. The sequence continues at coordinate 464,438 of CAWEQL010000010.1, forward strand.
AGGGAGCCGCCATGGGTCTCGGGCCCGTGGTGGTGGCGGTGGGCCATTCCGCCGGCGCCCAGCTCGTCAGCGTGGCCGCGGCCAGCGTGCCACCGTCGTTGGCCCCTGACGAGGTCGTCGCGATCTCCGGGCTGTACGACTTCGGCCCCGACGTCGTGTCGGCACCCTTGCTGCGGCCGGTGCTCGCCACCGCGTTCGGCTGCCCCGTGGGCGCCTGTGCCGTCGACGACCTCGAACCGACCCGTCTGGTGCACGCCGGGGAGCCCTCCGTCACGATCGTGCACGGCGCCGCCGACCCGATCGCAGCCGTGGGTTCGGCCCGCCGATACGCCGACGCGTTGGCAGCCGTCGGCGTTCCCGTCGACCTGCGGATCGTCCCGGGTGGGCACCACGCCGGCGACGCCCTCGGCGCCGTGGTTCGCGCCGTGCTCGCCGACGTGCTCCGGCGCTCAGGCGCGGTGTGACCGGAGGAGCCGGTAGCCCTGCTTCGAGGCGAGGCGTTCGGTCGGGGAAGCCCTGCTCGGCCAGCCAGCGCTGCATCGAGTCGGCGCCGAGGTGCCGGTTGACCACCAGCACCGCCTCCCCGTCCGGGGCGAGCCGGTCGAGCCACCGCAGGAGCAGCTCGTGGAGCGCGTCCTTTCCCACGCGGATCGGGCGGGTTGGACCAGATGAGGTCGAAGGGCCGGTCGTCGTCGACCTCGTCGGGCGGCGCACCTGCACGTTGGCCAGGCCGAGGCGGCGGCGTTGGCGGCGGCAGAGCTCGGGCTGCGCTCGTTGACGTCGACGGCGAGCACGTCGGCGCCGGGCGCCAGTCGGGCGAGCGTCACGGCGATGCGGGCCGTAGCCGCAGCCGAGGTCGAGGAAGCGGCCGTCCGCCGGCGGCTCCGGCGCCGCGTCGAGCAGGAACGCCGTGCCGGGGTCGATCCGGTTGGGGCTGAACGTCGCCCCGATCGGTGGCCAGGTCGACGTCGACACCGCGGAGGCGGCACCGGATGGGCGTCGGGCGGGAGTGGGCGGCCGGCGTCCTCGCTGAAGTAGTGGCTCGGCGCCGACGCGCGGTCCGGTGGGGCGCCCACGGGGCCGACGGTAGCCTCGTCGCCGTGAGCAGCTCCCTACACCATCCGAGTCGTCGGCGATCCCGTGCTGCGCGGCCGCGGCCGCCGAGGTCACCGACATCGACGGTCGGCTGGTGCAAGCTGGCCGAGGACATGCTCGAGACCATGTACGACGCGCCCGGCCTCGGCCTGGCCGCCCCCCAGGTCGGCGTGGGCAAGCGGCTGTTCGTCTACGACCTCGATCCCGAGGACCGCGGGCGACCCGCAGGTCCTGGTCAACCCCCGCATCGTCGAGTCCGACGGCGAGTGGACCTACGAGGAGGGCTGCCTGTCGATCCCGGGCCTGTCGTTCGAGATCGTGCGACCCAAGGAGGTCCACCTCGTCGGCCTCGACCTCGACGGCAACGAGGTCTCGATCGAGGCCGACGAGCTCACCGCCCGGCTGTTCCAGCACGAGCTCGACCACCTCGACGGCGTCCTCATGACCGAGCGCATGGACCCCGACACCAAGAAGCAGGCGCTCAAGGAGATCCGGGCCATGCGCGACCGGCTCGAGGTCGACGCGCCCGCGGCGTCGGCGCTCGGCGGTCTCCGCCTCGGCTGACCCGGCGACCGCTCCGTGCGCCCGCCTCGGCTCGTCTACCTCGGCACGCCGGCCATGTCGGTGCCGCCGCTGCGCGCCCTGCACGCCGCCGGGTTCGACATCGAGCTGGTCGTCACCAACCCCGACCGCCGCCGCGGGCGCGGGGGCGCGCCCGACGCCGAGCCCGGTGAAGGCCGCCGCGCTCGAGCTGGGGCTGCCGGTGAGCCACGACGTCGACGACGTGATCGGCACCGGCGCCGAGCTCGGCGTCGTGGTGGCCTTCGGCCGGATCATCCGCCCCCACGTGCTCGCCGCCGCTGCCGATGGTGAACCTCCACTTCTCGCTGCTGCCCCGCTGGCGGGGGGCGGCGCCGGTCGAGCGGGCGATCCTCGCCGGCGACGCCGTGCACCGGCGTCGACCTCATGGTGGTCGAGGAAGGCCTCGACACCGGCGGCGTGTACGCCCGTGCCGAGCTCCCCATCGGCCCCGACGAGACCGCCGACGAGCTGCGGGCCCGGCTCGTGGACGCCGGGACCGACGCTGCTGGTCGACACGCTCCGCGCCGGCCTCGGCGTACCCGAGCCGCAGGTCGGGCGAGCCGATGTACGCCCACAAGATCGGCCCCGACGACCTGCACATCGACTGGTCCGCACCCGCGGCGCAGATCCACCGCCAGGTGCGGGTCGGTGGCGCATGGACGACCCGGGACGGGGAGCGGTTCAAGGTGTGGCGCACGGCGCCTCGCCCCGACGCGGCGACGGGATCGTGCACCCCACGGGCGACGGTGTCATCGAGCTGCATCGAGGTCCAACCCGCCGGGCAAGCCTCGGATGGACGCGTCCGCATGGGCCAACGGCGCCCGCTGGTCGGCGGGCGATCGACTGGGCACGTGACGGCACGCACGGCGCCGTCCTCCGGCGATCCGGGCGTCGCCGCCCGTCGGCTCGCCCTCGACGCCCTCGGCCGGATCGAGGAGGACGGGGCCTACGCCAACCTGGTGACCAACGCCATGCTCGACCGATCGGGGCTCGAGCGACCGCGATCGCCACTTCGTGACCGACCTGGTCTACGGCACGACGCCGGATGCGCCGGGCCTGCGATCACCTCGTCGATCGTCACCGCCGGGGCGACGTCACACCTCGCGTCGGCGCCGCCCTTCGCCTCGGGGCCTACCAGCTCGCCTTCGGCGACGTGGCCGCCCACGCCGCGGTCGACACCACGGTCGAGCGCCACCCCGAAGCCGGCGCGGGGCCTGGTCAACGCCGTGTTGCGCCGGGTCGCCGCCGACGTCGAGGCGGGGATCGACTGGCCCGACCTGGGTACGGAGCTGAGCTACCCGGACTGGGTGGTGTCAGCGCTGGAGCACCGGCTCGGCGCGCCGGGCGCTGCCTCGGCACTGGCCGCCATGAACCGTCCGGCCGTCACCCACGTCCGCTCCGACGGTTACGTGCAGGACCCGGCGTCGCAGGCCGTGGTCGACGTGGTGGCCGCCGGTCCCGGCGACCGGGTCCTCGACGTGTGCGCCGCACCGGGTGGTAAGGCCACCGGCCTCGCCGCCGCCGGGGCCGCCGTGATCGCCGCCGACCAGCGCCCGCACCGCGCCCGCCTCGTGGTGGCCAACGCGGCCCGCACCGGCGTGGCGGTGCCGGTCGTGGTGGCCGACGGCTGTGTTCCACCGTTCCGTACGGCATCGTTCGACCGGGTGCTGGTCGACGCCCCGTGCAGCGGCCTGGGGGTGCTGCGTCGCCGCCCGGACGCCCGCTGGCGGATCGACCCCGAGGCGCCCGACCGTCTCCAGCAGCTCCAGCTCGCGCTGCTGCGGCAGGCGGCGCCGCTGGTGGCCCCGGGTGGCCGGCTGGTCTACAGCGTGTGCACGCTCACCGATGCCGAGAACCACGACGTGGTCGACCAGGTCGGGCTGCCGTCGGGGTTCGCGCCGATCAGCGAGCAGACGCTGGCCCCGGACGCCGATCGGGACGGCATGTTCATCGCCGTGTGGGAACGAGACCTCTAGGGTCCGCTCATGGCGCTCGCCAAGATCCTCACCGTCTCCGACGGGGTCGCCGACGGCACCCGCGAGGACCGCTCCGGCGCCGCCATCGCGGAGCATCTCACCGATGCCGGTTTCGAGGTCGTCGACCACCAGGTCGTGGCCGACGGGATCGAATCCGTGGCCCGAGCCCTGCGCTCCCTGGGCGAGGGCTTCGTCGGCCTGCTCGTCACCACCGGCGGGACCGGCTTCGGGCCCCGTGACCTGACCCCGGAGGGGACCCGGGCGGTCCTCGAACGGGAGGCGCCCGGCCTCGCCGAGGCCATGCGCCTGGTGAACCCGCTGGGCCGGCTGTCCCGCCAACGGGCCGGGACCATGGGCCAGTGCCTCGTGCTGAACCTGCCCGGGTCCACGACCGGGTCGATCGAGTGCCTCGACGCCGTGCTCGACGTGGTGCCCCATGCGTTGGAGCTCCTGCGGGGCGAACGACCACACTGACCGGTGATGCGGGCCCCCGGGAACCTGTGGTGACCGACGACGACGCGATGGTGCGGGCCATCGAGGCCGCCGCTGCCGCCCGCGCCGCGGCCCACCCCAACCCGTGGGTGGGCTGTGTGCTGCTCACCCCGAGCGGCCGGACCGTGGTCGGCGCCACCCACGAGCCCGGCGGCCCACACGCCGAAGCCGCTGCGCTGGCCCAGGCCGGTCCCGATGCTGCCGGCGCCGTCGCCGTGGTCACCCTCGAACCCTGCAGCCACCACGGCCGGACGCCGCCCTGCGCGGAGGCCCTCGTCGCCGCCGGTGTCCGTCGGGTCGTCGTCGCCGTCCTCGACCCCGACCCCCGGGTGGCCGGTGCGGGCGTGGCTCGGCTGGAAGCGGCGGGGATCGAGGTGTCGGTCGGGTTGCGCCACGACGAGGTCGAGGCCCAGTTGGCCCCGTACCTGCACCACCGCCGTACGGGCCGCCCCTTCGTCGTCGTGAAGCTGGCCGCCAGCCTCGACGGTCGGACGGCAGCGCCGGACGGGACGAGCCAGTGGATCACCGGGGACGAGGCCCGCACCGACGCCCACCTTCTCCGGGCCGAGAGCGACGCCATCATCGTCGGCGCGGGCACGGTCCGGGCCGACGACCCCACCTTGACGGTCCGTCACGTCGACGGCCGCGACCCCGAGCGCATCGTCCTCGGCCAGGCGCCGCCCGATGCCAAGGTGCGCCCGTGCCGGGAGATGAGCGGGCCGCTGCCCGACATCCTCGACCAGCTCGGTGCCGACGGCATGGTGCAGGTCCTGGTGGAAGGGGGCGCCGACGTCGTCGCCGGGTTCCACCGGGCCGGCCTGGTCGATCGGTGGGTCCTGTACCTCGCACCGGTGCTCTTCGGTGGGGATGACGCCCGGGGGCTGTTCACTGGTGCGGGAGCAGCGACGATCCACGACGTGTGGCGTGGTCGGATCGACGCCGTCCGCCACCTGGGCCCCGACCTCCGTGTCGATCTGGCTCCGCTGTAGTCGAGGAAGGGAAGCAGACCCATGTTCACCGGCATCGTGGAGGAGTTGGGGGAGATCGTCTCCTTCGACGGCCAGGTCCTGCGGATCGCCGCCAAGGCGGTGCTCGACGACGCCGAGATCGGTGCGTCGATCGCCGTGAACGGCTGTTGTCTGACCGTGACGGCCATCGGCGACGACTGGTGGGAGGCCGATGTCTCGCATGAGACGCTGCGCCGGACGAACCTCGGCGAGAGCAGCCCCGGTGTCCCGGTGAACCTCGAACGCCCCGTCCGGGCCACCGATCGTCTCGGTGGCCACATCGTGCAGGGCCACGTCGACGCCGTCGGCGAGATCGTCGATGCCGTCCCGGACCTCCGGGTGCGGATGCCGCGGGACCTGCTCAAGTACGTGGTGGTGAAGGGCTCGATCACGGTGGACGGGGTGAGCCTCACGGTGGTCGACGTCCTCGACGACGGCTTCACCGTGGCGGTCATCCCGCACACCGCCGAGGTCACCACCCTGGGGGCGAAGTCGCCCGGCGACGCCGTGAACCTGGAGGTCGACGTCACCGTGAAGTACGTGGAGCGCCTCCTGACCTGGAAGGATTCCTAGATGCCCTTCGCCAAGATCGAGGATGCCGTCGCCGCCATCGGCCGTGGCGAGATCGTCGTGGTGGTCGACGACGAGGACCGCGAGAACGAGGGCGACCTCATCATGGCGGCGGAGTACGCCACGCCCGAGGCCATCGCGTTCTTCCTCCACCACACCTCGGGGTACATCTGTGCCCCGGTGACGGCACAACGGGCCCACGAGCTCGGACTCGAGCTCATGGTGCGCGAGAACACCGAATCCATGCGGACCGCCTTCACCGTCTCCATCGACGTGCGCCGGGGGACCAGCACGGGGATCTCCGCCCACGACCGGGCGGCCACGATCCAGGCGCTGGTCGACCCGTCGACCCGGCCCGCCGACCTGGCCCGGCCTGGTCACGTGAACCCGCTGATCGCCCGCGAGGGTGGCGTGCTCAAGCGGGCTGGGCACACCGAGGCCGCCGTCGACCTCGCCCGGATGGCCGGCCTGTACCCCGCCGGCGTGCTGTGCGAGATCGTCGACGAGAAGAAGATGGACATGGCCCGGGTGCCCGAGCTGGAGCGGTTCGCCACCAAGCACGACCTGCTCATGATCTCGATCGCCGACATGATCCGGTACCGCCGCAAGCACGAGAAGCTCGTGAAGCGGATCGCCGAGGCCCGCATCCCCACCGAATGGGGCGATTTCACCTGCTACGCCTACCAGTCGCTCCTCGACGGCGAGGAGCACCTCGCCTTCACCCGGGGCAACGTCCAGGGCCAGGACAACGTGCTCGTCCGGGTCCACAGCGAGTGCCTCACCGGCGACGTGTTCGGCTCGCTCCGCTGCGACTGTGGGCCGCAGCTGGAGGCGGCGATGGCCCAGGTCGCCGAGGCCGACGAGGGCGTCGTCGTCTACCTGCGCGGCCACGAGGGCCGTGGCATCGGGATCGGCCACAAGCTGCAGGCGTACTCCCTCCAGGACCAGGGCCAGGACACCGTCGACGCCAACATCTCCCTCGGCTTGCCGGTCGACTCCCGTGAGTACGGCATCGGCGCCCAGATCCTCGTCGACCTCGGCATCACCACCATGCGGCTGCTGACCAACAACCCGGCCAAGAAGGGCGGCCTCGCCGGCTTCGGCCTCGAGATCACCGAGCGTGTCCCCCTCGAGTCCGTCCCGAACCCCGAGAACATCAAGTACCTGCGCACCAAGCGCGAGCGCATGGGCCACCTGCTCGAGGGTCTGGACGACGTCTTGTGAGCAGGGACACCGCGTCGATGCCCGATGGCGTCGACGGCACCGGTCTGCGCATCGGTGTCGTCCGGGCCCGGTGGAACGCCGACATCGTCGACCGGCTCTGCGCCGGCGTCGAACGGGGGCTGTTGCACCTCGGGATCCCGTTCGACGACATCGTGATCGAGTCCGTCCCGGGCTGCTTCGAGATCCCCCTGGCGTGCTCGGTCCTGGCCCGCACCGGCCGGGTCGACGCGCTGGTCACCATCGGCGCCGTCATCCGGGGCGAGACGACGCACTACGAGCTGGTGTCCGAGGGGGCGGCCAGCGGCGTGCAGCGCGTCCAGCTCGACACCGGTGTGCCGGTCGCGTTCGGTCTCGTCACCGTCGAGACCCACGACCAGGCCCTGGCCCGCTCCGAGGGACCGGGTGGGCACAACGTGGGCGAGGAGGCGGCGCTCGTCGCCGTCGAGATGGCCCGCCTCGTGCAGCGCCACGCCCGCCGCTGAGCCGCCACACCCGCCCGACTCACCCCACGACAACCCGTTCTGGCACCACGTTGTGCGGCGGCCGAGCGATCGATGGGGTGCCAGAACGGGGGTGGCAACCGATTCGGCGGCGCTGAGGCCGGCCCGTAGCCTCGCTGCCGTGCTGAAGATCGTGCTGCCCAAGGGATCGCTCGAGAAGGCGACCATGGAGCTGTTCGCCGACGCGGACCTCCAGGTCAACCGCTCGAGCAGCGTCGACTACAAGGCCACCATCGACGATCCCCGGATCGACGAGGTCCGGATCCTGCGTCCGCAGGAGATTCCCCGGTATGTCTCCGAGGGCCTGTTCGACCTCGGCATCGCGGGCCGCGACTGGGTGGAGGAGACGTCGAGCGACGTCGTCTCCCTCGGCGAGCTCCGGTACTCGAAGGCCACCAGCCGGCCCGTGCGGATCGTCGTGGCGGTACCGCAGGACTCGCCCGTGGAGTCGGTCACGGATCTCCCGGCCGGTGTGCGGGTGTCGAGCGAGTACCCGGAGCTGACGAAGCGGTTCTTCGCCGACAAGGGCATCGATGCCGACATCCGGTTGTCGTACGGCGCCACCGAGGCCAAGGTCCCCGACATCGTCGACTGCGTGGTCGACATCACCGAGACCGGCCGGGCGCTGCGCGCCGCCGGGCTCAAGATCATCGACACGATCCTGACCAGCTACACCGAGCTGCTGGCCAACCCGGCATCGCATGCCGACCCCGAGAAGGCCCACGCCATGGCGCAGATCCTGACGCTGCTCGACGGCACGCTCGAGGCCCGGGGCAAGGTGCTCGTGAAGCTCAACGTCAGCGGCGGTGACCTCGACAAGGTCATCGAGATCATCCCCTCCATGAAGGCGCCGACGGTCAACGAGCTGTACGGCGGTGGCGGCTACGCCGTGGAGACCGTCGTGCCGAAGAGCCAGATCAACGTGCTGATCCCGGCGCTCGTGGACGCCGGTGCCAGCGACATCCTCGAGCTGCCGCTGTCCAAGATCGTCCACTGACCGCGCGTCGCTCGCCCGCCTCAGCGCATGGGGATGAACGAGGCCGGCGACGTGACCACCGTGGTCCAGCCGTCCCGGTCGCGCTCCTGCACCACCAGGCGGCGCTGGCGGAGCAGCGGGACGAGGAGCCGCCCACCCCGCGCCACCTGCTCCCGCCAGACCTCCGAGATCTGCTCGGCCCCGACCGTCGCCATCACGCAGTCGTAGGGGGCGTCGTCGGGCCATCCCTGCCGTCCGTCGGCGATGTGCACGGTCACGTTGGCCAGCCCGACGTCGGCCAGCGCCGCCTGCGAGGAGCGAACGAGGTCGTCCTCGATCTCGATCCCCACCACCGACCCGGTGGGGCCGACGATGGTGGCGAGGAGCGCCGCGTTGTAGCCCGTGCCCGAACCGATCTCGAGCACCCGGTCCCCGTCGGACAAGCGGGCGGCCTCGAGCATGATGGCGATCATCGTGGGCTGTGAGATCGTGCTGAGCGGCCCGGTCTCGTCCCGCTTCACGAGCTGTGGCCGGTCCTCGTAGACGTCGGCGAGGTCCACGTGCGGCACGAACCGCTCCCGGGGGACGCGGCGCATCGCCGCCTCCACGACCGGCGACCGGATGGTCCGCTCGGCGACCAGCCGGTCGACCAGCGCACCGCGCCGCGCCGCGGCGTCGTGCGTCATGCGATCCACCTGCGTCCCGTTCCCGGCTGATCCGGCCCGTAGACCACTACGTTGCCGTCATGGTCATCGCCTCGCTCGGTCCTCGCACTGGATCCGTGTCCCGCTTCGACGCCCACCGCGGCCTCGGCGAGATCACGGCCGACGACGGGACCACCTACGGGTTCCACTGCACCGCCATCGCCGACGGCAGTCGCCGCATCGACGAGGGGGCCAGCGTCCGCTTCGACGTGATCGCCGGCCGCCTCGGCCGGTGGGAAGCCGGCGGGATCGCCGAACGATGAGTGACCACGAGGACCGCATCGACCAGCTCCTGGACCAGCTCGACATCGACGAGCGGGCCACCCTGACGGCCGGCAAGGACGGATGGCGGATCACGGGCGTACCCCGCGTCGGCCTCGGCGACCTCAAGGTCACCGACGGGCCCACGGGCGCGCGCGGCGATCTCACCACCGGGGCCCGTGCCGTGTGCTTCCCCGTGGGATCGGCCATCGGGGCGACGTGGGACGTCGAGTTGGTGGCCGAGATCGCCACCGTCCTCGCCGACGAGGCGCACAGCAAGGGCGCCCAGGTGCTGCTCGGTCCCACCGTGAACATCCACCGCCACCCGCTCGCCGGGCGCAACTTCGAGTGCTACTCGGAGGACCCCGAGCTCACCGCCCGGCTCGCCAGCGCGTTCATCCGGGCGCTCCAGGCCGGGGGAGTGGGGGCGTCGCTCAAGCACTTCGTCGGCAACGACTCCGAGTTCGAGCGCCACACCATCAGCACCGAGGTCGACGAGCGCACCCTGCGCGAGGTCTACCTCCGGCCCTTCGAGGCCGCCGTCGCCGAGGCCGACCCCTGGACGATCATGGCGTCCTACAACAAGATCAACGGCACCTACGCCACCGAGCACCGGCGCCTCCAGGTCGACATCCTCAAGGACGAGTGGGGCTGGCCCGGCGTGGTGGTCTCCGACTGGTACGCCACCCACGACACGGTGCGCTCCGGCGTCGGAGGCCTCGACCTGCAGATGCCGGGCCCGCCCGTGCAGTTCGGTCCACCGCTCGCCGACGCCGTCCGCGCCGGCACCGTCCCCGAGACCGAGCTCGAGGACAAGGCGCGACGCATCTTGCGGCTGTATGCCCGCACGGGCAAGATCGACGAGCCCGAGGAGCGGCCGGAGACCTCGATCGACACGCCCGAGCGCCGGGCGCTCGCCCGGCGGGCGGCCGCCGCGTCGGCCGTACTGCTGGCGAACGACGGCGTCCTGCCTCTTGCCGGCACCGGGTCGATGGCCGTCATCGGCCCGAACGCGACCCCGGGTCGGATCCAGGGCGGCGGGTCCAGCGAGGTGACCGCCCACTACCAGGTGTCGCCGCTCGACGGGCTCCGCGCCCGGCTCGATGACGTCGTGTACGAACGCGGCGTCGGGCTGGGGCTGTTCGAGGCTCCCATCGACCCGGGCCTGCTCGACGACGGCGGGTACCTCGAGGAGCTGTTCACCACCGCCGACCTGTCGGGAGAGCCGTTCCGGGTGCAGCGGGCACCGGAGGCCGCCCTGTCCTTCTTCGGGGCGTCGATCCCCAACCTCGGCCGCGGCAGCTTCTCCGCCCGTTGGACCACGCAATTCACGCCCGACCAGTCCGGCACGTGGGAGTTGTCGATGGCAGCGGCCGGCGCCGGCCGGGTCCTGATCGACGGGGAGGTCGTCCTCGAGGACGCCGACACCGGCCCGGAGATGGTGATCTGGGTGCAGTCGCTGGTCGAACAGCGAGCCGCCGTCGAGCTCGAGGCGGGCCGCACCGTCGAGCTGACCATCGAGTTGCGGCTCCCCGAGCGCGGGGTCCTGCCCCACCTCCGCTTCGGCGCCGCGCCGCCCGACGCCGGGATCGAGATCGACCGCGCCGTCGCCGCCGCGGCTCGGGCCGACGTCGCCGTCGTGGTCGTGGGCACCAGCTCCGACTTCGAGACCGAGGGCGAGGACCGGGCGTCGTTCGCCCTCCCCGGGAACCAGGACGAGCTCGTGGCGCGGGTGGCGGCGGCGAACCCGAACACGGTCGTGGTCGTCAACGCCGGAAGCCCGGTCCCCATGACGTGGCTCCACTCGGTCCGGGCGGTGTTGTGGAGCTGGTACCCCGGCCAGGAGTTCGGCAACGCACTCGCCGACGTCCTGCTCGGTGACCGTGATCCGGGTGGTCGCCTCCCCACGACGTTCCCCCACCGGCTCGAGGACACACCCGCGTTCACGAACTACCCGGGTGAGTTCGGCACGGTGCGCTATGGCGAGGGCGTCTTCGTCGGCCACCGCTGGTACGACACCCGCGACATCGCGCCGCTGTTCCCGTTCGGACACGGCCTGTCGTACTCCGACTTCGAGCTCGGTGACGTCACCGCCAGTGTCGCCGCCGACGGCGCCGTTGACGTCACGGTGCGAGTCACGAACGTCGGCTCCTGCCGGGGGAGCGAGGTGGTCCAGGTCTACGTGGAGGGACCCTCCGGCCCTGTCGCCCGTCCCCGTCAGCTCGCCGGCTTCGCCAAGGTCGAGCTCGATGCGTCCGAGTCGGTGCAGGTACCGGTTCGGGTACCGGCTCGTGCGCTCGCCTACTGGGATCCCACGGCGTCGTGCTGGCGGGTGGACGCCGGCCAGCACGTGCTCCACGTCGGTCGGTCGTCGCGCGATCTCACGGAATGGGTCACCGTCGAGCCGGGCGCCCGCACGCTCGCCACCCCGCAACCCTGAGCGGCGCCGCGCCTCGGATCAGCCGAGGGAGTCGTCGAGCCACCGGTCACCGGCCGCCAACATGGCCGCGAAGTCCTCGGCGGGCACGGGCCGGGCGAAGTGGAAGCCCTGGGCGATGTCGCAGTCGAGCTCGCGCAATTCGATCACGTGGTGGGCGGTCTCCACGCCTTCGGCGAGCGTGGTCATGTGCAGGGCCTTGCCCATGGCCACCACGGCCTGGACGATGGCCGAGTCGCCCGGGTCGTGGCCCAAGCCGCTCACGAAGGCCTGGTCGACCTTCAAGATGTCGACGGGGAACCGGCGCAGGTACGACAGCGACGAGTACCCGGTGCCGAAGTCGTCGATGGCGAGGTGCACACCGATCTGCTTGAGGCGGTTCAGCTTCTCGATGGTCTCCTCGGCGTCGTCGAGCAGGACGCTCTCGGTGATCTCGAGGCAGACGCGCGCCGGGTCGGCACCGGTCTCGACCAGCATCGCCTCGACCCGCCGGTCGAAGTCGTCGAGCGCGAACTGCTTGGCGGAGATGTTGACCGCCACGGTGATGGGGTCGCGGTCGGCGAAGCGCTCGGTCCAGGCCGCCACCTGGGTGAGCGCTTCGCGCAGCACCCACTCGCCGATCTCGAGGATCAGGTTGGTGGATTCGGCCACCGGGATGAACTCGTTGGGCGACACCAGGCCCCATTCGGGGTGACGCCAGCGCAGCAGCGCCTCGCACGCCACGATCTGGTTGGTCCGCAGCTGGACCTCGGGCTGGTAGTACAGCACCAGCTCGACTCGGTGGCCGGCGCCGCGCAGCGCATCCTCCAGCTCGGCCCGCCGGAGGGCCCGGACGCGGAGGTCCTCGTCGAAGAGGCGGATGGCGCCCCCGCCGCGGCTCTTGGCCAACTGGCCGGCGACGTCGGCGTGGCGGATCAGCTCGTCGGTGCCCATAGCGCCCGGGCGACCGAGGGCCACACCGGTGGAGGCCGTGAGGTAGACCTCGCGCCGACCGATGGTGAACGGTTCGGCGAACGCCGCCGCCACCCGGTCGGCCACGGCGAGGGCCTCGGCGTCGGACTCGACACGCTCGCAGAGCACCACGAAGTCCTCGTCTCCCCACCGGTGCATCGTCTGGTCGGGGGCCAGCTGCGCCGGGACACGCAGCGCGATCTCCTTCAGGAGGGCATCGCCGGTGCCGTGGGCGAAGCGGTTGATCTTCTCCTTGAAGCGGTCGGGGCTGACGAAGAGCACGCACACCGATCCGGTGTCGCCGCCGGTGCGCCGCAATAGCAGGTCGAGACGGTCGAGGAACAGCGAACGGTGCGAGAGACCGGTGAGCGGGTCGTAGAAGGCCCGTTCCCGGAGGCTCTTGATGACGTCGCGGTCGGTGGTGGTGTCCTTGGCGATCCAGCCGATGCCGGTGGTGCCGTCGTCGAGCTCGAGCGGGCACAGCGTCGATCGGGTCGGGAATTCGCCGGTGATGGGGGAGGCCAACGAGATCGGCCGGTCCAGTGTCCCCGGCGCGCACGGACTCCACGATGGTGGCGAGGCGCTGGCGCTCGCCGCGGCGGGGAGGTCCGTGAGGAAAGATCGGGGAGCGCCCTCGGCGATCTCCACCCGCAGCAACCGAGCGCCGGCCCGGTTGAGGAACACGAGCCCTCCGTCGGCGTCGAACGCGGCGACGAGGTCGTTGAGGTGGTCGGTCAGCGTCTCGTGCGCATGCCGGCTCAGCCCGATGGCGACGTCCACAACCCTCCCCCGGCGTGTCGGTGGTCTCGGCGGCAATGTAGTCGTCAGACCGCGGCCCGTGGGCACGCAGAGCGCATTCGTGCATCCGCAACGCGCGGAGATTCCGGTGCTGCCCGGCGGCCGCCGGGCCTCCGTCACGGCGACCCCGCGGGCCGCCCTCGGTCGGTGGCCTCCACGAAGGCCATCTTGAGTTGCGGCAAGGCCGAGACGAGTGCCGCCTCCTGGGCGCCGAGACGACCCTGCAGCCCCTCGACCAGCACCGTGAGCGGCGTCGATGGCCAACCGGGCATCGGCGAGACGAGGCTCGGGCTCGGACAGGTGCAGGGCGGCGAGCTCGTAGAGGCCCATCGTGTGCTGGAGCACGAGGTCGGCCGCCGGTGTCTCGAGCACCTGGCGCCGCATCTGCTCGAACCGGGCGTCGTCGTCGGTCGACGCCGCCTCGTCGCCGCCGGGGTCCGCGGGCTCCGGTGCCGGGCCCGGCGGCTCGCTCGGGCCTGGCGCCCCACGGGCACCTCCCCGCCGGGCGTCCACAAGGTCGACATCGGGGCCTCCTCGGTGTCGCAGTTGCCATTCCGTGTCGTTCCACCGGTACCATACGCCGGACAATTCAAGAGAAAGCGGGGCCCGCCCCCACCTGGCCACCTTCGGGTGCGTCCAGGTCGTGGATCCACCCTCTCGGAACCGGCGCTGCCGGCCCGGGTGGGGTGTGGCGGACGTCTTCGGACGTCCGTTTCCGCGTTTCGGCGGCGTCGCTCTCTCCGAACCATCCGAACCACAACAGGAGGAACGGACGTCTTGCTGAGGAGTGATCGGCAATAGCTGCTGACGAGCCCCGTATCAACGACCGCATCCGTGCACGCGAGGTCCGCCTCGTGGGCGCCGACGGTGAACAGATCGGGATCAAGCCCCTTCCCGAGGCCTTGTCCATCGCCCGCGCCCAGGAACTCGACCTGGTCGAGGTGGCCGACAAGGCCAATCCACCCGTGTGCCGGATCATGGACTACGGGAAGTACAAGTACGAAGCGGCCCAGCGGGCCAAGGAGTCGCGAAGAAGAGCTCGACGGCGTCGGTCAAGGAGATGAAGTACCGGCCCAAGATCGGGCCGGGCGACTTCGATACCAAGACCCGCAAGGTCGTGCACTTCCTGGCCGAGGGGCACAAGGTGAAGATCACCCTGATGTTCCGTGGTCGCGAAACCACCCACCCTGAGCTCGGTCGCAAGATCCTCGATCGTGTCGTCGAGGCCACGTCCGATGTCGGACGGGTCGAGACCAGCGCTCGTCAGGAGGGCCGACAGATGACCATGGTCCTCGCTCCCGACAAGAAGGCCCAGGCGGCCGCCAAGGCCCGGGTGGCCGAGGAGGCCAAGCAGCAACGAGAAGCCGCCGCCCCGGCCGCCGAGACCCCGGCGCCCGACGTCCCCGAAGCAGCACCGGCCCCCGAAGCAGCACCGGCCCCCGAGCACCCAGCCCCGAATCGCCCGTCGTCGACACCGCCGTCGCCGACACCACCGATCAGTAGCAAGGAACCGTCATGCCCAAGATGAAGACCCACCGCACCTCGGCCAAGCGCTTCAAGGTGACCGGCAGCGGCAAGATCACCCGCCGCCAGGCCAACCGCCACCACGGCAACGAGCGCCTCTCGTCGAAGCGCCTGCGCCGTCTGAAGGGCGACGAGCTCGTGAGCTCGGCCGACGAGAAGCGCGTCAAGAAGATGCTGGGCATCTGAGCCCCACGCGCACGAACCGACGGACGAAGAAGGACAAGGAGCAAGGTCATGGCAAGGGTCAAAGGTGGCGTCCACACCAAGAAGCGCCGCAAGCAGGTACTGGGACGGGCGAAGGGGTACTACGGCAACAAGAGCCGCACGTACCGCAGCGCCAACGAGCAGGTCATGCACTCGATGCAGTACGCCTTCCGCGATCGGCGGGCGCGCAAGGGTGAGATGCGCAAGCTGTGGATCCAGCGCATCAACGCTGCCTGCCGGTTGCACGGCACCAGCTACTCGCGCTTCATCGCCGGGCTGAAGGAAGCCGGCATCGAGATCGACCGTAAGCACCTCGCCGACCTGGCCGTCACCGACGACGCGTCGTTCGGTGCCCTCGTGTCGGCCGCCGACGCCGCCCTCGGGTCCGAGTCCGGCGCCGCCTGAGCGTGGACGAACCCGGCCCCGGCGACGCGCTGGGCCCGCGTTCTGCAGCACTGCAGCACCTACGGCGCCTCTCGGGGCGCCGTCGGTCGCGTTCGGAGTCGGGCCAGTTCGTGATCGACGGACCGACCCTGGTGGCCGAGGCGCTGGCGTCACCCGTCGCGATCGAGGAGATCTACATCGAACCGGGCGCCGGCACCGACGTCCGCGCCCTGGCCGCCGCCTCGGGTGTCCCCGTGCGTGACGTGGCGGCCGGTGCGCTGGCGAGGGTCACGTCCCCGGTGACGCCGCAGGGCGTTGCCGCCCTGGCCGCCATCCCGGCCTCGGTCGAGGTCGCCTCGGTGCACGGTCTGGTCCTGGTGCTGGTGGCCGTGGCCGATCCGGGCAACGCCGGCACCCTGTTCCGGATCGCCGAGGCGGTCGGGGCGTCGGCGGTAGTGTCCTGCGCCGATGCGGTGGACATCTGGAACCCGAAGTGCGTGCGCGCCTCGGCCGGTTCGTCGTTCCGGGTCCCTCACGCCGTCGCCGGCGATGCGGTGGCCTGCGTCCACCAGCTCCGGGCGGCGGGGATGACGGTCGTGGCGTCCGCGCTCGGGGGCGGCACCGGCCCCGACCGGTTGGATCTCACCGGCGATGTCGCCGTCCTGCTCGGCTCCGAAGCCCACGGCCTTCCGGCCGAGGTCGTCAGCGCCGCCGACGCGATCGTGACCATCCCGATGGCCGGCGCCGTCGAGTCCCTGAACGTGGCGATGGCCGGCGCGGTGCTGGCATTCGAGTCGGCGCGGCAGCGCCGTTCGGCGTCGCCGGGGGTCGGGTCATCGAACTGAACGCCGATCTCTTGCCCGACGCCGTGCTGGTGATCGGTCCCGACGGCGTCCTTCGGTCGGCCAACGCCGCCGCCACCGCATTGCTGGGCCCGCTCGACGACGTCGTGGGCGCCGACGTGCTCACGGCGTTGTCGGTGCGTGACGTGGTGGGCGAACCCGTCGGGCTCGACGCCCGCCCGGCCGAGGTCGAGCTCACGTTCCGTCGCACGGATGGAGGGGACGTGGCGGCCATGGTCACGGTCGCCGTCGCCGAGGACGGATCGACGGTGCTGTGCGCTCGGCCCGTGTCGGACAAGTCGGGCATCGCCATCGTCTCGACCGTGTCGCACGAGCTGCGGTCCCCGCTGACGTCGGTCAAGGGCTACACGTCGCTGATGTTGAACCGCTGGGACCGCATCGCCGACGACAAGAAGCGGGAGATGATCGAGCAGGTCAACCACGACGCCGATCGCGTCACCCGCCTCGTCACCGAACTGCTCGACATCAGCCGCTTGGAGACGGGCCGGCTCGTGCTGCAACGGCGCATGATCGACCTGGCCGAGGTGGCTGCCGATGTGGTCGAGAAGGTGTCGATGGCCTACCCCGAGCTGGACTGTCGCCTCGACGTCGACGGGCTGCCGCCGGTGTACGCCGACCCCGACAAGATCGAACAGGTCCTCACCAACCTGGTCGAGAACGCGGCCAAGTACGCCAGCCCCACCGGCATGTCGGTGACCGGGCACAACGCGGGAGACCTGGTCCGGGTCGCCGTCCGCGACGCCGGCGCCGGCATCCCCGCCGAGGACCTTCCCCGCGTCTTCGACAAGTTCTACCGACGCGACCACGGTCGCCCCACCGGGACCGGCCTCGGGCTGTGGATCAGCCGTGGCCTGGTGGAGGCCCACGGCGGGGAGCTCACCGCCACCTCGTCGGAGGGTGGGGGCTCGACCTTCACGTTCTCGTTGCCCACGGACGCGTTCGAGCGCGCCCACCCGGCCAATTGAGTTTGGCCCCGGGGGGCTCCGGTCGGGCAGGGTTTCCGGTCCATGATCGATGAGCTCGAACGGATCGCCGACGCGGCGCGCAGCAACATCGAGACGGCCGACTCCGTCGACGCCCTCGACGAGGCCGAGCGCGACGCGCTGGGCAAGAAGGGCGCCCTGAAGGGGTTCAAGCGCCAGCTCGGCGGGTTGGACCCCGACGAGCGCAAGCGCGTCGGCCAGGCGGTGAACGATTCCGTCACCGAGCTCGAGGCCCTGGTGGCCGAGCGCCGTCACGCGCTCTTGAAGGCGGCCCGGGCCGAGCAGCTCGAAGCCGACCGCCTCGATCTGACCGAGGTCACGGGCCGGTCCCGTGCCGGGCACCTCCACCTCGTGACCCAGGCGGTGATGGAGCTCGAGGACGTGTTCGTGGGTCTCGGGTTCACGGTCGCCGAGGGGCCCGAGGTCGAGACCGACTTCTACAACTTCGAGGCGTTGAACTTCCCCGAGGGCCATCCCGCCCGCGACATGTACGACACGCTCTACGTCGACTTCGGCGAACCGGGCCGGACGCTGCTGCGCACGCACACGTCGCCGGTGCAGGTGCGGGTCATGCAGGAGCAGGCCCCGCCGATCTACTCGGTCATGCCGGGGCGCACGTTCCGCCAGGACACCGCCGACGCCACGCACCTACCGGTGTTCCACCAGATCGAAGGTCTGGTGGTCGACCGGGGCATCACGCTCGCCGACCTGGCCGGCACGATCGACCGCTTCACGAAGGCGTACTTCGGCGGCGAGTTCTCGTCCCGCCTACGGCCGTCGTACTTCCCGTTCACCGAACCGTCGGCCGAGTTCGACATCATCCGGCCCGACGGCACCTTCCTCGAACTCGGTGGCTGCGGCATGGTCCACCCGAACGTGTTGCGCAACTGCGGCATCGACCCCGAGGAGTTCACCGGGTTCGCCTTCGGGTTCGGGATCGAGCGTCTCGCCACCACCAAGGCCGGCGTCGACGACCTGCGCGAGCTCATCACCAACGACGTCCGCTTCCTGCGCCAGTTCTGACCATGTCGAACCGAACCGACCAGACCCACGGGATGTCGTCATGAAGGTGCTGCTGAGCTGGCTGAAGGAGTTCGCCGCCATCCCCGACGGCGTGTCCGCCGAGGAGCTCGGCGATGTCATGAGCGACCTCGGCATGGCCGTGGAGTCCATGGACCGCATCGGTGAAGGCCTCGACGGCATCGTCGTCGCCCGGGTCCTCGAGCTGCGGACGCATCCCAACGCCGACCGTATGCAGATCGTCGACGTCGATCCCGGCGACGGCGGCCCCCTCCAGATCTGCTGCGGCGCCTTCAACATGGCCGAGGGCGATCTGGTCCCACTCGCCACCGTCGGCACCACGATGCCCGGAGGCATGGAGATCACCCGGGCCAAGAAGCGGGGCGAGTGGTCCAACGGGATGCTGTGCAGCCCGACGGAGCTCCAGCTGCCGGGCGATCCCGGCGGCATCCTGATCCTGCCGGCCCAGCTCCGCCCCGGCACGCCCGTGGCCGAGGCGCTCGGCATCGAGGCCGACGTGCTGTACGACCTCGAGATCAACCCCAACCGGCCCGACGCGATGTCGGTGGCCGGCGTGGCGCGCGACGTCGCCGCCCGGCTGGGCGTGGCGTTCTCGCTGCCGCCGGCCACCACACCGGCGACCGGCCCGGATGCCGCCGGCGACCTCGTCTCCGTGGAGGTCGAGGCGCCGTCCCGATGCGGTCGCTTCACCGCACGGGTGCTCCGCGACGTCGAGGTCCGTCCGTCCGATGCCCGGATCGCCAGCCGTCTCACGCTGCTCGGCATGCGGCCCATCAACAACGTGGTCGACGTCTCCAACTACGTGATGCTCGAGCTCGGCCAGCCGTCCCATCCGTACGACCTCGCCACGCTGGCCGGTCCGGGGTTTCGTGTCCGCCTGGCTCGCGAGGACGAGACGATCACCACGCTCGACGACGTCGAACGCCGGGTCGGTCCGTCCGATCTGCTGATCTGCGACGGAGACGACCGGCCCATCGGCATCGCCGGGGTCATGGGCGGCGCCGACACGGAGATCTCGGATGCGACCACCGACGTGGTGGTCGAGATGGCATGGTTCGACCGGATGCCCGTGGCGAAGACGGCCCGTCGTCTGGGCCTGCGGTCCGAGGCCTCGGCGCGCTTCGAACGGGGCTGCGACCCCGAGGTCATCGAGCTCGCCCACGCCCGGTTCATCGAGCTTCTCGGCGACGCCGTCGGGACGGTGGCGCCGGGCATGGTCGACGTGCGCGGCGACGTGCCCGACCGCCGACCGATCGAGGTGCGCCCCGCGGTGGGTGAACGCGGTGCTCGGGTCGTCCCTGGCCGCATCGGAAATGAAGGCCCTGCTCGACCCCATCGGTTTCACGACCGTCGTCGTGGCCGGCGACGGCCCGATGACGGTGTCGCTCCCGTCGTACCGGCTCGACTCCGACAGCGAGATCGACGTCGTCGAGGAGATCGGCCGGATGTACGGCTACGAGCGGCTGGGCAAGACGATGCCCGTGTCCACGCTCTCCGGTGGGCTGTCCCGGCGGCAGAAGGAGCGGCGCCGGCTGCGGTCGATCCTCACCGGTCTGGGCTGTTCGGAGGCGACGCCGATGCCGTTCCTCGCTCCCGGCGACCTCGAGCGAGCCGGGTTGCCCGGGGACGGCATCACCATCACCAACCCGCTCGTGGCCGAGGAATCCGTGCTGCGCACGTCGTTGCTGCCGGGGCTGTTGAAGGCGGTCCGGCACAACGTCAACCACCGCAACGAAGAAGTCGCGCTGTTCGAGATCGGTCACGTGTTCAAGCGGCCCATGGATCCGGAGTCCGAGCTGCCCGACGAGCGCGAGAGCCTGGCCGTGATCCTCGTCGGCGTCGATGCCCGTGAGGCCGTCGTCGTGTGGCGGACCATCTGCGACGGTCTGGCGATGTCCGGAGCCGACGTCGCCAACGCCGAGATGCCGGCGATGCACCCGACCCGCTCCGCCGTGGCGCGGGTCGAGGGGGAACCGGTCGGCTCGGTGGGGGAGATCGACCCGGACGTGCTCGAGGCGTTCGACATCCCCGGCCGGGTGGCCTGGCTCGAGGTCGACCTCGATCGCTTCCTCGCCCATCCGCACGGCTCGCCGGTGTACGCCGCCGTGAGCCGGTTCCCGTCCTCGGACATCGACCTGGCCTTCGTGACGCCCGAGAGCGTGTCCGCCACCGCAGTCGCCGAGACCGTCGAGGCCGCGGCCGGCGAACTGGCCGGCTGGGTTCGCTTGTTCGACACCTATCGGGGCGAAGGGATGCCCCAGGGTGCTCGCTCGCTGGCCTACCGGATCCGCCTCCAGGCCACCGACCGGACCCTCACCGACGCCGAGGTGGGCGAGGTCCGCCAGGGCATCATCGACGCCGTCGAACGAGCCCACGGCGCCGAGCTCCGTCACTGACCGCTCGGCTCGCACGATCGTCATCCATAGACTTGCATAAGCATGCACCCACTTCGCTAGGGTGCACCGGATGACCACCGTCGGGATCCTGGGCGCATCGGGCTTCGCCGGGTCGGAGCTGTTGCGCCTGCTGGCCTCCCATCCCGACTTCGACGTCCGACTCGCCGGCGCCGACAGCCAGGCCGGGACGGCCGTGGCGGACCTGTACCCCGGCCTGGCCGCCGCCTATCCCGACCTGCGCTTCGAGGCCGCCGGGGCCCGGGAGTGCGCCGGCCTCGACCTGGTGTTCCTCGGTCTTCCCCACGGCCTCAGCCAGGGCATCGTTCCGGATCTCCGGGGCCAGGTGAAGTGGATCGTCGACGCCGCCTCCGACTTCCGGCTCGAGGACCCGGCCCTGTACCCCCGGTGGTACGGGAGCGAGCACCCGGCCCCGGAGCTGCTGGCCGAGGCGGCCTACGGCATCCCCGAGCTGTTCCGCGACGAGATCCTCGGCTCCTCGCTGGTCGCCGTGGCCGGTTGCTACCCGACGGGGGCATCGCTGGCCATCGCACCGTTCGTGCGGGCCGGGCTGATCGAGACCACCGGCGTGGTGGTCAACGCGGTGACCGGTGTCAGCGGCGCCGGGCGCCCGGCGAAGGACAACACCACCTTCTGCGCCGTCGACGAGAACTTCACCGCCTACGGGTTGCTCACCCACCGGCACACCCCGGAGATCGAGCAGGCCACCGGCGCCCAGGTGCTCTTCACGCCGCACCTGGCCCCCATGAACCGCGGCATCTTCACCACCGTCTACGCCCGACCGTCAGGCCCGTGTGACACCGCGACGCTGATGGCCTGCCTCCGCGAGGTGTACGACGCCGAGCCGTTCATGGTCGTCGACGACCGCATCCCGTCGACCAAGGCCACGCAGGGTGCCAACACCGCCCACCTCACCGCCCGCTTCGACGAACGGACCGGCACGGTGATGGTGCTGTCGGCGATCGACAACCTCGTGAAGGGCACGTCGGGGCAGGCGATCCAGTGCGCCAACCTCCTCGCCGGGCTCCCCGAGACCACGGGTCTCCCCACGACCGCGTTGATGCCATGACCGGTCCCGACATTCCCAGCACGGCTGCCGAGCGGGCGGCGGTGCTCCTCGAAGCCCTTCCCTACATCCAGCGCTTCCGCCACCAGATCGTGGTGGTCAAGTACGGCGGCAACGCCATGGTCGACCCCACCCTCGCGGGCCAGTTCGCGGACGACATGGTCCTGTTGCGCGCCGTCGGGCTCAAGCCGGTGGTGGTCCACGGTGGCGGTCCCCAGATCGGCGAGCTGCTCGGCCGCCTCGGCATCGAATCCGAGTTCCGCGACGGCCTGCGCGTCACCGACGCCGACACGTTGGACGTGGCGCGCATGGTCCTCGTCGGCAAGGTGAACCGCGACATCGTCGGCTCGATCAACACCCACGGTCCGCTCGCGGTCGGCCTGTCCGGTGAGGACGGCGGCCTCATCACCTCGGTGGCGCGGCACCCGGAGCTCGGCTTCGTGGGCGACGTCGAGTCCGTCAACCCGTCGATCCTCCATCGTCTCCTCGCCGAGGACCTGATCCCTGTCGTGTCGACCATCGGCGGCTCCGCCGAGGGACAGGCGTACAACATCAACGCCGACACGGTCGCCGGCGCGCTGGCGGTCGCCCTCGAGGCCGAGAAGGTGATCTACCTCACCGACGTCCCCGGCCTGCTCGCCGACGTCCACGACCCCCACTCGCTCGTCCGCTCCGCCACCGCCGGGGAGCTGCGTGCCAGGATCGACGCGGGCGAGTTGACCGGCGGCATGATCCCGAAGATCGACGCCGCCGTCAGCGCCGTGGAACGCGGCGTACCGTCGGCGCACCTCGTCGATGGTCGCATCCCGCACGTGGTGTTGCTCGAGCTGTTCTCCGACGAGGGCATCGGCACCATGATCACGCGCCACCTCGTCCGAGAGGACCAGCCATGACCAGCACCGCCCACACCACCGCCATGGGAGCTCCGTCGTCGCTCGACGGCTGCCCGCTCATGCCGACCTACGGAGCGCCGAAGGTGCGCTTCGTGCGTGGTGCCGGGTGCGAGCTGTGGGACGGCGACGGCCGTCGCTATCTCGATTTCCTGTCCGGTCTCGCCGTCTGCTCGCTGGGGCATGCCAACCCGGTCGTGGCCGACGCCCTGGCCGTGCAGGCCCGCACGTTGCTCCACGTCTCCAACCTGTTCGGTACCGAGCCGGGGTGGGAGGTCGCCGTCGCCCTCGACGAGCTGCTCCGCGACGGCAACCCCGACGCGTCCCGCTACCAGACCTTCTTCTGCAACTCCGGTGCCGAGTCGAACGAGGCTGCCATCAAGCTGGCCCGCCGCTTCGGCGGGCGCGGTCGCCACACGGTGGTCTCGGCCTTCGCCAGCTTCCACGGCCGGACCCTTGCCACCCTGCACGCCACCGGCCAGCCCCAGAAGTGGGAGGCGTTCCAACCCCTGCCCGAGGGCTTCCGTCACGTCCCGTGGGCCGATCTCGACGAGTTGGAGCGAGCCCTCGATCCCAGCGTGGCCGCGGTCCTGCTCGAGCCCGTGCAGGGCGAGGGCGGGGTCAACCCCGCCACCGCCGCGTACTTCCAGGGCGTGGAGCGGCTGTGCCGCGAGCGCGGGATCCTCTTCATGGTGGACGAGGTCCAGACCGGTCTCGCCCGGACGGGCCGCTGGTTCGGCTTCCAGCACTTCGGCGTACAGCCCGACGTCGTCACCATGGCCAAGGCGCTCGGCAACGGCGTTCCCATCGGTGCCTGTGCCGCCACGGTGGAGGTGGCCGCGGCGTTCGAGCCGGGTGATCACGCCACCACCTTCGGGGGCCAGCCCCTGGCCACGGCGGCGGCGCGAGCGGTGCTGGGCGAGATGCGCCGCCTCGATGCGCCGGCGCTCGCCATCGCGGCCGGCGACCGGCTGCGGACGGCGCTGCTCGACCTCGACGCGGTGACCGACGTGCGCGGCCTCGGTCTGCTCCTCGGTGTCGAGCTCCGTGACCTCGATGCCCGGGCCGTTGCCGCCCGGCTGCTCGACGACGGTCTCGTGGTGAACGCCGTGACGCCGACCGCGCTGCGGCTGGCGCCACCGCTCATCGTCAGCGACGCCGAGATCGACGAGGCCGTGGCCATGATCCACCGGGCCACCGCCGAGGAGGCGTCGTCATGAGCCTGCGTCACTTCCTCGAGGTCGACGACCTGTCGCCAGGCGAGCTGGCGCGTGTGCTCGAGCTGTGCGGTCCCGACGGTCCGGAACTCCTGACGGGCCGGACGGTGGCCTTCTACTTCGAAAAGCCCAGCCTCCGGACCCGGCACTCTGCCGAGGCGGCCACCGTGCACCTCGGCGGCCATCCGGTGACGTTCACCCTCGCCGAGGTGCGCATCGGCGAGCGGGAGCCGGCCGCCGACGTGGCCCGGGTCCTCTCGGGCTACCACGCCCTCCTGGGGGCGCGGGTGTTCGACCACGGACTGCTCGAGGACCTCGCCGAAGCCTCCACCATCCCGGTGCTCAACCTCCTGTCCGATCGCGGCCACCCCTGCCAGGCGGTCGCCGACCTGTTGACCATGCGCGACGAGTGGGGGAGCCTGTCGGGCCGATCGGTGGCCTGGGTCGGCGACTTCAACAACGTGGCGCGAAGCCTGTCGCTCGGCGCGGCGATGTCGGGGATGCGATGTCCGGCTGGCCTGCCCCGCCGGCTACGGGCCCGACGACGCCGACCTCGACCGGCTCCGCCTCGCCGGCCTCGACACGGCCGACGGCTCGCTGCTCGTGACCGACCGGCCGACCGAAGCGGTCGCCGACGCCGACGCCGTGCACACCGATGTGTGGGCGTCGATGGGCCAGGAGGAGGAGGCCGCGGCTCGCCACCAGGACTTCGAGGGCTTCCAGGTGGACGACACCGTCATGGGCGCCGCACCGGACACCGCCATCTTCATGCACTGCCTTCCCGCGCACCGGGGCGAGGAGGTGGCGGCATCGGTGGCCGACGGCTCCCAGTCCCGGATGATCCGCCAGGCCCACAACCGCATGCACGCCAAGATCGGCCTGATCCGGTGGTTGCACGAGGTCGGGTCGCTGACATGAGCGGCACCCGGGCCACCCGTCTCACGAAGCCGCAGCGCCAGCACCGGGTCCAGCGACTCCTCGAGGAGAACGCCGTCTCCACCCAGGAGCAGCTCGTCGACCTCCTCGCCGCCGACGGCGTCGTCGCCACGCAGGCCACGGTGTCACGCGATCTCGAGGACCTCGGTGCGATCAAGGTGCGCGTGCCCGGCGGCGACACCGTCTACGCCGTGCCCGCCATGCCGAGGGAAGCCGTGGCCCCGGAGGACCACCTGCGCCGGGTCTGCTCCGAGTGGGTGGTCGAGGTCTCCCACTCGGCCAACCTCGTGGTGCTGCGCACGCCCCCCGGTTCTGCTCACGTCGTCGGCTCTGCCCTCGACCGCGCCAGCCTTCCCGAGGTCCTCGGCACGGTGGCGGGCGATGACACCCTGTTGCTGGTGGCCGCCGAGTCCACCGACGGCGCCACCGTCGCCCGCCGCATCTCGGACCTCGCCGGCCTGTGACATGGCTACCTCGGCCTCGAGCCCTGGCGGGCTCTTCGAGCCTCGGAACGCTGTCGGCTGCTCGCTGGCGCTCCCGACGCCGACCCGCCGCTCGTCGGTCGCGGCGGCCCCCTCCCCATCAGGCATCTTTCCACCATCCCTCTCAAGGAGTTCTCCCACCATGGCTAAGCGAGTGGTCCTCGCCTACAGCGGCGGCCTCGACACATCGGTCGCGGTCCGCTGGCTCATCGAGAACGAAGGCGTCGAGGTCATCGCGCTCGCCGTCGACGTCGGCCAGGCGTCCGACGACTGGGATGTCGTCAAGCACCGGGCCCTCGCCGCCGGCGCCACCGAGGCCGTCGTGGTCGACGCACGCGAGGAGTTCGCCCGGGACTTCTGCATGCCGGCGCTGCGGGCCAACGCCATGTACGAGAACCGCTACCCGTTGGTGTCGGCGCTGTCGCGGCCGGTGATCGTCAAGCACCTCGTCGAGGCCGCCCGCGCCCACGGTGCCGACGCCGTCGCCCACGGTTGCACCGGGAAGGGCAACGACCAGGTGCGCTTCGAGGTCTCCACCCGGGCGCTGGCCCCCGACCTGGAGATCCTCGCTCCCGTCCGGTCGTGGGGCATGACCCGTGAGGACGCCATCTACTACGCCTACGACCACGACATCCCGATCCAGGCGACGAAGGAGAAGGTGTACTCCATCGACGACAACCTGATGGGCCGGGCCATCGAGTGCGGTGAGATGGAGGACCCGTGGCGCACACCGCCGAAGGGGGTGTGGCTCCTCACCGAGCGCACGGCCGACGAGCCACGGGACGTCGTGATCGGGTTCGACCAGGGGATGCCGGTCAGCGTGGACGGCGAGGCCATGTCGCCGGCCTCGATCATCGGCCACCTCAACGACGTCGTCGGTTCGTTCGGGTGGGGCCGCATCGACATGGTCGAGAACCGCCGCGTCGGCATCAAGAGCCGGGAGACCTACGAGTGCCCGGCCTCCCTCGCCCTCATCAAGGCCCACGTCGACCTCGAGTCGATCTGCCTCGAACGGGATCTGCAGCGCGAGAAGTACCGGCTGGAGTCCCGCTACGCCGAGTTGGTGTACGACGGGCTGTGGTTCTCGCCCCTGCGCGAGGCGCTCGACGCCTTCATCGCCGAGTCGCAGAAGCACGTGACCGGCGAGGTCCGGCTCCACCTCGAGCCCGGCTCGTGCGAGGTCGAGGGCCGGCGCTCCGATGCCAGCCTCTACGACTACGGCCTGGCCACCTACGACGCCGAGGACAGCTTCCGCCACCAGGACTCGGCTGGCTTCGTCCGGCTGTGGGGCCTCGGCATCGAGACCTGGTCGCAGCGGCAGGGGCCGGGTGCCCGCCGGTGACTGGCGACGAGCACGGTGCACACCGCACCCTGTGGCACGGGCGGTTCGGATCGGGACCGGCGGAGGACCTGCTCGCCTACACGGTGAGCCTGCCCTTCGACCAGCGTCTCGCACCTGACGACATCGCCGGCAGCCGGGCCCACGTCCGGGGCCTCGGGCGCGCCGGCATCCTCGGCGACGACGAGGTGGACGCCGTGCTCGACGCCCTCGACCGGGTCGAAGCCGAGCTGTCCGACGGCACCTTCGCCTTCGTCGACTCCGACGAGGACATCCACACCGCGGTCGAGCGGCGCGTCACCGAGCTGGCCGGGCCGGCGGGCGGCAAGCTCCACACCGGCCGGAGCCGCAACGACCAGATCGCCACCGACCTGCGCCTGTGGACCAAGCGGGCCCTGCTCGGCGTCGCCGACGACGTCGTCGCCCTCCAGGCCGTGTTGCTCCAGCGGGCCGAGGACGCAGGGAACACCTACCTCCCCGGCTACACGCACCTCCAGCGGGCCCAGCCGGTGCTGCTCGCCCACCACCTCCTCGCTCACGCGTGGGCGCTGGCACGAGACGTCGATCGTCTGCTCGACGCCCGCCGCCGTGCCGACGTGTCGCCGCTCGGCGCCGGCGCGCTGGCCGGGTCCTCGCTTCCGCTCGATCCGGCCACGGTTGCTCGCGATCTCGGTTTCGCCGCCGTGTTCGACAACAGCCTCGATGCGGTCAGCGATCGTGACTTCGTCGCCGAAACCCTCTTCGCCGTGACGATGGTTGCGGTCCACCTGTCCCGCATGGGTGAGGAGATCGTGCTGTGGAGCAGCGACGAGTTCGGCTTCGTGCGACTCGACGACGGCTACGCCACCGGCTCGTCGATGCTGCCCCAGAAGAAGAACCCCGACATCGCCGAGCTCGCCCGGGGCAAGGCCGGTCGAGTCATCGGCGACCTCACGGGCCTGCTCGCCACGCTGAAGGGGATGCCGCTCGCCTACAACCGCGATCTGCAGGAGGACAAGGAGCCGCTGTTCGATGCGGTCGACCAGGTCCGCCTCGGCCTGCGGGCCGTCGCCGGGATGTACGCCACGCTCACGGTGGTCGAGGAGCGCATGGCCGCCGCCGCTGACGCCCCGGGCGCGGCCGCCACCGACCTCGCCGAGTTCCTCGTCCGCGCGGGCACGCCCTTCCGCGAGGCCCACGCCATCGTGGGAGCGCTGGTGCGCGACGCCCTGGAGGGCACGACGCCGCTGTCCGAGCTGGTGGCCGCCCACCCGGCCCTCGGCGCCGAGGCGGCTGCACTGCTGCGCCCCGGCGTCCCCGTGACCCAGCGGACCACCCCCGGTGGGGCCGGACCGGATCCGGTCGCGGTGCAGATGGCGTCCTTCCGCCGGCGGATCGCCGACGACCGACGCCGGCTCGCGGCCGTGGTGGGCTGATCGTGCGCGACGTCTTCCGGGTCCGCTACTACGAGTGCGACATGCAGCAGGTGGTGTACAACACCACCGAGCCGCCCTCGATGCCGGCTGACGTGGCGAGCCCGATGGTCGCCACTGCAGTGCGGGACCTGCTCGCACCGCGGTGACGCCGCTCGGCCGGGAGTTCTTCGCCCGGGACCCGCGGGAGGTGGCCCCCGAGCTGTTGGGCACCGTCCTGGAGCACCGGCTGGCGTCCGGGACGCGGGCGGCGCGCATCGTCGAGGTCGAGGCCTACTGCGGGCCGATCGACCCGGCCGCACACACGTACCGGGGCCGCACGGCCCGCAACGCCACCATGTTCGGGCCGGGTGGGCTGCTCTACGTGTACTTCAGCTATGGCGTCCACTGGTGCGCCAACGTGGTCTGCGGCGACGAGGGCGAAGGCGTGGCCGTGCTGCTACGGGCCCTCGCCCCGGTGGACGGCCTCGCCGCCATGTACGCCGATCGCGGTCCCGCCGCCCGTCGTGACCGGGACCTGTGTTCGGGTCCGGGCAAGCTGACGCAGGCCATGGGGATCACCGGCGACCACGACGGCGCCGACCTCGTGACCAGCGACGTGCTCGCCGTCGTCGACCCCGGCGACGGCCCGCCCGAGGCCGTGGTGCAGACCACCCGCGTCGGCATCAGTGTCGCCGCCGACGAGCCGTGGCGGTGGTATGTGGCGGGCGATCCCAACGTGTCGCGTCGATGATGGGAGCCGCCACGTAACGTCGCGCCCGTGGACGACGCGTTCCTGACCGCCGATGATCCCGCCCTGGGGCCGGCCGCCGAGCTCGACGTGGCCCGCTCCGCGATCGCACGGGCGGACGTGGATGCCGACGCCGACCGTCACCGGCGCACCATCCTCGACTTCCTCACCGATCACGACGACGCCCTCCACCGCTCGTGCTGGGAAGGCCACCTCACGGGGTCGGCGCTGGTCGTCGACGATCGCGGCGAGCGCATCGTCGTGCTGCACCACCGCAAGTTGCGCCGGTGGCTCCAACCGGGTGGCCACTGCGACGGCGACGCCAACCTGGCCGCCGTCGCGTTGCGGGAGGCCACCGAGGAGACGGGCATCGAAGGCCTCGTGGTGCATCCCGTCGCCATCGACCTCGACGTGCACCGGGTGGACCCGCCCGCCGAGGACCCGCATCTCCACCTCGACGCCCGGTACCTCGTGGTCGCGCCGGCGGGGGCGGAGCCCGGCGGCAACCACGAGTCCACCGACATCCGTTGGGTCCGTCCCGACGAACTCGGGGGGCTCGAGGTGGACGACGGCACGCGCCGCATGGTGCGCCACGGCCTCGACGTGTTGGAGCGGCTGCGCTGAGCGGCATCGACCTCGTCGACCTCGGCTGGGACGAAGAATGGGCGGCCCTGGCGCGGGCGGCGTCGTCCGCCGTCGACGGTGCGGTGGTCGGCCGAGTCGTCCGACAGGACCGCGGGTGGGTGCAGGTGGCCACCGTCGCCGGCGTGCGCTCATCGCGCACCCGGGCCGACCGGGTCGGCACGCCCGTGGTCGGGGACTGGGTGCTGGTCGCCGACGACGAGGTGGCCGACGTGCTCGAGCGCCGCAACGCCCTCCGCCGCGCCGATCCGGTGGGGGAGGGGGCGCAGGTCCTGGCCGCCAACCTCGACCGGGTCCTCGTCGTCCTGGGCCTCGACCGCCCGATCAAATCAGGGCGTGTCCAGCGGGCGGTCGCCCAGGCGTGGGATGCCGATGCCGAGCCCATCGCGGTGCTCACGAAGGCCGATCTGGCCGAGGACCCGGCTGCGGCCGTCGAGGAGCTGCGGGCCGAGCATCCCGAGCTCGAGGTGATGGCCGTGTCGTCCCGGTCGGGGGCCGGGATCGACCGGCTCCGGGTGGCCATCGAGGGCGGCACCGTCGTGCTCCTCGGCGAGTCCGGTGCCGGGAAGTCGACGCTGCTCAACGCCCTGGCCGACGAGTCCGTGGCCGAGACCGGCGCCGTCCGGGACCACGACGCCAAGGGCCGGCACACCACCACCCGCCGGGAGCTGCACCTGCTCCCCGGCGGCGGCCTGGTCGTGGACACGCCCGGCGTCCGCGCCATCGGGCTGTACGCCGTCCCGGAGGCCGTGGATGCGGCGTTCCGCGACATCGAGGCCCTCGCCGAGCAGTGCCGGTTCGCCGACTGCGGCCACCAGGGGGAACCGGGTTGCGCCGTCGAGGCCGCCATCGCCGACGGCCGACTCGACCCCGAGCGGCTGGCTGTCCACCAACAGATGCGGGCGGAGGCGGCGTGGGCGATGCTCCCGGATCACGAGCGACGCGGGCGCCGGCCGTGACCTGGGTCAGCCGACGTCGTCGGGCGGGGCGCAGCTCGGCATGTCGTTGGCCCCGGCGGCGAAGTCGTCGATGAGCACGTCGATCTGGTAGCCGTCACGATCGGTGACCCGGAACGGCTCGTCCTGCCCGGCGCGGAAGCGTTCGGCGTACGCCCGACGGTTGCGGTTGTACTCCTCCCAGTCGGCCAGCCAACGGTCCACGGCCCGGGCCTCGTCCTCGGCGGCCGGCGGCGGGAGGGCCCGTAGTCGCTGCACCATGGTCTCGAGCTCGGCCGTGGCGTCGTCGAGCACCGCCGCCCGCTCGGCCGGCGTGTCGAGCTGGTTGGCGTACGGCTCCCGGGCCACGGCGGCGGCGGTGGGGGCGCACGTGGCCTCGGCCGCCTGCACCCAGGCCTCGTCGTCGAGGTGATCGCGAGGATCGGCGCGCCCGACGAAGAACGACAGGTACATCACGTAGCCCCACATGCCCACGAAGGAGGCCACGACGGCGAGCACCGCGATCCGCTTCCGCCGGGCATGGGGGCGGCTTCCGGTCTCGGCCGGGACGACGTCGGTCACCGCACGATGCTCGTCGATGGCCACCCCTCCACGCCAGGCAGGCCGTGCGCTGCGCTGTGACGCCAGGAGTGGGACGACTGGACGCGGCGACCCGGTTCCGAGTGACATGCCACCATGAGCGAGCTCCTCGACGATCTCCGGGCCCGGGGCCTGGTGCAGGACAGCACCGACCTCGACGCCCTGGCCGCCCGCCTCGACGAGGGCCCGCTCCGCCTGTACTACGGCTGCGATCCCACGGCGCCGAGCCTCCACGTCGGGAACCTGATCGGTCTGCTGGTGCTGCGCCGTTTCGCCGAAGCGGGCCACCGTCCCGTGGCACTCGTGGGCGGGGCGACGGGCATGGTGGGGGACCCCGGAGGCCGTTCGGAGGAGCGGAACCTGCTCGACGAGGACACCCTGGCCGCCAATGTGGCGGGCATCCGCGCCCAGGTCGAGGGGATCGTGGGGGAGGTGGCCGAGGTGGTGGACAATCGCACCTGGACGGCGGGCGTCTCCGTGCTCGAGTTCCTCCGGGACGTCGGAAAGCACGTGACCGTGAACCAGATGCTGGCCAAGGAGTCGATCCGGGCCCGCGTCGAGTCCGAGCACGGGATCTCCTTCACCGAGTTCAGCTACATGCTGCTGCAGGCCAACGACTACTGGCACCTGCACGCCCACGAGGCCGTGGAGCTACAGATCGGCGGCTCGGACCAGTGGGGCAACATCGTCGCCGGCGTCGACATGATCCGCCGCCGCTCGCAGGCCTCTGTCCACGCCTTCACGTGGCCGCTGATCACCCGCTCGGACGGCGCCAAGTTCGGCAAGTCCGCCGGCGGTGCGATCTGGCTCTCCGCCGAGGAGACGTCGCCGTACGCCTTCTACCAGTACTGGGTGAACGTGGACGACCGCGACGTCGAGCGGTTCCTCCTCCAGCTCACGCTCCTGCCGGTGCGGGAGGTGCATGACCTGGTGTCGGTGCACGGGGACAATCCGGCCGAACGGGCGGCGCAGCGCCGGCTGGCGCGCGAGCTCACGACCCTGGTCCACGGCCCGGAGGCCGCCGAGGCCGCCGAGGAGGCCTCCGCCGTGCTCTTCGGGGGCGACCCCGACGTCGCCGGCCCGGAGGCCTGGGATGCCGTCGCCGGCGAGGTCCCGACCGTGGCACCGCCGTCGGGGTCGGACATCGGGGACGGCATCGATCCCGTCCCGGTGCTGGTCGACGCCGGCCTGGCCCGGTCCAACTCCGAGGCCCGGCGGCTGCTGCGAGACCAGTCCGTCCTGGCCACGGGGCGACGCCTGGGTGAGGACGAGCGGATCGAGGCCGGCGACGTCCGGCATGGTCGCTACGTCCTGGTACGCAAGGGTCGCAAGAGCTACGCCGTGCTCGATCTCGAAAAAGAGCCGCTGTCGAGTTGACGCCCCGGCCGGGCGCCGCTACCTTGGTCTTTCGCCCCGCACGGCCGCTCCACGTGGTCGGAACGAGGCACACGGTCGAGTCAGCGCCGGCACTGTCCTGCTGCGACTCCGTCCACCGAAGGTCCGTCTCACTGGGACGCGCCGACGGAGCGGAGTTGCGGAACGGACATCCACTCGCTAGCTTGCCCGCTCCGGTAGCACCGCCCTCGGGCGACTACCCGAAGAGCTCCTTGAAAACAGAAGAGAGGAATGACGTGCGAGTGCGGGCGATCGCCCTCACTTCGGTGAGTGCGGTCGCACGGAAGTATTTGCACCTGTCATCTTTGAGTTCATTCATTTGGTCTACCCAAGACCATGGACAAATTTGTGATACGTGCCAGCAGGCAGTGGTCAGTCAGAACACTGCCGGCTCACCAATTGATCGAGTCGGCGACCCACGTCGCAAGACATG
>CAWEQL010000010.1:500000-556170 GCA_963811245.1 uncultured Acidimicrobiaceae bacterium
GCGAGTTACGGTGTGTGGCAAGGTTAACCAGTGATGGGAAGCCGGAGCGAAAGCGAGTCTGAATAGGGCGCATAGTCGCATGCTGTAGACCCGAAGCCGAGTGATCTATCCATGGGCAGGTGGAAGCCGGGGTAAGACCCGGTGGACGACCGAACCCACTTAGGTTGAAAACTGAGGGGATGACCTGTGGATAGGGGTGAAAGGCCAAGCAAACTCGGTGATAGCTGGTTCTCCCCGAAATGCATTTAGGTGCAGCGTCGTGTGTTCAGTCATGGAGGTAGAGCACTGGATGGGCTAGGGGCCCTACAAGGTTACCGAACCCAACCAAACTCCGAATGCCATGACTCCAGAGCACGGCAGTGAGACCATGGGGGATGAGCTTCATGGTCGAGAGGGAAACAACCCAGAACGCCGGCTAAGGCCCCCAAGTGTGTACTAAGTGGAAAACGATGTGAGATTGCAAAGACAGCCAGGAGGTTGGCTTAGAAGCAGCCACCCTTGAAAGAGTGCGTAATAGCTCACTGGTCGAGTGATCTCGCGCGGACAATGTAACGGGGCTCAAGTACACCGCCGAAGCCGCGTCATTCGTTCTTCGGAACGGATGGGTAGGGGAGCGTCGATCTTGCCGCGAAGCGGGAGAGGAATCTCACGTGGAGCGAGGTCGAGTGAGAATGCAGGTATGAGTAGCGAGAGAGGGGTGAGAAACCCCTCCGCCGAAACCCAAGGGTTCCTGGGCAAGGCTAATCCTCCCAGGGTAAGTCGGGAGCTAAGGCGAGGCCGCAAGGCGTAGTCGATGCACAACCGGTTGATATTCCGGTACCACCGTGTCCGCGCCCAGCCCAACGTCGTCAAGCTCGAGGCTGTCTTCGGACGAATCGAGTGCGACTTCCGCGGGTAGCAGAAGAGGGACGCAGGAAGGTAAGTGAACCCAGGCGATGGTTGACCTGGGGTAAGCGTGTAGGGCGACTCCGATGAGAGTTGGAGTCATGAGCCTGAGACGTGATACCGAGCCGTACAGGCGAAGTCACCGATCCTATGCTGCCAAGAAAATCTCAGCTGTGAGCTGGCACGGTGCCCGTACCCCAAACCAACTCAGGTGGGTAAGTAGAGAATACTAAGGCGATCGGGAGAACTGTGGTTAAGGAACTCGGCAAATTACCTCCGTAACTTCGGGAGAAGGAGGGCCCCCGTAGGGTGAAGGACTTCGCGTCCGGAGCTCGAGCGGGCCGCAGTGACCAGGGGAAAGCGACTGTTTACTAAAAACACAGCAGCGTGCGAAGCCGTAAGGCGCTGTATACGCTGTGACGCCTGCCCGGTGCCGGAAGGTTAATTGGAAGGGTTAGTCCTTCGGGACGAAGCTCTGAAATGAAGCCCCGGTAAACGGCGGCCGTAACTATAACGGTCCTAAGGTAGCGAAATTCCTTGTCGGGTAAGTTCCGACCTGCACGAATGGCGTAACGACTTTCCCACTGTCTCAACCACAGACCCGGCGAAATTGAAGTACGAGTAAAGATGCTCGTTAGCTGCAGCAGGACGGAAAGACCCCGTGGACCTTTACTATAGCCTGATATTGAGTTTGGATTTGCGTTGTGTAGGATAGGTGGGAGACTTGGAAGCATTGGCGCCAGCTAGTGTGGAGTCATCGTTGAAATACCACCCTTCGTATGTTCGAGCTCTAACCCACGTCCCTTACCGGGATGGGGAACAGTGTCAGGTGGGTAGTTTGACTGGGGCGGTCGCCTCCTAAAGAGTAACGGAGGCGCCCAAAGGTTCCCTCAGACTGGTTGGCAATCAGTCGTCGAGTGCAATGGCACAAGGGAGCTTGACTGTGAGACTGACAAGTCGAACAGGGACGAAAGTCGGGCATAGTGACCCGGCGGTGGCGTGTGGAAGCGCCGTCGATCAACGGATAAAAGGTACCCCGGGGATAACAGGCTCATCTTCCCCAAGAGTCCATATCGACGGGAAGGTTTGGCACCTCGATGTCGGCTCATCGCATCCTGGGGCTGAAGCAGGTCCCAAGGGTTGGGCTGTTCGCCCATTAAAGCGGTACGCGAGCTGGGTTTAGAACGTCGTGAGACAGTTCGGTCCCTATCCGCTGCAGCCGGAAGAAGCTTGAGAAAGGCTATCCCTAGTACGAGAGGACCGGGATGGACGCAGCTCTCGTGTGCCAGTTGTCCTGCCAAGGGCACGGCTGGTTAGCGACCTGCGGAAGGGATAAGCGCTGAAGGCATCTAAGCGCGAAACCCGTTTCAAGATGAGGCTTCTCACTGGGTCAACCAGGTAAGGCCCGTGGTAGACCACCACGTTGATAGGCCGGATGTGTACGCACAGCAATGTGTTCAGCAGACCGGTACTAATCGGCCGAGGGCTTGGATTCATTCATGTTCGTGCTCGCTATGGAATGCTCGAGGAAATTCATTCCTCGTTCTTTGAAATCGATGCGATCAGTGGAACCGATCGTCGCAGCCGCCGCCGTTGGGAGCGCCAGCGAGCAGGCGGCACGCGATCGGCGAAGCCGATTGCCATATTTCGGTGGTGATAGCAACGGAGATACACCCGTTCCCATTCCGAACACGGAAGTTAAGCCCGTTCGCGCCGATGGTACTTGGGGGGAGACCCCCTGGGAGAGTAGGTCGCCGCCGGTTTCTCATCGAAGAGCCCACGCCTTGTGCGTGGGCTCTTCGTCGTTTTCGGCCATCGTTCGTACACCGGCGTGGGGCTCGCTTCGCGACGTCGCGGCAGGCGGGCAGTAGCATCGTCCGAATGCCTGGTTCCCGAGACGACGACGACCGGCCCCGTTCGGGCCGACCCGAGCGGGGGGCGCGGCCGGGGCCGGCTCGCAAGCCCGGGGACCGTACGCCCGGAGATCGCAAGCGCGCGGACCAGCGGTCGTCGCAGGGCCGGCGGCCGGCCCGGGACGACGGCCCGGCACGCGGCGCCCGCAGCGGGCGAGGGTCACGTCCCACGACGGGGTCGCGACCGCGCCGGGACGACGAGCGGCCCGCGCCGGGCGGTCCCCGACCGCCCATCAAGGGCAAGCGGCGCACGTTCGACGTCGATTCGGCCCCCAACGCCCGCGAGCGCGACCGCCTCGATCGACGGACGGACGCGTCGGACGTCGGTGAGGGCGGACCGGACCGAGGGGAGACGTGGGTCGACGAGGGTCCCGTGCGTCGGGCTGCCAACGAGGCCGTGCGCCGCGGCGGCACCGGGCGGAACCGCCCGAACGGCGACCGGCCGCCGAGTACGGCGTCCAACGACCACCGTCGCCGGCAGCGAGCTGCCAAGCGGGCCGAAGACGCCCTCGAGATCGACCGTGACCGCCTGGTGCGCCAGCTCGGCGCCACCAAGGCGAACCGCTCGATCCAGCGGCTCGGTGAGGCCGCCGACGCCTTCGCCCAGGAGCGGTTCGAGGAGGCGAGACGGCTGCTCAAGCCGCTCGCCGAGCAGATCCCCGACGAGCCCGCCATCCGAGAGCTCTACGGGCTGACGCTCTACCGCCTGGGCCGGTACCGCCTCGCCGTCGGTGAGCTGCAGGCCTTCGCCGACCGCACCCGCACCGTCGAACAGCACCCGGTCCTGGCCGACTGCCACCGGGCCCTCGGCCACCACCAGCGGGTGGCGGAGCTCTGGGCCGAGCTGGGCGAGACATCGCCCGATGCGGCAGTCGTCGCCGAGGGCCGCATCGTGCTGGCCGGTTCGCAGGCCGACCAGGGCCGGGTGGCCGAGGCCATCGCCACCCTCGAGGCCGGCTCGCTCGGGTCCAAGAAGCTCAAGTACCACCACCTGCGGATGCGCTACGCGCTCGGCCGACCTCTACGACCGAGCCGGTGAGCACCAGGCCGCCCGTCGCCAGTTCGAGGCCGTGGCCAACACCGACCCCGACTTCTTCGACGTACGGGACCGGCTCCGCCAGCTGTAGTTCCCCGTCAGGCGGCGCGTCCTCGGTGCGCTGTCACCCCTGGCGCGTACCGTAGGGAGGTCTTCCCCCGATGCCCCGGCGCCCCGCGCCGGAGAGCCCCGGAGGAACCCATGTCCGCCACCCCGTCCCCCGATGTCGACCTCGCCGTCGTCGTCGGCTGCTTGAGCAGCGATCCCGTCGTCACCGAGCTGGCCTCTGGCACGGTGCTGCACCGCTACGAGGTGACGTCTCGCCATCCCGGCGGCACCGATTCGGTCCCCGTGGCCTGGTTCGACCCGACCCGGGCTCCTCGCCTGGTGGAGGGCGATCGGGTGGCGGTGGTCGGCCGGGTCCGACGTCGCTTCTTCCGCGCCGGAGGCGTCACCCGTTCGGCCACCGAGATCGTGGCCGACAGCGTCGTGCGCGCCGGTCGCAACCATCGGGCGGTCGCCGCCCTGGAGGCCACCCTCGAGGCGATGAGAGGCTCGTGAGAACGTGACGGGGCGCGGTGCGGTCGGCCAAGATGGCCCTCCGGTCCTCGCATCGGTCCCGTCCGACACTGCCCGACCCCACGGAGACGCGTTCCCATGAACCAGCAGCACTTCGACAAGGTGAAGAGCCGGCAGGGCTTCATCGCCGCCCTCGACCAGAGCGGGGGCAGCACACCGAAGGCACTGGCCGCCTACGGCGTGGGCGAGGACGAGTACCGCAACGACGTCGAGATGTTCGACCGGATCCACGAGATGCGCACGCGGATCATCACCAGCCCGGCGTTCACCGGCGACAAGGTGCTCGGCGCCATCCTGTTCGAGGACACGATGGACCGCCAGATCGACGGCCGGGGCACCGCCGAGTACCTGTGGGCCGAGAAGCGCGTCGTGCCGTTCCTCAAGGTCGACAAGGGCCTCGCCGAGGAGGCCGACGGCGTCCAGGTGATGAAGCCGATCCCCGGCCTCGACGAGCTGCTGGCGCGCGCCGTCGACAAGGGCGTCTTCGGCACCAAGATGCGGTCGGTGGTCAAGGTCGCCGACCAGGCCGGCATCGACGCCATCGTCGACCAGCAGTTCGAGGTCGGCCGGCGCATCGTCGCCGCCGGGCTCGTGCCGATCCTCGAACCGGAGATCGACATCCACAGCCCGTCCAAGGCCGAGGCCGAGACCCTGTTGCACGACGGCATCGCCGCCCGCCTCGACCAGCTGGGCGACGACGAGCTGGTGATGTTGAAGCTCACGCTCCCGGAGACCGACGACCTCTACCGCGACCTGGTCGAACACCCGAACGTCGTCGCCGTCGTGGCGTTGTCCGGCGGCTACAGCCGCGACGAGGCCAACGCCCGGCTGGCCCGCAACCACGGCGTGATCGCCAGCTTCTCGCGTGCCCTCACCGAGACGCTGACCGCCCAGCAGAGCGACGACGAGTTCGACGCCGAGCTGGCCGAGGCGATCGACAGCATCTACCAGGCGTCCATCACCTGAGAGCCGGTCCCGGCAATCTCCCCGGGTGATCTGCGCCGACCGAACGCGGCGCTAGGTTGACAGCGAGAGACAACGATGTCTTCGCCAGAGGGGGATCCGTGAGTCAAACGGTCCGCAACCACACCGCCGAGTCGATCGACCGGGTGATCATCCGCTTCGCGGGCGACTCCGGCGACGGCATGCAGCTCACCGGGGACCGTTTCACCAGTGCCTCGGCGCTGTTCGGGAACGATCTCGCCACGCTGCCGGACTTCCCGGCCGAGATCCGGGCCCCGGCCGGCACCATCGCCGGCGTCTCGGCCTTCCAGGTCCACATCTCCGACCACGACATCACGACACCCGGCGACGCGCCGAACGTCCTGGTGGCGATGAACCCCGCCGCGCTGCGCAGCGATCTGCACCGCCTCGAGTCGGGCGGCTCGGTGATCGTCAACACCGACGCCTTCACCGACCGCAACATCGCCAAGGCGGGCTACGACAACGACCCGCTCCACGACGGGACGCTCGACGGCTACAAGGTCTACGAGATCCCGATGACCGACCTGACGAAGAAGTCGGTGGAGCACCTCGGCGTCAAGCCGCGTGACGCCGAGCGGTCGAAGAACTTCTTCGCCCTCGGCCTGGTGTCGTGGATGTACACCCGGCCCGCCGAGCCGACCCTCGACTGGATCCGGACCAAGTTCGCCAAGACGCCCCAGGTCGTCGACGCCAACACCGCCGCGTTCAAGGCCGGCCACGCCTTCGGCGAGACGGCCGAGCTGTTCGACCACCCCTACGAGGTCAAGCCCGCCGTCCGCGAGCCCGGGACCTACACCAACATCACCGGCAACGTCGCCCTCGCGTGGGGTCTGGTGGCGGCCGCGCAGCTGGCCGACATGCCGCTGTTCCTCGGCAGCTACCCCATCACACCGGCGTCGGACATCCTCCACGAACTGTCCAAGCACAAGAACTTCGGCGTCCGCACCATGCAGGCCGAGGACGAGATCGCCGGCGTGGGCGCCGCGCTCGGAGCGGCCTTCGGCGGCCATCTCGCCGTCACCACCACGTCGGGGCCGGGCGTGGCCCTCAAGGGCGAGACCATCGGTCTCGCCGTCAGCCTCGAACTGCCCCTGGTGGTCGTC
This sequence comes from uncultured Acidimicrobiaceae bacterium, assembly GCA_963811245.1. GTDB lineage: Bacteria > Actinomycetota > Acidimicrobiia > Acidimicrobiales > Salinilacustritrichaceae > Salinilacustrithrix. The sequence continues at coordinate 506,501 of CAWEQL010000010.1, forward strand.
GACATCCAACGCGGCGGGCCCTCGACGGGCCTTCCCACCAAGACCGAGGCCGCCGACCTGCTCATGGCCCTCTACGGCCGCCACGGCGAGTCGCCCATGCCGATCGTGGCCGCCTCCACGCCGGCCGGGTGCTTCGCCGACGCCATCGAGGCGTGCCGCATCGCCCTCAAGTACCGCACGCCGGTGTTCCTGCTGTCCGACGGATACCTCGCCAACGGTGCCGAGCCGTGGAAGCTGCCCGACGTCGACTCGCTGCCCGACATCTCCACCACGTTCGAGACCGAGCCCAACGGCACCAGCCCCGGCGGCGAGCCGGTCCATCACCCCTACCTTCGTGACCCCGACACGCTGGCCCGGGCCTGGGCGCTACCCGGCACGCCGGGCCTCGAGCACCGGGTCGGCGGCCTGGAGAAGGCCGACATCACGGGCAACGTGAGCTACAGCCCCGAGAACCACGAGCGCATGACGCACCTGCGCCAGGCCAAGATCGACGCCATCGCCAAGGACATCCCCGAGGCCGTCCTCGAGGGTGACGCCGACGCCGACCTGGTGGTCATCGGCTGGGGGTCGACCTGGGGTGCCATCTCCGGCGGCGTCGACCGCATCCGGAACGGTGGTCGCAAGGTGGCCCGGATCCATCTCCGCCACCTCAATCCGCTGCCGCCCAACCTGGGCGAGCTGCTGGCCGGCTTCCGCAGCTTCCTGGTGCCGGAGATGAACCTCGGTCAGCTCTCGAAGCTCCTGCGTTCCGAGTTCTTGGTCGATGCCCGCTCGGTGTCCAAGGTCCGCGGCCTGCCGTTCACCGCCGGCGAGATCGAAGCGGCCATCCTCGACGCCTGCTCGGAGGCAACCCGATGAGCATCGATGTGCCGGAGACGACCCGCAAGGACTGGATGTCCGACCAGGAGGTCCGGTGGTGCCCGGGCTGCGGCGACTACTCGATCCTGGCTGCCGTGCAGCTCGCCCTCCCCGACATGGGGCTGCGGCGGGAGGAGGTGGTGTTCGTGTCGGGCATCGGGTGCGCGGCCCGCTTCCCGTACTACATGAACACCTACGGCATGCACTCCATCCACGGGCGGGCGCCGGCCATCGCCACCGGGCTGGCGATGGCGCGCCCCGATCTGCACGTCTTCGTCGTCTCCGGCGACGGCGACGCCCTGTCCATCGGCGGCAACCACCTCATCCACGCCCTGCGCCGCAACATCAACATCACCATCCTCCTGTTCAACAACCAGATCTACGGTCTGACCAAGGGGCAGTACTCGCCGACATCCGAGGTCGGCAAGGTCACCAAGTCGACGCCGTTCGGATCCATCGACCGGCCGTTCAATCCCATCTCGGTGGCACTCGGCGCCGAGGCCAGTTTCGTGGCCCGCACCCACGACATGGACCGGGCCCACATGATCGAGATGTTCACTCGGGCCCACGCCCACCAGGGCACCTCGATCATCGAGATCTACCAGAACTGCAACGTCTTCAACGACGGTGCGTTCGGGCAGATCACGGCCAAGGACGCCCGCGACCAGATGCTGATCCCGCTGGTGCACGGCCAGCCGATCCGCTTCGGGGCCGAAGCCGAGCGGGGCGTGGTCCTCGACGGAGGCGGGTTGCGCATCGCCGATGTGGCCGACGTCGGCGAGGATGCCCTGCTGGTGCACGACGAGACACGTGAGGACCCGTCGATCGCGTTCATGTTGTCCCGCCTGGCGCGCGGTCCGTACGAGCCCACCCCGGTCGGGCGTGTTCCGCTCCGTGGACCGTCCCGAGTACGGCAGCAGCGTCAACCAGCAGCTGGCGGCGGCGCACGACGCCAAGGGCCCCGGCGACCTCGCCGCCCTGTTGCGGTCCGGTGCCACCTGGGACGTCGCCTAGGTCGGCGGGACCACCACCGGGTCGCCCACGGCGATCCGTCCCGGCGCACGCACCACCGCTCCGACGCCGAAGCTGCCGGCGCGTTCTCGGGCCACGGTCTGGAGGACCGTCTTGTCGCGGTCGAGGCCCGGCTGTGGTCGGGTGACGATCACGCAGCGGTCGATCTCCTTCATCACCCGCAGCCTGACCCCACCGATGACGACGTCGGTGTCGACCAGCGATCGCTCGTCGCCGGCCCGGACGACCACGTTGGGTCGGAACCGTCGGACGTCCCAGGTCCCGAGCGCATCCTCGGACACGATCGAGATGCGGGTGCGGCTTGGAGTCGTGCCACACGCCCTTGGGCCCGTGCCACTGGATCCACTCGCTCCCAGGACGTCATCGTTCTCGGCGATCTCGTAGTGGCCTCGCTCGCCGGGGCCGGTGAGCGGAGCACGACGCGCGACCCAGCCAGTCGGACAGGACGCCGTCGTCTGCGGTGATGGACCCGTCCGGGAACCGGACTGAGACGCGGTCGGCCCATCGACGACCGGCGTCGGCGGAGAGCAGGACAGGGTCACGGCGGGCGGTGAGGACGAGACCGGTGGAGATGTCGACCAGGCCCCAGTGGCGGTCGAGGCGGAGGCCGAGCGTCGTCCACGTCGGCTTCGGTGACGGCTGGCCGGGCAGCGATTTGACGGGGTAGCGCCACAGTTGGGTGACCACCACCGGTCGACGTCATGGTGGCATGGTGACACGGGTCGGCAGCGGGGGGGCGGTGCCGGTAGGTTCGGCGCCGATGGACCTCCGCATCTTCACCGAGCCCCAACAGGGCGCGACGTACGACACGTTGCTGGCGGCTGCTCGTGCCACCGAGGACGCCGGGTTCTCGGCGTTCTTCCGCTCCGACCACTACCTGGCCATGGGTGGCGACGGGTTGCCCGGGCCGACCGACGCCTGGGTCACGCTGGCGGCGCTGGCCCGGGAGACCCGAGCGCTCCGACTCGGGACACTCGGTCACCGCGGCCACGTTCCGCCTGCCCGGGCCGCTGGCCATCAGCGTCGCCCAGGTCGACGAGATGTCGGGAGGCCGGGTCGAGATCGGCATCGGCACCGGCTGGTACGACGACGAGCACCGCGCCTACGGGATCCCGTTCCCGCCGGTCGGGGAGCGCTTCGAGGTCCTGACCGAGCAGCTCGAGATCCTGACCGGCATGTGGGCCACGCCCGGTGGGGGAGTCGTTCGCCTTCGCCGGTCAGCACTACCAGCTCAGCGATTCGCCGGCGCTGCCGAAGCCGGCGCAGGCCGGAGGCCCGCCGATCATCATCGGTGGCGTTGGGGCCCACAAGACACCCGCGCCCTGGCGGCCCGCTTCGCGGCCGGAGTTCAACCTTCCCTTCGCCCACGATCGAGTTCTTCACCACGCAGGTGGTCGGGTGGCCGACGCCTGCCGCCGCATCGACCGAGACCCGGCGACCTCACCTACTCGGCTCGCGCTGGTGGTCTGCGTCGGGGAGGACGAGGCCGAGATCGGGCGCCGTGCCGCGGCCATCGGCCGGGAAGTCGACGAGCTGCGCGCCAACGGTCGTCTGCGGCACCCCCGCCGAGGGCGAGCCGTGCTGGAGCAGTGGCGTGAGTCGGGCGCCGAACGGGTGTACCTGCAGGTGCTCGATCTCGACGATCTCGACCACATCGCGCTCCTCGGTGCGGAGGTGCTCCCCGCCGTGCCCGCTCCGAGACGATCGAGGGGCCGATCAGCCCAGCGGGCGGAACACCATGCCGGTGGCCGGTTTCGGGGCGAAGAACGTGGTCTTGGGGGGCATGCGTTCGCCGCCGTGGGCGATGGCCTCGATCTGGGCGACCGTGGCCGGTCGCACAGGACGCGGCCTCGGCGGCGCCGGTGGCGACCGCCTCGGTGACGGCGGCCACGCCGTGCTGGTAGCGGATCTCGTGGGCGGGAAGGCCGGCCCGGGCCACCTCGAGGCGGACGGTGTCGAGGTCCACTCCGTAGTCGAAGACGCCCGGCCGGGGGGTCAGCGGGTACTACCCTCCGCCGTCACCAGCCCGAGCGCACCGGCTTCGACCAGCCGGTGCACCGCATCGGGTCCGAACGGCTCGGTGGTGGTGACGTCGAACCACTCGCCCAGCAGCTCGGGAGCTCGGCGCCCGGGGGGAAGCCGTCGAGGAGTCGATGGATCGGTTGGACCGTCAGTTCGTCGGCGACGAGCTCGACCACGAGGCACATCGTCAGGTCGGCGGCGGTCCCGGGCCCATCGGTCAGCCGGCGCTCGTCGCGGTACTGCAGGGAGGTCTCGTAGCGGTGGTGGCCGTCGGCGATGACGACGGGGTGGTCGAGCACGAGCGCTGGCGATGCGTCCGTTGCGCTCGGAGTCGGTGCTGGTCCACACCGTGTGTCGCACGCCGTCGCCGTCGACCCAGTCGTGGTCGGGGTCGCGTCGGTCGGCAGCAGGTCGGTGAGCCCCGAGGCGAGGGACAGCCCCCAGATCGCCGACAGGTTGGCCCGGCACGACCGGAGCATGTCGAGCCGGTCGGACTTGGCCTTCTTCGTGGTGTGTTCGTGGGGCAGGATCTCGCCCGCCCCGGGGGGCCACAGTTCCAGCGCTCCGATGACGCCGGTGGTGTGCCGGACAACACCCGCTTCGTCGGTGAAGGTCATCCGGTAGATCGTGAACGTGGGGGCCTCGTCACGCACCAGCACGCCGTCGTCCTGCCACTCGTGCAGGAGGCGGCACGCCACGTCGTAACGGTCCTCGCCGTTCTCGTCGACGGGCAGGTCGATGCGGACCGCGTTGTGCGGTGCCCGGGCCAGCCGGCCCGTTGGCGGTCGTCGATGACGTCGTACGGGGGAGCGGTCACCGCGGCCAGGGGCTCGGCATCGCGATAGCGCAGACCGGCGAAATGGTTCGAAGCGGGGCACGGCGTTCCATCGTGGCAGACAAGGACGGCCGTCTCGAAGGAGGACCGGGACGTGACCGGGGGCTGTCGGGTGCCAACCTGCCGGGCATGGCATGGGTGCTGGATCTCGACGGCGTCATCTGGCTCGGCGGTGAGGTGATCCCGGGCTCCCCCGAGGCGGTGGCGGCGCTGCGTGAGGCAGGGGAGGAGGTGGTCTTCGCCACCAACAACTCCTCGGCGACCATCGCCGAGCAGGAGGAGAAGCTGTCGGGGATGGGGATCCCAGCCGACGGTGCGGTCGTCACCTCCGCGCTGGCGGGTGCACGGCTGCTCCACCCGGGTGAGCGGGTGCTCGTGGTCGGGGGGCCGGGCCTCCGGGAGGCGGTGACGGCGCAAGGGTGTCGGCTGGTCGACACGCCGGAGTGCGACGCCATCATCAGTGGCCTCGACCGGCAACTGACCTACGAGCGGCTGCGGCTGGCCGGCCTGGCGATCCGTGGCGGGGCGAGATGGATCCTGACCAACTCCGATCCCACCTTCCCGACCCCGCATGGCCTCGAGCCCGGCGCCGGGTCCATCGGTGCTGCCATCGCCACCGCCGGAGGCCGTGACCCGGTGATCGGCGGCAAACCCGAGGGCGCCATGGTGGACCTGCTTCGCGAGCGACTGGGCTCCGATGGCACCGTGGTCGGCGACCGGTTGGACACGGACGGGCTGTTCGCTGCCGCCCTTGGCTACCGGTTCGGGCTCGTGCTCTCCGGGGTCACCACCGAGGACGAGGTGCCAGCCGATCCCGCGCCGTGGCGTACCGCACCCGATCTGCGGACCCTGGTGGAGGAGTGGCGCGCCTGAGGGGTCAACGGCCTCGGGGCCGCCACGACCGGTACTCGCGCACGGCGCCGGCGCCCCCGGTGCTGTCCCAGTGGCGGGGATCCATCTCCCGCTGGTGTCCGGTGGTCCACAGCACCTGCTGTACCGGCCGCACGGCGCGGACGGCGAGGCCCACCAGCACCCCGAACACAAAGCCCCCGACGTGCGCGCCCCACGCCACGCCGGAGTTGGGCGAGGTGAAGAACTGCAACACGAACCAGAAGCCCAGCAGCCACTTGGCCTGGATCGTGGCCAGGATCGGGAAGCCGATGAGCAGCACGGTGCGCACCGGGGCGCGAGGGAACCACACCAGGTAGGCGCCCATCACCGCCGCGATCGCGCCGGACGCACCGAGGACGGGAACGGTCGACGACGGTTCCAGACCGATGTGCACGGCGGCGGCGGCGAGACCGCCCAGCACGTAGAAGAGCAGGTACCGCACATGGCCCAGGTGGTCCTCGATGTTGTTCCCGAAGATCCACAGGTAGAGCATGTTCCCCCCGATGTGGGCGAGTCCTCCGTGGAAGAACATCGACGCCAGGACCGCCAACCAGACGTCCTTGCCGGGGAATCCGGAGGGCGAGTCGTGTCGGCCCACCTCGCACGCCATGGTGTCCCCGCCGTTCACGCCGTAGGTGGCGGTGAGCTCTTGCTCGGTGAGCGGCCGCCCCTGCACCACCTCGCACGGGATGGCGGCGTGCTCCAGGTCGAAGCGCAGGTCCTCGACCGGCCCCCGTTGGGGCTCCTGCTGCCAGAACAGCCACACCACGATGCAGGCCACGATGATCGCCCACGTGACGATCGGCCTCCGCCGCGTGGGGTTCACATCCTTGATCGGCAGCACGGCGCCCGAGCGTACGGCACCGCGCGCAAACTATTGCTAGCACCGAGCATCCCCCGTACGCTGGAAAAATGGCCCACAACCCGTTGATCAAGCGTTACCTCGATGCCGGCATGGCGTTCACCCAGATGACCCAGGCTCGCGCCGAGGCGATCGTCAAGGAACTGGTGGCTGCCGGGGAGGTGCAGGCCCAGCGAGCCGAAGAGTTGGTGTCTTCGCTCGTGGAGCGCTCTCGCCAGAACACCGACCGTCTCCTCGACGTGGTCCGCGCCGAGGTGCGCAACCAGATCGTGGCGCTCGGTCTCGCCAGCAAGGCCGACGTGGCCAAGCTCGGAGGAGGGGCGGCCGGGTCGGCCACCGCCGCGACGACGTCGACCGAGACGTCCCCGGCCATGTCGTCCGCGGCGAAGAAGGCGCCGGCGAAGAAGGCGCCGGCGAAGCGGTCCGGGGTCAAGAAGTCCGGAGCCAAGAAGTCCGGCGCGAAGAAGGCTCCCGCCAAGAAGTCCGCCGGCACGCGTTCCCCCGCGAAGAAGTCCGCGGCCAAGAAGGCGCCGGCCAAGCGGTCCGCCGGGAAAAGGGCCGCCGGGAAAAGGGCTGCCGTGAAGAAGGCGCCGGCCAAGAAGGCGCCGGCCAAGAAGTCGGCGAGCTGAGGGAGCGGCCACGCCACCGCGTCGCCGGCTCGACGTCGAGCTCCATCGCCGGGGCCTGACCCAGAGCCGGCAGCAGGCTCGCGCCCTGATCGACGACGGCCGGGTGCTGGTCGGGGGTGCACCGGCGGACAAGGCGGCCCGGCTCGTCGCGGCCGGCGAGCCGATCCGTGTCCTGGGCCCGCCGGCCCGCTACGTGGGCCGGGGTGGCGACAAGCTCGCCGGCGCACTCGACCAGTTCGCCCTCGACGTGCGCGGGGCCCGCTGCGTGGACGCCGGAGCGTCCACCGGTGGGTTCACCGATGCCCTCCTGCAAGCCGGCGCGGCATCGGTGGTGGCGATCGACGTGGGTCGGAACCAACTCCACGAGCGACTACGGGCCGATCCCCGGGTCGACAGTCGGGAGCAGACCGACATCCGTGCCGTCGGGTCCGACGACATCGGCGGCCCGGTCGACCTCGTGGTCGCCGATCTGTCGTTCATCTCGATCCAGCTGGTGATCGACCAGCTGGTGGCCCTCCTCGTCGGCGGCGGTGATCTGGTCGTCCTGGTCAAACCGCAGTTCGAGGCCGGCCGTGCCGAGGTGTCCAAGGGTCGCGGGGTCATCCGGGAGCCCGAGGTGTGGCGACGGGTGCTGACCGACGCGGTTGTCGTCATCGAAGCCGCCGGAGCAGCCATCATGGAGGCCATGGTGTCCCCCCTCCGCGGGGCCGACGGCAACGCCGAGTTCCTGCTCCATGCCCGCACGCGCGCCGCCGACCCCGATCGGCGCGCCCGTGCGGCCGCTGGCCCAGGAGTGGACATCGACGCGCTCGTGGCGTCAGCCGAATCCGGTGCGGGGTCGGCCTGATGGTCGTCGCGGGCTTCGTGCTGCACGCCGAACGCGACGAGGCGGCTGCCATCGCCACCGATGTGGCGGCGTGGCTGACCGAGCGCGGCCACGAGGTACGGCTGCCGGCCGACGATGCGCGGAGGGCGGGCCTCGACGCCCATGGTGTCGACGAAGCCAGCTTCGCCACCGGCCTCGACGTCGCCATCAGCTTCGGCGGCGACGGCACCATGTTGCGCACCGTCGAACTGGTGGCCGCCGACAGCATCCCGGTCATCGGCATCAATGTGGGCCAACTCGGTTACCTGACCGACGTGGACCCCGACGGTGCTCGCATGGCGGTGAAGCGGTTCCTGTCCGGGGCGTACGAGATCGAGGAGCGGATGTTGCTCTCGGTGCGCTTCGAAGGGCCCGAGCACGCCGAGGTCGTCGCCCTCAACGAGGCGGTGATCGAGAAGACGCCGTCCGGGCACACCGTGCGGCTGGCCGTCGTGGTCGACGGCGAGTACTTCACCACCTACGCCGCCGACGGGCTCATCGTGGCCACCCCGACCGGCTCCACGGCGTATTCGTTCTCGGCTCGGGGACCGATCGTGGCCCCGACCCACCGGTGCCTGGTGCTCACGCCCGTGTCCCCGCACATGCTCTTCGACCGCACGCTCGTGCTCGACCCGCACACCGCGCTGCGGCTCGAGGTCATCGGTCATCGACCAGCCACCGTCTCCGCCGACGGACGCAACCTGCTGACCCTGCAGCCCGGTGACGCCATCGTCTGCACCGCGAGCCCGCGGACGGCCCGCATCGTGAACTTCGGGACCACCGACTTCCTCGGGATCCTGAAGTCCAAGTTCGGGCTGGCCGACCGATGATCGCCGAGCTCGTCGTCCGCGACCTCGGCGTCTTCGCCGAGGTGCGTCTCGTGCTCGGCCCCGGGCTCACGGCCCTCACGGGGGAGACAGGGGCGGGCAAATCCCTGGTCGTCGGCGCCATCCAGCTGCTGCTCGGCGCCCGCGCCGACGCATCGGTGGTGCGGGCCGGCGCGCAGGAGGCCACGATCGACGGCCGGTTCGTGGACGACGACGGCGCCGAGCTCGTGTTGTCGCGGGTGATCCCGGCCGACGGTCGCAGTCGGGCCTACGTCAACGGTCGCCCGGTGACCGTGGCCGAGCTCGCCGAGCAGAGCACGGGGCTGGTCGAGCTCCACGGCCAACACGCTCACCAACAACTCCTCCGGGCCGACTCCCAGCGCGGCGCGTTGGACCGCTTCGCCGGGGTGGACCTGGGGCCGCTGCGCGAGATCCGGGCCGAGATCGCCGCCGTCGATCGCGCCCTCGAGGCGCTCGGTGGCGACGAGCGGACCCGTGCCCGCGAGGTCGACCTGCTCCGCTACCAGCTCGACGAGCTCGACGCTGCCGGCCTCGACGATCCCGACGAGGACGTCCGCCTCGACGAGGAGGAGGACGTCCTGGGCGACGCCGTCGCTCACCAGGAAGCCGGGCAGCTGGCGACTGAGATCCTCGTGGGCGACGACGGCAGCATCGACCGCCTCCAGACCGCCGTGGCCGCGCTGGCCGGTCGGGCGCCGTTCTCCGAGATCGAGACCCGGCTGCGTTCGGCGGTCGAGGAGATCACGGAGGCCGCTCACGACATCCGCCGCCTCGCCGAGGAGATCGCCGACGACCCCGAACAGCTGGCTGCCATCCGTCAGCGCCGCCAGCTGCTCGCCGACCTGCGCCGGAAGTACGGCGAGACGGTGGCCGAGGTCATCGACGAACGGGAGCGCGTGCGGTCCCGCCTCGACGAGATCGGGCAGTTCGATGCCCGCGCCGAGGAGCTGGGCCGTCGGCGTGCGGCCCTCGTCGGCCAGGAGGCCACGGCCGCCGCCGCCGTGGCGAAGGCGCGGCGCGCCGCCGCGCCGGTGCTGGCCGGCGGGGTCCAGGAGCGATTGCGCTCGTTGGCGATGCCCAGAGCCGAGGTGCGGGTCGCCGTCGACGGTCCCGACCCTGCCGACGACGTCACGTTCCTCCTCGCCGCGAACCCGGGCAGCCCGCCGCAGCCCGTGGCCAAGGTGGCGTCGGGTGGTGAGCTGTCGCGGACGACACTGGCGCTCCGTCTCGAACTCACGGCCGGGCCTCCGTCCCTGGTCTTCGACGAGGTCGACGCCGGCATCGGTGGGCAGGCGGCGTGGGCGGTGGGTGAAGCCCTCGCCGCGCTCGCCGGACGCCACCAGATCCTCGTGGTCACCCATCTGCCACAGGTGGCGGCCTTCGCCGACACGCAGGTGCAGGTGTCGAAGGCGGCCGGCGCCTCCACGACCGAGGCGCGGGCCGTGGTCCTCGGCCCGGACGAGCGCCTCGACGAGCTCTCGCGCATGCTCTCGGGTCAACCGGACTCCGACGTCGGCCGAGACCATGCCACCGAGCTCCTCGGCCGGGCCGGCCAGCTCCGGGGCACGGCGTGAGCGAGCCACGGAACCGCAACGGCACCCTGGCCGGCACGGCCCGGGTCGACCGCCGCACCAAGGCGCTCGTCGCCCGCCTCACCGAGACCGACATCGCCGTCATCGACCACGAGGACCTCGATCGGGTGGCCGCCGAGACGTTGGTGGCCGCTCGACCGGTCGCGGTCGTCAACGCCGCCGAGTCGATGTCGGGGCGGTACCCCAACGTGGGCCCGTTGATCCTGACGGCGGCGGGCATCCCGCTCATCGACGGCGTCGGCACCGGCATCCTGGCGGTGCCCGAGGGCGCGCGGTTGACCATCGACGGGGGCCTGGTCATGGCCGACGGTGTCGAGATCGCCCGCGGCACCCGCCAGAGCACCGCATCGCTCGAGGAACGCATCGAACACGCCCGGTCGACGATGGGCGCCGAGCTCGAACGCTTCGCCGAGAACACGCTGACCTACATCCGGACCGAGGGCCACCTTCTCCTCGACGAGCCGGACGTCCCGGAGGTGAAGGGGCTCAACTTCCGTGGTCGCCACGTCCTGATCGTGGTGCGGGGCATCGACTACAAGCAGGACCTCGACATCCTCCGCCGCAGCGGGTACCTGGCCGAGCAGAAGCCGATCCTCGTGGGCGTCGACGGGGGAGCGGACGCACTGCTCGAGATCGGCCAGACGCCGGACCTGATCATCGGCGACTTCGACTCGGTGTCCGAGCGGGCGTTGCGCTGCGGTGCCCATCTCGTCGTCCACGGATACCGGGATGGCCGGGCCCCGGGCGGGGCCCGCCTCGAGGCCCTCGGGCTCGACTACGAGGTGTACGGCTCCGAGGGCACGAGCGAGGACATCGCCATGCTGCTCGCGTACGAGAAGGGGTGCGAGCTGATCGTCGCCGTCGGAACGCACAACTCGATGGTCGAGTTCCTCGACAAGGGCCGGGCCGGCATGGCCAGCACCTTCCTGGTGCGGCTGAAGGTCGGTCCGATGCTGGTCGACGCCAAGGGAGTGAGCAGGCTGTACAAGTCCACGGTCAGGTCGCGTGACCTCATCGCCATGGTCCTCGCCGCCGTCTTCACCATGATCGTCATCATCATGGTGAGCGATCCGATCCGACTCGTCATCCGTACCTACTGGGCCTCCTTCACCGCATGATCAACCTCCGGTACCACATCGTCTCCCTCACGGCCGTCTTCCTCGCCATCGGGATCGGGCTCACCTTCGGCTCCACGTTCCTGGACCGCGCCACCGTCGACAACCTCAACGGCCAGCTCGACAGCCTCGAGACCCGGTTGAGCGACCGGGAGGACCGGATCAACGAGCTGGAGGACACCCTGCGTCAGGGCAACGACCTGCAGGCCGCCCTGGACGACGAGGCGGTGGGTCTCCTCGCCGGTCGCCTCGACTCGGTTCCCGTCGTCGTGCTGAGCGAGCGGGGCGTCGACGAGAAGGATGTCGACGCTGCCGTGCAGGCCCTCGTGGTCGCCGGCGCCGACGTCCAGGGGCGCTGGTGGTTCACGGACCGGTGGGTCCTCGACGACGACGCCGAGGTGGAGGACCTCGCCACGATCCTGGGCCAGGAGTCGAACGATCCGTCCCGTCTGCGCCGCGCCGCCATCGACCAGCTCGGGGCGTCCCTGCGCAGTCGTCAGCTGGCCGTGCCGCCGTTCGACGAGAACGCCCCGCTCGACGGAGGTGGCGACAGCGCACCGGCGGACACCACACCGGAGGGCACCGACTCGTCCACCACCACCACCTCGTCGACGACCGTCATCGAGGCGCCGACCACCGAGGCGCCGACGGACGGCACCACGGGCGACACGGTCCCGGCGGAACCCGACGAGGTGCCGATCGTGACGGCGCTGGTCGAGAACGGCTTCATCCAGTTCGAGGCTCCGGCGGGCGGTCCCGATGCCCCCCGCCTGCCAGCCGGCACGCGTTTCGTGCTCGTCGGCGGCTCCCCGGACGTGCCCGACGACCTCGTGCTGGAGCCGCTCGTGTCCCGGCTGGCCCGCGCCGGCCAGACCCCGATCGCGGCCGTTGCCAGCTCTGCGTTGCCGGGCGAGGGCAAGGTCAGCGATCTGGTGAGCTACATCCGCCAGGACGACCGGCTCCGGGAGCTCGTACCGACGGTCGACCGCCTCGAGCACTTCGAGGGGTGGGCGGCCACGGTGCTGTCGTTGTCCGACGTGGGGGACGGTGTCGTCGGCCACTACGGCGTGGGCGACGACTCGACGCGGCTCCTGCCGGCGCTCCAGGCGCCGTGACGGCGACCGCCGACGAGCGACGCTCGCTGGCTCGCTCGACGGCCACCCAGACGGTCCTCACGGCCGTCAGCCGCGTCACCGGCTTCGCCCGGGTCGTGGTCGTCGCCGCCGTGCTGGGGACCACCTTCCTCGGCAACACGTACCAGTCGGCCAACACGATCCCGAACATCGTCTTCGAGCTCTTCGCCGCCGGTGCACTCCAGGCCGTGCTGGTCCCGGCGCTCGTGGCCCGGTTCGACCGGGGCGACGACGCCGGCGCCGAGCGTCTCGCCGGATCGGTGCTGGGCTTCACGACGATCGGCGCTCGGCCTCTTCGCGGTGGCGGGAGCCATCGCCGCGCCGTGGGTCATGCGGGTCCTCGTCTCGGGGGTCTCGGATCCGGCCATCCGATCCGACCAGGTGGCCCTCGGGTCGGTGTTCCTGTGGATCTTCCTGCCCCAGGTGCTCGTCTACGACGTCGGCCTCGTCGCCACCGCCGTGCTCCACGCCCGGAGCCGCTTCGCCCTGCCTGCCATCGCGCCGGCCGTCAACAACGTCGTGGTCTGTGCGGCGTACGGGTTGTTCGCGTTCATGCGGCGGGGCCAGGCGCCGTCGCTGGACCTGAGCGCATCCGAGATCCTCGTGCTCGCCGGCGGCACGTCGTTCGCCGTCCTCGCGTTCTGCATCCTGCCGATCGTGGGCGCGTGGCGCACCGGCTTCCACTTCCGCCCGAACCTCGACCGCCACGACCCGACCGTCCGGACTCTGGCCCGGCAGGGAGTGTGGGCGGCCCTCTTCCTCGCCATGACCCAGGTGCTCCTCGGCACCGTGCTGGTGCTCGGCAACCGGGTCGAGGGCGGGGTCGTCGGCTACCAGGTGGCCTTCACGTTCTTCCTGCTTCCCCACGCCCTGTTCGCGCTCCCCGTCCTGAACACGTTGTTCCCCGATGCGGCTCGGCGAGCCCAATCCGGCGACCGCGCCGGCGTGGCGCTCACCGTGGAACGAGGGGTGCGCGCCATCGTCTTCTTCGTACTGCCCGTTGCCGCCGGCCTCATCGCCCTCGCCAGACCCGCCGGATCCATGGCGCTGTTCGGCGAGACGTCGGCCGACGGTGTGGATCTCGTCGTGGCCGCCCTCGTGGGATTCGCCCCCGGGCTGCTCGGATACGGCATCTTCTACTTCTTGTCGCGGATCTTCTACGCCCTCGACGACACCCACACCCCGGCGCTCGTCCACGCCGCCGTGGTGGCGGTCGGTGCGGTCACGATGGTCGTCTGGTCCACCTCGGTCCACGGTGCGGCGCGCGATCGGGGCCCTGGCCTGGAGCCACAGCATCACGTACCTCCTGGGTGCCACCGTGCTCACCGTGCTGGCCCGTCGCCGGCTTCGCCCCCGGCCCCCCGTACTGGGCCGCATCCTCGCCACCGGGATCGTCGCCGCCGTCGGCTGCGGGCTCACGATGGCCGCGGTCGCCGGCGTCCTGCCCTTCGCCGGCCGGACCGGCGATCTCGTGGAAGTCGTCTTCGCCGGTGCTGTCGGTCTCGCCGTGTACGTCGTGCTCCAGCAGGTCCTCGGTGGCACACGGGTGGCATCGGTCGTCGAGTTGGTGCGTCCGGGAGCAACCCGTGGCTGAGGGTTCGGCGCTACTCGTGCTCGGACCGTCCTCGGGTGGCATCCGCCGCCACGTCGCCACCCTGCGGGACGGTCTCCGCGACCGGGGATGGCATGTCGAGGTGGCCGGACCCGCCGGGGTCCTCGACGGGTTGGGTGGCGTCGAGCACACGGTGCCGGTCGGCTTCTCTCCTCTGGGCGTCGCTCGCGCGGCGCAGGTGTTGCGGCGCCTCGGGCGGGATGCCGACGTCGTACACGCCCACGGCCAGAAGGCCGGGCTGTGCGTGGCAGCTGCCGGCTGTCGGCCGCGTCTGATGACGATCCACAACGTGGTCCTCGACGACGCCGCCGGTCGCGCCGCTCCGGTGTTGCGGCGCATCGAGCGTCGCCTGCCCGCCGCGATGGACCGCACCATTGCCGTGTCCGGTGAGATCGCCGATCGGTTCCGCTCGGTGCCGGGTGCGGACCGCATCCGGGTGGTCGCACCGGCCGGCCCGTTGCCCGCCCCCGAACGCGACGCCGTCGCCGTGCGGGCCTCGCTGGACATCGGCGGCGGCCCACTCGTGACCACCGTCGCTCGCCTGCACCCCCAGAAGGACGTTCCCACGTTGTTGGCCGCAGCACGCCTCGTCCTCGACCGCCAGCCGGAGGTGCGGTTCGTCGTCGTGGGCGGCGGGCCGGCCGAGGAAGCGGTGCGGGCGGCGCACCGGCGGCTCGGGCTGGGCGATGCCGTTCGGCTGCTCGGCCAACTGCCCTCCGCCGCCGACCATCTCGCCGCCGCGGACGTCGTCGCCCTGTCATCGGTCTGGGAGGGATCGCCGCTCGTCGTGGCCGAGGCGATGCTGCTCGCCCGACCGATCGTGGCCACGGCGGTCGGGGCCGTCCCCGATGCCATCGAGGACGGGGTGACGGGCCGCCTCGTGCCGCCGCGATCACCCAAGGCCCTGGCCGACGCCATCGTCGACCTCCTCGATGACCCCCAGACGGCGCGGCGCCTGGGCGAGGCCGCCCGCGATCTCGCCGCGGAGCGGTTCGCGCCCGACGTGCTCGTGGCGGCCGTCGAGGCCCAGTACCGGGAGGTGCTGACGTGACCATGCGGTCCCCGGGCGGGAGGAGTCGTCGCGCTGGCGCTCGCCGCCCTGCTGACATGCCTCGTCGGTGCGCTGGCCTGGCTGCCGAGCGATGCGGCCGGAGCGCAGAGCGCCGCCGAGGAGCCCTCGAAGGTGCTGATCGTCACGGCGCCCGCGCTGCGCTGGTCGGACCTGGCCAGTTCGGACGTGCCCAACCTCGAGCAGTTCCTGGCCCACTCCAGCGTCGGCCTGCTCAGCCTGCGCACCCTCGGCGCCCGAACCAGTCTCGGGGAGGGCTACGTGACCATCGGGAGCGGCAACCGGGCATCGGTCAGCACCGCCATCGCCGGCCTGGCGCTCGAACCCACCGAACACTTCGAGGAGGGCACCGCGGCCCAGGCCTACGCCCGGCGGACGGGCATCGACCCGACCGGACAGCTGCTCCACCTGGGATATCCCGCCATCGCACGGCTCAACAGCGGCTACCTCTACGGTGCCGAACCCGGGGCGCTCGGCGCCGCGCTGCTCGACGCCGGCCGCAGCATCGGCGTCGTCGCCAACGGTGACCTCGGCATCGCCCTGCCCGCCGACCCCGTTCCCACCGAGCCGACTCCCCCCGACACCCCCGCCGGGGAGGAGGAGACCCCCCCTCCCGACGCGGCGGCGCCCGACGAGCCGGCCACCGACGAACCCACCGATCCCGGCCCGGTGACCGATTCGGAGGACCCCAGCACGCCGCAACGCTCGTTCGCCGACACCGACTACGGCCGAGCAGCCGCGCTCTGGTGGGCATCGACCACACGGGCCAGGTGCCCCACGGTGCGGCAGACGGCCTCCTCATGCGCGATCCCTCCGCCCCCTACGGCGTCCGCTACGACCGCGCCGACGTCGTCGACGCCTTCGAGAAGGTGTGGTCGGACGTCGACGTGGCGGTCGTCGAGCTGTCGGACCTCGACCGAGCCGACACCTACCGGCGCGAGGCCGCTCGCGCCGCCGCCGACGGGCTGTGGCAGGAGGCGCTGGCGTCGTCGGACGATCTCTTCGGCGCCCTGCTCGAGGCTGCGGGTCCGGACACGACCGTGATGCTCGTGACCCCCGCGGGCCCCCGCTCGGCGGAAACCCTGGGCGTGTTCGCCATCGGGAACGGCGCCGGGCGCGGCACCGGCAGCTTGGCCAAGTCGGGAACCACCCGCCGGGCCGGTTACGTGTCGCTGCCCGACATCGCGCCCACGGTGCTGGACCACTTCGGGATCGACACCCCGGCGTCGATGACCGGGACGGCCATCACCGAGGCCGGCGACATCACGGTGGACGAGGGCCGGTTCGAGGCGTTCGCCGCGACAACGTCCGAGGCGATCTTCCGGGACAAGGCCACGGGCCCGGTCAGCACCATCTTCGTGATCGTCCAGATCGTGGTGTACGCCCTCGCCGCCGTCGCCGTCGCCCGCCGGCGCCGCTGGACCGGTCCCGTCTCGTTCCTCGCCCTCGTGGTGCTCGCCACCCCGCCGATCGGATTCGCGGCCGGCGTCCTCCACGTCCGCAATGCCAGCGTCACGACCTTCGCGATCGGGATCTTCGCCTCTGCCGTGGCGCTGGCCGCCGTCGCCGAGGCCGGCGCGGTGCTCGTCGCTCGGCGGTGGCCGCGCACCCGGGGCTCCTGGCCCCGCTGGCGTTGGTGGCGCTCACCTGGCTCGTGCTGGTGTTCGACGTCCTCACGGGCGGGCGCCTGCAGATCAACACCGTCTTCGGCTACTCGCCGCTGGTGGCGGGCCGCTTCGCCGGGTACGGCAACCTGGCCTTCGCCCTCGTCGGGGTCGGTGCCGTCGTCGTCGCCTGCGGGGCCTGGGCCGCAGTACGGGTGGCCCGGGAGAAGGTGGACGGTTCGGCCCGGCTGCGGGGCCCGGCGGTGGTGGCGGTCGCCGTGTTCCTGGCCGTCACGATCGTGGTCGACGGGGCACCGGCATGGGGTTCGGACGTCGGCGGCGTGCTCGCCACCGTGCCCGGCTTCGCCGTGCTCGTACTGGTCGCCATGGGGGTGCGCATCGACCTCAAGCGGGCAGCCATGATCGTCGGGTGCGACGGTGGTCACGCTCGGCGTCTTCGCCGCCATCGACCTGGCCCGGCCCGAGGAGGACCGCACCCACCTGGGCCGGCTCGTGGCAGGGTGGTCGACAACGACGGCGTGGTCTGGGCGACATCATCCAGCGCAAGCTCGACACCAACCTCAGCATCCTCACCAGTTCGATCTGGACGCTCACCATTCCGTTCGCGCTCGGGCTCATGGTGTTCTTGGCTCGCCGCCGCCACGGGTTCCTACGAGATCTCCAGGAGGAGGTCCCGGGAATCCGGCCCATGCTCGCCGGCGGGCTCCTGGTCGCCTTCCTGGGGTTCGCGCTCAACGACTCCGGCGTGGCCGTGCCGGCGATGATGTTCGCCGTCCTCCTCCCGTATCTCACCTACGTGTTGTTGCGATGGGACCCGACGCCACGCTGATCGTCGCCGGCGTCCTCGGGGTCGCCGGCGGCGCGGCGGGCTGGTGGCTGCTCGGCGACACGTTCGCGAAGGCCCTGTTCGCCCGGACCAACGTCCGCGGGGCTGACGTCCCCGTCGCCGTCGGCGTGCTGGTACCGGTCGTGCTCGTCGCCGCCGCAGCCGTCCTCGTCGTCGCGGAGGCGGCCGATTGGCTGGAGCTCCCCACCGGACCGCTGCTGACCACCGTGCTGGCCGCCACAGGCTTCGGTCTCCTGGGCCTCCTCGACGACCTGGCCGGAGACGGCGGGTCCCGCGGCTTCGGCGGGCACCTGCGCGCCCTCATCCGCGGTCGGCTCACCACCGGTGCGGTCAAGCTGTTCGGCGGGGGAGCGGTCGCCGTGCTCGTGTCCTCCACGGTCAGCGACCAGCGGGTGGGCCGCCTCCTGGCCGACGCCGCGCTCATCGCCCTGTCGGCCAACCTCGCCAACTTGCTGGACCGGGCCCCGGGGCGGGTGATCAAGGCCGCACTCCTGGCTGCGCTGCCCGTCGCCGTGGTGGCCGGCGCCGATCCCCGGCTCGCCGGGTCGGTGGTGGTCGCCGGCGCGCTGCTGGCCCTGCTGGCCCCGGACCTGCAGGAGCAGCTCATGCTGGGCGACACCGGCGCCAACGTGATCGGTGCGACGCTCGGCGTCGCCGTCGTGCTCACCACGCAACCGTCCACCCGCACCATCGTCTTGGTGGTGGTGCTGGTCCTCAACCTGCTCAGCGAGCGCGTCAGCTTCTCGCGGTGATCGAACGCACGCCGCCACTGCGTGCCCTCGACCAACTCGGTCGCCGGCGCTCGGACGACTGAGCATCCGCCAGCCGACGCCGCGGGGCACGCGCCGCTGACCCGATCACCGGCAGGGAACGCCGTGTGTCGGGTCGGTTGCTGGCGACGAGCTCGGGACGAGCTGGCAAGGATTCTCAGCCGGTGTTCGGCGTCGCCACCGTGGGAGGCTGGTCAGGTGGCGGTGGCGGTGGCGGTGTCCGGTGGGGCGGGTCGGCCGGTCCAGGTGTGGCCGTGTCGGTCGGTGGCGGTCCAGTGGTTGTCGTGGATGTGGAGTTGCCAGCCGTATTCGTGGATGAGGCGGTGGTGGAAGCGGCACAGGAGAGCGCCGTTGGCGGTGGTGGTTGGTCCGCCGTGGGTGCGGTGGTGGAGGTGGTGGGCGTCGCAGTGGCGGGGTGGGCGTCGACAGCCGGGGAAGGTGCAGCAGCGGTCGCGGGCGGCGAGAGCGCGGCGTTGGGTGGGGGTGAACTGTTCGGTGCGGGGGTTGGCGTCGAGGATCTTGGTGGGGCCGTCGAAGATGGTGGCGAGCAGGCCGGAGTCGCACACGAGTCGTTCGAGCAGTTCGCGGGTGAGGTGCCAGCCGTCGCCGTGGAGGACGAGGTCTTCGAGGTCGGTGTCGTCGCGGAGTCCGAGGAGGGTGCGGACGTCGATGATGGCGTTGATGGTGGCACCGGAGCGGATGCGGGTCCGTCGGCGGGCCCGGCGCCGGCGGTGCTGTTCCATGGTGCGCAGGCGGCGGCGGAGGGCGTCGAGGTCGGTGATGTCGTGGCCGGTGTCGGCGGCGGCGAGCTGGGCGTCGAGGTCGTCGGTGTCGGTGGTGCCGTCGAAGGTGTCGCTGGCCCGCCACCCGTCGAGATCGTCGTCGTCGAGATCGTCGTCGATGTCGGAGTCACCGGCGCCGGTGAGGGAGGCGGCGCAGAGGTCGTCGAGGGCGTCGGCTTGGCGTTCGCGGAAGGTGCGCTGGTAGGGGGCGTCGGCGGGGTCGGGGTCTTGGATCCATCCGGTGATGGCGGCGCAGATGTTGGCGAAGGCCGCGGGTGCGAACTGGCCGTAGATCTCGCCACCTCCGAACAGGGACGGGCTCAACGCCAGCGAGTGGGGATGGGGTGTGCGGGGGCGGAGTTGTTGGTCGACCTGGTCGGCCCAGTACCGAACGCCAGTGGTGAACGCGTCGTCGTCGGTGGTGTTGGCGTTCAGCTCGAGGAGGGCGGGCAGGATGGCGTCGAGGTATGGCTGGCGTTCGGGGGTGGCGAACCGGGCCAGGGTGGCGGCCCGTTTCACGGGCATGGCCCCGGATGTCACGGCGTCGGCCAGGGGGCCATGACGGGCGCAGAGGCCGGCGACGTGTTCGAGGCGGTGTGCTTCGTGGTAGCTGAGGGGCGTGTAGGCCAGCAGCCACGCTTTGGCGGAGCGGACGCCGGCGGCCAACCAGGCCGCGGTGGGCCACAGACCGATGAGGGTGGCGACGAGTTGACGTTGGGTGTCGGCGAAGGTGGCGGCCATGGCGGCGGCCTCGTCGAGTTGAGCCCGGGCGGTGATGGCGGTGTCGGCGCTGCGGGCGTAGGTGGCGGGACCGGCACTCATGGAACCAATGGTACGAAAGGGGTCCGACAGGAACTCCCGGAAGCCGATCGATTCGGTGAGCCGACCAACCGGGACACGAGGCATGCTCGAGGAATGGAGTCTCCCCGGTCGCCGGATCCCAGGAGCGGGCCGGGGAGCTGGCCACAGCGGATCCTGGTGTACGGCGTGACCGGATCGGGGAAGACGACGCTGGCTCGGACGATTGGGGAGGCGACCGGTCTCCCGTGGCACTCCATCGACGACGAGATCGGATGGCTGCCAGGGTGGGTGGAGCGCCCTCGGGACGAACAGCGCGGCCTGGTCGAGCAATTGATGGAGGGCGACGCCTGGGTCCTCGACACGGTGTACTCGCACTGGAGCGATCTCGTCCTGCCCCGCACCGAGTTGATCGTGGCGCTCGACTACCCGCGGTGGCGGTCGCTGGCCCGGCTCGTGCGCCGGACGCACCGGCGGATCTCGACCCGGCAGGAGGTCTGCAACGGCAACGTCGAGACCTGGCGGGGGCTCGTGGCGTCGGACTCCATCCTGCGGTGGCACTTCCGCAGCTTCGCCTCCAAGCGGGCCCGCATCACGGCGTGGGAGGCGGCCCCCGACCTGCCGCCCGTCGTACGGCTGCGGTCGTCCGCCGCGACGAGGCGGTGGCTCGCCCAGCACGCGTCGACCCCCAGATGACGCGCATCACCGGTCTCGATGGTGACAGGTGTCTCCGGTCCGTCGCACCGTCACCGTCCCGGGGTATGTTGTCCTCCCGTGACGAAACACATCTTCGTGACGGGTGGGGTGACGAGCTCGCTGGGCAAGGGACTCACCGCCTCCTCGCTGGGCCGACTGCTCAAGGCGCGGGGCCTGCGGGTCACGCTCCAGAAGCTCGATCCGTACATCAACGTCGACCCCGGGACGATGAACCCGTTCGAGCACGGCGAGGTGTTCGTCACCGACGACGGTGGCGAGACCGACCTCGATCTCGGGCACTACGAGCGCTTCATCGACGAGAGCCTGACCAAGGACTCCAACGCCACCACCGGGTCGATCTACTCGGCGGTGCTGGCCGCCGAGCGCCGTGGTGACTACCTCGGCAAGACGGTCCAGGTCATCCCGCACATCACCGACGAGATCAAGCGGCGCATCACCAACGTCGCCGGCGACGATGTCGACGTGGTCATCACCGAGGTGGGCGGCACGGTGGGCGACATCGAGATCCTCCCCTTCCTCGAAGCCATCCGGCAGTTCCGCCTCGACGTGGGCCGGGGCAACGTCTGCTACGTGCACGTCACCCTCGTTCCCTTCATCGGTCCGTCGGGGGAGCAGAAGACCAAGCCCACGCAGCACTCGGTCACCGAGTTGCGCAGCCGAGGCATCCAGCCCGACGCCATCGTGGTCCGCTCCGCCGATCCCATCCCCGAGGACCTCAAGTTCAAGATCAGCCGTCTGTGCGACGTCCACTCCGATGGCGTCGTCAATGCCGCCGACGCCGGCAACATCTACGAGATCCCGCTCGTGCTCCACGAGGAGGGCCTCGACGCCGTCGTGTGCGACGTCCTGCAGCTCACCGACGTCCCCGCTCCGGACCTCACCGAGTGGGAGGCGCTGGTCAGCAAGGTCGAAGCCGCCACCAAGCCGGTCCGCATCGGCATCATCGGCAAGTACATCGCCCTGCAGGACGCCTACCTCTCGGTGGTCGAGGCCACCAAGCACGGCGGGTTCGAGCACGGTGCCGCCATCGACTTCGAGTGGATCCAGGCCGAAGAGGTCGAGGGCCTCATGGCCGACGGCCGTCTGCGCGACCTCGACGGCATCGTCATCCCGGGCGGGTTCGGCGAGCGCGGCACCGAGGGCAAGATCGCCGCCGCGGCGTACACCCGCGAGCACGAGATCCCGTGCCTGGGCCTGTGCCTCGGGCTGCAGATGATGGTGGTCGACTACGCCCGAAACGTGCTCGGTCTCCCCAAGGCGAACTCCACCGAGATGGAACCGTCCACGCCGGATCCCGTCATCACGATCATGCCCAGCCAGCACGATGTGACCGACATGGGCGGCACCATGCGACTCGGGGCCTACGTGGCCCAACTGAAGGAGGGCTCGCAGGTCGCCGCGGCCTACGGGTCGACGGTCGTGAGCGAGCGCCACCGCCACCGCTACGAGTTCAACCCCAAGTACCGGTCGCGCTTCGAGGAGAGCGAGCTCGTGCTCAGCGGCGAGTCGCCCGACGGGCGTCTGGTCGAGTTCATCGAGCTGCGGGGTCACCCGTTCTGGGTCGGCACGCAGGCCCATCCTGAGCTCAAGAGCCGCCCCACCCGCGCCGCGCCGCTGTTCCGGGCGTTCGTGGCCGCCGCCCTCACCCGGGCCGAGGGACGCAAGCCGCATCTGTTCGATCTCGACGACCGGAGCGAGCGCAACGGCGCCCACCCCGCCGACACCCGCGTGACGGCGGAGTGACGGACCCGCCCTTCCGTTCGCTCGGCGAGGAGGTCGTCCACCGGGGCCACGCGGTCACGGTCGCCGTCGAGCGCTTCGTGGGACCGGACGGGGACGAGTTCTCCCGCGACGTCGTGCACCACCCGGGTGCCGTCGGGGTCCTCCCGCTCCACGACGACGGGACGGTCACGCTGGTGCGCCAGTTCCGGGCGCCCATCGGCATCGACCTGCTCGAGATCCCCGCCGGCCTCCGAGACGTCGACGGCGAGGAGCCCGAGGCCACGGCCGCCCGCGAGTTGGCCGAGGAGGTCGGCCTGGCCGCCGACGACCTCGAGCTGCTGTGCACCTTCCACAACTCCGCCGGCCACTCCGACGAGGTCGTCCACATCTACCTCGCCACGGGGCTGCGCGAGGTCGGGACCGATCTCCAGGGTCCGGAGGAGGAGGCGATGGTGGTCGAGCGGCGCTCGGTCGACGAGCTGGTGGGCATGGTGACCTCCGGCGAGATCACCGATGCCAAGACCATCATCGGCACGCTGCTCGTCGCGAGGCCAGGCCGCTCGGACGCTCGGACTCGACGTGCCCGACGGCGATGGTCCGCCGCCGGAGATCGACGAGTACCTGACCTGGCTGCGGCTCGAGCGGGGACGGGCCGAGTCGACGATCGAGGCCTACCGCCGCGACCTCCACGCCTGGGCCGACCACCTTCGTTCCATCGGTCGAGCCGTCCCCGATGTCACCGAGGACGACCTCGTGGCGTGGGTCCAGGAGCTGCGCCGCCGGTTCCTCGCCCGGTCCACCGTGAAGCGGCGGATCGTCGCGGCCCGGAACCTGCACCGCTTCCTGGCCGAGGAGGGGATCGTCGCCACGGACCCCGGCGCCGACGTGACGCCACCGCCGGTGGCCCGCGGCCTCCCGAAGGCGCTCGACGAGGGCGAGATCGAACGGCTGCTGGCGGCGGTCAGGGCGACGGTCCCGTGGCCCGTCGCGACCGGGCCATCCTCGAGACCCTCTACGGCACCGGGATCCGGATCTCCGAGCTCGTCGGTCTGTCCCTGCGCGACGTCGACCTCCACGACGGCTTCATGCGGGTCGTCGGCAAGGGCGACAAGGAGCGGATCGTCCCGGTGCTCGGGGCCGCCAACGACGCCCTGGCCGACGTGGCTCAGCGCTCGACGGACGCGGAGCGCTGGTGCCGAAGCGGTGGCGGCGCCGGGACGACGAGGAGGCCGTGTTCCTCAACCAGCGCGGCGGCCGACTCGGCCGCCAGGGCGCCTGGCTCGTGCGTCCGGGCCCACGGCGACGCGGCCGGGCTCGGCGAGGTCCTCACGCCCCACGTCCTGCGCCACAGCTGCGCCACCCACCTGCTCGACCACGGGGCGGACATCCGCGCCGTGCAGGAGCTGTTCGGGCACGCATCGATCGGGACGACACAGGTGTACACCCGCGTCTCCGACGAACGACTGGTGGCGGCATGGCGATCCGGCGCACCCCGCGGCGGGCGCTGACCGTCGGGCACACCGGGAGCCGGGGTCGTGCCCGTCTACGCTGGATCCTATGCCAGAGGCCTCCCCCGACCGCGACGCTGCCCCGGACGACGATGCCGTGCGCGCCCAGCTGCAGCAGGAGCGGGAGGTGCTCGAGGGCAAGGTCCGCGAGCTCGACTCCGAAGGCGACGACCTCGAGTACGACGGCAACTTCGCCGACTCGGCGCAGGTGGCCGCCGAGATGGGCGAGAACCGGGTCCTCTACGACCAGCTCCGCCGCGACCTCGACGACATCGACAAGGCGCTGGCCCGCATGGACGAGGGCACCTACGGGACCTGCGAGGTGTGCGGCGCCGAGATCGGGGCCGCCCGGCTCGAGGTCATGCCCTCCACCCGCGTCTGCATCGACCACGCCTGAACCGCCGGCCCCCCGGTGAGCGGACCGCTCCACCTCGCCCGGCGGTTCCTCGGGTCGCTGTCCCCGCGTCCCCTCGGCGGTCGCGACCGGGCCTGGGTGGAAACCGTGCTCAGCCCGGCCGAACGAGCGCTGTGGGAACGGATGTCCCGGGCCGATCAGAAACACGCCGCCGGCGTCGCTCGTGAGGCGGACCGGCTCCTGGGGGGCGCCGATGGCGCCGTCTTGGTGGCGGCGTTGCTGCACGACGTCGGCAAGGTCGAGTCCGGCCTCGGCACGTTCCGCCGTGTCGCTGCCACCCTGGCCGGCGCGATCGTCGGCCGATCCCGGGTGCCGGGTCGGATGGGTCGGTACCTGCGCCACGACATCCTCGGCGCCGAGCTCCTGCGTGACGCCGGCGCCGCGCCGGTTGCCGTGGCCTGGGCCCGCGACCACCACCTGCCACCCGATCGGTGGACGGTGCCGGCCGACGTCGGCCACGCCCTGGCCGCCGGCGACGACGACTGACGGCTCGTGAGCCAGGCGAGCACTGCGGCCGCCTCACCTACACTCGCACCGCCCGCCGCCGGGCCCGACCGAACAGGGACGACATGCCAGCCGAACCGCCCGAACGCACCAGCCCTGACCCGTCCTGGCTGATCTCCGCCCTGCTGACGGTCGGGTTCTTCCTCGGTGCTGCTTCGACCCAGGGTGCGCTCGCCTTCGGGTGGTTCGTCCTCGCCGTCGGGATGGCCGTGGTCACCTATGTCCGGTACCGGGCCTCGCACCCCACCGACTGAACAGGACCAGTCGAGCGTCGCCCATCGCCGTTTCAGCTGGGCGGGAGGAGTCCGATGGCCTCGGAGGCGCGGGCCAACGTCGCCGATGCCACCGAGCGAGCCTTGGCGGCCCCCTCGTGGAGGATCGACCGGATGGCCGAGGGGTCCGCGGTCAGGTCGGCGAAGCGGGCCTGCACGGGCCGCAGCATCTCGACCACCGCCTCGGCCGCATCGGCCTTGAGCGGGCCGTACAGCTCGTAGTCGCCGGCGAGCTCCTCGGGATCGCGACCGGTGGCGGCGCCGAGGATCGACAGCAGGTTCGACACGCCGGGCTTCTCCACCACGTCGTAGCGGACCTCGTTCTCGGTGTCGGTCACGGCCCGCTTGATCTTGCGCTCGATGTCCTTCGGGTCGTCGAGCACGAGGATCGTGCCCTGCGGTGACTCGAGCGACTTCGACATCTTGTTGGTGGGCTGTTGCAGGTCCATGATCCGGGCGCCGACCGGCGGAATCACGTGCTCGGGGACCACCAGCACGTCGTGCCCGCACCGGCCGTTGAACCGGATGGCCACGTCGCGGGCCAGCTCCACGTGCTGGCGCTGGTCGTCGCCGACGGGCACGACGTCGGTGTCGTACAACAAGATGTCGGCGGCCTGCAGCGCCGGGTAGGCGAACAGTCCCGCCGACACGAACCCGTCGCCGGCCCGCTCGGACTTCTCCTTGAACTGCACCATCCTCGACAGCTCGCCGTAGCTGGCCATGCACTCCATGAGCCAGGCCAGGCCGGCGTGTTCGGGCACGTGGCTCTGGACGAAGAGCGTGCACACGTCGGGGTCGAGCCCGCAGGCGACCAGCAGGCCGCTGAGGGCGAGGGTGCGTTCGGTCAGCTCGGCCGGGTCGCGGGGCACCGTGAGCGCGTGAAGGTCGACCACGCAGAACACCGAGTCGACGTCGTGCTGGTCCGTCACCCACCGGCGCACGGCACCGAGGTAGTTCCCCAGGTGGAGGTCGCCCGTGGGTTGGATGCCCGAGAAGGCTCGTGTCATGGGCGGGCATCGTAGGGTCCGGCTCCGGCGCCGCCCGAGACCGTTCCCGCATCCACCATCTCCGCGACGGCCACCTCTACGCTCGTGTGCGTGTCGGTTGCCGTCGAGACCTCGGTGTTCCAGGGTCCGTTCGATCTCCTGCTCCACCTGATCCTCCAGGACCAGGTGGACCTGTACGAGATCCGCCTGTCCGACATCATCGACGCGTACCTGCTCCACCTCCAGCACATGGAGGGCATGGACCTCGACGTCGCCACCGAGTTCGTGCTCATCGCCGCCACGCTGATCGAGCTGAAATCCAAGCGCCTGCTCCCCGACGAGTCCGACGTCGACCTCGACGACGAACTGGCCTTGTGGGAGGAGCGGGACCTGCTCCTGTCCCGTCTCGTCGAGTGCAAGACCTTCAAGGACGCCGCCGCGGCGATGGCGACCATCGCCAACGAGGCCGGGCGGTCCTACCCCCGCACCACCGGCGTCGACGAACGCTTCCTGGGCCTCCTGCCCGATCTGTTGGAGCACACCACCGGCGACGACCTGCGCGCTGCGTTCCTGCGCGCCGTGGCCCCCAAGCCGGTGCCCCGGGTCGAGACCGCCCACATCCATCAGATCCGCGTCACCGTCACCGATGCCGTTGTCGAGCTGCTCGACGAGCTGCCCCGGGTCGGCCGCGCCACGTTCGCCCAGCTCACCTGCGACCTCGTCGAACGCATCGAGGTCATCGTGCGCTTCCTGGCCGTGCTCGAGCTGTTCAAGCAGGGCTGGATCGACATCGAGCAACCCGCATCGCTCGGCGAGCTCACCGTGGTCTGGGTGGGTCGCGAGGACGTCGACGACCACGATCTGGCCTTCGTCGACGCCTACGATGGCTAGGGATGCCTGAGGAACACCAGCCGCAGGATCACGTCGTGCTCGGGGAGGACGACGGCCGGCGCGAGTTGCGCCGAGCGGCGGAAGCCCTCCTCCTCGTCACCGAGGAGCCGCTGACGGTCGAGATCATGGCGCAGCTGCTCGAGACCCCCGCGGCGCGTGCCGATCAGCTGTGCCAGGAGCTGGCCGCCGAGTACGACGCCACCGATCGCGGCTTCCAGCTGGTCAAGGTGGCCGGCGGATGGCGGTACCAGACCCATCCCGACATGGCCGCCTACGTCGAGCGGTTCGTCCTCGAGGGCCAGTCGGGTCGACTCTCGAACGCCGCCCTCGAGACCCTGGCCATCGTCGCCTACAAACAGCCCATCTCCCGAGCGCAGATCGCCGCCATCCGCGGCGTCAACGTCGACGGCGTGATGCGCACCCTGAGCCATCGCGGCTACGTCGACGAGGTCGGGCGCGATCCCGGACCCGGGCAGGCCGTCCTCTACGGCACCACGGCGACGTTCCTCGAGAAGCTCGGCCTGAACGCCGTCGACGAGCTGCCGCCCCTGGGTGACTTCGTCCCCGGCGCCGACGTGTTCGAGGCGCTCGAACGCGGCTTGCGTCCCGACGCCGGCCCCGCAGGCGGATCTGACGGCTGAGACGTCCGCAGGCCACGATTGTCCTGTGGCCGAGCCCGAGCGCCTGCAGAAGATCCTGGCCCGCACAGGTCTGGCCAGCCGGCGCGTCGTCGAGGACCTGATCGCCGAAGGCCGGGTCACCGTGAACGGCGAGGTGGCCATCCTGGGCCGGCGGGCCGACCCGGAGACCGACCGCATCGAGGTCGACGGGGCGCTGATCGGCCTGCGTCCGGATGCGGTCTGGTACCTGCTCAACAAGCCGGCCGGCGTGGTGACCACCGCCTCGGATCCCCAGGGCCGGCCCACGGTGGTCGAGCTCGTCCCGGACGACGTGCGGGTGTTCCCGGTCGGGCGCCTCGACACCGACACCGAAGGCCTCCTGCTGTTGACCAACGACGGTGACGCCACGCACCGCTTGACCCATCCCAGCTACGGGGTCGACAAGGAGTACCTCGCCCACGTCGAGGGCCGGCCGTCGCGGGGCGCCATCCGCCGCCTCCGGGAGGGCATCGAGCTCGACGACGGCCTCACTGCTCCCGCGAAGGCCTCCCTCGTCGGGCCGAGCATCGTCCGGTTGGTGATCCACGAGGGGCGGAACCGACAGGTCCGACGCATGTGCGACGCCGTGGGCCATCCCGTCGTACGCCTCGTGCGGGTGCGCATCGGCCCGCTCCGCGACCAGCACCTCCAACCGGGGGAGTGGCGGGCCCTGACCGGCGCCGAGATCCACGACCTGGAGCGGGCCGCCGTGGCGCGGGAACCGGGATCGGCCCCGACGGAGGGTGCGTCGTAGGCTGGTCGGCTGTGCCCAGTTCCCGTCCCGGCCACCTCCGGGCCAACATCGTCGGCGTCGGCCTGATCGGCGGTTCCGTCGGTCTCGCCCTGCGGCGAGCGGGCTGGCACGTGAGCGGCGTCGACCATGACCCCGACCGGGTGCGCCGGGGGCTCGAACGAGGAGTGATCGACGCCGAGGGCCTCGACCCGGAGGTCGAGATCACCTTCGTCGCCACCCCGGTACGCAGCGTCGCCGAGGCGGTCGGCAAGGCACTGGCCGGCACCGCCGGCCTCGTCACCGACGTCGGGTCGGTGAAGGGGTCGATCGTGTCGGCCGTGGACGACCCCCGCTTCGTCGGCGGCCACCCCATGGCCGGCTCCGAGCAAGAGGGCGTCGATGGCGCCGACGCCGACCTGTTCGAAGGTGCCGTGTGGGTCCTGACCCCGACCGCCGACACCGACGACACCGCCTACGCCCGAGTGCGATCCATCGTGTCGGGCCTCGGTGCCGAGGTGATCGCCCTTCCACCGGAACGCCACGACGAGTTCGTCGCCGTCGTCTCCCACGTGCCGCACCTGACCGCGGCGAGCCTCATGCGCATCGCCGACGAGCGCGCCGACGAGCACGCCGCCCTGCTGCGCCTCGCGGCCGGCGGGTTCCGCGACATGACCCGCATCGCGTCCGGCCATCCCGGTATCTGGCCCGACATCTGCGAGGAGAACCGGGCCGCCATCGTCGCGGGCATCGACCGGCTGATCGACGCGCTCGGCGACGCCCGGGAACAGGTCGCCGACCACGACCGCGACGGCCTGCTCCGCGATCTCAGCCGGGCCCGCGCCGCCCGGGTGAACCTGCCCGGACGCTTCACCCGCCCGTCGGACCTCACCGAGGTGCGCGTGCCCGTGCCCGACCGGCCCGGCGTGCTCGCCGACGTCACCACGCTGGCCACCGAGCGGGCCGTCAACATCGTCGACCTCGAGATCGCCCACTCCGCCGAGGGCGTCGCCGGTGTGCTGATCCTCGTGGTCGAATCCACGAGCGTCGACGCCTTCCGTCAGGGCCTGGTCGAACGCGGCTACCGGCCGTCGATCCAACCGCTCGTGTGAGTCCGCTCCCGGATCCCCTCCTCGTCGACCCGTGCGGACCGGTGGACGCCACCGTCGAGCTCCCCGGTTCCAAGAGCATCACGAACCGGGCGCTGGTGTGCGCGGCGCTGGCGTCGGGTCCATCCGTCCTACGCGGCTGGTTGGACGCCGACGACACGGCAGCGATGATCGAGGCGCTGCGGGCGATGGGCGTCACGGTCCGGGCCCGAGCCGCCGGAGCCCTGGACGTGGGGGCGGACGGGCCACTGCCGCTGGTCGTGTCGATCGACGCCCGCCAGAGCGGCACGACCAGCCGGTTCCTGCTGCCGGTGCTCGCCCTCGACGGCGTGGCCCGCCGGATCGACGGGGACCAGCAGCTGCGGCTGCGCCCGATGGAACCGATGTTCGACGCCCTCCGGTCCCTCGGCGCCCGGATCGACGAAGAGGGCCTGCCCGGCCACCTCCCGGCCGTGGTCGAGGGGCCTCTGTCCGGCGGAGAAGTGGAGCTCGCCGGCGACATCTCCAGCCAGTTCCTGTCCGGGCTCTTGCTGGCCGCACCGGCGATCGCCGGCGGGCTGCGCATCGCCGTCACCACCGACCTGGTGTCGCGGCCGTATGTCGAGATGTCGGTGGCGGTCATGCAGGCCTTCGGTGCCGAGGTCCGGGCCGATGGTCCCGGCGCCTGGAAGGTGGAGCCCGGCGGGTACGCCGGCGCCGACTACACGGTCGAGCCGGATGCATCAGCGGCGTCGTACGCCTGGGCCGCCGCCGTGATCACCGGTGGCGCCGTCACCGTCCCGGGCCTCCATGCCGGAGCGCTCCAGGGCGACGTGGCCTTCGTCGACATCCTCGAGCGCATGGGCGCCCGGGTGCGTCGGGACGACGACGCCATCACCGTCGCCGGTGGCGGCGGCCTCCACGGCATCGACGTCGACATGGCCGAGATGTCCGATACCGTGCCGACGCTCGCCGTGGTGGCCGCCTTCGCCGACGGCCCGACCACGATCCGGGGGGTGGGCTTCATCCGACACAAGGAGACCGACCGGATCGCCGCGCCCGTCAATGAGCTCCGGCGCTGCGGTATCGACGCCCGCGCCACCGACGACGGCCTCGTCGTGGTCCCCGGACCCCCGTCGGCCGCGACGGTGCAGACCTACGACGACCACCGGATGGCCATGGCGTTCGCGCTGCTCGGGCTGCGGGCACCGGGAATCGGCATCGCCGGGCCCTCGTGCGTGGCCAAGACCTTCCCCGGGTTCTGGGACCTGCTGGACCGGCTCCGGTCGGGGACGGGCCCCACCGCCCGCACCGTCTAGCGTCGGCCCATGCGCGTCATCGCCATCGACGGCCCGGCCGGGTCCGGGAAGTCGACCGTCGCCCGTCGCCTCGCCGAGCGGCTCGAGATGCGGTACCTCGACACGGGGGCCATGTATCGGGCCGTCACCTTCGCCGCGCTGCGGCACAACATCGACCCGTCGGACGCCGCCCCGGTCGCCGCCCTGGCCCGAGCCGTCGACCTCGACGTGTCGCTCGAGGCCGTGCGCGTCGACGGCGTGGACGCCACCATCGAGATCCGGGGCCCGGAGGTCACTCGGGCCGTCAGTTCCGTGGCGGCCAACCCTGAGGTCCGGACCGAGATGGTGGCTCGCCAGCGCGAGTGGGCGGCCCGTCACGACGGTGGGGTCATCGAGGGGCGAGACATCGGGTCGGTGGTGTTCCCCGACGCCGAGCTCAAGGTCTACCTCGACGCGCGCCCCGAGGTCCGGGCGGCTCGGCGCTCCCAGGAGGTGTCGGACCTGGACTACGAGACGGTCGCCGCCGACATCGCCCGCCGCGACGCCCTCGACCAGGGCCGGGAGGCGTCACCGCTCACCCGGGCCGGTGACGCCGTGGAGGTCGACACCAGCGACCTCGGCGTCGACGCGATCGTGGAGCTCATCCTGGGCGAGCTCGATGGCTGATCGAGAGCCGGCGCCTTCGGCCACCGAGGACCTGGGACGGCCGCCCACGCGGGGCGAGCTGATCCTGTACCGGATCGTGCGTGCGATCGTGGCCGGCTTCGCCCGGGTGTGGTTCCGTCTCGACGTCATCGGGCGCGAGCACCTTCCCGACGGCCCCTTCGTGCTCTGCCCGGTCCACCGATCGAACCTGGACTTCCTCATCGCCGCGTCGGTCACGACCCGCCGGATGCGCTACATGGGCAAGCACACCATCTGGCGGTCCCGGGCGCTCGGGCGGTTCTCCTCGGCCCTCGGGGCGTTCCCTGTCCACCGTGGATCGGCCGACCGCGAGGCGCTGCGTCGCTGCGAGGCGGCGCTGTCCGGGGGTGAGCCGCTGGTCATGTTCCCCGAAGGCACCCGCCGCAGCGGCCCCGTGGTCGAGGATCTCTTCGATGGCCCGGCCTTCGTCGCGGCGCGGGCGAGGGTACCGCTCGTCCCCGTCGGCATCGGTGGATCGGAATCGGCCATGCCCCGTGGGGCCAAGGCGATCCGTCCGGTCAAGGTCGTCATGGTGATCGGCGAGCCGATCCCGGCACCCACGGGGGACGACGGTCGCCGGCCGAGCCGGCGCCACATCCACGAGACCACCGAGGCGCTGCGGATCCGGGTACAGGAGTTGTTCGACGACGCCCAGGCGCGCGCCGGACGGCGCTGACGATCAGTACAGCGGCGTGGGGCCGGCGGTGCCGAAGACGGTGCGCACCCGGTCCTCGAAGTGCTCGAGCGGCAGCGTGTCGTAGTCGGGGTCGAAGCTGTTCTGGTCGTAGTTGTCGGCGAAGTTCGCCGTCAGGTCGTACCACGGCTCGCCCTCGTACTGGTCCCGGGCGTCGGGGTCGAGGCCGAGGTGGGCGTAGTAGTGCCGGCCCTGGAAGTCCTGATGGGTCCGGATCATGTCGTACACGTCGGAGCGCACGTAGGGCTTGAGCATCTCGGCCGAGATCTGCGCGTGGTTCAACACGCTGATCCGCTTGCCGACGTCGTGACACAGGCTCGCCACCACGACCTCGATGTCGGCGCCGTCGCGCTCGGCGCGGGTGGCCGTCTGGAGGCAGTGGGTCAGCTGGTCGGTGGCGAAGCCGTCGGTGATGTCGGCGAGCTCGCGCAGCATCTGCAGCACCGTCTCCGCCACGCGGGGCTGGTGCTCCATCGTCTCGGCGACGATGGTGTCCCACTGCTCTTTGGTGGAGTGGTCCATCGCGGTGAAGGTCGAAGCCATGGAGCCATGATGCCAGAGGACTGACCGCGGGGTCAGTCGCTCGCCGCGCCGGTGTCAGGCCAGGGCGTCGAGGGCGTCGCTGGCGAGGACGTCGCGGTCGTTCACCGCGGGCCGGTCGGAGAGGGTGCCGCCGAGCGAGAGCGTGGCCGCCACGTCGAGGGCTCCGAGCAACTCGCGCAGGTTGCGAGGTGGCGGGAAGTACTCCTCCTCGTCGGTGATGCGGACCTCTTCGACCCCGTCGACCGGGTCGAGGCGCGCGATCACGCTGCGGACGAGTTCTTCGGGGGCGCTGGCGCCGGCGGTGACCCCGACGACGCCGGACAGGTCATCGGGCAACTCCTCGGCACCGTTGACCCGGTGCACCCGCTTGCAGCCCATGGCGCGGGCGAGGGACTCGAGGGCCCGGGTGTTGGAGGAGTTGGCGGAACCGATGACCACGATGGCATCGCACTGCTCGGCCAGCGCCGTGAGCGCCGCCTGGCGGTTGGTGGTGGCGAAGCACAGGTCGCTGCGGCCCGGCGTCCACAGATCGGGGAAGCGCTCTCGGGTGCGGTCGAGCACACCCTCCCAATCCCGGTGCGACAGTGTCGTCTGCGCCAGCAGGGCGACGGGCTGGTCGTAGTGGGAAGCGCGTCGACGTCCTCGACGGTCTCGACACGATGGATGGCATCGGGAGCGACGGCCATGGTGCCGACCGCTTCCTCGTGGCCGTCGATGGCCGACGTAGACGATCTGGTAGCCCTTGCCGGCCCGTACCTTCACCTCGTGGTGCACCTTCGTCACCAGCGGGCACACGGCGTCGACCACGTACCCGCCATTGATCCGGGCGGCCTCGACGACCTCGGGGGCCGAGCCATGGGCGGACAGCATGACCGGGCGGCCTCCAGGCACCTCGGCGATGTCGTCGACGAACACCACGCCCAGAGCCCGGAACCGCTCGACCACGAGCTGGTTGTGGACGATCTCGTGGTAGCAGTACACGGGTGGTTCGAAGGCCCGCACCATCCAGGCCAGCGCCTTGATCGCCATCTCCACGCCGGCGCAGAACCCGCGTGGTGCGGCGAGGAGGACCCGATCGACCGGCATGGCGCCCACGCTACCGATGCGCGGTGCGGGCACCGGTGGCCGGATCAGTAGGTCCAGGCCCAGGCGGGCAGCGCAGCCGGCCCGCCGGGCCAACCCGGGAGCACGGAGCCCACCTTGAACCCGTCGTTGGCGGCGGCGCAGGCCCAGTCGTCCCATCCGCCGAAGCCGCGAGCGCGGTTGTCGGCGTAGAGCCGGGCGGCGGCGTCGATGTTGCGGCGGGCATCGGTCACGTTGGCGTACCCGCCGTCGATCCACAGGTCGGCGGTCTTGCGGATGAACTGGAAGACACCGGCTGCCGTGTACCGGTAGCCCGTCGCCGGGTGCGGCGTGGTCACGTAGCGGCCGTCGAACACGACCGCGACCGGGTCCCAGGCCGACTCGCACTGCGACACCGTCACCGCTTCGGCGGCGATCCGTGCCGAATCGGCCTCGGTGTAGCCGACCTTGCGCATACGGCACCGGAAGATGGATGCGACGAGGGACGGGACGTCGCCGTCACCGGCGTCGCGGCACTCGGGCCGGGCGACGTCGACGAGGCGCTCGACGGCGTCGACCATGGACGTCACCCCGGCCGAGCGGGACTCGGGCGCCGGGGCGCCATCGGCAGCGGCCGGCCCGGCGGCACCGACGACGCTGGTGAGGACGAGGACGACGGCGAGGGAACGCCGGGTGACACGTGCGCATCAAGGCGCGCGCTGGGTGCATCGACACGGGGTGACGACTCCTGGGCAGGCAGGGACGGGGCGGATTCGGCGATGCCGTCGTGCGACCGTCCCTGGGGCGGCTCCGACAGCGGACGAGAGTGAAGCGCATCCCAGGCCGGATTCCTCGTCACCAAACCGAAATATGTGTCCTGGATGGCCGAAATGGCCCGATCGGACTACCCCGTCGATGCGGGGGCCGGGCCCACACGGTCGCCGAGAGGGGCGGCGGCGTGGTCGTCGGGGTTTCGCGGCGGCCCGCCGGTAGCCTTCGGGGCCGTGAACCTGCCCCGCGTGACCGTCGTCGCGCCCGGGTCACCTGCAGAGGCGGCCGGTCTCCTTCCCGGAGACGAGATCGTGTCGCTCGACGGGGTGATGCCGCGCGACGTCATCGAGTGGCGCCTCCTGGTCGACGAGCCGGAGGTGTCCTTCGACGTGCGCCGGGGCGGCCTCGAGCACGCCGTCACCGTCACGAAGCCGGCCGGCGCGCCCCTCGGCGCCGAGGTCGACGCCGCCATCTTCGACGAGGTGCAGACCTGCGACAACCACTGTGAGTTCTGCTTCATCTACCAACTGCCGCCGGGAATGCGCCGCAGCCTGTACCTCAAGGACGACGACTACCGGCTGAGCTTCCTGTACGGGAACTTCACGACGCTGACGCGGTTCACGGAGAGCGACCTCGAGCGCGTCCTCAGCCGAGGGCCTCAGCCCCCTCTACGTGAGCATCCATGCCACCGATCCCGACGTGCGCGCCGACCTGTTGCGCAACCGCCGCGGTGCGACCAGCCTGCGGTGGTTGCGGGCGCTCCTCGACCACGGCGTCACCGTGCACGGCCAGATCGTCGTGTGCCCCGGCGTCAACGACGGCGCGGTCCTCGACGACACCCTGGCCGGGATCCTCGACGAGTACCCGGACCTGGCCTCGGTCGCCGTCGTCCCCCTCGGTCTCAGCGACCACTCCGACGAACCCCGCATGCGGTTCCACACCCGGGACGAGGCGCTCGACGTGGTGACCTGCGTCCACGACTGGCAGGACGTCTTCCTGACCGTCCTCGGCCGCCGCCTGGTGTTCGCCGCCGACGAGTACTACCTCCTCGCCGACCGTCCCTTCCCGCCGAGCGAGCACTACGGCGACTTCGCCATGCACGAGGACGGCATCGGGATGGCACGGAACTTCGAGGCCGAGTTCACCGGCGCCGTCGAGTCGGCCACCGGCCCGAAGTCCGGGTTCTTCTCCTGGGTCGACGGCGCTCCGGCCGAGGGGTACCGAGCGGTGCGGACCCACGGTGACCCCGCCGGCAACATCCGTCTCCGTCCGCGACCCAACGCCCCGGTCGGCGTGCTGACCGCCCCCTACGGTGCCCGCATCCTCGGCCCGCTGCTCCACGGCCTCGGCCGCGACGACGTCCGGCTGTGCGTCGTGGAGAACCGCTTCTTC
Source organism: uncultured Acidimicrobiaceae bacterium (assembly GCA_963811245.1). Taxonomy (GTDB): domain Bacteria; phylum Actinomycetota; class Acidimicrobiia; order Acidimicrobiales; family Salinilacustritrichaceae; genus Salinilacustrithrix. The sequence continues at coordinate 542,622 of CAWEQL010000010.1, forward strand.
GGCGGCAACATCGCGGTCAGCGGCCTGATGGTGGGGGAGGACGTGGCTCGCACGCTGGCCAGCGAACCCGAGGGTCATCGCTACCTGTTGCCCGACGTCTGCCTCTCCGACGACCGCTTCCTCGACGGTCTCACCGTCGCCGACCTGCCGCGGCCCGTCGAGGTCGTGGCCACGGACGGGCTGGCGTTGCGGGCCGCACTCGCACCGGTGCGGCGATGACGGCACGCGTCGCCATCATCGGGCGGCCCAATGTCGGCAAGTCCACGCTGGTGAACCGCCTCGCCGGCGTCCGCACCGCCATCGTCGAGGAACGGCCCGGCGTCACGCGCGACCGCAAGGTCGTGCCGGTCGAGTGGACCGGTCGCAGCTTCGAGGTGGTCGACACCGGCGGGTGGCTCCCTGGCGGTTCGTCGCTCGACGAGAAGGTTTCTCGTCAGGCCGAGAAGGCCATGGACGAGGCCGACATCGTGGTCTTCGTCGTCGACGGCACCACCGGGATCACCGAGGACGATGCCCGGGCGGCCTCGGTGCTGCGCCGCAAGTCCAAGCCGGTCGTCCTGGTGGTCAACAAGATCGACGACCCCCGTCGCGAGCATCTCATCTGGGACTTCATGGAGCTCGGCCTCGGCGAACCACGGGCGATCAGCGCCCTCCACGGCAGCGGCGCCGCTGATCTGCTCGACGAGCTGCTGACCATGATCCCCGTCGAGGAGGAGCCGGTCGACGAGGAGGTCCCGGACGACGATCGGGCCATCGCCGTCACCATCGTCGGGCGGCCGAACGTGGGCAAGTCCACGTTGTTCAACCGGATCACGGGCGAGGAGAGCTCGATCGTCCACGACATGCCGGGCACCACCCGCGACACCATCGACACCGTGGTCGAGACCGACGACGGCCCCATCCGCTTCGTCGACACCGCCGGCATGCGTCGCCGGGCCAAGGTCGACGACGGCACCGAGTACTACTCCGTGGTCCGGGCCCTGCGGGCCGTCGACTCCTCCGACATCGCCATCCTCGTCATCGACGCCACCGAGGGCGTCACCGCCCAGGACCAACGCCTCGCCGAACGGGTCGACCTCAGCGGTTGCCCCGTCATCGTGCTGCTCAACAAGTGGGACGTCGCCGACCGGGAACAGCGGGCCGAGGCCCTCGACCAGGTCGCCCAACGTCTCCACTTCATCGGCGAGTCACCGGTGCTCCCGATCTCGGCCCTGACCGGCAAGGGCGTGCAGCGCCTGCACCCTGCGCTGAGCTCGGCCATCCGCGCCTACGAGACCCGCATCCCCACCCGCAAGGTGAACGACGTCATCCGGGCGGCCCAGCAGGCTCAACCGGCGCCCCACGGCGCCCGGGTGCTGTACGCCCTGCAGGGCGCCGCTCATCCGCCGACGTTCACGCTCTTCGCCAACCGCGAGCTCCCGAAGACCTACGTCCGGTACCTCGAGCACTGCTTGCAGGACGCCTTCGACCTCGGGGCCACACCGGTCAAACTGCGCATTCGACGCCGCAGCTGAGCCCCGATCCGGCCCTGGCGGCCTGGTGCACGCAGCCAGGAAGTGCATCGAGATGTCACGTGATGCGCCGGTTCCTCACCGGGCTGACATCGACCCTCTCACCTTCCTGACGCCGTCGAGGGTTACCCTGGTGCCCCCATGGAGCAATCGATCCTGGCGCTGGTCGCGCTCGCATGCGTGGCGGCCGCCCTGGTGTGGGGGCGGTCCACGCTCCGGTACCAGCAGAGCTGGAACCGCATCGAGGTCGAGTACGGCCGTACCTCTGACCAGGCCATCCTCGCTCGGGCTGCGTTCCGCAAGGAACTGCACGCCGCCGTGCTCTACGGCGTGCTCGCCGTGTCCTGCGGCGTGGTCGCCATCGCGGGCACGGCCGAGTCCCAGGTGTTGTTCGGCTTCGTCCTCGTCCCCGTCGCGGTGTCGATCCTCTACTCCAAGGACTTCCGCCGGGTCGCCCGCATCGCCGAGGACCGCACGCAGCTCGAGCGCAAGGCCCAGGAGGTCCTGTCCCAGGAGGAGCTCGCCCCGCGCAAGTGGGCGGCCCGCCTCGCCCCCGAGGACCTGCCCGACTTCCCCGGCTTCGAGCTCGGTCGGGTCTACGAACCCGGGACCGGCATGATGGCCGGCGACTTCTACGACGTCTTCCGGGTGTCACCGAACCGCATCGCCGCCGTCATCGGCGACGTCACCGGCCACGGCATCGAACCGTCGATCACCGCCTTCCAGGCGAAATACCTGCTGCGGGTCTTCCTACGCCAGTACCGCGACCCCGCCCAGGCGCTCGAAGAACTGAACTCGCAGATGTCCGCGCTGGAGCGGGTCGAGGAGTTCATCTCGCTCTGCGTCGTGGTCTTCGACACCGACTCCGGAACGCTGCGGGTCTGTTCCGCCGGCCACCCCGCCGGCTGGCTCTGGCATGCCAAGGAGGTCCGTCCGCTCCGGGCCACCGGGCCGCTGCTGATGCTGGACGCGTCGTCGACGTACCACTCCAAGGAGATCGACCTCGAGCCCGGCGACCTGGTCCTGCTCTACACCGACGGTCTGGCCGAGGCTCGGGCCGGCGACCAGTTCTTCGGTGAGGAGCGCATCGCCAACACCTTGCGCCGCGACCCCGGTGTCCCGCCCGACGTGTTGTGCAAGACGCTGCTCGAGGCGGCCAAGGACTTCGCCACCGAGCCCGTCACCGACGACACCGCCATCCTCGCCATCCGGCGCACCTGAGCCGAGACGCCGGAGCGGCGCGCTGGGATTGCGCCGTTGTGCCGCATCCGGCGCGACCGGGCAAGATCGGGGGGTGCCAGAGCCCGATCCGATCGCCGCCGTCGCGGCCGCCACCGAGCGGGCACTGGCCGGGAACCTCGATCGTCACGCCGACAAGCTCGACCGCCAGGGCAAGCTCTTCGTCCGCGACCGCCTGGCACTGCTCCTCGACGCGGGCTCCTTCGTGGAGGAGGGGTTACTGGCCAACACCCGGGGCGACGACCTCCCCGCCGATGGGGTCGTCACCGGGACCGGCACCATCGAGGGACGCCGGGTGTGCGTGGTGGCCAACGACCCCACCGTGAAGGCGGGGTCGTGGGGCGCCCGGACGGTCGAGAAGATGATCCGTACGGCCGAATACGCCCTCGCTCACGATCTTCCCATCTTCTGGCTGGTGGACTCGGCCGGTGCGCGGATCACGGACCAGGTCGACCTGTTCCCCGGCCGCCGGGGCGCCGGGCGCATCTTCGCCACCCAGATCCGCCTGTCGGGGCGGGTCCCGCAGATCTGCTGCCTGTTCGGCCCGTCGGCGGCCGGCGGGGCCTACATCCCGAGCTTCTGCGACGTGGTCTTCATGGTCGAGGGCAACGCCTCGATGTACCTCGGCTCGCCCCGCATGGCGGAGAAGGTGATCGGCGAGCACACCACGCTCGAGGAGATGGGCGGTGCCCGCATGCACGCCACGGTCTCGGGCTGCGGCGACTTCCTGTCCCACGACGACGAGGACGCCCTCGACCAGGCCCGTGCCTGGTTCAGCTACTTCCCGGACCGCTGGACCGACGCGCCGCCGCGCTACCACCCGCTGGCGCCGGCGGTGGAGTTGGCCGACGACGTCGTCCCCGCCGACGAGTCAGCGGCGTTCGACATGCACGCCTTCGTGGACGGGCTCGTCGACGCCGAGAGCTTCTTCGAGTACAAGCCGCTCTTCGCCAAAGAGCTGATCTGCGGGCTGGGCCGCATCGACGGGAACCCGGTCGGCGTCGTGGCCAACAACCCGGCCCACCTCGGTGGCGTGCTCTTCGTGGACTCGGCCGACAAGGCGGCTCGCTTCGTGTGGCTCTGCGATGCGTTCAACATCCCGCTGGTGTTCCTGGCCGACGTCCCCGGGTTCATGATCGGGACGCAGGTCGAGCGCCAGGGCATCATCCGCCACGGAGCCAAGATGGTCACCGCCATCGCCGAGGCCACCGTGCCGAAGATCTGCGTCGTGGTCCGCAAGGCGTATGGCGCCGGCTTGTACGCCATGTGCGGGCCGGCGTTCGATCCCGATGCCACCATCGCGCTGCCCACGGCCAAGATCGCGGTGATGGGCCCCGACGCGGCCGTCAACGCCGTCTTCGCCAACAAGATCGCGTCCATCGAGGACCCGGCCGAGCAGGACGCCTTCGTCGCCGAGCAGATCGCGGTGTACGAAGCCGATGTCGACCTGCTCCGGTTGGCGTCGGAGATGGTCCTCGACGCCGTGGTCGCTCCGAGCGCGCTCCGCGCCGAGCTGGTCCACCGGCTGGCGGCCGCCTCGACCCGGCGCCGGCACTTCTCCGACCGACGCCACGGGGTCCCACCGGTGTGAGCTGGGATCTCCCCGACTCCATCTCCATCCGCGACGTCGGCCCCCGTGACGGGCTCCAGCCGGAGGAGCCCGTGCCGTCGGCAGAACGGGCGCAGTTGGTCGACGCCATCGTCGCCGCCGGCGTCGTCGACGTCGAAGCGGCCGCGTTCGTCTCCCCGTCGGCGGTTCCGGCCATGGCGGGCGCTGCGGACGTGTTCGCCTCCATCGACCGCGTCGACGGCGTGACCTACTGGGCGCTGGTGCCCAACGTCCGCGGCGCCGAGCTGGCCCTCGAGGCGGGTGCCGACGCCCTCACCGTCACCGTGTCGGCGTCCGAGTCGTACTCGCAGGCCAACGTCCACCGGTCGGTGGCCGAGTCCGTGGCTGCCGTCGCCGACATCGTGGGCGTGGCGGGTGACCGGCCGGTCGACACCGTCATCTCCTGTGCCTTCGGCTCCCCGTACGACGAGCACGTGGGCCCCTTCGACGTGGCCGCCATCTTCGACGAGGTCCTCGAGTCCGGCTGCGATCGTGTCACCCTGGCCGACACCACGGGCATCGCCACTCCGGAACGCATCGCCGACGTCGTCACCGCCACCGGGCCGGGCGTGCGCCTGCACCTCCACGACACCCGGGGGACGGCGCTCACCAACGCCTTCGCCGCGCTCCTCCTCGGCGTCCGGGCCTTCGACACCGCGGTGGGTGGACTCGGCGGGTCGCCGTTCGCCGTCGGTGCCGGCGGCAACCTCGCCACCGAGGATCTCGTCCACCTCTGCGACGGGCTCGGCATCGACACGGGCATCGATCTCACCGCCATGGTGGCGGTCGCCGGCCAGGTGTCCCGGCTCGTGGGCCGTCCTGTTTCCTCCCGCATCACGGCCACCCTCGGAGGCTGACGTGCCCTTCTGCGGCGACTGCGACCGCTTCTACAACCCCAACACCCTCGACGAGCAGGGTGACTGCCCGGCCGGCCATCACGTGGCCGACCCGGCCGCGGAGCCGGAACCCACCACGGTGCCGTGGCACTTCAAGCTGATGCTGGTGTTCCTGGTGATCTACCTCAGCTGGCGGCTGATCCAGCTGCTCATGTGGATCGCCGCCAAGGTGTTCTGACCGCCCCACCCGGCGTCTGGCCGATTCCGGATGTCGCCACCGAGGCGCTAGGTTGGCCGCTCCCACGGGCTGTGGCGCAGCTTGGTTAGCGCGCTTGACTGGGGGTCAAGAGGTCGGGAGTTCGAATCTCCCCAGCCCGACGGTAACGAGTGCAGGTCAGAGCCGGTTTCTTCGGAAACCGGCTCTTCTGTTTCCCAGCCAGAACCCGTCGATGGATGGAAAATGTATGGCGTGCAGTGCCCTGATGAATGGAATGGGTGGCTGAAGGAGAGCCGACGATCCAGAAGCAGCGGGGCAAGTGGGCGGTCCGCCAGACCGGCTACGACCCCGCCACGGGTCGTCCGAAGGTGCGTCAGCTCGGGACGTTCCCGACCAAGAAGGCGGCCGTCGCCTTCTCCAAGACCGTGGGCGTCGGGCAGGCCGGCTCCGACGACGAGACCGTCGCTGCGTTCGTGGGCGACGTCTGGCTGCGATCGAAGGAGGGCCGGGTCGAGCGGTCGACCCTGGACCAGTACCGCTGGGCCGTGCATCGACACATCGTCCCGCTCATCGGTGGCGTCCGGCTCCGGGATCTCACACCCGAACTCGTCGACGAGTGGATCGTCGAGCTGAACAGCGCGCCGGAGGGGTCCAAGCCCCGGCTCGGCGCGACGTCCACCCGTCTCGTCCGCAAGGTGCTGTCGATGGCGCTCGAGGAGGCCGTGCAGCGCAAGCGGCTCACCGAGAGAGAACCCGGTGGCACTCAGCGCAACCGCCGAAGAAGAAGCGATCGACGGCCGCACCGTGCGTGGACGGTCGACGAGGAGGCGGGGATCGTGTCGGTCGTCCAGCAGCTCGCCGTCGAGCGGGGCCAGCCGATCATGAAGCAGCTCAAGACCGAGGCCAGCGACCGAGTGGTGGCGGTCGGTCCGCGCACCGTCGCGGCGCTGCAGGGGCACCGGGTCAGGCAAGCAGCCGAGTTCGTGTTCCTCGGGCTCGACCCTCGCGAGGTCGACCTCGTCTTCACCAGCGAGGTCGGGGGCTGGATCGACCCGAACAACATCGGCCGGACGATGAAGCGACTCGCCAAGGAGGCCGGCGTCCTCGAGCTGACGCCGAAGGGAATGCGCCACACTGCCCAGTCGATCGGTCGGGTCGTCGTCGGCGACGACAAGGTCATGCAGGAGCGCCTGGGCCATGCCGACATCGGCGTCACGTTGAACACCTACACCCACCTCGTCTCCGAGCAGCACCGGGCGGCTGGCGACCTCATCGACGGGGTGTTCGGATGACCCCGCTGGACCAAGATCGGAATCCGCACGTAGGCTGGAGGGCGAGATGTCGACAGCTGATTCCACGCCCCGAGCACGACGAAGGCCTGGAGCTTCCCGTCGAGGAAGTGCTCCGCAACGGCCGGTCCACCCGCCGTACGGCGAAGATGTCATCGACGATCTCACGCCAGAGGAGGCTGAAGCCTTCCTTGCGCCGTCCTGAGCTGATCGTGACCGTGACGCGAGCCGTGGGCCGGTGGTGGTCGACACGGATGTCTTCAGCTCCCGCCTGGTGCAGGATTCGCTGCTTGGCTCGGCGGTACGAGGCCGCTCCTCGCCGGCCGAGGTGAATTGCTGTCGTTCCAGACGGTGGCTGAGGTGCGTTGGGGCACTCCTGCGGGGCTGGGGCCAGGCGCGGCTCGTCGGATGGAGGCGGCGTTCGTCGCACGGAGTCGGATCATACAGCCGGCGCCGACCTCATCCGCACCTACGTGGAGCTGCGCGTCGCATGTCAGCAGGCCGGACACGCGCTGGCTCAGCGGGAACACGATGCCGATCGCTGGATCGCAGCCACAGCCATCCGTCTCGGCCTTCCCTTGGTCTCCAACGACGGAGTGTTCGAGAACGCACCCGGTCTCGTGCTGGAAACCATGAGGAACCAGTGACCGAGGCATCGCACTACACGTATCGCGTGCGGTGGTCGGCCGCTGATGGTGAGTTCGTGGCCACCGTCGCCGAGTTCCCGTCGCTGTCGTGGCTTGACGAAGACCAGGTCGAGGCCCTTCGAGGCTTGGTCGCGGTCGTGTCCGGGGCGGTCGATGACCTGCGGGCATCCGGTGGGCCCGTGCCATCGCTGCAACCCTGAGCTGACTCGCTGGCGTTCACCGCTGGCCGACTTCGGGGATACCGCCGACGTCATCTCGGCCCGATCGCCGTCCGGACAGGACGACACGGGGCGGCAACGGACGGCACGGGGACGTTGCAGTTCGGTGACGATCGCAGATCGCGTGATCGATTTTGGGGTCTGAAAAAGCCTAGTGGGGCAACAGGACACGTCTGGGAGGACTGACTGATGCCCGATGACCGACTGACCTACACCGTCGACGAGGTGGCGAAGATGCTCGGGATCTCCCGAGGCCTCGCCTACGAGATGGTGAACCGCGGGGAGCTGCCGTCGATCCGGCTCGGCCGACGGGTACTCATCCCGTGCCGAGCGTTCCACCGGTGGCTGGAGGAGGCGGTGAGGTCCGCGTCGTGACCGCGGGCCTCATCGTGACGAGCGACGCGCACCTGGTGAAGCGAGCGGTCGGGCCCACGGCGTGGCTCGTGTTCGAGCACCTGGCCCTGACCGTGGATGACGACCTCGAGTCCTCGGCGACGGCCCGGTCGGTCGGGATCGCCGTGTCGGTGAGCAAGGACACGGCGGCCGCGGCGATCCGACGGCTCGAGGCCGTGGGGCTGGTCGATCGGCGGCCGCAGGCTCGGCGGCACGGTCGATTCGGCGCCGCGAGCCTTCGGGTCGCGCTGCCGGCCGGGGTGGCGCTCGCCTCCACCGACCCGACGTCGACTCCGATGCCGACGACCCGGCGACCGGTCAGGCCGACAAACGAACCGTGCGCCCCTCGGCCCGTCGAGCAACACGTAGCACGGACGATCTGGGAGATCTGCTGGCCGAGCGCCGCCGGCTCGACCGGATCCTCGCCGCGCCTCCGGCGGACCCGGCAATCGAGGACGAGGCCCTCACCGAGCGACGGGACAGGGCCCTCGGCGAGATCCGGGACGCCGAACGACAGCTCGATGCGGTCGGCCCGCTCCGGCTGCGCGAACGCGTCGGGCGAGCCGACCCCGCCCGCGTCGTGGCAGAGAACCGTGTTGAACGTGCTCACACGGCGCTGCAGCGAATCGACGAAGCCATCGCGCAGATCGACGGCCAACGCGCGGCCTTCGCCTCCTTCGAGGAGCAGCACCGCTCCGACATCGAGCGCCGCGAGGCGCTGGATCAGCTGATCGACGCCAAGCTCAGCGTCCACCTCGCGCAGATCGGCCGGCACCCGCCGGGGTACCTCACCCGAGTCCTCGGCCCGATCCCCGACAGGAAAGAAGCCGCAGCATGGTGGTGGCGAGAGGTCGCCAAGATCGAGACCTACCGCATCGAGGCTGGCGTCACGACCACCGACACGCTCCTGGGAGCACACCCCGACGATCCTGACCTCGCCGCCGACTACCAACGCATCGTCCACGACGCCCGCTTCGCCAGCCGAGAACTCAACCCGCCGAGCGAGCACACGCTCGGCCGCAGCCTTGGCCTCGGCAGGTGACCTCGTCGTCCGACCCGGCTGCAGATAGGAGACGCTCGCCGGCGGAGTTCGGGGACGGTCCGCGCGCCCCATCCCTCGCGCAGACCCGGCGATCGGGGTCAGGTGGATGGACTTGGCCAGGCGCGTTTGGGGATGGTGCGCTGGCGGACCGCTGCCTGGTCAGGAGTGGCCGATGATCTCGCGGAAACGGATTTGAGGGCGGCTACTTCGATCGGCTGAGCGGCGACGTCGATGACGAGGTCGTAGACGTCGTCGTTGTCAGCGTTGGTGATGTTGATGCCGTTGAGGTCGAGGAACACGGCAGTGGCGAGCCAGCCGAGGCGCTTGTTGCCGTCGATCAACGCGTGGTTGTTGACGACCGATTGCAGCAGGGCAGCAGCTTTCGTCCAGATGTCCGGGTAGGCGTCGTGGCCGCCGACGGTCGTCTGCGGCCGTGCGTCGCCGACCCGAGGAGCCCGGCGTCGCGGATCGGGACCGGGTCGCCGAGGAGGCGGGCGGCAAGGGCGAGAACGTCGTCGAGATCGAGGTATTCGACAGGGTCGGTCACCGGCCGAGACGTTCGAGCGCGTCCGCGTGAGCAGTCATGACTCGCTGGGCGGCGGCGAGGGACGCGGTCGCGGTGGTCCCCGGATGACGAACTCGCGGACAGCGCGGCGGGCGGCTTCTTGCATCGAGATTCCTTCGGCGTCGGCGACGTTCGCGGAGCGAGGCTTGTTCGTCGTCGGTCAGTCGCAGCGTCATCGCCATGAGCACATGGTATCAACCTGACACCGGTCGAGGTCCACCGTGTCGGGTTCCGAGATCTCGGGGACGTCTCGAATGTGCCGGTCGGAGCGAGGCGGCCGACGTGTCCGGAAACGTCGTGCCTACGGGAGCGATCTCCCGCGTAGCAGCGCCATGCCGATCTGGGAGTCAGCGCTGGCAGTCGACGGGCCAACCGCGAGAGCAGCGCACACCTGTTCCATGCGAAGGTCGCTCAAGCGCCCGAGCCGCTCGACGAGAACCGAGACCGAGACGCTCTCGACCGAGTCGAGGTTCACCGCGCTGCGACGACCGATCGGATCATGGCCTCACTTGAGCACGACCTCGCTCGGCAATCCTCGAATGGTCGTCGTGCACGGACTCGACGAGCGACCGTCGAAGCCGCGGAATGGCTGCGTCGCGGGACAGGACGACAACCGGTCGCCTGCCGATGTCAGGGGAGCTCACACCACCACAGTTCGCCGCGTTCGGGCGTCGCAGTCACGACGCCGAAGCCGCCTTCACGGAACGAGGCCAGATCTCCCCATGCGTCGGACTCGTCCAGGGGGTGGGTGTCGGGTAGGCGCCGGTATGCGGGGGATCGATTTCCGTGCTTTGTGACTGGCTCGAACGAGCCACGCGGCGAGCGCAGCGTCGAACAGGCGTCGGAGTCCGCTGGAGTCCTTCTCTTCTCTCGTCGGGGTCGGAGCAAGGAGGTCGCCGTCGACAGTGGTGCTGACGTGTTCACGAGCCATGCCACAACTATGCCACAGTTGTGCTTCACTTGCGACGTGTGACCTGACATCGCTTGTGGTGCCTGCCGCCTACCGCGCACCCATGTCTCGCCGGGGAACCCTGTCACCAAGGTGCCGGTGGTGGCGAGGCACCCGAGCTGTCCGGAAACGTCGTCCCCGACCGGAGCGATATCTGACGTGCGTCGGCCGCCGCTATCCGGCATTCGTCGCGTCGCGCGTGGACGATGTGGGGGTCATGCGCGACGCTGATGTGAATGCGAGTGGAGCCGTTACCGCCATGGGCGAAAGCCATTGCCGCGGTGTTCCTGGCGGTCTTCGCCGTGGTCGTGGTTATCGCGGTTCGTGACGTCCTTCGACGCGATGACCCGTTACCGACCCGGGTAGTACGAGGGACTGTGGAGTCGCCGAGCCGTGTGGTGTTGCTCGTCGCGTCCTGCAGCAAGAGCCCGACTGCTGAGGTGCGGGAGGAGGCCGACGCGGTGACGGTCACGGCATATGCGGCCAGATCGGGGTCCAACGGCTCTGACTGCGTTGACGCCGTGACGGTTCAGCTTCACGCGCCCTTGGGCGATCGTCGCATGTTGGACGGCTCGACGGGCCTTCCGATCAGGGTTCAGGGCTGAACAGGACCCGAGGGTCTCGCCGGAACCGCACCAGCCGCCCCTCGCGCGAGGTCCCGCTCGTCGGTGGCCTCGCTCGTTGGTCCGATTGGCATCGAGGTGCTCGCGATCCAACGTAGGCGTGACAACGGCGCGCGCAAGCCGGCGATCTCCGTGCCTCCGACCTGTATCGGGCGGACACGCGCTCAGCACCGGAACCGCTGTTGGCGGTCAGTGTGCCGCCCATGACCTGCATCAGCTCCCTGCGGAAGCTTCGATCCGGATCGTGTTGATCTGTTCATCGCTCGGCCACTCAGGAGCGTCGATCCAGAGCTCGAGGGACGCATCGTGGTCGCAGAGAACTGTCAGCGTTGACCCGCGCACCGGGTCGTTGACCCGCTCGGCGACCAGCCCGGAACGTGTGGCTGTGGAGTCCGTTTGTGCGCAGGACGGAGACCGGTGGAAGAGCGAGATGCGTGCTGCGTCGGTCGCGGCAAGCACGTCGGGCCCGTCGACTGGGCCAAGATCTCCGGAACCGTCGTAGACGAGCGCGCCGTTCTGCATCGCGAACGTCCCCAGCTCATGCTCGAGCGTTCGACAGCTCGAACTCGTCATCCCATCACCGCTGAAGGTGACCGTCCATGCGTCGACCACGGCCGAGATGAACCCGGGTGGCTGATTGCAGCGTGGGTGATCTGGGCCGGCAGTGTGGGCTCGATCGACGTCGAGACGCCATCCAGTGGCGCCGAGATGAAGCGCCGCACTCTGCGCTTCGATCTCGAAGCCTTCAGCGAGGGACGTCGGCAACCGCACCTCGACGACCCGTCCGCGGAGATCGGGGAATTGGACCGTGACGGTGTCGGCACCGGTCGAGGTCACGGACGCTTCGTCTCTTGTCTTGAGGACGGACGCCACCGCAAGGACAGCGATGGCAGCGATGAGAACGATGGCCGCTGTTGAGCCGACGCGGTGCCGTCGGCGGCGCTTGGAGCGCGAACGATCGAAGTACTCCCGGGCACCCTCGTAGTCGATGTCGGGTGCCAGTTCGCTCAGGCGTTCCGCGATCTCAGTCATGCCTGGCTTCCTTTCGGTCGTCCGCAAGCCGGCCACGGCCGTCGTGCAGCGTGGACTTCACCGTGCCGGTGGAAATCCCGAGCGTTTCAGCGACCTCATCGACTCGAAGACCGGAGATGTAGTGCAGGCACATCACGGTTCGCATGCGCGTCGGCATCCTCCCGAGGCTGGCCTTGAGATCCAGGAGATCGTCCGTGAGATCCTCGGGCGTCCCGGAGCGAACCGTCGACAGAATCTCAACCCGCCGGCGCCGATCTCTGCGCCCGTTCAAGAGCCTGTTCACTGCGACACGGCGGATCCAACCAGCGGGATCATCCATGGAGCAACGCGTGACCAGCGTCGGTCTGCGGCAATGAACGCTTCCTGGACGGCGTCCTCAGCTGAGGTGAGGTCAAACGCGACTGCAAGGCCAGCGACCAACCGGTCGTGCTCGGACGCGAACAGCTCTTCAACGGTCTGGAAACCATCTCCGATGGGACCAATCACACCACGGACACCCGCCAAAGGGTTCGATGGTTGGGTCAAGCGCGTCGTCTTTCGCCCAGATCCCCAGCACGCTTCATCCTTGATGTTCCAGCGATGCCGGTGCGATCTTGCGAAGTGGTGGCCAGGGATGCGACTCCTCGCCGGTTCGGACGCGCAGTAGAAGTGCCGCTCGTGGTATGGTCGACGGGCCGGTCATCGGCGAAGCGCTCTGATTCCCAGTGAGGAAGAGACGGTCGGCGACCTACTCGGGGCTCGATGCGGGCGCGCAGCGTCAGTCGGCAGTTCGCGAGGCACGTCTCGCTGTTCGGCCGCCTCTTCCAGGCGGTACGTCACGCTCCTCAGTACGAAAGGTGCTGCGACAGTCACTGGGATAACAGCGAAGAGGAGCGGGATCATGAACATGTTGGCTCCGGACGTCTCCGAAGCTCCGCCGGGCATGCGTACAGGGCCGCCCAGGTCACCATGCCACCGACTGCGAAGCTCACGGCTGATCGCCGCGTACGAGTGCCAGGACAAGGCCAACGGCGACGACGATGACTACTCCAGCGACGAGCGCAATCAACCCGGCATAGTCGTCGCCGCCACGATCCAGTTGATGTCCATCTGCATCGATTTCGGAGAGATCCCAAGGACCAACAGGAGCCAGGTCCCGAGCGAGGCCACGGCACCGAAGAGGGCCGCAGGAAGCTGATTGCGCACCCATGCATGCTGCCCGATCGAGATCTGCGACGCCGGCACGAATGCCGCACGCCGAAGTGCCGATAGCGACGGCGTCGTGCTTGGGATAACAGCGTCCCCGGGGATATGACGAGCCCGTCCTGCTAACGAGGCGCGAACGAACGCCCTGAAATCGGGTGTCACAGGCCGGCACCAGATGGATGGCGCCTGTCGAA